>NZ_CP109078.1:1200000-2400000 GCF_035917455.1 Micromonospora sp. NBC_01796 | reverse complement strand
GCGGTACTGGGTGGCGCGATTCTGGCGCTCGCCGCCCTCGCTCTCCACGTCATCCGCGAGAAGATCCGGGCCGATCACAATCGCTCCCTTGTGGAGATGGCGCTCCGGGATAGCGCGCCCGAGCAACGCAGGGAAATCTTTGAAGGGCTAGCGGGAATACGCCCGTTTCATCCCTCCGGAGCGGGTGATCCGGAACCAGACGACGATGCTCCCGCCCTGCTTCCGGCTAAGTTGACCCGTAGGCGCCGTGGAGGCTGACCCTTAGTCGTCGGCCGGGCTGGGTCGATTCTCGGCGATCCAGGCCCGGACGGCTTTGCCATCCCAGACCCGGCCCATCTTGAGCGTGACGAGCGGGTCGGGGAATCCCTTGCGGCCCACGATGATCGTGGCGCGCTGCTTGCTGATCCCGCCAAGCAAGTCACGGATCTCGTCCAACCCAAGCAGTTCCACAAGCCGAAGGTATGGCCTGGCGGACTTGCACCACGCCGTTTCGGGTGGTACAGCTCAGCTGGGGGTTGTACAGGTACAACTCCACGTGGTGCGATGGGGCATGGCATTCCTCATGGCCCTTCTGTCCCTATTCCGCCCTCGGCCGCGCCGTATCGGCCGGCATGAGCTGACTGACCCCCCGCCCACACCCGCTGTCGTGGTGCCGGCCCCGGCATGGACGATGCCGACCGCTTCGGTTCCGCAACGGCAGCCGATCCGGTACACGCTCGGCCAGCTCCACGCGTACGACGTGCGGGCGGCACTCCGGTGACGGGGCACATGCACCTTCCCGGTCGACCGCACTGGGGTTGTAAGGCGTGTGGTCAGCCCTGGCCGTGTGAAACCGCGCGTACGGAGCTGTTGGCCGGGTATCACGGGATGCCCCTGTCGCTGAGCCTGTACCTGGCGACGATGTACCTGGACTGCCTGAACGACCTCTACACGCTGAACCCGGACGACTCTGTGCCGACCCCGGACGAGGTGTTCACCCGGTTCTATGGATGGACCGTGCCTGCTGTGCGGGATTGGCAGTGAGGGAGGAGCTGGCAACGATCTGCATCCGGTGCTTCGACCGTGCAGCGGCGGGCGTCGAGGATCATGACTGCATCGACCAGCCCGACACCCGCATCTACCGCGACTGGCGGTGCGAGTGCACATGTCCCCGTAAGCCCTGGAACGGAAAGAGGTTCAGGGTCCTTCACTGAACTCAGGCATTGATGATCTTCCTGCTTGTGGGTGTCAACCATCCCGTGTAACTGTCCTTCTCGACGCGCTGATGGTCAGCCGTCGGAAGGGGAGAGTCATGTCCGAGGGAATCGACGCAGCCCTAGCAACCATGTCTCGCGCCATGCGGGAGGGGAAGCCGTGGTACGACTTCCTGGGTGTGCGCTACGTCCGGGTGGAGGTGGCCGGCGTGTCTTGCTACATCCCGACAGAGGGGTGGAACGGGCCGACGTTCCAGATCTGGGTGGACGGTGTTCTCCGTGACGTTGGTGGTGCCGTACCCGCGTAACCTGCACTGCCTACAACCCCGGACATCCCAGGTTGGGAGCCGGGGTCGTGGCGTTACCGGAATTCGCCCCCGGTCGGCGGGTCGCACTCCGGGCCACAGATGCACACAACCCCGAGGCCGAACCGGCACGGACCACACCCCGGTTGGCATGGCGACGCATCCTGGTTTGCGGCCAGCGCTTCCGAGGCTTCCTCGCTGAACGGGAACTCTTCGTCGTCGGTGTCCTCGAAGAAGGCCACACCGAACGCCATCCACCGGGCGACAGCACGGGTCATGGCCTCGTGTGACGGGTAAAAGATCCACTCATGAACCGGCCCGAGGGCCAGGGAGTAACCCCCGGCCTCGGCATCCCCGACGGCGGTCATTTCTTGTCCGCCTTCGCCGCCTCGGCGCGGCACGCGGCACGGCCCTTCAAATCGCGGGTGTGCCCGCACGTCGAGTGATCCAGCCGGCCGGTGGTGGTCACGGTCGGGTTGTACAGCTTCGGTTCGGCGGTCTTCTTGGCCGCAGCTTTGCGGGTCGCCGGCTTGGCATCCGGGGTCGGTGTGGTCCGGGTGGTGGCCGGCTTCGCGGGGGTGGTTTTGCGCGGGGCGGGCTTGGTCGCGTCCGGCGTGGTGGGGGTCGGGTCCGTCATGGTGTCCTCCGGTTCGTCGTGCGGTTCGCAGCGAACGTATGAGGACTCCGGAACTGGCCTGCGCTGATCTTCAACAGGTGGAGAACTCGACGCAGAAGTTCTCCGCATCGTGGAGAAGTTGGCTCCGTCAGGCGGGATCACGCCCTGGACGCGCGGCCGTACTCTGGCGCGGTGCTAGCTGCGGAAGCCCCGAAGATCACCGACTGGATGCAGGCGTGGGGGAGCGTCGTGGGTCTGCTGTTGTCGGGTATCGCTGCCCTGGCGACGTGGCTCCTGTTCCGTCATGAGATCCGTGTCAGGCGCGACGAGCGACGGGACAATGAGGAGGCTCAAGCGAGGCTGGTGGTTGGTCACATCGTCGATTTTGGACCGGCAGCGTACGTAGATCCGGAAAGCGGACTGGTGGGTAGAATTGAATCTATTGCGTGGAGGGTTAAGAACTATAGCTCGGCGCCGATCTTCAATCTGGGGGTGTGGATTCATCACAGCGACTTCCTGATGTACTGGTCATCGGAAGAGACTTGGGATGTTGTTGATGATGAGATTGGAACCAAGGCTGAATTGTATGAACCTCTTGATTCGCGTGAGCTGGGTTGTTTCGAGACGAAAGATTTCGAGCTGTCGGTTGCGTTCACAGACGCGAATGGCCGCTCGTGGGCGCGGGTAGGGCAAGAACGTCCCTATCGAACGACGGGTGACCCTCTTTCAAGGATTCCGCTAACGCCCCTACCTTGGTGGCCAATTCGGAGATTAGTTGCTCGTAGGGAGAGGCGGCGCCTGGCGGAACTCGAACCGCCGTTTTAGTCCTACGCAGCCCACGTCACCGTGACCCGCTGGGCGAGGATGTGGGCACGGGCCAGGTCGAACCGTTCGCGCCATGCTTCCTCGGTCTCACCCCTACGGCGTGATGGTGCGCTGGCCAGCGGCCTACCGGTATCGGGGTTGGTTGGGTGTGGTCCGATGTCGATCCGCTGGATGAACATCCCGAACATGGTTCGGCGCCAGGTCACGTCCCGTTCGTTCCACACCCGCCGTAGTTCGGTACCGGTCGGCATGTTGGCCGGGGTGCGGACGATCGCGGCCAGCTTGGCGCGCGTCGTGGCCATGCGGTCCTCGATGCGGGTCCGGCGTCGGTCGTACTCGGGTTTCTGAATCTTGCCGTCGTCCCGCTCGTCCGCCACCGTGCGCAGGGCTTCGTCATCGGCCACCAGGGCGGCACGTAGGTCCCGCTCGATGTCGTCGGTGTCCGGGGCAACGACGGTCAACGCCTCACGTACCTCGTCGGCCCGGTAGAACAGCATGTCGACCACGTACCGGTCGAGGTGTTCCATGGCGATGCGCAGTCGACCACACCCACCCTGCATCTTCGGGCACTCGAACGTCCCGTTGGCGTTGGAATGCAGGCGGGTGCCGCACGCCTTGCCGTTGATGACCCGGCAACAGAACACCAGGCCAGACAGCTCGTACCGCCGCTGGTTCGTTTCGCTGGTCCGGCGGTCCGGATCTAGCAGCAGGATGCGGAGGCGGTGCCACTTGGTCTCAGCGATCATGGCTGGCCAGGGTGCCGGTACTAGCTTGCCCCCGTACTCGCGCTTTCCGATGATCGCTGGCTCGGTGTAGATCCGCTTCAGGGTTCTCGGTTCCCACAGGTTCCCGGCGTCGGTCCGGCGGCCTGCGTCGTTCCAGGACTTGCACAGGCCGTAGATCGTCTCGCCGTTGAGCAACCGGTCGGCACCATCGTCAAGCCACGCGACGTGTTCAGCGTCCAGGTTGAAGTCGATGATCCGAGGCACCTCCCGGCCACGCACTCGTTTCGTTCCCCAGACCGGGGTGACACCGAACGGGACCTGCCCACCGTGGAACTCGCCTGCCTCAGCGCGGCGCCTCACGTCACGTTGGACCCGTTCCGCGATGTCCTCCGCCTCGCCTGCGTCGTTGGCAGCCAGGATGCGCGCGATCCGTCGTCCGGCTGATGTGTTGAGGTCGAACGACGGCGATTTGATGTAGACAAACTCGGTGCCGTGCTTCTCGGCCAGCTCGATGAGGTCTTCATGTTCGCGAGGACGACGGGTCAGGCGACCGGTGGTGTAAGCCCCGATGACCTCGAACTGGCCAGCCTTTGCGTCGCGGAGCATCCGTTCATAGTCCGGCCGAGGTTTGGATGACCGGGTGCTCGCCGAGATGTCGTTGTCAACGTAGTCCGCTACCCACACGACCCCTTCCCGTTCGCCAAGCTCGTCCAAGTCCTCGTCCTGGCGGGCGATCCCTAGCTCCCGCCCTTCCCGGTCATCGCTGATCCGGCGGTACTTCGCACCACGTCTCATGGGGCGACGGTATGGGGCAGACGGGAATCAGGCAACGCGTCGTCGCCCGGGCGCTGAGCCTGCCGCTCGCCGGCACCCTGCGACCGGAGCCGGGACTCAGCCGCGGCCTGGAACGCGGCGAGGCGCCCGCGGCCTCCGGCCGGGGACCGCTCGCCATCCTCTGCCAGCGACTGCTCACCGAACTCAACGACCTGCCGACGGCGGGTGCGGCATGACCGACCGCATCCGCGTCGCCGGTCCCACCGGTTCGGGGCCGGCGGACAACCGACCCCCGTCCGCCGGCCGGGGCGCCGCCGCCGGTGGCCCCTTGGCCAGCCGGGTCCGCCGACGGTTCGCCACCGAGGGTACGGCGATCACCCCGGCCGCCGTGGTCGCCGCCGTACGCGACGAACCCGGTGCGGCGGTCCTCGGCGACACCGCCGTGCTCCGGATGGCCGGTCAGGTCCATGACGACCTCGTCGGCGCCGGCCCGCTCGCCCCACTGCTCGCCGATACCGAGGTCACCGACGTGCTGGTGAACGGCGTACGGGTCTGGGTCGACCGGGGACGGGGACTGCAACCGGTGCCGGTCGCACTCGGCACTCGTGACGACGTACGCAGGCTGGCCCAGCGGCTCGCGGCCGGTTGTGGGCGGCGCCTCGACGAGGGATCCCCGTACGTCGACGGGCGGCTGCCGGACGGCACTCGGCTGCACGCCGTACTGCCGCCGGTGGCGACCGACGGGCCGTACCTGTCACTGCGTACCTTTCGGCAGCGCCCGTTCACCCTCGACGAACTCGTACGCCACGGCACCGTGCCCCGGCCGGCGGCAGGACTGCTCGCCGCCGTGGTGGCCGCCCGGTTGGCGTACCTGGTTGTCGGCGGCACCGGATCCGGCAAGACCACCCTGCTCAACACGCTGCTCGGCCTGGTTCCGCCGACCGAACGGATCGTCCTGGTCGAGGACGCCGCCGAACTACGCCCGGTGCACCCGCACGTGGTCGGCCTACAGGCCAGGACCGCCAACGTGGAGGGCACCGGCACGGTCGGGCTCAGTGACCTGGTTCGTCAGGCCCTGCGGATGCGCCCGGACCGGATCGTGGTGGGCGAGTGCCGGGGCGCCGAGGTGGTCGACCTGCTCGCCGCGCTCAACACCGGACACGACGGCGGGGCGGGGACCCTGCACGCCAACGCCCCGGCTGACGTACCGGCCAGACTGGAGGCGCTCGGCCTGCTCGGTGGCCTGCCCCGAGCAGCCCTGCACGCACAGGTCACCGCCGCCCTCCAGGTCCTGTTGCAGGTACGCCGTACCGAGGCGGGCCGGGTGCTGGAAGCGGTCTGCCTGCTCCTGCCGAGCGGGCCGGAACGGCTGGTCACCGTCGTACCGGCCTGGCGACGAGGTGAGGGGGCGGGACCGGCCGCCACCGCGCTGGCCCGACTCCTCACCGAACGAGGGGTGCCCGTACCAGCGGTCCTGCTCGAACCGGCGGCGCCGACTCGGCCGGAGTTGCCGGCGCGACCGGGCCTCCCGACTCGCCCGGAGTTGCCGGCTCGATCGGGACCGCTAGCTCGGCCGGAGTTGCCGTCCCGGCCGGCGGGAGGTCGATCGTGATCTCCGGTTGGTGGCTCGTCGCGGCCTGCCTGGTGGCGGCGGCGGGGCTCGTTGCCTGGTCGCCGGTGGGAAACCGGGCGCGGTGGCGGGCAATCGTCGGAGCACCGGCCGAGGACGCCGGACAGGCTGCGGTCGGATGGCGGATTGGTGTGCCCGGCTGGGTGGACGCCGCACCGAAGCGGGTTGCCGTGGTTGTCGCCGGGTTGGCGGCGGTTGCCGGAGCCGTGCTGGGTGGACCGGTCGCCGGATTCGCCGGCCTGGCGTACGGCGGCCTCGCGGGACGGGCGGCGTTGCGTCGGCGTACCGGACGGGTCGTCGAGCGGGCCCGCCGCCGCCAACTGGACGGCCTCTGTGCACTCGCCGCCGACCTCCGCGCCGGCCTACCGATCACCAACGCGCTGCCGTCGACCGCCGGTCCGGAGGCAGATCGCGCAGTTGCCGCTGCCGCGGCGACTGGCGGCGGGAGCGGGAGCGCAGGGCGGATCGACGGGCTGGCCCGAGCGGCCGTCCGGCTCGCCGAGCAGACCGGCGCACCCCTGGCCGATCTGTTGGAGCGGATCGAGGCCGACGCCCGAGCGATGGATCGCGGACTCGCCGCTGCCGCCGCCCAGGCCGCCGGTGCCCGAGCGACCGCGATGCTGCTGGCCGGGCTGCCCCTGGGCGGCATCGCACTCGGGTACGGCATCGGCGTCGACCCGCTCGCCGTGCTGCTGCGTACGCCGATCGGGGCCGGCTGCGCGGTCGGCGCGATCGTCCTGCAACTCGCGGGCCTGGCCTGGGCCGACCGACTCGCCGGCAGCGCCTTGCGGGCGGCCTGATGTCGACTCCCACGGCGGTGGTCCTCGGCCTGGCCGGCGCGGCCGGACTCGTTCTCGCCGCCGGCCGACCCACCAAACGGTCGACCCGGCGCCGGCTGGTCCGACTCGACCTGGACAGCGTCCGGGGCGCCGCCGGTGCAGACGGTCGGGCTGGTGCCGGCAAGGGCCCGGATGCCGCTGCCGGGAACGGCCACCGCCGGCCGGATCTGATCCGGCTCGGGGCGCTGCTCGGTGGCGTGGCCGTGGTGGTTGTGCTCGGCGGCTGGACCGGGGCGGTGGCAGGGGTGCTGGCCGGCATCGTGAGCGACCGGCTGTTGCGCCGGCTCGAACCGGCCAGTGCCCGCCGGCTCCGGCTGCGCGAGGTTGCCGACCTGCCGCTCGGCGCGGACCTGCTGGCTGCGGCGCTGCGTGCCGGCGCCCCGGTCGACCGGGCGGTGCTGTCCGTCGCCGAGGCCCTCGGCGGTCCACTCGGTGACCGGCTGCACCGGGTCGGCCGGACCCTGCGCCTCGGCGGAGAACCGGCGGAGGCGTGGGCCCATCTCGGTTCGGTGCCCGGCGGGGACCGGCTCACCGCCGCCGCCGTCCGTACCTCCACCAGCGGTGCGGCGCTCGCCGGGGCGCTGACCCGGCTCGCCGACGATCTCCGCGCCGATCGGGCCGTCACGGTCGAGGCCGCGGCGCGGCGGGCCGGTGTCCTGATCGTGCTGCCGCTCGGGCTGTGTTTCCTGCCCGCCTTCATTCTCGCCGGCCTGGTGCCGGTGATCGTCGCCGTGCTCGGCGACGTGCTCTGAACACTCCACAGAGGAAGGAACAACCGTGATCCGCAAACTGAGGGCCCGGCTGCGCGGCGACGCCGGGATGAACACCGCCGAGTACGCCGTCGGCACGCTCGCCGCCGTCGCGTTCGCCGGCATCCTGCTCAAGGTCCTGACCTCCGGAAACGTCCAGTCGGCGTTGACCGCCGTGATCGACCGGGCGCTGAAGTGATCCGGCGCCGGTGGGCCGAGGGCGACCGGGGCTCGTTCACCGCCGAGTTGGCGGCCGGCCTGCCGGCGCTGGTGATGCTGCTGCTCGTCGGGCTGGCCGCCGTCGGTGCGGTCACCATGAAGGCCCAGTGTGTGGACGCGGCTCGGGAGGCGGCACTCGCCGTCTCCCGGGGCGAACCCGGAGTGCCGGCCGGAGCCGGGTCCGCCCCACCCGGCGCCACCGTGTCGGTCACGGTCGCGGGCGAGCGGGTGATCGCGACCGTACGCGCACCGATTCGGGTCTTCGGCACCCGACTGCCGAGGCTGACCGTCACCGCGACCGCGGTGGCCGCCGTGGAACCCGGCAACCCGGAACCTCTGACATGACCGGGTCCGTGTTCGGTCGCGGGGATCGGGGGAGCGCTTCGCTGTGGCTGCTGGCAGTCGGGCTGACGCTGGTCATGGCCGGTATGGCCGGGGCTGCGGTGGGTGCGGCCAGGGTCGCCAAGCACCGGGCAAGGGTGGCCGCCGACTTCGGCGCCCTGGCCGGCGCCGCCCGTACGCCCGACGGCCCGGCCGTGGCCTGTGCACGCGCCGCCGAACTGGTCGACGCCAACGGTGGCCGGATGCTCGACTGCATGGTGGACGGGCTCGACCTGCAACTCGTGGTCGAGGTCGCGGTGACCCCACTACCGGGCCTGGGCCGGGTGGCCCGCGCCTCCGCCCGCGCCGGCCCGGCACGAGGCTGACGCACCCCCACGAAGCCCCTGGACAAACTCGCCGAGTCCCCCGAGACAAAGTGGCAGACCTGCCAACCGGCAGGTCTGCCACTGAACCGCTTCGGGTTGGGCCGCCCGAACCGATCAACCTCGGGTCGGACTGACCTGAAGCGACGAGTCCGCGACGACCGGGTGGAGGTCCACCCGAGCCGGCCGGAGACGACGCTGCCGGGCGAGCAGCGCGATCGCGACGATGACCTGAACCGCCAGGACGAAGACCTGCGTGATTGGTGACTTGACGGTCAACAGCGCCATTGTCATGTTGACGCCCAGGTGGACCGCGATCGACGAGGTAACCCCGGCAAGCTCGTAGGCGTAACCGGTGAGCAGTGCCATCGGGAAGACGCTGAGGGTGAACAGCAACCCGCTCCAGCTGACCAAACCGAACTCGGCCTGAAGGGTGCCGTCGATGAAGAACAGTGGCAGGTGCCATACCGCCCAGGCGGCACCCAGCAGCAGACCGGCCTGAAGGCGACTCAGCGACGCGAGCAGGCGTGGGTACGCCGTACCACGCCAACCGGGCTCCTCGGCCAATGGACCGGCGATCAGCATGCTGACGAAGAACGGCACGGGCCCGCCGACGGTCGCGACGAGGTCCCGCCCCTCGGTCAGACTCAGCACGGGACCGCCCAGGAATTCCGCGAGCAGTGCGCCTGCCAGGACGGTTACCGAGGCCAGCGCCAGCATGGGCAGGGCCCAGAGCAGTCGTACGCCCAGCCGGGTCCTCACCGCATGGGCGGGTACGGGTTCGCGGCGGCGGGAGCGCCGTACTCGCAGGACGATCGCTCCGATCACCGGGCCGAAGCCACCGAGCAGGTAAGGAACGGCGGTGGGGGAACTCGTCGCCGATCCGCCGAGTGCGATTGCCAGAAGCCAGAACGCGAACGTCCAGCCGAAGGTGACCGCCCAGAAAGCAGTAAGGCCGCCGCGCGGACGAGTGGGGGCTGCGATAGTCACGCCGTTTCCCTTTCGAGGGGTGTGCATGAGGGGGTTCCGGATCCCGCCCTGTCGGGGACGGGCGGGAGTTGATCCGTCCGTTGTGCGAACCGGATCTAGCGAGGGCTTTCGTTCAGTCGCTGGGCGAGCCAGCCGGTGACCTGTGCGAGCAGATCGGGGTCGACCGGCCGGCGGAGGAGTCGCGGATAGGAGCGCACCGACGCACGACCGGGGTCGCGGCGCAACGGGTGGGTGAGGTCGGGGATCCGGTGAACCCTGACCTCACCGGGCACCAGCCGGCGGATCTCGTCCAGGTCCGCGGGATCGACCTGGACGTCCTTGGCACCGGTGATCGCCAGGACGGGGACCTTGATGTTCGCCAGATCCGGGCGCGGATCGTGGGCGAGCATCTCCCGCATCCACCGGGCGTTCATCCGCATCCCGGCGACCCGCACCACATCCGTGCTGGTCGCCTTGATCCGAGTCAACTGCCGACCGGCCAGGGCTCCCAGCAGCGGCAGCAGCGGGCGTACGGCGACCGGCAGGGTGCGGGCGATCATCCCGGCCTGCCAGCGCAGCGCGTCCTCGCCCGGTCGGGCGAACCCGGCCAGCAGCACCACCGCGGCCACCCCCGGGCCCGCGCCGAGGGACATGGCGTGCACGGCGCCTTCGCTGTGCCCGACCACACCGATGGCGTCCGCCCGAATGTCGGATCTTCCGGCCAGGGCGCGTAGTGCGGCGGCGGCATCGCGTCGGTTGTCGACGAATCCGGTCGTACGCCAATCGCCGGAGGTGGCTCCGACGCCGCGCCGGTCGTAGCGCAGGGTCGCGATGCCGTTGTTCGCGAGCGCGGCGGCCAGCGGCGGTCCGAGTTCCATCCGGTGCCGGCTGGTGGTGTTGCCGTCGCGGTCCAGCCGCCCCGAGGCGTGCAGCAGCAGGACGGCCGGGTGCGGGCCGGCGCCCGCGGGCAGGGTCAACGTGCCGGCCAGGGGCAGCCCGTCGTCGGCGGTGGCGGTCATGTCGACGTCCCGCATGTTCCACTCCCATCATTCTCGGCTTTGGGAACATTATCAGATGTGGGAACATTATCGTATGTGGGAACATGGGGCCATGGCAACTGCGGACCTTCTCCTGCACCCCGTCCGGATGCGCATCCTGCAAGCGCTGTTCGACGCCGATCCGTTGACCACCGCACAGCTGCGCGACCGCCTACCCGACATCCCGGCCGCGACGATGTACCGGCATATCGCCGTGCTGGCCGACGCGGGCGTGCTCGAGGTGGTGGACGAGAAACGGGTACGCGGCACGGTGGAACGCAGCTACCGGGTACGCAAGGAGCAGGCGGTGATCGACCCCGCTGCGCGAGCGGCGATGACGAAGGAGGACCACCTGCGGGCGTACACGACGTTCTCGGCATCGTTGATGGGGGATTTCGACCGCTACCTCGCCCACGCAAACGCCGACCCCACCGTGGACGGGGTGGTCTACCGGCAGGCGGCGGTGTGGCTGACCGAGGAGGAGTTCGCCACGCTGGTCGAGGAGATCGAGAGCGCCGTCCTCGCCCGGGTCGGCCATACCAGGGACGACGGCCGTATCCGTCGCGTCGTCAGCCTGGTTGTCGTCCCGGACCAGCCCAGGACGGAAGCCGGTCCGGAGCGCCCGGCTGATTGAGCTGCTTCCGGAACCAGTGGCCGGAGCGCGGACTGTGCTCGATCACTGCCCCCGGAGGGGCAGGAAACAACCACGGCGGCGACGTCACCCGACCCGGCCGTCGGTGGTCCGATGGAGGCGTCGTACCCGGATGGCAGAGTGCGGGCGGTGACACCGTTGCGGATCGTCAAGGGTGATGCGACCAGCCCGCAGGCGGCAGGCCCGAAGGTCATCGCCCATGTGTGCAACGACATCGGGGGCTGGGGTGCCGGATTTGTCGTCGCGGTCTCGCGTCGGTGGCCGGAGCCCGAACGTGACTACCGTCAGTGGCACCGAGGGAGGGCGGGCAACGACTTCGGGCTCGGTGCCGTACGGCTGGTGCAGGTTCGACCCGACATCTGGGTCGCGAACATGATCGGGCAACGCGGCATCAAGCGTGGCAGTGCGGGGCCGCCGATCCGGTACGACGCCGTCGAGCGCTGCCTGGCCGCGCTCGGCGAGCAGGCGCTGGGGCTCGCGGCGTCCGTACACATGCCACGGATCGGTTGTGGGCTCGCCGGTGGTCGCTGGGAGAAGATCGAGCCCCTCGTTGTCGCCGCGCTCTGCGAACGTCAGCTTGCCGTGACCGTCTACGACTGGCCATGAGATCCCGAGCCGCGCCGGACCGGAGCGGGCCGAGCCGCGCCGGACCGGACCGGACCGGGGTGGGCGGTCAGCGGGCGGTGCCGTCGGTGGCGGCGCGTAGCGCCGAGGCGCTGAGGATCTGGTGGATGCCGTGCAGGTGCTCGTTCATCCGGTGCAGTTGCTCGGCCTGGGCCAGGGTGGCGTACGCCTGACTGAGCGAGATCTGCTGGTCCACCGTGAGGTTGTCCTGGTCGACGCCGTAGAGCAGGTCGACGGTCTCGGCGATGGTGTCGGCCACCTCGTCCTCCTTGGACAGTGCTATGGAAGCGCTCCCATGCAGGGTACCCACACGGGTGGTCATCCATACAGATGAATCAGGCGGATTCCTCTGCCAGGTTCGCCAGCACCACGTCCAGGACCTTGACCGCCTCCGCCTTGGCCAGCGGGTTGTTGCCGTTGCCGCACTTCGGCGACTGCACGCAGGACGGGCACCCGGACTCGCAACCGCACTCGCTGATCGCGTCCCGCGTCGCCGTCAACCACTCCGTCGCCGCGTGGTACGCCCGCTCGGCGAAACCGGCCCCGCCGGGATGTCCGTCGTAGACGAAAACCGTCGGCGCGCCGGTGTCCGGGTGGATCCCGGTGGAGAGCCCGCCGATGTCCCACCGGTCACAGGTCGCGATCAGCGGCAACAGGCCGATCGCCGCGTGCTCGGCCGCGTGCAACGCACCCGGTACGTCGGCCACCTCCACCCCGGCCTGGGTGAGCGCGTTCAGCGACACGGTGAACCAGACCGCGACCGTACGCAGTTCGCGGGCGGGCAGGTCCAGCGGGCGGGTGTCCAGCACCTCGCCGGAGGCGAGCCGCCGCCGCTGGTACGACACCACCTGGCTGGTCACGTCCACCTCCCCGAGGAACAGCCCGACCGGCCCGGCGTCCCGGTACGACCGCACCGACACCACCCCGAGGGAGGTGACGTCCCGCGCGTGGGTGGACCAGTCCGGCTCCTCGGCGTGCACCAGCGCGCACGCGTCGTCCAAGTCCAGGTTGTCGACCACGTACGACACGCCCTGGTGCAGGTAGACCGCACCGGAATGGAGCATGAAGTGGGACGAGGCCGGGTCGACGGTGCCGAGCAGGCGCCCGGTGGCCGTCTCGACCACCGAGATGGGGGCGCCACCGGTCCCGCGCAGGTCCACCTCGGGGCGCCCGGTGTGTCGCCAGTACCACCCGGTCGGGCGCTGCCGCAGCGCGCCGGACTCGACCAGGGCGGCCACCGCCTCCGCCGCCCCCGGCCCGAACAGCGCCAGGTCGGCCTGTGTCAGCGGGGCCTCGGAGGCCGCGCAGCACAGTTGTGGCCCGAGCACGTACGGGTTGGCCGGGTCGAGCACGGTCGCCTCGACCGGTCGCCCGAACAGCGCCTCCGGATGGTGGACCAGGTACGTGTCCAGCGGATCGTCCCGCGCCACCAGTACGGCGAGCGCCTCGCCGCCGGAGCGACCCGCCCGCCCGGCCTGCTGCCAGAGCGACGCCCGGGTTCCCGGCCAGCCGCAGATCAGCACCGCGTCCAGCCCGACCAGGTCCACGCCGAGTTCGAGGGCGTTGGTCGAGGCGAGTCCGAGCAGGTCCCCGTGGAGCAGCGCCCGTTCCAGTTTCCGCCGGTCCTCGCGCAGATAGCCGGCCCGGTACGCGGCAACCCGGCTGCCGAGGCCGGGCACCGCCTCGTCCAGCGATCGGCGGGCGGTGCTCGCGACCACCTCGGCGCCGCGCCGGGACCGGACGAACGCGAGCGTACGCACACCCGCGGCGACGGTGTCGCTGAGCAGGTCGGCGGTCTCCCGCAGGGCCGAGCGCCGGACCGGTTCCGCCTCGGTGAGTTCGACCGCGTCGGGGGAGGGCGGCAGCAGCGGCGGCTCCCAGAGGGCGAACGTGACCCCGCCCCGGGGGGACGAGTCCTCGGTGACGGCGGTGACCGGGAGCCCGGTCAGCCGCTCGGCGGCGTTCGCCGGGTCACCGGAGGTGGCGGAGGCCAGCACGAAGACCGGGGACCGGGGTGCACCGTCGACGGTGGGTCCGTACCGGGCGGCCTGGCGGCGCAGCCGGCGCAGCACGTGCGCCACGTGCGAGCCGAACACGCCACGGTACGTGTGGCACTCGTCGACCACCACGAACGCGAGCCGGCGCAGGAACGTCGCCCAGTGGCCGTGTCCGGGCAGGATGCCGTGGTGCAGCATGTCCGGGTTGGTCAGGACGAACCGGGAGTGCTTGCGGATCCACTCCCGCTCGGCGCGCGGGGTGTCCCCGTCGTAGCTTGCCGGACGTACACCGTCGAGGTCCAGGGCGGCGACGGCGCGCAACTGGTCGGCGGCGAGTGCCTTCGTCGGTGCCAGGTAGAGCACGGTCGCGCGGGGGTCGGTGAGCAGGGTGGCCAGCGCCGGCAACTGGTACGCCAGGGACTTGCCCGACCCGGTGCCGGTGGCGACGATCACGTGCTGGCCGCCGTACGCCAGGGTGGCCGCCTCGGCCTGGTGCTGCCAGGGGGCGACCACGCCGCGCCCGACGAACGCCGCCCGCAGCGGCTCCGGCACCCATCCCGGCCACGGCACGGCGTGCCCGGCACTGGCCGGTACCCGCTCGACGTGGGTGACCGGATCGGTCCGGGTCCGGGCCCGTAGCTGACGTAGCAGCTCGGCCGGGCCGGGGGTGGGGCCACCGGCCGGGCGGGGCCGGTCGGCCTCGGCGGATACTGTGGCTGCGGTGGTCACGCCCTGCACTCTCGCACCGACCCGCCGGAATCGGAAAGCGGGGGCGCGGGACGGGCAGTGGCACCGTGGGTCAGGTAGGCGACGCTCCGGCTCGGTGCGGCGCCGGCCGGACGATGGTTAGATGCCCATGAGCATTCCTGGCGGGAGCCGCCCGGTCGGGCCGGCATCAGCCGGAGAGGTAGTCGAGGAGGACGGATGGAGCTGTCGCTGACGACCCGCACCATCGCCGAGCACGCGGTGCTGGAGGTCGGTGGCGAGGTGGACGTCTACACCGCCCCCCGGCTCCGGGAACGGCTGATCGAGATGGTCGACGGCGGTGCCCGTCAGGTCGTGGTGGACCTGAGCCGGGTCGACTTCCTCGACTCCACCGGTCTCGGTGTGCTGGTCGGCGCACTGAAGCGGCTGCGTGCGGTGGGCGGCACCTTCGGGCTGGTCTGCGACAAGGAACCGCTGCTCAAGATCTTCCGGATCACCGCGCTGGACCAGGTCTTCCCGCTCTACCCCACGATCGACGCGGCGACTGCGCCGGGCGCGGCGAACCCCACCGCGTGATGTCGACCGTCCGGTTGTCCTTCTCTCCCGCGCCGGTGCACGTCCGCACCGCGCGCCTGGTCGGGGTCGCGGTCGCCCGCCGGGCCGGCGTCGCCGAGGAACTGCTCGACGAGGTACGTCTGGCCATCGGCGAAGCCTGCACCCGCGCGGTGGCCCTGCACCGCCAGTACGGCCTCAGTGACCTGGTGCAGGTGGAGATGTCCGACGGCGGTTCCTACACGGTCCGGGTCACCGACCGGGCGCCGATCGAAGCCGGGCTGGGCCTGGCCGCGTTGCCCCCGGACGAGCTGGCAGACGAGTCGCTGACCGACGAGGCGCTCACCGTCGGGGTGGGCTTCGCCCTGCTCGCGGGCTTCGTCGAGGACCTTCAGGTGCGTCCCGTGGACGAGGGCATCGGCACCGAGGTGCGCATGGTCTGGCCGGTCGGCCGCTGACCGGTCATCCCCCGGTCGCAGTTCCCATAACAGATCAACTCCACTAGTACAGCGACGAAGATCATTGCGACACGGTGGGTGGGAATTGTGACCTCCAACACTGCGGACGGCTAGAGTACCCGGGGTTATCAGCAAGAGCCCTGGTCCCGCGCTCGCGTGACCGGGTGGTCACCGCTGAGCTGAAGCCTGGCCCGGCGGAGACGCTTGCGAACCGTGACTCCACGTGTGGAGACGCCGGGCCGGTCTCGTCCGCCGGCCGGCGCGAGTGTTGGGTACAGGAGGACATAGATGTCCACGACCTTCGCCGCCGAAAGCGGCGGGTTGTCCCTCACCGATCAGAACCTGTCGTACGTCATCATCGCCGCGGTCATCGCGCTGGTGGCGCTCGGCTTTGCCGCCGCCCTGACCCGGGCGGTACTGGCAACCGGTAGGGGCACACCAAAGATGCAGGAGATCGCGGCAGCGGTCCAGGAGGGCGCCTCGGCGTACCTCTTCCGGCAGTTCAGAACCCTCGCGATCTTCGTCGTACTGGCGGTGGTGCTGCTCTTCCTGCTGCCGGTGCACGACACCGACAACGAGACCCTGGTGAAGATCGGCCGGTCGGCCTTCTTCGTGGTCGGCGCGGTGTTCAGCGCGTTCATCGGCGGTGCCGGCATGGCCCTGGCCACCCGCGCCAACCTGCGGGTGGCCGCCGCCGCCCGGGAACACCAGGGCGGCAGGGAGAAGGCGATGCAGATCGCCTTCCGGACCGGTGGCGTCGTCGGCTTCCTCACCGTCGGGCTCGGCCTGTTCGGTGCGGCGCTGGTTGTCGTCCTGTTCCGGGCCGACGCGCCGACCGTGCTGGAGGGGTTCGGCTTCGGTGCCGCGCTGCTGGCCATGTTCATGCGGGTCGGCGGTGGCATCTTCACCAAGGCCGCCGACGTCGGCGCGGACCTGGTCGGCAAGGTCGAGAAGGGCATCCCCGAGGACGACCCGCGCAACGCGGCGACCATCGCCGACAACGTCGGTGACAACGTCGGCGACTGTGCCGGCATGGCCGCCGACCTGTTCGAGTCGTACGCGGTGACCCTGGTCGCCGCACTGATCCTCGGCCGGGCCGCCTTCGGTCAGGACGGCCTGGTCTTCCCGCTGATCATCTCCACCATCGGGGTGATCGTGGCGATCGTCGGGGTCTTCATCACCCGGCTGCGCGCCTCCGACCGGTCCGGGCTGACCGCGATCAACCGGGCCTTCTACGCCTCCGCGGTGCTGTCCGCGGTCCTGGTCGCGGCGATGTCCTTCGTCTACCTGCCGGCGACCTGGGCCGAACTGCTCGGCGACGAGTGGCGTACGCAGCTCGGCGTCACGGGTGACCTGCCGCTCGGCCCCCGCTGGGTGGCCATCGGCGCGGTTGTCATCGGCATCGTGCTCGCCGCCGCCATCCAGGCGCTGACCGGCTACTTCACCGAGACCAACAAGCGCCCGGTGCAGGACATCGGCAAGAGCTCGCTGACCGGACCGGCCACCGTCGTGCTCGCCGGCATCAGCATCGGGCTGGAGTCGGCGGTCTACTCCGCACTGCTGATCGCGGCCGGGGTCTTCGGCGCGTTCCTGCTCGGCGGCACCTCGATCGTGCTCTCCCTGTTCGCGGTGGCGCTGGCCGGCACCGGCCTGCTCACCACCGTCGGCGTGATCGTGGCCATGGACACCTTCGGCCCGATCTCGGACAACGCCCAGGGCATCGCCGAGATGTCCGGCGACATCGACGAGGCCGGCGCCCGTACGCTCACCGAGCTGGACGCCGTCGGCAACACCACCAAGGCGATCACCAAGGGCATCGCGATCGCCACCGCGGTGCTCGCCGCGACCGCCCTGTTCGGGTCGTACACCGACACGCTGCGCTCGGCGTACGCCGACGCGGGTGTGGGTGACGTCGGCGCCGAGATCCTGAACGCGCTGAACGTGGCCAACCCGCGCAACCTGGTCGGCCTGATCATCGGTGCGGCGGTGGTCTTCCTCTTCTCCGGGCTGGCCATCAACGCGGTCTCCCGCTCGGCCGGTGCCGTGGTGATGGAGGTACGCCGACAGTTCCGTGAGCTGCCCGGCATCATGGACTACAGCCAGCGCCCCGAGTACGGCAAGGTGGTCGACATCTGCACCCGGGACGCCCAGCGTGAGCTGGTCACCCCCGGACTGCTGGCCATCCTCGCCCCGATCGCGGTCGGCTTCGGCCTCGGTCCGGGCGCGCTCGCCTCGTACCTGGCCGGTGCGATCGGCGCCGGCACCCTGATGGCGGTCTTCCTGGCCAACTCCGGTGGAGCCTGGGACAACGCCAAGAAGCTGGTCGAGGACGGTGCCTACGGCGGCAAGGGTTCCGCCTCGCACGAGGCGACCATCATCGGTGACACCGTCGGTGACCCGTTCAAGGACACCGCCGGCCCGGCGATCAACCCGCTGATCAAGGTGATGAACCTGGTCTCGCTGCTGATCGCACCGGCCGTGGTGGCGTGGAGCGTCGGGGGTGACCGGAACACCCCGTTGCGGATCGCCGTCGCGCTGGTCGCCGTACTGATCGTGGTGGGCGCGATGGTGTGGAGCAAGCGCAAGCCGATCGCGATGTCGGATGACGACTCCGGTTCGGGTGCCACGGGTGGCGCCGAGCAGCGACCCGAGACGATCACCGCCTGATCGGGTTCGTGACGCAGGACGGGCCTCTCGGTGTCGCTCGGGTGACAACGAGGGGCCCGTCCCCGGCCGGGGCGCGGAGGGCGTACGGCTGTGCCACCGCACCGCCCGGCGCAACCCGTACGCTGCAACGCATGCGTACGCCCCGCGCGCCGGCCGCCGGGATTCTCCCGGCGGTTCTGTGCACCCTCGTGTTGCTGACCGGATGTGGTGGGGGCCCGACGGCACCGGCCTGGGCGGCTTCGGTCTGCGAGGCGTTAGCCCCCTGGCGGCTCGAGATCAATGCCCTGACCAGCAGCGCCCAGCAGCAGATGACGGCGCAGACGACACCCGCGCAGGCCAAGGAGAACCTGGTCCGGATGATGGCCGGTGCGGAACAGGCGAGCGAGACCGCCCGTCGCGGCGTGGCCGACGCGGGCGTACCCGACGTGTCCCAGGGTGAAGAGGTGTCCCGTGGTTTCCTCGACTCGCTCACCGAGGTCCGCGACGCGTACGGCCGGGCCAGGCGGACGATCGAGGGGCTGAACATCGGCCAGTCGGGTCCGTTCTACGACGGGGTGAAGGCGGCGGTGGACACCCTCAACGAGGAGTACGACGCGAGCGCCCTGGACACCAGCACACTTGATTCACCGGAGTTGAAGCAGGCCTTCGACGAGGTCCCGGAGTGTCGCTGACCACGCCATCCCCCGATTCACCGCCGGTGGGGTCCTCCGGACCACCGGCGGGGGAGGCGCTGGCACTGGTACCGCCCGATCCACCCGATCCGCCGGTTTTGCTCGACCCGGCCGACCCACCCGACCCGGTCGTGCCGCCGGAACCGGTGAACCCGGTCGAGCCGGTCGAGCCGCTCGAACCGGCGGACCCACCCGAGCCGGCGGTTCCGCCGGCGCGGCAGCTCTCGCTGTTCGGGGTGGAGGCGACCGATCCGTCGCCGGCCGACCTCACCGGCCTGCTCGTCGGCCCCGGACAGGTGGTCCGGATGGGCGGGACGGCCAGGGTCTCGGTGGTGGTCGACACCGCCTGGCGGGTGCACGTGCTCGTGGCCGAGCTGGCCCTGCGCGGGCTGCACGCGAGCTGGGAGCCGACCGAGGACCAACGGCACGAGGTACGGACGTCGTACGCGACCACGCTCGCCCCGCTCGCCGGGACCTGGCTGTGCGGTACGGCGAAACGACCGCCGGCCGGGCTGCACCTCAACGGGCGACGGCTGCGGCTCTGGGTGGCCGCGGCGGGCAGCCCCGAACCGCCCGGTTTCCTGCTCCGGCTCGGCGAGACCGAGGAGAGCTGCTGGGAGGCGGTCGGGGCGGCGCTCGCCGCGATCGGGCTGCCGGCCGTACTGTTGCTTCCCAGAGCCGGGGGTCCGGCGTACCGGATCACGGGTCGACGCCGGTTGGCCCGGCTGGTGGAGCTGGTGGGTGAGCGGCCGGCGGCGGCCCCGGCGGCGATCTGGCCGGCTCTTGCCGTTTAGATCCCCTTTGGCGGGTTTCCGCCTTTCAATGCTGTTCTTCCGCTTTAATACTTCCAGTGTTCATTTGGAACCAATCCGGCTCACTGTCCGATGGCAGACAGCCGCCCGGAGATTTGGGAGATAATCCAGCAAATAGCGGCATTCGGAGGAGATCGTCGCCGCTAATGGATCCAGGCCGATTCATCGTCGGTGTACGGTGTCGCCGTCCGGGATGAACCACGAAGCCGGCTCCGGGGTCCAGCGTTCGCCCTGCTCCGTGGGGGTCTTCGCGGCCCGCGCAACCCGGACGCCGCGCAGCGCGTTACGTTGGACGTTCAACGCGGCGCCGCAGTGGTGGCAGCCCGGTCGGAAGGCGGACCACGGTGGTTCGCGGGGCGAGAAGTCGTGAGTGAGGTCGGGGAGAGACGTGCCGAGTAACGCCAAGAGCACCCGTCTGGTCATCGTCGAGTCACCGGCGAAGGCCAAGACGATCTCGGGCTATCTCGGCCCGGGTTACATCGTCGAGGCCAGCCTGGGGCACGTCCGTGACCTGCCGCGCAACGCCGCCGACGTGCCCGCCAAATACAAGAAGGAACCGTGGGCCCGGCTCGGGGTCGACGTCGACCACGGCTTCACCGCCCTCTACGTCGTCTCCGCCGACCGGCGCCAGCAGATCGCCAAGCTGACCAAACTGGCCAAGGAGGTGGACGAGGTCTACCTCGCCACCGATGAGGACCGCGAGGGCGAGGCGATCGCCTGGCACCTGGTCGAGACGCTCAAGCCGCGCGTCCCGGTCAAGCGGATGGTCTTCCACGAGATCACCAAGCCGGCGATCCAGGCCGCCGTGGCCAACCCCCGGGAGATCGACCAGGACCTGGTCGACGCCCAGGAGGCCCGCCGCATCCTCGACCGGCTGTACGGCTACGAGGTCTCCCCGGTGCTCTGGAAGAAGGTCATGCCGAGGCTGTCGGCCGGCCGGGTCCAGTCGGTGGCGACCAGGATCGTGGTCGAGCGGGAACGGCAGCGGATGGCCTTCCGCACCGCCGAGTACTGGGACATCCTGGCCACCCTCGCCGTGGGCCAGGCCGGCGAGGGCCCGCGTACGTTCCACGCCACCCTGATCGGACTCAACGGCGACCGGATCGCCACCGGCCGGGACTTCGAACCGACCACCGGCCGGGTGAAGCCGGGCGCCGGGGTGACCCACCTCGACGGCGACGGTGCCCGTGGGCTCGCCGCCCGCCTCGACGGGCGGCCGTTCACCGTCACCCGGGTCGAGGAGAAGCCCTACCGGCGCCGGCCGTACGCGCCGTTCATCACCTCCACCCTCCAGCAGGAGGCGGCCCGGAAGCTGCGCCTGTCGTCCCAGCAGACGATGCGCACCGCCCAGCGGCTGTACGAGAACGGCTACATCACCTATATGCGTACCGACTCGGTGAACCTGTCGGAGACCGCCATCGCGGCGGCCCGCCGGCAGATCGCCGAGCTGTACGGCGAGCGCAACGTGCCGCCGGAGCCGCGCCGCTACACCGGCAAGGTGAAGAACGCCCAGGAGGCGCACGAGGCGATCCGCCCGGCCGGCGACCACTTCCGTACGCCGGGGGAGGTGGCGGGCGAGCTGTCCGGCGAGGAGTTCCGGCTCTACGAGCTGATCTGGCGCCGGACCATCGCCTCCCAGATGACCGACGCGGTCGGCTCCAGCGTCTCGGTCCGGATCCGCGCGGTCACCACGGCCGGCGAGGAGGCCGACTTCGGCGCCACCGGCAAGACCATCACCGATCCGGGCTTCCTGCGGGCGTACGTGGAGTCCTCCGACGACGAGAACGCCGAGGCCGAGGACGCCGAACGGCGGCTGCCGAACCTGGTCAAGGACCAGCCGCTGACCGCCGAGCAGCTCGCCGCGACCGGGCACACCACCCAGCCGCCGTCCCGCTACACCGAAGCCTCGCTGGTCAAGTCGCTGGAGGAGCTGGGCATCGGCCGCCCGTCGACGTACGCGTCGATCATGCAGACCATCCAGGACCGGGGGTACGTCTTCAAGCGCGGTCAGGCGCTGATCCCGTCCTTCCTGGCGTTCGCCGTGGTCGGCCTGCTGGAGCAGCACTACCCACGCCTGGTCGACTACAACTTCACCGCCGCGATGGAGAACGAGCTGGACGAGATCGCCGGCGGCGACCACGCCGCGGTCGACTTCCTCACCTCGTTCTACTTCGGCAGCGACGTCGCCGGTGACGACTCGGTGGCCCGCTCCGGTGGGCTGAAGAAGATGGTCACCGAGAACCTGAGCGACATCGACGCGCGCAGCGTCAACTCGATCCCGCTGTTCCGCGACGACGAGGGTCGCGACGTGGTGGTCCGGGTCGGCCGGTACGGGCCGTACCTGCAACGGACCCTGGCCGGTCCGGAGGTGGAGGCGCCCGCGCCGGCCGCCGCCGAGACCGGTGGCGAGGACGGCGGTCAGCCGGAGGACGGTGGACCGTCGGGTGACAGGGTGTCGATCCCGGAGGGTGTCGCGCCGGACGAGCTGACCCCGGAGAAGGTCAACGAGTTCTTCCTCGGCGGCGGTGGTGAGCGCAAGCTCGGCGAGCACCCGGAGACCGGTGAGCCGATCCTGCTCAAGTCCGGCCGCTTCGGCCCGTACGTCTCCAGTGGTGACCGCAAGTCGTCGCTGCTCAAGTCGCAGTCGCCGGACGACATCTCGCTCACCGAGGCGTTGCGGTTGCTCACCCTGCCCCGGGTGGTGGGGCTGGCGCCGGACGGTGCGGAGGTCCTCGCCGCCGCCGGCCGCTACGGCCCGTACGTCAAGCAGGGCGACGAGTTCCGCTCGCTGGACTCCGAGGACAAGATCTTCACGGTCACCCTGGAGGAGGCGTTGGCGCTGCTCGCCGCGCCGAAGACCCGACAGCGGCGGGCTGCCGCGCCGCCGTTGCGGGAGATGGGTCCCGACCCGCTGACCGAGAAGCCGTTGGTGATCAAGGACGGCCGGTTCGGCCCGTACGTGACCGACGGGGAGGTCAACGCGTCGCTGCGGCGGGGCCAGACCCCGGAGTCGCTGACCCTCGAAGAGGCCTCGGAGATGCTCGCCGACAAGCGGGCCAAGGGGCCGGCGCCGAAGAAGGCCCCGGCGAAGAAGACGGCGGCCAAGAAGGCCCCGGCGAAGAAGGCGACCGCGGCGGCCGGGACGGACACCCCGGCGAAGAAGACCACCGCGAAAAAGGCCGCCCCCCGGAAGGCCGCCCCGCGAAAGGCGACCGCCGCAAAATCGACCACCGCGACGAAGAAGGCCGCTCCGGCGAAGGCGACCGATCGGGCCGAGTAACTGAACGGGTGAATGGCCGCCGGATCGGATTTTCCGGTTCGGCGGCATGCCTTACGCTCCACCGGTGGTACGACGGGGGATATTCGGTGGACATCGGCAGACAATGCTGTTGTTTTCGGCCGCATTGGCAGTGGTGCTGATCGGTCTCGGTGGTGTCGGTCTCAGTGCCGACTGGTGGGGTGGTTCGGCACCGCGTACCGCTGTGTGGGTGGGTGCCCCGAGTGGTTCGCCGGGGGCGTCCTCCGGGGGCGCGGCCACGTCGAACGCCCGGCTGGACGCGCAGGGCCGGCGGCTGTTCACCGTGCTGGGGGCGGGCGACGTACTGGTCCACCCGGCCGTGTCGGAGCAGGCGAAACGGGACGCCACCCGGAACGGCAAGCCCGGTGGTTTCGACTTCCTGCCGATGCTCGAGCCGGTCGCACCGGCCATCGCCGCCGCCGACCTAGCCATCTGTCACCTGGAGATCCCGCTCGCACCGGCCGCCGGCCCGTTCCTCGGTTATCCCCAGTTCAGTGCCCCGCCCCAGGTGGTCGACGGGCTGAAGCGGGCCGGCTTCGACGCCTGCTCGACCGCCTCGAACCACACCATGGACCAGGGCCCGCAGGGGGTGACCCGGACCCTGGACGCGCTCGACGCGGCCGGGCTCGGCCACTCCGGGAGTGCCCGCAACGCCCAGGAGGCCGGCACGCCGAGGATCTACCAGGCGGCCGGGGTCAGCGTCGGGCACCTGTCGTACACCCTGAACTTCAACGGGCTGCAGCGGCCGGCGGGCAAGCTCTGGATGGCCAACCTGATCGAGCCGGACAAGATCCTGGCCGCGGCGGCCCGGCTCCGCGCGGCCGGCGCCGAGATCGTCGTGCTCAGCCTGCACTGGGGTACGGAATACCAGCATCTGCCGGATGCCAATCAGTTGGACTGGGTGCAGCCGCTGATCAACTCACCCGATATCGACCTGATCCTCGGACACCACGCGCACGTGGTGCAGCCGTTCGAGCAGTTTGGCGACAAGTGGGTTGTTTACGGGATGGGTAACCAATTAGCGCGACATTCCGACCCGGTGAACGACAACCGCGAGGGTGTCATGGCGAAAATTACCTTTACGGAAACTGCCCCGAAAAAGTGGAAGATAACCGAGGCTGCGGCAATTCCGATCTGGACCGAACTCACGCCCGACATCCGGCTGGTGGATCTCGCCGCCGCGCTTGCCGACCCGACCCTGCCGCAGGCCCGCCGCCAGGTCTACCAGGGTGCGTACACGCGGATCACCGGGTACCTGAACGCCCGTGGCGCCGCCGAGGACGGGCTGAAGGTGCTCTCCCGTACCGGCTGACGGGTGCGGGCGCGGTCAGGCGCCGAGGACCCGCTCGGTGTAGGCGTTGGCGAAGACCCGTGACGGATCGAGCCGGTCCCGTACGGCCACGAACTCGTCGAACCTCGGGTACGCCGGCCGCAGCGACCCGGCGTCCCGGTAGTGCAGCTTGCCCCAGTGCGGCCGACCGCCCCACTCGGTCACGAGCCGCTCGAACGCCCGGAAGTACGGCTCGTACGGCGCCCCGACGTACTGGTGGATCGCCAGGTACGCGGACTCCCGCTGGTAGCCGTGCGACAGCCAGATGTCGTCCGGCGCGGTGAACCGCACCTCGACCGGGAACTGCACCTTGAACGGCAGCCCGTCGACCACCCGGTGCAGCGCCGCCAGCGCCTCGGGCAGGACGGCGCGGGGCAGGCCGTACTCCATCTCGGTGAACCGGACCCGGCGCGGGGTGCAGAAGACCCGGTCGGACCGGCCGGTGTAGGTCCGGGCGGTGAGCGCGCGGGCCGAGATCGCGCTGATCGGGGGGACCAGGGCCGGCACCGCCCGACCCAGCCGGCAGGCTCCGGCGAAGACGGTGTTGGCCAGGAACTCGTCGTCGAACCAGCCCCGGAACCGGGGCAGCGGCCGGTCGTCCGCCGGCACCCGGTTGTTCGTCTTGACCTGCACCCGATCGGTGTACGGGAACCAGTAGAACTCGAAGTGGTCGTTCCCGGCGATCAGGTCCGGCAGGTCGGCCAGGACCGCCGCCAGCGGTGCCGGCCGCTCGTCGGCCCGGAGCACGAACGCGTCCACGCACCGCAGGGTGACCTCGGTGATGATGCCCAGCGCACCCAACCCGACCCGCGCGGCGGCGAACAGCTCGGGGTCGTTCTCGGCCGAGCAGTGCCGTACCTCCCCGGTGCCGGTGACCAGGGTGAGCGCGGTGACGAAGGTGGAGAGGCAGCCGTAGCCGGCCCCGGTGCCGTGGGTGCCGGTGGAGATGGCACCGGCGATGGTCTGGGCGTCGATGTCACCGAGGTTCGGCATGGCCAGCCCGTGTCGGGCCAGCAGTACGTTGAGTTCGCACACCTCCAGCCCGGCCGGGACGGTGACCAGCCGCCGTTCGGGGTCGACCCGGACCGGCCCGGCGAGGTTCGTCAGCTCCACCCGCCGGTCGTCCGTACGGGCGATGTCGGTGAAGGAGTGGCCGCTGCCGACCGCCTTGATCCGGTGCCCGCCCGACGCGGCGACCCGTACGGCGTCCGCCAGTTCCTCCACGCTCGACGGTCGGAGTACGGCGGTCGCCGTGGCCCGCTGGTTGCCGGCCCAGTTGCGCCAGTCCGGCCCGGACACGGGCTTCGGTGGCGTCGCGCCGAGCGGCGACACCGCGCCGGATGGCGACGGGGTGCTGGCCATGCAGCCTCCAGAACCGAATATGAGTAGCATTCATATCAGGCTTCGATGCGATGAGTAAACATCGCACACCAGGTCCGATCGTTAATCCAGGTAACGTTTCGAACTCGCGACGTGCAGACACATCTCATCCGTCGAAGGGGGAGTGGCGACGCGTGTCCACATCAACCGCCACGAGTGGTCCACTACGCCGCGTCCCGGTGCAGGGTCGCAGCGTTGCCAGGGTGCAGCGCATGCTCGACGCCTGCGCCGAACTGGTCGACGAGGTGGGCTACGAGGGGCTGACCACGACCCTGCTCGCCGAGCGGGCAGAGGTGGCGATCGGCTCGGTCTACCAGTTCTTCCCGGACAAGCGGGCCATCGTGCAGGCGCTCACGCTGCGCAACATGGAGGCGTACCTCGAACGGCTGGCCGAACGGTTCTCCCAGGGCGACCTCGCCCACTGGTGGGACGGGGTCGACGCCGGGATCGACGAGTACATCGCCATGCACCGGGTGGTGCCCGGTTTCCGTACGCTGCACTTCGGCGACGTGGTCGACGTGCACCTGCTCGACGAGCAGCGGGACAACAACGGCGTGATCGCCGAACAGCTCGCCCGGGTGCTGGTCGAACAGTTCGGGATCACCGACGGCCCACCGCTGCGGTTCGCGCTGGAGATCGCGGTCGAGGCCGCCGACGCCCTGATCAAGCTCGCCTTCCGGCGGGACCAGGACGGCGACGAGCGGGTCCTCGCCGAGGCCAAGGCGCTGATCCGCGAATACCTGCACCGGCAGGTCGGTGCCGCGTCAGCCGTGCCGGTCGCGTCAGCCGTGCCGGTCGCGTCAGCCGTGCCGGAGCAGCCGGGAGCAGGTGCCGGTGCGGACGGACCGGTTGTGGTCGGGGTCGCCCAACCGGCGGACGGCCCGACCGGCTGACCGGTCGACCCGGTCCGCACCGACGCCCACCGGTCAACCGGCGGGTGCCGCCGGCCCGGTTCAGCGCAGCCACCGGGCCGGATCAGCGCAGCCACCGGCCGGGTTCAGAGGAACGCGTGGCCCTCGCCCCGGTAGCTCGGCACCGTCGCCACCACCTGCTCACCCTCGATCAGGTGCAGCTCGTTGACGTGCTCGCTCAGCTCACCGGCCTTGGCGTGCCGGAACCAGACCCGGTCACCGACCGCCAACGTGTCCGCCACCTGCCCGGCCAGCGGTGTCTGCACCTCCCCGGCACCCTCCGAGCCGGTCAGCCGCAGTCCCGCCGGTAGCCAGGGCTCGGGCAGCCGGCTGGGGTCGGCCGGGCCGGAGGCGATCCAACCGCCACCGAGCACCGTCGCCAGGCCCGGCGCCGGGCGGCGTACGACGGCGAGGGCGAAGAACGCGGCCGGGACCGGTCGCCAGGCGCGGTAACCGTCGAACAGGGTCGGCCCGTACAGCCCCGAACCGGCGGTGATCTCGGTCACGGACGGGTCCGCACCGGTGGCGGCCACGCTCCCGGTGCCGCCGCCGTTGACGAAGGCCAGGTCGGCGTACTCGCGTACGGCGGCCACCGCCGCGCCGCGCCGGGCCAGCAGTTCCGGGTACGACCAGTGCTGCAACGCCCGGATCGCCACCCCGCGCATGGCCTGTCCGGGCGGGGCGTCGGCGAGCCCGGCGATCTGTGCCTCGTACGACATCAGTCCGACCAGCCGGAACCCGCGACGGGCCGTCACCCGGGCGGCCAGCGCGCCCGCGGCGGCGGCCGAGTGCACCGGGGAACGGCGTACCCCGATGTGCAGCCGACCCCCGGCGGGGCGCCACGAGGCGTCGAGGTCGAGGCAGACCCGGATCGGCTCCCGGTGCTGGGCCGGGACGACCGTGTCGATCAGGTCGAGCTGCTCCGGGCTGTCCACCATGAGGGTCACCGCCGAGGCCAGCTCGGGGTCGGCGGCCAGCTCGGCCAGCGCCGCCCGGTCCACACTCGGGTACGCCACCAGCGCGTCGTCCGTCACACCGGCTCGGACCAGCCAGATCGCCTCGCGGACCGTGTACGCCATCACCCCGTGCCAGCCGGGCCGGGCCAGCGTCCGGCCGAGCAGATCCCGGCAGCGGACCGACTTGCTCGCCACCCGCAGCGGCTTGCCGGCAGCGCGGGCGGTGAGGGCGTCGGCGTTGCCGTCGAAGGCGGTCAGGTCGACCGCCGCGAAGGGCGGGTCGAGGTGGGCGGTCGCCCGGTCCAGGCGGGTGCGCAGGTCGTCACGGGCGATTGCTTCCTCGGTGGGCACATGTGCACGCTAACGGGCGGGCAGCCAATGCGAAACACCCTCGCGTATTGGCGGGTCGCTGCGCCCTTCCCCGCACCCCCGGCCCCGGGATCAGGGGAATGTCGGGGACCTGGCGCGTTCGGGCCGCGATTAGAGTGTGTCCGGGGGAGCCCAGCGATGGGCCGGGCACTCGGAGGTACGGCCATCGACACGAACAGCAGCGGCGAGCCAGGAGCGACATCCTCGGCAGCGTCGTCCACCACCCAGGTCGACCGGACGGGCTACCAGGCACTCCGGTCGGTTCTGCGGATCCGACCCTTCCGCAGGCTCTGGCTGGTGCTCGGCGCGGCTTCGTTCGCTGACTGGCTCGGCCTGCTGGCCACCTCGATCTTCGCCGCCACCCAGGTCAGCGGCGACACCGCGAAGGGTCTGGCGTTCGGTGGTGTGATCGCGGTCCGGCTGCTGCCGGCGCTGCTGCTCGGCCCGGTGGCCGGTGTGCTCGCCGACCGGTTCGACCGGCGCCTCACCATGGTCGTCTGCGACCTGCTGCGCTTCGTGCTCTTCGCCTCGATCCCGCTGGCCGCGCTGCTGAACGTCGGCGGTGGACTGGTCGTCGGCTGGGCGGCGGTGGCCACCTTCCTGATCGAGGCGATCACCCTGATCTGGATCCCGGCCAAGGAGGCCGCGGTCCCGAACCTGATCCCGCGTACCCGGCTGGAGGTGGCCAACCAGCTCACGCTGATCACCACCTACGGGGTGACCCCGGTGCTGGCCGCGGTCAGCATCGCGGTGCTCGACCGCAGCGTCCGCGCCGTCTCCGGCGGGCCGCCGCAGGGCTGGAACGACCCCACCCAGCTGGCGCTCTACTTCAACTCGCTGAGCCGGCTCGCCACCGCGCTGGTCGTCTTCTTCGGCATCCGGGAGATCAGCGGTCGCGCCGGCGCCCGGGAGGGTGGCGGCCAGGAGAGCGTGCTGCGGCAGTTCGTCGACGGGTGGAAGTTCATCGGCAAGACCCCGCTGATCCGTGGCCTGGTGCTGGGCATCTTCGGCGCCTTCGCCGGTGGCGGTGTGGTGATCGGTACGGCGAACTTCTTCACCAAGTCGCTCAGCGCCGGTGAGGCCGCGTTCTACCTGCTCTTCGGCTCGATCTTCGTCGGCCTCTCGGTCGGTATCGGCCTCGGCCCGATGATCGTCCGGGAGATGTCCCGGCGCCGCTGGTTCGGCATGAGCATCGTCCTGGCCAGCGCCTCGGTGCTGGTCCTCGCCGCCGCCATCCACCTGTCGATGGCGATCCTCGGCGCGGTCCTGGTCGGTGCCGGCGCCGGCATGGCGTTCCTGGCCGGCACCACCCTGCTCGGTGGCGAGGTCGCCGACGAGGTACGCGGCCGGGTCTTCGCGGTGGTGCAGACCGGCACCCGACTGGTGCTGATCCTGGCCATCTCGGTCAGCAGCCTGCTCGTCGGCGTCGGTGGCTCCCGTCAACTGCGCATCGCCGACCTGGGCATCTCCGTCTCGTCCACCCGCCTGCTGCTGCTCGTCGCCGGAGTCGCCGGGATCTTCGCCGGCATCAACGCGTTCCGCCAGATGGACGACAAGCCGGGCGTACCGATCCTGGCGGACCTGTGGGGGTCGATCCGGGGGCGTCCGCTCTCCCCGGCCGAGCCGTTCGCCTCGACCGGTGCCTTCGTGGTCTTCGAGGGCGGTGAGGGGGCCGGCAAGTCCACCCAGGTCACCGCGCTGGCCGAGGCACTGCGGGGAGAGGGACGCGAGGTGCTGGTGACCCGGGAACCGGGCGCGACCGACGTGGGCGTACGGATCCGTTCCCTGGTGCTCGACAGTGTGGCGGCCGGTGCCGTACCGCTGTCCCCGCGTGCCGAGGCACTGCTCTACGCCGCCGACCGGGCCCATCACGTCGCCACCGTGGTCCGCCCGGCGCTGTCCCGGGGCGCGGTGGTGATCAGCGACCGGTACGTCGACTCGTCCCTGGCCTACCAGGGCGCCGGTCGTACGCTTCCGGTCGACGAGGTCTCCTGGCTCTCTGCCTGGGCGACCGGTGGGCTCAAGCCCGACCTGGTGGTGCTGCTCGACGTCGACCCGCGGGCCGGGCTGGACCGGGTGGCGGCCCGGGGCGAGGGCACCGACCGGCTGGAGGGCGAGTCGCTCGACTTCCACGACCGGGTCCGGGACGCCTTCCTCGACCTGGCCGCCGCCGACCCCAAGCGTTACCTGGTGCTCGACGGGAGTGGTCCGATCGAGCGGATCTCCGACACGGTCGCCCAGCGGGTCCGGGGCATGCTCACCGACCCGGAGACCATCGTCCATCCCGACCCGGCGAAGCCGCTGGACCCGTCGGTGGAACCGAGGACGCCGGAGATCGACGTCCCGCGCCCTGGCGCCGCCGCAGACGGCGGTTCCGGCGGCGGCGGTTCCACCGGGTCCGGTTCGGGCTCCGGTGACGGGGCGGGTGGCCTGGAGTTGGAGCGGCGGTCCTGATGCCCGATGTCTTCGCCGACCTCGTCGGCCAGGACGAGGCGACCGTGACCCTGCGTCGGGCGGCCGCCTCGGCGGCGGAGGTGGTCCGGGTAGGTGCCGCGATCACCGACCCGGCGGCCGTCACGAACAGCGCGATGACCCACGCGTGGATCTTCACCGGGCCACCGGGATCCGGCCGGTCCGTCGCCGCCCGCGCGTTCGCCGCCGCGTTGCAGTGCGAACGGGGAACCGGCTGTGGTGACTGCGCCGGCTGCCACACCACGCTCGCCGGCACCAACGCCGACGTACGGTTCGTGGTCCCCGAGGGCCTCTCCATCGGGGTTGGTGAGATGCGGGCCCTGGTGCTCCGGTCGGCGAGCACCCCGTCCGGCGGGCGCTGGCAGGTGGTGGTCATCGAGGACGCCGACCGGCTCACCGAGGCAGCCGGGAACGCCCTGCTCAAGGCGATCGAGGAACCGCCCCCGCGTACGGTCTTCCTGCTCTGCACCCCGTCCACCCACCCGGACGACGTCTCGGTGACGATCCGGTCCCGGTGCCGGGTGGTGCCGTTGCGCCAACCGGCGGCCGAGGCGGTGGCGGCCGTACTCGCCGAGCGGGACGGGGTGGCCCCGGACCTGGCCACCTGGGCGGCAGCCGCGTCGCAGGGGCATGTCGGCCGGGCCCGCCGGTTGGCCCGCGACCCGGAGGCCCGCAAGCGGCGGGACGCGGTACTGGCCGTACCCCGGCGCCTGACCGGGGTCGGGGCCTGTTTCGACGCCGCCGCCACACTGATCGACTCGGCCGAGGCGGAGGCGGAGGCGGCGGTGGCCGAGTCGGACGCGAGCGAACGGGCCGCGTTGCAGACCGCCCTGGGTGCGGGCGGCACCGGCAAGGGTGCCGCCGGTGCGGCGCGCGGCTCCGCCGGGCAGCTCAAGGACCTGGAGCGCCGGCAGAAGTCGCGGGCCACCCGGGCGCAACGGGACGCGCTGGACCGGGCCCTGGTCGACCTGGCCGGCTTCTACCGGGACGTGCTGGCGGTGACCCTCGGTGCCCCGGTCGCGCCGGTGCACACCGACACCGCGCCGCTGGCGAGCGCGGCGGCGGCGAAGTGGGCGCCGGAGGCCGCGTTGCGCCGGCTGGAGGCGGTGCTCGCCTGCCGTACGGCGATCGACACGAACGTCAAGCCCCGGATCGCCGTCGAGGCGATGATGCTCGCCCTCTGGCGCGGCTGAGCACCGTCGCCCGTACGGGGTTCCGCTCGGCGGAAGCAACCGGTACGGTGCGGTGCTTAGTGCAACAGCGACGGCACAGTCAGTGAATGGCTGCCGGGAGGAGCCCATCGATGTCGCGGGAGATCGACGAGGCCTGGGTCGAGGAGGCGGTCGAGCGGTACCGCCGGATCGAGTCGTTGCAGGCCGAGTTCGACCAGGCGGTACGCGCGGTCGAGGTCAGCGTACGGTCGCCGGACGGGCTGGTCGAGGTGATGGTGACCGCCGCCGGGGCGATCACCGACGTCCGTTTCCTGGCCCCGGTCCAGCATCGCGGCAACGCCGAACTGGCCCGCTCGGTGCAGGCGGCGGTGACGGCCGCAGCGGATGCCGCCCGGTGGGCGCGGGAGAAGCTGCACACCGAGACGTTCGGTGCGTACCGGCGGCTGGCGGAGGCCTGAGTGGAGAGTCTGCGCGAACTCGCCAACCGGCTGGACGAGGCGGCCGGCACCCTCACCGCCGCCGGCCGCGAACTGGGCCGGCTCGACCGTACGTCTCCGGCGTCGGGCTCGGACGGGCCGGGGCGGCTGGCCGAGACCGTCCGTGCGCTGACCGGGCAGTGGCTGGCCGCGACCGGGGCGCGGGCCACCGAGGCGACGGTGACCGCCGACCGGGTGGCCGACCTCGCCGCCAGGCTGCGGGTGGTGGCCGACGGCTACACCGACACCGATGACGCCGCCCGGCGCCGGCACGCCGAGGAGGCGTGATGGACCCGCTGGACCACCTCGCCGGACCCGGATCCGACCTGCTGCGCCGGGTCGACGACCTGCTCGCCGCCGCCGGGGCGCCGGACGACCACTGGATCTGGCCGCTGCTGCGCCGGCTCGGGACACTGCCCGGCGACGCGCTGGGCGAGGTCGTCGCGCTGCGCCCGGCGCCGCTGGCCGCCGCCGGGCATGCCGTACGCACCCTGGTCCGGGAGTACGACCACGCGCGGGCGGACCTGACCGGCGGTGACCCGTGGCAGGGGGCCGGGGCGCAGGCGTACGCGGCCCACCGGGACGCGCTCGCGGCGTACCTCGACGGTGATCCGGAGAGCCTCACCGGTCGACTCGAGGCGACCGCCGCGTACGCGGACGCGGTCGACGACTGGGTGGCGCAGAGCCGGCACGCCCTCGCCCGTACGCTCGCCGACGTCCTCGGTTCGGCCGAGGCGGTAGCGGTCGTCACCGGCACCGACTCCGGCACCGTCGCGCTCGCTGCCGCCGAGATCGGTGCGCGGGTGCTGGCGACGGTGACCGAGGCGGAGGCGCGGGGCACGGCACTGCTGCACCAGTGGGCGCCGGATCTGACCGAGTTGCCGTACCGGGGCCCGGTCGACCCGGGTCCGACCCGGCTCGACGCGACCACCTGGATCTCCGGCTGACGCCGGTGCTCACGGCCCGGTGGTGGAAAACAGGTAGGTAAGGACCCGGTGGTTTGGACGTAGGGTGGGCACATGGGGATGCTGTGTGCGGTTAGCTTCACCCGGTACGGGCGTCTCTACTACCTGGACCCGGGCGAGTTCCGGCCGGCGGTCGGTGACCGGGTGCTGGTCCCCACCGACGACGGCACCGAGGTCGCCGAGTGTGTCTGGGCGGCCCAGTGGGTCAGCGACGACACCAGCGGTTTCCCGCGCCTGGCCGGCCTGGCCGGCGAGCCCGACCTACGCCGCGACGAGCTTCAGCGCAAGCGGAAGGCGGAGGCGAAGGTCGCCGCCAAGCGGCTCATCCGGGAGCACGGGCTGCCGATGAAGGTGATCGCCGTCGACCACGTGCTGGAGTCGCCGGGCGGCACCTCGTCCGGCTCCCGGACCACCGTCTACTTCACCGCGCCGCACCGGGTCGACTTCCGGGCACTGGTCCGCGACCTCGGCGCGACCCTGCACTGCCGGGTCGAGTTGCGCCAGCTCTCGGCCAGGGACTCGGCGCGGGTGCAGGGTGGCATCGGTTCCTGCGGGCGCGACCTGTGCTGCGCCACCTTCCTGACCGACTTCGAGCCGGTCACCATCCGGATGGCCAAGGACCAGGATCTGCCGCTCAACCCGCTGCGCATCTCCGGCGCCTGCGGCCGGCTGATGTGCTGCCTCAAGTACGAACACCCGCTGTACGCCAACAGCAGCAACTACCCCACCTCCGGTCAGCGGATCGAGACCCCGGACGGCCTGGCGAAGGTGGTGTCCCGTCATCCACCGAGCGAGACGGTCACGGTCCGGCAGATCGAGGACGGCACCGTCAGGCGGTGCGCCGTGGCCGACGTCTGCGGATCGCGTCGTGCGTACGAGGGGGCCGACCCGAGCTAGTGCTCGGGGGATGCGACCGCTGTCGTACAGGACAGCCTTCACCCCGGCCGGGTCCGCAGCGAATTCGGTGCTCGTGCGTTGTCCCGCACGAGCACCGAATCCGCCGTTCCGCCCCGCGTCGCGAGCTACGCGGTGTCGCGCCTACGTCCGATCAGTCGCTGGTGGCTGATCGCGATGAGTGCCGCACCGAGGCCGATCGCGGTCAGGGCGATGGTGACGTACGCCGAGTACTGGCCTCCGGTGACGGGCAGAACCGCCTTCCGGATCGTGATGGTTGCCGAGGTGGGAGTGCCCGGGCCGCTTTGCGCCGAGGTGACGACGGTCGTGTTGACCTTCGTTCCGGCGGTGGTGCCGGTGACGTTCACCGACACCGTGCAGCTCCCGTTGGCCGGCAGGGTGGCGTCAGCCAGGCTGATGGTGCTGCTACCGGGCGTCGCGGTGATCGTGCCGTCACAGGAGCCACTCACACCGTTGGGTGTGGCGACCACCAGTCCCACCGGAAGGTTGTCGACGAAACCGACACCGGTCAGCGGCGTTTCGGTATTGGGGTTGGTGAGGGTGAAACCCAGTGACGTCGTCCCGTAGAGGGGGAGGGTGGCCTTCCCGAAGGCTTTGGCAAGTGTCGGTGCCGAGGCGACCGCCGCGCTGACCGTGACGGTTGCCGTCGCGGGGGTGCCGGGGCCACTCTCGTTCGAGTCGACCGGGCCGCTGGTGTTCACCTTGGTTCCGCTGGTGGTGGCGGTGACGTTCACGGAGAAGGTGCAGCTCCCGTTCGCCGGCAGGGTCGCGCCGACGAGGGCGATGGTCCCACTGCCGGCGGTTGCGGTGATCGTGCCGCCGCCGCAGGTGCCGGTCAGGCCGTTGGGCGTGGCGACGACGAGCCCCGCGGGCAGCGTGTCACTGAAGCCGACCCCGGTCAGCGGCGTACCCGTGTTCGGGTTGGTGAGGGTGAAGTCGAGCGACGTCGTCCCCCCGAACGGGATGATCCCGTCGCCGAAGTCCTTGGCGATCGTGGGCGCCGCGACGACCACCGCGACGACCGTGACGGTTGCCGTGGCGGGTGTGCCGGGGCCGCTTTCGACCGAGGTGATGGCGGCCGTCGTATTGACCTTCGTTCCGGTGGTGGTGGCGGTGACGTTCACCGACACCGTGCAGCTCCCGTTGGCCGGCAGGGTTGCGCTGAACAGGCTGATGGTGCTGCTACCTGGGGTCGCGACGATCGTGCCGCCGGCGCAGGTGGTTTGCGCGGCACTGGGTGTGGCGACCACCAGCCCCGCCGGAAGATTGTCGACGAAACTGACGCCGGTCAGCGGTGTTTCGGTGTTCGGGTTGGTGAGGGTGAAACCCAGGGACGTCGTCCCGTCGACGGGGATGGTCGTTTCCCCGAAGGTCTTGGCGATCGTCGGTGGTGAAGCGATGGCAACCGTGACGCTCGCCGCGGCGGGGGTACCCGGGCCGCTCTCGTTCGAGTCGACCGGGCCGCTGGTGTTCACCTTGGTTCCGCTGGTGGTGGCGGTGACGTTCACCGAGAAGGTGCAGGTTCCGTTGGGCGCCAGGGTCGCGCCGGCCAGGCTGATGATGCTGCTACCCGCGGTTGCGGTGATCGTTCCGCCACCGCAGGAGCCGGTCAGCCCGTTGGGCGTGGCGACGACGAGCCCTGCGGGCAGGGTGTCACTGAAACCGACCCCGGTCAGCGGCGTGATCGTGTTGGGGTTGCTGAGGGTGAAACCGAGCGATGTCGTTCCGCCGCTACCGATGGTCGTGCTCCCGAAGGCCTTGGTGATCGTCGGTGGTGTGGTGACGGCAACCGTGATGCTCGCCGCGGCGGGGCCGCCGGGGCTGCTCTCGTTCGAGTCGACCGGGCCGCTGGTGTTCACCTTGATCCCACTGGTGGTGGCGGTGACGTTGACGGAGAAGGTGCAGGTTCCGTTGGCGGGCAGGGTCGCGCCGGTGAGGCTGATGGTGCCGCTGCCGGCGGTTGCGGTGATGGTGCCGCCGCCGCAGGTGCCGGTCAGACCGTTGGGTGTCGCCACCACCAACCCGGCGGGCAACGCGTCACTGAAGTTGACCCCGGTCAGAGCTGTGCCGGTGTTGGGGTTGGTGAGGGTGAAGTCGAGTGACGATGTCCCGCCGGAGGGGATGGTCGCGTCTCCGAAGGCTTTGGCGATCGTCGGTGGTGCGATCACCGCCGCGGCGACCGTGACGGTTGCTGCGGCGGGGGCGCCCGGACCGCTTTCGGTCGAGTCGACCGGGCCGCTGGTGTTGAGCTTGGTTCCGCTGGTGGTGGCGGTGACGTTGACGGAGAAGGTGCAGGTTCCGTTGGCGGGCAGGGTCGCGCCGGTGAGGCTGATGGTGCCGCTGCCGGCGGTTGCGGTGATGGTGCCGCCGCCGCAGGTGCCGGTCAGACCGTTGGGTGTCGCTACCACCAACCCGGCAGGCAGCGCGTCGGTGAAGTTGACCCCGGTCAGTGGCGTACCGGTGTTGGGGTTGGTGAGGGTGAAGTCGAGCGCTGTCGTACCGCCGAACGGGATGGTCGCGTCGTCGAAAGCCTTGGCGATCGTCGGTGGTGCGACGACTGGCGCGCCGACCGTGACGGTGGCGGAGGCGGGTGCGCCGGGGCCGCTTTCGGTCGAGTCGACCGGGCCGCTGGTGTTGAGCTTGGTTCCGCTGGTGGTGGCGGTGACGTTGACGGAGAAGGTGCAGGTTCCGTTGGCGGGCAGGGTTGCGCCGGCGAGGCTGATGGTGCCGCTGCCGGCGGTTGCCGTGATCGTGCCGCCGCCGCAGGTGCCGGTCAGGCCGTTGGGCGTGGAGACGACGAGTCCTGCGGGCAACGCGTCGGTGAAGTTGACCCCGGTCAGCGGTGTGCCGGTATTGGGGTTGGTGAGGGTGAAGGCCAGTGACGTTGTCCCGCCGGAGGGAATGGTTGCGTCTCCGAAGGCTTTGGCGATCGTCGGTGGTGCGATCACCGGCGCGGCGACCGTGACGGTTGCCGAGGCGGGTGCGCCCGGACCGCTCTCGGTCGAGTCGACCGGGCCGCTCGTGTTCACCTTGGTTCCGCTGGTGGTGGCGGTGACGTTCACGGAGAAGGTGCAGGTCCCGCTGGCGGGTAGGGTCGCGCCGGCGAGGGTGATGGTGCCGCTGCCGGCGGTTGCCGTGATCGTGCCGCCGCCGCAGGTGCCGGTCAGACCGCTGGGAGTGGAGACCACGAGCCCTGCGGGCAATGCGTCACTGAAGTTGACCCCGGTCAACGACGTGGCCGTGTTGGGGTTGGTGAGGGTGAAGTCGAGCGTTGTCGTACCGCCGAACGGGATGGTCGCGTCCTCGAAAGCCTTCGCGATCGTCGGTGGCGCGACGGATGCGGCGCAGAACGGTCGCGTGATGGTGTTGTGGATCAGCGTGACCGCGCCGTTGCGGGCCAGCACCCGTCCGGCAACGGTGGCTCCCTCGCCCAGGGTCGCGGATTGCAACGCCAGGATGCTCCCGACGAAAACTGTTCTGGTGTTCAGCGTCGCCGAGCTGGTGACCTGCCAGAACACGTTGCACGGTTGCGCGCCACGGATCAGGCTGACCCGGCTGTCGGTCGCCGTGATCAGGTCCGATCCCACCTGGAAGACGAAGACCGCGTTGGGGTCGTTCGCCGCATCCAGCGTCACCGTCCCGGTCAGCGACATGGTGGCAGGGGACGTGTAGACCCCGGCGGGGAGCGTCTGACCGCCGAGGTCGGCGCTGATCGTGCCGGTGGACGGTTCGGCGGCGGCAAAGTTGTACGCCGTGGTCAGCGCGGCCTGGGCCTGCATCGCCTCGGTGTCACCGACGTGCACCTCGCCGTTCACCACGGGGGCGCCGGTGACCGAGGTGCCCGGCCAGACACCCAGGTCCCCGTTGATGGTGGAAGGGCCGACGGGAGGCGGGACATCGGTGACGGCCTGGCCGGCCAACACCCCGTAGGACTCGGCGACCCCCAACGGAACCGGGGCCTGGGCCCAGGCCGCTGGCATCCCAACGATCCCGACGAGAACCGTCGCAGAGGCGAGTGCCCCTGCCATCACCATCGCAGCAGACCGACGGCGTACACGACACGCGCGGGCCAAACGGATCACCGACACAGAATTCCCCCACCAATCGAGATCCCGCCCCCGGCGGGATTCAGAGCGCGAAGGTCCTCAACGGGCGTACCGCGGGTGACGGGCGCCAGAAGGCCTTCTAGCGGAGGTTATCTGCGCAAAGCGGGGCAATGATGCGAAATGTCACAAAAGGCGGTAGGGGAAGGCTCAGCGGAGGACGACCGGTGGTTCGGCGAGCCGGGCGACCAGCGGTTGCCGCGGTGCCAGCCACGGACCGTCCGGCCGGCTGTTGTCCGGGTCCACCCGCCACTCCCGGCCCACCCGGTCGATCGCGACGGGATAGATGGTCAGCGAACCGTCCGGGGCGAACCGCATCCGCAGGAAGCTCTTCGCGTCCTCGATCCCCTGCCCGGCGAAGAGTTCGTTGAGGTTCACCCCGAAATACCCGGCCACCAGCAGGTACGCGGCGGTGAGCTGGCTGGCGACGAGCCCGGCGACCGGGGCGTACAGCAGAGCGGCGGCGGCCACCGGAAGCGGCCACGGCCAGTCCCGGAACGGCAGTTGCAGCCAGAGCCAGGCGCCGGCCGCGCCCAGTGCGATGTGGGCGACCCCATGAATCACGCCGAGCAGGTAGTGCCGGATCTGCCGTTTGCCGCTCGCGGTCGGTGGTTTGGCGAAGAACGCCGCACCGAGCAGGACGACGGCCAGCATCAGCACCAGCGGGATGCTGAACAGGCCCTGGTCGGTCGAGCTGGCCCGCTGGGTCGCGACCCCGGCGATCGGCAGCATCAGCAGCACGTGCAGGGCGCCGAGCAGGGTGATGAAGCCGGGATTGCGCAGCGGCAACCGGCCGAAGATGCCCCAGGCGTAACGCCGGGACCGGCTCGCCTCCGGGTAGCGGCCGGCGAGGTCGTACTCGCGGGACTGGCTGGCTCGGCGGGCCAGGGTGTCCCGGGGCGGGACCTCGATCCGCTCGGGCAGGTGATGGGTCGGGTAGAGGTACGCGCCCCCGCCACCACAGTGGATCAACTGGCGATCCGGTCCCTCGTACCGGGCGTAGTGATGGAGATCACCCGAGACGATCAGCCGGACCCGGGCGCCGCTCGGATCGAGCACGGTACGGACGAAGTAGTCGACCGACTCGTACGCCTGCGGGTTGTCGACGGCCTTGACCCAGGTCGGTGCCGGCACCGCCACGATCACCCGCGACTGCGGCCCCAACTCGGCCGCGGCCTGCTCGAAGTACCGCAACTGCGGGTCGTCCAGGTACGTGCCGGACTGCTCGTCCAGGGCGAACAGCCACCAGTCGGACGGCAGCCGTACGGCGAAGTAGGAGCGGGACTGCGGGGTACGCCACCCGCCGATGTTGTCGTCGCGGGAGCGGGCGAACAGGCGCAGGAATGCGGTCAGGCCGTCGTACCAGTCGTGGTTGCCGGGGATCGCGTACAGCGTCGGTTGGGGTCCGGTGGCCGGCGGACACGGCATGGCCGCCTGGTACGGCCCCTTGAACCGCTGCTCGTACGCGGCGCTGCTGGCGGTCGGATAGACCTGGTCGCCACCCATCATCAGCATCTGCCCACGGGGCAGCCGGTGGGAGTCGACCACGAGTTCCGGCTGCGCCAGCAGGTACGCCACCGAGTACGTCGCGTTGAACCCGTCGCCCAGGTCGGCCACGTAGTCGAGCCACAGCTCGCCGTCGGTGCCCGGCTCCCGGTAGACCTCGCTGGGCAGGGCGTTCTGCAGCTCACGCTTGTCGAGATAGGCGCCGAACAGCAGCGCCAGCAGCGTACGGACACCGGTGCTGATCAGCAGCAGGGGCGCCAACCAGGGCACCGGGCGGGCCGGTGTGAAGCCGAGTTCCCGGGGATCGAGGCTGCGCGGCCGGTCTGGCGTGACCGGGTCGGCCCCGGCTGCCTCATCCCTATTCACGGCCGGCAGCCTACTCAACGGCACCCCACCTCTGCTGTCCAGTACATGACCCTCCGCCCCTTTCTCCCGCCCTCCCTGCCCGCGCTCGCCGCACGATGCGAGTGCGAATTTCGGATAGTTGATCTCTAGTTGTCTTTCGATCTCGGGGAGAGGGTCTGTGTTCGGGGCGAGGGAGGGGAAACCCGTGGAGTGGGCGCGGGGGGCGTGCCGTACACTCGACGGGCGTTGCCGCCTTAGCTCAGTCGGCTAGAGCGACGCACTCGTAATGCGTAGGTCGACGGTTCGATTCCGTCAGGCGGCTCCAGGGATGAGGCCCTGACCAGCAGAAATGCTGGTCAGGGCCTCATGTTTATCTATGTGGTCTTGAATCGCCCCCGACGTCCCCCCGATAACGCCCGTAGGCGATCAGTTCGACATGGTCGGGTGTCCGGTGTCGAGCCGTTGCTGGTGCGCCCTGTATGGGCGGGTTCGTCGCTCGGAGCCTCACAATGCTGTGGATTCCGGCTTGTGCTCGGCCGGTTGTGATCATGCTCTCTTGCGGAGCGTGCCAGGGCCTCGGGTAGGCGGCTCAGTCGCGTTTTATCAGGTCACGCAGCTGAGCGAGGGTCGCGTTCGGGTCGAGGATGGCGCTGCGCCAGCCACGCATCAGGATTCTCACCTCGTTCACCGCGCCGCGTAGTTCGCCGATCTGCTCGCTCGTGGCTAGGGCCAGCCGGCGGGCCTCGGCGGTTTCCGCCTCGAGTTCGATCACTCGGGTCTTCAGCGGCGCGATCAGGGTCAGTGCGGTGTCGGTCAGGACGTCAGCGGTGTCGGCCCGGAACTTGCGGCGCTGGCCCAGCACGGTGGCGACCGCGGCCACTCCGCCTGTGCCACCGAGCAAGCCCACGGCGGAGAGCAGGATCTGGATCCATGGAGGACCAGTTGGTGCGGCTGCGGCGATCACGATGGATCTCTTTCTAACCGGGGAGAGGGTTGGCCAGCCGCTGCTGGTTGCGCAGGTGTGGCGAGGTCGCGGAGGTCGGACAGGATTTCCACCGCTCGCCACCCGGACCCCACGGCGATGGCGGCGATGAACGTACTGGAGGTCAGGGCTGCCGTGCCGGAGACGGCGAACAGTGCGAAGGCGTACATGCCGGTGGTGGTGCCGAGTACGAACATGGCGCCGAGTTCGATGCCCAATCCCGTACTGAGCCGGCCGCGCCAGGCGATGCCGAGTAGACCGGCGATCCCAACGACGACGAGCCCCCACTCCCAGACGTTCTGCACCAGGATGGGCATGGAGGTGCTGACCGACCGGGGTCGGACATCGACGATGAGCTGCGCGAGGCCGCAGGCGAGCGTGGCAGCCAGCAGTGTGATCTGGAATGGGTGACGGCCCGATCTGATTCGGATGGCTGGCACTGGGGCACCTTCCGATGTCCTACCGGCTCTCACTCGCTGGCCGGACTGGTCGCGGGCCCTGCCGCCGGTACGGCGACGGAGCGGGGTAGATCCACGGCGAGGTCGGCCGTCGTACGATGCGGCAGCCGGACATTCGGCCGGCGGGCGAGGCATGGTCACGGGCGGTTGGTCGCAGCGCGGTGAAGGATGGCAGACCATCGGCTGGGGTTCAGCGGAGATGAGCTGACTCTCGATGTGCAAGACGGGCCTCATGGTGGCCTCCTGACATCTCATTGGTACCACCGACACAACCGGTCATCCAACTGCTCGACCTGCTCATTTTCCCTGTTCAGAGGGCCTCCGGGTCGCCCGGGAGCGGGCCGCGTCGGGCGCGTGAGCCGTGGAATTTGCGCGTGGCACAAGGCTTTCCGGCGCTCCGGACCGGTTGTGCGGCCAACGGTTCTCGACACGGCGGCGGGAAGCAGCGATTGTCCGACATGTGACGGATGACTGGCACGCGCAGTGGAGCATCGGCTTTCCAACGGCGCCGAGGGTCCAGCCTGCCGGGTGCCTGGCCCGGCTCGGCTGGGATCGACTCGGAAACCAACGGATTACACGATCAACCTTTCAAGACGAGGCACTAGCCGGTTCTGGCGGGTAGTTCGGCGATGAGCTGTTCGACGCGGGTGCGGATGTCGTCGCGGATGAGGCGTACTGCCGCGATGTCCTGGCCGGCGGGGTCGTCGAGTTGCCAGTCGAGGTAGCGCTTGCCGGGGAACACGGGGCAGACGTCGCCGCAGCCCATGGTGATGAGGACGTCGGAGGATTCGGCGGTGGCGTGGTCGAGCAGGCGCGGGGTGTTGGCGGTGATGTCGATGCCGACCTCCCGCATTGCCTCGACGGCGACGGGGTTGATCCGGTCGGCGGGTTCGCTCCCGGCGGAGCGGACCTCGACGCTGTCACCGGCGAGGTGGCGTAGCCAACCCGCGGCCATCTGGGAGCGGCCGGCGTTGTGTACGCAGACGAACAGGACGCTGGGCTTGCTCATTGCTGTTGTCTTCCTTCGGCTTCAGGGCCTCCGGCCGCACTGCCGGTGGCTGGACTGCTGGCGGGTGTGTGCGGGACAAGCACCTGGTCGGCGGCCTGACCGCCGCGCGGGTACAGGGCGAGGAGGAGGGCGACGCCGAGGAGGAGGCCGCCGAGTTGGGCGAGGACGAATCCGGGCACCGACGTGGGACTGATGCCCGCGAAGGTGTCGGTGAACGCCCGACCGAGGGTGACGGCTGGGTTGGCGAACGACGTGGACGAGGTGAACCAGTAGGCGGCGCCGATGTAGGCGCCGACCGCTGCCGGTGCGACCGCGGAGCGGCCGGAGCGGGCGAGGGCGAAGACCAGCAGGATGAGCCCGGCGGTGGCGATCACCTCGCCGAGCCACAGGTGCCCGGCGGACCGTTCCCTGGTGGACCACTCGACGGCGGGCAGCGCGAACATCAGGTTGGCCAGGATCGAGCCACCGATGGCGCCCGCGCTCTGGGCGGCGACGTAACCGCCCAGTTCCCGGGCGGTGAGGCCGGTCCGGGTGCGCCGGCCGAGGAACCAGTCGGCGGCGGAGACGACGGGGTTGAAGTGCGCCCCGGACACCGGCCCGAAGATCAGGATGAGCGCGCCCAGGGCGAGGGCGGTAGCGACGGAGTTTTCCAGCAGTTGTAGGCCGATGTCGTCGGGCGACAGGGTGGTGGCCATGATTCCGGAGCCGACGACGGCGGTGACGAGCAGTGCGGTGCCGAGGAATTCGGCGACGAGTCGCCGCCAGGGTGCTTCGGTGGTCATCGGGGTGGTGCTCCGGTTCCGAGGGGTCGGCGGGCTTGACCGGTCCGGATCCGGGCCCACCGTCGATGAGAAGCGCCGCTGCCGTGGGCCGTCCCGCCCACTCCCTACACCGACGCGGGGGCCTCGATCGCGAGGAGGCTCGCGAGTTGCCGCATGATGCCGGGCCGGGCCCGGTAGTAGACCCAGGTGCCACGCCGTTCGGCGTCGACCAGGCCGGTGTCCCGGAGGGTCTTCAGGTGATGCGAGATGGTGGGGCCGGTCAGGTCGAAGGCCGGGGTGAGGTCGCAGACGCAGATCTCACCGGACGGCGCTGAGGCGATCATCGACATCAACTGGAGCCGTACCGGGTCACCGAGGGCTTTGAAGGCGGGAGCGAGTACGGCGGCGGTCTCGGCCGGGATCCGCTGCTCGCTGATCGGCGCGCAGCAGGGCGCGCCGGCGTTGAGGTCGGTGAGGTTGAGGGACGCCGACTGCTTCGACATGCCTCTAGGTTGACAGATCTCGAAACAGCGTGCAACTCTCTGATTAGAGCAACGTCAAGACAGCAGACCGCCACCCGTACAGAGGACGTGCCGTGCACCAGACGCGTGCGACATCAGCGGACATGCCGGATCGCGCTACGGAGCCGACCGGCAGCCGGCCGCTGCGCGTACGCCCGCTGGTTCCCGCCGACGCGGACCTGGTGCTGGCGATCTACCAGGCGGGCCTCGACGGCGGCCAGGCCAGCTTCGAGGTCACCGCCCCCGACTGGGCGACCTTCCATGCCGCCCGGCTACCTGAACACCGGTACGTCGCGACCGACGCGGCCACCGGGAAGGTGCTCGGCTGGGTCGCGGTGTCGGCCGTCTCCGCCCGCCCGGTGTACGCCGGAGTGGTCGAGCACTCCGTCTACGTCGACCCCGCGGCCCGTGGGCGGGGAGTGGGTCGGGTCCTGCTCGACACCCTGATCGCCTCGACCGAGGTCGCCGGGATCTGGACCATCCAGTCCGGGGTCTTCCCGGAGAACACCGCCAGCCTCGCGCTGCACCGGCGGGTCGGGTTCCGGATCGTCGGCACCAGGGAACGCGTCGGGCGGCATCACGGTGCCTGGCGTGACGTGGTGTTGATCGAACGACGCAGCGCCACCATCGGCTGACCGCGAGGCCCATCGGGGCCGCGGATCAGTCCAACCTCTTATTTTGAGAAACGTCGAGACAAGGAGTTCGGAATGAGTGCCAGCAATACCGATACCACCCTGCCGGTCGCGGTGATCGGCGCCGGCCCGGTCGGTCTGGCCGCCGCCGCGCACCTCGCCGAACGCGGCCTGGACTTCGTGGTCCTGGAAGCCGGCCCGCAGGCTGCCGCCTCGGTCGCCCGATGGGGGCACGTCCGGGTGTTCAGCCCGTGGCGGTACGACATCGACACCGCCGCACGACGGCTCCTCGACGCCGCCGGTTGGACCGCACCCGACCCGGAACTGCTCCCGACCGGTGCGGAACTCGTCGACAGCTACCTGCAACCGCTGGCGAAGCTCCCGGCGATCGCCCCCCACCTGCGCTACGACGCCCGGGTCGTCGCGATCAGCCGGGTCGGCCTCGACCGGGTCCGCTCCCGAGGCCGGGAGGAGACCCCGTTTGTGATCCGGCTCGCCACCGGTGCGGAGATCCTCGCCCGCGCGGTGATCGACGCCTCGGGCACCTGGGCCACGCCCAACGTCCTCGGCGCCAACGGACTACCGGCACACGGCGAAACCGACACCCCAGGGGTGATCGAGCAGGCGCTGCCGGACGTGCTCGGCGCGGACCGGGACCGTTTCGCCGGTGCCCGGGTACTCGTCGTCGGTGCCGGGCACTCCGCCGCGAACACCCTGCTGAACCTTGCCGACCTCGCCGCCCGGGAACCGGGCACCACTGTGTACTGGGCGATCCGTGCCGCGAACGCCTCCCGGGTCTACGGCGGCGGCGACAACGACGCGCTACCCGCACGGGGCGCTCTCGGAACCCGACTCCACGCCCACGTCGAAGCGGGCCGGATCACGCTGCTCACCGGGTTCTCCGTACACGATGTGCGGGTCACGGAGGGCGGGGTGGAGGTGGTGGCCCTCGACGCCGCCGGCGGTCGACGGGCGGTGACGGTGGATCGGATCGTGGCCGCCACCGGGTTCCGCCCCGACCACACGATCAGCACCGAACTGCGCCTCGATCTCGACCCGATCATGGAGTCGCCCCGTGCGCTCGCTCCGCTGATCGACCCGAACCAGCACTCCTGCGGCACCGTCCCACCACACGGCGCCGACGACCTCGCCCACCCCGAGCCCGGCTTCTACACCGTCGGTATGAAGAGCTACGGCCGCGCACCCACCTTCCTCATGGCCACCGGCTACGAACAGGTCCGGTCGGTCGTCGCCGCCCTCGCCGGAGACTGGGAGGCCGCCCGGGACGTCCGACTCCAACTGCCGGAGACCGGAGTCTGCTCCAGCGACCTGGCCTTCGCCGACGACCCGACCACGGCCCGGTCGGGTGCCTGCTGCGGCCCCACCCCGGCGCCCGAACGCGCAGGGCGGGGACTGGCCACCGGCCTCACCGGCGGGCTGTCGGTCACCCCCCTGCCGCTGGTCGCCATCGGTACCCCCACCGAGTCCACCGGTGGCTGCTGCGGCTGATCCACGCCCAGCGCCGCCCGTACCGGCCGGTCCGGTTCCAGTCGTCGGATGAGGGTGGACGGCGCGCTTTACGGTGTCGGGTAAGGCATCGCGGCATGGCCAGCCGTCCAATGTCGACTGTCGGGGCTCGTCGTTAACATGATCATCCGCGCCGCTGCAGCGGCGCGGGTACGACGACACCCGTGGGCGAGGGCCCGCCGGTCCACCGGGAGATACCGGGACCGTTTCACATCCGTCACGACCGGTAGCGACGCTCGCCCTCCACTCACCCCTCAGCACCCCTAGGAGATCCATGTCCGATCCGATCCTGCACGTGGTCGCCCACGAGGACGACGATCTGCTGTTCCTCAGTACGGACCTGGCCGACACGATCCGCTCCGGCACCGCCACGATCACCGCCTTCCTGACCGCCGGTCAGCTCTCCGGCCTCGGCACCGAGGAGGGGGAGCGGGCCCGCAACCGGCAACGCGGCATCCAGGACGCGCACGCGGTGATGGCCGGGGTCACACCGGCCGGGAACCAGGCCGAGTGGAACCACGACGTGATCAGCATCAACGGGAGGCAGATCGAGCGGTACATGCTGAAGGGTGCGCGCGTACACCTGATCTTCGTCGGGCTGCGGGACGGCGAGCTCGACGACCTGTACGCGGGCACCCCGCACCGGACCGTCATCCCCGACGGGGGAGCGGGGGTGCCCCAGTACACGTACAACAGGGCGGACGTGGTGGCGCTGATCGCCGGCCTGGTCGCCTTCTACCCGATAGGCGAGGTGCGGACGCTCGACCCGCTGCCGGAATCCCGGTACTCGCCACCGGATCACGGCGATCACGTGACCACGGCCCGACTCGTCACGGAGGCGGTGACGCAGGTTCCGGTGACGTCGTACCGCGCGTACAGCATCGGGTCACTGCCGATGAACCTGCCGCCCGACCAGGCGACCCGGAAGCTGGCCGCCTTCGACGCCTACCGGGTCTACGACCCGGCCGCCGCGACGCTCGGTTGGACCGAGCGGATGGTCTACCGGTGGCCCCGGGGTACGACCTGGATCGGGCGCAACGCCGACGGCCGGTTGCAGGTGTTCACCGTCCGGCAGGGCCAGGTGTTCACCTGGTGGCAGCTCGCCGGCGGGGGCTGGTCGCAGCCGGTTTTCCTGGCCAACGCGGGCGGCCCCCTGGCGCCGACCCTCACCGTCGGTCACAACGTGGACGGCCGGATGGAGCTGTTCGCCCGGCGCCTGTCGGACCACCGGATCGTGGTCCTCTGGCAGACCGCCGTGAACAGCGCGTGGTCGAGCGCCTGGGCCGACCTGGGCAACCACAACGCGGCCCTGCCGAACGCGAACCAGATGGGCGCGCCGACCGCCGCCCGGCACGCCGACGGGCGGCTGTGCCTGTTCGTCAAGAACGGCGGTGGCGGGGTCAGCGTGAAGTCCCAACCCGCACCCGGCGACGGCTGGGGTGCCTGGGTCGACCTGGGTGGCACCGACGTACAGGACGGGATCAGCGCCGTACTGAATCCGACCGGTTGTCTCGAGGTGTTCGCCGCCACCCGGGCCAAGGTCCTGCACTGGTACCAGTCGGTACCGAACGGCCCGCTGATCCGCAACGAGGTCCTGCCGTCGATGGTCCCGGCGAGCGCGCCGAGCGCGGTGGTCGGTGCCGACGGACGGGTCCGGGTCGTCTACCGCCGCGGGGGCGGTACCGACGTCGCGGTCAGCGTCCAGGCCTCGCCCGGCGGCGGTTGGCTGCCGCCGGTGGCCGCGCCCGGTCCCGGTGGCGTCGGGCAACTCGCCACCGTCGTGCACGGCAACCAGATGTACGCCTTCGCGCGCGACGCCGCCTCCGGGGTGTCCGTCGCCCAACTCGGGGCCGACAGCGTGCCCGGGGCCTGGACCAGCCTCGGCGGGACCGTCGAAACCCCGGCGGTTGTGGTCACCGGTACCGGGCCACAGGTGTTCGCCGCTCGGGCGGGGGCGCTCGCGTACCGGTCCTGGCCCGCCGAGAGCGGCTGGTCGTCACTGTCCTGATCCGCCGGGAACGACCGTGACCGGTGCCGAGGGCGCAGCCTGACAGCCTGCCCGGCCGGTGGCATCCCGCCACCGGTCGGGCGGCGCGTCGCGAGGACGCGCTGGGCGTGCCCCGGACCGGCCGGATATCCGGCAACGATCGGGTTTGTCCAGGTCACAGCCGGGTACGGGCCCAGCGCGGGACAGCCCGCGGAGCTGGGAGGCGTCCATGGAGAGCCGGATCAAGTCGCTGGGTCACCCGGTGCACCCGATGTTGGTCATGTTCCCGGTGGCGCTCTTCGTGACCGCGGTGATCTTCGACTTCGCCGACATCGTCGGTGGCCCGAGGTACCTCGGCGAGGTGGCGTACTGGAACATCCTGGTCGGGTTGATCGGCGGCGTCCTAGCCGCGGCGGCCGGCGCGGTCGACCTGCTGGCGATCCCGGCCGGCACCCGGGCCAAGCGGATCGGGTTGAGTCACGCGGCGGTCAACATCGCCGTGCTCCTGCTCTTCGCCGCGATCTGGACCGTACGGCTCACCGCCGACCAGCGCGGTGCCGGTGGCGCCATCTTCGCGATCGAGGTGGTGGCGCTCGGCGCGGTCGGACTCGGTGCCTGGTTCGGCGGTGAACTGGTCGACCGGCTCGGGGTCGGGATCGACCGGGATGCGGGGCTGAACGCCTCCAGCTCGTTGAGTCCGGCCCCGGCGGACGGCATGGGCCGGATGGGGGATGCCCGATGAGCCAACCCGTGCAGGCCGGGATCGATCGTGGCCGGGAGGCGGTGACCGGGCTGCGGGCGTTCCGCGCCGAGCTGGGCCGGATGGTGAACTCGGCGCTGGCCGGTGTCGGCGGCGGCCCGCCGGAGGTGGAGCTGGTGGACAGCGACGACGGCTGGTACGTGGTCGCCCGGCTGCCGGGGGTGGCGCCGGAAGAGGTGGCGCTCGAGGTCGACGGGCGGGACCTGTGCGTACGGGCCCGGTCCGAGGAAGAGGTGAACGCCGACAGCGGGATGCCCGGTGCCGGTTCGCGGGTACGGGCGTTCGAGCACCGGGTCCGGCTGCCGGGTGAGGTCGACCTGGACCGGATCGACGCGGTGATGGACCACGGGCTGCTCACGGTGGCGTTGCCGAAGGCGGGCCGGTCCGGTCGCCGTACGATCACCGTCGGCCGGCGCTACCCGTCGAGCCGGTCCACCACCGCCGGGACCAGCGGTGCCGCGACAACCGGTGCGACGACGGGTGGCGGCAGTTCGGCCCTGCCCGCCGGTGCGGCCGCCCGCCGGGTCGGTGAGGCGGCGTTGACCGCGGGCAGTTCGGCCCGTTCCGGTGGCGGGATGACCGGGAGCACCGACGATCCGGCGGCCGACCGGGAACTGCACCAGCCCGAGGCGGGTACGAGCCAGCCGGCCCGACGTCACTTCGGCTGAGCGGCGTCCGCGCTGATGATCGGCCGGGTACGGGACCTGGTGCCGGATGTCGAGCGGATCGCCGTACTCCGGGCGAACGCTCTGGGTGACTTCATTTTCGCGCTGCCCGCCCTGGAGGCCCTGCGGGCCGGTTACCCGGACGCCGAACTGGTCCTGATCGGGGCACCCTGGCACGTCGGCCTGCTCGCCGACCGGCCGGGACCGGTGGACCGGGTGCTGGTGGTGCCGCCGGCCGAGGGGATCCGGACCGCCGGGCCGGACGAGCCGGCACCCTCCGCGACCGCGATGGCGGAGTTCCTGGCCGCTGCCCGCGAGGAACGGTTCGACCTGGCCCTCCAGATGCACGGCGGTGGGGGGAACTCGAACCCGATCGTCACCGGGCTCGGTGCCCGGGTCACCGCCGGACTGCGCGCCGAGGGTGCGCCGGAGCTGGACCGGTGGCTGCGGTACGTGTTCTACCAGCCCGAGGTCTTCCGCTACCTGGAGGTCGCCGGCCTGGTCGGGGTGAGCCCGGCGACGGTGAGCCCGCGACTGCACGTGACTCCGTCGGACCTGGCCGAGGTCCGGTCGCTCCTCGGTGAGCCGAGCCGCCCACGGATCGCCCTGCATCCGGGTGCCAGTGATCCGCGCCGACGGTGGCCGGCGGAGCGGTTCGCCGAGGTGGCCGATCGGTTGGTCGCCGACGGGTACGAGGTGTTCGTGACCGGTACGCCACAGGAGCGGGAGCTGGCCGGACAGGTGGTCGACGCGGCGCGCGTACCGGTGCGGTCGCTGGCCGGGGAGTTGTCGCTCGGCGGGCTGCTCGGGTTCTACAGTGGCTGCGCCGTGGTGATCGCGAACGACACCGGTCCGGTGCACGTCGCGGCGGCGGTCGGTACGCCGACCGTCGGCATCTTCTGGGTCGGCAACCTGATCAACTGCGCCACCCCGTTGCGGGCCCGGCACCGGCCGATCGGCTCCTGGACGATCAACTGCCCGGAGTGCGGGGTCGACTGCAGCCGGGGGATCTATCCGGCCCGCCCCGGTGCCGGGGACTGTCCGCACCGGGTTTCCTTCGTCACCGACGTACCCGTGGTGGAGGTGCTGGAGGCGGTCACCGACCTGACCGACGCCGAGTGACCCTGCCGCACACCGGTTCGAGGGCGGCTTGCCCACCCCGGTTCGAGGGCGGCTTGCTTACATCGGTTCGAGGGCGGCCTGGGTTTCGAGCGACGCGGCCTGCGGCTCCAGCGAGGCCGGTTGGGTCTCCGTCGCCTCCACCGGCAGCTCGGCGGACCGATCGGCTGACCGGTCCAGCGGCTGGTCGGTGGACTGCTCGGCGAGGACGATCTCCCACGCCTCGACCGGGCGGTCGGTGACCGTGGTCGGTGCCTCCAGGTGGTAGGCCCCGCTGGGCAGGATGCCGGCTCCGCCGTACCGGCTCATCACGGCGAGCTGGGCGGCCACGTCCTCGCCCTGGTGCTTCTCCGGTAGCCGGCGCCAGAAGTCGAAGCCGCCCGAGGCGTGCAGCCGGAGCCGGTCGTAGAGCACGCACCCGCCGATCCAGGAGACCTTGTACGCCCGCCACTGGCCGGGTGCCAGGCCCACCGCCTCGGTGACGTGCAGGAGGTTCGCGGCGGGGTGGATCCTGGCCCGGTCCCATTCCGGGGTGCCGGGACGGATCTCCTCCGGGACCGGCTGCCCGTCCCACTCCTGGTAGTGCCGGTGCGTCTCCGGCCGTACGTCGTCCACATAGGACAACCCGTGTACGGCGTTGCCGACGAACCCGCAGTCCAGCTCCCCGATGGCGTCGACCAGCCGCTGCACCGCGTTCGGTTCGAGCCAGACGTCGTCGTCGAGGAAGAGGACGTACCGGGCGAGTGACTGGTCGAGCAGGTAGGCGCGGTGTTCGGCCAGCCCACGCCGGGGCAGCCGCCGGGTGAGCAGCACCGGGTGCCCCAGGTGCCGGAGCACGCGTACGGTCGCCGCGACGGCGGGTTGGGCCCACGGGGGGCTGCCCCCGGACTGGTCGCTGACCACCACCCCGAACCCGTCGGGCCCGCTCTGGGCGGCCAGCCCGGCCAGGGTGACGGCCAGTTCGGCCGGGCGGTTCCGGGTCGGTACGAGCACGTCCAGCAGCCGGTCGGTACGGAACTCCGCCGCGTCGTCCGAGGCCAGCGGCCGGTTCACGACGGGCGGGCGGCTCACGGCGTACTGCCGGTCGGGCTGTCGGCGAGGGACGGCTCCTGGGCGTCGCTCGTGGCGGGAGCCCGCCCGTTCACGGTCTGGGAGCGGATGCGGTCGATGATCGCCGAGGTGGAACGGTCGGGCACGTAACCGAGGGTGCGGACCTGGCCGCCGAGGCGGCGTACCAGCGGGGCCTCGGGGACCATCTCGGGCGGGTAGTCGCCGCCCTTGACGTACACGTCGGGCCGGACCGTCTCGATCAGCGCGGCCGGGGAGTCCTCCTCGAAGACCACCACGTGGTCCACGCAGGCGAGCGCGGCGAGCACCGCGACCCGGTCCTCGACCGGGTTCACCGGCCGGTCGGCGCCCTTGAGCCGGCGCACGCTGTCATCCGAGTTGACCGCCACCACCAGCACGTCGCCGAGTTGGCGGGCCTGGTCGAGGTAGCGCACGTGACCCCGGTGCAGGACGTCGAAGCAGCCGTTGGTGAAGACCACCGACCGGCCGTCGCGGCGGTGCCGGGCGATCAGCGCGTCGAGTCCGCCGTGGTCGACCACCGCCGGCGCCCGTTCGCCGTCGCCGTCGGTCGACCCCAGAGCGGCAAGCAGATCCTCGCGTACGCAGACACAGGTGCCCATCCCGGCGACGGTGCTGGTGGCGGCGAGTTGGGCGAGTCGGGCGGCCGTCGGCAGTGGTGCGCCCGCGGCCAGGGCCAGGGTCATCGCGGCCAGGTACGCGTCTCCCGCGCCGACCGCGTAGCTGGCCGGGACCGGGGTGGCGTGGCTGCGCCGGGGCTCGCCGTCGGGGCCGCCGACCACCGCCCCGTCGGTGTCCAGGGTCACCGCCACCACGTCCGCCCCGGTACGTTCCCGGATCTCGGCGAGGTGGGACCGGGCCACTCCGGCCCGATCGGTGCCGGAGTGGACGGTGCTCTCGGTGAACCCGCGCGGCCGTTCCGGCAGCGGCGGTACAACCTCCGTCACCACCGTCGGCATCTCCACCGTCGGCGTCTGCCCCGCCGCCAGCCGCACCGCCGGTGCTTCGGCGGGAGGGTCGGCAGGGGCGGCAGCGGTCGTGCCGGAGGAGTTGAGCAGGCGGGTGGCCTCGGCGAAGCTCGGCGTCACCACGGTCGGGGCGAGTCCGCGCCAGTAGGCCAGGTCGTGCGCGTCGAGGGCCACGGTGCCGAACAGGTCCCGGTGCTCGACCAGCCAGGCGCGGATCGGTTCGGGCAGGGCGCCGAGACCGTAGTCGCAGATCACCAGCGTCGGCGGCTGGCCGGTCACCTCACGCAGTTCCTCGGTGGCGCTGGCCAGGGTGCCGAGCAGTCGCTGCACCCCGTCGTCGCAGAGCCGGTCGTCCCGGTCGCCCTCGTCCTCGCGTACCAGGATCTGGTCGGCGGCGAGGATCCGTCGTTTGACCGGTGTCCTGCGGCCGGTCTGGGAGACCGTACGGTCCCAGACCCCGGCCCGGTCCAGGCAGTCGTGGAGTTCGTCGCCGGCCACGTCGGCGCCGACCGGTGCGACCAGGGACGCCCGGCCACCGAGCGCGCTCAGGTTCACCGCGGTGTTCGCGGCGCCACCGGCGGCGGTGATCCGCCGTCGCAGGGTGAGTACGGGGGCGGGCGCCTCCCGGCAGAGCCGGTCGGAATCGGCGAACCGCCACTCGTCGAGCATCGCGTCGCCGACCACCAGCACGCCACGCCCGAGCCAGCTCTCGACCACATCGGCAAGTCGCCGATCTTCCTCTGCTCCGGTCACCATGCCGGCGGGTCCCCGCTGTCGCCAGCACCAAACCGGTAGCCCGGCGACGCCGGGGGGTTCCGGTGGTGTTCGTACCCGATCGGGGTTATCCGACGGTGCTGGCCGGCGTGGTCGCGGCGGCGGCCCAGGCGGCGTCCTCGGCCTCCTTGCGGGCCAGGCCGTCGCGCCCGTCGTAGCGGAGGAACTTCGGCAGCGCGGCGGCCAGGGCGATCGTGCCGACCACGCAGAGCAGGCCGCCGGAGACGATCGAGCCGTTCACGCCGAGCCACCGGGCGGCCAGCCCGGAGCGCAACTGGCCGAGCAGCGGACCGGTGGAGTAGGACAGCATCTCGATCCCGGCCAGCCGACCGCGCAGGTGGTCGGGGATGGTCTGGTTCCAGATGATCATCCGGAACAGCCCGGAGACCATGTCGGCGGCGCCGGCCAGGGCGAGCAGGACCAGGGCCAGCCAGAGCGAGTCGACCAGCCCGAAGGCGAGGATGGCCAGCCCCCAGGCCCCGGCGGCGAGCACCACCATCAGCCCGTGCCGGTGCACCTGCCGGGTCCAGCCCGAGCCGAGCGTGGCGAGCAGCGAACCGACCGCCGGGGCGGCGTAGAGCAGCCCGAGTACGGCCGGGCCGCCGAGCTTGTCGGCCATGAACGGGTAGAGCGCCTGCGGCATGCCGAACAACATCGCGTTGATGTCGACCAGGTAGGTGCCGAGCAGTTCGGGGCGGCTGCGGGCGTACCGCAGGCCGGTGCGGACCGAACGTACCGACGGGCGGTCGGCGGCCGGTGGTGGCGGGACCGCCCGTACCAGGGCCAGGCAGGCGAGCGAGGCGGCGAAGGTGGCCAGGTCGATGGCGTACACCCAGGCCAGGTCGACCGAGGCGATCAGGACCCCGGCCAGTGCCGGCCCGGCGAGCTGGGCGACCTGCATCCGCAGCGAGTTGAGGGCGCTCGCCGCCGGGATCTCGGCCGGGGTGACCAACCGTGGGGTCAGCCCCTCCATCGCCGGGCGTTGCAGCCCGTCGACCGCCGCGGTCAGCCCGGCGACCAGGTAGAGCAGCCACAGGTGCGGCCGGTCGGACAGCGAGTTCACCAGCAGCACCCCGCAGAGCAGGGTCAGCCCGATCTCGCCGCCGAGCACCAGCCGGCGCCGGTCCAGGTAGTCGGCGAGCGCGCCGCCGACAAAACCCATCAGGAGCAGGGGTACGAGTTCCACCACCCCGAGCAGGCCGACCAGCAGCGGATCCTTCGTCATCTCGTACACCTGGTACGGGACGGTGACGTACGTGATGAACGACCCGAAGCCGGAGATGCCGGCGGCCGAGAAGACCAGCCGGAAGTCCCTGGACGTACGCAGCGGGGTGAGGTCCAGCGCCAGGCGCCGGAGCAGGCCGGTCTTCACCCCGCGGATCGTCCCGGATCGACGCGTCGCCGTCGAGCGGGTTTCCGCCGGTACAGCGTGCTCCCAGGATTCGCTGATCTTTGGGATGTCAGGGATCACATACTTGCCGGCCGGTAAGTAGGTCGGCGGGTACGGATGGAAGAGTCGCCACCCGCCAGGCATGTTCCGTGCCGGCGGGGGGAGAAAGCACGATGACGACCGCCGAAAACACCCGGCCGACGCTGAGTCACCGGCAGATCCTGCTCCTGATGAGCGGCCTGATGACCGGCATGCTGCTGGCCGCCCTGGACCAGACGATCGTCGGTACGGCACTGCCGACGATCGTGGGTGAGCTGGGCGGGATCAACCACTACTCGTGGGTGGTGACCGCGTACCTGTTGGCGTCGACCGCCTCCACCCCGCTGTACGGCAAGATGGCCGACCTGTACGGGCGCCGCCCGGTCTTCCTCTTCTCGATCGGCACGTTCCTGGTCGGCTCGGCGCTTGCCGGACTCTCCCAGGACATGACCCAGCTCATCATCACGAGGGCGATCCAGGGCATCGGCGCCGGTGGTCTGCTGACCCTGGCCTTCACCATCATCTCGGACGTGGTGGCACCCCGCGAGCGCGGTCGCTACCAGGGGTTGTTCGGTGCGGTCTTCGGCATCGCCTCGGTCGCCGGCCCGCTGGTCGGCGGTTACTTCGCCGAGCACAACTGGCGCTGGATCTTCTACATCAACGTCCCGCTCGCGATCGTGGCGATCATCGTCAGCTTCTACGTGATGCGGCTGATCCCGTTCACCAAGCGGCAGCACACCGTCGACTGGCTCGGTGCCGGCCTGCTGGTGGCCTCGGTCAGCTCGCTCCTGCTCGCACTGAGCTGGGGCGGCAACGAGTACGCCTGGGCCTCGCCGCTCATCCTCGCCCTGTTCGCGGTCGGTGCGCTGCTCGCGGTGGTCTTCCTGTGGCAGGAGTCGCGGGTCTCCGAGCCGATCCTGCCGCTCGGGCTGTTCCGCCGCCGTACCTTCGCGCTCGGCAACGCCGCCTCGTTCATCCTCGGCCTGGTGATGTTCGGGTCGATCATCTTCATCCCGCTGTACCTGCAGATCGTCAAGGGCGCGTCGCCGACCAACAGCGGTCTGCTGATGCTGCCGATGATGGCCGGGATCATCGTCACCTCGGTCCTCACCGGTCGGGCGATCAGCCGGATCGGCCGGTACAAGTGGTTCCCGGTGGCCGGCGCGGTGCTGCTGGTGCTCGGCATGCTGCTCTTCACCCAGCTCCAGGTCCGCTCCACGCTCTGGCTGGCGTTCCTCTACATGGTGATCATCGGCATCGGGCTCGGCCTTTGCATGCAGTCGCTGATCCTCGGGGTGCAGAACTCGGTCGAGGTACGCGACCTCGGCGCCGGTACGTCAACCGTCACCTTCTTCCGCTCGCTCGGCGGTTCGTTCGGGGTGGCCATCCTCGGCACCCTGCTCTCCACCCGGCTGACCGGTGGACTCACCGACCGGCTGCCGACGGCACTGTCCAAGCTGCCGCCGGAGCAGCAGGCCCCGATCGACCCGAGTTCGTTCTCCATCAACGAACCGGCGAAGATCATGGCGCTGCCGGACCCGCTCCGCGACGCCGTACAGCAGAGCTTCGTCAGCGGGCTGCACCTGGTCTTCCTGGTCGCCGGCCTGATCGCGGTCGTGGCGGTGGTGCTCACCGTCCTGATGCCGAACGCGGAACTGCGCGGTGCCGGTAGCGCCGGTACGCCCCTGGACAAGGAGTCGCACGACGACGCCGCGACCGACATGGAAGCCAACGCCCAGACGATGATCTAGCCGCGGTTGCCGTTACGGGCGCACCGGCCTACTTGAGTACGAGTTGGTTGGTGCGCTCGAAGACCGCCAGGTCGTCCAGGGTCTCCAGGACCGTCGGGGAGGTCGGCGTCGGCAGGCCCCGGGGCGGGAAGAAGCCCGCGTTGGTGGTCTCGTCGGTGACCGTCAACAGCTCACCGGACCAGGTCTCGATCCGGAACGCGACCACGAAGAGCTGGTACGTGTCGCCGTACATGTTGGTGAAGGTGCGGTCCGGGCCGGTGTAGAACGCGAACGGGGTCACCGCCTGCGCCCGCAGCCCGGTCTCCTCCCACACCTCCCGGACCACGCAGTCGCTGATCGACTCGCCCAGTTCCATCGCCCCGGCCGGCATCGCCCAGTCGCCGTTGTCGGAGCGTTCGATCAGCAGGACCTGACCGGCCGCGTCCCGGACCACGCCCCGGGCGCCGACGAACATCAGGGTTCGGTCACCGGCGAGCGTACGAAGCTGCCCGAGGTAGGACTCCGCCCACGAAATGCTGCTCATCCGATCACTCTAGGGCAGCGGACCGGCCCACCGAGGCCGCTGCTCCGGGCTTCCCGGATCGCCCCCCGGCGAGGGTCACAAGGGTTTCCAAAGTGTGAACTGGGCCACTAGTTTGTTTCGCATGCGCAGCACCATGATGGATGTTCCCCTCCAGATCTCCCGGATCCTCGAACATGGCAGCACGGTGCACGGCGGCTCCGAGGTGGTCACCTGGACCGGAGCCGATCCGTCCGCCGGTGGGCCCAGCCGGCGGATGACGTACGCCGAGGTCGGTGCCGCCGCCGCGCAACTCGCGTACGCGCTCCGCGACGACCTCGGGGTCACCGGGGACCAGCGGGTCGCCACCTTCATGTGGAACAACAACGAGCACCTGGTCGCCTACCTCGCCGTACCGAGCATGGGCGCCGTGCTGCACACCCTCAACCTGCGCCTCTTCCCCGACCAGGTCGCGTACATCGCCAACCACGCGCAGGACCGGGTGATCCTGGTCGACAGCACGCTGATCCCGTTGCTGGCGCGGGTGCTGCCGGAGCTGACCACGGTCGAGCACCTGGTGGTGGTCGGTGGCGGCGACCCGACCCCGCTGGTCGAGGCCGCTGCCGCCGGTGGCCGGACGGTCGGCGTACACCGTTGGGACGACCTGCTGCGGGACAAGCCGCAGCGGTACGACTGGCCGGACGTGGACGAGCGCGACGCCGCCGCCCTCTGCTACACCTCCGGCACCACCGGCCACCCGAAGGGCGTGGCCTACTCGCACCGGTCGATCTGGCTGCACTCGATGCAGATCTGCATGGCGGAGGGCTTCGGGCTCGGCCCGACCACCAGGGAACTCGCCATCGTGCCGATGTTCCACGCCATGTCCTGGGGCATCCCGTACGCGGCGCTGATGTCCGGCGCCTCGCTGATCATGCCGGACCGGTTCCTCCAGGGCGCCCCGATCGCCGAGATGATCGCCGCCGAGCGCCCGACCCTGGCCGGGGCGGTGCCGACCATCTGGAACGACCTGCTCGCCCACCTGGACGGCAACCCGGTCGACACCTCGTCGCTGACCGAGGTGATCGTCGGCGGCTCGGCCTGCCCACCGGCGCTGATGCACGCCTTCGACGACCGGCACAGGATCGACGTGATCCACGCCTGGGGCATGACCGAGATGTCGCCGCTCGGTTCGGTGGCCCGCCCACCGGCCGGTGCCGAAGGCGACGACGCCTGGTCCTACCGCTACACCCAGGGGCGGCTCCCGGCGGCGGTCCGCGCCCGGATCGTCGGCCCCGCAGGTGAGCCGATGCCCACCGACGGCCGGGCCGTCGGAGAGCTGGAGGTCCGCGGCCCCTGGGTCACCTCGCGGTACGTCGGGGACGACGACCCCGACCCGGAGAAGTTCCGCGACGGCTGGCTGCGTACGGGCGACGTCGGCACCCTCTCCCCGGACGGCTACCTGGTCCTCACCGACCGGGCCAAGGACGTGATCAAGTCCGGCGGGGAGTGGATCTCGTCGGTGGAGTTGGAGAACCACCTGATGGCCCACCCTGCCGTGCACGAGGCGTGTGTCGTCGGTGTACCCGACGAACGCTGGGACGAACGCCCGCTCGCCGCCGTCGTACTCCGCGAGGGCGCCTCCGCGAGCGCGACCGAACTGCGCGACTTCCTCGGTGAGCGGATCGCGAAGTGGCAGCTCCCCGAGCACTGGACCTTCGTCGACGCGATCCCGAAGACCAGCGTCGGCAAGTTCGACAAGAAACAGCTCCGGGCCACCCACGCCAGCAACGCCCTCACCGTCGAAACCCTCGACGCCTGACCCGGTCTGCCCGTGGGCTGCGGCGGGTCCGCTGCCCCCATAGGGGCAGTGGAACGCCACAGCGCTGCGGGACCAGCCCCGGTTATCCACAGGTTGGTGGGTGGGGGTGGCGGCGGAGGGGGTGAGTCGAGAGGGTGGGCGGATGTTGCGCCGCGACCCCGTACCGGGCCTGCGTCCACCACCACCGCCCGACGCCGACGCGTTGACCCACCTGCTCGACCTTCAGTCGGACGTGGTCAACCGGCGTCAGGCGCTCCGGCACCTCTCGCCCAAGGCGGTGCGCCACCGGCTCGCCTCCGGACGCTGGCAGGCGGCCGGACGTGGGATCTACCTCGCCCACACCGGCCCGATCACCCGGGAGCAGCGCCGGTGGGTGGCGGTGCTCGGGGTACGCCGGGCGGTCCTCGCCGGACCCTCCGCCCTGGAGTTGCTCGGCCTGCGCGGATACCACAGCGAAGCCCTGCACGTACTGATCTCCGCCACCCGCCGGGACCTCGACCCGCCGTACGGCGTCGTGGTGCACCGGACCCGGCACTTGCCCGAGGCCGACGTGCACCGGCTCGGGCAACCACCCTGCACCATGCCCGCCCGATCGCTCGTCGACGCCGCCCAGTGGGCGCCGACGGACGACCGGGCCAGAGCCGTGATCGCCGCCGGGTTCCAGCAACGGCTGATCAGTGGGGGCGAGTTGGACGAGGTGCTGGACCGGATGCCGAACGCGTACCGGCGTGGCCTGATCGCCGCCGCCGCCGCCGCTGCCGACGCCCGCGACGGTGCCGGCTCGATCGCCGAATCCGACTTCCTCCGGCTCTGCCGCCGGGCGCGGCTGCCAGAGCCGAGCCGGCAGGTACGGCGTACGGACGCTCGGGGGCGGCGCCGCTATCTCGACGTCCACTTCGACGAGTGGCGGGTGCACGTGGAGATCGACGGCAGCCAGCACCTGGAGGTACGCCACTGGTGGGCGGACATGCGCCGGCAGAACGACCTGTGGATCAGTGGTGTGCGCGTACTCCGGTTCCCCGCCTGGGTGGTCCGCGACCGTCCTGCCGAGGTGGTCGCCCAACTCCGGGCCGCCCTGACAGCCGCCGGCTGGGAAGCATGACGGTTGGCTGCGGCGGTCTGCTGCCCCCATAGGGGCAGTGGAACGCCACAGCGAGTTGAATGGGTGCATGGACTCAGGGGTGGCGGTGGGGCGGGTGATCGGGCGGGCGGCGCAGCGGAGTGTCGCGGCGGTCGCGGCGCGGGACGCGGAGGCGTACGAGGGGGCTGCGGTGGAGTTGGCGGCCCGCAACCCCGAACAGGTCGGGCTGGTGCTCGGCGGGGTGGTACGGATGCTGCTGGAGGAGGTGCACCCGGACGGGCTGGACAGCGACGACCTCCAGGTGGTGCTGAAGCGGTGCGCCGTCGACAACATCGGCTGGTTCCCCGAGTTGGACCCGACCGTGCTGGTGCTGCTGTTGACGGCCGCTCTCGGCGTACACCCCTCGGAGGAGGAGGCGCCGCGGGTCGAGCCGGCGGCGATGGCCCGGCACGCGCCGCTGCTCGTCGCCGACCTGCTCGCGGTCACCCGCCGGCCGCTCGCCGACTACCTCGACGCGTCGCTGGCCGAGATTTTCGTCGTCCAGACCAACGAGCTGCCCTGACCCTGCCCGGTCAGGCCCTCGCCGGTCCGGGGCAGGCCGGTCAGGACCTCGCCGGTCCGGGGCAGGCTGGTCAGGCCCTGGCTGGTCAGGCCAGCGCGGCGGCGAGCCGCTCGTGCAGGGCCGACAATTCGCCCGGTCCGGTGGTCAGCACCACCCGCAACGCCGGCACCGACTCACCACCGACCGAACCGATCACGGCCAGCAGGGTCGCGAGCTGCGCGGGCGGCTCGTCGGCGAGCAACTCGGCGGCGTCGGTCACGACCAGTGGGTACGGGCGCGCCTCGGCCAGGTCCCGCAGCGCGTCCAGGAGGGCGTCCCAGTTCCGGCCGAAGTAGGGCGGGAAATCCAGCGCCGCCGCCCATTCGGTGAACAGGCCGTCCCGGGTACGACTGGCGGCACCGCTCACCACCGACGCGCTCGACGGTACGGCCGGCTCGGTGGACAGACTCAGCCACGGCGGTAGGTGCGGATCGGTCGGTTCTGCCATCTGGTTCCCTCGCTTGGGCGGAGCTGTCGGGCCGGGCGACTGCCGCCCGGCCCGACGGTACGTCCTGACTCGGGCTCTACTGGTTCAGAGCCGGTAGAAGTCGGCGTAGTGGTTCGGGGTGAACCAGGTCGCCCCGGTGGCCTTGTTGACCACGATCCGGTACGCGTCGCGGGCGGCACCCTGGCGGCGGGGGTAGACGTCGTACTCGTAGTAGGTGGCGTTCGTCGGGAGCTGGCCCTCGTAGTTCATGTGCCGACCACCGGCGTAGTTGGAGAGCCCGCCGCTCCAGGAGACCCAGCCACGCGCGGTGGGGAAGCTCCGGCTGGCCCAGCCGCTGCGCGCGGTACGGGCGTCGGCGCACCGGGAGATGGTGCAGGAGCTGTAGACGGCGGCCGAAGCCGAGCTGGTGTGCGAGGGCGCCACCACCGCCGGACCGACCAGCATCGCCGCGATCATGGCGGCGAGCAGGGCGAAGCTGGCGAGCAGACGCTGCGGTCGCGATCGGGCGACGGCGGCGGGCGGGGCGAGGACGGTCATGGTGGCCTCCAGTGCCGGTGGGAGCCCGCGGGGGTGTGCGGGTCGTGATCCATCCTCGGTAGTGGATGCCTGCCCCGGAAGGGGGCGGAGGTTAAATTAATCGATGATCTGCCATATGTTTCCGTCCCGGTCGGGGGCGTACCGGTTGGTCGGCTGCGGGGGTGTTCCCGTGTGGCCGTAAGCTTCAGGGGATTTCCAGTGCGGAGCCCGGCGCTGTCGTGTGACCCGTACCCACGAGCTGCAGGGAGAGAACGATGCCGGATCCGAGTGGCCCCGAGAACACCGACGATGTCACCGAGGCCCCCGAACTGACCGAGGGTTCCGACCCGGCCGAGGGTGAAGAGCCGGCCGAGGACGCCGAACCGACCTTTCTGAACCGGGCCGCCCGCCGGGGCAAGGGCGCCTCGCAGCAGACGCCGCAGGGCAAGGGCAAGAGCTTCGGTGGCCGGGGCTCGGTCCAGGGGCCGCGCCAGTGGGGCAACCGCCGCAGCGGCTGAGCTACGGTGCCGGTTCTTCCTGGCTGGTGCTGATCAGGACCTTGCCGACCGCCGAGGCCTCCACCGCCGCGTGCGCGTCGGCGGCCTCGGCGAGCGGGTAGAAGTGCAGCGGCAGGCCGGCGTCCGCGCCGACCCGGACGCCGCCCTGCGTCGCGGCCGTGGCCACATCCTGTACGGCCTGCGCCTTCGCCGTCGCGGGCACCTGGAAGACCGACACGAACTGCCAGCGGGCGTTCGGGGACATGAACCGCGTCCCGGGCAGGCTCAGTTCGCCGTCGCCCCGGTACGAATAGACGGAGACGACTCCGCCGTGTCCGATCACCTGCGCGTCGATCGGCGCGTTCTGGTCCCCGGCCACCTCGACGATGGTGTCGACCCCGTGCGGGGCGATCTTCTTCACCTCGGCGACCACGTCCTGCTGCCGGTAGTTAATCACGTGTGAGGCGCCGGCGGCAGCGGCGAGTTGCGCCTTCTCCGAACTGCTGACCGTGGCTATCACGGTGGCCTCGGCCCACCGGGCGAGCTGGATCGCCGCGTTCCCGACCGCGCCCGCGCCGCCCTGTACCAGCACGACGTGGTCGGCCAGGCTGCCGAGGTCGAGGTGTCGGGGCACCATCTCGCCGACCGTCAGGCAGCGGTGCGCGGTCAGGAACGGGATGCCGAGCACCGCGCCGACCTCGAACGGGGCCGGGCCGAGCAGGACGATCTGGCGGGACGGTACGAGGGTGTACTCGGCTGCCGTACCCCAGGGGCGGGTTCCGGCCGCTTCCCACACCCACACCCGCTCGCCGACCAGGGTCGAGTCCACCCCGTGACCGGTTGCCTCGATCACGCCCGCACCATCCTGGCCGGGGATCTGCCAGCCGTACGGGGGTGGGCTGCCGTCGCCGGAGCGGGACTTCACGTCCGTCGGGTTGACCCCGGCGAAGGCCATCCGTACCAGCACCTCGCCCGCCTCCGGCTCGGGGATGGGCTGGTCGGCCAGCTCCAGCACGCCCGGATCACCGGTACGGGTGTAGACGGCTGCCTTCATGGTGGTCTCCCTGACTGGCGCGGTTAGCCCCATTTTCCCCACTTATAGGAAGCTTCGTGGCGGTTCCGGCTTTGCCCGACGGGTCGTCGGTGCCGAGGCCGGTGCCGGATCGGTTATCGCTGTCCGTGCACGGGTACCCGAGGTTCTTCCGGTCCGGGGGAGGTGTCGTGGCGCTGGGCTGCGGGATGACGGCTGGTGGCGTACCGGACATCGGGGGACGGGCAGTCCCGGACGGTGCGCCGGTGAACGGCAACCGGATCAGCGACTACGGCTTCCTGGCCGACGGCCTCACCGGTGCACTCGTCGGTCGGGACGGCTCGGTCGACTGGTGGTGCCCGTTGCGGTTCGACAGCCCGTCGGTCTTCGCCCGGCTGCTGGACGACGGGGGCGGGCACTGGTCGATCCGCCCCGAAGCCGACTTCGAGGTCGAACGGGCGTACCTGGACGAGACGTTGGTGCTGCGTACGGTCTTCACCACCGGGGACGGGGCGGTCGCGGTGACCGACGCGCTCGCGCTGGAGCCGGGCGCCCGAGGTCACCAGATCGGTCGGCGCTCACCCGGCATGCTGCTCCGTACGGTCGAGGCGCTGTCCGGGCGCGTACCGATGATGATGTCCTTCGCCCCGCGCTTCGAGTACGGCCGGGTGACCGCGTACCTGACGGTGGACGGTCAGGAGGTCACGGCGACGGCCGGTGCCGCCACGCTCACCCTCACCTCCAGTGCACCGGTCCACCGCGACCACATCGACGTCTCGGCGCGGTTCACCGTCGAGGCCGGTCAGCGAGAGAGCTTCGCCCTGGCCTACTCGTCCACCTACGGCGACAGGGACCGGCGCCCGGCCGACACGGACGTGCCGGCGGCGTTGCTGGACGCCGTGGCGGGGTGGCGTTCCTGGTTGGCGAACCACGACTACCGGGGACGGTACCGGGACCTGGTACGCCGAAACTCCCTCGTCCTACAGGGACTGACGTACGCACCCGGTGGCGCGGTCGTGGCCGCCGCCACCACCTCGCTGCCGGAGCGGATCGGTGGTGACCGCAACTACGACTACCGCTACGCCTGGCTGCGCGACTTCTCCCTGACCATGCGGGCGCTCTGGGTGGCGGCCTGCCCCGACGAGACGAGCCGACTCTTCGACTGGGTCGCCAAGTCCGTCGGGCGGGTCACCATGGCACCGGTGCCGATCATGTACGGCCTGGAGGGCGAACGGGACCTGACCGAGCGCTCGGTCGACACCCTCGGCGGGTACGCCGGCAGCAAGCCGGTGCTGCTCGGCAACGCGGCGTGGCGGCAGCGGCAGTCGGACGTACTCGGTGAGGTGCTCGACTCGGCCTGGCTGCTGCGTGACTACCTGAACCCGATGGACGAGTCGGTGTGTCGGTTGCTGCACTCGTTGGCGGACCAGGCGGCGGCCACCTGGCGGTTGCCGGACTCCGGCATGTGGGAGTTCCGGGACACGGAGCGGCAGTACGTCTCTTCCAAGGCGTGCTGCTGGGTGGCGCTCGACCGGGCGGTCCGGTTCGGCGAGCGGATCGGCAGCCGGGCGGATGTCGCCCGCTGGGCGGGAGCCCGATCCGACGTCCGCGAGGCGATCCTGGAGCAGGGCTGGAATGCCGACGTCGGTGCGTACACGGGGGCTTTCGGGTCCGACAAGCTCGACGCGTCGGTGCTCACCCTGCCGCTCTGGGGTTTCCTGCCCGCCACCGATCCGCGGATGCGGGCCACCATCGACCGGATCGAGCAGGACCTGACCGAGGACGGACTCGTCCGGCGGTGGGACGGGGATCCGGCCGCCTTCCTGCCCTGTTCGTTCTGGTTGGTGGACTGTCTGGCGTTGGCGGGGGAACACGAGCGGGCGACCCGGATGTTCGAGAGCCTCGTCGGCAGGGGCAACGACCTCGGCCTGTTCGCCGAGCAGTTCGACCCGCGTACGGGGGAACAGTTGGGCAATTTCCCACAGGCGCTTTCCCACATGGCACTGATCAATACGGCCTGGCGCCTCACCGAGACCGCACCCGGCGGTGTTCCCGCCGGTGTCTACACATCGACCGAGGGGGAGAAAAAGTGAGTGGACGACTGGACGGCCGGCAGGCGCTCATCACCGGCTCTGATTCGGGAATCGGTCAGGCCACCGCGATCGAGTTCGCCAAGGAGGGCGCCGACGTGGTGGTGCACTACCTGCACGACCACGACGGCGCGATGCACACCCGGGACATGGTCGAGCAGGCCGGCCAGCGGGCGATCATCGTCCAGGGGGACATCACCGACGAGAACCAGGTCGAGGCGATGTTCGACCAGGCGCTGATCGAGTTCGGCAGCCTGGACGTGCTGATGAACGACGCCGGCATCGACGCCTCCGGCATCCCGGTGTCCGAAATGGACACGGCGACCTGGGATACCGCGATCCGGACCAACGTCTACGGGGCCTTCTTCTGTTGCCGCCGGTTCGTCCAGCACCGCAAGGAGCAGGGCGGAAACGGCAAAATCATCAACATCAGCTCGGTGCACCAGGAGACTCCCCGGGTCGGCGGCACCGACTACGACGTCTGCAAGGGCGCGCTGCGCAACCTGACCAACAGCCTCGCCCTCGAAGTCGCCCCACTGAAGATCAACGTGAACAACATCGGGCCGGGGATGGTGCTCACCCCGTTCAACCAGGAGGCGATCGACAACCCCCGCTACCTGGAGGAACAGGTGCAGAGCATCCCGTTCCGGCGGGCCGCCGAACCGTCCGAGATCGGCCGGCTGGCCGTCTTCCTTGCCAGCCCGGATTCCGACTACGTCACCGGCTCCACCTACTTCATCGACGGCGGCCTGATGCAGAACCAGGGTCAGGGCGCCTGACGCCCCGTCACTCACGACATTCACGTTCGTTTCTCACGAGGACGACCATTCGGTACGCCCACGTACGTAAGGCCCCTACCTGACCAGCGGCCCCCTGCTTGCTGGCGGTAGGGGTCTTGCCTGACCAGATCGAAAGGGGCACCTCCCGGCGATGAGCCACACCCCCAACTCCCTGCCGCCGCGCGGAGAACGGTGGCTGCTCCTGGCAGCAACAATCATCGGAACCCTAGCCACCCTGATCGGAGCCTGCGCCGCCTGCACCACCCTCCTCCTCCCCTGACCGCCGCCCATTAGCCGTTGATCATGAAGTTAGCGACGCCCGAGCGCCGAATTGGCGTCGCTAACTTCATGATCAACGCCCAGATTTGGGTCGGTGGTTGGATCTGATCATGTTGCAGTCATTGGGGCGGGTGGTTTACGCGGTTTACGGCCGGGGCCTTCGTGTGCGACTGGGCGGCGCTAGGCTGCCACGGCATGTGGCGATGGTGATGGACGGCAACCGTCGGTGGGCTCGGCAGATGGGCTTCGAAGATCCGAAAATCGGCCACCGGTACGGCGCGGAGCACCTCGCCGAGGTGCTGGGCTGGTGCGTCGAGGTCGACATCAGACACGTCACGGTCTTCCTCGCCTCGGTGGACAACATGCGCAAGCGCGAGTCCGACGAGGTCGACAACCTCATGCGGATGATCGAGGAGGTCATCGTCCGTCGACTCTCCCAGCCGACGAGTCTTTGGCGGCTGCACCTCGCAGGACGGTTGGACGTCCTGCCGGACTCGACCCGCCACGCGTTGAAACTCGCCGAGGAATCCACTCGTGACACCGGGGCGAAGTTCCACCTCAACATCGCCATCGGGTACGACGGCCGTGAGGAGATCGTCAACGCCGTACGTTCCCTGCTGGAGAAAGAGGTACGGGCCGGCCACGACGTCGAGGACATAGCCCAGCGGCTCACCCCGGACGCGATCGCCGGCCACCTCTACACCAGTGGTCAGCCCGATCCGGAGCTGGTCATCCGTACCAGTGGGGAACGGCGCATGTCAGGCTTCCTGCTCTGGCAGGCGGCCTACTCCGAGCTGCACTTCTGCGACGTCTACTGGCCGGGCTTCCGGAAGGTCGACTTCCTGCGGGCCCTGCGCTCCTACGCTGCTCGTACGTCGGCGGCCGAGCGGGAGAACACTCAGTTGAGGGTCTGGCCGAGGAAGCCTCGGATGTAGCCGGTGATGGGGTCGAGGTGGGTTTCGAGGGCGAAGTGGCCGGTGTCCAGGAGATGGATCTCCGCGTCGGGAAGGTCGCGCTGGAAGGCGCGTGCCCCGTCCGGGCCGAAGATCTCGTCGTTGCCGCCCCAGACAGCGAGCAGCGGTACCTTCGTACGCCGGAAACAGTCCTGGGCGGCCGGGTAGATGTCGAGATTCGTCTTGTAGTCACGGAAGAGCTGGAGCTGGATCTCTTCGTTGCCCGGCCGGTCGAGCCTCGACTGGGCGTGCAGGTACGCGTCCGGGCTGATCAGGCTCGCATCCGGTACGCCGTTCTCCCACTGCCACCGGACCTCGTCGGGAGTGAAGGCCGCCCGAACCGTCTTCTCCGTCTCCGGACCGGGAGCCTTCCCGTACGCGAACAGCGGTGTCCAGAACGCGTCCACGAAACCCTCCATGTACGCGTTCCCGCTCTGGCTGATGATCGCGCTGATCTGATCGGGCTTGCGCAGGAACAGCCGCAGGGCGATGGGTGCGCCGTAGTCGTGCATGTAGACCGCGTACCGGCGGATCTTGAGCTGGTCCAGCAGCTTGGCCGTGACGTCGGTGAGCGAGTCGAAGCTGTACGGGAACTCGGCCGGACTCGGGTCGGAGGAGTAGCCGAAGCCGAGGTGGTCCGGAGCCACCAGGTGGTAGCGGTCGGCCAGTGCCGGGATCAGCTCTCGGAACATGTGCGAGCTGGTCGGGAAGCCGTGCAGCAGGACCAGTGTCGGCGAGGTCGGTGCGCCCGCCTCGCGGTAGAACACCTCGAAACCGTCGACCTTCGCGGTCCGGTGATGCACAGGGATCATGTTCGCCAGTATCGGGTTGGTTGCCGGCCAAGTCCCGATATCCGCGAATTACCCCACTTTCGGCGCTGCCTGAAGTTCAGGCTACGAAGCTCACCGCCTTGACGCCGTCGACAAATGCCTGCCAACCCGCTGGGCTGAGAGTGAGGGTCGGTCCGGTCTTGTCCTTGCTGTCGCGTACGGCCACGGCGTGCCCCTGGTCCATGGCTTCCACACACTGACCGTTGCTGCCCGACCGGCTCGACTTGCACCACACGTTACGTTCCACTGGCCCGCTCCTTGATGAACCTGATCGACTCGGCTGGTGACATCGCCAGCGACTTCAGGTGGTCGAAGATCGTAATCAGGCGATTCGTGTCGGCGGCTGACTCCAGGAACAGTTCGCCGCCAAGTGATTCTACGTAGCCGAGCGGGGGATCGCCGCCATCGAAGGTGAGCACTGCGAGGTTGCCTCGGTCTGCCAGGTGTGCACCGGCGGCGAAGCGGAGGACCTGGACGGTGATGTTCGGGCGCTTGCTGAGTCGGACGATGTGGCTGAGTTGGTTGCGCAGGACTTCCGGTTCGCCGACCTCGACCAGCAGCGATGCCTCGGACAGGATCGCGTGCATCCGTAGCGGATTGTGCTCGCGGCGCAGCACTTCCTGACGGGTGAGCCGGACCTGGACGAGCTGCTCGATCGTCTCGGGGTCGGTCTCGCGGCCGACACTGTTGACCTCGCGGGCGTACGCCTCGGTCTGGAGCAGGCCGGGGATCAGCGTCGGCTCGAAGTTGCGCAGGTCGGTCGCCTCGGCCTCGTACGCGATGAAGGTGGCATACCGGCTCGACAGCACGTTCTGCCGTTGCCACCAGCCCATCTCGCGCAGTCCCTCGGCGAGGGAGAGCAACGACCGTCCCGGCTCGCTGTCCAGGGAGTGGCCGTACGCGACGAGCATCTCCATCACGTCGCCCGGCCGTACCTTGATGTCGCCCGACTCGATCCGACTGATCCGAGACGGCGAACAGTGCAGCTTGGCGGCTGTCTCCTCGACCTTCAGGCCGGCGCTGTCGCGCAGGCTGCGCAGCTCTCGTCCGAGGCGACGGGAACGTGGTGTCGGTGGCGTGAAGCGTGCGGGCACGCTCAGATCTTCCCTCATCTGCCGTCCATCCTGGTAGCCGCGATCGTGAATGATGTTGACCTCTTGCTCCAAATCCTCTCCGTTACATCATCATCTCTTTTAGCTCTTGTCCAGCATCATGTGATGTTGGATAGTGAGTCTCGTCGGATCGTGCTCCAAGTCCCCGCTGACGGGCGTCACAGACCGCGTTGGTGGGTGTCGCGGGTGCGCATCGACTCGAACCGACTTGAGGCGGACGAGTCGGCTCACGGCTCGGGTGACGTGCGGCCAATCCGCCGTCGCACGTCACCGGAGTACGTCTCAACACGCTGGTGCCACTGGGAGGACGGGAGGTCCGGAATGCAACACCGAAGGCCGGCTGGTCGGGTCTACCGGAGCGTGGAGGCGCCCGAGTTGACGCCGGACACGATCCGACGAACCGAGTTCCCGTACACCCGGGTCGGCCGACGTGGGCTCGATCCGGAGGCCGTCTACGCCATGGTTTACCGGCTTGCGGACGAAATGGCCCGTCTCGTTACCCAGGTACGCAGCGAAATCGCCGAGAACGAGCGGCTGAAGGCCAACCTTCGGGCCTGGCACAGCCAGCACTCTCAAGGGCGCGACGACCCGCGACGGGCCAACCAGCGGTCGTACCCGGAAGGAAGTGAGCGGTGACCGACGACGACCCGGCGGCGCTACACGTGTTCGGTGATGCGGGTTGGCGGTGCCGGGACGACGGTGACGAGTGGCCGTGTCAGGTCTACCGGCGCCGATTTCGGCACCACTATGGACCGGATGTGGTGGGAATGATCGTGTTCATGCATCCGATTTTCGAGCAGGCGGTGCTCGATTTGCCCACCGTGCCCACGAAGGAGCTGCGAGCGCGTTTTCTTGGATGGTGCCGCCGGCCGCACATCGGGTCCGGTGGTGGCTGATGCCCATTGCCATTCACACGTTGATTGCCGACGATACCTCTGAGCCACGAGGAGGCCGAGCGATGCAGGCGGTAGCGGTGACCGCGCAGGGCGGTCCGGAGGTTTTGCAGGTTATCGAGCGGCCGGACCCGGTTCCCGGTCCGGGACAGGTGCTGGTCCGGGTGCTGGCGGCGGTGGTCCATCCGGCCGACGTGGCCGCCCGGCTCGGGCTCATCCCCGGTGGGCCGATCGAACCGCCGTTCCTGCCCGGCTGGGACTTCGCCGGTGAGGTCGTCGAGATCGGCGACGGGGGCGGCGAATACCGGCCCGGTGACCGGGTCGTCGGGATGGTCCCCTGGTACCGGACCCGAGGCGCGGTCGGGGCGTACGCCGAACTGATCGCCGCCGACAGCGACTGGGTGGTGCCGCTTCCCGAAGGGCTGGATCCGGCGGTTGCCTCCACCGTGCCGCTGAACGCGCTGACCGCACGTCAGGCACTCGACCTGCTGGCCCTACCGCCGATGTCCACTGTGCTCATCACCGGGGCGAGCGGCGGGGTCGGCGGCTTCGCCGCCCAACTGGCGGTACGGGCAGGCCACCGGGTGCTCGCCCACGCCGGCCGCGACGACGAGGACTGGGTACGTGACCTGGGGGTGGCGCAGGTCGTACCGAAGGAGGTCGACCTGGCCGAAGTCGGACCGGTGCCGGCGGTCCTGGACGCGGTGCCACTGGCCGAGTCCGCCGCGGTGGCGGTCACCGACGGCGGCACCCTGGTCACCACCCGCCCCACCCCGCCGGTCGACCCGGCGCGGGGCGTCCGCCAGCAGGTTGTCCTGATCCAGTTCGACCGGTCGCTGCTGGGTGAGCTGATCGTCGAGGTCGCCCAGGGGCGGCTGCGGACCAGGGTCGCGACCACGTTGCCACTGACCAGCGCCGCCGAGGCGCACCGAATCGTGGAGGCCGGCGGCGTACGCGGCAAGGTCGTGCTGACCCCCGCGTACGGGACCTCCGGCTAGCGCGCCGGGACGTCCGGCTAGAGGGCGCCGGCGCCCGCCTCGGCCACGGTCTGGTCCTGCTCGCCCATGCCGCCGCTGACGCCGATTCCGCCGATCACCTTGCCGTCGCGGACCAGCGGGATCCCACCGGCGAAGATGACCACCCGGCCCTGGTTCGTGGTGTTGAAACCGAAGAACTGCTGACCGGGTTGGGTGTTCGTGGCCAGGTCCTTGGTCTGGATGTCGAACGCCCGCGCGGTCCAGGCCTTGTTGATGCTGACATCGACGCTGCCGAACCAGGCCCCGTCCATCCGGACGTGGGCGATCAGGTTGCCACCGGCATCGACCACCGCGATGTTCTCCGGCTGGCCGATCTCGTTCGCGCGGGCCTCGGCGGCGGCGATCACCTTGCGGGCGTCGGCAAGCTTCAGCATGGACATGGGCGCTCCTTCGACGAGAGTGGGAATCACCGCCCGGTTCAGGCGGCAGGCTTCAGCACGACCTTCGAGTAGCCGTCCTCCCGGCGGTCGAACCGGGCGTACGCGTCCGGTGCTCCGTCCAGCGGCAGCCGCTTGCTGACCACGAAACTCGGCGTCGCCCGGCCGGCGATGATCAGGTCCCGCAACTGCTCGTTGTACGCCTTCACGTTCGCCTGCCCGGTACCCATCCGCTGCCCCTTCTCGAAGAACTTGCCGACCTTGAACAGCAGTTCCCCGTGGGCGGAGTGCTCGTCGGGTGCACCCGGATCGTGAGGCAGGTAGAGGCCGACGACCCCGATCCGCCCGGTGGCCCGGACGATCTCGACCAGGTTGTTCAGCACGAGTGCGGGCTGTTCCTTCCCGCCCGTACCGTGTGCCTGGTAGCCGACCGCGTCGACGCCCTTGTCGGTCCCGTGGCCGTCGGTCTGGTCCAGGATCTGCATCACCGGGTCGGCGTTGCTGAAGTCGATCGGGATCGCCCCGATCGACTCGGCCAACCGGAGCCGGGAGGCTACCCGGTCGACCACGAAGACCTTCGCCGCCCCGATGAGCATCGCCGAGTACGCGGCCATCAGCCCGACCGGTCCGCCGCCCATCACCGCCACCGTCTCGCCCGGCTGTACGTCGGCGAGGGCGACGCCGTGGTAGCCGGTGGGGAAGACGTCGGCGAGCATGGCGAAGTCGTCCTCGTGCTCGTCACCGGGCGGCAGGTCCAGGCAGTTGAAGTCGGCGAACGGAACCCGGAGGTACTCCGCCTGACCACCCCGGTACGGCCCCATCGCGGCGTAGCCGTACGCGCCGCCGGCGAAGTCGGTGTTGACCGTCAGGCAGAACGCGGTGTTGCCGGCGAAGCAGTTCTTGCAGAACCCGCAGGCCACGTTGAAGGGGATGGACACCCGGTCGCCCTTGCGGACCCGGGCGACACCGGGGCCGACCTCGGTGACGATGCCCATGTTCTCGTGGCCGAACACCATGCCCGGTTGCGCCTTGGTCCGCCCCTCGTACATGTGCAGGTCGGACCCGCAGATCGCGGTAGTCGTGATCTTGATGATGACGTCGTTCGGAGCCTCGATCCGCGGGTCCTCGACGTTCTCGACCGAGACGTTGTTGGCACCGTGGTAGACAACCGCCCTCATGTCCGCTCCCTGTCCGAGCCCGGGATCCTGCTTCCGACCCTAGGGCGGGGCCGGGCCCGCTAAGCCGGAATGCGGAAACGGCGAACCCCCGCGATCGTGCACGGGGGTTCGCCGTTTCGACGGTTGCGGCAGGTGCGCCGCCGCGAGGTCTACTGCGCCGCGAGTACGTCGACCACGAAGCGGAGCGCGCCGGCCGGAGCGCCGTTGCCCGGGTTGTCGCCGTACGCGAGCGCGGGCGGGATGTCGAGCTGGATCCGGCTGCCGACCTTGACGCCGACCAGGCCCTGGTCCCAGCCGGGGATGACCTGACCGGTGCCGATCTGGAACGGGACGGCCTGGGACTGCTTCCAGGACGAGTCGAACTCCTGCCCGTCCTTGTAGGTGACGCCGACGTAGTTCACGGTGATCTGCTGACCGGCCTGGACCACCGGGCCGGTCCCCTCGATCAGGGCCTTCGAGGTCAGCTTCGTCAGCTCACCCTCGCCCTTGGTCACGACCGGCTCCTTGCCCAGGGCCGGGTCCGCGCCCTCCGGCAGCGGCGGGAACTCCGCGTCGGCCGGTGGAGCGGCGGGATCCGCCGGGGGAGCGGCCGGATCCGCCGGGGCGGTGGCGCTCGGGACCGAGGCGGCGCTGTTGTCGGCCGGCTCCTTGCCGGTGTCGTCCAGGGCGACGAACGCGACGACGATCACGGCGACCACGGCCAGCCCGGCGAACGCACCGGCGAGCGCCTGGTTGCGGCGCTTCCTCGCGGCGGCCTTCGCCTTGGCGGCCTTCGCCAGGGCACGCTTCTCGGACTTGGTCAGCGGCGGCGGCTGCTCACTCGGGACGTAGGAGGAGTGGCTCTGGACCTGGTCGCTCATAGGTGTCGGCTCCTGCAGGAAGAGATCGGGGCGGGGCGGCCTCGCCCGGATGTGTTCCGACCGAAGGGCCTTGCATACGGTACTCGGCCAACCGCCGGTTGGGGCCGGTCCGATGATCACAAGCCCCACCCGCCACAGCGGCCCCCCTCGTCACGCCGACTTGCGGGCGGTCTTCTTCGCCGGGGTGCTCTTCTTCGCCCCGGTGGCCTTCGCGCCGGCCGACTTGGTGCCCGTGGACTTGGTGCCGGTCGATTTCTCGGCGGCGGATTTCGTGGCGGCGGACTTGGTGGCCTTCTTCTCGGCCGTCTTCTTCTGGGCGGTCTTCTTCGCCGGGGCCTTCGCTGCCGTTGCCGCCTTGGCCGCCTGCTGGGCGGATTTCGCCGCCGAGATCGGCGTCGCCTTGGCCACCCCACGGCCGCCGGACGGCTCCTCACCTCGGGCCGCCCTGGCCCGGTCCACCGAGGCGCGCAACGCCGCCATCAGGTCCACGGCGGCCGGCGGCGCCTCCTCCGCCTCCTCCGGTTGCACCACCTCCCGACCCTCGACCTTGGCGTTGATCACTTCCTGCAACGCCGTCCGGTAGTCGTCGGTGAAGACGGACGGCTCGAACTCGCCGGCCATCGAGTCGATCAACGAGCTGGCCATTGCCAGCTCCGGCGGGCGGACGCTGATGTCCTCGTCGAGGAACCCGAAATCGGGTACGCGTACCTCGTCCGGCCAGAGCATGGTGTTGAGCAGCAGCACTCCCTCGCGTACGCGCAGGGTGGCGAGCTGTTCGCGCTGGCGCAGGGCCACCTTCACGATCGCCACCCGGTCCGAGTCGGTCAGCGCGTCCCGCAGCAGCACGTACGGCTTGGTCGCCGCACCGTCCGGCTCCAGGAAGTACGCCTTGTTGTAGAGGATCGGGTCGACCTGCTCGGCCGGTACGAACTCCAGCACGTCGATCGCGTGCGAGGTGGTCAGCGGCAGCTCGGCGAAGTCGTCGTCGGTGAGGATCACCATCTCGCCACCGCCGAGGTCGTACCCCTTGGCGATGTCGTCGTAGCTGACCTCCTCACCGTCGATCGAGCAGGTGCGCTTGTATTTGATCCGCCCGCCGTCGGTTCGGTGCACCTGATGAAACCGTATGTCCTTTTCCTCGGTGGCCGAATATAGCCGCACACCGATGGACACCAGACCGAATGAGACCGCACCTCGCCAGATAGCCCGCATTCCCCCGCTCCTTTCCCCGGTATTGACCAGGATTGCATCTGATAGAAGGTGGGGCGAGTGTTTCCTTGCGGACCTAGAGTGATGTCGTGCCGGGCGCACCGCTCAAACCGATGCTCGCCATGACCGGGGAGCTGCCCAGCGGCCCCGGCTGGGCGTATGAGTTCAAGTGGGACGGAGTACGCGCCCTCGCCCAGATCAACGACGGTGCGGTACGCCTGTTCGCCCGTTCCGGTTCCGAGATCACCGCCGCCTATCCGGAGCTGGTGCCCCTGGGTGCACAGGTGCCCGACGCCCTGCTCGACGGCGAGGTGGTGGTGCTGACCGACACGGGACAGCCCTCGTTCACCGCACTCGCCGAGCGGATGCACGTACGCGAACCGGGCCGGGCGGCGCGACTGGCGGCGACCGTACCGGTGACGTACATGATCTTCGACGTGTTGCGACTTGCCGGCGCGGACCTGACCCGGCAGCCGTACGAGCAGCGCCGGGCGACCCTCGACGGCCTCGGCCTGGGCGGCGCACGGTGGGCCGCCCCGCCGGTCTTCCCGGACGGCCCGGCCACCTACGAGGCCGCCGGTGAGCACGGGCTGGAGGGCGTGGTCGCCAAGCGGCTCGAGTCGGTCTACCGACCGGGTATCCGGTCACCGGACTGGCTCAAGGTCAAACTGGAGGTGACCGGGGACTTCGTCATCGGCGCCTGGCGTCCCGGCGCCCGCCGGCTCGGCGGACTGCTGGTCGGGGTGCCGGCGCCGGACGGCCGGCTGATCTTCCGGGGTCGGGTCGGTGGCGGGATCGGCGCGGCTGCCGAACGTGAACTCCTGGCCGTACTGGAACCGCTCCGGGTCGACACGGCCCCGTTCGTCGACACCGTGCCCCGCGAGGATGCCAAGGGCGCAATCTGGGTACGTCCCGAGATCGTGGTCGAGGTGAAGTACGGCCAGCGCACCCCGGACGGGCGGCTGCGGTTCCCGCGCCTGCGCCGGTTGCGTCCCGACAAGACGGCGGAGGAAGTCGACGATGCCGGCTGAGAAGATCAGGGTCGAGGTCGAGGAACGCACGCTCGAGGTCTCCAACCTGGACAAGGTGCTCTATCCGGAGGTCGGTTTCACCAAGGGTGAGGTGATCGACTACTACACCCGGATCGCCCCGGTGCTGCTGCCGCACCTGCGGGACCGGCCCCTGACCCGGATCCGCTACCCGAACGGGGTGGACTCGTCCTTCTTCTTCGAGAAGAACGCCCCGGCCAGCACTCCGGAATGGGTACGCCTGGAGCGGCTCCCCGCCCCCGGCTCGTCCAAGGACCGCGACGAACTGGACTATGTGGTCTGCGACGACCTGCCCACCCTGGTCTGGCTGGCGAACCTGGCCGCGCTCGAAATGCACACCCCGCAGTGGCGGGTGGGCACCCGCAGCCGTGGGGAGCCCCGACCGGACCTGATGGTGGTCGACCTCGACCCCGGCTCTCCGGCCGGGCTGCCGGAGTGCTGCGTGGTGGCGGTACGGATGCGCGACCGGCTGGCCGAGGACGGCATCGCCAGCTACCCGAAGACCTCGGGCAAGAAGGGGATGCAGCTCTGCTGCCCGATCGCCGGCAAACAGTCCGCCGAGGAGGTCTCCGGTTACGCCCGACGGATCGCCGAGGAGTTGGAGCAGGGCGACCCGAAGCTGGTCACGGCGAAGATGGCGAAGCGGCTGCGACCAGGCAAGATCTTCATCGACTGGAGTCAGAACAACTCGGCGAAGACGACGGTGGCGCCGTACTCGCTGCGGGCCCAGGCGGTCCCGGCCGCGTCGACGCCGCTGACCTGGACCGAGGTGGAGGCGGCAAGCTCGGGGGAGTTGGGCGCCGTCCGCCCGTTCACCGCCGCCGAGGTGCTGGCCAGGGCCGAGGAGTACGGCGACCTGATGGCGGACCTGCTCGTCGCCGGCCCCAAACTCCCGCGCTGACTCTTGCTGGCTTCCGCTGGCTGGCGCTGATTCCGGGAGGCCGGGCAGCCGGTCCGCGCGGAACCAACACATGCGAAAATTTTCTTACATCTTCTTTGATGTACGTACATTAAAGAAGATGTAAGAAGAAATCGAGTTACACCACAAATTTGGTTGTCCACAGGGTTATCCACAGGATTACCGGGCGGGGTGGCGACCTGCGGGCGAGGCGGGCACCATCGGCGGATGTCGAACAGACCACTCGCCGGTCAACTCGGTCACCTGCTCCGGACCGAGCGGGAAGCGGCCGGACTCACCCAGGCGAGGCTCGCCGTCCGGGCCGGGGTCTCCCAGCAGTCCCTGTCGCGATTCGAGAGTGGCCGCCTGGCACCCACCACAACCGTGGTGGAACGGCTCTTCGACGCGCTCGGCAAGCAGCTCCGGCTGGAGGTCGAGGAACGCGACGCCGACCTGGACGCGGCGATCGACGCGATCAGCGAGTACGAGGGGATCGAGTCGGACCACGTCGAAATGTGCCTCGACGACCTGAACATGATGCACCGGCGGGCGCCGGACGGGTTGGTCTACCTGATCGACGGTCGGCTCGCGGCGGTGCTGCAGGGGGTGCCGATCCGGCCCACCAGGGTCGAGGTGGCGATCGCCGAGGACGACCTGCCCCGGCTGGACGAGTGGATCTACGCGATCCCCAACTGTCGGCGCTGGGTGGAACGCTGGCGGGACTTCAGCGGGTACGACATCAGCCCACTGCGACCCGGCCCCCTGCGCTGGGCGTCCACCAGCGGCGAACTGTGCGTACGGCTGCTGCCCCGGCTGCCGGACGCGGTGCCGATCCGGTCGCGGGACCGGGAGTTGGCGGTCCGGCCGCTGGTCGAGGTCGAGCGGGACGACCCGCAGATCGCCCGGATCGCCGCCCGGGTCAGAGCCCGGACGGCGAGCCGGTAGGACCTGCTCAGTCGACGCTGGGCAGCGGCGGCCCGAGTACGTCGTCGGCGTCCACGATCCGGTAGGCGTAACCCTGCTCGGCGAGGAAACGCTGCCGGTGTGCGGCGTACTCGGTGTCGATGGTGTCCCGGGACACCACCGTGTAGAAGTGTGCCTGCCTGCGGTCGGCCTTCGGGCGGAGCACCCGGCCGAGCCGCTGCGCCTCCTCCTGCCGGGAACCGAACGTGCCGGAAACCTGGATCGCGATCCCGGCCTCGGGCAGGTCGATGGAGAAGTTGCCCACCTTCGAGATGACCAGGGTCGGCACCTCGCCCGAACGGAACGCGTCGAAGAGTCGCTCGCGTTCCTTGTTCGTGGTGGAACCCTCCACGATCGGCGCGTCCAGGAACTCGCCCAACTGGTGCAACTGGTCGATGTAACCGCCGATCACCAGCACCTGGTCGCCCCGGTGCCGTTCGATCAGCGCCTTCACCACCGGCAGCTTCGTACGCGCGGTCGCCGCCATCCGGTAACGCTCCTCCGGCTCGGCGGTCGCGTACGCCATCCGCTCGGCGTCGGTCAGCGTCACCCGTACCTCGGTGCAGTCGGCCGGGGCGATCCAGCCCTGCGCCTCGATGTCCTTCCACGGCGCGTCGTACCGCTTCGGGCCGATCAGGGAGAAGACGTCGCCCTCGCGGCCGTCCTCGCGTACCAGGGTCGCGGTCAGGCCCAGCCGGCGGCGGGCCTGGAGGTCCGCGGTGAACCGGAAGATCGGCGCCGGCAGCAGGTGCACCTCGTCGTAGATGACCAGGCCCCAGTCGCGGGCACCGAACAGGTCCAGGTGGGTGAAGGCGCCGTTGCGGCGCGCGGTGAGCACCTGGTACGTCGCGATCGTGACCGGGCGGATCTCCTTGCGCTCACCCGAGTACTCGCCGATCTCCTCCTCGGTCAACGACGTACGGGCGATCAGCTCGCGCTTCCACTGCCGGCCGGCGACCGTGTTCGTCACCAGGATCAGGGTGGTCGCCTTCGCCTCGGCCATCGCCGCGGCGCCGACCATGGTCTTGCCCGCCCCGCAGGGGAGCACCACCACCCCCGACCCACCGGCCCAGAAGTGCTGCACCGCCTCCCGCTGGTACGACCGCAGCGTCCAGGGCGCCTGGTGCCGGGCCGGGTGCCGGCCGTCCGCCGGCACGTCCTTGCCCGCCTCGGCCAGCTCGATCGGGTGCGCCTCGCCGTCGACGTAACCGGCCAGGTCCTCCGCCGGCCAGCCCAGCTTGAGCAGCCCCTGCTTGAGCCGGCCGCGCTCGGACGGGTGGACGACCATGGTGTCGTCGTCGACCTTCGCGCCGAGCATCCCGGCCAGTTTCTTGCTCTTCGCGACCTCGATCAGCACCATCCGGTCGAGCGCGTGCAGGACCAACCCGTGGTTCGGGTGGTTCATCAGCTGCAACCGGCCGTACCGGTCCATGGTCTCGGCGATGTCGACCAGCAGCGCGTGCGGCACCGGATAGCGGGAGAACTTCAGCAGCGCGTCGACCACGCCCTCGGCGTCGTGCCCGGCGGCCCGCGCGTTCCAGAGCCCCAACGGGGTCAGCCGGTAGGTGTGCACGTGTTCCGGCGAGCGCTCCAGCTCGGCGAAGGGTGCGATGGCCATCCGGCAGGCGAGCGCGTCCGGATGGTCGACCTCCAGCAGCAGCGTTTTGTCGGATTGCACGATCAATGGGCCACTGCTCACGCTCAGTTCCTCTCGACAGCGCGGAACAAGACCCTCAAGTGTTGCACGGTCGGTAATAAAAAAATCCTTCATCTCAGGCAACCCTGACCACCCTCCCGGCGTCTAGCAGACGACGACCGCTCTGGGTCAGGGCGCCGGAGGAATCCATCCGGTGGCCGCCCCGCGTGGTGGTCATGCTGGTCGGCGCCGGTGTACGCGCGTTCGATCCGCCGGGCGACCGGGGTGGGTGCGGGGGCACCAGCCGGTCACCGCGGCGGAAGGCAACGGGGGCGAACGGCTCGCCGGCGCCCGACCAGCTTCCGCGCCCCTGTCACCACGGGCGTCCGGGTGCGAGTCTTGACGGACACGACGGGCCCGGGTGGGGAGGCAGCGATGTCACTGGACCGTGAGCTGAGAACCGGACCGCAACTGCCCGTGGACAAGCCCGTCGCCCCGCCGGACCGGGACGCCCCGGTCTCCCGGGCCACCCTGATCGGGTACGCGACGGTCGCCGTCGGCCTGGTCGGCTGGTTCCTGTTCGGCTGGCTGGTGGAACGCCAGGGCTTCGTCAACTCCGTCGGTGAGGCGGCCGGCAGCGCGTTCACGCTCCTGCTGGTCATCGCGATCGTCGGCACCGTACGCCGCAGCCGCTCCGACCCGTCGGCTACTCGTCCAGCACCGCCGCCGTGATCCGGTGCAACGCGAACGTGTGCAGCATCTCGGTCCGCTCGTCCTCGGCACGCAGGTACCCGGCGCCGATCGAGACCGGCCGGACCAGGCGGGACGTCGTCGCCCCGTGGGCGTCGACGTAACCGACCCAGACCGGCGCCTTGTCCCGGATGGCCTGCTGGAGCACCGCGAGTGCCTGGGTGTGCGCGTGTGCCGGAGTCGCGCTCCCGCCGGCCCGCCCGGCCGTGCCCCGGACGGGATCCGGAGCCCGTCTGGCGGCCCGCGCGGCGGCGTCACCCCGGCGCATCTGCTCGACGATGCCGAGGACCCGGGGCGTGGTCAGCCGGGGCGTGGCGAGCGGATCGCCGACCCGGTTCGTGACCGGCACCCGGGCCGGGGCCCGACGCACCTTCGTCCGGCTGAGCACCACCGCGCCGCTCGCGTCCTCCGGCACCGGCGCGTACCCGGCCTCGCGCAACATGGTGAGCAGCCGACCCACCTGGAACGGGGTGGCCAGGACCGTCGGGGCCAGCCGCCGGAGCGACATGGTGCTCAGCCGGCGGTCGGCGACCACCTCGGCGAGCAGCGCCTCGTCGTCACTGCGGACGTACGCACCGGCGGAGCCGACCCGCAGCCCACCGTGCTTGCGGGCCACGTCGTCGACCAGGTACGTCAACCCCTGCGGCACCGGCGTACGGGACCGGCGCTGGAAGAGCGCGTGCAGGTCCTCGGCGGCGTACCCGGCGTCCAGGGCGCGACGCAGGCTGGTCGAGGTCACCCGGTACACGCTGGCCCCACCGGCCGACTCCGGGTCGGCGAGCGCCTCCAACTCCGCCGCCAGGGTCGGCTCGGGCGGGCCGGGCACCACCAGGCTCAGATCGGCCTGGAGCAGGAAGTGGTCCACCGGTGCCGGGAGCAGTTCGTCCAGCGCCCGGACCGCCGTCGACGCCTCACCGGCGGACTCGTCCGCGCCCAGCCGTACGCCCAGCGGGTCGTCGGTCCCGGCGGTCAGCCGGTCCTCGGCGCCGGCCGAGTCGGTCAGCAGCAGCCGCCCGTACGAGGTGATCGCCCCGAGACCGGTCAGGCCGAGCTTCGCCGCCTCGGCGAGCACCTCCCGCTGGGCGGCCTCGCGGCCCCGCAGCCGCCGGGGCGAGCGCCAGGCGAGCAGCGCCAGCACCTCGTCGGGGCCGGGCGCCGTCCCCGGATCCAGCCCGGCGAGTACGCCGAGCAGCGCCCGCCGGGCGGTCGGCGTACCGGCCCGTTCCAGTTCCGGTGAGAGGACGGTGATCAACCGGTCCCGCTCGTCGCGCTGGCCGATCAGCCCCGGCTGGCGGGTCATGGCCAGCCACGCCTGGGCCAACTGCTCCCAGCGCCGGGCCAGCGTTCCGGCCCGCCACGCCTCGTAGCCGGCGGTCGGCAGCACCTGCTGGTCGGCGCCGGCCCGGGTGGTGGTGGCCCCGGCCAGGTCGACCTCCCCGGCCAGCCCGGCGGCGTAGACGACCTCCAGCAGCAGCCCGGTGGTCGGCTCGTCCAACCCGACACCGCGGGCGATACGCCGCAGGTCACGTACGCCCAGACCGCCGGAGCGCAGCACCGGGGGCGGTTCGGCGGCGAGCGCCTCCAGCACCGTCTCGGCCTGCCGGACGACCTCCATCGCCTGCCCGGCGCCGGCCGAGTCGACGGCCTTCGGCTCCCGCAGAGCGGCGGTGCCGAGCGCCGGTGGCAGCGGCTGCATCGGCCCGAGCGGGCCGGAGTCGCGGCGCAGCAGCAGTCCGATCTCGCGGGGCAGTTCCACCGCGCTCCCGCCCGACCCGGAATCGGCGTCCGAGATCGGGACGAGCAGGGCGTTCTCCACCAGCCAACGCACCGGTGAACCGGCACCGGGTGCGTCCGGGTCGTCGGCCGGCGGGGCGTCAAGCGCCTTCGGCGGGAGCGTGCCCACCGGAGGACCGGCCGCGAGCCGGTCCAGGATCGCGCGGGCGGCCGGCGGCGCCGCCAGCACCGTACGGCGCAACCGGGCCGGGTCGGCGCAGAGGGCCGCCGCGGCCGGGTCCAGGTCCGTCGCGCTCCGCCCCAGACCGGCCGGGTACGGCGAACTGACCTCGTCCACCCCCTGCACGACCCGCAGCGCGTGCTCCGGGCCGTACAGCAGGAAGAGGGCGCGGAGCCGATTGAGCGCGGCCCGTACGGCGGCCGGGTCGGCGCCGTGCGTGGGCACCGCCGCGACGGCCAGGATCGCGTCGACGGAGGTGGTGCCGTCCGCCGGATCGCGGGTGAGCCGGGCGCCGTCGAGGATCTGCAGGGTGAACTGGTCCAGCCCGTCCAGGGCGCGGGCGACCGACACCCGCGACTGCGCCCGGATGGCGAGCGCGGAGATGTCCGCCGGCACCGGCAGGACCAGATCGGGGCGCAGTTGAAGCAGCGCTGCCAGGGCTTCGTCCGGCAGCGACCGGAGGTGATCGGCGAGTGAGGTGGTCATCGTCATTCCACGCTATCCGGCCGAGTGCCAGTGGCGCCCCTCGGTCGGCCGGCTGGACTCCTCGACTCGGTCGGCGTGCGACGATGATCGGATGGCGACCACCCCCTCGGTCGGGTTCGACCTCGACATGACCCTGATCGACTCCCGGCCCGGCATCGCCGCCACGTACCGCGAGCTGACGGCCAGAACGGGGGTGCACGTCGACGCCGATCTCGCGGTCAGCCGGCTCGGCCCGCCGCTGCGGCACGAGTTGGCGTACTGGTTCCCGCCGGAGCAGGTGGAGGAGGCGGTGGTGACGTTCCGCTCGCTCTACCCGGCGTACGCGGTCACCCCGGCCCTGCTGCTGCCCGGCGCCGCCGAGACGCTGGCCGCGGTACGCGACGCCGGTCTGCGTGTGTTGGTTGTCACCTCGAAGCTCGGCCGGCTGGCCCGGCTGCACGTGGAGCACCTGGGGCTGCCGGTGGACGAGGTGGCCGGTGACCTGTTCGCCGAGCAGAAGGCGATCGCGTTGGGGGAGTACGACGCCCGCGTCTACGTCGGTGACCACGTCGCGGACATGACCGCCGCCCGGATCGCCGGGGTTCCCGGGGTCGGTGTCGCCACCGGGCCGTGCGATGTGGATGAGCTGCGTACGGCCGGCGCGGAGCTGGTCCTCGATGACCTGACCGGATTCCCAGCGGCGTTGCCGGGCCTGTTGCGGCTAGCCTTGTGAGGTCAGCAGCCGCATACGGAGTCGAGGTCAATCAGGTGCCGACGGGTCGAGTGAAGTGGTACGACGCGGCCAAGGGTTATGGATTCGTCACCAGTGACGAGGGCGGCGACGTGTTCCTACCCAAGAGTGCGTTGCCCGCTGGCGTCACCGATCTCAAGGGGGGTCAGCGGATCGAGTTCGGCGTCGTGGACAGTCGCAAGGGCGCCCAGGCCCACGCCGCGAAACTGCTGGACGCGCCGCCGTCCATGGCGGAACTCCGCCGCCGTCCCGCCGAGGAACTGCACGGTCTGGTCGAAGACATGATCAAGGTCCTGGAGGCGAAGATCCAGCCTGATCTGCGACGCGGCCGGTTCCCGGACAAGAAGACCGCGCAGACCGTCGCTCAGCTGGTCCACGCGGTCGCCAGCGAACTGGAAGTCTGAGGGGTCGCCGGGGTCAACCCGGCAGCCGCGGCCCGGCGGAGCAGGGCGTCGATCGCGCGATAGCCGTCCTCGCCGAGATCCGCGGTGAACTCGTTCACATAGAGCCCGATGTGCTGGTCGACCACGTCCGGTTCCATCTCCTGCGCGTGCGCCAACACGTACTCGCGGGTGCCGGCCGGGTCGGCCCAGGCCTGTTTCACGGACGCGCGGATCCAGTCCGCCGCGGCCACCGGATCCACGGTGCCGCGGCGGGCCAGGATGGCGCCGAGCGGGATCGGCAGGCCGGTGTCCGACTCCCACCACTCACCGAGGTCCACCAGGGCGGTCAGCCCGTGCCGGTGGTACGTGAACCGGGCCTCGTGGATGACCAGTCCGGCGTCGTAGCGACCGGCCGCCACCCCCGGCATGATCTCGTGGAACGGCACGACCTCGATCGTCGCCGGCCGCTGGTCCGCCGCCCAGAGCCGGAACAGCAGGTACGCCGTGGTCCGGTCGCCGGGCACCGCGACGGTCGCCCCGCCCAGGTCGGTCCGGTCGCCCCGGGTCAGCACCAGCGGCCCGCAGCCCCGGCCCAGCGCACCGCCGCAGGGCAGCAACTGGTAGTCGTCGAGCAGCCACGGGAGTGCGGCGTAACTCACCTTCACGATGTCGTACGCACCCTGCTGGGCGGCGGTGTTGGTGACGTCCACGTCGGCGTAGGTCACCTCGACCGGTGGCGCACCCGGCACCAGACCGTGCACCAGGGCATGGAAGACGAAGGTGTCGTTGGGGCAGGGGGAGAACGCCAGCGAGAGTGCCACGTCCCCCACCGTAACCCGCTGTGGATCAGCGCAGCGCGGCGGCTGCTGAGCGGAGCGCCTCGAACGCTTCGGTGATCCGCCACGCACCCCGGTCCCGGGGGCCGACCGGGTTGGAGATGGTCCGCAGCTCGGCGAAGGGGACCCCGGCCTGGGAGGCGGCGGTGGCGACCCCGTACCCCTCCATCGCCTCGGCGACCGCGTCCGGGTAGCGGGCGGCGAGCGCGCGGGCGCTCTCGGACGTACCGGTGACGGTGCTGCACGTGATCACGGCCCCGACGGTGGCCCGGGGCAGGGCCTCGCGCAGCCGCTCCAGCAGGGCCGGGTCGGCGGGGGCCGACGACGGTCCGAAGCCCAGTTCGTCGAGCGGGAGGAAACCCTCCGGCGACTCGGCGCCCAGGTCGGCGGCGATGCTCCGGGTGGCCAGCACGATGGTGCCGAGCGCGACCCGGTTCGGGAAGCCGCCGCCGATCCCGGCGCTGATCACCGCCTGGTACGGCTGCCCGCCCGCCTCGGCCAGGGCGAGCAGCCGGGCGGTGCCCGCACCGGCGGCGGCCGGCCCGACCCCGACCGGCGCGACGGTCACCGTGGTGCTGGACAGGCCGGCCCGGACCGCCTCCGCCTCGGCCGGCACGGCGGTGACGATCAGCAGTCCAGCGCTCATGTGGTCGGCTCCCGGGGTTCACGTTGTTGGCGCGCACCGTCGTCGCCGGAACCCGGTGCGGGTACGGCCGACGACGGTCGGTAGATGTGGTAGCCGGGCGGGGCCAACGGCCGGTCGCCACCGCCCGAGTTCCCGGTCTGTGCGGCTGCCGCCGTCGCCGGTTCGGTGATCCCGGACCGGTCCCCGGCTTCCGTCGCGGCCGTGGCCCGCTGCCGTTCGGCCTCGTCCCGGGCCTGCTGTTCGGCGGCCCGCTGCTCGGCGGCGGCCTGTTCCTCGGCGGCTTCCTGCTCGGCGTCGGGGATGGCCCGCCCGTGCAGCCGTTCCCCGCGCAGCCGGCCGGCGACCACCACCGCGCGTACGGCGGAGAGCGTGGCGAGCCCGCTCAGCACCGCGATGCCGACCCGGCCGTCGAACGGGATCAGGCCGATCGCGCCACCGGCCACGAAGGCCAGCATCAGCGCGGTCTCGGAGTGGGCGAACGCGCTCGCTCGTGATCGTTCCCGGACCCGTTCCTGGATCGAGGCGTCGACGGCGAGCTTGGCGATCCCGCTGACCAGGGCGGTGACCAGGCAGAGCAGGGCGACCGTGAGCAGCGAGAACTCGACCGTGGTCAGCACCGCCAGGGCGGCGACGATGACCAGGCCGCTGGACTGGATGGCGGTCGGCCGGTGGATGCGCAGCCGGGTGCCGAGCGCGGTGGCCAGGAAGGTCCCGATCACCAGTGCCCCGCCGACCAGACCCAGTGCGGCCTGGTCGGAGAGGTTCCGCCCGAGGACGACGGTGGTCACGTCGCCGCTCTTGATCGCGAAGGCGAGGAAGAGCAGGAGGAAGCCGTACAGGCCGCGCAGGGTGGCGCCGCCGACCAGGGTGCCGATCACCAGTCGACCGCCCGGACCGCCGCTCAGCGCCCCGGTGCCGTTGCCCCGCCAGATCCCGCGCCACGCCCGGGGCACCGCCTCCGGCGGCTCGGAGTCGGCGCGTGGCGGCAGCCGGAGCGCGATCACCATCCCGACCAGGAAGATCACCGAGGCGACCCGGAGGGGCCACTGTGGACCGAGCCAGAACGCGGCCAGGCCCAGCGGGGCCACCACGGCGCCGGCGATGGTGCCGTAGACGCTGGCCCGTGCTCCCGCCTGGGACAGCCCGATCCCCGCGGGAAGCAGCCGGGGTACGGCGGCCGACCGGGCCACCCCGTACGCGCGGGAGAGGGCGAGTACGCCGAACGCGGCCGGGTAGAGGCCGAACCCGTGGATGTAGTCGGAGATCAACCAGGCCAGGAAGGCGCGGCCGAGCATGGTGGCGGCGAGCGCGTACCGGCGGCCGTGCCGGAAGTGGTCGAGCAGCGGGCCGACCACGGGGGCGAGCAGCGCGAACGGGACCATGGTGATCAGCAGGTAGAGGGCGACCTTGCCCCGCGCCTCGCCGAGCGGGGCGTTGAAGAAGATCGTTCCGGCCAGCCCGATCGTGATCAGTACGTCCCCGGCACACGAGACGGCGTGCAGGTCGAACAGGCGCACCATGCCGGTCTCGCCGCCGGCGCCCCTGGTCCGTACCCGCCCGGCGCCTCGGGTGATCCAGGCGCCGCCCCGGAATGTCCCGCGCAGGACCGCGCGGGTGCCCCGGATCGTCCTACCGAGGGCACGCCCGAGGAACGACCCCTTGGGGCGGTTGAACAGCGGCATGTGCACCATCCTCGCCCATCCGGCGCACGCCCGGAGGATGTGGCGCGAGAACGTGTACGGGGAGTCCCTGCCGCCAGGCTGACGGGATAGGGAAGAATGAGCATGTGACCAGGACCGTCGGCGCTCGCGCAGCCCGTCTCGACCAGGTTTGTGCCGCTGCCGTTGAGGTGGCGCGGGCCGGCATCACCGAGGTGGAGCCGACCGATGTCGGCGATCACCTGGAGGTGGTTGCCGAGGGTGAACGCCTGGTTACCCATTTCTTCGAATGTCTGCTCGACGGCTACCGGGGTTGGCGTTGGGCGGTGACCGTCACCCGGGTCTCGCGCAGCAAGCAGGTGACCATCTGCGAGACGGTCCTGCTCCCCGGCCCGGACGCCCTGCTGGCGCCGAGCTGGCTGCCCTGGCAGGAACGGCTCCAGCCGGGTGACCTGGGTGTTGGCGACCTGCTCCCGGCCCCGGCCGACGACGACCGGCTCGTACCCGGTTACGTCCTCTCCGACGACCCGGCGGTCGAGGAGACCGTCTGGGAACTCGGGCTCGGCCGGTCCAGGGTGATGTCCAAGGAGGGCCGGGAGGAGACCGCGCAGCGCTGGTACGACGGCGACCACGGCCCGACCGCGCCGATCTCCGCCGCCGCTCCCCGTACCGCCCGGTGCGGGACGTGCGGCTTCTACCTGCCCCTGGCCGGCGCCATGCGCCAGGCCTTCGGTGTCTGCGGCAACTTCTACGCCCCCGACGACGGCCGGGCGGTCAGTGCGGACCACGGGTGCGGGGCGCATTCGGAGACCATGCTCGACACGGTCGAGACGCCGGTGGACGAGCTGCCGACGATCTACGACGACAACGAGGTCGAGGCGGTCTCGGTGAGCCGGGCGCCCGGTTCGGTGGCCAGCGAGGAGCCCGCCGAGCCGTACGGCCACGGCTGACCGGACCGGGTGCCGGTCAGTGCTGCTGGCCGGCCCGGCGGCGACGGCGGTTGGCGTCGTGCCGCAGCATCACGGCCAGTCCGGGGAAGCCGACCAGGAAACCGGCCAGGCAGGTCCAGAGCCAGTCCCGGTGACCGTGCTCGGTCAGCCAGTCGTTGAAGAAGATCAGCAGGACCAGCCCGACCACCGCCCAGATCACGATGCCGCCGACGGCGAACGGGACCATCGGTGGGTCGAGCGGCTCCGGCCGCGGTTGCTGCTGCTCCGGCACGTGATCAGCGTACCCGTGGGCAGGGATCGAACTTCGTAACCGGAACGTACTTTCCCGGTAACCGGTCGTCTGGGACGATGCGCGGATCAAACCCCCTTGATCGCTGCATGCGAGGTACCCATATGACGACCACCTCCACGGAAGCCGGCGCCCCGCCGGCGACCACACCCCCACCGAACGGCTTCGACCGGTACTTCGAGATCTCCGCCCGTGGCTCGACGATCAGCCGCGAGATCCGGGGCGGCCTCGCCACCTTCTTCACGATGGCCTACATCGTGGTGCTCAACCCGTTGATCCTCGGCAACGCGGTCGACGGGAACGGGCAGCGGCTGGCCATTCCGGCGGTGGCCGCCGCAACCGCCCTGGTCGCCGGGGTGATGACGATCCTGATGGGGGTGGTCGGCCGGTTCCCGCTGGCCCTGGCCGCCGGCCTCGGCGTGAACGCCCTGGTCGCGTACGAGATCGCCCCGCAGATGACCTGGGCCGACGCGATGGGCCTGGTGGTGATCGAGGGTGTGATCATCGCGATCCTGGTGCTGACCGGGTTGCGTACGGCCGTGTTCCACTCGGTGCCGACCCAGCTCAAGACCGCGATCGGGGTGGGCATCGGCCTGTTCCTGACCATCATCGGGCTGGTCGACGCCGGGTTCGTCCGGCGGATCCCGGACGCCGCCGGCACCACCGTCCCGGTCGGCCTGGGCATCAACGGCAAGCTGGTCACCTGGCCGGCGCTGGTCTTCGTGCTCGGTCTGCTGATCACCCTGGTGCTGGTGGTACGCAAGGTGCGGGGCGCGATCCTGATCGGCATCGTCGCCTCGACCGTGCTGGCTCTCGTGGTGGAGGCGATCGCCAACGTGGGCCCGTCGTTCGTCGACGGCAAGCCGAACCCCTCGGGTTGGTCGCTGAACGTGCCGGAGTTGCCGTCCACCGTGCTGGACACCCCGGACCTCTCCCTGCTGGGCAACTTCAACGTGCTCGGCTCGTGGTCGACCGCCGGTTGGCTGGTCGCGCTGATGTTCGTCTTCACCCTCCTGGTCACCGACTTCTTCGACACCATGGGCACGATGGTGGCGGTCGCGCAGGAGGGCGACCTGCTGGACGAGAACCAGACACCCCCGCGTACGCGGGAGATCCTGCTGGTCGACTCGATCGCGGCGGCGGCCGGCGGGGCGGCGAGCACGTCGAGCAACACCTCGTACATCGAGAGCGCGGCCGGGGTGGCCGAGGGTGCCCGTACCGGGGTGGCGAACCTGGTCACCGGCGCGCTGTTCCTGCTGGCCATGTTCCTGGCCCCGCTGGTCGTGGTGGTGCCGTTCGAGGCCGCCTCGACCGCGCTGGTGGTGGTCGGCTTCCTGATGATGACCGGCGTACGGAGCATCGACTGGACCGACTACGAGATCGCCGTACCGGCCTTCCTGACCATCGTGCTGATGCCGTTCACGTACTCGATCTCGAACGGGATCGGTGCGGGTGTGATCACCTTCGTCGTACTGAAGCTGGCCCGGGGCAAGGCCCGCGAGGTGCACCCGCTCCTGTACGGCGTGGCCGTGCTCTTCGTCCTGTACTTCCTGCGTGGCCCGATCGAGACGCTGATCGGCTGACCGGTTGCGGGTACCTGGCACGGGCGGGGGAAACTGGTGGTCACCGGGTCCCCCGCCCGTTCGCGGGTTCGGTGACCGTGGTCATAACAGTGGTCGTTAGCAAGGCTTATTAGTTAGGCTAACTATCGTGACGGAGCGGACGGTGATGGCGCAACGTGTGCCACCTGCGCAGCTGGCAAGTTTGCTGCGCGATGCGATCACCCGGCTCAATCGACGGGTCCGGCAGTCCCGGCCGGTCGGTGAACTGACGCTGACCCAGTTGTCCGCCCTGACCAGCCTCGAGCTGGCGGGTGCGCTGAGTCCGCGTGAGTTGGCCGACACCGAACGGGTGCAGCCACCGACGATGACCAAGATCGTCGCGAAGCTGGAGGAGCGTGGCCTGGTACGCCGCACTCCCCATCCGACCGACGGACGACAGGTCATTCTCTCGACGACCGAGTCCGGCCGCGCGGTGTTCGCCGATTTCGAGCGGGCCCGCAACGAGTGGCTGGGCCACCGGCTCGCCGAGCTGACCCCGGAGGAACGGGAAACGCTGCGGCTGGCCGCGGCGATCCTGCAGAAGGTGGCTCGCGCCTGATCGGCGCCGCTCACCGGGTCCGCTTCGTCCGCTGTGGATGACGCGTACGACCCGAGGAGGCGCACCCCGAGTGCGGGCAAAACTAGGTACCACCTTCCAGTCCCTGCAGGTTCGAAACTACCGGCTGTTCGCGATCGGTCAGCTCACCAAGCTGATCGGCGTGTGGATGATGTTCACCGCGCAGGACTGGCTCGTACTCGATCTCTCCGACAACTCGGCGACCGCGCTCGGCTGGGTCACCGCGCTGCAGTTCACCCCCGTACTGCTGCTCACGCTCTTCTCCGGCCGCCTGGCCGACCGGTACGACAAGCGCCTGCTGCTCTTCATCGCCAACGCCGCCTGGTGCGTGCTGGCGCTGGGCATGAGCCTGCTGGTGGTCACCGGAGTGATCGAGCTCTGGCACGTCTTCGTCTTCGCCGCCCTGCTCGGTACGGCGAACGCGGTCGAGACGCCGGTACGCCAGTCCTTCGTCTCCGAACTCGTCGGCACCCCGCTGCTGCCGAACGCGCTCTCCCTCTCCGCCGCGACCTTCAACTCCGCCCGGATCATCGGCCCGGCCGTCGCCGGTGTGGCGATCGCCCTCTTCGACGTCGGACTGGTCTTCCTGATCAGCGTCTTCGGCGCGCTCGCCCCGCTGATCGGCCTGGTCCGGATGCGCGGCGAGGAACTGCACCGCGAAGCCCTGCCGCCGATGGACGAACGCGCCCCCGCCAAGGTCATCGACGGCCTCCGGTACGTCCGGGTCCGGCCCGACCTGGTGCTCCCGATGGTGCTGATGTCGGTGATGGGGATGACCCTGTTCAACTTCCAGATCACCCTGGCCGCGCTCGCCAAGACCGTCTTCAACACCGGGGCGGCCTCGTTCGGGCTGTTCACCACGGCACTGGCCGTCGGCGCGCTCGGCGGCGCCCTGGCCGGGAGCGGCCGGCGTAGCCGCCCGTCGGTCTGGGTGGTCCTCGGTGCCGCCGTGGCCTGCGCCATCGCCGGCACCCTGGTCGGGGTGGCGACCACGTACTGGCTGGTCCTGGTGCTGCTGGTGCCGGCCGGCTTCCTGATGGTCTACTTCGCCCAGGCGTCCAACCAGCGGGTCCAGCTCGGTGTCGACGCCGCGTTCCGGGGCCGGGTGATGGCCCTGTGGGTGCTGGTCTTCCTCGGCACCAACCCGGTCGGCGCACCGGTGATCGGGTGGGTCGCCGAGCACGCCGGTGCCAACGCCGCGATCTGGATCGGCGGGCTCATCTCGCTGGCCGCCGCCCTGCTGGCGGTGCTCTGGCAGTTGCGTCACGACGGTTCCCGGCTCCGGCTGCGGATCGCCCCGCTGCCCCGTTTCTACGTCGTACCCGCCGACGCCAACTGATCGGGGAAGGGCCCCTGGTTCCCGAATTCCGGACCGGAAGGGGCCCTTCCCGACCGTCATGGTGGTGGGAACTGTCGTAGGTGTCTGATTGGTTGGTGTGATGGAAACGTCGCGCTATCTGGAGCGTCTCGCGATCGACCATGCGCGGTTGGCCGAGGTCGCGGCGAGCGGGTTGGCCGAGAAGGTGCCGACCTGCCCGGACTGGAGCGTCGAGGACCTGACCCGCCACGTGGCCCAGGTCTACCTGCACAAGGTCGCCTGCATGCGGACCGGGTCCGCGCCGCAGGCCTGGCCGCCGGACCTGTCCGGCGAGTCGCCACTGGACCTTCTCGACCGGGCGTACGCGGAACTGCGCGGCGAGTTCGCCACCCGCAGCCCCGGCTCGCCCGCGTACACCTGGTACGAACCGGACCAGACGGTGGCGTTCTGGATCCGCCGGATGGCGCAGGAGACCGTGGTGCACCGCGTCGACGCGGAGCTTGCCGCCGGGACCTCCATCGCCGACATCCCCGACGACCTCGCCCACGACGGGATCGACGAGATGCTCCGGGTGATGCTGGCCTACGGCATCCGGCGCTGGCCGGAGGGCTTCGCCGAGGTGCTGCCCGACTCGGCGCTGCGGGTGCTGGTGACCACCGGCGAGCAGAGCTGGCTGCTTGGTCTCGACGCCACCGGTGCGACGGTCGAGCCGGGTTCGGCGGACCAACCGGTGCACACCACGATCAGCGGCGCTCCGCAGGAGCTGCTGCTCTGGCTCTGGCGCCGCACCCCCGACCACGCCGTACGCCGCACCGGTGACCGCCACGCGGCAGACACTTTCCGCGCCGTCCTGGGCGCGGCAACCCAGTAGCGACCCGGCTCACTTTGCAAATCGGTGGCGTGCCCCGATCGTGGGGCCTAGCGTCGGAGGATGGCCGTCGTGCAGGTTTTCGTGCTGGCCCTGGCACTCCTGTCACTGGTCTGCCTTCCGGCGCTCGTCGCCGGGGTCCTCTTCGCCGACGAACTGGTCACCTGGCTGGCGGCTGAGGCGGTCAACCGGCGTACCGGGCGGCGGCAGCGGCGCGAACTCGACCGCCTCGACCGTACGTTCCGGGCCGGGGCGGGGCCGAATCACCTCGATCCGTCCGAGTTGGACCGGCCGGGCGGGCCCGCGATCGAGCAGGTCGCCGCCGACCTGCGCCGGCTCGGCGGTGAGCGGCTGGGACGGCCGCCCCGGTCCCGGTCGGCGCACGGCGAGCTGCTGCGGGCGTACGACGAGCAGTTGCGGGTGGCCAGCCGCTACCTGGGGGTGGCCGAGCACCTGGCCGACCTCGACGGGCTGGACCGGGAGATCGAACGGGTACGGGTCGAGGGCGAGTTGCAGGCCGCCGGCCTGGTCCTGTCCACCGCCGACCGACCCTCCCGGCCATGAGCGCGCCGGCACCGAGCGGGGTGCGCCGGTGCGCCTGTTCGTAGCGATCTACCCGTCGCCGGAGGCGCTGGCCGACCTGACCGGGGAACTGGCCCGGCTGCGGGTCGGTACGGCACACGCGTCCGGTGTCGACGTACGGCTGACTCCGCCGGACAAACTGCACCTGACCGTGGTCTTCATCGGCGAGGTGGCCGACACCCGGCTATCCGAGGTGCGGTCGGCGCTGGACCGGGCGGCCCGGACCTGGCGGCCTCCACTCGGCACCGACGGCTCGGTGGAGATCGTCGGCGTACCCCGGTTGTCGCTGGGCGGGGGCGGTCTGTTCGGGGTGGCGCCGGACACCGTGCTCTGGGTGGGGGTGCGCGGAGACGTCGACGCCCTGCACGCGGTGAGCCTGGCCACCCGACGGGAACTCGCCACCATCGGGCTGCCGTCCGACCCCCGGCCGTACGTCCCGCACCTCACCCTGGCCCGGCCGGGAAGGCGGGTCTCCCCGGAGGCCGTCGAGGCGGACCGGGCGGTGCTGGACGGCTACCTCGGCCCGACCTGGCCGGTGACCGAGATGGTGCTGGTACGCAGCCACCCCGGCCCCCGGCCGGTCTACGAACGCCTGGCGGCCTGGTCGCTGTAGGGCCAGGCCACCGTGGGCGTCGTTACCAGGCCCAGGCCTCCGGGCCGGCGCCACCCTTGCCGACCGGCGGGAACAGCTCGTCCAGCCGGGCCAGGGTCTCCTCGGAGAGGTCGACCTCCAGCGCACCGAGGCTCGCGTCGAGCTGCTGCACGGTACGCGGGCCGATGATCGGCGAGGTCACCCCGGGACGGGAGAGCAGCCAGCCGAGCGCGACGTCGGCCGGGTCGCTGCCCAGGTCCGCGCAGAGCTTCTCGTACGCCTCGATGGTCGTACGGTGCTGGGCCAGGACCTCGGTGACCCGCTCGGCCCTGGACCGCTCGGCCCCACCCTCGGCCAGCTTGCGGATCGCCCCGCTGAGCAGCCCGCCCTGCAACGGCGACCAGGGGATGATCCCGATGCCGTAGTGCTGGGCCGCGGGGATGACCTCGAGTTCGACCGCCCGGGTGAACAGGTTGTAGATGCTCTGCTCGGAGACCAGCCCGAGGAAGTGCCGCCGGGTGGCCGATTCCTGGGCGGCGGCCAGGTGCCACCCGGCGAAGTTCGAGGAGCCGACGTACTGGACCTTGCCCTGGGCGACCAGCGTCTCCATCGCCTGCCAGATCTCCTCCCACGGGGTGGTCCGGTCCACGTGGTGCATCTGGAGCAGGTCGATCCAGTCGGTCTGGAGCCGGCGCAGCGACTCCTCGCAGGAGCGGATGATGTGCCGGGCGGAGAGCCCGCGCTCGTTGGGCCAGTCACCCATCCGGCCGTAGACCTTGGTGGCCAGCACGATCTTGTCCCGTCGGCCGTCACCCTGGGCCAGCCAGCGACCGATGATCTGCTCGGTCCAGCCCTCGCCGAGCCGCTGACCGTAGACGTTCGCGGTGTCGAAGAAGTTGATGCCGTGCTCCAGCGCCCGATCCATGATCTCGAAGCTGTCGGGTTCGCTGGTTTGTGGCCCGAAGTTCATCGTGCCCAGGCAGAGGCGGCTCACGGACAGGCCGGTACGGCCGAGTGTCGTGTATTCCATCTCCCTACCCTGCCACGCGCCAACGGTAGATGTCGATCAAGAAGATCGGCGCGCGGCGGGGAGTGCCGTCAGGAGGTTTCGCGTTGTGCGGGACCGCTGCCGAACAGGACGTCGTCCCAGCTCGGGAGCCGCTTGCGGGGCTTGCCGGACTGGTCGGTGGTCTCGTTCGTGGCCGCCGGTGCGGTGGTCCGACGGGGCCGGAGCACCGCCAGCGACGGTACCGCGGGGACCTCCTTGGGCAGGTCCGCGTCGTCGTCGAAGGCCGAACCCTGGCCCCCGCCGAGCAGTGCCGCGGCACCACCGGCGACCGGCCGTGGCCGGGGCGCCTCGTAGTTGGTGTGGGCGGCGGGGGAGACCGGCTCGAGCCCGCGACCGGCACTTGACCCGAGTGGACGGTCGAGCGAGGCGAGCAGCGCGTCCCGGCCGGCCCGGATCGGGTCCCGGGTCGGGCGGGGGGCGTGCTGGTCGCCGGTGGCGGCCGGCAGACCGTGCCCACCACGGGTCGGCTCGACCCGCGTCGGGCCGGGCAGCCCGTGTCCGCCCCGCTCCGGCGACGGCTCCTGGCCGAGGATCGGCGTCGGCCGCTCGGCGCACAGGTACTGCGCCATGTCGTCGTGCGGGGACACCATCTGCCGGGTCTTGTCGAGGTCCCAGACGGCCTGCGCGGTGGCCTTGCCGGACGGCCAGCTCGCGATGATCCGCCAGGTGCCGTCGTCGCGCCGGTACGCGTCCCAGGAGATCTTCTCGGTGTCGATGCTGTGCTGGGCCAACCGGCCGTCGACCACCTCGGCGAGCGGAACGCTCTTCTCCGAGTTCTTCAGCCGGGTACGCCGCGCGTGCTGGGCCACCATCGCCCGCTCCTGCAGGACCGGGCCGGCGTAACGCAGCACCCGGTCGACCGGGACCCCGGCGATCCGGGCGACGTCCTCGGCGGACTCGCCGGCGCGAATCCGGGCCTGGATGTCCCGTGGCGACAGTGAGGCCACCGGGTCCTGTGCCGGGGAGACCACCGTCAGGGGAGTGCCACCCGGTTCGGCGTGCAGAACCGTGGCAACCCGCTCGTCGATGGGGAGCGCGAGCAGGCGGCCCACCTCGTCGGCGAGCACCAAAGCCTGGCCGTCCTCGGAGAGGGCGACGAAGCGTACCGGTCGCATCGCGTTGCCTCCGTCCCGCTTGCTCGGCCCACGCCACGAGCCAGCCACCCGGGCGTCCTCGCCACACGGTACGCCGGTCCGCCCGCGCGTGGGGGATGCCACGCCCGCATGTCGTGGGTGAGCTGCACGAATGATCAATGAACACCCCGTGCAGCCGGGCATCCGACACCCGCCCGGCCGACCGGGTGGCCCGGACGCGTTCGTAGGGTACGCGTCCGGGCACTCCGGGTTGGACCACGGGAACCGTCGGTGGGGGTCCGGCGGGTGCTAGAGCGCGGCGACCACGTGGTCGATGCAGGCGGTCAGCGCCTCCACGTCGGCCGGCTCGACCGCCGGGTAGAGCGCCACCCGGAGCTGGTTGCGGCCCAGCTTCCGGTACGGCTCGGTGTCCACGATCCCGTTGGCCCGCAACACCTTGGCGATCGCGGCGGCGTCCACCCGATCGGTGAAGTCGATCGTGGCGACCACGTTCGAGCGCAGCGCCGGGTCGATCACGTACGGTGTCGCCACTTCGGAGCGTTCGGCCCAGCCGTACAGGATGGCGGCGCTCTCGGCGGTGCGCTTGGCAGCCCAGGCCAGCCCGCCCTGTTTGTTCATCCAGTCGGTCTGCTCCGCGGCCAGGAAGATGGTCGCCAGCGCCGGGGTGTTGTAGGTCTGCTCCAGCCGGGAGTTGTCGACCGCGGTGACCAGGTCGAGGAAGGCCGGGATGTAGCGCCCCGACTCCTTGATCTCGGTGGCGCGGGCCAGCGCGGCCGGGGACATCAGCGCGATCCAGATGCCGCCGTCGGAGGCGAAGCACTTCTGCGGGGCGAAGTAGTAGACGTCGGTCTCGCGTACGTCGACGTCGAGCCCGCCCGCGCCGGAGGTCGCGTCGACCAGCAGGAGCGAGTCCGGGTCGGCGCCGGCCACCCGGCGGACCGGCACCGCCACGCCGGTCGAGGTCTCGTTCTGCGGGGTGGCGTAGACGTCCACACCGGCCTCGGCGACCAGCGCCGGGGCGGAGCCGGCCTCGGCCTTGCGGACGGTCGGCGTACCGAGGAACGGTGCGTCACCGACCGCCTTGGCGAACTTGGCGCCGAACTCGCCGAAGTTGGCGAACTGGGCCCGGTCGCGGACCAGACCGAAGGTGGCGACGTCCCAGAAGGCGGTGGTGCCGCCGTTGCTGAGGACGACCTCGTATCCCTCGGGCAGGGAGAAGAAGTCGGCGAGGCCCTGGCGCAGCCGGGCGACCTGGTCGCGTACGGTCCGCTGCCGGTGGGAGGTGCCGAGGAACGTCGTCGCCACGTCGGCGAGCGCGGAGACGGCCGCCGGGCGGATCTTGGACGGGCCGGCACCGAACCGGCCGTCGGCGGGTTTCAACTCGTCGGGGATCCTGATGGTCGATGGGTCAGCCACGGTTATCGACGATCCTTCCGATGGGCCGGCGCGGCCCGACCTGGGAGGCGGGGGCTCCGGGTGCACGGGCAGCGGGGGCGCCGCGAGCCGGATCCATGGATGTCCGGCGACGCTGCCGAGCCCTCATCCTCGCACTACCCGAGCCCCTGACCCGGTGCAGTCCCACCGCCCCGGTGAGTCGTCCGCCACAACCGTGGGGCGGAAACGGCGGTGGCCCACCCGACCGGAGTCGGATGGGCCACCAGCGTGGTCGGGATCACACGTTGTGGACGACCGCGTCCCAGCCCTCGACGTCGGCCGGCTTGCGGGTGCCCGGACCGGTGTACCGGGCGGCCGGGCGGACCAGCCGGCCGAGCTTCTTCTGCTCCAGGATGTGCGCGCTCCACCCGCCCATCCGGGCGCAGGTGAACATCGAGGTGAACATGTGCGCCGGCACCTCGGCGAAGTCGAGCACGACCGCGGACCAGAACTCGACGTTGGTGGCGAGCACCCGGTCCGGCTTGCGGGCCTGCAACTCGGCGAGGGCGGCCTTCTCCAGCGCCTCGGCGATCTCGAACCGGGGGGCGCCCAGTTCCTTGGCGGTACGTCGCAGCACGCGCGCCCGCGGGTCCTCGGCCCGGTAGATCCGGTGGCCGAAGCCCATCAGCCGCTCGCCCCGGTCGAGTACGCCCTTGACGTACCCCTCGGCGTCGCCGCTGCGCTCCACCGCCTCGATCATGTGCAGCACCCGGGACGGCGCACCGCCGTGCAGCGGGCCGGAGAGCGCCCCGATGCCGGAGGAGATGCAGGCCGCCGCGTCGGCGCCGGTGGAGGCGACGATCCGGGCGGTGAAGGTGGAGGCGTTCAGGCCGTGCTCGGCGGCGGAGATGAAGTACGCGTCGACCGCCTTGACGTGCCGGGGGTCCGGCTCGCCGCGCCAGCGCTTCATGAACCGCTCGACGATCGTCTGGGCCTTGTCGATCTCCTTCTGCGGCACCGCCGGCAGGCCCAGGCCACGGGCCGACTGGGCGACGAAGGACAGGGCGGTGACGGAGACCCGGGCGAGGTCCTCGCGTACCTGCTCGTCGTTGATGTCGAGGAGCTGGTCGAGACCCCAGTACGGGGCGAGCATCGCGACCGCGGACTGCACGTCCACCCGGATGTCGCCGGAGTGCACCGGCACCGGGAACGGCTCGGCCGGCGGCAGACCGGGGCCGAACCGGCCGTCCACCAGCAACGCCCACACGTTGCCGAAGGAGACCTGTCCGATCAGATCCTCGATGTCAACGCCTCGATAGCGCAGCGAGCCACCCGCTTTGTCGGGCTCGGCAATCTCGGTCTCGAAGGCGATCACGCCTTCCAGCCCCGGCTTGAAGTCGGACATTTCGCTCTCCTGGATCTGCATCGTCCGTACACCCGGGGCTCATCGGCGTAACCGGAGCTCCTTAGGCGACCCTCAGGGATGTATTTCGTGCCATCTTGCCTGGTGAGTAACTAACTTTGCGACCCGAACGGGTTGTGCTACGCACAACACAGGTGTGGCCGGGCACCCGGCGCGGATCCATCGACTGCCGGCAAATTACCTGGCCGATGCCGGTTCGCGCAGGTCGAAGCGGGTACAGCAAGATGGCGGGGTGACGGGAGACACAGTTCCACCAGCGGGTATTCGCCGCGATTATTCCGGCGAACGCGGCCTGCACCGCGCCGATCTGGCAGCCGACTGGTACACCCAGTTCGACCGCTGGTTCGTCGACGCGGTCGCCGCCGGCCTGCCCGAGCCGAACGCGATGGTGGTCGCCACCGCGGATGCCGCCGGTCGGCCGAGCGGGCGGACCGTACTGCTCAAGGGGTACGACGAGCGCGGGTTGGTGTTCTTCACCAACTACGGGTCGCGCAAGGGCCTCGAAGCGTTCGCGAATCCGTACGCGAGCCTGGTTTTTCCGTGGTTCCCGATGCAACGCCAGGTGGTGGTCTGCGGGGCGGTGGAGCCGGTGGACCGGGCCGAGACCGAGGCGTACTTCGACAGCCGGCCACGCGGTTCCCGGCTCGGGGCGTGGGCGAGCCCACAGTCGCGGGTTCTCCCGGACCGGGAGACCCTCGACGCCGGCTACCGGGCGGTTGTGGACCGGTTCGGCGACGATGACCCGATTCCACCGCCGCCGAACTGGGGCGGCCTGCGGGTGCTGCCGGAGACGGTGGAGTTCTGGCAGGGACGGACCAGCAGGCTGCACGATCGGCTGCGCTACCGTCGAGGCGACGAACAGGGGTGGATCATCGAACGACTGGCACCATGAGTTCCGAACCGGGCTCCGCGCAGGACTCCGGGCAGCTCGTCGAAGACCCGCAAAGCGGTCAGCAGAGCCTCGAAGACCGGAAACTCGCAGCAGACAAGCAAACGCTCGCGGCGGACAAGAGCGAGAAGACACCGTCGCGGTGGGCGATCGACGTACGCCCGCTCCGGGTGCCCGCGTACCGCCGGTTGTGGATCGGCAACGGCGTGTCGATGTACGGCATGCAGTTCACCGCGGTCGCCGTACCGGTGGAGATGTACAGCCTGACCCGCGACTCGCTCTGGGTCGGCCTGCTCGGGGTCGCCACCCTGGTGCCGTTGGTGATCTTCGGCATCTGGGGCGGAGCCGTCGCCGACCTGGTCGACCGGCGCAAGCTGCTGCTGGTCAGCACCACCCTGCTCTGGGCCACCACCCTCGGCCTGCTGCTCCAGGCGGTGTTCCGGGTGGGCAGTCCGGTGCTGCTGCTCGCCCTGGTCGCGGTCCAGTCGGCCGCGTTCGGGATCAGCTCACCGGCCCGCCAGGCGATCATCACCCGGCTGGTGCCGACCCGGCTGGTGCCGGCCGCGTTGACCCTCGGCTTCACCACCTCGCAGGCCGCCGGGGTCGCCGGTCCGCTCACCGCCGGCCTGATCTTCTCCGCCTGGGCCCCGGCGACCGGCCTGCCGCTGGCGTACGGGGTGGACGCGGTGCTGTTCACCGTCTCGCTCTGGGCCACCTACCGGCTGCCGTCGCTGGCGCCCCTGGTCGAGGACGCGACCGAGGGTGACGCCGCCGCGCCGCCCGCCCGCCGGTCCGGCCTGCGCACCATCGCGGACGGCTTCCACTACCTGGCCACCACGCCCCTGCTCCTGCTCTCCTTCGCCATCGACCTGATCGCGATGGTCCTGGCCATGCCCCGCAGCCTCTTCCCCGAGGTGGCGGAGGAACGGTTCGGCGGCGGTGCGGCGATCGGCCTGCTCTACAGCGCGATCGCGATCGGATCGGTGCTCGGCGGGCTCACCTCGGGCTGGATCGGGCGGATCCAGCGCCAGGGCCTGGCCCTGGTTGTCGCGGTGGTCGGCTGGGGGATCAGCATCGCGCTGGCCGGTCTGGCGCACCAGCTCTGGCTGGTGGTCGGGCTGCTCGCCCTGGCCGGCGCCGCCGACCTGGTCAGCTCGGTGTTCCGGCAGTCGATGCTGCAGGTCTACGTACCGGACCGGATGCGCGGCCGGTTGCAGGGTGTCAACATCACCGTGGTGGCCGGTGGGCCCCGGCTCGGTGACCTGCGGGCCGGGCTGATGGCCTCCTCGCTCGGGGTCGGGTTCGCCTGGGTCGGCGGTGGGCTGGCGGTTGTCGTGCTGGCCCCGCTGCTCGCGCTCGCCTTCCCTGCACTGCTGCGCTACCGGGCCCCGGCCACCCCGGCGGACTGACTCGCTGGTGGCCGGGTCGGCGGGTGACCGGGCGGTGGCCGGGGACAACCGATATCGTCCCGGCATGGACAACGTCGAGACCGGGCCCCGCCCGCTGTCCGGAACACAGTGGACGATCACGGGTGGCGACCAGCAGGCCGTCGTGGTGGAGGTGGGCGGTGGACTGCGCGCCTACCGGGTCGGCGGGGTGGACTACCTCGACGGGTACGCCGACGACGAGGTCTCGCCGGGCAGTGCCGGGCATGTGCTCGCCCCGTGGCCGAACCGGATCCGGGACGGCCGGTACAGCTTCGGCGGGCGGGCGTACCAGCTCTCGCTGACCGAGCCGGACAAGCACACCGCCATCCACGGGCTGGTCAACTGGCTGCCCTGGCACCTGGTCGAGCAGGCCCCGGACGCGATCACGGTCGCCTGCGAGCTGCCGGCCCAGATCGGCTACCCGTGGCCGCTGCGGCTGAGCACCCGGTGGTCGATCGGCCCGGACGGGCTGCGCGCCGAGCACGAGGTGACCAACCTGGGCGCGCAGGAGTGCCCGTTCGGGCTCTCCGTACATCCGTACTTCCGGCTGCCGGGGGTGCCGGTCGAGGAGGTGCGGCTGCGGGTGCCGGGGCGCAGCCGGCTGCTCGTCGACGGTCGGATGCTGCCGATCGGGGCGGTGAAGGTGACCGGCAGTGAGTACGACTTCACCGAGCCCCAGCGGATCGGCGAGGCGGTGCTCGACGTCACCTTCGGCGACATCGACCAGGGGCCGGACGGCTCCAGCGTGACGCTCGCGGGCCCGGCCGGTGAGCCGGCGGTCAGCATCTGGGCGGACCCGGCGTTCGGCTGGTGGCAGGTGTTCACCGGCGACACCCTGATCGGGGACCGGTACCGCCGTTCGGTCGCGGTGGAGCCGATGACCTGCCCGCCGGACGCGTTCCGGTCCGGCCGGGACGTGATCGTGCTGGCACCCGGCGCGACCTGGCGGGCGAGCTGGGGCATCCGCCCTGCCGCCGAATAGGCATCGGGTCGCTCGGATGGAATTCGCGGAGGTCGTACGGCGACGGCGGATGGTGCGCAACTACGACCCGGACCGACCGGTCCCGCCGGAGGTGGTCGACCGACTGCTGGACCACGCGGTACGGGCACCGTCGGCCGGGTTCTCCCAGGGCTGGGGCTTCCTGGTGTTGTCCGACGCCCCGGACCGGGACCGGTTCTGGGCCGCGGCGACTCCGGCGCGGGCGGGGCGGGGGCGGTGGCTCGACGGGATGCGGCGGGCGCCGCTGATCGTGGTCCCGCACGCCAACCGCTCGGCCTACCTGGACCGGTACGCCGAACCGGACAAGGGCTGGGCCGATCGGGACGAGAACCGGTGGCCGGTGCCGTACTGGTATGTCGACACCGGTTTCGCCGCTCTTTTGATGCTGCTCACCGCGGTTGACGAAGGGCTCGGTGCGTGTTTCTTCGGCATCCCGCCGGAGCGGCTTTCGTCGTACCGGGAGGCGTTCGGCGTACCGGAGGAATTTGTTCCCATCGGGGCGATCACCATCGGTTATCGCGCTCCGGACCATCGGTCGCCGTCGTTGGATCGAGGTCGTCGCCCGGTTGAACAGGTCGTGCATCGCGGTCAATGGAGTTGACCGGTTGGTCGGCAGTTGCCGGACGGGCAGTAACGAAATCGACATCCGGGAACAAACCGCAATGTCGTTGTCGGTCGCTAGGCTGACACCGGCCTTCGGTTTGGTGCCGGTGTCACCGGGCGTGGTGAGGCACGGTCAGACTGGCACGGTCACATGGCAGGGCCGGCTCGGCCACGGGGAGGGGAGCGTACCGTCGTGATCTTCAAAGCGGTTCGGGACGGACGTCCCTACCCGGACCACGAGTTCACTCTGAAGCAGTGGGCGGAGATCCCGCCGCGTCCGATCCGGCTCGACCAGCTCATCACCACCAAGCGGGAGCTGGCTCTGGACAAGCTGCTGGCCGAGGACTCCACCTTCTACGGCGACCTGTTCCCGCACGTCGTGCAGTGGAACAACGGCCTCTACCTGGAGGACGGCCTGCACCGGGCGCTCCGTGCGGCGTTGCAGCAGCGCAACCAGATCCACGCCCGGGTGCTCGTGCTCGGGGCGACCCAGTGAACGCGCCCGCCCCGCCCCTGGACCTGCTCGACCTGGACGCGCTGCTGTCCGAGGAGGAGCGGCAGATCCGTTCGGTCGTACGCCGGCTGGTCGACGACCGGGTCCGCCCGCACGTCGCCGGGTGGTACGAGTCCGGCGAGGCGCCGATCCGCGAGCTGGCGGTCGAGTTCGGCAAACTGGGCCTGCTCGGCATGCACCTGACCGGGTACGGCTGCGCCGGCGCCTCGGCGGTCGCGTACGGGCTGGCCTGCCTGGAATTGGAGGCGGGCGACTCCGGGCTGCGGTCCCTGGTGTCGGTGCAGGGCTCGCTCGCCATGTACGCGATCTGGCGGTACGGCAGCGAGGAGCAGAAGCAGTCCTGGCTGCCGACGATGGCGACGGGCGAGACGATCGGCTGCTTCGGCCTGACCGAACCCGACCACGGCTCGGATCCGGCCTCGATGGCGACCACGGCCCGCCGCGACGGCACCGACTGGGTGCTCACCGGCACCAAGATGTGGATCACCAACGCCCCGCTGGCCGACCTGGCGGTGGTCTGGGCCCGGACCGACGACGGGGTGCGCGGTTTTGTCGTACCGCTGGACAGTGCCGGGGTGACCGCGCGGGAGATCCGGCACAAGATGTCGCTGCGCGCATCCTCCACGGGTGAACTGGTCCTGGACGGGGTAAGGCTGCCGGCAGCGGCCCGGTTGCCCGGGGCGACCGGGTTGAAGGCGCCGCTGTCCTGCCTGACCGAGGCGCGGTTCGGGATCGTCTGGGGTGCGCTCGGCGCTGCCCGGGACTGCCTGGAGGTCGCCTTGGACTACGCGGTCAACCGGACCCAGTTCGGCCGACCGATCGCCGGTTTCCAGCTCACCCAGGCCAAGCTCGCCGACATGGCGGTCGAGTTGCAGAAGGGCTACCTGCTCGCGCTGCACCTGGGTCGGCTTGCCGACAACGGTGTGCTGCGCCCGGACCAGGTCAGCGTCGGCAAGCTGAACAACGTACGGGAGGCGCTGGCCATCGCCCGGCAGTGCCGGACGATCCTCGGCGCGAACGGGATCAGTGGCGAGTACCCGGTGCTGCGCCACGCCAGCAACCTGGAGACCGTGTTGACCTACGAGGGGACCTCGGAGATCCACCAGTTGGTGATCGGTCAGCGGTTGACCGGGATCGCCGCGTTCAACTGACCGTCCCGTCGGGTACAAGTACGGCAGTGGTCGTGTTGTCGTACCCGACCCGTACCGTTTGTACCAGGCAAACGGTCTGATGAGGACGGTGAGGGCAGATGTCCCGTAGCGGAGATGTCAACGAGCCCACCCGGGAGTACCCGGAGTACGCGCAGGGCAAGGCACCGGCGGCGCAGGGCAAGGCGGCACCGACCGCCCCGGCCCCGGATCGGCGCTGGGCCGCCGACGCCGAGGACGCCGACCACCCGGTGGATCACGACCACGGGACGGATCCCACCCAGCCGGAGCCGGTGATCGTCACCGCGCCGGAGCGTGGGCGTGGGCTGTTCTGGCTGGCCGGTGCGCTCGTCGTGGTGCTGGTGCTGTTCCTCGGCGTACGGGCGACCGGGTTGTGGCCGAGCTGGCGGAACCCGTTCGCGCAGGAGACGACCGACCGCAGCCAGCCGCCGTTGCTGAAGTCGATCCAGGACCTGAGTCGGTACGTGGCCGCCGAGGGCAACCTCCAGGTGGTGATCGACCTCCAGCAGGACCGCAAGTACGTCCCCGACTTCCTGCTCAACGAACGTACCCTTTTTGTCGGAGCGGGATCTGTTGAGTCATATGTCGACTTTGCGAAGATTTCCGAGGGTGGAGTGATCGAATCCGCCGATCGGAAGTCGGTGGAGATCCGGTTGCCCGCACCGCAACTCGGCGAGACCAATCTCGATCTGGAGAAGAGCTACGTATTCGCCGAGGATCGGGGGCTGCTCAACCGGCTCGGCGAGGTCTTCGGTGGCGATCCGAACCGGCAGCGCGAGGTTTACCAGAAGGCGGAGGAGAGCATCGCCGCCGCGGCTCGGGACAGCGGACTCGGTGACCGGGCCCAGGAGAACACCCGGAAAATGCTCGAGGGACTGCTGCGCTCACTCGGCTACGAGAAGGTGACCGTCACCTATACCGCTCCCTGAGCGTAGGAGTTCGATGACTCGGTGTCATCCCAGGTCAGCCAGGTATGCCGGGTATTCTCCTAGCGTCCCCTGGTGGCGTCTCAACGCGGGCGGGATGTGGCGGTAGGATCCAGCGGCGTCTTGAGAAGGCGGCCGACGGAGCACCGCGCTGCCCTCGCCGCCGGCCCCTCGCCAATCGACACACCGAGAAATCGAATCGGGAGAAACGCCTGTGGCACTTTCTGTTGCCGGAGACGAGATCGAGGTTACCGTCCTGCTGCCCTGCCTGAACGAGGCAGAGACGTTGGAGATCTGCGTCACCAAAGCTGTCCGGGCTCTGGCCGAACTCGGCGTGGTGGGCGAGGTGCTGGTCAGCGACAACGGGTCCACCGACGGTTCGCAGGAGATCGCCACCCGGGCGGGGGCCCGGGTGTCACACGCCCCCATCCGTGGTTACGGCGGCGCCCTGCTCAACGGCATCGAGCAGGCCCGCGGCAAGTACATCATCATGGGCGACGCGGACGACTCGTATGATCTGTCCGGTCTTGAGCCGTTCATCCGTGAACTGCGCGCCGGGCACGACCTGGTCATGGGCAACCGGTTCCGCGGCGGCATCGCCAAGGGTGCGATGCCGCCGCTGCACCGCTACCTGGGCAACCCGGTGCTGTCCTGGCTGGGGCGCCGGCTGTTCGGGCTGCGCAACGTCGGCGACTTCCACTGCGGCATCCGGGGCTTCAACCGGGACCGCATCCGCGAACTGCAGCTCTGCATGCCGGGCATGGAGTTCGCCTCCGAGCTGGTGGTCCGGGCCGCGCTCAACAAGTACGACATCGTCGAGGTGCCGACCACGCTCCAGAAGGACGGCCGCAGCCGGCCGCCGCACCTGCGTACCTGGCGGGACGGCTGGCGTCACCTGCGCTTCCTGCTGGTCTTCGCCCCCCGCAAGACGCTGATCTGGCCGGGGCTGGTGCTGTTCGTGCTCGGCCTGCTCGGCACCGCGACGCTCTCCTTCGGGCCGCTGCAGGTGGCCGGGGTCGGCTTCGACATCAGCACCATGGTCTACACCTGTTTGGCCGTACTGAGCGGTGCCCAACTACTGCTCTTCGGGGTCTTCGCGCTGCTCTACGGGCACACCGAGGGGATCACCAACCAGGACCAGGTGGCCTGGTGGGGCAGATGGGTGCGGTTCGAGACCTGCACCGCCGCCGGGCTGTTCCTGATCCTGCTCGGGCTGGCCGGGTCGATTCTCGCCGTCACCGCCTGGGGAGCCAGCGGCTTCGGTGAGCAGAACCTCGCCGAGACCCTGCGGGTGGTGCTTCCCTCGTCCACGGTGATCGGCCTGGGCGTGACGGTCCTCTTCTCCGGCCTCTTCGCCAGCCTGCTCAACCTGCGCCGGGTCAGCCCGAGCGTGAACGCCGCCGTCACCCCGGTCGACGACGCGCGCACCGACAGCGACCTCGCCTCGGCCCGCGGCTGAGGACGCCGTGACGCTGCAGACCACGCCCGACGGGTCGGCCAAGCCGGCCGGCCCCGCTCGGCCGGACCAGGCCGACGAGTCACCCGAGGCGAACGTGTCAACCGAAGACCGCAACGCGGCCGACTCGACGGCAGCCGTCGAGCCGACCGGGACGACCGCGACCAGTGCCGCCACCACCGCCGACGCGCCGGCGACCACGGGTCGCCGGGTGCCGGGCTGGCTGGGCAACGGCGGCACGGTGGCCGTACTCACCTGGCTCGTGGCGACCCCGGTCGCGATCCTCATCCCCCGGCTGATCGACCGGAACCCGTTCTCGGCGGGCGCGTCCACCATCCCACTCGCGGCGGCGTTCCTGCTGATCATCGCGGTGTTCGTACTGGCCCTGCGCTGGTCCGGCGAGGCGGTGGCCGGTATGGCGGCCGGTCTCGGCGCGGCCTGGACCGTGCTGATGCTCCGGTCGGCCCTCAACGGCACCCCGTTCGGCTTCGCCGGACTGGTCGGCGACATGGGCCGGATGTCGGCCTCGGCGGAGCGCTACACCACCACCATCGCCTCCAGCGACACCCTGGTCCACGGGCTCCCGTCGGAGTACCCGCCGTTCTACGCCTGGCTGGTCGGGCGGGCGTCGGTCGTCCTGGACGAACCGGCCTGGCGCCTGCTCGCCGACGCCGAGGTGCTCTTCAGTTCCCTGGCGGTGCTCGCCGCGTTCCTGATGTGGCGCCGGCTGGTCGGGCCGTGGGTGGCCGTGGCCATCTCCGCCCTGACGCTGATCACCTGGTCGGACCCGCGCAAGGCGTTCGAGGTACTGACCCTGGCGATCTTCGTACCGTGGGCGTTGGAGGTCTTCGCCCGTCCGGCCCGGCGCCGGATGCACTGGCTGCCCGCCGGCATCCTGGGCGGCTTCATCGTGATCACCTACCAGGCGTGGATGGTCTACGCGGCGATCGGCCTGATCGCCCTGATCGTGATCGCCTGGCGGACCGAGCCGGACCGGTGGGCGTACCTGCGTCGGCTGGGCCTGATCGTGCTGGTCTCGTTCGTGGTCGCGTCCTGGTACATCGTGCCGTTCGGCTGGGCCACCCTCACCAAGGGCGGACAGTCGATCTCCGACCTGTACGTCTCCGGCTCGCTGAACTCCGACCTGTTCCCGTTCCTGAACGTCAACCCGATCGGGCTGCTGCAACTGGTCGGGCTGGTCGGCCTGGTGTGGCTGTGGCGCTCGGTCTGGTGGGCCCGGCCGCTGCTCCTGCTGATCATCTCCGCGTACGGCTACCGGGTGCTGTCGATGATCCGGTACGTGCTGACCCAGCACACCGGCTTCATGCACTACACCGCCCGCCTCTACGGGATCCTGTTCACCGTCGCCGGCATCCTCGTGATCGCCCACCTCGCCCCGATCGTGCTGCGCCGGTTGCGGCTGACCCCGCCCCGGCTGGCCGGTTCGGCGCTGCTCGCCGTTGTGCTCGCCTGGACCGCCGCCGGCTTCACCAGCACCTGGATGCCGGAGAGCGGCAGCAAGTACGCGATCATGGCGCACAGCGAACCGCTGCCCGGTGGGGGCTACCCGACCTACGCGCCGAAGGAGGGTCGCCGCCCCGGCTTCCCGATCACCGAGGTCGAGCAGGCGGTCGAACGGGAACTCGGGCCGAAGGCGCAGCCGATCACCCTCGCCACCGACGACCGGGTCTTCTCGTTCCTGCCCTGGCCCGGCTTCATGGACAACGACCGGACCGCCGGCAGCACCCTGTCCCGGTGGGACGACCGGCTGGACGAGGTGGAGAAGCTCGCCTCGACCCGTGATCCGGCGGCGTTCGCGGCCAAGGCGGCGAACGTCGGCGAGTTCGGGCCGATCCAGGTCTTCGTGCTGAGCGAGCAGCCGGACGGCTGGGCCTGGCGCAGCCTGCGGTTCACCCCGGACCAGTTCTCGACCTCGGACTGGACCATCGTCGAGCTGCCGCAGAACGTCGTGGTGGCCATCCGGCGCTGACCGGCGCCCGGAACACGAGCAGGACCACGAATCGGGGCCGTACCCAGCCGGGTACGGCCCCGATCGGCGTTGCTAGGCGACGTACGCCTGCTGGGCGTTCTCGTTCGGCATGATGATCCACAGCGCGATGTAGAGCAGCACCTGCGGACCGGGCAGGATCACGGAGAGCACGAAGAGGAGCCGGACCACTCCGGTGGAGAGACCGAAGCGGCGGGCCAGCCCGGCGCAGACTCCGGCGATCATCCGGTGGTCCCGGGGTCGTACCAGTTTGCGACTCATGGTCGTCGTCTCCCAACTCTGCGGCCGTCCGCCGCGTCTGTATCCACCGTACGAACCGACATCCAGGACGCCCTCCGCCCTGAGGGCGATTCGGCGCATCCGTACCCGTAGGTGCTTACCCCGGTTGGCCGCCCGGGACGCATGCTTGGGATGACGGGTAGGCTCGCCGCTCGGTGCTGGCCTGACCCGACGGCAACGGAGCCGGATGTGGCAGAGCGGGCGGCGGGAGGAGGATCGATGATCAGCGTCTTCGATCTGTTCACGGTAGGGATCGGGCCGTCCAGTTCACACACGGTGGGGCCGATGCGGGCGGCGCGTACGTTCGTCACCGGGCTCAAGGCCGACGGACTGCTCGTCGGGACCACCCGGATCCACGCCGAACTCTTCGGTTCGCTCGGCGCCACCGGTCACGGGCACGGCAGCGACCGGGCGGTCCTGCTCGGGCTGGCCGGTGAGGCACCCGAGACCGTGGACCCGGACCGGGTCGACGCGACGGTGGCCGAGATCCGGGAGACCGGGCGGCTGGCCGTACTCGGTGCGCACACCATCGACTTCGACCCGGCCCGTGACCTGGTACTCCACCGCCGCCGGTCGCTGCCGTTCCACCCGAACGGGATGACCTTCACCGCGTACGACGAGACCGGTGAGGCGGTACGGGACCGGACGTACTACTCGGTCGGCGGCGGTTTTGTGGTCGACGAGGCGGCGGCCGGTGCCGACCGGATCAAGCCGGACCCGACCCGGGTGCCGTACCCGTTCAGCACGGGGGCGGAACTACTCAAGGTGACCGAGGAGACCGGGCTCTCGATCAGCGGGGTGATGTTCGCCAACGAGCGCGCCCGGCGCGGGGCGGACGAGATCCGTACCGGCCTGCTGGAGATCTGGCGGGTGATGCAGGAGTGCGTCGAGCGGGGCAGCCACCGTGACGGGGTGCTACCGGGCGGTCTCAAGGTGCGCCGGCGGGCGGCCGAGCTGCGGCGGTCCCTGGCGACCGAGCGCGGGGCCGGCTGGTCGGGGACCGGAGGGTCGGAGGACCCGCTGCGGGTGATGGACTGGGTCACCCTGTTCGCGCTCGCGGTGAACGAGGAGAACGCCTCCGGCGGCCGGGTGGTCACCGCGCCGACCAACGGGGCCGCCGGCATCATCCCGGCGGTGCTGCACTACTACACCCGGTTCGTCGCGACCGCGTCGCCGGACGGTGTGGTCCGTTTCATGCTCGCCGCGGCGGCGATCGGGGTGCTGTTCAAGGAGAACGCCTCGATCTCAGGGGCCGAGGTCGGCTGCCAGGGCGAGGTCGGTTCGGCCTGCTCGATGGCGGCGGCCGGGCTGGCCGAGGCGCTCGGCGGGACCCCGGCCCAGGTGGAGAACGCGGCCGAGATCGGGATGGAGCACAACCTGGGCCTGACCTGTGACCCGGTCGGCGGGCTGGTGCAGATCCCGTGCATCGAGCGGAACGCGGTGGCGAGCATCAAGGCGATCACCGCGGCCCGGCTGGCGCTGCGCGGGGACGGCGTACACACGGTCTCCCTGGACAAGGTCATCAAGACCATGCGGGAGACCGGTGCGGACATGAAGGTCAAGTACAAGGAGACCGCACGGGGTGGGCTGGCGGTCAATGTCATCGAGTGCTGAGGGTTGATGGATCCGCGCTCAGCAGCGCTCGCGCAGGCCCGGCACCGCCTACCGAGCGTGCTGACCGACTGCTAACCTATGGCGCGTCAGCGGCCCGCCCTGGCGGGGCCCGCAGCCGCGGTCCGGGTGCCGTGTCCGAGATTCCGGCACGAGACGCGGGAGCACAATAGCTGTTAGGGCGGTCGCGGACGGTGACCGGGAGAGGTCGTCACGTGATCCGTACCGGACGCGTCGGTGGGTCCTTCCGGCGCAGCCGCCCTCGATCATTTTCCGGTTCGGGAAGGCGGCCATGACAACGAGCGTCGCGGGTGTGTGGAGCCATCGCAACGCGCTACGGCTGCTGGTTCGCCGGGACCTGGCGGTCAAGTACCAGCAGTCGTTCCTCGGCTATTTCTGGTCGTTGCTCGAGCCGCTCGCCATGGGTGCCATCTACTGGTTCGTCTTCGGTGTGCTCTACGGCACCAGCAACCACGCCGGCCCGGCGAAGGACTCGTACCCGCTGTTCCTGGTGACCGGCATCTTCGCCTGGATGTGGACGAACTCCGCGATCAGCGAGGCCACCAGCGCGCTGACCGGCCAGGCCCGGTTGATCACCACGATGAAGGTGCCCCGCGAGGTCTTCCCGATCGGGCGGGTGATCGGCCGGTTCGCCGAGTACGTCGCCGGCCTGCCGGTACTGGTCGTGCTCGCCGCGTACTTCGGTGAACTGCACTTCGGCTGGGAACTCCTGTCGCTGCCGCTGGCGGTGCTGTTGCAGACCATCCTGCTCACCGGCGTCGCGCTGCTGCTGTCGTCGCTGAACGTACTGCTGCGCGACGTGGACCGGCTGATGCGGCTGTTCACCCGGCTGCTCTTCTACGGGACCCCGATCATCTACCCGTTGCAGCTCGTCCAGGAGTCCGGCATGCCGGGCTGGGTGAAGACGATCTACGAGCTGAACCCGCTGGTCGGCATCTTCGAGCTGTTCCGCGCCATCTGGTACCCGTCGGAATTCCCCGACGCCGGACTGCTCGCCACCTCGGTGGTCGGCAGCCTGGTGCTGTTCTTCGGCGGCTGGTGGGTCTTCCGCCGGCTCGAGCCCGCCGTGCTCAAGGAGCTGTAGTGAGCAAGCCGATCATCGAGGCGCACAACCTCGGCATCCAGTTCGTCCGTGGCCGGCGGCGTCAGCTGCGCCTGCGGGAGATGTTCATCCACCGGGGCGGGCGGCAGCCGAAGGCGAACGAGTTCTGGCCGCTGCGCAACGTGTCGTTCGAAGTACAGGCGGGCGACGCGGTCGGCGTCATCGGCAAGAACGGCACCGGCAAGAGCACCCTGCTCCGGCTGATCGCCGGGGTGCTGATCCAGGACGAGGGCACGATCGCCGTACGCGGTGAGGTGGCGCCCCTGCTGGAACTCTCCGCCGGGTTCTCCAACGACCTCACCGGCCGGGAGAACGTGCACCTGGTCGGGTCCCTGCACGGGCTCAGCTCGCAGTACCTGAAGACCCACTTCGACGACATCGTCTCGTTCGCCGGTGATCAGGTGGAGAAGGCGATCGACACCCCGGTACGGCACTATTCGTCCGGTATGAAGGTCCGGCTGGGGTTCTCGGTCATCTCCCACCTGCAACACCCGATCCTGCTGATGGACGAGGTGATGGCGGTCGGCGACACCGAGTTCCGGAAGAAGTGCTACACCACCATCGAGCGGATGCTCGGTGAGGGGCGTTCGCTGGTGCTGGTTTCGCACAACGAGAGCGACCTGACCCGGTTCTGCAACCGGGGGCTCTACTTCAACGCCGGCAAGCTGGAGATCGACGGCACTGTCCGCGAGGCGCTCGACGCGTACAACAACGTGGTCCGGACGTGACGCTGGCCGTCATCCTCACCCGTTCCGCGTACCCCGGTCAGGCCCAGCCGGTCGACGGCGTACCGCCGGTCGACCGGCTGCGCGACCAGTTGGGCCGGGCCGGTGCCCGGCAGGTCGTGGTCACCGCCGACCCGGCCGAGGTGGCCACGCTGGCCGAACACGCCACCGAGCCGGTCCTGCTCTGCGCGGACGACCTGGTCGCGCACGCTGCGGTGCTGCGCCACCTCGCCACCAGCCCGGTCGGTCCGACCGTGGCGCTGGTGCTGACCGATCCCGCCGCGACCGGTCAGGCGGTGCTCCGGGAGGAACGCGGCCAGGTGGTCGCCGCCGGCCTCGACGCCGGCCGGTTCACCGACGCGACCGGCACCTTCGGCGGGGCGGTCCGGGTCGGGGTCGAGGACCTGCCGGCCCTCGTCGCCGCCGCCCGGCAGACCGGCCCGGGATCCGCGCCGGACCGGGTGTTCACGGCCCTGACCGGCACCGATGCCACGATCTTCACCCATCGGGTACGCCTGCTCGTCGCCCACCGCGCCACCGACGCCGAGAGCATCAACGACGCCGTGTCGGCCATCGGCTCGGTCGACGAGGACAAGGCCGAGCTGCGGTTGTCGGTCAAGGAGAAGGACGACTTCTTCACCACGTACTTCGTCAGCACCTGGTCCCCGTACGTCACGAAGTTGTCCGCCCGGGTCGGGCTCGGCCCGACCGGGGTGACCGCGCTGTCGGTGCTGTTCGCCCTGGCCGCCGCCGCCCTGTTCGGGTACGGCGCCCGATGGGCGGCGGTGCTCGGCGCGATCCTGCTCTACCTCGGCTTCGTGCTCGACTGCGTGGACGGGCAGTTGGCCCGGTACACCCGGCAGTTCAGCCCCTGGGGTGGTTGGCTGGACACGATGGCCGACCGGGCGAAGGAGTACGTCGTCTACGCCGGTCTGGCGGTCGGTGTCGACCGGGCCGGACTCGGCAACGGCTGGACGCTGGCGATCGCCGCGCTGACCCTCCAGACGGCCCGGCACATGACCGACACCTGGTACGGCGCCCTGCACGACGAGGCCGCCCGCCGCCCGAATCCGGCCGGGGCGTCCGGTGGTGGGCTCGGTGGCCGGCTCAGCCAGGCATCCAACCGGGTCCAGGCCGACACGGGTTCGCTGTCGTACTGGCTCAAGCGGACCGTCGTTTTCCCGATCGGTGAGCGGTGGGCCCTGATCGCGCTGACCGTGGCCCTGTTCAACCCGCTGGTGAGCCTGGTCGCGGTCCTGGTCTGGGGCGGGCTGGCGGCGGCGTACACGTTGGCGCTGCGTACGGTGCGGGCCCGGTCGATGCGGGTCTCGGTGCTGGGTCGGGTCGACACCACGCTCTACCGCGACGACGGCCCGGTCGCCGGCTGGCTTGGCGCCCTCGGTCGTCGGCTGCCCGGCTGGGCCGGACCGCTGCCGCTCGGTGTGCTGGCGGTCGCCGCCAGCGCGACCCTGCTGGGGCTGGCGCTGGCCGGACTGGGTGACACCGGGGTACGCGTCGCGGTGGTGGTGACCGGGCTGGTGGCCGTACTCGCCGCCGGGCTGCCGGCGGGCAGGTCGCACAACCGGCCGCTGGACTGGCTGGTGCCGGCAGCACTCCGGGCCGCCGAGTACCTGTTTGTCATCGCCATCGACGTGGCTGCCGGCGTTCCCGGTCCGGTGACCTTCGCACTGCTTTTTGTGCTGGCGTTGCACCACTACGACCTGACCGCCCGGCTGGAGAAACGGGGCGCGGCGCCCGAGTTGCGGCCGTACGGCCTGGGCTGGGACGGGCGGCTGTTGCTGCTGGTGGCGGTGGTGCTGGCGGGAGTCGCCGCCGCGGGTGAAGCGACGCTGGCCGGGTACCTCTTCGTGATCCTGACCCTGGGCGCGGTCAGCGGGTGGATGCTGCCGGCCGCACCGGCCCGCCGTACGCCCGGTGCCGGGCACGGTGTCGACGGCCGGGCCGCCATGGCGGCCGGGGAGGAGCGGAACCGATGACCCTGATCAGCTTTGTCGTGCCGGCCTACAAGGTCGAGGGCTACCTGCGGGAATGCCTCGACTCGATCCTCGGGCAGCCGTTCACCGACATCGAGGTGATCGGGGTCGACGACCGCTCCCCGGACAGCAGCGGTGAGATCTTCGCCGAGTACGCCGCCCGCGACCCCCGGCTGACCGTGGTGTCGCTGCCGGAGAACGTCGGCCTGGGCGAGGCGCGCAACATCGGCCTCGACCGTGCCACCGGCGAGTACGTCTGGTTCGTCGACAGCGACGACTGGCTCGCCCCCGACTGCCTGCCGACGGTGGCCCGGCGACTGCGGGAAACGTCCCCGGAGCTGCTGATCGTCGACCATGTCCGGTCGTACTGGGACAACGCGGTGCTCGGCAGCGCGATGCGGGAACTCTTCCCGACCTCGCCCGGTCCGACCACGTTCAGCCTGCGCCAGCGGCCGGAACTGATCGGCCTGCTGCACACCGCCTGGAACAAGCTGGTCCGGCGGGACTTCCTGGTCGACCTCGGGCTCCGGTTCGGCCCCGGCTGGTACGAGGACGTGTCGTTCACGTACCCGCTGGTGCTGGCGGCGGAGCGGATCAGCGTGCTCGACCTGGTCTGCGTGAACTACCGGCAGCGCCGGTCCGGCGCGATCACCCGTACCCAGGGGGACCGGCACTTCGAGGTCTTCCCGCACTGGCAACGGGTGTTCGAGCTGGTGGACGAGTGGTCGCCCCGGGTGGACGACCTGCGCCCGGTGCTCTTCCGGCGGATGATCTGGCACTACCTGACCATCCTCGGCAACGGTGACCGGATCGGGCCGAAGCTCCGGCCGGCGTTCTTCGCCCGGATGCACGACGACTACAAGCGGTGGCTGCCGCCGGGCGGTTACCCGGTGCCGGGTGGCGCCGAGGGGCTCAAGCACCGGCTGGTGGCCGAGGGCAAGTGGCGTACGTTCAGCGCCCTGCGTACCGCGCACCTGGTCCGGGGCCGGTTGCGCGACGGCGTCGGCGCGGCCCGACGCGCGGTGGTGCCCCCGGCCCGGCGGTCCGCCCGGCTCGGCCGGGACGCGGTCCTGCGCGGCTACTACCAGGCCCAGCTGCGGCTCCCGATCGACCGGTCGCTGGCCCTGTACGCCGCCTACTGGTACCGCGGTTACGCCTGCAACCCGGCGGCGATCCACGCCAAGGCCGGTGAGCTGGCCCCGCACATCCGGGGCGTCTTCGTGGTCCGCCGGGACCGGGTGTCGAGCCTCCCGCCCGGCGTGCAGTACGTGGTCGCCGGCACGCCCGCCTACTACCGGGCGCTGGCGCGGGCGAAGTGGCTGATCAACAACGTCAACTTCCCCGACTTCGTGGTGAAACGGCCCGGCTCGGTGCACATCCAGACCCACCACGGCACCCCGGTCAAGGTGATGGGGCTGGACCAGCAGCGGTACCCGACCGGTGCGGTCGGGATGGAGTTCCCGAAGCTGCTCCGCCGGATCGACCGGTGGGACTTCAGCATCAGCTCGAACACCTTCTCCACCCAGATGTGGGACCGGGCCTACCCGGCGAACTACGTCGCGTTGAACACCGGCTACCCGCGTAACGACCGGCTCGCGAACGCCACCGCCGACGAGGTCGCCGCGATCCGGTCCGACCTCGGTTTCGCCCCCGACGACCTGGTGGTGCTCTACGCGCCGACCCACCGGGAGCACCTGCCCGGTTACCGGCCGCCGTTCGACCCGACCGAGTTCGTCGAGGCGCTCGGCCCGCACGGCCGGCTGCTGATGCGCAGCCACTACTTCCACGACCGGGACGTGGCCGCCGAGGTCAGCGCCTCCGGCCGGGTACGCGACGTCAGCGCCCACCCGTCGGTCGAGGACCTCTACCTCGCCGCGGACGTGCTGGTCACGGACTATTCGTCGGCGATGTTCGACTACGGCACCCTGGACCGGCCGATCGTCATCTACGCCCCGGACTGGGACGCGTACCGGCTCGCCCGGGGGGTCTACTTCGACGTCACCGCCGAACCGCCGGGTGCGGTCGCGACGAGCTTCCCGGACCTGCTGGACCTTTTCCGGGCCGGTGCGGTCGACAACGACGCCTCGGCGAAGGCCCGTGCCCACTTCCGGGCCCGCTTCTGCGTGCTCGACGACGGCCGGGCCGCGGAGCGGGTGGTACGCCGTACGCTGCTCGGCGAGCCCGGCTGACACGGGTGCCTGGGAGGCCGGCTTTGGGCGCGTTGATCACCGTCGTCGTACCGATCTACAACGTACGTAGTTACCTGGTCGAGTGTCTCGACTCGATCGCCGGTCAGACGTACCCGGATCTGGACGTGGTCCTGGTCGACGACGGGTCCACCGACGACAGTGGCGAGATCGCCGAGCGGTACACCGCCACCGACAACCGGTTCCGGCTGATCCGACAGTCCAACCGGGGACTGGGCGCCGCCCGGAACACCGGGGTGGAGGCCGCCGCCGGTGACTACCTGACCTTCGTGGACAGCGACGACCTGCTGCCGCCGTACGCGCTGGAGTTGCTGGTCGGGGCGCTGGAGCAGACCGGGTCCGACTTCGCCTCCGGCAACGTCGCCCTGCTCACGTCGCGTGGCCTGCGGCAGTCGCCGCTGCACCGGGGCACCCACCGGGTCACCGCCCTGCGGACCAGCCTGAAGGCGCAGCGGAACCTGGTCTACGACCGGCTGGCCTGCAACAAGGTGTTCCGCCGCTCGTTCTGGGACAAGCACGGGCTCAGGTTCCCCGAGGGGGTGCGCTACGAGGACATCCCGCTGACCGTGCCCGCGTACGCGCTGGCCGGGTCGGTGGACGTGCTCGACCTGCCGGTCTACTACTGGCGCCAACGTGAGCCGGGCGCCGAGTTGTCGATCACCCAACGGCAGCACGAGGTGCGCAACCTGGTCGACCGGTTCGCCGCCGTGGACAGTGCCAGCCGGTCGCTCGCCGCCCTCGACCGCAAGCTCAAGGACTGGTACGACGAGACCACGCTCGTCAACGACCTGCGGATCTTCCTGGATCTGCTGCCGGACGTCGACCAGGCGTACCGGGAGCGTTTCCGCGACCTGGCCACCGACTACCTGAGCCGGGTCGACGAGCGGGTGCTCGACCGGCTGGTGGCGCGGTTGCGGGTGGCCTGGCACCTGGCTCGCGCACGGGCCCTGCCGGAGGTGGTCGAGGTGGTGGCGGCCAGCCGGCTCGACGCCACCCCGCCGGTGGTACGCCGGGGCGGGGGGCGTTACCTCCGGTTGCCGCTGCTCGACGCCGGTCACCCGGCCGCACCCCGTCGACTGTTCCAGCTCGGCCCGGGGGTGCGGACCGAGGTGCACGAGGCGCGCTGGGTCGACGGGCGGCTGCACGTACGCGGCCTGGCCTACGACGTGGCCCGTGGGGCGGCCCAACCGTGGGCCTCGGCTCGGGTGTTCTGGCTGCGTGAGGCCACCGGGCGGCGCCGGATCCTGCGCCTGCCGAGCCGCCCCCGTCGGGTGGCCGAGGCGCCCAGCTCGGTGCCGTACGGCTGGTCCGGGTTCTCCGCCGTGGTCGACCCGCGCCGGTTGACGGGGCGGGACGGGTGGCGGGCCGGCGAGTGGGTCTTCAACGTGGCGTTGGTCAATCCCGGTGGACCGCAGCGGCGCACCCTCGGCCTCGGTGACGCCCGGCCGGCGCTGCCCGCCCGGTGGGTCGCCGACGGGGTACGGGTGGTTCCGTACCCGCACCGCGCCGGGTTGCGGCTGCGGGTGGAACGGCCGCAGGCGTGGGTCACCGGCACCCGGATCGACGGCAACACCCTGCTGGTCGAGGGGCGTGCGCTGAGCCGTCCGGCGGGGGCGACGCTGCGGCTCGCCCGTACCGCCGGGGTGCTCTGGCGTTCGTACCCGGTGGAGCCGGCCGACGGCGGTTCGGTCGAGGCGGCGTCGGTCGGAGTCGGTGCCGGGGCGGGGCCGTGCGGGGTGGGGTGGACGGCACGGATCCCGGTGGCCGAACTGGTGACCGCCGCCGGGTTGGCGCACTGGTCACCCCTGGTCGGCGAGGTGGGCGCCGGGTGGCGGGTGGCCTACGCCGACCCGGACGGCGGGGCGTGGGAACTGCCGGTGGCCGCCGGCTTCACCGGTGCCCGGCAGACCGTCGGCGAGGTGGAGGTACTCGCCCGCCCGACCGACGACGAGATCCTGGCGTTGCGGGTGCTGCCGCCGGGTCCGGTGGTGCACGCCGCCGAACTGGCCGACGGCATGCTGTCGTTCCTCGGTGAGCTGCCCGGCGGTCAGCACGACTGGGGTGACCTGCGGATCGTGCTGCGCCAGCGCACCGGCGCGGACCCGAACGAGGTCCTCCCGCCCGATCTCGAACTGCCGGCCGAGGTCTCCGCCGGCTGGCGGGTACGGATCCCGGTCGCCGGTGCGACCGCCCTCCCGGACGGCGACTGGCTCCTGCTCTACCGGCAGGGCGCCGAGGCACCCCCCGTCGACCTCCCCTTCGACGTCGCCGCCCGCCGCTCCCTACCCCGCGACGTGCCAGTGGCAGGCCGCCGCCTCGAACTCCTCCCCGACCGAGAACGAGAAGCAATCCGCCTCACCCCCCTCACCTAGCCCCCTCCCCCCCGCCTCCCTCCCCGCCCCCCTCCCCCCGCCCCCATGAACGCGGCGATCTTGCAGTTGTGGCGGTGAACAAATGCGACTACTCGCGCAATTCGTGGCGCCACAACTGCAAGATCGACGGCCGGGCCGGGCCGGGGCGGGGCGGGGCGGGGCGGGTGGGGTGGGGTGGGGTGGGGGTTAGTTCGAGGGTGGGGTGGGGCGGGTTACGCGGCGGCGGACTTTGCGGGCTACGCCGATGGCGGCTTGGCGGGCGACGAAGCGGGTGGCGTTGGCCAGGGAGCGTACGCCGCCGACGGGGATGGTCTCGGTGTCGCTGTACGACCGGCGGGCGCGCTTGCCGGACGGCTGGACCAACCGGGGTCGGGGCGAGGTCAGACCGGCGGGGGAGAGCAGGGCGAGGTTGACCACCCCGAACTCGTCGCCGCTGACCCAGCGCTCGCCGGCCACCTCCGCCACCACCTTGTCGAGCTGCTCGCCCGGTCGGCGTACGCGCTGGGCGCGGCTCAGGGCGGAGGTACGCCACAGGGCCAGCGCCTCGGCCGGCGACGTCGCCCCGGTGGGCAGCAACCGGACCAGGCCGGCCTGCCACTCGTCGGCCTCCGCCACCATCCGCCGTACGGTGTTGACGTCCACCCCGAGGTGCGGCGGAACGTTCAGCAGGAACGGGGACGGGAAGACGGTCTCCGGCGCCTGGCGTACGAGTTCGACCCGGGACTCGGACCGGTAGGTGACCTGGAGCAGCCGCCGGTCGAGCAGCGGATCGGCGAGTACGGACCGACGGTTGTCGTCGATCGCGTCCCAGTCCGCCACCAGCTTGACCCGCAGGTCGGTCTGGTCCCCGGCGAGGAGCCGGTCGACGCAGGCGCGTACCAGTTCGAACGACCCCTCGGCCTGGACCACGGCGGTGATCAGCGGAACCGCCCAGGACCGGTTCGCGGCCGGTCGCAGGTAGCGCGGGTGGGGCATCAGTTCGGCCAGGTACGGGTGGTTGTAGCGGCGCAGCGCGTCGCCCTTCGTCATCATGTGGGTGGCACCCATGTGCCAGCTCCCGGCCCGTGGCTCGGGGATGAAAACGGCGCCGAGTTGGGTCAGCCGGTAGCCGAACTCGGTGTCCTCGCCGAGTCGCAGTTCGGTGTTGAGGCCACCGGCGGCGAGGTAGAGGGTGCGGGTGAGCGCGGCGGTCGCGCCGACGTGGGCCCGGAAGTTGAGGTGGTCACCGCCCCGGAGCTGGTCGGTGTCGTTGATCAGCTTCTCGACGTAGTCGTGCGGCTCGGTGTCCTGGATCCGGTAGAGCTTGTCGAGGGTCCCAGCCACGGCCCGCTCGGAGACCTCCTCCGGCGTCGGGAAGTCGCTCGCCACGAACCTCTTGTAACCGAGAGTGACAGCCTCTTCGGATACGTGGTGCCAGCGGACCTGGGCCTCGACGTGCTCCGGGAAGACGACCATGTCGGCGTCGAGCCAGTGCAGGATTTCGCCTTCGCTGTTGATCGCACCGACGTGCAGGGCGTTGGATCGGCCCCAACCGGTGGAGTGTTCCGGGACCCGGACGATCCGGCAGTTGGTCGGGCGGATCTTCGGCAGTTCGATCGGTGGTTCACTGCCGTCGTCGGCGACGACCACCTCGAGCAGGTGGTCCGGGTACGTCTGGTGGCTCAGCGAGGCCAGGGTGAGGTTCAGCGACTCCTGGCAGTTGTACGCGGGGATAACGACCGAGACCGACCTCGTCGGCTGCCATTCGCCTATTTCGCCTGGCTTGAGCGGGCTCCAATCGTTGCGGACCAACTTGACCTGATGTGGGTGCACATCCGATGGGACACGATTCCGGCTCGACACGAACCACAGTCTAACGATGTGCAACCGCCGTACCGGGCGGTGCTCGCCGGTCGCAGGCGCCCGTCCACCGGTTCGAGAGCGCCCCGCCGACCCGAACGTAACCGGCCCGGAGCACCCCGTGCACATCGGATGAGCTGCCGAACCGGTTCGCCTACGGGCTTGCGGGCAACTCGGCGCGTACGCTTTTGACGGGCTATCGTGGGATCTTCGGGGTTGTCAGTACGGCTGTGGCGGCGTCTGTCCGGCGTCACAGGCTGTCGGCGGCGAGCCCGCCCTCGGCCGCCACCAGACGCAGAGAGGGACCGGGTTTGTCGAGCAAGGACACGCCGGAGATGTACAGCCACTGGCGGCTGGTGATCGGTGACCGGCGAGGTCTGCGCCGTCGGCGCTGGCCGGTCGCGATGATGGGCTCCGGACTGACCGAGGTGCCCGGCAGGTCCGGCGGCCGCCCGGCGCCGGGACCCGGTGACCAGGTCGGCCGGGTGGCGATCGCGGCCGAGTCCGTCGACTGGCTGCGGCACCTGCTCGACCACCCCTTCTCACTGGTTCACGTACGCCGGGTCACCGTTGTGGTCGACTCCTGGCGGATCCCGCAGGGCGGCTGGTCCGGCCGGCTCGGCGCGATCCGGCACGTACTCGCGCACCGGACCCGGTTCCCGCGTACCGGTGAGGGTCGGGCGATGGTCGACATCGAGGTGCGCTGGTCGACCCCGCTACGCTCCGTACTCGCCGCGGTCATCCCGCTGTTCACCCCGGTCAGGGCGCTGCCGCAGCCGGCGAGTGCCGACGTGACCGCCCAGGACGTACTGCCGGCCTGGCTCGGCGGGGGACAGAACACCGCCGTGGTTTCCGGGGCGCTGCCGGAGAACAACGACATCCGGGCCCATGACCTGGTGCTGACCGCCAGTGGTGAGCCCCGGCCGCTGGAGCAGCCGGCCGTCACCGAGACCAGCGTCGTCGAGGTGGTCGACTCCGCGGTGGCCGCACCCACCCCGGCCGACCTGTACGCGACCACCCTCGCCGCCAACCCGTACGGTGCCGGCGCCGCCTCCCGGCCGGCGACGGTCCTGGTCGACCTCGAACGTTCGGTGGTGCAACACCGCTACGGCCCGTTCGGCCGGTCCGCCGGCCGGGCCGAGTTGACCTTCACCGACGCAGAGGACGGTTGGGGTTACCGGCTCACCGGCCCGGACGGTCCGCTCTGCGAGGGCCGGATCGACCGGCCGTGGTTCGGCGAGGAGGCGCTCGCGGCGCTGGTCTCGACCGGGGTGGTGCACTGCGCCCGGGTGCCGGCCCGGCATCCGGTCGCCGAGGCCGCGTTCCTGGTGCACCTGGTCCTGGCCGGGCTGCTGGTGCACGTACCGGGGCTGCCGGACGAGGTCGGGGTGCACCTGGCCGACGAGGTACGCGACGCGCTGCGCGAGGACCTGCCCGCCCGCAGCGACGACGACCTGGAGTGGGAGGTACGCGCGGTCGCGCTGCGCCGGTCGGCGATGCGGCTGCACGCCAGTGGGTTCACGCTGCCCCGGCTGGCCGCCACCACGTTCCCGAGCCTGACGGCGGTGCCGTCGGTGAGCGCGTTGCTGGTGACGAAGCGTCTCCAGCACGTGATCGAGGCGGTCAACGCGATCGAGAACCAGACGTACCCGAATCTGGAGATCGTGCTCTGCCTGCACGGCGTCGAGGTGCCGGCGGAGTTGCGCGCCCGGGTGGCCCGCAGTTCCCGGCCGATCGAGATCATGACGCTGCCGCCGGAGCACGGTTTCGGTGAGGCGATCGGTGCCGCCACCGCCCGCGCCCGGGGCAGCCTGGTGACGAAGTTCGACGACGACGACACGTACGGCCCGGAACACGTCTGGGATCTGGTGCTGGCCCGGCACTATTCGGGCGCGACCCTGGTCGGCAAGGGCGCGGAGTTCGTCTACCTGCAGACCCTGGACACCACCGTCCGCCGGGACGTCGGCCTCGCCGAGGAGTACATCTCGGTGGTCGCCGGCGGCACGATGCTGATCAGCCGGGGCGACCTGGAGCAGGTCGGCGGCTGGCGTCCGGTGCCGCGCTCGATCGACCGGGGACTGCTCGACCGGGTACGCCGTTCCGGTGGCCTGATCTACCGGACCCACCCGCTCGGTTACGTCTACCAGCGCCGCTCGGACGGCCACACCTGGGATCCGGGTCTGGAATATTTCCTGCGCGGCGCCGGCATGCAGTGGTCCGGCCTGCCCCGGCACCGGGAGTTCGGGACCGAGTCCAGCCTCACCGGGCTGACCGGGCTGGGGGTCGACCAGGACACCGAACCGTGGGTGACACACCGGCGCTGACCAGCGTCGATGCGTACCGGTCGGTGTGGCCGGGTCGCCACGCGCGGGGACCCACGGCCGGGCCGACGGGGTCCGCGTACGGGCTAGCAGAGTCCTTTTGCGAGCGAGTTACCGCGTCGTCACAGTATGAGCATGGAACGTTTACCCGATGGGCGTGGGCGATGATCCTCGTCACAGTCATCTCGGGGGCCGGCTCGATGCTGCGGGGAGGTGACGGTGACAACCGTCGCGCTCAAAGACGTGACCAAGGTGTTCGCGGACGGAACGGTCGCGGTCGACAGCGTGAATCTCGACGTCAACGACGGCGAGTTCATGGTGCTGCTCGGACCGTCGGGCTGCGGCAAGTCCACCGTGCTGCGGATGGTCGCCGGGCTGGAGGAGCCGAGCAGCGGTGCGATCCTGCTCGACGGCGAACTCGCCAACGACCTGCCGCCGCGCGACCGCCGGATCGCCATGGTCTTCCAGGACTTCGCGCTCTATCCACACATGACGGTCGGCGACAACATCGCGTTCCCGCTGCGGCTGTCCGGGGTCGAGCCGACGCCGAGGGCCGAACGGGTCAACGACGTGGCCAGCGCCCTGGGCATCGGTGACGTACTCGCCCGCAAACCGAGCCAGCTCTCCGGCGGGCAGCGGCAGCGGGTGGCGATGGGGCGGGCGATCGTACGCCGACCCGGCCTGTTCCTGATGGACGAGCCGCTGTCCAACCTCGACAGCGGTCTTCGGGCCGAGTTGCGGGCGGAGATCTCCGGTCTGGTCCGCGAACTCGGTGTCAGCACCATCTATGTCACCCACGACCAGGCCGAGGCGCTGACCATGGCCGACCGGGTCGCGATCATGCGCAAGGGCGTGCTCCAGGACGTCGGTACGCCGACCCAGGTCTACGGCCGCCCCGCCACCCTCTACGTCGCCGCGTTCCTCGGCAGCCCGAGGATGAACCTGCTGGAGGCGTCGGTCTACGTCCACCTCGACCGGTACGTGACCCTCAACCTCGGGGAACAGTCGCTCTACCTGCCCTGGGACGACATCCGGTCGCGGGCGGTGGCGCACTACCACGGTGAGCGGATCGTGGTCGGGATGCGGGCCGAGGCGCTGACCCCGGTCGCGGCGGACGCCCCCGGTGACGTGCTCCAGGGCCGGATCCGCTACCTGGAGCACCACGGGCACGAGTCGCTCGCCTTCCTGGACATCGGTGCGACCGCCATCGTCGTGGACGAACTCGGTGGGCCGACGCGGGAGCAGGCCGCCACCGGCAGCCGGCTGCGCCGGTTCGGCCACGCCGTGCAGCGGCTCACCGGTCGGGCCGCCGTGCCGAACCAGCCCGGCGTCGAGCGGGAGACGGTCGGCCCCGGTGCGCGTACCAGCGTGCTCAACGATCCGGGCCGGCACCATCGCCGTCCGGCGGAGCTGGCCGTCCGGCTGGCGCCGTACCCGGCGGTCGCGGCCGGACATCCACTGGCCATTTCGGTACGCATGGACGCGCTGCACTTTTTCGACGAACGCGGCGACCGGATTGATGTGGGGTGGCGGTAACGCGCCCCCACCACTTAGCGTCAATGGGCTAAGTTCCGCTTTCCACCACCGAAAGGGATCATCCGTGGCAACTGACGGCTCCGGCCTGCTCGTCATCGAGCGCATTCTCCGGGATCGGCACGGCATCTGGCAGCAGGTGGTCGAGGAGCGGGACCTGAATGCGTTGACCGGCAAGATGCTGGCCGCGTCGGCGATCGCCCTCGCCTGTTACGGTGCCGTGCTCGGCGCCTTCCACAGTTTCCTGATGGCGCTCACCTCGGCGGTGAAACTGCCACTGCTGTTCCTGATCACGCTGGCGATCTGTCTGCCGACGCTGTATCTGTTCAATCTGGTCTTCGGCGCCCGCCTCTCCGTACGCCAGGCGGTGGCGATGGTGATGGTCGCGATCACGGTCACCTCGATGCTGGCGGTGGCGTTCGCGCCGATCAGCCTCTTCTTCCTGATCACCGCGCCGGACTACGGATTCTTCAAACTGCTCAACGTGGCGATCCTGACCCTCTCCGCCTTTGTCGGGCTGAAATTCCTGACCGGCGGCATGCAGGTCCTCAACGAGCACGGCCTGCTCGCTCCCGCCCAGCCACAGCCGCAGGCCCAGCCGGCGCAGGTGCCGCAGCAGGCGCAGGTTCCGGTCGCTGCCGCCGAGGTGCCCGCCGTTCCGGCGCCGGTCACGGTTGGTGCGGCGAACGGTGACGGGGGAGCGCCGCTCGCCGCGCCCGTACCGGTGACCACCGCGCCCGTACCGGTCGCCGCGGCACCCGCCGCCCCGGCCCAGGGTGCCCCGGCGCAGGTGGCGACCCAGCCGGCCTGGCCGTTGTACCAGCTTCCGCCCGGATACCGGCAGCAGCCCGGTGCCCGGGTGGCGCCGGCGGGTACCGGTCAGCGGCCGGCGAGCATGACCCTGCTCTACATCTGGATCCTGCTGTTCGGCTTCGTCGGCACCCAGCTCGCCTGGACCCTGCGGCCGTTCTTCGGCAGCCCCGGGCAGGACTTCGCGTTCTTCCGCAGCATCGACGGCAACTTCTACGCCGAGATCCTCCGGACCATCGCCAACCTCTGACCGTCGCCCGTCCCGTTCCGCCCCGACCCGGCGACCTGCCGGTCGGGGCGGGGCGATACGGCGACAGGTTTCCGTTGGGTATTGCCGAGGTAAATTACTGGCGAGTAGCCTCCGGCTCATGACCATCGACTCACGTCAGATCGCGGCCGGCATGCTCGACGCGGTGCCGTTCGTCCGTACCCTCGGGTTCGAATTCGTGGAGATCGCCCCCGACGGCGCCGAAGGCGTCCGGGTCGGGGTCCGGCTGCCGGACACCCCCGCCACCCACAACCATGTCGGCGGCCCCCACGCCGGGGCGCTGTTCACCCTCGGGGAAACCGCCTCCGGAGCGGTGGTGCTGGCCGCCTTCGGCGCGATGCTCGACCGGGTGGTGCCGCTGGCCGTCACCGCGAACATCGCCTACCGGAAGCTGGCCCTCGGCCCGGTACGGGCAACCGCCCGGCTCGGACGGCCCGTGGCCGAGGTGACCGCCGAATTCGACGCCGGCACCCGCCCCGAGTTCCCGGTGCTGGTCGAGATCGGCACCGAGGACGGCGAGTTGACCGCCGAGATGACCGTGGTCTGGACGCTGCGCCGCCGCTGACCTCGTACGAGGTGGGAAACACCATCGAGGAAAGACGTTTGTCCGACCGGTTCCCCCGGATAAGTTGAGAGCGTGCTGGGTCTACCCGCTCATGTGACCGCGTGCCTCTTCGACCTCGACGGAGTGCTGACCCAGACTGCCCGGGTCCACAACTCCGCCTGGGCCGAGACGTTCGACGCCTTCCTGCGTCAGTGGGCCGACGCCCACGGGCAGCCGTTCGTGGCGTACGACCCGGGGCCGGACTACAACCGGTATGTCGACGGGCGCCCCCGAGCCGACGGCGTACGGACCTTCCTCGCCTCCCGGGGCATCGAACTGCCGGAGGGGAAACCCGACGACCCGCCCGAGGCGAACACGGTCAACGGCGTCGGCAACCGGAAGAACGAGATCCTGCTCCGCCGGATCCACACCGACGGCGTCCAGGTGTACGACGGATCGGTCGCGTACCTGCACGCCGCTGCCCGCGCCGGGCTGCGCCGGGCGGTCGTGTCGGCCAGCGCGAACTGCCGGGACGTCGTCGCCTCCGCCGGACTCGAAGACCTGCTGGAGGTCCGGGTCGACGGGGTGGTCGCCGCCCAGCGGGGGCTGCGCGGCAAACCGCACCCGGACACCTTCCTGGCCGCCGCCGAGCAACTCGGCGTCAAGCCCGACCAGGCCGCCGTCTTCGAGGACGCGCTGTCCGGGGTCGAGGCGGGCCGGGGCGGTGGCTTCGGCTACGTGGTCGGGGTCGACCGGGTCGGGCAGGCCACGGCGCTGCGCGAGCACGGTGCCAGCATCGTCGTCACCGACCTGGCCGAACTCCTGACCCGCGAGGATGCCGCATGATCCGGGAACGGGCCTATCCGGTCGAGCCCTGGCACGTCCGGGAGACCCGCCTCGACGTCGACGTGCTGGCCCAGTCGGAGTCGGTGTTCGCCCTCGCCAACGGTCACATCGGACTGCGCGGCAACCTGGACGAGGGCGAGCCGCACGGCCTGCCCGGCACCTATCTCAACTCGTTCTTCGAACTCCGGCCGCTGCCGTACGCCGAGGCCGGGTACGGCTTCCCCGAGTCCGGGCAGACCATCGTCAACGTCACCAACGGCAAGCTGATCCGGCTGCTCGTCGACGACGAACCCTTCGACGTCCGGTACGGCGAGCTGTTCGACCACGAACGGGTTCTCGACCTGCGGGCCGGGACCCTGCACCGGGAGGTGCTCTGGCGCTCCCCGGCCGGCAAGCGGGTACGGATCCGCAGCACCCGACTGGTCTCCTTCACCCAGCGCTCGGTCGCGGCCATCCGGTACGAGGTGGAGCCGGTCGACGAGCCGCTGCGGCTGATCGTGCAGTCGGAACTGGTCGCCAACGAGGTCCTGCCGGCGCAGAGCAAGGATCCCCGGGTCGCGGCGGTGCTGGAGTCGCCGCTGCAGTCCGAGGAGCACCTGGCCCTGGAGGACGGGGGTCTGCTGGTCCACACCACCAGGGCCAGCGGGCTCCGGCTGGCCGCGGCGATGGGCCACGAACTGGAGGCACCGGCCCGGACCACGCTGAGCACCGAAACCTTCGACGACTGGGCCCGGACCACCATCACCTGCGTACTCCAGCCGGGTGAGCGGATCCGGCTGGACAAGTACGTCGCGTACGGGTGGTCCAGCGAACGGTCCCGGCCCGCCCTGCGCGACCAGGTCGGCGCCGCCCTGGCCGGGGCACGTTTCTCCGGCTGGGACGGGCTCCTCGCCGAGCAGCGCGACTACCTGGACACCTTCTGGGACACCTCCGACGTACGCGTCGAGGGCGATCCGGAGGTGCAGCAGGCGGTCCGGTTCGGCCTGTTCCACGTACTCCAGGCCGGTGCGCGGGCCGAGTTGCGCCCGATCGCCGCCAAGGGGCTGACCGGTCCGGGGTACGACGGGCACGTCTTCTGGGACACCGAGACGTTCGTGCTGCCGGTGCTGACGTACACCCTGCCGTCGGCGGTGGCGTCCGGGCTCCGGTGGCGGCACTCCACCCTCCCGATGGCCCAGGAACGGGCCCGGACCCTCGGGCTGAACGGGGCCGCGTTCCCGTGGCGGACCATCCGGGGCCAGGAATGTTCGGCGTACTGGCCGGCCGGCACGGCCGCGTTCCACATCGCGGCGGACATCGCCGACGCCGTACGCCGCTACGTGCAGGCCACCGGCGATCAGGACTTCGAGCGCGAGATCGGGCTGGAGTTGCTGGTCGAGACGGCCAGACTGTGGCGTTCGCTCGGGCACCACGACCGGGCCGGCAAGTTCCACCTGGACGGGATGACCGGCCCGGACGAGTACACCGCGGTGAAGAGCGACAACGTCTACACCAACCTGATGGCGCAGCGGAACCTGCTCTCCGCCGCCGACGCCGTGTCGAGGCACAGCGACCACGCCTGGCGGTTGGGCGTGGACGACGAGGAGACCGCCGCCTGGCGGGACGCGGCGAACGCCATGCACATCCCGTACGACGAGGAGTTGGGCGTACACCAGCAGGTGGAGGGCTTCACCCGGCTCCAGGAGTGGGACTTCGCGGGCACCCCGCCGGAGAAGTACCCGCTGCTGCTGAACTACCCGTACTTCGACCTGTACCGCAAGCAGGTGGTGAAGCAGTCCGACCTGGTGCTCGCCATGCACTGGCGCGGGGACGCGTTCACCCCGGAGGAGAAGTCCCGCAACTTCGCCTACTACGAGCGGCGTACGGTCCGCGACTCGTCGTTGTCGGCCTGCACCCAGGCGGTCCTCGCGGCCGAGGTGGGGCATCTCGAGCTGGCCCACGACTACCTGGGCGAGGCCGCCCTGATGGACCTGCACGACCTGAACCAGAACACCCGCGACGGGGTGCACGTCGCCTCACTGGCCGGGGCGTGGATCGCGCTGGTCGCCGGCTTCGGCGGGATGCGCGACCACGGGGACACCCTCTATTTCGCGCCCCGGCTACCGAACCGGATCGACCGGCTGGAGTTCTCGCTGGTCTGGCACGGGCACCGGCTCCGGGTCGACGTACGCGAACGCGAGACGACGTACTCCCTGCGCGACGGCGACAGCAGCGGCGGGGTGGTGGAGCTGTTCCACCACGGGGAGAAGGTCCGGGTCACCTCCGACGAACCGGTGACCAAACCGGTGCCGGAGGCGCGCCCGGCGGGTCCCGCACCGAAGCAGCCGCCCGGCCGCGCCCCGGCCCGCCGGGCCTCGGTGGCCGAGATCGCCGGCCCGACCGTCAAGTCCGAGGTCGAGCCCCCGCGCCGCCCCCGCGCCCAGAAGTAGGTCCGCGGCCGTCCCCGGTCAGAGCAGGGACAGGTGTACGTGGTTGGTGTGGTCGCTGGACGGGTCACCCTTCGCGGACGAGTACGCCTTCCAGCCCGTTGCCGGGAACCAGATCTGGCGGTACCAGATCACGTAGAGGATGCCGAGCCGGTCGGCGTTGCGGACCAGGAACGCGGCGAGGTTGTTGCCGTACGTCTTGTCGCCGCCACTGGCGTCCCCGCCGAACCCGCCGGGCTGCGCGGAGAAGTCGCAGGCCCGGCCCTTCGGGTGTTCGAACGGCCCACCGCTGCGGTAACACGACACGTACCGGGTGAAGCCGAGCCGTTTGGTCTCGGTCAGCGCGTGCAGGGTGCGCGGGGTGACGCAGCCGTTGGTGGTCGGGTCGTTCTGGTTGCAGGACTGCGCCGGCAGGGACCCGTCCCGGTTGCGCGGTGCGGATTCCGCGACCGGTGAGCTGGCGTTCACGAAGCCCTCGGTGCTGGTGCCGCCGACCTGGGAGAGGGCGCGTTCGGCCGCCTCCTTCTGCTTGGCCATCACGGAGAGCTGGCGCTGTTCCTCGGCCATCGCCGCGTCGGCCGCCGCCTTCGCCCGGGTGGCCCGGTCGCGTGCCTCGTACAGTTGGCGAAGTTTGCTGTTGTCGCGCTGCGCGATCAGGTCGAGCCCCCCGGCCCGGTCCATGAAGTCGTCCGGTGAGGCGCTGCCGAGCAGCGCGGAGATCGGCCCGATCCGGCCGATCCGGTAGGCGCTGACGGCGACCTCTCCGACCTCGGGCGTGAGCTGGTCGAGCTGTGCCTCGATTTGCCGCAGTTCGTCGGCGAGCGCCACCTGGTGCTTGCGGGCGTTCTCCACCCCGACGCTCGCGGCGGCGTAACCACGCCCGGCCGACTCGAGTACGTCACGTAAGAGGGGGTTGCCGCCCTCGTCCCCGGGCGCGGTCGGCGAGGAGGGTGCGGCTGCGGCCGGCCCGGCCGCGACGGCGGCACCGCCCAGCAGAGTCACCACGGCGAGCAGGGTCAGGGCCAGCGAGAACCGCTGACGCTTGGGTCTCGTCATGCACGTTCCTCCCGTCGGCCGCCGACCGGGTTAGCTGACGGGTTCGGGACGGAACAGGCCCTACCGCGTGTGCGGACTCACCCCGACTACCTGGTTCCCCGGCTCGCACAAGGCGATTGGGCGGCGGTCGTCGCCGACAGCAGAGGGGGTACCACCGGGTCGGAACCGAGGGTGACATTACCGGATCAGACGGACTTAGTACCCGATTTCAGGGTCGCCGCCAGAGATTTCTCCTGCTAGCGCACCGAACCCCGGCGGGCCTCCGTGAGGAGTGCCCGCCGGGGCGTGTCGTCGTGCCCGGCCCCGGCCGCGTCCCGGAGACCGAAATCTCCGGTGTCGGCCGAGCCGTGGTGTCTCTCCTGATCTAGCGGCGGTCCCCGGTCGAGGGAACACCCGAAGGGTCGTGCGGGGTCACCCGGCGCGGGTCGTCCGAGGCCCGTGCCTGTGCCGCCTCGTCCGCCCAGTCCCGCCGCGCACCCTCGCGCTTGTCGCGTTTGTCCTTCGGCGGACTGGTGCCGGCTCGACCGGACTCCGACTTAGCGGATTTGTGGTGGGTCATGGCATCCTCACGATCGCCTCAGCGCGGGCCGCTGCCACGGCCGCCGTGGTCTTCCTGCCTGACCCGGTTCGCCTTCCCGACCACCGAGCCCGCAAACGGGGATTGGCGGCCCGGCGGCGGGTTGTTCCACTCGTAGGCGGGTACCGGACAGCGGGTGGAGACAGTGACGACCGAGACCACGATCTGGGCCGGGGAGGTGCAGCTCACCGCCGACCTGGTCACCCCTACCGAGGGGACGGTCGGAGTGGTGCTGTTCGCCCACGGCAGCGGCAGCTCCCGGCGCAGCCCGCGCAACGTCGCGGTGGCGAGGGTACTCAACCAGCGGGCCCTGGCGACCGTGCTCGTCGACCTGCTTACGCCCGAGGAGGAGCAGGTCGACGAGAAGACCGCGGAGCTGCGCTTCGACATACCGATGCTCGCCGGCCGGGTGGTCGGGGTGATCGACTGGCTGCGGGCCGAGCCCGACACGGCCGCCGTGCCGATCGGGCTGTTCGGCGCGAGCACGGGTGCGGCGGCGGCACTGGTAGCCGCGGCCGAGCGGCCGGAGCACGTACCGGCGGTCGTCTCCCGCGGCGGCCGCGCGGACCTGGCGGGTCCGGCCCTTTCCCGCGTACGCGCGGCGACCCTGCTGCTGGTCGGCGGTCAGGACGAACAGGTGATCCAGTTCAACCAGCAGGCCCGCGACGCGCTCGGCGGGGAGGTGGAACTGCGGATCATCCCCGACGCGACCCACCTGTTCCCGGAGCCCGGAGCGCTGGAGCAGGTGGCCGACCAGGCCGCCGACTGGTTCGCCGACCGCCTACCCAGTTTCGGCGCCGCCCCCTGACCGGTGCGCGCTTTCGCCGCTGCCCGAGGCCGTCCGTCTGTGGCTCGGACGCCGAACGCGGACCCCTGTCCGACCCGTTCATCGGCGGGATTGGCGGGTAACCCGCTGGCATGCACATCGGGATCATCGGCGCAGGAAACGTAGGTGGAACGCTCGCCCGTCGTCTCGCCGCGGCGGGCCACGAGATCGCGATCGCGAACGCGAGCGGCCCACAGAAGATGCAGGACCTCATGGGCGATCTCGGACACCGGGCGCACGCGGTACCCCCGTCGGAAGCGGCGCGCTTCGGTGACGTGGTGATCGTCGCCGTACCGTTCGGCCGGTACAACGAACTGCCCACGGCGGAGCTGAAGGGCAAAACCGTCATGGACACCGGGAACTACACACCGGACCGGGACGGGAACATCCCCGAGTTGGACCAGGACCAGACCACCTCCAGCGAGATGGTGCAGCAGCACCTGCGCGGTGCGCACGTGGTCAAGGCGTTCAACACCCTGCACGCCGAGAACATGCGCGACCACGCCCGCCAGTCCTCGGCCCAGGAGCGGTACGGCATTCCGATGTCCGGGGACGATCCGCAGGCCAAGCGGGCCGTCGCGGACCTGGTGGAAGAGCTCGGTTTCCAGCCGGTGGACGCCGGTGATCTCGCGTCCGGTGGGCGCAAGCAGCAGCCGGGCGGCATCACCTACGACGCCGACTTCACCGCCGACGAGCTGGTCGAGGCGTTGCGCCTGGACTCCTGACCCGACCACGTCGCTGCCGTCGGCTGGCTGCCTCCGGAGTGCCGGTCACGAGGGGTCCCGCCCCTGCCGGAGTGCGGTGATGGTGTCGACAACCCGGTAGACCACCGCGGTCACCGGCACCGCCACGAAGGCACCGGCGATCCCGCCGAAGAGGGTGCCCGCGGTGACCGCCACCAGGATCACCACCGGGTGCAGGCGTACCTGCCGTTTCATGATCAGTGGTTCGAGCAGGTTGCCCTCGGTCTGCTGTACGGCGATCACCGCCAGCAGCGTCAGCAGAGCGGTGGTCGGACCGTTGGCGGCGAGGGCGACCAGGACCGCGACGCTGCCGGCGACCGTGGCGCCGATGATCGGGATGAACCCGCCGAGGAAGGTGACCACCGCCAGCGGAAAGGCGAGCGGGACCCCGAGCAGGACCAGTGCCAACCCGATGCCGATGCCGTCGATCGCCGCGATCGCCACCGTCCCCCGGGTGTACGCGCTCAGCGTGTGCCAGCCGTTGCGCCCAGCCTGGATAAAGGCGGGGCGGGACCGGTCGGAGACCCGGCTCAGCACCCACTGCCACATCGGCCGCCCGTCCTTGAGCAGGAAGAACAGCAGCACGAAAATCAGCAGTACGGCGCCCGCCACCTCGGCTGCCGTACGGGCTCCGGCCACCGGGTCCGGCGTCGACCGGCGCAGCCCGTCGGTCGCCTGCTTGGTCCACCGGTCCAGTTGCTCGGGGCTGACCGGCAGCGAGCCGGTGATGAAGTCCCTGGTCCGGTCCAGACCCTCGTCCAGTTGCTTGCTCAGGCTGGAGAACTGGTCCGCCGTGAGGGTCCACACCAGGTACGCGGCCCCGCCGATCACCGCCAGCAGGAGGAAGAGCGAGATCAGCGCGGCCAGTGCCGGGGGCAGGCGCAACCGGCGCAGCCGTACGGCCAGCGGGTCGAGCATGGCGGCCAGGAAGAGGGTGGCGGCGAGCGCGATGGTCAGCGGCGCGAGCCGGGAGGCGAGGGTGGCGAGCAGGAAGACCCCGCCCGCGATGATCAGCAGGCAGGCGCTCCAAACCACGGACCAGCGCAGGAACCAGGGCAGACTGTCCCAGGTGCTGTGTACCCGTTGCTGGGCACCCTGGATCCGATCGAGTCTGCCGTGCAGCGGGGCCTCCGGCTCCGGCGCTGCCGGGCCCGCCCCGACAGCCTCCGGATCGGGTGCCGCGGTGCCGTCAGACACTGTCGGCCCCTCGCTCGCTCGCCATGGTCACGGTGACCCCTCTCGATGTCGGCGGAGGGGCAGTACCCGGTCAGGGGTGGGTCGACACGTCTGGGCGGGGCGTCCAGAATCCTACGCGATGTAGCGATAGCTCCGTGTTTCGTCCTGAATTTCGCTCCGTCGGCGTTCCGGCGTCGCCGGGACAGACGGATGGGGGCTCCCGCTGGCACGGGAGCCCCCATCGGGGTCAGGTCGGATCAGGGACGGCCGTCGGCACCGCACTTGATGATCGGTCGGATGCAGTCCTGCACCCGGCGGGCCATCTCGTCCTCCGGCCAGGCGTTGAAGAAGTCCCCGTGCATCGTGTAGCCAGCTCCGGAGGCGAGCCGGAACCGGGCCGGGTCACCATTGGCCGGGTACCGCAGGACCTGGCGCAACTTCGGGACCGGAACCGGATGGGTGCTCGGGCAGCCACCGTTGACCGGGTACGCCATGTGGCTCTTGTGGTCGGGCGAGTCGAGGTCGACCCCGTTCCAGCACTGCGGGAAGTCGAGATACGACTCGATCATGCTCCCGGCGGGACAGTTCACGAAGTCCTTCGACGCACCGACCTCGCCATGGTGGAGGCAGGACCAGCGGGAGTTGGTGGAATCGTCCGGGGCGGTCGCCCTGGCGTTACCGGCGACGATCCGCAGCCCGAGCGGCAGCGGCTGGATCTGCGCGATCACGTCGTCGCGTACGCCCTCGCCGAGGTAGTAGAACGTGGTGATCTCGGGCTCGACCGTCTGGTCACTGACGTACAGGGTCGGCACCCAGTACGACGACTTGTCCACCGCCGGATTGCAGTTGCTGTTCGCGTTGAGCAGGTCCGGCAGCTCGGTGTGGGCGTTGGTGACCTCGCTGCCGAAGAAGCTGTGCATGTGCGAGGCGCCGGGCAGGCCGGGGAAGACGATCGGGTCGTCGGGCAGGCGATGGCTGAACGGGCAGTCGGCGAGGAACTCCGCCACCCTGACCGGTTCGGCGGCGGCGTCGGCCTTCGACACGGCGGCGGTGAGGTAGCTGCCCATAAGCGCGACCAGGGCGGCGAAGAGCAGGACCAGGCGCAGGCGTGGCCGGGTGACGAGAGCGGATCTCCGGTGCATACGGAAACTCCTTGGGCTCACGGGTGGGGGTACGTGCGGTGGAGTGCCGGGGCGCCGAGGGGACGCCCGCGGGGGCCGGCCGGGTGACCGGCCCCCGAAGCGAGAGACGGTTACTGGTAGACGCGTACGTAGTCGACGAGCATCCGGGACGGGAACGGGGTGGTGCCGTCCACCGGTCCGGGGAAGTCGCCGCCGACGGCCAGGTTGAGGATGATGTAGAACGGGTGGTCGAAGATCCACGGCCCGCGGGTCGCCTCGACCGTCTCCTTGCTCGCCACGAAGACCGTCTGGCCGTCGAGCTTGAAGGTGATGCCCCGGCTGTCCCACTCGGCGGACCAGATGTGGAAGTCGTCGGCCAGGTCGACCCCGCCGGGCGCCGGATACTTCTGCCCGTAGCCGCCACCGCCGTTGTACTGCGGTGCGTGGAGGGTGGAGTAGCCCTCCAGGGTGTTGCGGCCGAGGACCTCCATGATGTCGATCTCACCGTTGTACGGCCACGGGCGGCCGGTGAGGAAGTCGGCGCCCATCATCCAGAAGGCCGGCCACAACCCGTTGCCCTTCGGCACCTTGACCCGGGCCTCGACCCGCCCGTACTGGACGGTGAACTTGCCGCCGGTGTTCATCCGGTGCGATGTGTAGTCACGCCCACCAGCGGTTTCGCGCCGCGCTTCCAGGACGAGCGAGCCGTTGCCGTCCATGTTGGCGTTGTTGTTGTCGGTGTAGTACTGGACCTCGTTGTTCTGCCCGGTGCCCGGGTCGATGGTCCACTTCGCCGGGTCCGGCTTGCTGCCGGCGGCACCGTTGAACTCGTCACTCCAGACCAGCTCCGTGGCCGGGAACGTCGGGTCGGCCGGCTGCGCGGGCGGGGCGGTCGGGTTGCCGCCGGTCCCGTACACCTTGAATTCGTAGAGCGAGTAGCCGTACGGCCCGGACCGGGCGGTGCCGTACATCCGCACGTAGCGACCGGTGCCGGTGGCGTTGATCGTTTCCTTGAAGCCCCGACCGGTGGTGGTGGAGTAGATCGTGGTCCAGGTGGTCGCATCGGGCGAGACCTGGATCTGGTACGCGGCCGCGTACGCCGGATCCCACTGGAGGACCACCTGGTTCACCGTGGCGGTGGCACCGAGGTCGACGTAGATCCAACCTGGGTCGACCCAGCCCGTGGTGGAACTGGTTGCCCACCGGCTCGCCGGGTCGAGGTCGAACGCCTTGTCGGGTGTGCACTCGAAGCAGTTCACGTCGCTCTGGTCGGTCGAGGCGACAGCCGGCTTGCCGTACGACAGCAGCCCTTCCTCGGCGGCGCTGGCCGCGCCCGGCGTGACGGTCAAATAGCCGCCGAGCAGGGCGACCAACGCGGTCAGCGTGGCGATCCCGTGCCGCCGACCAATGCTTGGAGCAGTAGGAGCCCGATCCATCAGTCCTCCTTCGCGGAGTAGGACGAATGGCATCAACCCATGACGGGCTGGTGTCATCTGGACGAAGAGAGCGCTCCCTTGCAACCCACTCTTAACCGGATCATCACCTCTGTCAATTCGAGGAGGCGACCGGAGAGCGCTCTCCCTCCTAGGTAGCGCTCCCAGGCAGGTGATCGAAGGACGGGCTGGCAGAGACCTCGCCAGACCAGCGAAAGGTCTGAATTGCCAGGTAGAGAGCGCTCCCGCAACAAACGCTCGACCGATCGATCACGGCGCCCCGGTCCGGCGCCCCAGATTTCTCAAAAATTTCGCCGATATCGTGCTGTGGCATGAGCATCGAACCCTCGCAGACCACCCACGAGCGCGGCACGACCGTGCCGGAGCTGACCGAGCGGCTGCGGACGTTCGTCGCCGAGCGCGACTGGCAGCAGTTCCACACCGCGAAGAACCTGTCCATGGCACTGGCCGGCGAGGTCGGTGAGCTGCTCGCCGAGTTGCAGTGGCTCACCCCGGACGAGGCGGCGCGGGTGATGACCCACGATCCGGCGGCCGGTGCACGGATCCGCGCCGAGATCGGTGACGTGATGATCTACCTGACCCGGCTGGCCGACGTACTCGACATCGACCTCGTGGCCGCCGCCCACGCCAAGCTCGACGACTCGGCCCTGCGCTACACGGTCGAGCGGTCCTACGGCTCGGTCGCAAAGGTCCCACCCAACCAGCCGTCCGGGTCGTAGCCCTCGGTCGTCAGCGTGGGCTGGGACGCCGGGTGCGCACGCTGATGATCGTCAGGGTCGACTGGATAGTTCGACTGCCTCTGCGAGCACCGCGTCAAGGTCGGTGTCGGTGAGATCCTCCTGGGTTAGGACCCGGTAGACCGTCGCCGCTTGAATCCTGCCAATCATCGATTGATCGATCGTGTAGTCGACCGACGGATCGATGATCGAGGTGATCAGGGCCTCTGCCGCCTCAGCGTCGATGTCGGGGCCGCCCTGGCTGAGATCCGCACGCAGTTCAGCGACAAACTTGATGACGTCGGCGGGTGTGCTGCTCTCGCCGAAACGACGATCGACCGTGATGAAGAAGAGGGCCGCGAGGAACCGGGGAAAGCCGCCCCATCCCTCAGCATCGAGCTTCGCTTCGATCCGGTCGTTCGCGTCGTGGTCGCCGCGTACCAGGGTGCGGATGTACTCGGGCAGTTCAGGCTTGATCGTCATCGTCGCGCTTCCTCGCTCGTCGATTTTTGCCATGGTTCCATATGGACTTCGCCACCACGGCCAATGCCCCAGCTGCCATCACGGCGGCAGTGATCGGATGGTCTATCTGGGGACGCTCCTGGGCGGGCGGCGGCTCGGGCGCAACGGTGCCGGTCGAGGATTCGCCTGGCGGGTTCGTTTGCTGCTTGAGGTACTTGAACACGTCTTTGGCGTTGGTCTCCGCGGTCTTCAGTGAGTCCTGGGCATCATCGGCCTTCTGCACCTGCTTGCGCCAGGCGAGGTCGGCCCGACGTGCCCGCTGCTCCGCGCCTTGAATGATCTGCTCACCGGTGGGGGTTGCGGAGTTGGAAGCTTGGTGGGTGGGGGCGGAGCCGGGGGCGATGGTGTTGAGGTAGGTGGTTAGGCTCTCGTTTGCCTTGGCCAGGAGTCGGGCGTAGCGGGCGACTTTCTCGCTGGCGGCCTGGCTGGCGGTGATGGCGGCGCGGATCATGCTGTGGTCGGTGCCGGTCGCCGCCTCGGTGAATTGGGCCTTGGCCTGGTCGGCGTCGGCCTGAGCGCGCAGCGCCGTGACAACTGCGGCGTCCAGGCTTTCGAGTACGGCACGCAGCTGCGCAACAACGTCGCCGACGCTGGCTGTCATCCGAGACTGGTGAGGTAGTCGTCGGCGCTGTCGGCTGCGGCGCTGAACCGGCTGATGGTCGGGTTCACCTCGTCCTTCGCCTCGTCCAACAGCTGCCGTACTTTCTCGACGTCTTCGTTGCGGCTGTCGTGCAGGAGTTGCAGGGCGCGTGCGGTTGCATCCGTTGCGCTGCTCGCAGCCTGCTCGAAGGTTTCCTGCCCCTGCTTCGTCGCGTGGATGCCCTCGCGGAGGGTGGCCTTCACCTCGCTGATGTTCACCGCTCCGGCTCCCGATCAGCCGAGCAGGCCGATGTATGCGCGGGCGGCCTGTTCGCTGCCCTGGATCAGGGTGGCGGCTTCGGTCAGGCGTTGTTTGCTCTGTTCAGCTCGGGCGATGGCCTCGCCGATGGTCTGGTGACCGGTCCCGGCCGCGACGGCGCGGAGCCGGGCGAGTAGCTGTTCGGTGCTGGTTATCGCGCCCTGGATCTGGTTCACGGTGCTGTTGCCCTGCTCAGCGGCCTGCATGAGCGCCGCCTTGACCTCCTCGATGCTGGCCATCCCGCTCCCCTTCGGATCGCCGTCGTGGTGGGTGACCTCCGTGCCGAACGCCGCCGTGCCGAAGCTGAGTGCGTGTCACGTTTGCGTGGTCGACCGAACACTATCGGGAGTGGGCAACCGGTCGCAGCCCCGAAATCGACGGGCGGGCATCTCCGAGCGTGTATGTCTCGGCAGGAGTCGCGAGCACATGGGCCGGACCGGCCAGGTTGGACCGAGGAGACCTCAAATGCGATCTTGGCGCCCTTGGCGATCCTGCTGGCACTGATGAGCCATCTGGTCGGCGATCAGGGTTAGAGGCCCAGCGCCTGATCGTCCGAAAACTCGTCCATGATCGCCGTTTGTGTGGCTGCGGAAATGATCGCCGAAAAGATGATCTGGGCTGGTTGAGGGACGATGCCGAAGATGCCCTCCGGCTCTGGGAGCCAGTCGTCGGCGTCTAGGTGTGGAACGGCGTTGAGGATGATTGCGAGCATCTTCGGGTCCATGAAGCCCTCAGCGGCGACAGCCAGGTAGGCCTCGCCATCCTTCGCTCTCACTAGTGCCGAGATCTTATGTCCACTGAGAGTTGCGATCCACGTCTTGCCATTCTGGATCGAGCCGGCGATGAGCTTCCGGACGACCTGTCTGATTTGCAAGGTCACCCGCACCGCCAGCTCGGCCCTCAGGCGACGTATATCTACGTCGGCCGGGAGTAGATGGGCGGAGCTGGTGGTGCCGGTTCCCTTGCCTTCGCGCTGTACCTCCCTGGTCAGCGACCGATAGAAGTCGGCGTCGCTGTCCTGTTGTCGTCTGCCGGCGGCGCCGATCCACCACCAGGTTCCTGCCTCCAGAATCTCTGGGCGGTATTCCATGGCGTGGTTCAGTTGAACAACAGCGCCTCGGTAGGTCCCAGTCTTGACCTTGAACCAGACCAGGTCCCGGATCGCACGAATACGTTCGGCACCATGTGCGACGACTTCGTGCGGCACTTGCTGCGCCCTGGCGATGACGGGATGTTGTATGGCTTCCAATGACTGTTCGAGCGGAGGAAAGATGAGCTCAAGATCCTGGAGGCAGCGTTTGGTCGGCCTCACGGGTGAATGAGTCGGCTCGGTCACCGGGCGACCTTAACCCAGCTATTCATGAGAGGCCAAAACCGATGGTGCCTGCTCTACGGCATGAGAAAGAGGCAAGGTAGAGCGAATATCCTCAAAAGGTATTCACTCTGTATCGGAGAATCCGCCAATTTCGTCGAGTTCAGCACGGGACATGCCTGTCAGAAGTGCGACAGAGCTCGCGGTAGAACCGTCAAGCTGGCGCAAAGCCTGGGTAACCCCGCGCTGGATCTCCGTGCGGTGATTCTCGATGTATTCCCGCACCGCGATGTCAACGACATCCTTCTTGGAACGACCAAGGAAATGTGCGGCATGGGAGATCAGTTGATCGGTCTGTGTGTCGACCTTGATCGGCGTGACGGCGGTAGCCATGACTTCCTTCCTGGTGGTCAGGTTACCCAGGTACCAAAGTACCATGCGGTTCGAGGGAGTGCACCCCTTCTTCTGATGGGGTTCGAACAAGGCCACGCTTCTCGTGACTGACAGGTCGATCTAGGAGGCGCCGACGACGGCTTTGGCCCTGGAAGTGGCGGTCAGGCCTGGTTTGACGCATCTACGGCACGTCCCAACAGCGTTTCGAGTTCCTGATTGGTGACATCGGGGCTGCTGAGGATGTGCAGGATCGCCAAGCCTTGGGTACGCCCGACCATCTGGGGTTCGAGGCTGATGTCGATGCTGGGGTCAAGAGCGGCCCTGACCAGTTCTTCCGCGGCGGTCGGGTCGATCTGGGATCCACTTGGAGCGGCGGCGCGCATCTCTGCCACGAACAAGATGATCTCGCCAGCAGTCGCTTTCGCGTTCAGGCGTCGGTGCACCGCGTAGTAGAAGACAGCGCCGAGCAGGGTCGAGAAGTTGTCCCACCCTTCCGCATCGAGTTCAGCCTCAATCCGGTCATTGGCTTCGTGATCGCCCTTCACCATCGTGCGGATGTAGTCGACCATCTCGGGCTTGATCTTCATCTTCCCTCGTTCCTCCCTTCCTTTCGTGGCGTTTCTTGATCATGTTGCACAGATCCATGATCCCCACTGCAACTGCGCCAACCGCCAGGACGACGAAACCGACCCGTTGAGGCCGCCCGGCTGCCGTACCAACGTCGGGCTGCGGCGGATTGTTGCCCCTATGGGGGCAGTGGAAGACCACAGCCCACGCCGGAAATGAGCAGTGCCGGACCGGGAAGAGACGTGTGCCCCGGTTGGGAGGCCGGGGCACACGGGTGAGACGGGGTGGGTCAGGAGGCGCGGGTGGCGGCTTTGACGCTGGAGACGAAGGTGGACCAGGCGTACGGGTGGAAGGCGAGGACCGGTCCGGCCTGGTCCTTGCTGTCGCGTACGGCGACGAGGTCGGTCAGGTTGTCGGCGACCTCGACACACTCGCCGCCGTTGCTGCCGCTGCGGGTGCTTTTGCGCCATCGGGCGCCGGTCAGGTCAAGCATGGTGAACCTCCCCGATGATTTTGTTGATCAAGTGCTTCGATTGTCCCTCATCCAGGGCGAGATGGTTGAGCCCGTTCCAGACGGTCTCGTAGGCGGCAACCTCCTCCGGGCGGTCGAGATAGAGCGCGCCGGTCCAGGACTCGCTGTAGATGATGGGCGGCTCGGGGGTGGCCCGGTTACCGGGTGGGAAGTCCAGCATGACGAACGTTCCCGCCTCCACGCCTCGGTGTAGACCCGCCGACAGTGGCAGCACGCGGATCGAGACGGAGGGCAGGTCGTTCATCGAAAGCAGGTGGAGCAACTGCTCCGCCATCACCGCTAGGCTGCCGACCGTCCGCAGCAGCGCGGCCTCGTGGATGACAACCTCCAGGTTGGGAGCTGGCGGAAGGCGTCGGGTCAGCAGGGACTGCCGTTGTAGTCGGATGTCGACCAGGCGTTCGCGTTCCTCGTAGCGCACCTCGGTGCGGTGGTCGTAGACGGCTCGGGCGTAGTCCCTGGTCTGGAGTAGGCCCGGGATCATGGCGTCGTAGAAGAAGCGGAGGCGGGAGGCGGCGGCTTCTAGGCCGACGTACATCTCGAACCACTCGGGGATGGCGTCGCCGTACGCGTGCCACCAGCCCTTGGCCTTGGTCTCGCCGGCCAGTCCGACCAGGGCGGTGACCAGCTCCGGCGACGCGTCGTAGAGCTGGCACATCGCCTTGACGTCGAGCGAGCGGACCGAGCCGAGTCCACTCTCGATCCGCCAGACCTTCTGCCGGCTGCACTCCAGCGTCTCGGCCGCTCCGTCCAGGGTCACCCCGGCCTCGGTGCGGAGCTGACGCAGGGTCCGGCCGAGTTGCCGCCGGGGCACCGTCGAGCCCATGTCCTCTGCCATTTGATCACGCCCCCGTTCGATTTTTTAACATCCCGCCGCCTCCACTGCAACGCCTGCCCGTTACGCGAAAATAAGCCAACGGGCAAGGTCGGATTCCACTGAAGAATTCATTGCGATCCCCGTATCGCACATTACAAGATGACGCTTGTAAGGGCGACCATCAATACGGTCCGCGTTCCGCCCATCGAGCTGATCAACAATTCTTCGCCGAAAGGTTGATGCTGTCGTGTGCGTACCTGTCTCTCGTTTATGGTCGAGTGATCGCCGATGACCGGGCCGATCGTCGTCACCTGCCACCGGTGCGCCGGTACGACCGTCACCGAGGGGCCGTGTGGTTGCCTCAACGGTGGGAACCGGCTGCTGGTCACCGACGATCCGGTGCCACGCGAGGCGTACCGGGAGTGCAGGATGTGCGGCGGATCGGGCAGGGTCGCGACCGCCTGCCACACCTGCGGACAACGCGGCCGGCAGCGGGCGCAGATCGTGCTCACCGTCGCCAACGTCGACACCGGTGCGGTCGCCTCGACCAGCGTCGAGCCCGGCACGGTGGCTCCCGTGCCCGACATCGGCGGCGGCTGGCGGCTGCGCCTCGGCCCGCTGGTCTGCGAGCTGGCCGCCACGGTCGGGGCCGCCACCTGGTCCGACGTATGGGGGAGGCCGGACGGCGAGCTGGACGTTTCCCTGCCCCGGGACTGGCGACCCGACCTGCCGCTCGAACGTTGGCGGGCACTGGAGGCAGCGGCGATCGCCGCCCAGGCGGGCGAGGGATGGCACCTGTATCTGGGCCGGAGCATTGCCGCGCCCCCGGTCGACCCGGAGCGGCGGTTGGGCGAGTTGTGCGCGGTTGCCGACCTGCTCTGCCTTGACCTGGTGGTGGAGGCGCGGCGCAACCGGACCGAGGATCAGCTCTACTGGAACATTCGTTACGACGTACCCGGTGCCAGGGTGCCGGCGCGGCCCCGGCTGGACGCGACCAGCCTGGCCCTCGCGGCCACCGCCGCCACCGTCCTGCGCGCGATCGGCGGCATCTCCGCCCGAGGGTTGACCGCGCCCGCCCACTACCTGCATCAGGCCGGCGAATCCGTGCCGGTCAGGGCGCACGTCAACCTGGACGAGTTGGAACGGCGGGTGGTTGCCGACTGCACCGACCTGCGCACCGGTCTGACGCTGCCCGGTGCCCAGGCGATCTGGCGCGACGGGCGGTGGTGGCACACCAGTTTGCGGGTCACCGGCCACGTCGAGAGCCTGAGCGAGCAGCAGACGGGTCAGATTGTCCGACGGGTGACGCCGGTGTTGGAGCGCGGTTGGGAGCCGCCCGCGCCGACCTGGCTCGGCGAGCCGATCGAATACTCGCCCTGCCCCGACTGCGATCCCGGCAGCCGGTTGCGGGCCTGTCTCTGCACCCTCGGCGGCAGCCCGGTCGACGCCGACTGCGGCAGTTGCGGTGGTGCGGGCGTACGTGCGCTTGCGCTGCCCTGCCATACCTGCGGGGACAGCCACCGGATCCACTCCGGCGTCGTCGTCACCATCACCGACCTGGGTCGGCGGGTCGAGCATCTTCGGTGGCGGGCGGGCGAGGTCGTGCCCAGCCCGCAGGTCGCCACCCATCCGAACGGGAAGCCGCTGGTCCAGCTTCCCGACCGCTACCGGCTGGACGCCGAGGCCGGCAGGATCGGCGTACGGCCGGAGGACCTCACCGAGCTCGACGGCGGCTGGCCGGTCGACCAGGATCTGCGTGAGGGGCTGGTGACCCTGCACCGAAGCGACGTGGACGGGCTGACCCAGTTCGTCGCGCGAGCCGGGCGGGGGCATCCCGGTGCCCGGTTGCTCGTGCTCACCGCCCCGCCGGACGTACCGTCGCTGGCCGAGCTGGTCCGGCTTGCTGTCGGGCTCGGTCTGGGTCTCGTGGTCACCCTGAGGGACAACCGGATCAACGCCGCTGACCCGACCCGCGTCCACGGGATCTCGTGGCACGTCGAGTTCACACCGGCTGACCCGCCGACCGTCACCATCGACCCGCCCACCCGGCCGAGCCTGGCGGCGGCAGTCGCGTACAGCCTCGAATATCTGGAGACCGCCCTCGCCGAGGAAGTGCCGACCGACCCTGCCCAGCCGATCCCGGCACCGCAGTGTGCCGAGCCGACGACAATCGAAGACCCGGAACGGCTCATTCGTCGGCTGGCCGCGCGTCACGGGGGCGAGCAGGTGTCCGTCCACTTCGGTGTGAACGAATGCCACGTCTATCTGCGTGAGCAGGATGACCTTCGCCCGTTGGCCACCGGGAGGGACGTGATCGCCGCGTTTGCGGCGTTGGGCGTGATCTCGGAATCATCGACCGGACAGGCGCCCGGCGACTGAGCCGAGCGCTTCAGACGTTGTGGGGGCCTCGATCGGTAGCACCCGACCGCTGTGTGATGAGTCACTAATACCCTTTTCGTCCCGGCGTGGATGCTGTGGAACAGTCGTTCCCTGTGGGCGTAGGGCATCAGGTGCGGGCGGGGAGCACAAGCCATGTCTCGGCCGGGAGCAGAAGCTGGACCGCCGGCGTCCCGCGGCCGTGTAGAAGTCGGGTCCGAGTCAGAACGAGCAGAGAGAGCTGAACAGCAACCATGAGCGTCAAGATGGCCGATGTTCGCGACATGTACACCGTACATATCGTGTTTCGGCGTGAATTCGGTCAGCTACCGTCGTTGGTCCGGGCTGTCGCGGAGGGCGACACAGCCCGCGCGGATCTTGTCGGTGGGCACATCCAACTCCTCTGCGCTCTGTTGCACTCCCACCACAGCGGCGAGGACGAACTGCTGTGGCCGAGGCTGCTGGAGCGTGGTTCCGACGAGATAGCGCCGATCGTCCACCTCGCCGAGGCCCAGCACGAGGCGGTGGACAAGGGGATCACGGACATCAACGAAGCCCTCCCGATGTGGCGCAGCACCGCCTCCGTCGCGGGCCGGGACGGGATCGGGGATGCCGTCGAGCGGTTGTACGGACCGCTGGTCGAGCACCTGGACATGGAGGAGCAGCAGATCCTCCCGCTTGCCGAGAAGTACGTGACCGCGGCCGAGTGGCAGGAACTCGGGCAGCATTCGATGGCGGGCCTGCCGAAGAACCGACTGCCTCTGCTCTTCGGCATGACGATGTACGAGGGTGACCCGGAGGTCATGAAGGAGATCATCGCAACGATGCCGCTTCTGCCCCGGCTGCTCATGCCGACGCTCGCACCGAGATTGTTCGCCTCGTACGCCAAGCGGATCCACGGCACTTCCACCCCCAACCGCGTGGCCTCACGCTGATCCGGCAGCCGCCGACAAATCGTGCCCCCGTCCATGGTCGGGGGCACGCGTGTATTGAGCTGTTGGTGCTGCGGCCCCATTACCCGGCGCCGATCAGCTTCGCATCAACTCTCAGGTCTGAATCACGAAGACGCCCGCGTAGGCGTCGCGGAAAAGCGGCCATCCATTCCGGTCGGCAACATCCACAAGCGACGCCTGTCGGGCGGTGGTTGATCGCGCAAACGGTCATCGGCCTTCCGGCGATGCTCATTACCAGATTGTTTCCGGCGACCGCACCCTCGGCCGGTGTGCGTAACTACTGCTTGTCGTCAGACTGCTACACGTCAAGTGCGGTGCATGACTTCAATCGGTATCAGCTGGGAGTGAGATGGTGCGGGATTCGCGAGTCCTCCGGCCGTTCGGCGCTCGACGCGCTATTCGACCGACCCGTTGGATAGTTGCTTTCGCTGTGGTCGGTCTGCTGGTGGCTTGCGGCCCACAGACCGGGTCCGAGGCGTTGCCCGGTCCGACCGCCGCCGCGAGTGAGTCGGCGAGTGCCACGCCATCCGCGACACCATCTGCTACGCCTTCCGCGGTGCCGTTGGCGAGCACAGCACCGCCGGCAGCGCCGGTCGCACCGGTTCCCGCAGGAGCGCCGAAGGCGCCCACGGTGGTGAAGAAGACCGTCACCGAGACGAAGTCGATTCCGTTCAGCACCAAGACGGTGAACGACGCGTCCCTCGCGAAGGGCACCAAGAAAACGAGGACCAAGGGCGTCGCCGGAGTGAAGACGCTCACCTACGAGGTGACCACAACCGACGGAAAGCAGACCGGCAGGAAGTTGGTCCGCGAAGTGGTCACCAAGGCGCCGGTGACGCAGGTGGTCGCCGTCGGCACCAAGGCGGCGAGCAAATGCGACCCGAACTACAGCGGATGCGTACCGATCGCCAGCGATGTGGACTGCGCGGGTGGAAGCGGAAACGGACCCGCGTACGTCACCGGCCCGGTGAGGGTGATCGGCAGTGACATCTACGACCTCGACCGGGACAACGACGGGTACGGCTGCGACGACTGACCTTGCGGTCGAAGGCGTCCGGTGCCTCTCAATCCATGGGGGCGCCGGACATCCCTTATCCGGGTCAGTCCTGGCTCGACGGCCTCCGGGGTGCGCCTCGGTAGGTGCCGAACGACCAGTGGTTTCCCTCCGGGTCGAGCACGATGAAGTCGCGCGAGCCGTAGTCGGTGTCGTGGAGGTCCCGTACGACCTTGGCGCCGGCTGCGGTGGCTCGCGCAAAGAGCGCGTCCGGGTCGTCGGTGACGACGTACGCGCCGAAGGTGCCCGGTGACAGTTTCCAGGCGTCGTCGGCGGTGCCGCGGTCGGTGCCGAGCATGATGCCGCCGCCGAGCGGCCAGGCGAGTTCGGCGTGGTCGACCCGGTCCCCGTCGGCGTGGACGGCGGTTTCCTCGAACCCGAAGGCGGTCACCAGGAACCTGATCAGCCCGAGCGCGTCGCGGGCGGTGAGGCTGGGCCAGACCTGCGGCGGTGGAGGTGGCACATCGTCAGTCTTGGCCGATGGCGTTTCGTCAGTCATGACTCGAAGTCTTCCGGGTCGCCACTGTCCATGACTTGGACGTTTCGGAACTCCTCTGCCAGCCACCGGCTCGGCGCACAGCCGGCGAACTCGCGGAACTCGCGGGCCAGATGTGCCTGGTCGTAGTAGCCGCCGGCCGTGGCCACGTCGGCCAGCGCGAGCGGTTCGCCGTTCGCGGCCCGGCGCAACAACACCCGACGCGTACGGTCGAAGCGCACCACCCGGGCGGCGACCTTGGGGCTGAGCCCGATCTCGTCCCGGAAGCGCTGGCCCAGGTGGCGGGTGCTCCACCCGACCTCGCGGGCCAGTTCGGTCACCGGGACGCTGCCGTCGGTGGCACCGAGGCGTCGCCAGGCCCAGGCCACCTCGGGACGGACGGCCCGTGCCCGATCGAGCCGGGCGAGCAGCAGCGAGTCCAGGGTGGCGAACCGGTCGGCCCAGCCGTCGCCCGCCAGCAGTCGCTCCTGCAGCCGGACCGCGAACCGCCCGAGTACGTCCGTACCGTCGAGATCCGCGTTGGCGAGTTCACCGGCCGGCAGGCCGAGCAGCGTACGGGCGCCGAGCGGCGACAGGGCGAGTTGCACCCCCGACTGCCGACCGTCGTGCGTGATGATCGCCGGGGCGGTGTGCAGGCCGCCGACGAGGGTGCCGTACCGGCCGGCGGGTGTCTTCGGATCGGGATGCGCGGCCACCACCAGCGGATCGTCCAACGTCACGATCATCGTCAGGTACGGCGACGGCAGGCCCCGGTGGCGTGCCGGCTCCACCCCGGCCTGCCGGTACCCGCTGTACCAGGCGACGTACGGCCGCAGCGGCGGCGCCGGACGCCACTGGACGAAGTCCGAGAGCGGCCCAGCCTGACTCATCTCGTCACTGTGCCACAGAACCCCTGCTCAGCAGCGCAGTCGCGGCGGCAGGGCCACGTCGGGTCGGTCCCGGTCGAGGTAGGTCGACTCGGCGAAGGCGAGGAACCGTCGCGCGTCGGCCGCGTTCGAGGCCAGCCCGAAGGAGACCCGGATCGCGCCGCCGGTCGGGACCCGCATCACGTCGAGGTACTCGTCGACGGTGGTGATGTTGCGCATCAGCGTCCGGGCCAGCCGCCACTTCGTGATGCCGAACGCGCCCTCGCCCGCGCCGGGATTGCAGAAGCAGCCCGTACGCAAGGACAGGCCGGCGGCGGTCGACTCGGCCGCGACCAGCCGCTCGTCGACCAGCGTGCCGTCCGGGTGGAGGAAGTTGAACGAGATCGTCCCGCCCCGGCGGTCGTTGGTCGCCGGGCCGTAGACCCGGACCAGGGGCTCGCCGGTGCGGTGCCGCAGCGCGGTCAGGTTGTCCAGGAGCCACCCGGTCAGCGCGTCGACCCGGGCGTGGATGACGTCGATCCCGATGTTGTCGACCCAGCCCAGGCCGAACTCGACGTCGGGGATGCCGAGGAAGTTGAGCGTGCCGTCCTCGAACGCGGACTCGTCGTCCATCGACTCGTACCAGTCGCCCTGGACGCTGACCGCCCGGATGGTGCCGCCGGCGAACCACGGCCGTCGCAGCCGGGCCAGCGCGTCCCGGCGGGCGATGAGGGCGCCGATCCCGGTCGGGTAGCCGAACAGTTTGTACCAGCTCAGGCAGACGAACTCGGGCTGGATCGCGCCGAGGTCCAGTCGGCTCGTCGGTACGAACGCGGCGGCGTCGAGCAGTACGTCGTACCCGTGGCGCTGGGCCAGCCCGACCCACTCCAGGGGATGCTGCACCCCGCTGAAGTTGCTCTGCGCCGGGAAGGCGAACAGCCCCCGCCGCTGCCCTCGTCGCCCCCACCGGAGGCTACGGCGGGTCAGCGCGGCCTCCACATCGGACTGCTCGACCCGCAACGCGTCTCCGCGTACGGGCACGTAGCGGAAGGCGGCGCCGGCGGTACGGGCGTACTCGCGGATGCCGTTGACCGAGTTGTGGTTGTCGGCGGTGAGCACCAGCGGAGTGCCCCGCCCGAACGGGTACGCCTCACCGACCAGGCGGCAGGCGCCGCTGGCGTTCGGGGTGAAGATGACCGCGTACTGCGCCGGGTCGGCGTTGAAGAAGGCGAGGATCGCCCGCCTGGCCGATTCGACCAGGGTGCCGGCCGCCACCGACGTCGGGTTCTCCGAGTGCGGGTTGCTGTAGAGCCCCGAGGTCAGCCGCCGGTGGTGGGCCTCGATCTGGGCTCGGGCGGGCACCCCCGCGCCCGCGTAGTCGAGGTAGACCTGCCCGTCCTGGTCGAGGTGGTTGTACTCGGTCGCGCGGAGCTCGTCGATCCGGCGGGTGGCGGCGTACGCCGGGTTGTCCGCCGTCAGCAGGTCAGGCCGTGCCACGGCGGTCCTTCCGGGCCAGCACGGTCCACGCGGCGACGAGGAAGGCGACCAGGAATCCGGTGAGGATCAACCAGTCCACCCAGACCGGGCGGGCGAAGCTGTCGCCGTAACTGGCCAGCAGCGGCGGGCCGAGCGGGGACCCGCCGTCGCGCCAGATCCGTTCCACCTCGGCGGTGTGGCCGAGCCCCTCGAACGCCCACCGGTTGGACATGGCGTAGCTGAGCCACCGGCCTCCGGCGGCCATCTCCGGCACCGGCAGGATCGCCCCGACGAACAGGACCTGCGGGAAGCAGAGCATCGGCAGCATCAGGGTCGCCTGGGCGGCGTCGGCCACCGACGCGGAGCAGAGCAGGCCGAGGGCGAGCGCCCCGGCCGAGGAGAGGAGCAGGGTGAGGTAGAGGGCGGCGAACGCGCCGCCGCCGGCCGCCGGCAACCGGTCGATGCCGCGCAACACCCCGAGCAGGGCCAGGTCGACCAGGGCCAGCAGCGGGAGCAGCACCGCGACCTTGGCCAACAGGTACGGCCCGACGCGTACGCCGGCCAGCCGTTCCCGCCGTACGATCGGCAGCTCGGTGCAGATCTGGAGCAGCCCGTAGGTGAGCCCGAAGAAGAAACCACCGAACGCGATCCAGAACAGGATCATCACCATCACGTTCGGGCTCGGATCGGCCGGTTCGAAGGCACCGGGGCGGAACAGCAGGGCGAACATGCCGAGCACCATCAGCGGCGACCCGAGCAGGATGGCCAGGGTGAGCCGGTTGCGACCGACGATCTCCAGGTTCCGGCCGGTCAGCACCACCCACTGGCGCACCGGCCCGACCCTCCGGCCCGGCCCGCGAACCGCCACCGGTGCGGTGACCGCCGGTTCCGGTGCCGGTTGCTCGTCGCGGGCGGCGAACCGGTCGGGCCAGGTGGCCGGTTCGGGTTCCTCGTCGAGCCGCAGGTAGACCTCGGCGAGCGTGGTCACCCCGAAGAACTCCCGCGCCGCGGCCGGGGTGCCGGCGAAGGCCAGCGCCCCCTGCCGGGTCAGTACGACCACCCGGTCGCAGAACTCCACGTCGGTGACCTGGTGCGTGGTCAGCACCACCGTGGCGGCCGAGTCGGCCAGCCCCCGCAGTACGCGCAACAGGTCGACGGCGATCGCCGGGTCCAGCCCGGAGGTCGGCTCGTCCAGGAAGAACACCCCCGGCCGGGTCAGCAGTTCGACCGCGATGCTGGCCCGTTTGCGCTCGCCGCCGCTGAGCCGTCCGACCGGCACCCCGGCCCGTTCGGTCAGGCCCAGTTCGGCCATCACCTCGTGGACCCGTCGGTTGAGCGCGGTCGGGTCGGTCCCCGGTGCCAGCCGGAGCCGGGCGGCGTACCGCAGGGTCCGTTCCAGCGGCAGCTCGTGGTGGATGATGTCGTCCTGCGGCACGTAACCGACGGCGGATGGTTCCCCGGTTTGACCGGCGTCCGTGTTGTGCCGTCGGTCCACTGTGCCGGAACTCGCCGGTCGTACCCCGGCGAGGGTTTCCAGCAGGGTCGTCTTGCCGGCGCCGCTGGCACCGATGATCGCCACGAGTTCGCCGGGTTCGATGGTGAGCGACACGTCGCGCAGGGTCTGCCGACCGCCGCGAACGGTCTGGCTCAGCCGGGACGCGGTGATGCGTACCCCGGCCGGTGGCGCGGTGATCAGTTCGGAGGGCTTCATGTCCGTCGATTTTCTGCGAGGGGCTGTACGGCTGGGTTTGCGGTGTGGTTAACCCGGCCCGCGATCCATCGACCGCCGGCCTGCGGTCTGCCGAATATGGCACGTCGTTCACATTTCGTCAGCGTTCATCCGAGTCGGATATCGGCGCCCTCGGTAACGCCGCAGGTCGTGGATCCGTACGGGATATCGTTTGGCGTTGGCTCGCCCGTGCCGGGGCGGCGATCGAGGAGGAGCTGACTGGTGGCCAGGACGAGGCGCCGTGCGCTGGTACGAGGCCACGGGCATCCCCGGATCCGGGCCACCCACGCCAAGACGTTGGAGTTCACCCACGACAACGAGGTGACCGAACGGGCCACCTGCGTCGTCGGGGTCGCCGCCGAGCTGGATCCGACCGAACTCGGCCTGCTGCGGGGCCGGGTGCGGTTCACCGTCGAGGCCGCCGGGCACGAGGCGACCGGCGAGGCGACGATCAACCCCGACCATGCCGTACGCGACGGGCTGGTGCTGCGTCGCAGCCACCACACCGACTCCGGCACCCTGGCCGTGGCGGCCACGCTGACCGCCGAGGACCTCGATCGGGACCTGGCCGCGGCGCTGACCGACCCGGCGACGGCGGTGACCCTGACCCTGGTCGAGGTGACCCCGCCCACACCGCTGATCCTGCTCCGGCAGGCGGGACAGTCCGTACCCGTGGGCCGGCTCGACCTGCTCTGGCGGCACGCGGACGAGACGGTCGACCTGGTCGGGTCCCGCGAGCCGGTGGCCGCCGGGGCGGTTCTCGACCGGGCCGGGATCGTCGCCGTGACGTTGCCCCCGGCGGGGGAGGGACCGTCGGGCACGGCGCTCGCCTGGCTCTCCGCCGCCGCCGGGGCGGGCGCCCGGTTCGCCCTGCTCGGCGGGGCGGGCGGTCCGACCGAGGTGCTGTTCGCCGCCGGCCTGTCGCCGACTCCGGCGCTCCTGCTGGGACGGGTGGACCGGCGGGCGGTACGCCGGCCCGAGGTCGAGGTCTCGCTGCGTTCCGCCCTGGCGCCGACCGTGCTGGTGGTGCCGGCCGACGAGGTCGACGCGGTGCTCGAACACGTGGTCGCGGCGACGCCCGCGCGGCGGGTCGCCGTACCGGACGGGCGGCCGGACGTGGGGACCGCTATGCGGTGGACCACCGCCGAGCGCGCCGGAGCCGCCGTACGCCGGGTCGGTGTCCCGGAGGTCACCATCGTGCTGGCGTCCTCGCCGGCCACCGACGAGCCGGTCGACCTGGACGCCCTGGTCCGGGCGCTCGCCTCCGCAGGGGTCTCGCCGAGGACGCTGAGTGAGGCGCTGGCCCCGTTCGGGCTCAACCGCCGTCGGGTGTACGACGCGCTGGGCCCGGACCGGTCTGCGGGCGGTCCGGCGGAACCTGGCGTACGCACCTGACAGAATCGCCGGATGCAGGTCGTACAGGGCAAGCGCCTGGTCACGCCCGACGGCGAGGTTCTCGACACCCTCCGGTCCCGGGCCGCCCGGGTGATCGTCGACGTCGGTACGGGAGACGCGCGCACCGCGTACCGGCTCGCCAAGGCGCAGCCGGAGTGGCTGGTGGTCGGGATCGACCCGGCCTGGCAGCGGATGTCGCCGACGAGCGTTCGGGCCAGCCGCAAGCCGGCCAAGGGCGGTGCCCCGAACCTGCTCCTGGTCAACTCCGCGATCGAGACCGTGCCCGCCGAGCTGCACGGGATCGCCGACGAGGTGTCGGTGCTGATGCCCTGGGGCAAGCTGCTGCGCGGCGTCGTGCAGGGCGACGGGGACGTGTGCGCGGGGCTGCGGGCGGTGGCCCGTACCGGTGCGGGTCTCGACATCACCGTCGGCACCAGCATATGGCGGGACCCGGTGCCGCTGGAAATCCGTGAGCTGCCCGAACTCACCCCCGAGTACGTCGACACCGTCCTCGCCGGTCCGCTCGCCGAGTGTGGTTGGCAGGTCACCGGGGCAGAGGTGATCAGTGGGGCCGAGATGGACCGGATGAGTTCCTCCTGGGCCCGGCGGCTCGGCTCCGGCAACCCCGAGGTGGTCATCCACGTACGGGCCACCGCCATCACAACAGGTTGAGACCGTACGGTTTGTGACCATCCGCGACGGCAGCGCTGCGTACGGTCGCACAACGGGTACGTCACGTCACCCGTCGATGGGTGAATTGTTGTTCGTACGCCGACCAGGTGGGGGATGGCAGCCGGCCCGCGGCCGTTCCCCACCTGGCGGTTGAAAGACACCTCGTCGAGGTTGTGACGGCCACGTTTCCGTTTCGTGGCACGCGGATCCGTATGCTCCGATCCGCGTTCGGACAGTGTTGCCAGGGTGGCATTGCGTGAACCGAAAGTCGGGTAACCGGCAGTGGGCCACTATGGGCCGACCGAGGGTACGCGTCCTGCGCACGGAGTCAGTAGCATCGGGGCCATGCCACGCCGTACGCCGCTTGCGGAGCGCGACTCGACACAGGTTATCGACATGTCCGGAGGGGGAGGGGCGAAGACCAAAAAGGCCCCCTCGAAGCACCGGCGGACGAAGCGGATCATCCTCATCACCGCGCTGGTGTTCGCACTGCTCGGCGGCGGCGGCGCGATGGCCGCAGGTCTCTACCTCCGCTCGCTGGAGTCGGGCATCGCCCGGGTCGACGCGTTCAACGAGGTGCCCGAGGAGTCGCGGCCGGAGAAGGTGGCCGACGGTGCGATGAACATCCTCCTGCTGGGCAGCGACACCCGTGACCCCAGCAGCGAATCCGGATCACGGACCGACACGATCATTCTCGCCCACCTGACGGCGGACAAATCGAGTGCGCAGTTGGTCTCGATCCCCCGTGACACCTGGGTGCACGTGCCGGCGTCAAAGGATGGCCGTCGTGGCAACAAGGAGGCGAAGATCAATGCCTCCTTCGCCTGGGGCGGCATTCCGCTGATGGTGCAGACGGTCGAGTCGTTCACCGGCGTACGCGTCGACCATGTCGCGGTCATCGACTTCGCCGGCTTCAAGGACATTGTCGACGCGCTCGACGGGGTCAGGGTCGACGTGGAGAAGAGCTTCACCACGGCCTATTCGCTGAGCCCGAGCGGAAGGCGGACCTTCACCAAGGGTCCGCAGACCCTGGACGGTGCGGCGGCCCTGGACTACGCCCGTGAGCGGCACGCCTTCGCCGACGGTGACCTGGCCCGGATCCGGCACCAGCAGGACGTCATCAAGGGCATCCTGGACAAGGCCGCCTCCGGAGGTCTGCTCACCAACCCGGCGAAGCTCAACTCCTTCGTCAAGGCGTCCTCGGACACCGTGAAGGTGGACGACACCCTCTCCCTCACCGACATGGCGATGAGCCTGCGGCACCTGCGCAGCAGCAACCTGACGTTCATGACGAGCCCCACCGAGGGCACCGGTACGCGGGGCACCGAGAGTGTCGTGGTGGCGAATACGGCGCAGGCAAAGCTTCTCTACGACGCGATGCGCCGTGACTCCGTTCCCGAGATCCTGGCGGCCGGCGTCAAGAAATAGGCGCCACTTCGACGGGTGGTTCGCGAGCCCGCGAAAAGCGCCCATGTGCGGTACGTGACCCGGGCAACCCGTACGGTGGTTGTCCGGGTCACGGCATCATTTCGACAGTTCCGGCCGGCGGGCAACGCGACGGTCCCGGTGATCGAGGGAACTTACTCGGGGGCCGGTTGCAGGGCTTCGCGCGGTCGGGTAGAAAGTGCGAGCGACATACGACACAACTGCGTCGTACACCAAGCTTCAAACACAGTTACGTCGCGCTTCTGGTAGGGGAGGACCCGGTGGGGGGCGTTACCCTGCTCAAAAGGCGCCGCGCCACCACGGCCCAGGACGGCGAACCGGACGGGTCCACGCCGAAATCCCGACGGCCGCTGCGGCTGCTCTCCCCCGAACGCCTCTACATCGCCGCCCTCGGCCTCACCGGGCTCGCGGCGGTGGTGTCGGTCACCCTGCCTGCGGCGGAGCGGGGTGAACTCGCCGCCAACATGGTCAGCGCCACCCTCGGCGCCGCCATCGGCGGCTTGTCCCTGGACACCTTCATGCTGTCCCGTCCGGGTGGCTGGGTCTTCTCCCGTGGCCGCAACTGGGTGCTGGCGATCCTCGTCGCGTCGGTCCTGCTGTCCGGCGTGGCCGCCGCGATACTCACCGCGGTCGCCGGCATCGGCAGCTACGTGGTCGGCGTCGGCGCCGCCTTCGGTCTGACGATTTTCAACACCGTCTCGTCGTTCGCGCTGCGCCGGAAACACTTCTGGCTGGTCTATTCGATGCGCGCGATCAGCGGCGCGATCCTGGTCGGCGGGTACGCGATCCTCTACGCCCGCGGACAGGTCGACGGTGGCCTGTGGAGTATGGTCTGGCTCGCGGTTCAGTGGCTCGGCGCCCTCGCGGTATGCGGTGTTGTACTGCGCCTGGTGTTGCGGGCCGGACCGATGCCGGCGGCAACTGCCACCGGCGCGGACTACCGCGCCGATCTGGTCGCGGTGGGCAAGCTTCACGTAGGGGTCTTCGCACAGATGCTGACGCTCCGGTTCAACCAGATCCTGGTGGCCAGGTTCGTCGGAGCCGGACCCCTCGGTGTCTACGCCCTGGCGGTGGCCGCGTTGGAGTTCGCGCAGGCCGGTGCCGTGGTACGAGCCCAGCAGATCCTCGCCGACCGGGACGCCGAGAACGGACCGGACCGGACCGGGGCGGTGGTCAAGGCGGCGCTGCCGATCGCCCTGCTGGCCGTCGTCGGGCTCGCCGTACTGGGCTTCCTGAATACGGAGTACCGGCACGCCTGGATTCTCGGGCTCTGCCTGCTGCCGGGTTCGCTGGCCACCTCGGCCGGCAAGACCTGGAGCGCCATGCTGCTGAAGAAACGGGGCGAACACGCGACGACCGTGGTCGCCCTCATCACGTTCGCCGCGGCGATCCCCGCGTACTTCGGGATCATCCCGTGGGCCGGGCTGATCGGGGCGGCGCTCGCCTCGTCGTTCGCCTACGCCGTACACGCCTTCGCCTCGCGAGCGAGCCTGCGTAAGTCGCAGCCCCCGAGTAATGGGACGGTTTGAGTTGGATGTCTCGATTGTGGTCCTCGCCTGGGAGGACTTCGAACGGACCCGTGCGTGTGTCCTGTCCCTGCCGGTCGAGGCCGAGATCGTCGTGGTCGACAACGGGAGTTCCGAGGACATCCAACGGGCGCTGAGCGAGTTCTGTGCCGAACAGGGCGTCACGTACGTCCAGTCCGGTTCGAACCTCGGTTACGCCCGGGGCATGAACCTCGGCGTCCGGCACACCACCCGGTCGAACGTCATCCTGTCGAACAACGACATCCTGGTGCACGAGGACGCCGTGGCCCGGCTGCTGACCGCTCTGGAGGATCCCGAGGTGGGTGCGGCGTTCCCCGGCGTGGTCACGCCGACGGGTGTGCAGCAGACCGAGGGCGGGCGGTTCCTGAGCCTGAAGGTCGGGCTCGCCCACGCCACCGGGCTGAGTCTCGTGATGCCGAGCCTGCGGCTCGTCGCGCCGCCGGAGAAGGCGGACTGGCTGACCGGGCCGTTCGTCGCCATGCGACGCAGCGCGTTCGACGCGATCGGTGGTGTCGACGAGACCTCGTTCTTCTACTCCGAGGACATGCGCCTGTGCTGGGCCGTACGCCAGCACGGGATGCGTCTCGCGTACCTGCCCGACGCGGTGATCATGCACGAGGACGACGCGACCGCGAAGCGGCGCTGGTCCGAGGAGGAGATCTCGCAGCGCCGGACGAAGGAGTTCATCCGCGCCAGCCGGCACATGGGCGGCCGGGTGGCCTGCACCGCCTACGTCTGGGGCACGGTGATCCGGGCGGCGGTCGGGCGCAACGCGGTCCGTCGGGCAATCGCCCGGGGTGCGGTCGAAGGACTGCGCGCCCGATGAAGGTGCTGTTCGTGTGCACCACCGGCGGCTCGGGCCGCCGGCAGCTCGGTGGCGCGGAACGGATCCTGACGGAGATCATTCCGGCGCACGCCCGCAGCGGTGTCGAGGTGGTCGCCGCCACCTCCGACGACGAGGTGGGCAGCGAACTGCGCGCCGCCGGAGTCCCGTGGGTCGAGCTGAGCGCCACCAGCCGGATCGACCTGAACTACGTACGCGAACTGCGGCGCCTCGTCCACGAGGTGAAGCCGGACGTGGTCTGCGCGCACCTGCTCTCCGCCGCGATGCACGCGCGGGCCGCGTTGAGCACCGAACGCCGTACGCCGCTGGTCGTCACCCTGCACAACAGCCTGTGGCAGTACCGTGACGCCGCGTCGTCGTTGAAGCAGAAGGCCGCGATCCAGTCGAACATCACCCTCGACCTGGCGATGCGCCGGCTGCGCCCGCACGCCACCGTGGCGGTCTCCGAGTTCGAGGCCGACGAGCTGCGCAACCGTGGCCACGTCAGCAAGAACATCCACCTGATCCCGAACCCGCTGCCGGTCACCTGGCCCGCGCCGACGCCCGCTGCCGAGCCGGTGGTCGGCCGGCGGCCGGTGGTCGGCTTCATGGGTCGGCTGGAGTTGGAGAAGGGCGTCGACCTGCTGTCCGAGGTCGCGTCCCACCTGCCGGAGGCCGACTTCAAGGTGGCGGGCGCCGGTTCGGTGCCGGTCGCCGGGCAGCCGAACCTCGAACTGGTCGGCCGGGTCAACGCCGCCGACTTCCTGCGCGGAATCGACTGCCTCGTGGTCCCGTCCCGGGTCGAGTCGTTCGGCCTCAGCGCACTCGAGGCGCTGTCGCTGGGCGTACCGGTGGTCCACTCCGGGGCCGGCGGCCTGGCCGAGGTCACCCGCCACGCCACCGGAACGCTCGCCTTCCGCGCCGATCTCACCCCCGCCGCCATCGCCGGGTCCATCCGCGAGGCGACCGCGGGAACACCACCGGAGCGCAGAGAGGCGGTCGCGAAATGGTACGCGGAGGAGTACGCCTTCGAACGATGCGTCCAGCGGTGGCAGGACCTCTACCGGTCGCTGCTCTGATGGCCACCGACACCGGGGCGACCGACCCGATGAGCGAACCGCCGCACCAGCCGGCGGACCGGACGAGATTGGTGATGCCCGCGTGCCAGCGCTGACCGTCGTCACGGTGCTCTACCGCTCCGCGGACATGCTCGCCGACACGCTCCCGACCTGGGTGAGCAGTGCCGCCGGGCTCCCGGTGAACTTCATCTTCGCCGACAACTGGCCCGAGGACGGGTGCGAGAAGGTGATCGCCGGCTGTCTCGACGAGGACCGGTACACGTACCTGCCCGACTCGTCGAATCCGGGCTTCGCGGCCGGGTGCAACCGGGCCGTGGCGGCCGTACCGGACGGGCACGTGCTGCTGTTGAACCCGGACGTCTGGCTCCCCGAGGACGCGCTGGCCAGGATCTGCGCCGCCATCGAGGAGGATCCCGGCGTACCGGTCGCGGTCGGCCTCGCCATGCACGGCGGCGAGTACGTCGGGATCGACCTGAACCCGATCTCGCTGTTCATCGACCGACCGGCCGGGGCGGCACGCGGACCACTGGGACCCTCCGGTGGCGCCGCCGTCTTCCCGACCGAACTCTTCCGCCGGTTCGGCGGGTTCTACGAGCACCTGTTCGCCTGGGGCGAGGACGCCGACCTGGCGTTCCGGCTGTACGCCAGCGGACTGCGTACCCGGAAGATGGACCTGATTCTGCCGCACGCCGGCGGCCACAGCGTCGAGGGCGACAACAAGCTGCTCGGATTCCGGGCCTTCCTGCTCGCCCGCAATCGGGTCCTGGTGGCGTCCAGGACCTTCACCCGGCCACTGATGATCTTCGCGATCCCGCTGATCGTGGTGGCGCACTGCGGCCTGGCCCTGCGACGGATCCGGCAGGGTCTGCTGCGGCCGTTCCTGCGCGGTGTGCTGCGCGGCCTCCGGGAGGGGCCGAAAGCGCGTCGAGAGTGGACCGGAGCACGGTTCGGGATCGTCTCCCTGTTGGGTTACCTGAGGGTTCGGAGAGCAGGATGACCAGTCACCTGTGGAGTGTCGTGACCGTCACCTACAACTCGGCGGACGCGCTGAGGCAGTGCTGGGATGGCGCGAAGCCGTACGAGTGGATCGTGGTGGACAACAACTCGTCCGACGACTCGGTCGAGGTCGCGGAGAAGCTGGGCGCCCGGGTGATCCGGCTGCCGGAGAACGTCGGCTTCTCCAAGGCGAACAACGTCGCCGTACGTCAGGTGACCACCGAGTACGTCCTGTTCGCCAACCCCGACCTGGAGGTCGGCCCGGACGGGCTCGACGTACTGCGGGCCCATCTCGAGGTGCACGGTGGCCTGGCCGCCCCGCAGCTCCTCTCCTCGGCGGGGACCCTGCAACCCAACGGGCGCGGTTTCCCGTACGCGACGGCGAAGCTGGGCAACCGGAAGATCTGGCCACTGTCGCGGATGCACTCCTCGTACCGGCTGATCGCCGACCCCGGCGAGGCGATCTGGGTCGCCTGGGTGATGGGTGCGGCGGTCGCCGCCCGTACGGCGGACTTCATGCGCATCGGTGGCTGGAACGAGCGGTTCTTCCTCTACTACGAGGACCACGAACTCGGGCTGCGCGCCTGGCGGCACGGGGAACCGGTGGCGCTCATCGGCGACGTCCGGTGGACCCACCACTGGGCCCGTGCCACCAACTCGTTCCGCTGGTCGAAGGCGCACACCTTCGAGATCGAGAGCGCCCGTACGTTCTACGGCATGTTCCCCGAGTTCGTGGTCGGCATGCCGCCGGCGCCGCGCCGGCACCCCCGGGCGGCGGCCCTGATCGGATCACCGGTCCGGTCCAGCCACATCCCCGCCGGGGCCTAGGAAGGAAACGCCGATGACGATGCCGGAACACCCGGTCGCGCCGGTCACGCCGCAGTCGGTCCTCAGCCCGCTGACCAGCTCGGCCATGTTCCTCGTCGTCACCATCGACGACGGCGGCGAGCAGGCCGTACGGGACCTGCTCGCCGACATCGCCGGGCTGCAACGGTCGGTCGGCTCCCGGGCCGAGTCGGCCGCGCTCTCCTGCGTGACCGGGATCGGCTCGCTCGCCTGGGACCGGCTGTTCACCGGCCCGCGACCGGCCGGGCTGCACCCGTTCCGGGAGATCGCCGGCTCCCGGCACCGTGCCGTTTCCACCCCCGGCGACCTGCTGTTCCACCTGCGGGCCGGGCAGCTCGACCTGTGCTTCGAACTGGCCGCGCAGATCATGAAGCGGTTGGACGGTGCGGCCCGGATGGTCGACGAGGTGTACGGGTTCAAGTACTTCGACGGGCGGGACCTGCTCGGCTTCGTCGACGGTACGGAGAACCCCACCGGTACGGCCGCACACCGGGCGGTGGTGATCGGCGCCGAGGACGCGGACTTCGCCGGTGGCAGTTACGTCATGGTGCAGAAGTACCTGCACGACCTGACCGCGTGGAACGCGCTCCCGGTCGAGGCGCAGGAGAAGGTGATCGGGCGGACCAAGCTCGACAACATCGAGTTGGACGACGAGGTCAAGCCGGCCAACTCGCACGTGGCGCTGAACGTCATCACGGGGCCGGACGGCCGGCAGCAGCAGGTCCTGCGGGACAACATGGCGTTCGGGTCGCCGGGGCGCGGTGAGTTCGGGACGTACTACATCGCCTACTCGGCCACACCCGACGTCACCGAGCGGATGCTGACGAACATGTTCGTCGGGGACCCGCCGGGCAACTACGACCGGATCCTGGACTTCTCGACCGCGGTGACCGGGAACCTCTTCTTCGTACCGTCCCTCGACTTCCTGGACGTCCTGCCCGACGCGCCGTCTGACGAGGCGGGGGAGCGGACCGACGGACTGGTGCCGACCCAGGCCACCGCGGAGCACCGCCGGATATAGCGCGATTAATGGCAGCTCTGTCCCCTGTGGACAGGGGTGGCCCGTGAATCGGGTCGGCAAATGGTCGTGCCAGCTATAGCGCGGGACACGATCGACGGGGTAGAAACACACCGATCCCTTCCTTCGCGGCTTGGACCGGGCCGGGCCGGTAAAGAGAGCGCTCTCTTCGCCGGCCGGTGACGACTCGCCGCCGTCCCCGACAGGCAGGTCGATGAAACCCATCCAAGACCAGGGCGTACGAGCGACCGCGCGCCCGCGTACCAATGGCACCCTGCGCCGCCTCGGCACCGTCATCTCCTCGGCCGCGCTGCTCACCGCCGGCGGCCTCGTGCCGCTGGCCGGCACCGCCGCCGCACACGGGGGCGGACGCCCCGACTTCGGACCCAACGTCTTCGTCTACGACCCGTCGACACCGGTCACCCAGATCCAGGCCAAGTTCGACGAACTCTTCGCCCAGCAGGAAGAGAACGAGATGGGTACGAACAGGTACGCCATCCTGTTCAAGCCCGGCCAGTACGACGTCAACGGCAAACTCGGCTACTACACCACCGTCGCCGGCCTCGGCCAGTCACCGGACGACGTCGACATCCGGGGTGCCGTACGCGTCATCGGCCAGCCCGACCCCGGCTCGGCCGCCGGGATCTCCGCCCTCACCAACTTCTGGCGCTCGGCGGAGAACCTGTCCGTGACACCGACCGACTGGTCCAACCAGTGGGCGGTCTCCCAGGCGTCCCCGATGCGCCGGGTGCACATCAAGGGCGTGCTCTGGCTCGAACCCGGCAACGCCGGCTTCTCCAGCGGCGGCTACATCGCCGACTCGAAGGTCGACGGGGTCACCATCAACGGCTCCCAGCAGCAGTGGATCACCCGGGACAGCCAGCTCGGCGACGTCTGGACCAACGGGGTCTGGAACCAGGTCTTCTCCGGCGTCGTCGGAGCACCCGAGACGGGCTTCCCGAACCCGCCGTACACCACGCTTCCGACCAGCCCGGTCACCCGCGAGAAGCCCTACCTGTACGTCGACGCACGAGGCGACTACCGGGTCTTCGTACCGACCCTGCGGCACAACACCTCCGGCACCACCTGGGGCGACGGGCAGCGGCAGGAGGGCTACTCGCTCCCGATCGGCGACTTCTACATCGCCAAGCCCTCCGACAGCGAACACACCATCAACAAGGCCCTGGCCCGGGGCAAGCACCTCCTGCTCACCCCCGGCGTCTACCACCTCGACCGGGCCCTGCGGGTCAAGCACAAGAACACCATCGTGCTCGGCCTCGGCATGCCGAGCCTCGCCCCGGACCGGGGTGACGCCGCCCTGCGGGTCGACGACGTCGACGGCGTACGGATCGCCGGTGTGCTGGTCGACGCCGGTGCCCGCGAGTCCGACGTACTGGTCGAGGTCGGTGACAAGCACAGCCGCAAGGACCACTCCCGCAACCCGATCTCGTTGCAGGACGTCTTCTTCCGCATCGGCGGACCCTGGGTCGGCAAGGCCAAGACCAGCCTCGTGGTGAACAGCGACGACACCATCATCGACAACATCTGGGCCTGGCGCGGCGACCACGGCAACGGCATCGGCTGGTCGCAGAACACCGCCGACACCGGCGTCGTGGTCAACGGCGACGACGTCACCGCGTACGGGCTCTTCGTCGAGCACTACCAGAAGTACCAGACCGTCTGGAACGGCGAGGACGGCCGGACCATCTTCTACCAGAGCGAACTGCCCTACGACCCGCCGAGCCAGGCCGCGTGGACCAGCCCCACCGGCAAGGGGTACGCCTCGTACAAGGTCGGCCGGCACGTACGCGAGCACGAAGCGTGGGGTCTCGGCGTCTACTCGTACTTCAACCAGGAGGTCGACATCCGGGCGGACCGGGGGATCGAGGTCCCCCGTACCCCGAAGGTGAAGTTCCACAACATGGTCACCGTCTTCCTCGACGGCAGTGGCGGGATCGAGCGGACCATCAACGACGCCGGCACCCCGGTCGTCGGCTCGTACGGCACCAGCACCATCGTGAGCTACCCCGAGGGCTGACCGGGACAGCGGTCAGCACAACCGGCGGCGGCCGGCCCGGAACCAACCGGGTCGGCCGCCGCCGGCCTTTTCTTCCCGTTCGTCTTCCTGCATGGAATGCGCCGTCCGTTTCCGCTGAACGCCGACGCCCCGCGAACACGTACAACCGAATCCCGGTGGCGCCCGTCAGAAGAGGGGATCCCAGGGAGGTAGCGCCGGATGCGCGATGGATCGGAACGGGAATACGTCGAGTACGTCACCGCACGACTGCCCGCACTGCGCCGGCTGGCGTACTCGCTCTGCGGGGACGAGCACCAGGCCGACGACCTGGTCCAGGAGGCGGTCACCAAGCTCTACCTGAGCTGGGCGAAGTCGTCCAGGGCCAATTCGCTCGACGCCTGGGTGCGGGTGATCCTCGTACGCGTCTTCCTCGACAGTCAGCGCAAGGGCTGGTGGAAGGTCCGCCTGTTCGGGATGGCACCCGACGTACGCGCCAGCGTCGACCAGCCCACCGAGGACCGGACCGTGCTGCACGCCGCGTTGGCCAGGGTGCCACCGAGGCAGCGAGCCGTCCTGGTCCTGCGCTACCTGCACGACCTGCCGGTGAACGAGGTGGCCGAGGTGCTCGGCTGTTCCGCCGGCACGGTCAAGAGCCAGACCTCCCACGGGCTGAAGGCGCTCCGCCGACTCCTGGGCGACCAGGACCTTGCCGGCGCGGTCGGCGGATCACGCGAAGCAGTCACGTCGCCACGCGGAGCCGGCACCTTGCCACGCGGAGCAGTCGCAACGACACGGGAAGGATGAGAGATGGACAACGAAGACGAGTACGCGATCGCCCTGCTGCGCCGGCTCGACGACGAGCCGAGCACCCCGAGTCGGGTGGACCTCGGTAGGGCGATCATCGAGGGGGGACGGCGCCGCCGGACCCGACGCGCGCTCGGCGGAGGGGGCGCGGTCGTACTGGTGGCGGTCATGGTGGCGACGGTGCCGGTCGCGCTCACCGCCCTGCGCCCGGATCCGTCCGGGCCGAAGAACCAGGCCGCCGAGGCCACCGCCCCGGCCACCGGGAAGCCCGCCGCGACCCGGCCCGCGCCGACCGTGGCGGCGCCCACCGGCTGCTCCGTGCAACGGCTGCCGCTGCCGGACAAGGAACCGATGAGCCTGGTCACCGGCGCCGACCCGACCGGACGGTTCATCGCCGGCCGGACCTACCCGGACAAGCGGCAGGACGGCTATCCGATCCTGATCTGGGACAACGGGGTACCGCACCGGATCGTCCTGCCCGGCGCCGACCAGGCCCTGGACGACATCAACACCTCCGGCGTCGCCGTCGGCTCGGGTTGGCTCGACGACGGACCGCACGCGTACGTCTACCGGGACGGAAAGGTCAGTCCGCTGCCCGCGAAGGGCAGCGCGGAGGCGCGGGCGATCAACGACGCCGGGCAGATCGTCGGGGTCCGGGGAGAGGCCGTGGTGGGGTCGCAACCGATCCTCTGGCCGAACGCGTCGGCCCAGCCGGTCGACCTGCCACTGCCCGGTCCCGGCTGGGTGGGCCAGGTCGCGGGGATCGACGAGGACGGGACCGTTGCCGGCGTGGTGTGGGAGATCCCCCGAAACCCCGGGCGGACCGAGTCGCAGGATCCCGGTACGCCGAAGAACCCCCGGTCGGGCATGGCCCGCTCGGCGGGTTACCTGTGGCTGCCCGACGGTTCGGTACGGGAACTGCCGAAGCCGACCGTGCAGGGCCAGCCGGCGGACGCGTTCCTGCCGAGGAGCATCCGCAACGGCTGGATCATCGGAAACGCGGTCAGCTACACGGAGAACGGCGACCAGACCATGACCGCCGCCCGCTTCTACCTGCCGACGAACGAGTTCGTCGACTTCCCGACCCGCGCGTTCGATCCGGAAAACGGCAACGGACAGGGATGGGCCAGCGGCTTTTTGCCTGACCGACGCCTGGCGCTGCTCACCGACACCATGACGGTCGAGCTGCCCTTCATCGAGCCGCACAAGCTGGAGAACGGGGACCGTGCCCTGACGATGAGCGACGACGGACGGATCGTCGCCGGCCAGAGCGAGGACGCCGACAACGTCATCCAGGCGGTCGTCTGGAACTGCCGCTGACCGGAGTTTCTCTGTTACGACTCCCGAGCCTGTCCCGTCCGCCACGGGACAGGCTCGGGACCCGGCGGCTGATCAGTTCTCGTCATCCCCGTTGCCCCGCCTCTTTCCGGCCGGGGGCAGGCTTTCGGCGAGGCTGTCGAGGTTCGCCCGCAGAACGTCGTACGCCCCGGAGCTGACCTGGTTGTCCTCGCGAAGATCGGTGAGCCGGTCGCGTACGTCGGCGAGCTTCTTCGCGGCATCCTCGGCGTCGCCCTCGGTCAGCTTCCGGGCGACCTCGTCCAGCTTGTCGTTCAGGTCCTCGGCCGCGTCGGCGTCCACCTCTCCGGCCTGTACCTGAAGGTCGAGCGACGTCTGCAGGGCGACCAGACGCGCGGTGGTGCCCCCGCCCGGACGGCTGGTCGGGCTGCTCGGGCTGGTCGGACCGCTTGCCGGGTTACCGGCGGCGGGGGTGGGCGCGGCAGCCGAGGCGGACGCGTCGGAGGACCCGCTGGGGGACGCCGCGCCGGCTTCCAGGCCGGTGTTCCCGTCACCGGTACGGGTTGCCAGCAGTGTGCCGACCACGATGACGGCGAGCAGGATCGCCCCGATTGTCACCATCACCACCCGACGGGAGCCGTCACCGCGCGATCCGACCGTCGTCCTGCCGCTGCCGCTGCCGCTGCCGCTGCTGTCGCTGTTGCTGTCGGTGAGGGTCGGCATGGTTCGGGTAGGGGACATCACCGAGGCGGCGGCGCGTACCGGCGCGGCCGATTCGGGCTCGGGTGAGTGCGGCTGGGGGGCTGTGTCGACCACGACCGTCCTCTGCTCACCGGAGGACGGTCCGGCCGACGACAGCGCTGCCAGGCGGTCGCGTACCTCGGTGGCGCTGGTGGGGCGGTCGGCGGGATTCTTGGCCAACAGTTGACCGACCAGGCGATCGAGACCGGCCGGAATCCCCGGCCGGACCGATGCGAGCGCCGGGGCGGGTTCGTGCAGGTGCTGCCACAGCACCCGGAGCGGGTTGTCCCCGGTGAACGGAGGCTGGCCGGTCAGCATCGCGTACAGCAGGCAGCCGAGCGCGTACAGGTCGGTTCGCGCGTCCACCGGGTCGCCGGCGGCCTGCTCGGGCGCCATGTACTGGCTGGTGCCGACGGTGGTGGCCGGTGCGGTCAACGTCGCCTGGCCGGCGTGCAGGAGGCGGGCGATGCCGAAGTCGCACACCTTCACCGTGCCCGCCGGATCGAGCAGGATGTTCGCCGGCTTGATGTCGCGGTGCACCACGCCCGCCGCGTGTGCCGTGGCGAGTGCGCCGCAGACCTGACCCGCGATCTCCAGCGCCCGGTCGAGCCCGAGCGGGCCGTCGCCGAGCAGCGTCGCCAGGTTGGGCCCGTCGACCAACTCCATGACCAAGTACGGCTCACCACCGTCGCTGCCCACGTCATGCACCGCCACGATGTTGGGGTGACCCAGGCGGGCGGCCGTACGGGCCTCGCGGTCGAACCGCTCCAGCATGCTCGGGTCCGCCATCCCGGCCGGATTGAGCAGCTTGACCGCGACCGACCTGCCCAACCGGAGATCGACGCCGCGCCAGACCACCGCCATCCCGCCCCGGCCCAGCATCGTCTGTAGTTCGTAACGGTCAGCTATCACACGCCCGGCCACGGGCCCACCCTGACACATCAACCGGGCAGCCCGCTGCCTGGGCGTCGTACGCCCTCATGTTCATCCCGGTGGCTCATCCCGAAGCCGGCGCCGCCGAAGCCGGCGGCGGGCCGGCAGCGGTGGTGAGCCGTGCTCGGGTCTGTGGCGTGTCGGGCACTTGATTTCGGCAATATCAACTGGGGGATCGGCTAAGTTTTCCCGATGGGCTTGCTGGGTGACGCGGTGGCAGTGCTGGACGAGCGCGGAGTGCTGGACCGCCTGGGTCGGCTGATCCAGCAGGTGTACCGGCGCGCGGCGGACCGGCACGAGCCGGAACTCGGCGACGACGCGATGAGCTTCGGGACCACCGTCTGGCGAAACCTGGTTCACCTGGGGCAGGCCGAGTTCAACGGCGTCGACGGGGTCCGGGCCCGGCTCGACGACAACTCGCTGGAAATCCTCTGCGCGGGGTACGTGGTGCGGCTGTACTCGTTGCAGGGCGGGATCGAGTCGATCCGGTGGGAGGGCAGCGAGGCCCGGCTCGGTGGGGCGGTGGAGAACAGCCGCGACCGGCAGTTGGCGTTCGACGACGAGGGCCAGTTCCCGGAGGTGTTCGCCGGGGTGGTGCCGCCGAAGCGGCACGTCCGGATCGCGCACACCGGTGACATCGCCACGGGTGAGGCGGTCGCGTACATCGGCCTGCCGAGGGACAACCGCGACGGCGGTTCACCCTGGTTCGAGGTGACACTGTGGTTCGGTGAGGCGGCTCTGCCGGGCACGCCGTTGCCGGTGGCGGACGGTGCGACGGTGGTGTCGCAGTCGCGGCACGACGAACTGCCGCTGCCAGAGCTTGACCTGCTGACCCTGCGGCCGGGCCGGGTCTCCGGCCGGTCGGCGTGACGCGGGCGCTACGACCGCCGGTTCCCGCTGCCGTCGCCGCCGCGGCGTTCGAGCCCCACGCCCTGGCGCTCGCCCGCCGGTGGCGACGGATGCGCAAGAACGAACTCGCCCGGCAGGTCGGGGTGACCGCCGCAGCGGTCAGCCAGTACGAACTGGGCCAGGTACGCCCGTCGGCGTCGGTGCTGGCCCGGTTGGCGTTGGCGCTGTCGATGCCGGTGGAGTTCTTCGCCGGCGGGTTCCCGGTTCCGGTCACTCCGGGGCATGCCCACTTCCGTAGTCTCCGTACGGCCACGCAGGCCGAGCGGGATCAGGCGGAGGCGTTCGGTGAAATCGCCTGGCGCATGGTCGAAGTGGTCGAACGGCACCTGCGGCTGCCCGAGCTGCGGCTGCCGCACCTGGACCTGGCCGAGCCGGCCAGCCCCGACGACGTACGGGCAGCCGCGGTAACCGCCCGGGAGGCCTTCGGCCTCGGGCCGGGTCCGGTGGCGCACATGGTGCGGCTGCTGGAGTCGTACGGGGTGATCGTGCTGGCCCTGCCCGACGTCTCCGAACGGGTCGACGCCTTCTCCCACTGGTACGGGCAGCGCCCGTTCGTCTTCCTGAGCCCGGCCAAGGACGACAAGGCGCGCTCCCGAATGGACACCGCACACGAACTCGGCCACCTGCTGATGCACCACGACGCCGAACCGGGCAGCCAGATCCTCGAACGGGAGGCCACCGCGTTCGCGTCCGAGTTCCTCGTACCCAGTGCGGTGCTGCGCGACGAACTGCCGCCCCGGCTCGACTTCGACCGGCTGCACGAACTCAAACGCCGGTGGGGGATCAGCCTCAAGGCGTTGGTGTACCGGGGACACGAGCTGGGGGTCTACCGGGAGCACACGTACCGGCGCGGGATGAGTCTGCTCGCCCAGTGGGGCTACCCAGAACCCGGTGACCTGGGACCTCGCGAACAGCCGTCGCTGCTCGGCAGAGCGGTCGAGCTTCTCGATCAGGAACCGATCACAGGCCGGAGTCTTGCCGTCCAGGCCGGACTGCCTCCGGGCCTCGCCCGGACCGTCATCAACGCCGCGACCGAACGCGTTCCCGAACTGCGCCTCGTCACCACCTGAGCCGTGGTCCGCCCGGGGGCGGTGCGGAGTGATCGGGATCGGGTCGCCGCCGAACCCGTCGGATGTCGGGTGTCATCGGTCCGGGGACGACGAGAGTGCCTGCACGAGCTGCTCCGCCTCCGCAACCCGGTGTCCCGTCGGCGGATACCGCAGGCGGCGCTCCCGCAGTGCCTCGAGCGCGGTGCGCAGGGCCTCCGCGCGGTCCCGGTGCGACTGTGCCCTCGCCAGTGCCAGCAGTGGCCCGCCAAGGTCGAGATCCCGGTATCCGCGGGCCAGTACGGCGGCGAGCCGCGCCTCGCGTTCCGCCGCCCGGTTCCGGCCGAGCAAGGTGAGCATCTCGGCACGTACGAGCTGGGCCCGGAGCGCGGCCCGTCCGTGACGTCGATGCCGCTGCCAGTGATGTCGCAGGATCGCGTCAGCCTCGGTGAACGCCGCTTCGACGTGGGCGGGGTCGGGTGTCGGTGCCCCCTGCTGTACCTGTGCGCAAAGTATGTCGGCGAGGATCAACCGCGCCTGCCACACGCAGGCGTGCCCGACTCCGTAGCTGCCGGCCCGCCGACCCATCTCGGTAGTGACGAGCCGGTGTGCCTCGGCCAGGTCTGTGCCCGGCTCATGCCGCTTGAGGTGCGGGTCGAGATGGCCCCAACGGGCCCGGTCCAGCAGGGCGCCGGCAAGGTCGGCGGTGGCGACACCGAGTCGGTGCCGGCCGACGAGCGGGGAGCGGCGCAGGTCGACCTCGTCCTGCCAGAGCTGCACCACCAGGTCCAGGTCACCGGGCTCGCCGCGGCGGCGTAGCCAGCGGATGTAGTAACCCCTGATTGCCAGCATGGTCGGGTGGTGCTCCGGCAGTGCGGTCAGGGCACGGCCACGCAAATCCAGCCAGGCGGCGAGGGAATCAGCAACCGCGCGCTCGGGGCTCAACGCGTACTCGAGGCTGCATTCCACCAGCAGCATGATCTCGTCGGAGTCGCCGAGCAGATCGGCGGCGTCGCGATGCAGCGCGGCGAGCTGGGTTGGATCGGCACCCTGGCTCAGGATGGTATGTAGTCGGGCGTTGAGCCGGGCGGCGGGTGCCCCCTCCGGCGTGACGCGTGTCCCGGTCGAGGGGGTCATCCCGGCCACCGCGCCGACTGCGCAGCCAACAGTCCATCCGCGTCCCGGACCAGCGCCGCCGCCAGGTCACGTACCTGGGATGCCTGCGCCGGTCGCAGGGTACGCAGTTCCTCGCACAGCCCGAAGATCTGCTCGGCCAGGCCGGTCAGCAGGGCGTCCGAGTCGGCGGTACGTGTGGGCTCACCGCCGAGGTCGTCGCGTACGGTGGCCAGCACCCCCCCAGCGACCTCGGCCATCGGACCCATCGCGACGCGGATGGTGTTGCCCAGGGTGACGAACGCGCGGTTCGTGCTGATCCGGCCGTTACGGATCAGCACGAGGTCCTCGACCGTGCACAGCGGCGGTGCGTGGTCGACCGCCTCGGCCAGGCCGGGGTTGCGTCGTGCCCACTCGGCGAGCACGCATACCAGTGATTCGGCGGCGGTATCGCCGATGCCAGGGTGAAGCTGGTCCAGCCAGCCCTGGCGATAGGGCCAGTAGGACCAGACCTTGGTCTCGTCGATCAGTTGGTCGACCGCGGCGGCCCGCAGGTAGGACAGCGCGAGCTGATGGGCCGGCGCCGTCCCGATGCCGAGCACGTCCTGGAGCAGGGTGTGTTTCGAACTCCGGCCGGTGACGTCGTAGAAGGTGCTCCGGCTGCCCTTGGGCCGGACCGTGGCGACGATCTCCCGCCAGGTCGGCGGATCCCGTCGTGGCTGGGCCAGCAGATCAGCGACCGCGCGGTAGTACAGCGTCCTGGTGTGCCAGTGGGCGCGCTCGTCGGTGCCGTCACCGGCCAGCCGGCGACGCCAGCGCGTGCTGACCGTGTCCGCGAGTCCGTCCGACAGCGGTGTAATCGACAGTTGCATGCGACCCTCCTCTCGGCTCGAGCCGAGCCTGGCAGGGTGCGGACAGACAGATCACGTCGTAATAAGGAATTTGGTCGGTCAATCCGGGATCGGCCCGGTCGGATTGCCGACACCTACCTGTTCACCGTCCCTGGTACCGGAAGGTGGCCCAGTGCACCACGTCGGTCAGATCCGCGTCGACTGAGATGGACGATTTCAGATACGGGGGGATCTGCCGTCGCGGATCGAGCATCCACCGGTGCGCCGAGGCCACCGCGTCCGTCGGCGACATCCGCTGGTCGGCGAGGAAGTGGTGGACCATCACCACCAGCGCCGGGTGCGCCGGATACCCGCCGACCCAGCCTGACCCGACCACACCGGTGGCACCGGCAGCCAGCAGGACGGTGGGGGGCGTCAGCGCTATGTCGTACCCCTCGCCGAGGGTGTCGGTCGAGTCGACGTAGAGTATGACCAATCCGCCCGTACGACTGGCACTCGGATGCCTGAGCAGAAGGCTCGCCGGCAGCGTCGTCGGCGGGTCTCCCGGCTGCCGGCCAGCCAGTTCCCACCAGGGCCCGCTCGGCGGCCCGGCAAGTACCGCACGGCAAGCGAGGTGCAGCATCGAGACGCCGGTGCTGTCCCGGTTGGGTAGTACCGCGGCCACAGTGTCGGCGGTACCCGGCCGGTCGCCCGAGTCGCCCGTACGGCCCAGCCCGGTCGAGCGGGGGTATAGCAGCCGGCGCAGGGTCAGCACGGCGTACGCGGCTCTGCTGTCATCACCCATCGGGTTGACCAGGAAGACCGGGCTCCGCGTCACCGGTAGCGGCTCGCGTTGGGCGACCTTGACCAGGTGTCCGGCAGAGGAGGCGTAGGAAAGGACAAGTTCGGCGCACGCGTACCGGTAGCCGCCCGTCGGCGCGGCGCCGGTACGGGCGGCGTGCCACGGCACCCGGCCCAGCGTGCCGTGCGGCACCAGGACCACCCGGCCCGGTTTGTTCCGCTCCACTGACGTCGTCCCGCCGACCAGCGACGTCGTGCCGGCCAGCAACGGCTCGATTACGGCCGGCCAGGCCCAGTCACACACCGCACGCAGCCCCTGCTCGGTACCGGATGCGGAGGAGGCGCCGCTGAGCCAGCGACCGACGAGGGCATCCGGTGTGGTCGTCAGGCCGGGCGCCGACGTGACGGTGACCTGTTCGGCCGCACTGACCGATATCAGCCGGCCGGGCTGGCCGTGCACACCGGGCAGCAGGTAACACAGCAGGTCCGCGCCGACGGTACGCAGTGCGGCGGCGACGTCCGGCACCTCCGGCACCCGGAGCACGGGGGTGCCGAGGGCCTCCCGGACCCGCCGGTACAGGGCGGTCGGCGGGGACAGGTCGAACAGCTCGCGCAACGCGGACGGCACGAGCGGGCCGGGTGTAGCCCTCCTCCACTCCCCGGCGAGATCCGGTTGCCCAGCGTCGTACAGTCGCTCCACCACGTCGGTGACCGTGGTCGCTCCGAGCACCGTCAGGGCACGTGCCAGTTCCACCGCCTCGGCCGCACCGTCGAGCCACTGGTCGGCCACGCACCAGTCGACCACCGTCAACGCGAACGCCGATGCCGTACGCGCCAGGGCGGCCCGCCGGTCGGCGCCGGCTTCCATCGGTACGGCCGTCGCGGCGGATCGCAGCGCGGCCAGCCCGGTACGGACAGCCTGTTGGTGATCGCCGTAGCCGGCGTCGGCGCGCTGCCGGTACGCCGTCGCCAGCTCTCGGAGCACCGGGTAGGCCAGGTACACGGGCCGGGCCGCCGACCGGTCGCGGGCCTCGGCCAGATACCGGATGCCAAGGTCTGCCGCCGCCCCGGCGCCGTTCCCGGCCGCCAGGATCAGGTGCGCGCAACCGCGGGCGGCCAGCAGCACCGTACGGTCGATCAGCACGTGGTGGCCGACATCCGTGTTCCCGTCCAACAACTCCACGGCGCGGGCGGCCGCCGCCAGGTCGCCCGTCCGGGCGGGTAGCAGCGCAGCGAGACCGGCCAGCGCGGTAAGACCGGACCGAGCACTGTGGTGGACCGGCAACGCCCGTACGGCGTCGACCAGGATGCCCGTGCCGCGTGCCAGCTCACTGCCGCCCCCGGTGGCGCCCAGCACCAGATATGCCAGGCCGAGCCCGCCGGCCAGCCGGGCGCGCCACGGGTACACCTCGGGCACCCAGCCGAGTGCCTCATGCAGAGCAGCGACCGCGGTGGAGAGCCCGGCACGGTCGGCGCTCTGGATGGCCTGGGCGACCTGGCCCAAGCACCACAGTGCCCGGACCACCGCCAGCCGCTGCCGGTCCGTGGCCGCCGTGGCCCGGTGGGCGTCGAGGACCGAACCGGTCAACTCGACGAGCTGCCGGGCGGTGGTCCGCTCGGCGGCTGGTCCGCCCAGCACGTACCGGTCGTCGAGCAGAACACCGAGCAGGCTGAGTGCGGCCGGCGTCACCGGGTGACCGGATGGCAGGAGCAGGACCGACTCCCGGAGGTGGCCGACGGCGTTGCGAAGATCGTCGGGCTGCCGGGCCCAGTAGCCACGCATCGCCAGGGCCAGTGCGACCAGCAGATGGTCCTTGCCCTTGGAGACGGCATCGTCACGGGCCACGCTACCCAGTACGGTGTTGGCCAGCTCTACCAGCCGATCCGTCGGGGCGGCAGGCCGGTAGGCCAACGCCGCCAGCGTGGCGTCGATGAGCAGCAACATGGTGCTGTCCGGTAGGCCACCATCGGCGTCGCGTTCCGTCAGCCGGGCCACCCGGGCCAGGTCCTCGCTGGTACCGGTGTCGCTGATCTCGCCGGTGAGTCGGGCGAACTCCTGCACCAGCGCAGGGAGTACCAGTTGGACGCCGGACTGGCGCTCGATCAGGCCGTTCATGGCGTTGACTATCGGTCCGCCGCCGCTGGGCGTGCCGAACCGCTGCGCCAACATCCCGGTCCGCATGGCGAGCATCTCGTCGTGTCCCGGCGCACCCGGCGGTACGGCATCCATGGCCTGGTTGAGCACCTGCATGGTGGCGTTGAGGTCGAGATCCCCGCCCGATCCGCCGAATCCCAAAAGACTGGATACCTGGTTGATATTGGACAGGATCGCCGGTGCGACCTGGTGGATCTGCGGCTGGACCACCGGCGAGTCGATCAACTGCTGGATCCTGGTCGCGGCCAGGTCGAGGTCACGCTGTGCCTGCGCGGATGCGGCGCCCTGTAGGTGGGTCAGCATGGCGAAGGCGCTGTTGACGTCGAGGGTGCCGGTGCTGAGCATCTCCTGGTGGCCGGGTAGCGCGCGCAGCATCAGCAGGGAACCGCACATGTACCGGCCCATCTCGACGTCCGCCGCGGACAGGTCAGGATGGGCGAGCGACTCCTCGAACAGGTCGATCGCGGTGTCCCGCTCGGCATCGGAGCCGTGCCCGGTCAGGAATCGGGTCCCGATCATGCGGGCGAGGTTGGTAGCGATCTGAGGGCGCCACGGATCGCGTTCGGACATCAGATCGTGCGCCTCCCGTAGAGCCGCCACCGCGCCGTCCAGGTCGTCGGCGGCGCTCGGAAGACCCCGTTGGATCCTCACTTGGTAGCGCTCCGAGTAGGCGCGTCCCAGTTCGATGAGCGGTCCCACCCGGCCGGAGCCGGTCACACGCTCCAGAGTGGAACGCAACAGGGCGATGCGGTCGTCGGCACCGGGAGAGGTCTTCATCGACTGCCCTTTCCGAATTGCTACCGGTGATCGGGGCCGGGTGGTGCCCGGGAGGGGACGGGCATGGATAGGAGACGGAATTGGTATACCGCATCCGGTGTGGCGAAAACAATGCTCCGGCGGCGTACGGCGCATGGTCTGGTGTGTTCTGCGTACTGGCCGAATTCTTCGGAATGGCACCGATAAATGGACTGGGTCGGCCGTACTGGTGATGGGGTCGCCCGATCGAGTGTTGCTGGAGCCGTGCTGCCTGTGCCAGGCTCGGCTGCGGACGTACCGATGCTGGTCCACCGGGCCGTGGGCCGGTGCGGACGATATCCGGTCTGACAGGCTGAGGGGGACGACCGTGCCTGTGATCTACGCGCTGCTGGTGGGCGTCAACGCATATCGGGACGTGGCGACGCCGCTGTCCGGATGCCGGAACGACGTCTCCGCCGTTGCGGCTTTCCTTTCCAATCGGATCGATTCCGATACCTCGGTTGTCATCAAGGAATTGTGCGACGAGCAGGCCACCCGGGCCGCGGTGATTGACGGCTTCCGGTCGCACCTCGGCAGGGCCGGCAAGCGGGACACCGCCCTGTTCTGGTTCAGTGGGCACGGATCCTTCGCCCCCGTGTGGGAGCCGTTGTCGTATCTGGAGCCCAGCGGCCACATGCAGACCCTCATGTGTGTGGACAGCAGGCACGGCCCGGTGCCCGACCTGTACGACAAGGAAATCGCGGTGCTCACCGACGAGGTGGCCGCATCCGGCGCCCACGTGGTGCTGGTCTTCGACTCCTGCCACTCCGGCGGCGCGAACCGGGACGCGTTGGCCACCCGATGGACACCCCCGCCCGCCCAGCCGCCGCCGACGGACCTCCTGCTGCCGGAGCTGATCATCCGTACGCCCGAGGGTGACCCGACCGGCTTCTACGTCGGCGGTGCCGACCATGTCGCACTGGCGGCCTGCCGCAGCGACGAGTCGGCCACCGAGACCCTGCGCTACGGCCCGGTGCACGGATTGTTCACCGGGGCGCTGCTGGCAGCGGCCGGTCAACTCGGCCCCGGTGCCACCTATCGGGAACTGCACACCGCGACCCGGTGCGAGGTGGAGAACCTGGTGACACGCCAGGTGCCGCAACTCGACCCGGCCAACGGCACATTCGCCGACCAACCGTTCCTCGGCGGCACGATCCGCCCGCCCGGCGCGGGCATGACCATGCGTTGGGTACGCGGCAACTGGGAGGTGGACGCCGGTGCGTGCCACGGTCTCCCGACCGTCGACCCGGACAGGTCCCTGCGACTCGCGGTACACGGTACGGATCCGGCGCGGGAGGCGGGGGTGACGCAGGTGTTGACCGAGCGCAGTCTCGTCATACCGATCGGTTGGCAGCCGGATCCGGCCCGCCAGTATCCGATCGTGGTCAGCTCGGTCCCGCTGCCACAGACCACGGTGGCGGTCGGTGGTGTGCCCGACGACCCGGCGACGGTGGACCGGCTGCTGTCCGCCCTGGACACGGCGGGACCGGCCGGCGGGCCCTCGGCGTACCTGCGCGCGGTCGATCCGCTCACCCCTGGCCTGGAACCCCAGCTACGGGTGCGGGTCCCCGGCCCCGGGAGGATCCGGATCCTGGGCGATGACGGCGTACCGATCACCGGTGACATCGACGACAGCGACGGCGATCCGGTCGAACGGGCCGTCCAGGCGCTGGAGCACATCGCGCGCTGGCGCCAGCTACGGTCGCTGACGAACCCGTTGTCCGGGCTGGCCGGCGCGGTCAGCATGGAACTCGTACCCACCCGACCCGGCGACGTCGTCGTACCGATGCACCGGCCCGGTCTGCCCGCGGCCCCCGACGGTGCGGTTCGGCTGCGGTACCGCCTCGTCCAGGGCCGGTGGTCGGCCCCGACCGTCTTCGTCCGGATCCACAACGCCAGCGACCGCCCGTTGTACTGCACACTGCTCGATCTGACGGACCGGTTCCGGGTGCACTCCGATCTGTTCAGCGTGCAGGTGATCGCCGCAGGCGGCACAGCCGCCGCCCTGCGGGGCGCCCCGGTCGGATTCACCCTGCCGGACAACCGGAAACCCGTGCCGGGTGCCACTGCCAGGGACTGGCTCAAGCTGCTGGTCGCCGAGGAGCAATTCAGCGCGGTGCCGTTCGCGATGCCTCGACTCCACGATCCGTGGCCGGCGACCTCCCGCGCGCCGATGGCACTGCTGGGTGTGATCGACCGGCTCGGCCACCGGGTGGTGCGCCGCGACGCCGGCCCGGGAGCGGCCGCCGCCCACGACTGGGCGGTGACCACCCTGCCGGTGGTGACCGAGGTACCACAGACGGCGAAGCACGGTCACCATTGACCCAGGTGGCTGAAGCCGGCCCAGCCTTCCAGGTCGCCCTCCCTGATCAGACCCACCTGGTCCCGCAATTCAAGCGGCATCTCGGGCGGGGTGCGACGTTCGGGGTCCAGCATCCACAACTGCGCCATCCGCAGTGCCTGCGCCGAGCCCATGCGGTCCACGATGAGGTAATGGTGCAGCATGTACATAAGCAGCGAGGTTGCCTCGTCGGGCACCGGCCACAGCGATCCGATCACCGACCGCGCGCCGGCCATCAGGAACACCGTGGCCAATGAGAACGCCTCGTCGTAGGTACGTCCGGGCACGCCGCTGGAGCACGCGGCCAGCACCACCGCGGAGAGCCGGAAGCCGCCCTCCGACCGATGCGCCTCGTCGGCGAGCCGCTCCGCGGTCAGCGGTGCGGGTCCGCTCCGCGCGTTGAGCACCAGATATGAACTCTCCGGGCGGCTCGGCACGATCACACCGTGACAGGCCAGATGCAACACCCCACGGTCCGCGCCCAACGAGGTCCGCAACCACTCCAGCACCTCACCTGGGCTGCCGCGACCGGTGGCACCGTTGTCGTCGCGTCTACCCAGGTACGGGCTGGAGCGGTAGATGGTGTCGCGGATGGCGACGGCCTCCAGACCGGCGTGCCTGAGATCCCCGGTGGGATTGCCGACGATCAGGCTGTCCGCGCTGGACGGTATCGGGTCGCGTGCCGTGGTCGCGCAGAACATCCGGGCCGAGACCGCGTACGAGAGGGTCGCGTCCTCGATGACGTACCGGCCACCGGGTGCTCGGGCCGCATGCCACGGCACCAGCCCGAACGCGTCCATCGGCACCAGCACCAGCCGGTACGGTCGGGAGAACCCGTGACCCGCGCAGTACTGGAGGATCTGTTCCATCGCGGCGTACCACGCCCAGTCGGACAGCTTCTGTAGGGTCTGCCCCGACTCGGGGTCCGACGTCGTCGGCTCCGTCGGGTCGACCGGTCCCGCGTCCCGCGTACCGGACGCCACCCGCCGGCCGCCGAGGCGGGTGGCAAGGTAGCCGTCCAGTGCGGTGAACCGGGCCGCGAGCGTCGGCAGGGCCAGGATCTCCGGGTCTCCGGCGGCCGGCACCACCACGGCAACCGGGCGCTGACCGTCCGAGGCCGGCACCAGGTAGACGAGCGCGTCGGTACCGCTGGACCGGAGCGAGGCGGTGATCTCCGCTAGGTCGGGTGGGTCGAGCAGCTCGATCCGCGCCCCGGTCTGGAGAGACCGCTCGTGGTCGAGCAGCACACGCATCACCCGCTGGCGCGTCCCGGCCGGGACCGGCCCACCGTTGCTGCCGCCGGCCCGCCACTGCGCGGCCAGGTCCGGCTGCTGCGCGGCGGTCAGCAGGGCCGGTACGTCCCGGCCGCGTGACGCGGCCTGGAGCACCAACCCGCGGCAGGCGTCCAGGGCCCGGACGGCCTGGCTCGGCTCGTTGTCCAGTACACACCAGTTCGCTACCTCGGCGGCATCCTCGATCACCGAACGCCCGGCCAGGGCCGCCTCCTCGGTGCCGGACTGCACCAGGGTCCGCCACACGTAGCCGCGCAATGCCTGCAGGCCGGTGTCACGGCTGTGTCCTCGGTCGTCCCGGGTTCGGTCGTCCCTGGCCCGGTACGCGCGACTGAGCCAGGACATGGTGGCCGACCACAGGGGATGGGTCGGGTCGACGTACGGTCGCGCCGGTTCGAGTTGCGCGACCGCCCGGTCGGCGTCGGCGAAGTCGCGCCACCCCTCCAACCGGACGAGATACAGGCTGCCCAACTGGACCCGCAGCCTGAGCGCACCCGGATCGCCGGTCGGCATCGCGTCGAGCCGCTCCTGCAGCAGGGTGATCTGCTGTGCGAGCGTGACCGCGTCGCGGTCGGCAACCGCGGCACCGGCTCGGAGCAGTATGGATTGGGTGACCATGTCGGAGCGGTTGCCGCCGCCGACGCCCGGCTCGGCCGCCGCCGCCGCGAACTGGTCGGCGGCTCGGCGCATGATGGTGAACGTGTCGGAGTCATCGTCACCGAGCTGGCTGCGCCACAACTCCGCGGTTGTCAGGTTCGCGGCGGCCAGGCCACGCCGGACGTCCCCTACGGGCAGCAGCGCGAGTCCCGCGCGCAGCTCGGCCACCGCGGCGTCCAGCGTCGTCCGGTCGCGACGCTGGAAGGCGCGCTGCGCCCGGGTGCTGGCGTCCTGCAGGCGCAGCAGCAGCCGCTGCTGCTCGTTGAGGTCGGCGCGGCCGGCGAGACTCTCATGGTCCCTGATCAGGTCGGCCGTTGCGCTCAGGTCGTCGTTCAGGTTCGCCTGGACCCGCTTCGCGGTCGCGATGAGCAGGTCGATCTCGGCGCTCTCCCGACCATTCTCGGTGGCCAGCCGTCGGGCTTCGGTCAAGGCCTCGAGCGCCGGGCCGATCTGGTCGGCCCGGCCCCGGTCCGCGGCGAGTGTGCCGACCGTGCCCCGGAGGACGAGCATGTTCATCTGCCACTGGGGATCGTCAGGGCGTTCGGTGCGTGCCAGGATGATCATTTCGATGGTCAGGTCGTGGTCCAGATCCCGGTAGCCGTACTGCTGGGCCAGTACCGCCGCACTGGCGAGCGTGCCGGCCAACTCGGCCCGCTTCGGGCTGCCGACCGGCAGTGCGCTCCATTCGGCGATCGCCCGGTCCAGGTGTTCCACTCCCCGCTGCGCGGGGAACAATCCGGCGACCCTGGGGGAGATCGAGGGATCGGCGCGTGGGTCGCGGTACGCGTTGCCCAATTTCACCTGGTCCACGAGGCTCTGGTTCAGCTCGGAAAACGCCTGGCGCAGCACCGCCTGGTCGTCCTCGCTGACCGGCAGCCCGCACGCGGCCCGCTCGGCCGTCACCATGCCCTGCATCGTGGTTAGCGCTTCGCGCTCCCCGTCGTCCTCGGTCACCTCGATCACCTCGATAAGCTCACGCGCCACCGTGTCCAACTCGGAGACTTCTCTGCCGTACTGGTAGTGCGCCCAGCCGAGGAACGCGCGGGCGGCCAGGATCCGGGGGCGGATCGGGTCGTCGTGCGTGCACCTGTCGAGCGCGATCCGCACCCAGTGCCGACCAGCGGACAGCTCCTCACCAGCGGCCGTACGGTCGGTGTCGTCCGCCAGCAGCAGCGCCGCCCGGTCGTGGTGCAACTGGGCCAGGTCGCCGAGGGCCGCGGCGGTCAACTCGCCGCCGGAGCCGTACCCGGTGCCGGCCGGGTCGCCCAACTGGGCCAGCCGGGCGAGGTGCCCGATCGCAGCGTCCAGATCGTCCCGGTCCCGGCTCTGGTGCCAGCGTCGGCACCGGGCCAGCCCGGATGCCAGCACCGCTGCCGGCCACAACTGCGAAATCTCCCCGGCGATGGACGGCGCGTCGAGGCCCGCGGCCAACTCCGCCTCGACGACCGCCCGGTCCAGGTCGGCTGGTTCGAGGCGCAACCCGTGCCGCTCCAGCAACGACTCGGCCAGCCGGTAGCGGGCTTGGGCCTCGTCCTGCGATGTCAGGCCGCCCGCCTCGGCGACCTCGATGCTCAGGCCGATGACCTGGTCCAGCGCATCCGGATCGGCGTCGGTGAGGTACCGGTCCGCCCACCCACCCCCGAGCCACCAGGCGATGTCAACGCCGAGTCCGGTGCCGATGGGCAACGCGTCCCGTGCCTCTTCGAGCGCCTCCATCGCCACCCGCAGTGCCTCCGCGCAGGCGTCCGGGTCGGCGTCCGGCGGCTCGACGACAACCAGGTACCGTCGCCAGAGCAACCGACCCAACTCGTACAGCCGCTCGGCCCGGTATCCGGCCAGCAGGCATTCCCGGTACTGCGGGTCCGAGTCGAACGTCGCCAGCTCGCCCCGTGTTTCGTCGATCTCGGCGGTCAGTTCGGCGAGGTCCGGCTCGGGTTGCGGGGCCGGCGCGTCGACCGGGATCGGGCGGAGATACGCGGCGTCGGTCACGACCCCCCGCCATTTCCGGGGGCCAGGCCCCGGTGAGCCAGGCTCAGCGCCATCGAGGCGATGCCCCGCTCCAGGTCGGCCGCATCGCGTACCACCGCGGCCGTACCACCCTCGTCCGTTCCCTCGGTCGCGATCAGGTTGAGCTGGGCGGCGGAATGCTCGCCGAGGCCACGCACGATGATCCGGATACCGAGGGCGGCGGCCTCCCGGGACCTCGCCACCGCCGGTTCCGACGGGCCGATGTCGCCGTCGCCGAAGATGGCCAGCACCCGGTCACCGCGCAGCGGCCCGAGCTCCCTGATGCCGAGGCTCAGCGTGGGCTCGATGTTGTTGCCGCCGCTGATCGGTGCGCTCTGCAGGGCGCTGCGCACCGCGCTCTCCCCCTGCGCGACGGGGACGAACTGATGCACCTCGTGGTTCCACAGCACCAGGCCGACCCGGTAGTGGTGCGCGACGGCGTCGGCGATGAACCGCTCGGCGCCCGCAACCGCGTGCGCGAGTCGGGTACGCCCTCCGTCGATCATCCCCATCGACCCGCTCACGTCGATGCAGAGGATTACCGTGCCGAGGTGTGGTTCCTGGAGTGCCTTGAGGTGCCGTCCAGGGCGGTACTGGGTCAATCCGACACCGGTGTAGCTGCGCCTGATCCAGTCGGGCATGAGAACCTCCGGAAATCTCGTCGATCAGTGCCGCACGGTCAGCGCCAGGAGACCGCGGGCTATCTGTTCACGGCCCGTCCGATCCAGTACGCCGTCGATGCACGCCTCCAGGGTCAGCGCCGTGCCGCTTTTCGGCTCTACGGCGGTCAGGCTCAGGCGTCCGTCCAGGCCCAGGGAGAGGCGCAGCCGGATGGGTGAGCCGGCCGGCAGCCGGGCCGGCAGCCCGGACAACTCGCCGTCTAGTACCGGCCGGTTGTGCACCACCTCCGCGGACTCCACCGCGCCCGCCTGCTCGTACACCTCGATCCGGACGCTGCGCTGGTCGTCCAGGATGGTGGCGAGGGTGAGTTCCCGGTCCACCACTGGTAGCTGGTCGTTCTGATGGATGACGTGGTTGATGAACCGGTGCCGACCGGTCTTGTCGTGGCTGTCGTGCACCAGCGGCCCGAGGCTGCGGGCCGCCACCGAGGCGACCGGCGCGGTGACCGGACCCCGGCTACCGGCATCGGAAATTGCCGGCTGCCGGGAGCCGTCCGGCTCTGAACCGCCCACCGGTACGCCACCGCCGGGGTGCCGCCAATCGACCCGGACCGGGCCCCGACCATCGCCGTCGCCCCGATCCTGCCCCGGGCCCGGTGGCCGCTCGTCGACGCCGCGCGGAAGTAGCTGGTGTGCGCGCAACGCCGCGCCCTTGGCCACCGCAAGGTCGGGGTCGAAAAGCCGGGGCCGCCAGCCGAATTCGGCGGCCAGCGCAGTGGCGATCATCGGCATCTTGCTCGACCCGCCGACCAGCAGACAGTGGTCGATGTCCGGGGCACCAGCCCGACCTGCCGAGTCGAGAAGCCGGCGCATCACGGTCAGCGAGCGGTCCACCAGATCGCGGCTGGCGGCTTCGAAATCGTTGCGACTCACGGTGACAGTGGCGCTGTAGCCGCCGTACCGCAGCGGTAGCCGGTACACCGATGTGTTGGACAGTGCTCGTTTCACCCGCTCCGCGGTCAGCAGCAGTTCGGCCATGAAGACCTCGTCGTCGGCCGGGTCGGTGTCCGGCGTTGCCTTGGCGAGAAACTGGTCCAACAGGTACGACACCAGACGGCCGTCCCAGTCCGCGCCGCCGAGTTCGGTGTCGCCGTCGGTCGCGGCCACCTGGATCTCGTTGCCCAGGGTCAGCACCGTGCCGTCGAACGTTCCGCCGCCCAGGTCGTACACGACCGCGGTGCCGATGCCGGCGGTTTCGGAAAAGCCGTAGTGCACCGCGGCGGCGACCGGCTCGCTGACCAGTTCCAGCGGGTCCACGCCCGCCAGCAGGCAGGCCTGCTGCGTCGCCTCGCGTTCCCGGATTCCGAAGTAGGCCGGCACCGTCACCACCGCTGGTACGGTGCGGTCCGACCGGTGACCGGGCAGCACGCCGCTCACCAACGCACGCAGGATCAACGCCGACACCGCCTCCGGGGTGTACTCCACGTCGTCGAAGCAGAGCAGCCGGTCGGTGCCCATCTGTCGCTTGATCAGCGAGACCGTACGGTCCGGGAAGGCCGGTCCGGCGTTGCGTGCGGCGGATCCGACGAGCACCGAGCCGGGCGACTCGAAACACACCACAGATGGGGTGGTTTCCTCGCCCAACGGGTTCGGCAGGATCATCGGCCGTCCGCCGCTGTCCAGCGTGGCAACCACGGAATAGGTCGTGCCCAGGTCAATGCCGAGCGTCATCATCTCGTTCTCACACCTCCGATGAGATCCCACAGCCACCCGTCGCGGCCGGGTCGGGTCACGGGCTCGCCCCGACGTGCCGTCACCGTGGCGCCGATCGAATCTGCTCGACGACGGATCGGGCCTCGGCGAGGACGCGGGGCGCCACGGTCACCGCGAGACCGCCGAGCACTCCCGCCATCAGCAGTAACAACAGGAGGGTCACTCCTCGGGCGACCCGGTGCGCCAGGGGCAGTACGACGCCGGTCATGGTGCTCCTCTCGAAGGCTCGGGTTGCGGGTCGGCGGCCGGGTCGGCCGACCCGTTCCGACGCTGCGGAGCCTCCCCGGCGATGCCCGTCGTTGACGGATCGACCCCCACTCCGTACATGGAAAGCAGCCAGTTCACCGGTGCGACCGCGCCGGCCCCGGACAGGTCCTTGGACGAGACCAGGAAGAACCGCACCTCCGCGAAGTCGCGGTTTGCGGCGGACACGAGATTGTCCAGCTCACGCGCGACAAGCCAGTCCCTGACCGCGTCCGAGTCGGTCCCGAGGTCCACGCCGACCGGTAACTGCTCCAACAGGTCGCGTTTGGTCACCGCGAAGGCCAACCGCTGCCGGGCGGTGTGCACGCCGTAGCCACGCAACCGCATGACGGTCGACTGGTAGGAGTCCTCCGGGTCGTGCTGCGCCGGGTTCGCCTCCAGGAAGAGGTCGGTGAAGGCATCCGAGGACAGGTCGCGGACGGCGGGTATGGAGAACGGATCCAGCACGAAAAGCAGCGTCCGGGCGTAGTCGAGGTACGCGTACGTCGCACTGACACGCGGGTCGACGAGGGCCTCGCCAGCGGCGTCGAAGAGATGGACCAGGGCCGAGCGGCGGCCGTCGCGGATGTCAAGGGTGACCGCGATCGGCTGCTGCGCCGCGTCGGTCTTGGGTGCCGCACGATCCTCCTGCACCAGTCGTAGGTACTCGTTGTAGCGGCGTTGACTGTGCTCGTCGGCCAGCGTGACCCGGTCGCTGTCGGTGCCGGAACCGCCGTGCTGACCCGGTCCGGGACCGAGCATGGATACCAGCGCCGCCATGATGAGCTGCGTCTTGCCGGCGGAGGAGGCGCCGAAGACGGGGATACGGATGTCGGTGGAGACGGCGGCTCCCTGATGCAGCGGCTCGGAGCAGTGCGGGCAGCATGCTTGCAGCACCCGCGCGGCCCGGAGCACCGTTGTCGGCAGCCGCTGGCCGCACGAACACCGCCGCCACAGCACCCCCAACCGGCCGGGCCGGATGTCGCGGTGCAGGTCGTCGCCTTCCCGCCGCTCCTGCGTCGAGTGCGTTCCCGGGCACCGGTACGCGGGCAGCGTGGTGAGGTGGTAGCAGCGGGGACAGCTACCGCTGGCGCGGAAGACCTTCTGCCACATCCGGTCGGTCGCCCGGAGCACGGCGACCAGCGCGAGGCCGATCAGCCAGGCGACTGCGGCCAGGGAGCCGGCGGCGATGGTGACGAGCGCGGCGCCCAGCGCGGCGCCACCGACGAACCCGACCAGTCCTGCGACGCCGACCAGCAGCAACGGCCAGCCGAGCAGGAGCTTGCGCCGGCCGGGCCGTAGGAAGGGCTTGACCGTACGGGCGCAGACCCGTGCGACGATGCGGTAGAGCGAGCAGAGGATCGCTGTCAGGTCCAGTCGTGCCTGCTGGGCGTAGTACTGCGGCCAGGCCCGGTCACGGCGTACCTGTGCCTGCCTGACCTTGCCGGCGAGCTGGCCGGATGCCACCCCCGCTGGGGTGAGGATCGGTGCGCGCATGCTCAGACCGGCGAACACCTGTATCGCGCCGTAAAGCGACAGACCGACGCCGGTGAGCGCACCAGCCCCGAGCGCGACGAGCGCCAGTGGGGTGGTGACGTAGATCAGCGCGGCTATGCACACTGAGATGTAGATCCCGACGCCGATGGCGACGGCCATGGCCATGAACACGTAGGCCATGGCCTACCTCCCGCGCCGGATGATTCGGCCGGCGATGCCCCGATGCCATCGCTCCACGACCCGGACCCATACCTCGGCCAGTTTCGGGCCGAGTTCGTCGACCATCCGGGTGACCTGCTTGAGCTGCTTGCTGCTCGCGCGTCCGACCCAGCGCCGGAGTGCCGCCTCGCAGTCCGACCGGGGCGGGTCCGGTATGTCGTCCTGACAGGCGAGGAAGAAGATCGTCCGAATCTGTTCCGGGTGCCCGCTGCGCGCTGCCTCGGCGCAGAGCGCCTTGACGTACCGTGCGATCAGCTCTGGTCTTTCGACCAGCACGTCCAGCACGAGCTCCGGCGCGTCCGCCTGCAGCAGGTACGTGATCACCGCCTCGGCCCTGAGTCGTACGATCGGGGCGGGAATTCTGACGAACCGGGCCACCAGCGGTCGTGTCTTGTCGTTGATCCTCAAACGACCGATCTCGTCCAGGACGTCATACAGCTGGAAGTCCGCCATCAGCAGTTTGAGCACGGCGCTGTTCCGGCTCCGTAACACGCCCCGCTTGTGCAGGCTGTGGCCGAGTTCCACCGCCTGCAGGTCCAGCTCCTGGGCGAGTAGCTCGTCGCAGAGCGACTGGAAGATCTCCGGGTCGAGTTCGGTGTCGCGGGGGACGACCTTTACCAGGATGCGCAGTTCCGCGTGTGTCGGCGAGTGCCGGGCCCACAACATCCTCGTCAGCGAACCGGTCAGCGCTCGTGGGTCGTCGGCGTGCGGTACGGCGTCCAGCACACGTTCCACCAGATCGAGCCGATCGCCGCTGTCGAGGTGCAGGACCGCGGCGCTGATCACCTCCCGGGCCAATGGTGTGTCGCCGTCGAGACTGTGCCGCCAGCGCTGCCGCCACCACCCGTCGCCGATCAGATGCGCCCGGGACGGATCCTGCAGGATCCGGTCGCACAGTTCATCGACCAGCATCGCGTCGAGTTCCTCGCCGCAGGGCCAACGGGTCGGGTCGTAGGGGTTCCGGTTCCGCGCCCAGGACGCGACGAACCGTCCGGCTTCCCCCCGGATGTCGGCGATACGGACCGCCAGCTTGAAGCGGTATGCGACCCGCAGCACCGCGTCGAACGCGGCCGGTGGGGCGGTACGCAGCGCCTCGGTCACCGCCCGCTCGGCGGCTGCCTGGTGTTCACGCTGCCAGGTGCCCCCGGGTAGCGGGGGCAGGTTCAGGTTGGCGACCTCGGCGTCCCGGTACGCCCGTTGGATCTCGGCGGTGATCAGTGCCAGCCGCACCGGGGCCACGCGGTCCTCGGGCACCTGCCCGGAGCGGGCCACCTCGTCGAAGGCCAGCAGCACCGGTTGGGACAGTTCGTCCACGGACTCGGCCAGCAGGTCCACCACGATGCCCCGCCAGCCGGCCAGCAGGTTCGGGTCGCTGTCGCGCAGCCAGTTCACCAGGATCGTCGCGTCCGCCGGTGTTGGCGGACGACGCAGCGTCGCGGCCAGCCCGAGCACCGGCGCGTGCCGGTCCAGGCCGGAGGCGGCCGCGATCTCGATCGCGTCGACGATGTCGTACGGATCCTCGGTGCAGAACAGTGGTACCCACACCTTGGCGTACGCAGTCGCCTCCACCTCGCTGTGGGCGCCCCTGACCAGGTCGAACACCGCATAGCCGAGGTCGTTCTCCACCGCCGCCTTGGTGGTGTCCCACTCCGGGTGCACCGCGACCACGTGCTGGCTGGCGTACGCGGGATTGGTGGTGAACACCTTGAACCCGACTGCGAGCGCGCGGTCCTGCGGCAACAGCAGGGTTGCCGCGGCGATCCAGTGCAGTACCCCGGCAGGCGCGTCGGCGATGAACAACACCCGGCGGGCCTGTGGTTGCCCGACCTCCTCCAGTGCGGAGACCAGGGCGAGCAGGGTCTGCCGCCCGTCGGGCTGGTCGAGGACGAACTTCTGCGCGTCCTCGATGCCGAACGGTCCGGGCTCCCAGCCGGATGGGACCGGCGGGCTGGCGGTGGTGGGCGCCGGCTCGGTGGTCCAGAACGGCGCGCCGAACAACTGGGCCGGGCGGATCGGACCGTACGAGGCCGGGTCCCGGGTGACGACGCTGTGGGTGAGCTGGTTGCCCTCCCGGCTGCCGTTGACCTCCTTGCCGAGATAGATCCCGGAGGCGGTGGCCAAGTGCCCGTCCCAGGTGTGCGCGAAGGAGGGCGGGTACTCCGACACCGGGCGGCGTTCCCGCATCCACCTCGCCGGCGGCTCGTACAACAGGTTGCGCTGCACCACCGACATCGCCGTCTCGTCGGCGCCGGGTGAGCGGGACTGGAACTGGAGGCCGACCGCGCCCCGCAGCCCCTGTCCTGCCCGGCAGTCGGTGTAGATGAGCGTGTCGAAGCCGGGTGGTCCGGCCGGCTCGGTCATCGCTTCACCAGTTTGGGAACGACGCCGAACCGACTGAGTAGCCAGACCAGCGGCTCGTCCACCCGGAACGGTTGCGCGCCCCGGGGATCCACCGTCGAACCGTCGTAGTCCGGTTCCGCGCCGAGCGCGGAGACCGCGAAGTAACGGAAGGCCTGGTAGTTGAAGCGCAGGTGGGTGTCGATGTCGTCGGCGTCCCACTCGTGCAGCAGCGCTCGGATCTGCTCGTGCGTCGACTCCCCGGCGAGATCGTCGTAACCCGGACCACCGGGCGGTTTGCGCAACAGCGCGTGGTCACGACCGAGTACGTCGAAAAAAGCGTCGATCTTTGCGAAGACCACCGCGACCGGTATTTTGATGTTCTGCCGTGACCTCAGTCCGTGGCTCGCGCGCAACGTCTCGGTCACCCGGTTGACCACGTCGATCGTCAGCTCCTTCGACCGCAGGGCCGACTCCGGAATCCGGATCTGGTCCCGCGCCTTCCGGATCATGAAGGGGTCGAGCAGGAGGATCAACGCCTCCGCCGCGCCCAGGTACGTCAGATCGTGGGTGGTGTCCAGCTTGGTGAGATCCTCACCAGCGGTGTCGTAGAAGGAGAGGTACGTGGTGCGGAACCTGGGGCCGATGGAGGGGGTTCGCTGCTGCCGCCACTCCCAGACGACGGGCTCCTGCCGCCCGTTGGTGGCCGGCCGGGTCCCCGCGAACAGGGTCTGATCGTCGAACACCTGCTGCACGTCGGCCGCCGGGCCGCCGACCCGCCGGACGTCCGCGTCGAAGCGACGGCGCAGGCCGTTCATCAATTCGTGTTGAAGCACGGTCAGGTAGACGGTCTTACCGGTACCGGTGGCACCCACCACCGCGATCAACGGGCTGGCGGCCGCGCCGAAGTTCGCCGACAACGGAGTGTGGCAGCACGGGCAGGCACGGATGCCGCTACGCGCACCGCACTTCGGGCAGTCCGCCTGGGCCGGCGAGAAGGGCCCCCGGCCCGCGGGTGCGAACACCAGACGCGCCTGTTGGCTGAACCCGGTCTCCCGTTCGCGGTCCGCGTCGTGCTGCGGCTCGCAGCCCTTCTTGCCCGGCGAACCACGGCCGTTGCACTGGTACGACAGCCGCCGCCCGTCGATCTTGTGATAGCAGTACGGGCATGCGATTTTTCCTAGCAGAGGACTCATCAGGGCACCTTCAAGCTGTCGATCGGGGGGTCGGTCACGCTCACGTTTTCCGGTCCGTCGACAAAGCAGCGGACCCAGTACGGCCGTCGCATCCGGGCCGGAATCTCGATGTGGAAGGTCAGCGGCACACCTCGGGCGAAGGTGAGCCCGGTGAACCGGTTGACGACCATGCCCTGGTCCGGCCGCAGCGGCATGGCCAGTCCGGTGGAGGCGACGACGACCAGGTCGACCCCACGACAATCGGCATCCACGGTGGCCCGCAGAATCCGTTGCTGGGAGAGCCGGCCCTTCAACCCGGGAAGGCGGCTCACCTCGTACGACAGGCGCAGCGCGGAACCGTCGACGGTCACCGGGATCGGCATCGAACGGGCCTCGCCGAGTGAGCCGACGTCGATGGCGCTGACCTCGGCGGTGCCACCGCCCGGTCCGACCGGCAGCACGCAGCCCTCGCCGTGGATGTACTGCGACTTGGTGATCCGCCGCAGCTGGGTACCGTTCTCCGGGGTGGTCCAGGCGACCTCCACCATGCCGACGTCGGCCGGCCACACCCAGGACAGCACCGCCTGGGTACCGGTGCGTCGGGCGGCGAGTTGTCGGACCGGTTCGGAGACCCCGACCACCACCGGCCGGCCGACCACTACGCCGGTGCCTCCGATCGCGAACGGCAGGTACACCTGCTGACCGGACGCCACCTCGGCCTCCAGCACGGTGTCCGCCCCGTCGACATGCCGGGGCCCGACCACCGGGCGCCCGTACCGCTCCATCTCGGGCGCCGCGATGACCGCACCGACCTCCCACACCGGGCGTGTGCCGCCGTACCGGACGCGCACCTCGGCGTCGGAGGTGGTCGGCCAGGACAGCCGCACCCGGGTCAGGTCACCGTTGGTGGACACCGGCACCACCTGCAACGTCTCCACCGCGCTCGCCGGTGCCCGCGGCGAGGCGGAGACAACCGTCATCGGCGCGGCGACCTCACGGCGTCGTGCGTCGTGGTACACCGCGACCAGGCTGTAGAAGTACTCGAGGTTTTCACCGATGGCCCGGTCGACGAACGAGTCGAGTTCGGTGTCGATCGACACGCCCGCCGCGGCGGTGTCCGGTGGCGAACCCTCGGTACGGCGTACCCGTACGGCCGCCAGCGATGGATGCCGTTTCCACGCGCCGACCACCTGGTCCCGCTGCACCCGCAACGTCACCTCGGTCAGCGGTGGCGTGACCTGCGCACTGCCGCTGGCAGCGCGGGACCAGACCGTGCCGTCGGCGCTGGCAAAGACGGCGTACTCCACCGTCCGGGCCACCGGCGGCTGGCGGTCGACCGCCGAGGTCGACTTCGTCGCCGCTATCTGGAGACCGTCCGCCGGCGCCGCCGCCGCCCGCCCGTCGGTACGCACCACGCAGTAGCGCAGCTCCTCCGCCGCCGTGTCCGGCGTCTTCCAGTCCAACCGTACGGTCGCGTCTACCGGCACCACCGACACGTCGCGGGGCGGGGGCGGTGGCAACCGGCGCAGCCGGGCAACGAGGTCCTCGTCGTCGGAGGCAATCCGTAGCGCCTCTCTCAGTTGCCGCTCGGCGTCCTGTTCCCGATGCGCGTCGACCGCCGCACCGGCCTCTCTCACCAGGCGTTCCACGGCGACGTGTTGGGCCTGCACCAGGGACTGCACCGCGGCGTGGTCCGGGTCGGTGGCGGGAAGCGCGGCCAGCGCCTGCTCGGCCGCGCGCAGCAGCCCTTCCTCCAATAGCTCACGGACCCGCCCCACCGCGCTGCCGCCGGCCGCCTCCGCACCCGTGGCCAGGCTGGCCACCAGGATTTCGGCCTCCTCCCGAGCCAGGCCCAGCGCGGTGGCCTGATGGATCAGCAACAGGTCGGCCAGGCCCTGGGCCCGTCCCTGGGCGACCTGCTCGACGATCTGGAACAGTGCGACGACCCTCGGCTCCGCGCCGGCCTCCAGCCCGGTACGCAACACGTGCAGCGCCGCCTTGCGAGCCCGTACCTGTGTCGAGTCGGCCGTGGAGTCGGCAACTCGTATGGCCGCGTCGAGCGTGGCCAGGTCCAACCTCAGCGACGGTCCGCCCGGTACGCCGAACGCACGCAGCAGCGTGAACGGCTGGGTCAGCGTCGGGTGCACCAACTGCACCACGGTCGCCGCGTCCACCTCGCCCAGCTGATCCTTGAGCTGCCGGTACGCGGTCCGGTCCAGTCCGCTGGACCTCGGCAGCTCCACGGTCTCGACCACCCGCAGCTTCGCCTGCCGTACCGCGTCGTCGATCTGCGCCTGGGACAGCTCCGGAACGTGTGCGACCAGCGCCGCCAACTGCGCCCGGGTCACCTGCCCCAACGGTTGGTACGCCTTGGCCAGGTCGGCGGCGAGCGTACTGATCGTCGCGCGGCTGCTCTGCTGCCACTGCTGCGACTGCTGCTGCCACCAGGCCGGCTGGTACATGTCAGCGCCGTGGGTGCGTTGCAACTCCTCGTCCGCGGCCAGCAACAGCCGGCACACCTGGGCGCGGTTGTCCGGCCCCCCTGCCTTCTGGTTCCAGTACATCCGGATCCGACGGAGGTGCTCCCTCAGGCTCACCTCGTCCATGCCCGGTTCAACCGCGTATCGCCGCAGCAGATCCCCGACGGGCAGTCGGCCGTGCCGGCCGCGCAGCGGCCGGATCACCTCCTGCTCGTAACGGGCGGCGTCGAAGACCATGACTCAGGCCCGGACCGCGATCGCGGCGACCATCCGCTGTGCCTCGACGACCTCGGTCTCGCTGAGGATGCTGACCTGTACCTCGATGGTCAGCTTCTTCCCGCTGCGGGGCTCGACGCCCTTCACGGTCAACTTCCCTTCGGGATTGACCTGGAGGGTGATGTTGATCGGTGAGCCGGCCGGCAGTGGCGGCAGCCCGGTGATGAGCCCCTTGCCCTGGTCGATCGGCTTGTTCGCCGACAGTTCCCGGTGTTCGGTCGCGCCGGCCTGCTCGTACACCTCGATCTCGATTTCGGTCTGGTTGGCCGAGACCGTGCTGGCGTTGAGCACCTTCACGTCGCTGGGCAACGGGTCATCGGCGTGCACCAGGTGCTCGACGTAAGACGCCGCCTCCAGGTTTTCCTCCCAGTTGGGATGCGTGGTGTCCAGCAGTCGCACGCCGAACGCCTTGGGCAGCACCGTGGTGATCCGCAGGGCAGCCAGTTCGGTCAGTGCGTCCGCGTCCACCCCGGTATGCAGCGCCAACTCCTTGACCCGAGCATCCTTGGCCTCCGGGGTCGACGCCGCGGCATCGGTCTCGTCCCAGTCCCACAGCGCCCGACTCAACGCGAACCGAGCGGCCCCCTTGGCCACCGCCAGATCGGGGTCGTGCAGCCGGGGCTGCCAGCCGTACTTCTCGGCCAGCCGCGCCTTGACCGCCGGCATCTTGGTCGAGCCGCCGACCAGCAGCACGTCGTCGATCTGCCGGGCCGGGTCGGCCACGCCGAGCTTGTCGCCCAGCTTCTTCAGGACGCGGTCGGTGACCAGCAGGGTGCTGTCCAGCAGATCCTTGGTGATCTGCTCGAACGTCGCCCGGGTCACCTCGATGTTGGCGCTCATGCCGGCGAACCGCAGCGGAATCTTGCGCGACTCCATCTGCGAGAGCTGGCGCTTCAGCTCTTCGGCGCTGGACGCGAGCTCCTGCATGAACACCTCGTCCGAGGTGGGGTCCTGGAGCGGCTTGGCCTGCGCCACGAACTCGTCGACCAGGTACCTGATCAGACGCTCGTCCCAGTCGACGCCGCCGAGTTTCTGCTCACCGTCGGTGCAGAGCACCTCGATCGAGTCGGCGGCGATCCGGATGACGGTGGTGTCGAAGGTGCCGCCGCCCAGGTCGTACACGAGCACGGTGCGCTCGGCGCCCGGGGCGTCGTCGCGTACCTCGTACTGCAGCGCCGCGGCCACCGGTTCCGGCACGATGCCGATCACGTCGAGGCCGGCGATCCGACCGGCATTGCGGGTCGCGTCGCGCTCCAGCATCCCGAAGTACGCCGGAACGGTGATCACCACCTGGCGCACCTCGTGCCCGGTCGCCTCGGCGGCGTCCTCGGCCAACTGCTTCAGGATCAACGCCGAGATCGACTCCGGTGTGTGGGCGTTACCGTCGAACTCCCAGTGCCGCTCGCGGCCCATGCTCCGCTTCACCCGTTGGACCACCCGGTCCGGGTACAGCCGGGCCACGTTCTTCGCCGACGAGCCGACCACCACGTTGTCGGCGTTCTCGAAGTACACCGCGGACGGCGTGGTCTCGCTGCTGGTGATCAGGTTTCGGACTACGGTCGGGCGCCCCGACTGGTCAACGTAGGAGACCACCGAGTACGTGGTGCCCAGGTCGATGCCGAAATACGTGGTGGACTCCTGCGACATGTCTCCTCCTTCAGGTGCCGGCGCCGACGGGGCGCACCGGGCTGCTCGATAGCTCGTCGTGCGGCTGCGCCACCGCGTCGTGGTCCTCGTCGGTTGGCGGCGTCGGCTCCTGCCACCGCTGTACGCGTACCGAGGCCGTGGCGAGCACCCGGTCCGAGGTCAGGTCGAGGTACCCGTCGCTCAACACCTCGGCTACGGTGCCGTCCAACTCGGGCGCTATCGCCGGCACCACACCGGCCGCCCGCTGCCGCGACGGGTCGAACGGGCTGCCCGGTACGGGACGCACCACCTCCACGCCGGCCCGGCTCAAAATCAGCTCCGCGCTGTACGCGAACGACTCCAGCAGGCTCACCACCTGGGGGGATGGCAGGTCCTCCGGTAGCCCGGCGGCCTGCCGCAGCAGGTCGTCGCGGAGGCGGCGCAGCTCGACCAGCATCGGTCGGAGCAGTGCCTGACGCTCTCCGGCGCGCAGCCGCTCGATCTCCTCGTGCTGGCGATCGATGACCCGCTCCCGGGCGGCGGCCCGTTCGTTGCCCGCGGCCAACTCGCGGTGCACCGCGTCGACCACCGCGTCGACCACCGCGTCCAGCCGGTCGGCCCGCTCGGTGGCGGCCGACGGGTCCGGAGCCGGCGACTCCCCTTGAGGTGGCGGAACCACCGCCGAATTTTCGGTCGCATCCGGCAGGATTTCCGTTTGCCCCGGATCGGAGCTGACCGACCCGGCGACACTGAGTTCCGGCACGCGCGCACCTCCACGTACATAAAATGCATCTGGCATCCATGGACGTCCCGAACCGTAGATGTCGCGTACGAAATAGGTCCAGCCTCATTCCGGTGTCTTAGCTGATCTACCCAAAGTTCTGCCCATTCGGTTCAAGGAGTCGGTCGTTCACGTTCCGTCCTACGTCATTTGGATCGTGCCGTGACCAGGTCGGTGCGCATTCCACGGAATGACGAGAATGCCCGGAGCGGGTCACCTGATCGGCGGGGACGTCGGATTTTAGGGTGCGGGACGATCCGTCTGGCCGACCATCGGTGGACGACCGGGTGATTGCCAGACCAGGTCCGCCCATCGTCAATTGAACGCGTCATCTCTTTGTCGAGACAAGGGGCGCGGGGGTATTCGGGGATCCGTTCGCCTTGATCGAGGCCGCCCTCGAAACCTTGGCCGGCCGGGCTGACAAGGGGTTCCGTTTCCTCGGTTCAGTCGGATATCGGTCAGAAATTCCGGCGGCGCAGGGAAGCAAAGATCGCGTTTCCGAAGTGCCAATGGCAGCAAGGGGTCGGTCAATGGCCTGCGCGGCTCGACGGCTACGAAAGGAGTGGGCGTGTGGGACCCGGATCTGCGAGTGGAGGCCAGCATGAGTGAAAAGGGCAGGCGAGCGGGCCTTTGGCGGGTGCGCAGCATCGTGGCGGGTCTGGCCGTCGGCATCTGCATGGGAGCGCTTGCCGGGCCGGTGCCGACACGCGCCGACCCGGCGAGCGAGCAGATCTACTCGCAACTCGGGGTCCAGGAGGTCGGCGGCGACTATGTGGTGCTGGTGGACGTCTCCGGGTCGCTACGGACCGGGAACCTGTACAACGCGCTGAGGGCCGGCCTGCGTGGCCTGTTCGCCGCCTTGGCACCGAAGGACGAGGTCACCGTGGTGACCTTCGCGGAGAGTGCGGTCCAGGTATGGCGGGGCCCCGCGGGCGACTCGCCGGACGCGATCGTGGCGAAGCTGCCGCCGGTCGCCGATGGTGCGTACACCGACATCGGGCTGGCACTGGAGCGGGCCGTGCAGGTGCTGCAACGGCCGGACGCCCCGTCCATCGGCACACTCATCATGCTCACCGACGGCGTGCACGACCCCAAGCCGGGCAGCCGATACCCGCTCGAGTCGGGCTACGCGTGGGACCAGCTCACCAAGTCCGCAGCCGGGTTGACGAAGGAAACCTTTAGCGCCTACGCGATCCCCCTGGCCGGCAACACCAGCGCCGCTCTGCTGACGAAGGTGTTCGGCCCGAACACCTCGATCCTGCCGACCACCAACGTCGACCAGATCAGTGCCCGGCTGGCAGAGCCGAAGCAGCGGGTACGGGTAGCCAAGGCCCAGGGCCTGCTGGCAGCAGACCTCGGTCGGGACATCACTGTGAGCTGGCCGGCGGAGGTGAGCCGGTTGGGTGTCGGCGTCAGTACCCTGGACGTCACCCTGCAGTCCCAAAACGAGCACCTGCCGACGACCGTCAGCGACCTGGGCGTCACCACAACCTGCGTGGGCCGGGTGCGGCCCCGGGTCGACGGGCGGGCGGTGGAGTTGCCACCGGGCGGCGCCGCGCCGGTGCAACTGGTTGTCGAATGGGACGCCGGTCCAACAAGCTGGAAACCATCCAACACAGTCCGTCAAGAGTGTGGATTGACCCTCACCGGGCGGGTCGGCACCCCGTGGGCGTCGTACCTCGCCGACGAGTTGCGGGTCCCGCTGACCGCGAAGATCGCCGGCACGGACACCACCGCGTCGTTCAGTACGCAGCGGGGCAGTCTCGGCTGGTGGCAGGCCGGATTCGGGCTACTGGTGCTGTTGCTGACGATCGGACTGCTGGTGCGCTGGCACCGTCTGCATCCGATGCTCGATGGTGTGCTGAGCGTCGCGTCAGTGGGTGGATCCGGTGAATCGGGGCAGACGGTCGGCATCGCGGGAGACTCGATTGCGCTGCGCGGCCGAAGGGTGACGATCAGTGCGGCGACCCTCGGGATACCGGGCGCGGGAACGGTGCGAGGCCTGCGATCCCGAGCCACCTCCCGCTCTACCGAGCTGGAAATCGCGTACAGCCGGGATGGTTCGGTGGACGCGCGGGAGGTCGGAGTCTGCCCGCCCGGCGGTTCCGCGACGGTCAGCAAGACGCGCTTCGAATGGCGGTCCGCCGATCGTTGACCCCAGATCGACTAATCATCCAGTTCATTCGATATTACTTGCTCGGGTGCCGGGCGGAGTTTGGCGTTACCTGCGGCCAGCCGAAGCGCAGGGCGCGTGCGTTCTAGGGCTGACCACCGGTCCCGGCCCACAGTCCGAGGATGTCCTTGTCGCCGTCGAGGGTGACCCCGATCGGGGCGTAGAACGGCCGGTTCGCGACCTGCCCATCCCTGACCTTGACCACGATCGCGTCGATGAACACCGCCGCGTAAACCTCATCCAACGGGCGGTGGGACCAGTCGGTCATCTCCTCGATTACCTTGTCGGTGATCCGCGAGATGGTCTCCCTGCTGACCGAAGCGCCGTAAATCTCCGCGAAGTGAGCGCTGATCTCCCCGGTCGTCAGGCCTTTGGCACACAACGACAAGACGACCTCGTCGATCCCCGACAAGCGGCGCTGCCGCTTACGGACGATCCGCGGCTCGAACTGCCGGCCCGGTCCCGCGGCACGTCGATCTGCACCGGCCCCGACGCGTCGGTCAGCACCGTCTTCGGCCGGCTACCGTCGCGGATGTTGCCCGACCCAGTCCCAGCGGTCTCGTGTTTCTCGTAACCGAGGTGCTCGGTCATCTCCTCGTTCAACGCGGTCTCCAGGACCCTCTTGGTCAACTGCTTCAGCAGCCCATCCGGACCCGTCAAACAGGGCCTATCGTTTCCTTGGCCGCCCGGACCAACTCAGCGGCGGCCTTCGCCTCCGCCGACGGCTCCGCCCGCTTCTTCCGTCCGGTCTGATCATTCAGCGTCGCGGTCATCACGGCACCCTCCTCACCAGGCACAACGCCTGGCGGGTCAGGCCGGAAACACCGTCAGATCGGCTCTGTCTCACATTCGGTGGTGACTGAACGTGGTCGATGTCGTTGAGATCATGTGTGCAAGATCGGTGATCTTACGAAGATGGTCTTCTCGGGGCTGCTGCCGCTGGTGATCGACGACGTGACGGACGAGGGGGAACGGATCCTGGTGCGGGCTCGGACTCCGCAGCAACCGGTGGCCTGTCCGGGTTGCGCGGCCGTGACGGGCCGGGTGCACGGGTATCACCAGCGGAGCCTGGCGGATGTGCCGGTCGACGCCCGACCGGTGGTGGTCCACGTGCGCATACGTCGTCTGGTGTGCCCGACTCGGGGCTGCCGTCGTACGTTCCGGGAACAACTGCCTGGGGTCCTGAACCGCTACCAGCGCCGCACATCTCGGCTGATTTCCCAGGTCGGTGCGGTCGTGCGGCAGTTGGCCGGCCGCGCTGGCGCGCGGATGTTGTCGGCGTTGGCGGTGGTCGTGTCTCGGCACACCGCCCTGCGGGCGCTGCTGCGCCTGCCGTTGCCCGAGCGGCCTGTGCCCCGGGTGCTCGGGGTGGACGACTTCGCGTTGCGGCGACGTCAGCGATACGCCACCGTCCTGATCGACGCGGTCACGCGTGAGCGCATCGATGTGCTGCCCGACCGCAAGGCCAACACGTTGGAAACGTGGCTGCGTGAGCATCCCGGTGTCGAGGTGGTGTGTCGGGACTCCTCCGGCGCCTACGCCGAAGCGGTCCGCCGCGCCCTGCCCGAGGCGTTGCAGGTCACGGACCGCTGGCATCTGTGGCACAACCTCGCCGAGGCCGCCCGCAAAGAGGTCACCGCGCACAGCTCATGCTGGGCCGCAGCCGGGCTGCCGCCACAGGAGGGCAAGCGGGCTGTGACCACCCGGCAGCGGTGGCAGCAGGTCCACGACCTGCTCGACAAGGGCGTTGGCCTCCTGGAATGTGCCCGCCGGCTCAACCTCGGCCTCAACACCGTCAAACGGTACGCCCGGATCAGTGAACCCGAACGCCTGGTCCGCGCACCGCAGTACCGGCCCACCCTCGTCGACCCCTACCGCGACCACCTGCGTCGCCGGCGGGAACAAGACCCCGCCGTCGGCGCCACCCAACTCCTGGCGGAGATCAGGGAACTGGGCTACACCGGCAGCCTCAACCTGCTCTATCGCTATATCACCCAAGGCCGGGTCGAAGCCGACCGCCCGGCTCTATCTCCCAGGCGTCTGACCCGCTACCTCCTGACCGCGCCCGACCGGCTCAAGGAACATCAGCGGACGCTCATTGACGCTCTCACCGCGGCCTGTCCACAGATGACTGCGCTGGCCGGCCTCATCGGCTCGTTCGCCGCGCTACTCACGCCCGCCGACGGCAACGGTGACCGTCTCACCGCGTGGATCACCGAGGTCATGGCCACCGACCTGCCCCACCTACACACGTTCACCCGCGGCCTCGGCCTTGACCGCGACGCCGTCAACGCCGCCCTGACATACCCCTTCCACAACGGCGGCACCGAAGGCGTCAACACCAAAACCAAACTGATCAAGCGACAGATGTACGGACGCGCGGGCTTCACTCTCCTGCGCCATCGAATCCTGCTCGGCTAACCAGCACCCTCCGTCACCACCGAATGTGAGACAGAGCCGTCAGATCCACAGACCCACGTTCAGCGGCAGCGCCGGGTTCCCTGGGGTGACGTTCAACGACGATGCCGGGTTCGCCGGAGCGACGTTCAACGGCAACGCCTGGTTCCATGAGGCGACGTTCAACGGCTGCGCCCAACTCAGCGCGACGACGTTCAGCAGCGCCAACGCCACATGGTTCGTCGGAGCGGGTGTGGGGCCGGGTGACCGGTCGCGAGATGCCTGGCCCAAGGATGTACGAGTTGACGAGGCGAGCAGAAAGCTCGCCCAAGAGTCCCCGCACGTCTCCTCGCCACCCACGTGATGGGCCTACTACCCCAAGACGCAGCTGAACCAGCAGTATTGCGCGCCGAGTTGCCGCACGACGGCGCTGGGGCCGTTCGTACCGCCGCGTCGCCTCTGGCCGACTCATCGGCCCCACCAGATGAGGATTGGGCGCGGAGCAAGTCCGATCGACGTCTGGTCTGCTCCGAATTAACCCACTCAGTCCAGATATCAATGATCTTCGTATGTGTGCACGATGTGTGCTCATCGCTCGTTGTGTGTTGGTGGGCGGCGCCGAGTCATCGCGCGCGACGGTTGACGGCCTGACGGCCTGACGGCCTGACGGCCTGACGGCCTGACGGCCTGACGGCCTGACGGCCTGACGGCCTGACGGCCTGACGGCCTGACGGCCTGACGGCCTGACGGCCTGACGGCCTGACGGCCTGACGGCCTGACGGCCTGACGGCCTGACGGCCTGACGGCCTGACGGCCTGACGGCCTGACGGCCTGACGGGCGATCATGTGTGGTCGGGTCGTGATCCGCAGGTGGCGCTGCCAGCGCTGATGGATTCTGAGGGTCCCTGTCGCCCGCCGGCCGCCGCTGCTAGGTACCCTGTAGCCTCGCGCCCTCGTAGCTCAGGGGATAGAGCATCGGTTTCCTAAACCGAGAGCTTTGCTCTCCGTCAAGTCTTGATCAAGGCCCTGACCTGCGGGCTAGCAAATTACAAGTGAGTCCGGGGCGAAATGTGGGCCCCTCGTGGGAGCCGTTGTCGGGACTCAGTCGCTCAAGATCCACATCTCATCGCAGGTCGTCAATATTGCCTGCTCATTGGGCATGCGATTGAAGATTACTGACTCCGAGTGGCGCACCTTTTGAGCTGAATTGCGTTGAATGGCTTGAACGGCTCGCCCCGCTGGTTGGACCGCTCCAGATGGACTGCGGGCGATATCGGTCCTAGTCCGTGGCGGTCGCGCTGCTGTCAGCATGGAGGTCATCGGTGGGCACTACTGGCTGTTTCAAGCGGTGCGGCTGCCGCCCGACGGGATCGTCCATGGGCCCCTGCCCGAGACTGCGCCGTGTAGGCGGGACGTGGAGCGTCGACCACGGGACCTGGTACTACCAGATGGAACTACCCAGGGTGAGTGGTGGTCGCCGACGGCAACTATGCCGGGGTGGGTTCCGGATACAGCGCGACGCGCTCGCCGCCCGGGACCATGCCCGTGCCCTGCTCGACCTTGCTCAGGGCGATGCCACACTGCTCGGCGAGATCACGGATCTGCTGGTCGCGAGCCGTCGGACGCGGCCGCTCGCCTCCGTTGATGCCGTACGCCGCAAAGTTGAGGCCCGGCGCAGTCTCGACGGTTCCACCTCGGTCGCCACCTACCTGCGACGCTGGCTCCAGTGGTGCAGGGTCGATCCGAACACGCTGCTTGCCTACGAGGGGCACGTCCGGGTCCACCTGATTCCGCATTTGGGCGAGTTGTCCCTGGACCAGCTGCGGGTCGACGACATCAGGATCATGTTCGATGCCATCGAGAGCAACGGTGCGAAAATCCGTTTGTCGCAGGCTTCACGCGACGCCGCGGTGCGGGCGTCGGTCCGCGGACTGAGGCCCGCCGGCCCCTCCACCTGCCAACGGATCTGGGCCTGCCCCGTTTTGACGGACATCCGAGATCAGGGGACCTGGGGTCTCCGGGAGGATGTCCAGCATCATGGAGAGCATGGGAAAGAAGCGGCCGCGGCCTCGGCGTTCGTTCACGCCGGAGTTCAAGGCCGAGATCGTCGAGTTGTGTCAGCGTGGTGACCGCACGCTCCGGCAGGTCAGCCAGGACTTCGACCTGACCGAGACGGCAGTGCGTGAGTGGGTCAAGCAGGCCGAACTCGACACCGGCGTCCGCGCCGATGGGCTGACCACCGACGAACGGGCCGAACTCGCACAGCTGCGCAAAGAGAACCGCAGGCTGCGCGAAGACGTCGATGTGCTCAAACGGGCAACGGCTTTCTTCGCGAAGGAGACCCGGTGAACGTCTTCCCGTTCATCGCCGCGGAGCAGGCCGGCAAGCACAACGTTAAACGTGCCTGCGAACTGCTCGAGGTCTCCCGATCCGCCTACTACCAGCAGAAAACCGGCACCCAGTCGCAGCGCGAGCGGGTCGATGCCCGGCTCACCGACAAGATCACCGTGCTGCACGAACGGTCCAAGGGCACCTACGGGGCGCCGCGGATCCACGCTGACCTCACCGAACAGGGGCTACGGCACGGCCGCAAACGCGTCGCCCGGCTGATGCGCATCGCCGGACTCGCCGGCAAGAGCCCACGCCGCTGGCGCACGACCACAATCCCGGATCCGGCCGCCGGGCTCCGACCTGACCTGGTCGGCCGCGATTTCCGTGTTGATCCTGGCGTAATCGATACCCGCTGGTGCGGCGACATCACCTACATCAACACGTGGCAGGGCTGGCTCTACCTGGCCACTGTCATCGATCTCGCATCACGCCGGGTCGTCGGCTGGGCCGTGGCCGACAACCTCAAGACCGACCTGGTCGACGCCGCCCTCGCCGACGCTGTCGCACGCCGCCGACCCGAGCCCGGGCTGGTGTTTCATTCCGACCGTGGCACGCAATACGTCAGCGCCCAGCACACCCGCCTGGCACACCGTCACGACATCCGCCTGTCCGTCGGCCGGCGCGGACAGTGCTGGGACAACGCAGTCGCCGAGTCGTTCTTCGCCACCATCAAAACCGAACTCCTGCACCGCCAGGCCTGGCCCACCCACCAAGCCGCCCGCCAGGCCATATTCGAATACATCGAGGGCTGGTACAACACCCGCCGCCGACACTCAACCCTCGGCTACCTCAGCCCTGCGGCCTTCGAGACCACCAGCTCACAACCGCTACCGATCGACCGAGCCGCCTAACTAAGATCAACACAACGACCCTGTCCGTCGAAACGGGTCAAGCCCAATCCGCGCGACTCTCCGCAAGGCGCTCAACGACGCCATCGCCGAGGGACTGATCGCAACGAACCCGGCCACACACGTCCGGATGCGCCGGGCTGGATCGGCCGGACCACTGCTCTGGACCGACGAGCGGGTCGACTACTGGCGAGACACCGGACAGGTCCCCGGTCCGGTCATGGTGTGGACGCCCCAGCAGACCGGTGCGTTTCTCGACCACGCCGCCAAGCACGACCAGGACCTCTACCCGCTGTTCCATCTCATCGCGTACCGGGGACTACGCCGCGGCGAGGCCGTGGGCTTACGCGACCTCGACACCGCACTTGATCGCGCCGAGATCACCATCGCCAACCAGATCACCGCCATCGGCCGCAGACTGCGCCGGAAGCGCCCGAAGAGCGAATCCAGCAATCGGAGTATCGGACTCGACACCGTGACCGTCGCCGTCCTACGCGCCTACCGCAGCCGGAGGCCCCGTGATCGCAATGAGGGACTCTTCTTCACCCGCCCCGATGGGTTCGCCTGGCACCCGGCCGCCGTCAGTCGCCGATTCCGCAGGCTCGTCGCGTTGACTGACTTACCACGTGTTCGCCTGCACGACCTCCGCCACGGCGCCGCCACCCTCGCCCTCGCCGCCGGGGTCGATCTCAAAGTCATCCAGGCGGCCCTCGGTCACTCCACGTTGGCGCTCACGGCCGATACGTACACCAACGTGCTGCCCGAACTCAGCCACGCCGCCGCCGAGGCCGTAGCCGCGCTTGTACCCCGCCGGCTGACGATGTCGGCATCCGTGTAGCCGCCACTCGGCGTGGCGGGGCCAGCGTCGAGGCACACGCTAGGCCGCGGGCCGGCCGGGGGCTACTGGTAGCTAGTTGTACTGCCCAGGGAGGCTGGTCAACCTGGTAATGGGTGGCCGGCCGCCGGTGGCGGTGTGGGGTCGGTGGCGATTGTAGTCATGTATGAAGGCCGGTATGGCCTTCCTACATGCGTTCTCCGATCCGTAGAAACGGGCGAGTGCCCAGCCGTCGGTATGGTGCGAGGAAAGCGTTCGAGCTTGCCGTTGGTCTGCGGCCGGTAAGGTTGGGTCTTCTTCGGCGTGATGCCGAGTCACCGGTTGCCCTTGGGGTCATCGTTGACGGCGTAGGCCGCGAGCGCGCTGAGTAGCCGCAAGTCGCGCGCAACTCGCCCTCTCCAAGGCTGTTAGAGACGGCGGCCCGGGCGATGCTCGGGACGGTGGGACCGAATCGCGATGGCTGGTTCCTCGTTGTCCCTGTCAGGCCGTCCAGTTCGAGCGTTGGCTCCTCGGTACTCGTTCAGCAGCACTGAGATGCCTTCGCCTACCGTCGGTGCGGCACCAACAAAGTGAGGCGACGACTTCTTGGCAATTCGTTCGTTCGCCCGCTTGTCGGCGAGGCAACGAGATCGTCGAGGCGTTGACTGATGAGGCGGGCAAGGACAAACCGAGGCGCATTGAGGCAGCGCGTAGCGGTGCCAATTCATCGCCGCGTGGTCATGTACCTGTTCCGGACACCGGGGTAGTCTAACGCCGACACACGCGTTTGAAACATATCTGTCTTAAGCCGATCCGGCGATGTACGATCACGCGTCCCGGCAATCGGGACGGAAGGAGGTGGCGTTAACTGATGGCAACTCACAGCGGTCCGGTCATTCGGCCGAGGCTAGTGAACCCCGCAAACTTCCTCTTTGCCACCCGTGACACTGGCTACAAGACGACCGGACTTGCGATCGCAGAACTGATTGACAACTCAATACAGGCCGGGGCGCGGAATGTTGCGGTGGAGGTTTCTGCTGAGCGGGGTGCCGATCGGCGGCTTGAGATCACGGTGCTGGACGACGGCAAGGGTATGGATGCCAGCTTGCTCGCGGAGGCCCTAACCTTTGGTGGGACAAGCCGGTTTAACGATCGGGCGTCGCTGGGGCGCTATGGCATGGGGCTACCGAACGGCGCACTTAGCCGCTGCCGCCGCGTCGAGGTCTACACGTGGCGGCCTGGTACCAGTGTCTTGTGGGCGAGGCTAGACATCGACGAGTTGGTCAACACGGGCGATGTGACGCTGCCACCCGTTGAACCGATCGACCGGCCGGAGTTTGTGCCCACCGCTCCGTCCGGTACCGTGGTGCGGCTGACGCGCTGCGACAGGGTGGAGTATAAGCGCCCGTCAGCGCTCGCTCGCAGACTGAGGGAGGATCTAGGACGGATCTACCGACACTTCCTTGCCAACGGTGTGAGCCTGCAGGTCAACGGCCAACTGGTGGTGGCAAACGACCCGCTTTGCCTTCAACCCGGATCGAAGATCACAGGTGGAAGCCAGTTCGGCAACAATCTGCTCTACGAAGTCCCAGTCGGCTCGGTGACCGGCACTGTCTCCGTCACGTTCAGCGAGCTTCCGATCGATCGTTGGCACGCGTTGTCGACAGAGGAGAAGCGCGATATGGGCGTCACGGCCGGTCCTCCGGTCTCCGTCGTTCGTGCTGGGCGTGAGGTCGACCGTGGGTGGTTCTTCATGGGTGGTAAGCGCCGCGAGAACTACGATGACTGGTGGCGGTGCGAGATCAGGTTCGATCCGACCCTTGACGAGTTGTTCGGGATCACGCACGCCAAACAGGCCATCTCGCCGCGGCCCGAACTGTTGGATATCATCTCATCGGATCTTGAGACGATTGCACGAGCGTTGAACGGTCGTGTTCGGAACCGCTTTCTCCTAGTGAAGGCCACGGAACCACTGAGCGCGGCGGAACAGCAGGCAGCTCGCGCCGATCCGTCACTGCCATCCCTGCCGCGCGTACGCCGGCCCATCCCTGACGAACTTAAGGATCTGGTGGACGGTCTGAGCCGGCATGAGGCCCCGTACCAGATTGCGGCGGCGGAATTGCCCACAACGGCGACATACGAAGTAGTGGTGCAGGATCGCAAGATAGTCGTACTACTCAACACAAAGCATCCGTGGTATCGGGATCTGTACGGCCCGCTGGCGATGAGTGAGTCAGGTAGAGATCATGATCTTGCGCGCCAAGTTGCGCTCACCGTTTTGGCGTCTGCCCGCGCTGAGGTCGCGTTGCAGCGAGGTGCTGAGCGCGGGCATGCACAGAAACTCCGCCATGCGTCGTCTGACGTACTTGCTACCTTCATGAATGCCTAGCATGAACCAGGTGTGGTTCCCGTTGCCGTCTCCGCCAGGGTGCCAAGCCGCCGATCGACGGGCCTTCGCCGAGCTTGGCCGCGCACTGGCAAGCGGTGACGGTTCGGCACGCCAGATAGCGCGCGAACGGTGCCTTGCTCGCGAGAACCCCTCCCTGACAGCCGCTACACACGTATTGCTCGATCTTGCCGGCCAGGGCTGGCATGTGCAGGTTGATGGCGACCTCGTCGCCATCTCCCCGCCGACAGGGATGGCTGACCCTGTTGAGGAGAAGCAGCGAGTACGGCTGCAGGAGCTTATCAAGCGAGATGAGCAGCTGGCCGCTCCGTCGGTACGTCGGTTTGTCGCGACAATGGAGAAGCCCCGGGAGTTCGACGGGAAGTTTGTTTCGATCTTCAGCCTTATGCGCGACGGCAAGGAACTCGCAAACGCGCTGCAGGCCATGGACAGGGAAGCGTCGGACCCTGGAGATCTGCGCAAGATGATCGACCCTTACGTGCAGATCGCGTCAGGCGAGCGTTGTATGCAGACCGGGTTCAGATTAATGGACATTTGGCGGTACTTCCGTCATACCTGGTCGAATCAATACACCAGCACCCCGGGGCGGACTATGATGGTCCTGATCCGGGACCGCGCAGCTCCGTTTCACCCAGTTATCGGTATTGCCGCACTCGGTAGCGCTGTCGTGCAATTAGCAGAGCGCGACGACTGGATTGGTTGGCAACCGACGGTGTTCCTAGAGAAGCTGCGTGCCGCCCCGACCCTCCGCATGGCGCGCTGGATTGCGGCCCGCTTGCAGACCGCGCTTGACGAGCTGTACGTCGACGACCTGGTCAAGGACGGCCTGTACTGGCCCTCGTTGTGGGAGAACACTGCTACGGAAGCGATCCAGCGGCTACTGAAGGAGGCCGAAAGCCGCCGACGGGATCATCATCGGTTCGTCAAACCGACGGACTTCAAGAAGGTGCACGATGCCGACGATACCGAAGGATGGCGTCGGCGTGCCGAGTCGGACCTCTTCCGCAGCAAACGCTGCCTGGCACTGGCAGACCTCCTCAGCGCCCAGCAAGCGCTCGCGCCCTACCTATATCCGAAGGCGACACGCACGGGGCTGTCCCGCGCGCTCGACGACCCGAAGGCGCGGCGAGCGATTATGTCCGTATTGCGGCGGGCCAAAGCTGACGCAGTAGGAACAGAGATCGCCGATCTCACGGTCTGCGGAGCTGTCGCACCCTACAATACGCTGCTGGGTGGCAAACTCGTGAGCATGCTCGCGGTCAGCCCTACCATTGTGAAGGCATATCGCCAACGCTATGCGACATATGCCAGCGAGATCGCATCATCGATGGCTGGTCGCCCGATTCGCCGACGGTCAAATCTCGTTTTCGTTGGCACGACCTCGCTCTACGGCTCGGGCGCCAGCCAGTACAACCGGATCCGCATCCCGCCAGAGGTGCTTGGCGGATCCTCGCCTATCGAGTTCCGCCAGCTAGGTCGGTCGAAGTCGTTCGGTACGTCCCATCTATCGGCGGAATCGGTGCGAGCGTTGGTGCGTTTGGCGGAGCAGACTGCGCGCGGCGCGCGTGTCAACAGCATCTTTGGCGAAGGAGTGAACCCAAAGTTCCGCAAAGTTCGTCACGGCTTCGACATCTTGGAGTGGCCGTCGGACACTCTGTTGCAACACGGGCGTCAACGCATCATCTACGGCATCAGCCTGGTGGACAACCTGTTACCGTACCTACTCGGCGTTGACCTGGAGCCAAGCTACAACTTCCGCCGTCGTCCCGGGGCGGGGGACGTGGACGCCGTTTCCGAATGGTGGATGCACCGGTGGTGCTACCCGCGCAGCAAGTCGCCGGCGGTGTTGGAGGCGGTTGCGGTGCACCGAAGCAATAGACCAGCCAGTCATGGTGCGCGCGTCACTCTGCCCACCCTGCCGCAAGTACCCGGCGAGCATGAGCAATTGGAGCTATATTGATTCTTTCTAGAATCAGCCGATTAGGGTTTGGGCTCTCGGAGGATAGCGATGCGCCTCTTTGAGACTCTAGTCACTTCGGTGGCCTGCGACGATCTACGCCGGATTCCACGCTGACGAGGGCTTATGCAAGGCCAGCGATGAACTCCGCTAGCGCCCTCAACAGCCATGCCGTCGACTGGCTCGACCTGCCTCGGCTATCGCAACTGTGGCCTCCTGAATTCATCGGGTCGATCTCGTGCCGACGGGGCTTCGGTGTTGCTGTTACTTACCGTAGGTGCTGAGTGTGCTCGTATGGATGATGTCATTCACCGCACGACGTCTGGTCACTCTGATTCGCGAACTACCGCTATCCGACGAAAACCACAGGTTACATCGACGCCAGCGTTCGCCCCGCGAAGGTGATCGGCAGCCGACAGTCTGGCAACAGCAACGACGCGATTGTGTACTGGCCGTCAGTAGGAGCAGCAGTTGGAAGGTTGGCCAGTCAGGGTCGATGGCGGCTATTAGGCAGTCGGGAGGTCGAATGCTGTATCAAAGCCTCGCGACCGGCAGCCCGTTGCCCGGCTGAAGGCCAGTGCCGACCGTGGGTGAGCTGACGGCTCCAGACGCTTGGCTCTGGTAAAGGCCTCCTGGAGGCTCCTCGCTTCCCCCGGAGGGCTACTTCTGGGATCATCGTAACGTGAGAATTGACGAGAATCTGCTACCCGGTCTTTCCTGCCCGCACCTCGCCTCCGCCAGTAGCTGCCTGCCCTCCGGTATCTCGCTACCCTCGTCGCTACTGGGGCACCCGACTGGTGCGGACCGTTGTTTCGGGATGGGGGATTCATGACTCGGCCCGCTCCGATTGCACGGGACGTCGCAGAGGTGCGCGAAAGCGTCGTAGGAAAGAGGATTGCTCACTTTCAAATCTGCGGAATAAACTCCTTGAAAACACTCCTGCCTGCACCGGACCACGCGGTGGGGGAGCAGATCGTTGACCTAGTCGTGAAGGCGGATGCGCGTCAGCTCACGATCGTTTCGGATGCACACACCATCGAGATTGACCTTGCCTGGACAGGGACGGTTATTCCTCTACGAAAAGATGTCGCTCCCTGGCGGCTGTCCGATGGCATCGCAATGCCAACCGTCCGGCTTGTCTTCGATGACGGAACGGGTATTGATTTCCGAGAACCGGCGAAGACGAAAAGGATCACGGTTTCCGTCCGCGTGAAATAGCTTCCTTCGGGCGGATCCGGCGGGCGCGAGAAGGAGGCCGCTATTCTCGGCGGGAGGCGCGCCATACCAGCGGACCTCGTGCACGGTTGCGAGTCCTTGAGCATCGATGATGGCTGTCTCGATCATGGTTGGTGCGATGATCATGAGGAGGACGGCTGTCGCGTGAGCGGCGGGATCAGGCTACGCACTCTCGCTCACGTGGCCGCGCACCTCGGCCACCGCCCCTGGGCGCCACCGAGGAACGTGTCCGCAGACCGATCGCGGGCCGGCCCGATCAGGACCGGTTCGTGTCCGGCAAGGCCCGGCTCATCTGGCGGCACAACGTCCAACCGCACATCGACGTCGCCCGAGCCATCGGTGTACTCGACATCGACGTTGAGTGGCTCAATGTTGGCCTGCTCACCATCCCTGCCGACAAGATCTATGGCCCGAAAGGCGGCGATCGCCCGCGGGGTCCAGACGAGGCGGCGGGGATCCGCACGGCGAGCCAACTCCGATGACCGTGACGAGTTGGTCAGGATCAGGTGCCTGCAACAGTCTGCCGATCATGGCCCTCCGACGAGCGGCGGCGGCCGTCGTACAGCCCGGGCGGGACCGCAACAGCTTCCGGAGAGGTCCATTCAACGCGCAAGAGCAGCAGCCGCACGGAGCGCTGCCGCGGGAACAGACGTATGTGGGACTGTAAAACGAACGGCTCTGTCTCACATTCGGTGGTGACGGAGGTGTCGTTCAGACGAGCAGGATTCGGTAGGAGCGGGAAGCCGGCCCGTCCATACATTTGGCGCTTCGTGAGCTTGGTTTTGGTGTTGACTCCTTCCGCGCCGCCGTTGTGGAACGGCGAGGTCAGAGCGGCGTTGACGGCGTCGCGCTCCAGGCCGAGTCCGCAGGTGAGGTGCAGGTGGGGCAGGTCGACGGCGTGCGCCTCGGCGATCCAGCCGCGCGTTGCCGTCGCCAGGGGCGAGCAGGATGGCGAAGTAACGCACGAGTTCGGCGAGGCTGGTCATTTCCGAACATGCCGCGACGAGGGCGTCGAGGAGTTCCCGTTGGTGGTCTTTGAGCTGGTCGGGGTGGTCAGGAGGTATCGGGCGAGGCGGCGAGCTGAGATGGCGGGTCGGTCGGCTTCGACGCGGCCCTGGCTGGTTGTATCGGTAGAGCAGATTCAGCGTGCCGGTGTAACCGAGTTGTTTAATCTTCTCCAACAGGCGCGTCACGGGGACCGGCGGGTCCTGTTCACGTCGACGGCGCAGGCGGTCGCGGTAGCGGTCGAAGAGGGTCGCGGTACTGCAGTGCCCGAACCAGGCGTTCGGGCTCGTCGATGCGCGCGTAGCGCTTGACGGTGTTCAGCCCGAGGGTTGACGGCGTGCGCACTCGACCAGGCCGATGCTTTTGTCGAGCAGGTCGTGGATTTGCTGCCACCGCTCGCGAGTGGTGGGCGGCCCGTTTCCCCTGTCGAAGCGGCGGGCGGCCTTGGCCCAGCAGGCGCTGCGCCCGGCGACCTCCTTCAGGACGGCTCGCCCAGGTTGTGCCAGATGTGCCACCGGTCCGCGAACTGCAACGCCCCAGGCAGTGCACGGCGGACCGTCTCGGCGTAGGCGCCGGAACTGTCCCTGCACACGATCTCGACGCCGGGGTGGGCGCGTAGCCATCCCTCGAGGGTGTCTGCTTTGTGGTCGGGCAGGACGTCGATCTGCTGGCGGGTCCGCGCGTCGATGAACACGGTCGCGTTGCGGTGGTGGCGGCGGCGGGCGAAGCCCGTCCACCCCGAGCACGCGGGGCACCTCCCGCACCGGCAACGACAGGCGTAGCAACATACGCAGCGCGGTGTGCCGGGAGGCGACCACCGCCAGGGCGGACAACGCGCACACCAGCGCGGCCGGCCAGCTGCTGGACCCGAACCGACCTGCACGCCAAGCCAAGGCGTGCGTCGCTGATAACGCTCGAGGATTCCTGGCAGCTGTTCGCGGAAGGTCTGGCGGCAGCCTCTGGTTGGGCACACCAGACGACGCGCCCGTACCCGGACTACCACCCGGCGTGCGTCAATCGGCACATCAGCGAGGGTTACGGTGGTGATAGCCGTGCACCCCGCCCGTTTCGGCGCCACAGCCGAGGCAGGACACCGTGCGATCGGAGTCCTGGCCCGTGCCAAAATCCACTCATCCTCGTCCACCACGTCCTCGATCACCAGCGGCGACAGACCCGAGAACACCGTCGCCACAACATCACTGGCCTCTCACACGTGAGGTCAACGACACCAGTCACGCTTCGTCACCACGGAACGTGAGACAGAGGTGTTCGTGTTTTTGCAGTCCCTGGAGGCGGGCGGCGCACCATGCGCCAGATATTTCCCGCACCGTCTTCCGGTCCAGGCCGGTCTCCCTAGCGCTCTGCGACAGACTCAGCCCAGCGCCACGCAGCGCACGGAACGAGCGCAACTCCAACCACTGCTCCGGCTGCGGAATCATCGCCACGCACCGCCCAGTTCATACCGGGCAAAGCCGTATGCATGGGACGCGGATGAGCTCACCGGCAGGCCGTGAACTGACCATGTAATGGTACCCACCTGGGGAAATGGACCCGTACGCCGGCAGGTGGGGTTCGAAAACGATGGAATCAGCGAAGATGGCAGAGCGGGCATAACTCATTTCGAATAGATCAACAGGGCGGGACAACTTTGATGATCTTCCGAACGGTCATGCCCGCTCTACCTCCACTCAGGGCGCGGCTACATCGTCCAACTCAAGCCGGACACCGGCCACCACGTTGCCGAGGCACCGGCCGCTAGATCAACTGAACCGAAATATTCTCAAGAGATTGCGTCCATCACCTGACGGCTCGCGTGCGGCAGGTTGCGATAGACGACGAGCTCGTCAATCAGGATCACGTTCGAAAGATCTTCGTGCTCATTGAGCCTGCGTAGCTTATCGTCGGCGGCGTGTCCTGGCGTCAGTGGACCATGGATGCCAACGATCAACTCACGCCCGCCCGACCGGACGAGTATCGGAGCTTCGATCAGACCGATTCCGGTGAGATCGATAGTTGCGTGACGCCTGACATCAACATCAACAAGGCCCTGCCGGCAGAGATCTTCGAATAGACGATCGGCGGCTGAATCTATCCGCGCTTTGTCGAGTGTGGGTGCCTGACCCCGGACTACGTACCGCAATAGCATGGCGCCGAGGTGCCGATCCAGCAGGCGATGTTCGAAACGGTTCTTGAAGCTGCGCAGGCATCGATAGCAGGACGTTTCGCAGTTGGCGGGACACCCCTCGAGGAGACGAATCGCTTCTTCGAAGACCACCCTTCCTAATCCGCCGACACGGCGAGCGAAACCAGCACCGCCCGCTAATGTGTCATAGAGATAGATTTCCGCCTCGAGCCCCGCATGGCCGCCTTGGCTTAGCGCCGGCCTGTATTCGGCCTGAAGTTCCCCCGATTCAATCTGCAACCACTGCGTGGCAGCGATCGTGATGGCCTCGGAGACAGTTCGTAATGCTACCTCAGTCGCGAGCAGACCGGGACGCAGTGTGAGTGGAGCTTCAACTCGTAGAGAGACAAGCAGCACGTCAGATATGAAGTCAGTGCCAAGAACCAGTCCTCGGGTCGACGCCGTAGCTGGACAGACTGGCTCTTTGGCGTCGGGGTAGGGCTTTGGGTGAGTACGCGTGACGCTGCCAGTTGGAATGGCGGTGGGTTCGATCCTTCCACAGAGCGTGCAGTAGGTGTAGCCCTCGCGCCTCGGACCGGTGTTTGTTACTAGTAGGTGATTTCGCTCGTAAAATTGGCGAATGCGTGGAGTGATTGGCTCCCAACTATCAGCATCGCTCGGTCCGCGAGCAATCAATTTTGCCCTAGTCGCATAGCTGCGGGCCGGTTGATCGTCCGGCGAGGTGCCCTCTTCAAGTTCTTGGGAGTGCGCGAATCCTGGTGGACGAATCCAGTTCTTTGCTGCCTCGAACGTAGCCGCAGAGCCGCATGCTGGGCACGTGCGCCGCTCATTTCGGTCTGCCTCATCGTAGCTCGCCGTCATGGCGTAGTGGCAAAGGGTGCACTCGAAATAGAGGCGGCGTTCCCTCCATGCACGGAAACGATCACTAGACAGAGGAGAGTATAAAGCTCCGGATGTCCACAGCTTTCCGTCGATCCATACCTCCTTGCCAGGTGCGTATTGTGTTAGGGCGATCGGCAGGCCTTGGCTCGGGGCGTACCGATACTCTGCGCGGAATCGCGTTGAACGGTCCCGGTCAAATACATGGAACGAGACCACATCAGTGGGAAAGGCGTAACGTGGTAAAACCCCCTTGTAGAGCAGACGGTCAAGGAGATTCTCGACAGCCGAGCGAGGATCCACTCGCTCGTCACCTGTTTCGGGTTGACCCTCGACGACCTCTGGCTCGCCCTCGGCTCGACCATCATTCGAACTTGGCCGGGATCCACTGAGAGTAGAGGCGGGATCGCCGATGGCGCCGTCCACTGATCTGAGCGTTTCCTCGACGAGCTTCTCGAGTAGCTCCTCGCGCCCATCTCTGGAGAGCTCCATCGGCAACCAGCGACCGATCTCATCGACGAGCAATGGCTCCCTTTGCCGCAGCCAGGCCTCGAAGTCTTGGCGATTCAGCAGTGAGTTGGCGTCGGCGAAGTCGGCCACGGTGCCGAGTACCTCAAACAGTTGAGGTTGATCCTCGGGCTGAATCATGGGAAGTCGGGCCTGGTGGTACCTCTGAAACAGGAAGGCCGTGACATGTCGTCTCGTAATCTCGGTGTTATCGAGGGTTAGGACGGGATCAACGACCGCGCCGCGGATCATGGCGTCAGGCTCGGCAAAGTAATGCTCGTCGTGGCTGTCGGCGCTACCGAAGGCGATAACAGTTGCAACAGCGTTGCCTCGGCGGCCGGCACGGCCGGCGCGCTGCTGGTAGCTCGCCCGGGATGGCGGCATGTTACGTAGGGCGACCCCGGAGAGCGTCCCAATGTCGATGCCCACTTCCATAGTCGTGGTGCACGACAGGACGTCAATCGCCGCGCGCGGCTGTTCACCCGGACTGGGTACGCCAGGATCGACGTCTTGGAAAAGCAGTTCGTGTTCTTCTCCCTTTGAAAAGACTTCGTCGGACTGTGAAGCGTTCAATTGGGCTGTGTGCTCACCTGCGATGATCGCTACTGGCGGTTGTGGTCGATCGCCGAGTGCCAACACGGAACTAGCACGATAGTAGCCCTTCCGTGCGGTGAAGGCCGCATCGGTATTCGGATCGATCACGGTTACGCTGTCGCGTCCACACGCGATGCATTTTGGTGACCCGGGAAATGGGCGCTGAGTTGTCCGACATGCCTGACAGTAACCCCACTCTAGAGACAAGTCGAGTGCTAGGCTTCCTGCCCGCATTCGGTACTTCCTGGGGGCGACAGACTCGCAAAAGAGGTTGAGTAGCGTTGGTAGCCACTTTGCCTCAAATACCTTCTTGGCCTCTCGGCCTGCTACCCACCTATCTAGAAGGCGGAACTTGCCGGAGTGTGGCCTGACTCCCTTGGCCGTCTGCCACCAGCCAGGATTCATGTTCTGGAACCAGATACCGGCGGTAGGGCTTGCCCATTGAGACAGCCATGCACGGGCGAGTGCCAACTTCTCTGAATCGGTCGTCGCTAATCCAGGGACGGCTGGTAGCCCTTGAATCTGGTTTTGTAGCGTCTGCTGTTCGCGAAGCGACGCGAGACCGAGGGATTGCAGCCCATAATAACGATCAGTGAGAGTAGTAACCATTCCTTGCAGCAAGGATTGAGGTGGTGGTGCAGAACCGAGCTTGAGCAGTTGAAAAAGTTCGGACGGGTCATGTAGTGCATTGCGTTCGAGGACAGCAGCAACCTCGCGTATAACGTCTAGAGACTCAGTTCCTTTCAACTCCGGCCTCAACCGTACGTTCAATCGGCGGGCACCGACGAGCACCGCGAGGTAAAGTTGTTCGAGACTTAGTGACGGGGCTAACATATCAATGTTGTTAAGCTCGTGCCATCCCTTAAGGATCAGCGGCCGGAGTACCCCGCGCATTGAGTAGGTCTGCAGGTTCGGCGCAAGCCGAGCGGCGGTTTGGCGCGAGTCTGAAAAGGCGAGCACCTTACGGCCGCGTAGAGGCGCGAAGTCGGAATAGGGTTGAGTTCCCTGCGGTTGAACCTCAATTTGGCGAGTGACGAGAGCTTGGAAGGGCTGGTCACCCTTCGTTTGATGGTCCTGTACTGACGACCGGCCGTAGCCGGCGGTTGTGCCGCAGACGCCGCACGGTTTGAACTCGCCGCTCGCTGTGGCGCTAATCAGCTCGTCGTCGTTATCTCCCACGGCTTCTCCGGATCGGCTGCGAGAAATGAAGACCTGCCGGGTTCGGTCCCCAAGAGTCATTGGATTGAGGCGACCGGTTGTGAGGTCCAACTCTGCTGGCTCGACCAGGCCGGTCGGCTCCTCCAAAAGGAGATCTATGGGAAATAGCTCCTTAACTTGGCTCGCCGCCGAGACGAATTCTCCGCCCGGCTCGTTCCAGAGGAAGCGGGGGCTTTGGAGGTCGTCCGTATAGGCGCGGGCGTAAGCCGATCCGCAGTTGCGGCATGTGTACAGCTCGAACACGCAGGCCCCGCAAGAACACACAGCCCTTGGTTGGGAGTAGAGAGCACCGACGGGGCTACCGCGATGTCTCTCTGCTCGGGCAGAACAGTTCTGATCTGCACACGCCCACAGGCCGGGCAGGCCGCGGAAGAACGCATGGATTCGGCATGGAAGGAGCCCGGATTCGTTGCTAGACCGTCGTGCGGTGCTGCCTAGAGCAATCAGCGCTGTGACGGCTTGGTCGGCTAGGTCCGCGGCCGACGTGGCGAATATCCTGGACCCGAGCTCTTCAAGCGGCATGGCCTCGTTCATCGTGAGGTTAACCAGAAGGCTCATCGGGGGGAAGTCATTCAATGCCTCGTATAGTGCACGTCCGATGTCAGCTGTTTCGTCGTCCACATGACGGTAGGCCAGGAAACTATGAGCGGCTTCCAGACGGCCGTGGTCGTCCTCCGATGCATAGAATCGGTCCAAGTCTACGGAGGCCAGTGACTGCGCATCGGCCTCCGATCCCTCCGTTTGATTACTGCGGAGTGCAAGCGAGCCATTTATGGTTTGAAAGTCATCGGAGCGCTTACCAACAAGTTGAGCAGCGAAGACCCGTGCGTGCGCCTGATCGCTGAAGCTGGCACTGGTACAGATCACCTGTAGCCGGTCGGCCGTGATATCCAAACGGGCACGTAGCCGCCGCAGTAGAAGCCCAACCTCGGCACCAGCCGCGCCTCGGTACAGGTGCGCCTCATCGACGACTAGCAGGAGCCGTTCACTGGGGTTATTAGTAAGCCATTCGCGAGTCGCGTCGAAAATTGGCCTTTCTAAGGGACGCATCAGCATGTACTCAAGCATTGAATAGTTAGTGACGAGGAGATCAGGCGGGTTCTTCAGTACCTCGTGTCGGGTGAGCAGTTCGGGGTCCTCAGGAAGCAGGTTTGCCCGGACAAACTCACCGTCACGGCGTTGCCACCGCGTCCCGCTCTCGCCGAACCAGCGACGTAAATCAGGTTTTGCTGGCCATTTGCCGCGAGCTCGTAGGCTGGCGATCAAATCTCGAGCCCGGTCTCCCTCAAGTGAGATGGGATCAGCAGCTTGTTCAAGCAATGAAACGTAAAATCGCTCAATGGGGCGGAGTCGAACTTGATCCTTCTTGGCTGTGCGAACTCCTGGGTACAACGTGCGACTGGTGTAACGGGCAAAACGGGCCGGCCTGCCGGCCCACTCGGTGAATTGGTCCGTTACTCGTGGGTTACCGATGAGAGATCGTAGCCGCCCTAGTTGATCGTTGACGAGCGCGTTCATGGGGTAGAGAAGCAGTGCCCGAACCGCAGGTGTGGCGAAGGACTTCGGGGTGCGCTCAGCTTCGGTCGCGAGCTTGGCCAGGATCGGAAGGAGAAACGATTCGGTCTTGCCCGAGCCGGTGCCGGTAGTCACGACAAGGCTCTTGCCGTCTCTGATCGAAGCTTCCAGAGCCGTTGCCTGGTGGGTGTAAGGGGGGTCGTACAAAAGTGGTGCCTCACCGTTTGTCGTCTCCGTGAGGGTGTCGAATAGAGACCTTGCAGGTGCTGGGATTTGAAGGTCGCGAAACCGGCGCGACGTCTTGAAGCGAGGAGTGCTCTCGATATAGGGAGCGCGGAAGAGCACTCCTTCCTGCTCCAGCAACTCTCGTCGTTGAGCAATCAGCGCCGGGTGACCAATGTGGTAGGTAGCCTGGATATAGTCCTGAAGTGCGCCCCGAATTTCACTGATCGTCTGGGAGATGGTCAAATTAGTATCTGTCATCCGCGCGTCCTTTGGTAGTTAGGCGATTCATCCACAGCATCTCTTGAAGGAAGAGGAGTTCCTCGTCGACCTCATCCTCACGTATAGCGTAGGAGAGTAGAGCTCCCCGTGATCGAAGTAGTGGTGTACCAAGAATATCGAGGCGTCGCTGGGACCAACTTGGCAATGGGGAAAAGAAGTCAATTACTGATAGGCCTGGTCGCATCCCAGCCCTGACCTCGTAGATTTGCGGACGTCCAGCGAGGGCATCGAGGGCAGCCTGGAGTCGCCAAGCCTCATCCGCGGCCGGTGTTACGGCGATGTGTGTCGGAAGGTCAATCAGTTTATCGACAACCCCGTTAGATATGCTAGCGAAGCACCATAAGTCAGCGCCGTATGCTTGCGGCCTTCGGGCAACATATAGCCCGTCGTCGCCCGTCGTCGGTGACCGCCATCGTCCACGATAGAAGTGGACTGGCGTAGAGGAGTCGACTATCTTAAGCCCTAATATCTCGCCCGCCGGCCCGGCTGCTTGTAGATATGGTAGGTGGTCACGCACAAACTCGTCTGCGCTTTTGACACGCGGTGCCTTGAGCCACTGCTTCGGGTCTAGATGTATGAGCCCGTTCAATAGAAGTATTTCTTGGAGTGCGTCGGAGTCCGGCTGCCCGATCAGGCGACGAAGGTGATTGTCATATTCGATCAGGGCGGACAATTCGTGATCAAGAAGTGTTCCTCCATCCGGCCGGGTGCCTACTAGTATGAAATCGCCTGAGGCCCGGGGAATGAAGGCCGGTGGGCCAAGGAAAATCTGTCGTTCCGATGCCTGGCCGCCGTTAGTTGGCAGCTCAAGAATATCGCCGCACCCGATCAATCTGTTGAGTGCTTCTTCCAACTCAGTCTTGGTTTCGTCCGATGAACCAGGTAATCCCTGAGTGGCCTGAAATACGGCCTGGACTATTCGATGGGCCGTTGCTGGACATAGAAATGAGGCAGCCCTTCGCAGTGCTGTGGCTCGGGCTTCGGGGGAAGACAGGTCAACGCCAGCGTGTTCTAGACCAAGAGTACGGAGCGAAATCTCGGCCACCTCATCTGGTTCAATCCTCGTTACTGCCATGACCATCCCTGATAGATTCCGTCATCGTCTTTGGCGAGAGAGTGAACTGCGAGGACTATAAATCGGGCGGCACGCACAAGTACAGGCGACACAATCGCTAGTTCTAGTGCCGAGCGCAATTCGTTCGTATTGTCCAGCGTCCCTGGTTCGCTTGAGAGACGTAAAAGAATCTGTGCCAGATGCTCGCCTTCGGCACCAAATGCTGTATTCCTAACATAGGGAACCAGTAAGGGGGCAAACGTTTCCCCGCGCCGTTCGGTTTCTATCCGCACCCAGGCATAAGCTTGTTCTCCCCCAATTGCGTGTGCGAGGGAACGTTGGTGGACCTCATCCCCCACTGCCTGCTCTAGCTCCCGGAAGGTGAAATAATCGTCACCCCTGGAAACGAGCTCTTCGACGTGGGCCCACCTTTGACCGGCGATAAGGTTCATGAGGCGAACAGTCATGGCCCGGAGGACGGTCTGTCGTAGAACAACGGCGAACGGGTCTGCTGGCAGAGTTGCTGATTGCCACATCCGCGCCAGATTGATCAGCCTCAGCAAGCCTTCGACCGTGCGGGTTCCTTCGGGGACACGAGGGTTCACACGGGCTGCCCGGAGGTCAGTATGGTCACGTATGAGCGGTGGCAGTATGGCAGCACAAGTGAACTCGTCGACTACTGCTCGGATCAATCCTCCAGATGACCAGCGAAGCGGAGGCGGTTCTCCTTTCCATGTATCCATGCTATCTCGGCGAGCTGGCGCTGCGAAGTCATACCGCTCGAGGGCAGGCAGGGTACCCGTATTATTGATGAGCTTGGCTAAGGGGCCGACTCTATCCCTACTGATTACCCACCTCAGGGGCGAGAATTCGCGTTCGCAGAGGATGCTCGCGATTCCTAGGGCTCGATGCTCGGCCGTGATAATGCAGGATTCGGCGTAGTCGTAGAAGTGGCTCGCCATGTCGTCTTCACGCAACTTCGGCACTGGGATTCGGATCCCATTGGTTGCGTCGTGGGGTATCGTAAGTCGGAATTCATGTCTGTTTAGAGTCTTCGAGGCTTTGTCCCGCAACGCAACTCCGATTGATACTTGAACCCCCGGGGGACCGATCACTCGCAGTGCTGCACGGCCATCCCAGACTTCGCTAATTGTCGGGTTCGCAGGGTTGGCCGCGATCATCAATCCATCCCGGAATGTACCGCTTGACGGACCTGACTGGGGATCCCGAACTAGGATAGCTAGGGCTCCTTCGGCGACGGGCCCTTCGACATCAGCGTCAAGTAGAGTTACTTGAACGTCGTGGCTTCCGATACCAAGGTGGGTGAGGGTCACGAATATCTCTTCGGCGCCCGCTGGCCAGGTAACCAGATGCGGCTCGCGGTTCACTGAGAATATGCACGCTGTGACCGATCTGGTGGAGCGCACCGCGACGATGGGATCCTCACCGGCTAACCACTGTGCCGAGCCCTCTCCGTCCCAGCTAGCGGCAACGATCCCAGCCGGCCGGACCTCGACGTCTGTTACGACTGTCAAGCCAAGATGTTCTAGCTGTTTGATGTGAACTGTCTCAAGTATCGGGGGAGTATCGAGGCTTATGGTCTCGATGCCAAGGGTTGCGCAATCCACCGCTGTTGCCCATGAGGGTAGAGAGGTCGAGGGAATACCGTCTGAGACTAATATATAAGCAAGCCCCGAGCGTACAACCTTGCCTCGAACCTCGACAGCAAGTGCCGCGTCAACCACCCGAAACAGTCGTCGCGGCCCAGGAGACAGCGTGCACTGGTCCGCCAATAACGCATTGGCGGCATCGGACGCCTTTTCGAGTTGAATTAGTGGCGTCCCGTCCGCTGGCCAGCTGTTGAGCCGCAGTCGTTCTCCGGGGTAGAGAATTCGGCCGCGTGCAAGAGGTGGACCAGGTACACCCGCCACGCGTGCGCGTGACTGCCCGAGATCAGTTTGGATGCCTGGCATACGCTCTGCCAAGACCGACAGGTCAGGGAGTTCGAGATGAACAGCCCAGCCTTCAGATTCACGTCGTAAGAATAACTTGGGATCACTGGCGCCTGGCAGCCGCTGCCGGCTTTGCGGGAGCCCACCACGGGTTAGGTGGCGATCCGGAGACCGCAAGCCGTGAGTTCGGACCCGGCTTGCGGTGGCCTTGGCATCCCGGAGCCATCGAAGGGCCTTTCTTTCGCCTGACAGCTTCGCCACAATTCGCTTTAGAGTCGAGTCGGTCAGATACGGGGATTCCTCTTCGTCGCCCACGAGAAGAGCTGCGGCGACCTGACCTAGCAAGCTCGTGTTCTGGGCGAAATTCTGGAAGCGCGACGAGTAATGCCATGCTCTCGCCGCGAGCTTGACGCCGAGCTTTTGCGGGTCGGACAGCAACTCCGAATCGAGCGCCGTTCGAGATTCAAACAGAAGCCGCGCGAGCTGGCGTCCTAGATCCGTCGGCAACACCGCGTGCGTGATCGGCCAGGCGATGATGGAGAAATGACTCGCCCATGTGCCACTCGGTTCAGCGCCGCCGAAGGTGTCGCTGAAGCGGCGGAAGGTGCGTCGTATGAGGTGGCGGTCTGCGAGTTGTGTCCAGCCCGGTGTGCGCGACTCGAAAGTCGCCCAGTACTCGTCGCCGCTATAGTCGTAGCCGATCTCGGCAGCATAAACCACGAGAGGTAACCATGTCGCATGAGGAAAGGGTCCTCTGCGAACCGCTGCCCGGACCTCCAAGTTCAGGAGCTGCAATTCCATCTCCGAGAGTCCGTGCTCAAGGGCGAATAGCGGCGTGGCCTTCCCGAGCCGATCACGTCGGATGCGAATGTCGTGAAAGTGGTCTTCGAGGCGTTCCTGAAGAACGGTGAGGCCGTCGTTGCTCACTCGTGCCTGGCTTAGTGACACGGGTGCCATCCCCTGTTGGGCGATGTTGGGGGTCGCGCACCGACTCCCATTCGATCTATCGCCCGGGAATTGGCGGCCGAGAGGCGGGGCGGCCATAGGACTCCGTGTTTGTGGATTATGCCCTCGATTGGGTTCCAGTGAAGAATGGCTGTGCGGAAATCGGCGCCCGATGAGCGCCTTTGGGCCCCGGCTTCCAGTCGTAGTCGACCCGTCCTCGTGGAATTGACCTCTACCTGAGTCGCGGATCTGAGTAGCGCAGTGGCGCTTGACGGCTGCGCGATGGACGGCTGCGGCACCGATAGCAGGGTCCAGGCGCGCGGGCCCAGGAGGACCACAGCTGTATCGGTGGTGCTGCGGTGTGCGGCAAGGTTCCGGCTGGCGATCAACACGTCCACAGCTGCCTCCCCGCCTGGCCACTCCGACTGCCGACTGCCATCTCGAAGCTCCCTGAACTCTCTATCTAGGGGGACAGTCGCAAAGGGTAGCGGGGATGTGACTACGGTGGCGATAGCTGTGGGAGTGGAGGCGAGTGCCCGATCTGTTCGGATGACGATCATGAGCCGTCCCGTGCACCGGAGGTAGTTGTAGTTCTAGGCGGCCACATGGTATTGCCGCTTCAACAGAACGCTACAATAGCCGACATTTCGGTACTAAGGGCTGCTGGGTGTGAAGCGTGTGTTACTGAGGAGCCAGTGAATCAATCCGTCCAGTCCAGCCAAGGAGGCAGGGTGCCGCGGCGAAACTGACCCGCAGCTGTTACGCCGAGGTTTGGGTTTCGATCGCGGCAGAGGCTCGGCTTGGCACACGTCATGAGCGGTGTTGTGGTGTGAACCGCGCCCCGGTTCTGGCGAGGCCTTGATGCTTTCCCGGGCTGCGTCGAATGGGATGCGCTGGGGCATGCGTCGGCGCGCCTTGGTGGGGCGTGCCAGCGCGGTACGGCTCCTGCCCGGCGGTGTAGGTGCTGTTCTTCGGTGGGCTGCGTCCATGGGAGTGGTGTACGACTTGCCCCGTGATGGGCGTGTTGCGTAGATAAGAGACGGCCATCGCGTCGATCCTTCAAGACGACCAAGTCGAGGAAGGAAGAGAGAACGCGATGGCCGCATCAGAGAGTGTGAACCCCGTTGACCTGCTGCGCGAGCAGATCGAGGGCGCGTCGCCGGACATGTTGCAGACGATGATCAGGACGTTCGCGCAGGCGTTGATGTCCGCCGAAGCCGACGCGATCTGCGGCGCCGGCTACAGGCAACGCAGCGAGGAACGGGTGAACTCCCGTAACGGCTACCGGGCACGGGAGTGGGACACCCTGGGCAGGCGCATTGACATGGCGGTCCCGAAACTGCGCCAGGGTTCGTACTTCCCGGACTGGTTGCTGACCCACCGGCGGCGGGCCGAACAAGCCCTCGCGTCGGTGGTGGCGACCTCCTACCTGCTCGGAGTGTCTACCAGGCGGGTGGAGAAGCTGGTCGAGCAGCTCGGGATCCGGCAGTTGTCGAAGTCGCAGGTGTCGGAGATGGCCGCCCACCTGGACGCGCAGGTCGAGGCGTTCCGCAACCGGCCCCCTGGACTCGGCGCACTACACGTTCGTGTGGACCGACGCGCTGACGATGAAGGTCGCGAGCACGGGCGGACGGTCAACGTCCACGTGCTGATCGCCGTCGGGGTCAACGCCGACGGTCAACGTGAGGTCCTCGGCCTGGACGTCGCCTCCGACGAGGACGGCGCCGGCTGGCTGGCGTTCCTCCGGTCACTGACCGCCTGCGGCCTGTCCGGTGTCCGTCTGGTCATCTCCGACGCCCACGCCGGTCTCGTGGCCATCGGCGCCGCTCTGCCCCGAGCCTCGTGCCAGCGGTGCAGGACCCACTACCTGCGGAATCTGCTGACCAAGGTGCCGAAGTCGGCGCAGCCTTGGATCGCGACCCTGGTACGCACGATCTTCGACCAACCCGACGCCGATGCCGTCCACGCCCAGTTCGACCGGGTCGTGACCACGATCGAAGCGAAGTTCCCCACCGTGGCCGAGCACCTCGACACCGCTCGCGTCGACCTGCTCGCCTTCACCGGGTTCCCCCGCGACATCTGGCGTCAGGTCTGGTCGAACGATCCGCAGGAACGGCTGAACAAGGAGATCCGCCGGCGGACCGACGTCGTCGGGATCTTCCCGAGCCGGCCGGCGATCATCCGCCTCGTCGGCGCGGTCCTGGCCGAGTAGACCGACGAGTGGACCGGAGGCCACCGCTACATGGGCCTGGAACTCCTCACCAAAGCCCGCGTGACCACCATCGACATCAACCAACACGACGCCGACCAGCCCGACCCCGCCCCGATTACCGCATAGCATCGAACCGGATCCCGCGATGGCCGTCTCTTACACCACCAGCGCGGACGTGACCCTTCGTGACAGCGGGCTCGCGCCTGGCCGTGGATGCTGACCAGGCTGCAGGCCCTGACAGATGCGGCAGGGCGGATCACCTGAAACCTCCACACCGCTCGGGCTCAACAGCACGCCGCGGGGCGCGAAAGGGGGATCTGCAGGCGGAACTGCCCGGCGGGTAGTTGTCGAACCAGCAGATCACGCACAGAGTCGCTCTCAGGGTGGGTTGACCACGCGGTTGCACCTGGGTTGCGAGCAGGGCCAGAAGCCACTATCGATCGTGCTCACCGCTGGACAGCGCGGTGACAGCCCGCAGTTCATTACGGTCCTGTGGGACATCCGGTGCCGGTCTGGACCGCAGCCAGCCGCGGACCAGCACGGACCGCAACTGCCGACGCCCACCGCAGCGCCAAGGGCTCGAAGGGCAGTTGGCCTCCGGCCTTCGACCCCGAGATCTAGCAGCAACGCACGCCGTGGAGGGCGGCATCAACCGGCTCAAACGCAATCGCGCTGTGGCCACCCGCTTCGACAAGCTCTCTGTGCGCTGCGAGGCCACCGTCCACCTCGCAGCGGTCAACGATGGCGCTGATGAACTTTGATACAAGCCCCAGTCGAAGCAGTCGGTCTTCGGAGCGCCTGGTCCCTGACCTGCAGATCAGCAATCAGACGATCTACACCGACGGCGACAGGAGCTGATCGACACTGGGCAGCTGCCGGGGATCGCTTCGAGGGATCAGGTCGAGTGGGTCGCCGGGCAGGTGCATCGCCGAGTTGGAGACCGACCTCGCCGTCCGCCGAACTCCTCAAGGAGGCGGTGTGTCTAAAAGCCCGGTACGCGACCATCCGCCAGACAACGGCTGAGGGCCCACCGGTCGAGGCCCGATGTCGGGGAAGCGGAGAAACCGCCAGGGGCAGACTGAAGGTCTGTGCCGGCGTTGGGTGGCTGGTGACGAGGGTGTAGGGAGGCGTTCCTGCTGGTGACGGTAGACGCAGCCTTGGGATCCGGGCGACTTTCGTTCGTGTCGGAACCGGAGGTGCTGACATGTCGAATGCCACCGCGTACGCTTTCGGTCGCAGCTTGTGGGCGATGGGGGGGCCGCGTGCCGGACTCGAGGTATCAGGGCGCATTCGCCGAGAGCTACATTCGATCTCTTGCGCTGGCCTCGGGCCTCAACGTCCTCCACGCCGTGGTCGACGACGACGGCGTCGATGTGATGGTCCGCTACTCGGGAGAGGTCGGTGCAGTCGCGTCGCCGGGGGCAGACGTCCAGGTGAAATCTTGGTCGACACCGGCTGGCTCGGACACTGTCTGGCATTTCGACGGTCTGAATGAGCAGCAGTACAACAGGCTTGCCGGCGGCAACTATCAGATGCCCCGCTTCCTGGTGGTCCTCGTAGTGCCTGCACATCGAAACCGTTTTGCCGAGGTACTTGACGACGGCCTGCTGTTGCGCCACCACGCCTATTTCACGTCAGTAGCGCAGGAACCCCGAATCGAGGACCCCAATCCCCGCCGTCGTAGACGGGTCCTGGTGCCCAAACGCAACGTGTTGACACCTACGGCGCTGAGGGCAATGTTGCATCCGGGACTGGTGGTTCAAAGGAGTGTCCCATGACTAGCGCCCAGCGCGTTAGTGAGATGGCCTCCTATTTGGCCTCGACCGGATGGCAACGCCGTCCCGAGACCTGGAGAGGTGCATCCATTTGGGATGGTCCAGGCGGCAACGAGGTATTGGTACCTGCTCGTGATGGGCTCGATGATGCGGCCGAACGCACATGGGAGTTGCTGCAAGTACTCGCTATGGTCGAAAATAGGCCAATCGAGGAAATTGCCAACGACATCGCTTCACCAATGTCGGACATGCCATTCGTGCGCACCTTTCCGGAAGGTCTGCCCAGTGGGTACATTGGTCTCAGTGCGGGGGTGCGAGTGCTGCAGGGTGTGCGTACGATTCTTGAGGTAGCCGGACGAACCGAAATCGAAGGCGTTCGTGCTACGTTCAGTGGGAGTCGCCCCTCCGATGTTGGTCGTCTGATCGAGCAGATACAACTCGGGCCGTCAAGATCTGGAAGCTACCTCCTGACGCTTCGTGTTGACGTAGGGGAAGTTGCTCAATCTTTAATAGGAAGCGAAAGTGGGCCGCTCGCCCGTCGAACCTTGGTAAGGCTATTCCGGGCAACCACAGCCGTCCGTGCGGCGACCATGGATGTTCAGGCGGGTGGTGACTTCTCCGTTTTCGACGACGCCATTGACGAAGGGGTCTCGGCCAATCTGTGTCGAGGTCTGAGTGACCTCGCGGGCTTGCGGCGGCGGCAACCTTTTGAGGTCGGATTCCGGTGGGCGCGGGGGCTTCCGTCTTACCTTGGATCGGCATCTATTGCGTTCCCCGAGGGTGCTGGTATTACGATATTTGAGGCAGCAAAGCAATTGGAGCGCCTCGCGGTTGGCGACCAGGCTCAGATCCTTGGCGTGATCGAGAGTTTGCATGACGAAGCTACCGGCAGTGACCGTTGGCGTGTACGGGTGCGGGGTGAGTTGACTACGGAGGGCGGTGAGATCGACCCTCGTCGGCCCGTGTGGGTGCGGTTGACATCCTCGGAGTACCGCCGGGCAATGGAAGCTCATCGTGAGCATCGAACCGTACGTGCTCGGGGCAGGTTAGAGTTGGCGCAACGTCGGGTTGAATTGTTCCCGCATGAGGCTGGGTTTGAGATTTTCTCCTGAATAGGTTTCGCAGCTTTCACCTTGCGCCGGCCGGTTTCCACTATTCGCCTCGCGCCCCATGGCGCCTTGGACTGAGATTTCTGCAGCCTCCGTACCGTGGTTCAGGCTGAGCGGGACTGGGTGAAGGCGTTCGGTGAGGTCGCCTGGCAGGTGGTCGAGGTGTGTGAGCGGCGCCCGCAGTCCCTGAATTGCGGTTGCTGCACCTGGGCTCGGCTGACCGTGGCCGCCCAAATGACGTACGGGTAGAAGTCGAGACCGCCCGGAAGGCGTTCGGCCCGGGGAGGCTCCGGTGGCTCACATGGTGCGGTTGCTCGACACGAGCAGGGTGGTAATCCTGGCGCTGCTCGACGTGTCCGAACGGGTCAACGACTTCTCCAACTGGTACGGCCAACGTCCCTTTATCCTCCTCAACGGCCAAAGAAAACAAGGCCCGCTCCGCGTGGACGCCGCGCACGAGAACTGGGCCATTCGCTGTGCGCCACGACGCCGAAGCGGGCAACTGGATCTCGAACGGGAGGCCGGCACCTTCGCCTTCGAGTTCTCGCACCCAGCTGGTGCTCGCCGACGAACTGCCGGCTCGGCTCGACCTCGACCGGCTACACGAATCCAAACGCCTCTTTGGGAGATTAGCCTCAAGGTGCTTGTCTACCGGGTACGACCTGGGTGTGTACCGGGATCACACCTACCGGCGTGGGATGAGTCTGTTCGCCCAGCGGGGCTACCCGGAACCCGGCGACCTTGGACCCCGAGGCGCCGTCCCTGCTCGCCTCGGCCGTCGGGCTCCTCGATCAACAACAGCTCACGATCGTTACCTTTGCCACCCGAACAGCCCTGCCGCTTGTGCTCGGCCAACGCCCTGATCGACCTCGTCTCCGGAGACGTCCCTGGGCTGTACTTTGCCTCTCTTTGAAGGCATCGACTGGGCCGCGGATCCAGGGACGAGTTACCAGTCTCAACTTCTGATCATGGGTCCGGTGTTCTCGGCCGTACTGCCGCCCGCACGTGCATGCGTATGTCTTCGTAGCGACCCGCGATGGCGGACCGCGCTGTTCGATGCGGATTTGGCTGGTATTTCGCCCCCTGCGCCGCGTCCTACCGTGGTGAAATGTCTATCTTGCGTGGGAGCGGTGTGGGAGCCGTGGCGATTACCGTCGTTTACCGAGGATTGACGACAACTGCCGCCGTTCGACGGCGGGGCCGTGCGTCAAGATCATCGGCTGGGTCGTGGGGTCCGCGTGGGGTCCCCGGTCGGCGCCGCGACGCGTACCGACGACTAACGACGCCTACCGCTCCCTGTCGACGCCTACCGACCGCAGGCAGGTACCCTGAGGACTCGCGCCCTCGTAGCTCAGGGGATAGAGCATCGGTTTCCTAAACCGTGTGTCGCAGGTTCGAATCCTGCCGGGGGCACCTCGAAGATCAGCAAAACGTCACCTGACCAGCAGGAATGCCCACCGGTCGATCTGAACTCCTAGGCAGTCGTGGGCCGCCTGTAGCCACCGTCTGTCGGTGGTCGTGCAAAACAGGTGCAATGATCTTGAAGCTCTGTGGGGCAGTGTTGATGCAGCTCAGACAGCGCAAACGTGAGAGGCCGCAGCGTCAGCCACGGCCTGTCGGACCCTACCGCTGATCGTCATGCCGACAGTGCCCTGGCCGCCCGTTCGTTGAACCTGGATCCAGTCTCCGTCGATGCAATTCACGTACGCCTTGAGCGGCACGTCCAAGGAGTGAACCGCGCAGCAGCAGCGCTCTGTGACGGCGATCAGAGCGCGGCACAAGCCGGCTCGTGTCGCCTGCTGGCGGTGCTCGTCATCTGCCGCCCAGTCGGCTGCGGCGGGCCAAGATCATGGATAGACGTCATGGCGCGGAGGAACCCAGTCTGGCCACCATGGAGGCTCGCCGGCCGGGCACAGGGCGTTCTGTAGCGGCAAACCGGCCAGCGCGAAGTACACCCACGAGACGGCGGCGACCACAATGAGGCTGACGAGAACGGCTGACGCGACCCAGGCCCGGCCCGGTGCAATCCATCGACGGAGCAGGGTATATCCGACCGCGAGGGCCACCACGTGGGTGAGGAGCAGCACCGGCGCCATCAGCATCAGCCCCATGTTCGCCGTCGCGTTCACGCCGACATCGCACATGTTGTAGGCCCGGAAGACCACCACCGGGCCGGCACACGACGCGAGCACGGCCAGGACCAGCGCGACAGGCGCGATGCGGCTCAGACGGAGTTGGTCTCGGCGTACCGCCCCCTGCTCCATGGTGTCCCCCCACCTGGCCGGTCCGGGGTCTGATCACGGCAGGCTTTCTCGGTAGGTGCCTATCCCGAGCCCTATGCCGCGATGCCGCGACGATCGCGAGGGTGGCCGCACGCATTCGCGGCTAAGTGATCGACTGCCATGCCGCTTCGGCCGCCGCTACCCGACCGTTGACCAGGCGTAACGGACGTATCCGGACAGTCGGAAACGGTTCTCCGAACTGACGGTGCCGTTCCTAAGCGTGGGGGCGTCGGGAACGGACGAGATCTGCGTACTCCGCACCTGTCATGCCGAAGTTGACCCAGCGATCGGGATGCGCACCGGCAAGGCTTTCGGCGTACGCGATGGCCTCTGCCTCGTCGGCGACGCGTGCCAGCTCTCGGCCCTCTCCGACGTAGTCCTCTTCTGTCGGGTCCACGGGCATCAGGTTGGAGAGGTTCTGGAAGTTCTCGTCATCGGGGTCTTGCACGGTGTCCATGGAGACCCTGTAATGCGCGTTCCATGGATCTACGGAGACCCATCGGATCGCCGGTACGTCCGCGACATCAACAGCGCCCAGAAACTGCTCGACCCCCTTGCCGCGCCGTAGGGCGCTCAGGGCGAGCGACCGCGTCAGGTATCGCATCAGCGGATCCTAGAGCCGCTCTCCGACGCGCTGCGCCGACGCGTTTGACACAGGGTGAACCGAGGAGTGCCACGCCGCTCCGACGACCGCCGAGGCCATCCTCGGCCACCGTGCTCCGACCCAACCCGGATCGATCCGGGCTGGGTCCCTGAGCCCCGAGCCGTTTACAGCTCGGTTCGTCCGGGCGGTGCCCCGCTGGTCACTGCCTCCCGCTCCGGGTTGGGCTCGGCGGGGGCCGGCGCGTCCTCCGCCGGGACCCGCGGAACCGGTGTTGTCCCGGTCGCTGCCCGTCGCCGTTCGGCCAGGGACCAGACCAGCGGCAGGCCGATGGCCGCGATCACCCATACGGGGGTGTAGAGGCGGTCGAACTCGCCCCACATCGGGTGGGCGACCTCGGTCGCGATCCCGGTCATCCCGGCCGCGACGACCAGCAGCGCCACGGACCGCTGCCACCGCCACAGTGCCACCGCACCGACGATGATGGCGACCAGCAGGAGGGGCCGGTTGCCCTGCTCCTGGACGAACCACGTCCAGTACGCCTTGTTGAACATGACGAACCGGTACCACGGCACATCCACGTCGGGACTGGCGAAGTGTTCGGTGAACGTGTCCTGGAGGGACTCACTGAACCCGGGCCAACCAAGGATTTTGGGTACGAGGAGGCTGACCGCCAGTACGAGGATCGAGTTGATGGCGAGCACCACGGTTCCGAGGTGACGGCGCTGCCGGTCGAACAGCCAGATGCCGACTGCGGCCGCGACCAGGGTCAGGCTCAGCATGGTGACCTGCGAGAACTTGACCAGGAATCCGAGCAGTTGGCCGCCGACGACGAGGGCCAGTCCGAGTTTGATGTTCCGTTGCAGGAGGAACCACGCACCGGCGATGGTGATCAGGGTCGTCAGCACCATCGATCCCTCGGCGAGGGTTCGGGCCGACCAGTATCCGACCGGGAGTACGTAGAAGAGCACCTGCCCGATGAGTGCCACCCCACGGGTGGCCCCGAACAGCCGGAGAAGCAGGAAGACCATGAGTCCGGCTCCGGCGGCAATCAGCCAGGCAGTGAGCAACATTCCCCGTTCCAGGCCGAGGACCTTTGCCAGGGGGGCCGACATCAGGGGATATCCGTACCGGTTTTCGAAGATCGCCTGGTAGCGCGGGGAGTTCGGGGGGAAGTCGTCGGCGGTGGGGACGCTCCGGACACAGTCGGCGTACGAGCTGTCGAGCATGGGTGGGTTCGTGAACAGTTGCACCGGGTGCAGCGTGCGTGCCTGTTCGTATCCCAGCGCACCCCGCTTGCAGATCATCTGGATGGACTCGTCGTGCGCCTCCTGTTCGGAAGCGCCGAGGATCTTCATTGTCAGCATGCCGTACCGGTACGAGTCGTTGTATGCGGCCTCTTGGCGCATCCCGATTAACTGGAGAAGCACGAACACCAGCGCCAGCCCCGCCGGGGCCCAGCGCAGCACCCAGCCACGGTCGATCGAAACGCGCACCCTGCCGCCACCCATCATTGAGCCGTGTCGCAACGGTAAAGATCACTGACCGAATCAACCGCGAGAATAGGGGCGGCGGCATGAGACTGACAAGCCGGCCCTCATCGCGCGGGCCTGCCGGCGACCGGGTGTGTTCGGCCCCCGGGGTACGGGCGAAGATCCTTGCCGCCGGGCGATCCGGATGGCGGACGCAGTTCCCCGCCACCGGCCGAACCGGTTGACCGGGACGGCTTGGGGCCCACCCGCGTGATCGTGGGCGGGCCACGAAGGACAGCCGGGTGGCGACCACCGTCGGTGTCCTCGTGGTGACCTGCGCACGGCGAAATGGCAACCGACACATGGCGACATGGTGACCGGGGCGCGGCGACCTGGTTGTCCGGGGTGCGGCGACAGTATGGGCCGCGCCGCCCGAAAGGCGAATAGCGCACCTCCACGACCTGCCGATCATCGATCTCGGAATACCGACGTATACCTTCGAGACGCTGATCCGGTCACACATTTTTCCGATCGAGCCATTCGATCTCATGTTCCCGAGCACGTATTTCCACCCAGACCGCCGACGGCGGCTCCTTCTCGGCGACGGCCGGCCCGGAGGCCTGGGGGACTGGAGGCCCGGGGGACTGGAGGACTGGAGCCGGGGATCGGGGGCCGGGAATCCGGGGCCGGTCCGACCTGGGCGACAGAAAAGCTCTCCATGTCGGTGCCCATGTCGGCGTCGTGTCGGGGCGGTGTCAGGTGCACCCCGCACGCTGGGTGACATGACAGCAGATCTGGTGATCGAGGCAGAGGGCCTCGTCAAGCAATTCGGGAAGACGAGGGCGCTACAAGGCGTCGATCTTGCCGTACCGAGGGGGACGGTGCTGGGGGTGCTCGGCCCGAACGGTGCCGGCAAGACCACGGCGGTACGGATCCTCTCCACGCTCCTGACCCCGGACGCCGGCACGGCCAGGATCAGCGGGTTCGACGTCGTACGCGACGCGGGGCGGGTCCGGCAGGCGATCGGTCTGACCGGCCAGTACGCCTCCGTGGACGAGGACCTGACCGGCCGGCAGAACCTGGAACTGTTCGGCACACTGCTCGAACTGGGCCGCGCGGGATCCCGACGGCGGGCCGCCGAACTGCTCGAATGGTTCGATCTCACCGAGGCGGCCAACCGGCAGGCCAAAACGTACTCCGGGGGCATGCGGCGGCGGCTGGACCTGGCCGCGAGCCTCGTCGGCTCCCCGGACGTGATCTTCCTGGACGAGCCGACGACGGGACTCGACCCGGCCAAGCGCGAGGACATGTGGGACGTCGTCCGGTCGCTGGTCACGAACGGGGCGACCGTGCTGCTCACCACCCAGTACCTGGAGGAGGCGGACGCGCTCGCGGACGCGATCACGGTCATCGACCACGGCCGGGTGATCGCGTACGACACACCCGAGGGGCTCAAGCGGGTCGTCGGTGGCCAGACGCTCGAGGTCCGGCCGTCGGATCCGGCGAACCTGGCCCGGACCGCGTCGATCCTGTCCGAGGTGTCGTCCGGGGCGCAGGCCGACGAGATCCGCAAGGGCGTGCTCGCGGTCCCGGTCGCCGACGACGCGGCCCTGACCGAGAGCGTCGCGCGGTTCGCCACCGCCGGTATCGCGGTCACCGAACTGTCCCTGCACCTGCCGAGCCTGGACGAGGTCTTCTTCACCCTTACCGGCCGGACCGCCTCCGAGGACGACACCACCAGGACCGACGACCCCACCGGGACCGGCAACATCACGAAGACCAAGGAGGTCGTGGCATGAGCACCATGGTCGGCGTACGCCCGACAACCGGCGGCGCACTCTCGGCGGTGGCCCCGAACCCGCGACCGTTCCCGCTCGTCCGGCACTCACTGGCGCTCGCCAAGCGCAGCCTGATCAAGACCTGGCGTACGCCCGAGGCCCTCATCGACGTCACGCTGCAGCCGGTGCTGTTCCTCATCATCTTCGTCTATATTTTCGGCGGGGCGGTCGCCGGATCGACCCACGACTACCTGCAGTTCCTGCTCCCCGGCATCCTGGCGCAGACGATCGCGACCGGTGCGATCGCGATCGGCGTCAACCTCAACACCGACATCGCCAAGGGCATCTTCGACCGGTTCCGGTCGTTGCCGATCCCGCGCTCGGCGCCGCTCGTCGGTGCGGTCCTCGGCGACGTCGTCCGGTACGTGATCGTCACGATCTCGACTCTCGCGATCGGCTACCTGCTCGGCTTCCGGATCGACTCCGACCCGTTGAGCGCGATCGCGGGGTGCCTGCTCGCGGTGCTGTTCGCGCTCTGCCTGAGCTGGCTTCCGGTGTTCGTCTCGATGAAGGTACGCACACCGGGTGCCGTACAGGGTCTGATGTTCGCCCTGATCATGCCGCTGAGTTTCGCCTCCAACGTGTTCGTCGACGCCAACACCCTGCCCGGCTGGATGCAGGCGTTCGTCAAGGTCAACCCGATGACGCACCTGGTGGACGCGGTACGCGGACTGTTCCTCGGCACCCCGGTCGGCTCGCACGTGTGGTGGACCCTCGCCTGGTGTGCCGGGTTCGTCGCGGTGTTCATGCCGCTGGCGCTGCGGGCGTACCGGAAGAAGGTCTGAGCTAGGCGAGCAGGTCGGCCATCAGTTCGCGGATGCGGGCGCCGGCCGCGGCGATCGACCGCTCGCGCCATGCGGCCAGCAACGGCTCACGCTGCTCCTCGTCACCGGGGGCGGCGGTGAGCCGTTCGCCGTCTCCGGGCGGGAACATGCGGCTGACGTTGCCGCCGATTCTGGTCCCCAGCGCCCACAGTTCGGTCGCGGTCGCCGGATCGCCCCGGTACGCGGCGAACTCGGCTCCGCCCAGCGCCCATGCCCCGATCACCGGATAGTCGTGGCTGGCCAGCGCCTCGTCCCGGGCGAGCGTCAGCAACGCGACCGTGTGGGCGACGGGGTCGTCTCCCGAGGTCGGCCACACCTCGGCCATCCTGAGGTGGAGGACGGCGACCGCGACCCGGAGGACGACGCACGCCTGCGCCGGCAGCGGGTTGGCGGATCTGGCCACGGTCCGGGTCACCAGGTGGGCGTAGGTGAGCGCCTCGTCGTACCGCTGGCGCTGCCAGGCCAGGTGGGCGAGTCCGAGGGTGGCCTGGGCGACGTCCATCTCCTCGGCCTGACCGGACGCCCTGGTGTCGTGCAGCCGCTGCTCCGCGTCCGTGTCGCCGCCCAGGGCCAGTTGCGCGTCCAGCATCACCCTGATCGACCGGGCGTCCTGGGTCGCGCCGACCAGGTCCATGTGGCGGACGCTGCGGGCCAGCCATTCGGTGGCCTGCGGGTCGTCGCGTGAGTTGACCAGGTGTCCGGCCGCCTGCGCCGCCATCGCCATGCCCCAGTGGTCTCCGGCCACCTCGAACAGGCGGTACGCCCGTTTGGCGTCGGCGACCGACTCGTCGGACATGCCCCAGTTTTCCCGTACGGCGGCGCGGGCGAACAGGCCCAGCCCCTGCACGTACGGGTCCGGGTGGGCGATCATCTCGGCGGCGCCCTTCGCGCTCTCCTCCGGGTCGAACTTGTCGAACCCGGGCAACGCCGACGCCAGTACGGTGTGCCGCGACGACACCTCACCTGGCCGTTCGGCGAACACGGTACGCAGCGCCCGCCGGGCGAGTACGGCCAACCGGATCGGCCCGGCGATCCCGGCGTTGACCCCGATCAGCAGGCACACCCAGGCGAGTCGGTCGGCGTTCGGCAGCGGCCTGCCCGTGGCCCGGCCGCGCAGGATCGCCGAACCCGACCGCAGCTCCGGCTCGTCGGCGTGCAGCAGACCACGGGCCCAGCCGGTGACCTCCAGGTGCAGGCCACGCACCGTCCAGAGGTGGAACAGCGCGGTGGCGATGTCGATCGCGGCGGGTTCGTCGCCGTGCCCGAGCGCCCACCGCAGCCCCGCGACGAGGTTGTCCTGCTCCGCCGCGCACTTCGCGAACGCGTCGAGCTGGCCGGTGCCGGTGAAGTGTTCGGCGAGCGTGATGGCCTGCTCCCGGGCCCATTCGACCAGTCCGGCCATTGCCGGTTCCCGGTCGCCGGCCGCGTCGAGGCGGGCTTCGCCGTACTCGCGGACGGTTTCGAGCATCCGGTACCGGGGCGGTCCGTCCCCCTCGACCAGGGTCAGCAGGGACTGTTCGACCAGGGTCGCCAACCCACGCCGTACGTCCGGGGTTGCCGTCACCGCGGCGGCGAGGTCGGCGGTGAACGGTGCCGGGATGACGGCGAGGCGTTGCAGCAGGTCACGGTCGCCGGGGGAGAGGAGTTCCCGACTCCAGTCGACCATCGCCCACAGGCTGGCGTGCCGGTCCGGTAGGCCCCGCAACGCGTCGTCGAGCAGCGCGAACCGGTCGGTCAGACCGGCGATGACGTCGTCGATCGGCATGTGCCGCAGCCGGGCGGCGGCGAGTTCGAGCGCCAGGGGCAGGTTGTCGAGCCGGTGACACAGCAGGAGGGCACGTTCGGTGTCCCAGGTCGGTACGGCCCCACCGGCTCGGGCCCGCGTCTGCACCAGCCCGAGGGCGTCCGCGTCCGGCAACGCCGTCAGCCGATGGACCAGCTCGCCGACCAGGCCCAGCGGGGCGCGGCTCGTGGCGAGCACCGCGACCTCGGGGGAGGCGACCGCGAGCAGGTCCGCGACGACGGTCGCCACGGCGTCGAGGACGTGCTCGCAGTTGTCCAGCACCACGAGCCCGTCGAGGTCCGGCGCGATCATGCGCAGCCGTTCCTCCGGGGTCAGCACCCGCCGGTCGAGGCCCAGGTTGGCCCCGGTCGCCGAGGTGTCCGCGCCGCCGAAGGCGCCCAGGACCGTCGGCAGGACCTCGTCGGGCGAGCGCAGACCGGCGAGTTCGAGGACGCGTACGGTCTGCCCCTTGGCCGCCGTACGCCGGGCGACCTCGGCGGCGAGCCGGGTCTTGCCCGCCCCGCCGGTCGCCACGATCGTCACCAGGGGCGCGTCGACGAGGGACGCGCTCACCGCGGCCACGTCCCCCTCCCGGCCGACGAGGGCGGTCGCGGACCGGCGCCATGCGGCGGGCAGGGCGATCGTCGCCGGCCGACGGGGTGCCTCCACGGGGGCGGGGGAGGCGAGTTCTCCGCGTAACAGGGCCAGGTGGACCTGGGTGATCACCGGCGACGGGTCGGTGCCGTACCGGTCGGCCAGCTCGGCGCGGAGCTGCTCGACCACCTCCAGCGCCTCCGCGTCCCGGCCCTGTGCGGCCAGGACGCGTACGAGCAGCGCGGCCGACGGCTCGTCCGGTGGGGTGTGCGCGACGAGTCGGCGCAGGTCGGCCTCGTCGAACGGTCCGGCACCGGCGAGTGCCGCCTGGGCGCGCACCGCGGCGACATCGGCGAACAGGCGGGTGCTCTCGGCGGTGACCAGCTCCGGGACCTCGGGGAACAGTGCCCTGGCCTGGTCGGCGCAGCGGCGTGCGGCGCCCGCGTCACCCGTACGCAGGACGGCCCGCGCCCGCTCCACCAGCGACCGGGCCTCGACGGCGTCGACCTCGACCTGCTCCGGGGGAACCCGGTATCCCCCCGGTACGGCGACCACGGGCAGCCCGAGGCGGCGTACCCGGGACACGAGTGCCTGGACGGCCCCGGTGGTGTCGTCGGGCGGTGTGCCGTCCCAGACGGCGTCGACCAGCGCCGCGACGGACACCGCCCGCCCACGCGCGCCGACGAGCTCGCGGACCATCGCCGCGAGCCGCTCGCCCCGAACCGGCGCGCCGTCGACGGCGAGCGGGCCGAGGGTGGTGATCTGCACGGTCCCAGCATCCCCCACCCGTGCACCGATCCGTCCGCCACCACCCGCGACCGCCCGTCCGGCACGGGCGAGCCGGCCGGGGCGCCACGATCCACGCTCAGCCGAGCAGTACGGCGAGGGTCGCGTCGTCGTGGCGTTTGACCGTACGTCCGGTGGTGTGCAGCCGCTCGGGGCGCTCGACCTCGCACCGCCGTACCGCCTCGATCGCCGCGCCGGGGCCCCGCCGCTCGACCAGGTCGAACACCTCGGGCCAGGTGAAACCGAAGAAGTCGACCAGTCGGGACACCCCGTCGGTGCAGAGCAGTAGCCGGGACAGTTCGGACCGGCCGATACTGCCCGTGATCGCCTCGGTGGCCGCTGCGGGATCCGTCGACGCCACCCAGAATCCGCCCCGCCGGTTGCGGAGCCGGGCGACGCTGACCCGGTCGTACGCCGGCAGCCCGCCGGTACGGTCGTCGTTGATCACGGTGATCCCGTCGGCGTGCTCGAAGACCACCGCCGAGTCGCAGAGGACGAGGTAGTCGACCTGTCCGTCCCGTTCTCGAACGATCGCCACTGTTGATGACGGACTGTCCGGGTTCGTCAGGTCGCATTCGTGGGCGTGGCGCCGGCTGACGCCCTCGATCGCCCCGGCCAGTACCTCGTCGAGCTTGGTGGTCCGGTCCGCCGAGAGCGCCTCGGTGAGGTGCGCGCCGAGCATCCGTACCAGCCAATTCGGCCCGTGCAGACAGCCCGAGTCGAGGCCGGGAAGCTGGGTGACACCGTCCAGCAGGATCGCGAACCCGGCCGACACCACAACATGATCCTCGTTGCGCCGGCCCGGAGCCGGGTCGGTCGCGAAGGCAAAATCCATGGGTACGATTCTTCCCCCGAATCCGTACGGACGATCCTCGCCCGAACCATGATCGAGAGCGCTCGCCGGCCGGGGACGCAGGCGGCCGATGCCCGGTGGCCGTACTCGGGCGCTCGGTAAGCTATGCAGTCGTGACCACCACGTTTGCTGACCTGACCACGATGCGGATCGGCGGCCCGGTAGGGCGGCTGCACGTCGCCACGAGCATCCCGCACGCCATCGAGCTGCTGCGCGCCGAGGACAACGCGGGAGAGCCCCTGCTGGTGATGGGCGGCGGGTCGAACCTCGTCGTCGGCGACGTGGGTTGGCCCGACACCGTGATCAAGATGGCGTCGACCGAACTGGACATCGACGGGGATCTGGTCACCGCCGCCGCCGGCGTCGAATGGGACCAACTCGTCAAGACGGTGGTCGCCGACGGGCTCGCGGGCATCGAGGCCCTGTCCGGGATTCCGGGCTCGGTCGGCGGTACGCCGGTGCAGAACGTGGGCGCGTACGGCACCCTCACCTCGGACGTGCTCGAATCGCTCACCGTCTACGACCGGGAAACCGGCCTGGTCGAGCGTTGGCTGCCCGAGCAGTGCGGTTTCGGCAGCCACCGGCAGTCGGTCTTCAAGCACAGCGACCGCTGGGTGGTGCTCGACGTGACGCTGCGCCTGCGCCGCGATGGCCAGTCGAACCCGGTCACCTTCCCCCAGGTCGCCGAGCGGTTGGGCATCGAGGTCGGCGGTACGGCGGCACCGGCCGACGTACGCGAGGCCGTGATCGCCCAGCGCCGCGACCGGGGCATGGTGCTGAACCCCGACGACCACGACACCTGGAGCGTCGGGTCCTTCTTCATCAACCCGGTGCTCACCGAGGTGCCCAAGCGCGCCGCCGAATGCCCGAGCCACCCGGACATCAAGGGCACGAAGCTCTCCGCGGCCTGGCTGATCCAGCACGCCGGCTTCCCGCCCGGGTACGGCCAGGACTGGGGTAACGGAACCGTCGCCCTGTCCAGCCGGCACGCGCTCGCGGTGACGAACCGGGGTGGCGCCACGACGGCGGACGTGATGAAGTTCGCCGCGCACATCCGCGACGGCGTCGCGGCCATGTACGACGTCCGCCTGAACCCGGAGTGCGACCTCATCAACTGCTCGTACTGACCGGCCCGACCCGGCGCCCGCTCCTTTGGGCGTTCCGGGGTGAGTGGGGCAGCTCGACCGGGTGGGGTCAGCGCGCACACAGTCGGTCCCACCGGCCGTCGGAAGCGTCGGCAGCGGCGCGTACGCCGGGTGGCCGACCTGCTCCAGATACTCGTCCCGGTCCTTCCCATGTCCCATTTTGGCGACACCACGATGTCAAGGGCGTGGTCGAAGGTGTCCGCACCGGCGGGTTCACTGTCAGCCCGGCTGCCCGTCATGCCTCGGGACTGGGACACCGAGAGGGGCATCGGTATTGACGGATCAATGAGATTGATCAATCCTCATGCCACATGGGGGAGCGCGAGCGGTCGTACGACGTGGTGGTGGTCGGTGGTGGTACCGCTGGATCGGTGGTGGCCTCCCGGCTGTCTGCTGATCCTGGGCTCAGTGTTTGCCTCGTTGAGGGCGGACCGAGTGACGTCGGCGACGACCGGATCCTGCGGTTGCGCAACTGGATCAACCTTCTCGGCTCCGAGTTCGACTACGACTACCCGACCGTGGACCAGCCGCGCGGCAACTCGTCCATTCGCCATTCGCGGGCCAGGGTCCTGGGCGGGTGCTCGTCCCACAACACCATGATCAGCTTGCTGCCGCCCCCGGCCGACTTCGCCGACTGGGTCGCCGCCGGCGCAGAGGGTTGGTCGTACCAGGAGATGTTGCCCTTCTGGTCGCGGTTGCGGATCAACATCGAGCCGCGTGCCGCACCTCCCCGTAATCCGTTGGCCGAGGACTTCGTTGCGGCCTGCGCCATCGCGCTCGGAGTGCCGGTCTCGAACGACTTCAACGCGGAGCCGTTTGCCGAAGGCGCAGGCTTCCTGCCTATCGGCTACTACCCGGAGACAGGGGTGCGATCCTCGGCGTCGGTCGCGTACCTTCACCCGCATTTGGGCCGACGACAAAACCTCAGCGTGCTCACCGAGACCTGGGCGTACAAGCTCGACCTGGACGCCGCCGGTACCGTCACCGGGGTACGGGTCCGGTATGCGGACGGCTCGGTCGGTACGGTTCAGGCCAGGCACGAATACGTGCTCTGCGCCGGCGCCATCGACACTCCCCGACTGCTGCTGCTCTCCGGTATCGGCCCTGCCGACGACCTGCGAAAACTCGGCATCGAGGTCAGGATCGACCTGCCCGGTGTCGGCGCACACCTACTCGATCATCCCGAATCACTGATTCTCTGGGAGGCCAGCCGGCCGATCCCGGACAACTCGGCGATGGACGCCGATGCGGGCCTGTTCGTCCGACGCGACTCATCCGGTGAGCGATCCGACCTGATGTTCCATCTCTATCAGATGCCGTTCACCGTGAACACGGAGCGGCTCGGCTATGACGTGCCGCAGCACGGTTTCGGAATGACCCCCAATGTCCCGCGCCCGCACAGCTCCGGCCGGCTCACTCTGGCCAGCGCTGACCCGGCTGCCAAGCCCGCGTTGGACTTTGGTTACTTCACCGACCCGGACGGTTACGATGAGCAGGCCATCGTGGCTGGGCTCCGGATCGCCCGGCAGGTTGCGGCGACAGCACCGTTTCGCGATTGGATCGCCCGTGAGATCGCACCCGGACCGGACGTCCGGACTGATCGAGAGTTGTCCACCTACGGTCGCGCCGTACACCACACCGTTTACCATCCGGCCGGTACCTGCCGGATGGGCTCGCAACACGACCCGGAGGCGGTGGTTGATTCCGCCCTGCGGCTGCGCGGCACCACCAACGTCAGGGTCGCCGACGCGTCGGTCTTCCCGACCATGACGAGCGTGAACCCGATGGTCACCGTCTTACTCATCGGGGAGCGGGCCGCGGAGTTCGTCGCGGCTGCGCCGAGTTCCCGTACGGTCGAACGGTGACGACCTGGGTTCACCGTTTCGATCCGCCCGCAGGTACGGCCGTCGAGGACCACCTACGTATCGCGGTGAAGGACGCCATCGACGTAGCCGGAGTTGCCACCTGGGCCGGCAGTGTTGCCGTCCGCAAGGCTGCCACTCCGGCGCTTGCTGACGCCGCCTGCCTGGGCGGGGTGCGAGCGGCTGGGGCGTACATCGTTGGGAAGACCAACCTGACCGAGCTCTGCGTCAGCCCTGTCGGTGACAACGCCGCGTTCGGCACCCCGGTCAATCCGCTGGCACCCGACCGCGTACCCGGTGGATCTTCGAGTGGTAGCGCGGTGGCGGTCGCCACCGGGGAGGCTGACATCGCGTTGGGCACCGACACCGGAGGATCGGTGCGAATTCCCGCTGCCTGCTGCGGCATCGTCGGGCTCAAGACAACCGGGGGCCGCATTCCGACCGGTGGCGTCTGGCCGCTCGCGCCAAGCCTCGACACCATCGGCCCACTCGCCCGTGATGTCGCCGGTGCGGCGACCGGCATGCGCCTGCTCGAACCCGACTGGACGGTTGCCGCCGCACCCGCTCGTACCATCGGGCGACTGCGCATCGTAGGCGTGGATCTGGAGGCCGAGGAGGCGGTGGACGCCGCACTCGCCGCCGCCGGGCTCATCGTTTCGGAGGTACGGCTGGACGGGTGGGACGCCAGCTTCGAAGCGTTCGAGGCCATCGTTCTCGGTGAGTTGTGGCGTGCCCATCACCGCCTGCTCGATGCCGACGGGCTCGGATCCTTTGTCAACGATGCGTTGCGGGCCGGCAGCACGATCAGCGCGCGACAACTCGCCGCGGCGATGTCCGCGAGGGGCGAGTGGCGGGCGGAGGTGGCGGCAATCCTGGAGCGGGTCGACCTGCTGGCCCTGCCGACGCTGGTTGCCGCACCGCCGGAGCTGACCGGCTTCGCGGGTTTCCCGTTCACCGCGATGACCGCGCCGTTCAACCTCGCCGGCGTGCCGGCGCTCGCGATGCCGCTGCGGGTATCGGCCGATGGCACCGTTCCACCACCAAGCCTCCAGTTGGTCGGTCCAGCCCTTGGCGAGGATCTGCTCTGCGCTACCGGGCTTGCGATCGAACGAGCGTTGGGTGCACGGACCGGAAGGTGAGGTCAGCCGACCAGCGCGGCCGGCAGCGGACGGGTGTGCAGGATGTCCAATCGGGACACCGCGCGGGTGAGGACCACGTAGAGGCGGTGTGTGCCACGGGGTTCGGCGTCCACGATCTCCGCCGGCTCGACCGCGATCACGTGGTCGTACTCCAGTCCCTTGGCCAGCGTCGCGGGCAGCACGGTGACCCGCGCCGTGCCGGCGTCGGGCCGGTCGATGGTCGTACTGGCGATGCCCGCGTGGTGCAGGGCGGCGGTCAGGGCCGGTGCCCGCCGGTCGGTGCAGATGACGGCGATCGAGCCGGGCTGGCGCAGGGCGGCGGTCACCGCCGCGACCGTGGCCGGATCCACGTCGACCACCGGGTCGACCCGCAACTCGCCGTCGTGCCGCAACGACCGGGTCGGCGGTACGTCGACCGCCAGCGTCGCCAGCAGCCGGTTGCTCAGCTCGACCACGCTCGCCGGCACCCGGAATCCGACGGTCAGCGGCACGATCGACGCGTCCGGTTTGCCGAGGTGGGCCATCTGTTCGTCCCAGGACCGGGTCGCCCAGTCGCTGGTGGCCTGGGCCAGGTCACCGAGGACGGTCAGGCTGCCGTTCGTGCTGCGGCGGGCAACTGCCCGGCACTGCATCGGGGAGAGGTCCTGTGCCTCGTCGACCACGATGTGCCCGTACCCGGTTGGGCGTTCGATCAGGCCGGCGACCTCGTCGACGAGGAGGAGGTCGGCGGCGGACCAGCGGGCCCGTTTTGCCGTACGCGGCACGGTCCACCGGATCGCCGCCCGCTCCCGCGCGTCGAGTACGCCGTCCGCCGCGCCCGCGAGCAGGTCCGGATCGCCGAGCAGTTCGGCGACCAGCTCCTCCGGGCGTACGGCCGGCCAGATCCCGGCGAGCAGTTCGTTGACCGGACGGCAGCGGCTCATCCGGCGTACCCAACCGGGGCCGGGTGCTTCCCGGGTTTCGGCGTGCCGTTGCAGCCGCCCCACGATCCGGGTGCGCAGCCGTTCCCGGCCCAGCCCGTACGGGAGGTCCGCCTGTCGTATTTCGTGCAGGATCCGGCGCAGCGCCTCGGCCGACACCCGCCAACGGTACGAACCGTCCGGTACGACCAGCGCCTCCTCCGGCGCACGGATCCGGGAGTACAGGGCGCGGCGGAGCACTTCTGCCATCCGTACGTCGTGTTTCACCGCCGCGGCCTCGGCCGTGTCGACGGCCTGGACCGGGTGTCGGTCGACGAGTTCGTCCACGGTGTGCTGGGCGATGTCGACCTCGCCGAGGGCCGGCAGCACCGCCGAGATGTAGTGCAGGAAGGCCCGGTTCGGTCCGAGGATCAGTACGCCGGTGCGTTTGAGCTGCCGTGGGTAGGTGTAGAGCAGGTACGCGGCCCGGTGCAGCCCGACCGCCGTCTTCCCGGTCCCCGGCGCGCCCTGTACGCAGACCGATTCGTGCAGTTCGGCGCGGACCAGGGTGTCCTGTTCGGGTTGGATGGTGGCGACGATGTCGCGCATCGGCCCGATCCGTGGGCGTTCGATCTCGGCGGTGACCAGGCGACTCAGCCCGTCCGCGGGCTCGGTGGCGGCCAACCGTGCCGCGCTGGTGGTGAGTGGCTCGTCCTCGAAGCCGGTGAGTTGGGCCGGGCCGTCCGGCACCCGGTGCCAGCCGAAGCGGCGCCGTACCGCGACTCCCTCGGGTTCGCCGCGGCTGGCCCGGTAGAAGGCGCGGGAGACCGGCGCCCGCCAGTCGAGGACCCGGGGCAGGCCGGCGGGGTCGGTGATGTGGCGGCGGCCGATGTAGTAGCGCTCGCCCCGGTGGTCGCCGGCAGCCGGGGTGTCGCCGAAGTCGAGCCGGCCGAAGTAGAGCGGGCTGTCGGGTTCCTCGGCCAGCGCCTTGGCCTGGCTGCGCAGCATCCGGCCGAGGGTCTCGGCGGTGTAGCGGTCACCGGCGATCGCCGCGCCGGTGGCCACCCGGTACCGAGCGGTGTCGATCATCCGGGTCAGTGCCGCCCGCGACTCGGCCAGGTACGCCTGCTCCCGCGCCAGCTCGGCGTCGAGGGGCTGCTCCGTTCCGACCTCCCGTTCCGACAGATCGATCTTTCGCCCCGAGAGATCGGCAACCACGACGCCTCCTCGCTCCGAACCCCACCGAACCGAACCCGTCAAAAACTTAACCGAGTAAAGCATACAACCCGGTTAAGTTTTTGACTCGGTTAGGTGGCGGTATCCTGGACCCGTGAACGAGCCGGGTGGACTGCGCGAGCGCAAGCGGGAACGGACGCACCAGGCCATCTCGGCGGCGGCGATCACGCTCTTCCTCGACCGTGGCTTCGACCAGGTCTCGGTGGCGGACATCGCGGCGGCGGCGGAGGTCTCCAAGCCGACCCTGTTCAAGTACTTCGCCAGCAAGGAGGAGCTGGCCCTGCACCGGATCGCGGACCACCGGGAGGAGGCGGCGACCGTGGTCCGGCAACGCGCGACGGGGCAGGGCCCGCTGGCCGCGCTGCACCGGCACTTCCTCGACGGACTACGGGACCGCGACCCGGTCACCGGCCTCAACGACCATCCCCGGGTGCTCGCGTACCACCGGATGATCTTCGCGACGCCGAGTCTGCGGGCGGCCCGGTTGCAGTACACCGAGCACGACGAGCAGGCGTTGGCCGAGGCGCTCGACGAATACCGTGGAGCGGCGGGGCCGAGCGGGATCACCGCCGGGCTCGCCGCCGGGCAGCTCATCGCCGTACAACGGGTCCTGGCCCGGGAGAACTGGCGCCGGCTGGTCGACGGTCGCTCCGCCGACCAGCAGTACGACGACGCCGTGGCCGCCGCCGACCACGCCTTCGACCTGCTCCGCCGCGCCTACGGGGAGTACTACGGGTGAGGGTTCGGCTCAGGCCGAGGGCGTCTCGCGCATCGGCTTGAGCGCCAGCGCCCACCGGGCCAGCTCGTCGAGCAGGGCGGTCGCCTGGTTCTCCATCTGCTCGGTCGGCCGGATCTCGGTCCCGTCCTCGGAGCGCAGCGCCATCACGAACGGGATCATCACGGACTCGTTCAGCGGGACCATCTTCAGCGACAGCAGCACCGGCTTGAGCTGCTGCTGCGCTCGGGTGCCGGCCGCGACCCCGCCGTAGCTGACCAGGCCGATCGGCTTGTACTGCCACTCGTTGTGCAGGTAGTCGATGGCGTTCTTCAGCGGCGCGGTGTAGCCGTAGTTGTACTCCGGCATCACCAGGACGTACGCGTCCCCGGCGTCGATCTTCGCGCTCCAGTCCAGCGCGTGCTGGCCCTCGTACTGGCGCATCCGGGGGTGGTTCGGCTCGTCCATCATCGGCAGGTTCCACTCGGCCAGGTCGATCAGTTCCACGTCGAAGGCGCCGTGCTTGGTCGCGCGGTCGAAGAACCACTCGCCGACCGGCAGGCCGATCCGGCCGGGGCGGGTGCTGGCGATGATGACGTGCAGCTTCGGCATGGCCGCGTACGTCCCCTCTGACGGTGCGGTACGAACTACCTGGCCGGATCAGCGTCTCATGGCCGGGACGTGCCGGATCCGGGGGAGTCGGTCAGTCGAAGAAGCGGGCCAGGTGGCTGCTCGTTGGCTCCGGGTCGCCCGGCTCCAGCGGGGTCATGTCGGCGAAGATCGACGCACCGTCGCACCCGGCGTGCAGCGGGTACCAGCGCGGGGTCCCCGGTGGGCGGGAACAGATCCCCTTGATCGTCTGTACGTCCAACAGCCGTACGTGGGTCGGGTCGGCGACCGCGTTCACATGCCCCCACCAGGGGCTCATGATGTGCAGGGTGCCGCCCGGCCGGAGCACCCGGTGGCACTCGTCGACCAGGGACAGGAAGTCGATCAGGTGCTCCAGGATGTGCACCGTGAAGATCACGTCGACCGAGTTGTCGGCGAGCGGCAGCGCACCGGACAGGTCCGCCTGGGCGTCCACCCCGTCCGCCCGACGCAGGTCCAGGCCGAGGTTCTCCGGATACTGCTTCGCCGCGCCGCACCCCAGGTCCATCACGACCGGTTCCCGGCCACCGACCCGGATCCGGGACCAGACCGCGAGGACTCCGTCGAACCGCCCGATCAACTGCCGGACCAGGCGCAGTTGAGCCAGGTCGGCGACCTCGCCGGTCAGGTGCGCCACCCCCCGGTCGAAGCGGACGTCGACCTCCACCCCGCGCAGCCGGGCATCGTGTCGCGCCAGATCGGCGCAGGCCTCGGCGAGAAAACCGTCGACCTCGCGGAGCCGCTCGCCGGAGGACGCCGTACGCGCCAACGAGACCATGGGCCCACCTCCCGGCCCGGCCTACCCACGAACGGCACACCCATGCCTGCCGCGCCGGAGCAGTTCCCGAGGCGGCTCGGCAGGGCAGACAGTTGTCAGCGGGGCGAGGGGCGGCGGCCGAGCCGGGTGGCCCGGATCCGCTGCCGGGGCGGAGCCGCCGGGAGCACCCGTTTCAGGTGGTAGCGGTGCAGCTCAGCGGTGCCCTCCATCGAGCTGTCGTCGGTGACCGCGACCAGGTCCCAGCCCTGCAGACCGGCCCGGTTCAGATGCTCCAGGGCGGTCTCCCCGTACGCGGAGACGTCCAGCATCGAGCCGTCCGGGCCGTACCAGGTGTAGATGAGTTCCCAACCGGTGTCCTCTAGCCGGGCCTGCCGGCGCCGCACGAGCAAGGCGTACTCGAACTGGACCATGGGCTCATTGTCGTCTATCCCGGCCGGTCGGCAAGGGGAAGGCGGCGGCGACCCGCCGGGCCGGTCAGCGCTCGGTGACCCGGCCGGCGTCGACCTCGATGTGCCGGGTGGTCCGGACCGCTTCAAGCATCCGGCGGTCGTGCGTGACCAGCAACAAAGTGCCCGGGTACGCGTCCAGCGCCGACTCGAGCTGCTCGATCGCGGTGAGGTCGAGGTGGTTGGTCGGCTCGTCCAGCACCAGCAGGTTCACCCCGCGCGCCTGGAGCAGGGCGAGCGCCGCCCGGGTCCGCTCACCGGGGGACAGGGTCGCCGCCGGGCGGAGTACGTGCCCGGCGCGCAGCCCGAACTTCGCCAGCAGGGTCCGTACGTCGGCCGGTGCCAGTTCCGGTACGGCGGCGCCGAACGCGTCCACCAGGGGTTGGTCGCCGAGGAAGAGCCCACGGGCCTGGTCGACCTCGCCGACCACCACCCCCGGCCCGAGGGAGGCGTGCCCGGCGGTCAGCGGCAGTCGCCCCAGCAGGGCGGCGAGCAGGGTCGACTTGCCGGCACCGTTCGCCCCGGTGATCGCCACCTTCTCCGCCCAACCGATCTGGAGGTCGACCGGCCCGAGGGTGAACCCGCCCCGGTCCACCACCGCGCCGCGCAGTGCGGCGACGACCGTACCGGCGCGGGGTGCGGCGGCGATCTCCATCCGCAGCTCCCACTCCTTGCGGGGCTCCTCGACCACGTCCAGGCGCTCGATCAGCTTCTCGGTCTGCCGGGCCTTCGCCGCCTGCTTCTCGCTCGTCTCGCCCCGCATGTGCTTGGCGATCTTGTCGTTGTCCGGGGCCTTGCGGCGGGCGTTGCGTACGCCCTTCTCCATCCAGGCCCGCTGGGTACGCGCCCGCGCCTCCAGCCCGGCGCGGGTGTCGGCGTACTCCTCGTAGTCGGCGCGGGCGTGCCGGCGGGCCACCTCCCGCTCCTCGAGGTATGCGGCGTAACCGCCACCGAAGAGCCGTACCTGCTGCTGGACCAGGTCCAGTTCCAGTACGGCGGTGACGGTCCGGGTGAGGAACTCCCGGTCGTGACTGACCAGGACGGTGCCGGCCCGCAGACCGGTGACGAACCGTTCGAGCCGGTCCAGACCGGCCAGGTCGAGATCGTTGGTCGGCTCGTCGAGCAGGAAGATGTCGTACCGGCTGAGCAGCAGCGAGGCCATCCCCGCACGGGCCGCCTGGCCACCGGAGAGGGTGGTCATCGGGGCGTCCAGGTCGACGGTGAGCCCGAGTTCGGCGGCCACCTGTTCGGCGCGCTCGTCGAGGTCCGCGCCGCCGAGCGCGAGCCACCGTTCGAGCGCGGTCCCGTACGCGTCGTCGGCGCCCGGTGCTCCGACGGTGAGCGCCTCGGTGGCCTCGTCCAGGGCGGCCTGCGCCGCGGTGACCCCGGTACGCCGGGCCAGGAAGTCCCGGACGGCCTCGCCCGGTCGACGTTCCGGCTCCTGCGGCAGGTGCCCGACGTTGGCTCCGGGCGGGTTGAGCTGCACCGTCCCCTGTTCCGGCGGCTGGAGCCCGGCGAGGGTACGCAGCAGGGTGGACTTGCCGGCGCCGTTCACCCCGACCAGCCCGATCACGTCACCCGGGGCGACGACCAGGTCCAGCCCGGTGAACAGGACACGGTCCCCGTGTCCGGCGGTCAGGTCCTTGGCGATCAGCGTGGCACTCATGAGACCGCCGATGTTATCCGGCCGCCTGCCATGAACGCCGGGGATATCCGGCCGGGGAACGCCCCGTCGGCGGGTCGGGTCGATCCATCCGGCCGGCCGGGAGGCGGGCCGGGGTGGTGGCGGGGCAGACTGGGCCGGTGGCGACCACTCTCGCGATCGACTGCGGTGGCGGCGGGCTGAAGGCGTCGGTGCTGGACGAGGCGGGGACGATGCGGGCCCGGCCGATCCGGGTACCGACCCCGTACCCGTTGCCGCCCTCGCTTTTTGTCAAGACCCTGGTGGACCTCGGCGGCCAGCTCCCGGGCGCGGACCGGGTCACCGTCGGCATGCCGGGCATGCTGCGTCACGGCGTGGTGGTGGCGACCCCGCACTACGTCACCCGCGCCGGCCCCCGCACGAAACCGGACCCGGACCTGATCGCCGAGTGGTCCGGGTTCGATGCCCGTACCGCGCTCACCGACGCGTTCGGCCTGCCGGTGCTGGTGCTCAACGACGCCGAGGTGCACGGCGCCGGGGTGGTCGCCGGGACCGGCTCGGAGCTGGTCCTCACCCTCGGCACCGGGCTGGGCTGCGCGCTGTTCGACGGCGGGGCGCTCGCCCCGCACCTGGAGCTGTCCCAGGCGCCGGTGCGGTGGGGGATGAGCTACGACACCTACATCGGGGAGCACGAACGCCGCCGGCTGGGCGACGGGTTCTGGTCCCGCCGGGTACGCGGGGTCGTCGAGGGACTCCGCCCGGTCTTCCACTGGGACCGGCTCTACCTCGGCGGCGGGAACTCGCGCCTGCTCCGCCCGGAGCAACTCGCCCGGATGGGCGATGACGTGGTGGTCGTACCGAATACGGCGGGGATTCTCGGTGGTGTCCGGGCCTGGTCGATTTCGGCCGGCTGATCCGGGGCGGGACGGGGCCGGGGAACAACGGCTGCGGGAACAGTCGCCATTCGTCCGGTGTTGTGTCAGCGTCAGTGGGGACTGGTTGGTACGGGACGAGGGGGTTGGTCTAGTGGATCTTCTGGCTGAGTACCGGCGGGCGACCATGTTCTTCGAGACCGGGGATCCGACCGGGGCGGCCCGGTTGCTGGAGCCGATCGTCGAGGCCGAGCCCACGAACGCGTCCGTACGCCAGCTCCTGGCTCGCGCGTACTTCCAGTCGGCCCAGTTGGGCCGGGCCGAGGAGCAGTTGCGGGTGCTGGTCGACCGCGACCCGAGTGACCACTACGCGCACCACGTGCTCGGCCGGACCCTGGAGCGGGTCGGGCGGGCCCCGGAGGCGCTGCGGCACCTGCGGATCGCGGCGGCGATGCACTCGGAGAACGACGACTACCAGACCGCGTTGCGGCGGGTGGAGACGAAGGTCGGCGGTGCCCGCTGAGCTGGCCCGCCTACGATGGGTGCCCATCCGGCTGACCGGCCGGTGGGCGGCGACGAAAGCGGGCGGGCGATGAAGGCGGGCGTGCGATGAAGCTCAAGCTCGATCTGCACGACATCTTCAACCGCGGGCAGGACATCGACCGCGCGCTGCGCGGGATCATCGACGAGGCGGTGGCCAAGAAGGCCACCCTCGTCGAGATCATCCCCGGCAAGGGGTCGGGTCAGCTCAAGAAGCGAGTGCTTCGCTTTCTCGACCAGAAGGAGATCAAGCAGATCTACCACCGGGTGGAGAAGGACTCAAACAACTTCGGCCGGGTTTTTGTCCACTTCAGGTGGAAATAGGACTGTTGCGGTAAAGCGGCCAACTCACACGAGTTGGCCGCTTTTGTTTGCCTCGACGTCGAGACATTGACATGCTTGAAATGCACTGTCAATATCGCCGTAGCCCTGGGAGCGCTTCCATGACGTCGAGCGCCGTGACCCGTACACGGTGGTGAAGCGGCACCCGGCCGGAACGTGTCCTCCACCGAAAGGACCCCCGTGCGAAACCGACCACCCACCCGGCGTACCGCCCCGCTCGCGATCCTCACCGTGGCCGCCCTGGCCAGCACCGGACTGAGCAGCCCCGCCGCGTACGCGCAAGAGGCCGATCCCGGTCCGGAGCAGATCGTCAACGGCACCTTCGACGGCGGCCACGCCCCCTGGTGGGGAACCGGCAACCTCACCCTCGACAGCAGCACCGGACGGCTCTGCGCCGACGTACCCGGTGGCACGGTCAATCCGTGGGACGTCATCATCGGCCAGGACAACGTCCCGCTCGTCGCCGGTGAGACGTACGAGTTCCAGTTCTTCGGCAGTGCCACACCGGGCAAGGTCGGCAAGGCGCTGGTGCAACTGCCGGTCGACCCGTACACCCAGTATCTTTCCGCCAACCCCGAGCTGAGCGTCTCCGGCAACGACTACCGCTACACCTTCACCTCCCCGGTCGACCTGCCGAACGCACAGGTCGCCTTCCAACTCGGCGGCAGCGTCGAGCCGTGGACGGTCTGCCTGGACAACGTCTCGCTGCGCGGTGGCGCGGTTCCCGACGTGTACGTACCGGAGACCGGGCCCCGGGTCCGGGTCAACCAGGTCGGCTACCTGCCCCGAGGCCCGAAGAACGCGACCGTGGTCACCGACGCCACCGCCGCCCTGCCCTGGTCGCTGCGCAACCGGACCGGCCGGGTGGTGGCCACCGGCCGTACCACGCCGCGCGGGCTGGACGCCTCCTCCGGGCAGCGGGTGCACTCGATCGACTTCAGCCGCTACGCCGCCACCGGCACCGGTTTCACGCTCGTCGCCGACGGTGAGACCAGCCGGCCGTTCGACCTCGGCACCGACTTCTACGAGCGGCTGCGTACCGACGCGCTGAAGTTCTACTACACCCAGCGCAGCGGGGTGGAGATCCTCGACCGGCTCCGCCCCGGATACGGCCGCCCGGCCGGGCACGTCGGCCTCGCACCGAACCAGGGCGACACCGCCGTACCCTGCCAACCGGGCGTCTGTGACTACACACTGGACGTCTCCGGCGGCTGGTACGACGCCGGCGACCACGGCAAGTACGTCGTCAACGGCGGCATCTCCGTACACCAGCTCATGAGCGAGTACGAACGCTCCCGCCGCGCCGACACCGCACAGCCGTGGCACCTCGGCGACCGGACCCTCGACCTGCCGGAGAGCGGCAACCGGGTGCCGGACATCCTCGACGAGGCCCGGTGGGAACAGGAGTTCCTGCTCAGCATGCAGGTCCCGGCCGGCAAGCCGAAGGCCGGGATGGCCCACCACAAAATCCACGACGACTCCTGGACCGGGCTGCCGCTGCTGCCCCACCTCGACGACAAGCGGCGCGAACTGCACCCGCCCACCACCGCCGCCACGCTCAACCTCGCCGCCACGGCGGCACAGGCGGCGCGCGTCTTCCGCCCGTACGACAAGGGGTTCGCCGACCGCAACCTGCGCGCGGCAAAGACCGCCTGGGCCGCGGCCCGGGCGAACCCGGCGATCTACGCGGACCCGGCCGACGGCAACGGCGGCGGCGCCTACAACGACAACGACGTCAGCGACGAGTTCTACTGGGCCGCCGCCGAACTGTTCCTCACCACCGGGGCGCGCGAATACCGCGACGCGGTGCTCGCCTCCCCGCACCACACCGGTGACATCTGGCGGGACCGGGGCTTCGACTGGGGCAACACCGCCCAACTCGGCCGGCTCGACCTGGCCACGCTGCCCAGTGCCCTGCCGGACCGCAACCGGGTACGTGCCTCGGTGGTCCAGGGCGCCGACCGCTACCTGGCCACGATCGAGGCCCATCCGTACGGGGTGCCGTACGCACCGGCCGACAACCTGTGGGACTGGGGTTCCAACAACCTGATCATCAACAACGCGATCGTGCTGGCGACCGCCTTCGACCTGACCGGTCGGGACCGCTACCGCGACGGGGTGCTGGAGACGATGGACTACCTGTTCGGCCGCAACGCGCTGAACCAGTCGTACGTCACCGGCTACGGCGAGGTGGCCTCGCGCAACCAGCACAGCCGCTGGTACGCCCACCAACTCAACCCGGACCTGCCGAACCCGCCCCGGGGGACACTCTCCGGTGGCCCGAACTCGGCCATCCAGGACCCGGTGGCGCAGCAGAAACTACGCGGGTGCGCGCCGCAGTTCTGCTACCTCGACGACATCGAATCCTGGTCGACGAACGAGCTGACCATCAACTGGAACGCCCCGCTGGCCTGGATCGCCGCATTCGTCGCCGACCAGGACAGCGGCGACACCCACCCCCACCACTGAACCGGGTGCGGGGAAGGGCCCCTGCTGTCGCTGCTCGCGTAGCAGGGGCCCTTTCCGACCTCTCAGTAGGAGCCTTCCTGGCCGCTCAGTAGGAGTAGGTGTGGGCGACCGCGACCATCTCCGAGCTGTGCGAGCCGACCACGCCCACGTCGGCCGGGCGGGGCCGGAAGCCGGGCAGCCCGGACAGGTCGTCACTGGCGTCCATCGCGCGCAGCGACACCGGGCCGCCCCTGAGCGACAGCACCAGCTCGATCTCGATCCCGTCGGTCGGCGGGGCGTGGAAGACCAACCCGAACGACCACGGTCCGCCGTCGGTCACCGAAGCCACGGGTACGTCCCGTCCCGCCACCGTCGCCCGTACCACCGTTGCGGTGGAGGCGGCCACGTGCAGGCTGGCCAGGCGTACCTGCCGTTGCGGGGTCAGCCGCAGCCGCAGGGTGCGCCGGTCACCATCGGTCCGTTCGGCGAGCACGGTGAGGGCCGGGGCGGGCAGGGTGGCCGCCTGCGCCGGACCGGCGAGCATCTCGTCGTCGCCGAGCGCCGGGAAGTCCGCCTGGGTCGACACGGGGGACCGGACGTACTTGGCGGTCCAGGACTGCGGGTCGGTCTCGTGGCTGAGCCACCGGGCCGTACCGGTGTTGGTGTCGAGGGCGTACATCAGGTGGGTCGGTACCGGGTGCTCGGCGTCGAACCGGTCGACCGCCAGGCCGATGCCGGCGAGCACCAGCGCGGCCAGCGCCGCCGCGAGGGCGGGCACCGCGCCGCGCCGCCGCGCCGAGGCCCCGGGAACCACCTCCCCCGGTCCGGCGGGCTCGCTTCCGGTCGGCTGCGCCCCGGCCTGCCCTGCTTCGGAGGGCTCGTTCTCGGCCAGCTCGGTTCCGGTCGGCTGTGGGCCGGCGTGCTCCGCTTCCGTCCGCTCCTTCTCGGCCGGGGCTGTGCCGGGTGGCTGGGCGGGGAGGGCGGGGTGGAGCAGGTCGAGGACCGGGAGGGCGCCGAGGCCGAGCAGGACGGCGAAGAGCGCCGCGACCCCGCCCATCGCCATGCCCAGCGCGGGGAAGAGCAGCATGACGGTCGGCAGCAGGATCAGCACCCCGACGGCCGCACCGGCCGTCACCGCGACCACCGCCCACCGGCTGCCCGGCCGTACGGCGAGCGCCACCAGCCCGCCGGCCGCGCCGGCCAGCGCGGGCAGGGTCGCCAGGTACGCCCCACCCGGAGTGAGTACGGCGAGCAGCACCCCGAGTACGGCCAGCCAGCCGACCCCGCCGACGGCCAGTGCCGCCGCCCCGATCCGGCGACGGAACAGCGCGTACCAGCCGAGCAGTACGGCGGCGGCCAGCGCCAGCACGGCCAGCCGGTACCACACCGGCCGGTACGGGTCGAGCAGCTCGGCGTAGCCGGGGCGGATGGTGGTGATGGCCAGCCAGAGCAGTTGCGCCAGCACCGGCGCGACCACGATCGGCACCAGGGCCAGCCCGAACCCGGCGCCCATCCGGGACCAGGAGGCGTGACCCCGACGTCGGGTGGTCCAGCCGAGGAGCCCGACCGCGACGACCGCGAGCAGGGCCAGCGGCCAGGTCAGCCAGCCGGGGTAGCGGACCAGGGTGCCCGGCACCGGGAAGTAGGTGGCGTCGTTGCCGGCGCGCAGGTCGGCCAGGTCGGTGGCACCGAACTCGCGGGCCAGCGCCAGGGCGTTGTCGCCGTGCTGTTGCAGGCTGCCCCGGTCGACCCTGGCCGGGGTGTCCAGCGGGGTGTGGTAGATCGCCCCGCCGTCCAGGTAGGCGGAGTTCAGCCCGGTGAAACCGTGGTCGAGGAAGGCGGTGAAGTCGGTGTCGTTGGGCAGCAGCCGGTAGACCTCGACCGCGAACGAGGTGCCCACCGCGTGCGGTGCGGCCCGGCCGAAGACGCCGACCAGGCCGGCGTTGTCCGGCGAGGTCTCGAACATGATCACCGGCCCGGTGCTGCCGCGCGCCTCCAGGTTGAGCACCACACCGCCGTCGGCGGCGAGCGGGTGACCGGAGGCGAAGGCGGACGCGCCGCAGAGGCACGCCTCCTCGGCGTCGGTGAGGACGAACACGATGTCGTTGCGGGGGCGGGGACCGGTGCTCAGCGCGCGGGCCACCTCCAGGATGGCCGAGGTGCCGACCGCGTCGTCGTTCCCGCCCGGCCCGGACTGGACCGAGTCGTAGTGGGCGACCAGGAAGACCCGACCGGTCGGGTCGGTTCCGGGGATCCGGGCCACCACGTTGCGTACCCGGGCCAGGGTGGCGCCGCCGGCCGCGCCGCTGAGCTGACCGGCCTCCTCGGCCACCGTGTCCTGGACCTGGGTCGACAGGCCGAGGTCGCGCAGGGTGCTTTCGAGGTAGGCCCGGACCTGGTCGTTCGCGGGGCTCCCGGCGACGTGCGTACGGGCCCCGACGACCTCCAGGTGTTCGGCGGCCCGACCGGCGCTGAACTGTCCGGCGGGGGAGTCGGTGCCGACCGGCGCGGGGGTACGCAGGTCGAGCAGTGCGGCGGCGCCGATGGCGACCAGTACGGCCAGCGCGGCGGCTGCGGTCAGCCCGCGCCGGGTACGCCGCGCAGTCGGGGGTGGAGCGTGTTCGAGTGGTGACTCAACGGATGTGGCCACGTGTTTCTCCTGGGGGAAGGGGGGTCTTCCTGGGCCTCGGTGAATATTGTTACCGGTGCGTAGGGGCGGCCCCATCCTGCCCGCTCCCGGGCCTCGGTGGGCGACTGCCGCCGGGGACCGGTTGTCGCATAGCGTGGAGGTATGACCGCGGTGCATGAGCCTGATCCGATCGACCTGCTGCGGCAGTTCGTCGAGCGGGTGTCGCCGTACGACCCCGACCCGGCGGGTGCCCCGATCGCCTCGATCGAGCTGCGGCACCGCCACGCCGTCGAGCGCTTCCCGCTCACCCCGCACCTGGTCCGGGCGCTCGGCGCCGCCCTGGCCGGCTACCGTGATCCGGGTGACCGGGGCCGCTGCGGGCAGTGTGGCGGACGGCGGCTCGACGACAACCTGCACTGCGTCGACTGCGGTCGGCTGCACGGGGTGCTCGGCGAGGTGATCGCCGCCCGCGCCGAGCGCCTGGCACGTGGTGGGAGCGCGACCGGCGGGCCGGTCGGATGAGCGGAGGACCGGCGCGGGTGACCGCGTTCCCCGTGTTGTGTGGCAGCGTTGGGTGGTACAGGATCAGCAGGTTGACCGCGAAGGAGCCGGAGATCAGTATCGAGGACCCCCGATCCGGGGCCGGTCCGCGGTGGTACGGAGTACCAGCATGACCGGTTCCTCCGTGGTGCCCCAACGGACCTACCCGCACGGCGGGTTCGGCCGGCACCCCAACCTGCCCGCGGGCGAGCGGCTGCGGGTGCTGCTGGTCGAGGACGACGAGGGCGACGCCTTCCTGGTCGGCGAGCTGCTCGCCGAGACCCAGTCGGCGATCGAGCTGCTGGTGGCGACGAGCCTCAACCAGGCCAAGCAGCAGATCGCCGGCGTCGACTGCGTACTGCTCGACCTCGGCCTGCCGGACGCCGAGGGGCTGGACGGGCTCCGTCAGGTCCTCGCCATGTCCACCGGTGCGGCGGTCTGCGTACTCACCGGCCGGCAGGACGAGCGGCTCGGTGTCGACGCGGTGGCCGAGGGCGCCCAGGACTACCTGGTCAAGGGGCAGGTCGACGGGGTCCTGCTGTCCCGGGCACTGCGGTACGCGGTCGAGCGCAAGCGGGCCGACGAGAACGCCCGGCGGCTGCGCGAGGTGGAGCTGCGCCAGGCGGAGTCCGCCCGGCTGGAGCGCGGCCTGCTGCCGCAGCCGCTGATGGACACCGACCAGGTCGAGGTGCACACCTTCTACCGGCCGGGCCGACACGCCGCCCTGATCGGCGGCGACTTCTACGACGTGGTGCAGACCACCCCGAACCGGGTCGACCTGATTGTCGGCGACGTCTGCGGGCACGGGGTGGACGAGGCGGCGCTCGGCGTCGAGCTGCGGGTCGCCTGGCGCGCCCTGGTGCTCGCCCGGGTGCCGGACGACGAGGTGCTGCCCGCACTGGAACAGGTGCTGATGAGTGAGCGCCGGCTCCGCGAGATCTTCGCGACGGTGGCCACCGTACGGCTCGACCTGGCGGCGAACCGGGCCACCTTCCGGCTCGCCGGGCATCCGCCCCCGCTGCTGCTCTCCGGTGGACGGGTCGCCCCCGTCCAGGTACCCGGCAGCCTGCTGCTCGGGGTCCGGCCCCGCCCGCCGATCGCGTTCGATCTGGCTTTCGACACCGAGGACTGGTCCTTGCTGCTCTACACCGATGGATTGATCGAGGGGCGGGTCGGCGAGGGGCCGGACCGGCTCGACGTACCGGGGCTGCGTGAACTGGTCGCCGACCCGGCGGGGCGGGACGTGCCGCTGGCCGACCTGCCCGGTTGGCTGGTCAGCCGGGCCGAGGAGCTCAACGGTGGGCCGCTTGCCGACGACGTGGCGATGCTGCTGGTCAGCCGGGGCGGTGGTCGGTGATGGAGATGGGGATGACCACCACGCGTTCGCAGGGGCGGCCGTACGGCTGGAGCCTGCGCCGCCGGGTCACCGCGCTCTGTGTGGTGGTGGGCTCGGTGCTGGCCCTGCTCGCCGTCGGCGAGGCAGTGGTGGCGAACGCGAACCGGAATCACCTGGACACCCTGCTGACCAAGACCGGCCCGCTGCGTACGGACGCGGAGTCGCTGCCGACCGCGCTGGTCAACCAGGAGACCGCCGTACGGGGCTACGCGGTCAGCGGTGACCGGGCGGACCTGGCGCCGTACGAGAACGGGCTCCAGCAGGAGGGCGTCCTGATCGCCCGGATGGACGCGCTGCTGGACGACCAGCCGGAGATCCGCCGGCAACTGCACGTGGTCCGGGACCAGGCGGCCCAGTGGCGTACGGACGTGGCCCTGCCGATCGTGAACGCGACCGCCAGCGGTGGCCCGACCGCCGGGCAGGCACTGGTCAACGAGCGGGGACGGCAGCAGTTCGACACCCTGCGGGCCTCGACCGACCGGTTGCAGGACCTGATCCTCGACCTGCGCAACGAGGTCGCCGTCAAGGCGCGCAAGACCGGTAACACCCTGGTCCTGCTGCTGATCCTGGCCGCGGTGGTGGTGATCCTTGCCGGGGTGGCGCTACTGGTGTCGCTGAACCGTACGGTCATTGGTCCGGTGACCCGTCTGGCCGAGCAGGTGCGCGCGGTCGCCCAGGGCGACTACCAGCGCGACATCGAGCAGACGGGTCCACCCGAGCTGGCCCTGCTCGCCGCCGACGTGGACGCGATGCGCCGCAAGATCGCCGCCGACCTGGCCGAGGTACGCGAGGCGCGTACCCGGATCGAGTGGGTCAACAGCCAGTTGCAGAAGCAGGCCGAGGAGCTGGTCCGGTCCAACCGTGACCTGGAACAGTTCGCGTACGTCGCCTCGCACGACCTCCAGGAGCCGCTGCGCAAGGTGGCGAGCTTCTGCCAGCTCCTGCAACGCCGGTACGCCGGACAGCTCGACGAGCGCGCCGACCAGTACATCGCGTTCGCGGTGGACGGCGCCCAGCGGATGCAGCGGCTGATCAACGATCTGCTCGCCTTCTCCCGGATCGGTCGGCTCACCACGGGTTTTGTCGAGGTGGACCTGAACCAGGTGATGGGCGACGTCGCCGGGCAGACCGAGGCGGCCCGCCAGTACGCCGGTGGCGAGCTGACCTGGTCCGACCTGCCGGTGGTGCTGGGCGAGGAGCCGCTGCTGACGAACCTGCTGGCGAACCTGGTCAGCAACTCGTTCAAGTTCCGCCGCCCGGACGTCCCGCCGAAGGTACGGATCTCGGCCCGCCGGGTCGACAACGAGTGGGAGATCAGCTGCGAGGACAACGGCATCGGGATCGAGGCCGAGTTCGTCGACAAGATCTTCGTGATCTTCCAGCGGTTGCACTCGAAGGACGCGTACCCGGGCACCGGGATCGGGCTGGCGATCGTGAAGAAGATCGTCGAGTACCACGGCGGGCGGATCTGGGTGGACCTCGACGCCGTCGAGGGGACCATCATCCGGTTCACCCTGCCGGTGACCGTGGAAGCCGAGCCGGCGGAGCTGGCCGCCGCGCCGGCCGTACCGGAGCAGTCCGGTGGCCCGGACGAGCGGTCGGACGCGGAAGCGACCGGGCAGCGGCCTGCCGACGGGAACGACAACAATTCGAGTGGGCCGGGTGGCCCGGCGGCCGGTGGGTCGGACGGACCGAAGACCGGCGAGATAAAGGAGATCGTGGCATGACGGCACCGCCGGACGGCAAGAGTCCGATCGAGGTTCTCCTGGTCGAGGATGATCCCGGCGACGTGCTCATGACGCAGGAGGCGTTCGAGGAGCACAAGCTGCGCAACCGGCTGACCGTGGTCTCCGACGGTGCGGAGGCGCTCGCCTACCTGCGGCGCGAGGGCCAGTACGCGGACGCGACGTCGCCGGACCTGATCCTGCTCGACCTCAACCTGCCCCGCCGCGACGGGCGCGAGGTGCTGCGCGAGATCAAGAACGACGAACAGCTCTGCCGGATCCCGGTGGTGGTGCTGACCACCTCCCAGGCCGACGAGGACATCCTGCGCAGCTACCAGTTGCACGCGAACGCGTACGTGACCAAGCCGGTCGACTTCGAGCGGTTCATCACGGTGGTCCGGCAGATCGACGAGTTCTTCGTCAGCGTGGTGAAGCTCCCGCCGCGGGGCTGACGCCATGATCGAAGAAGTGGGGGCGTTGCTCAGGACCGTCGCGGCCGATGTCATCCTGCCGCTCTTCGGGCACCTGGGACGCGACGACGTGTCCGAGAAGGCTCCGGGCGAGCTGGTCACGGTCGCCGACCGGCGGGCCGAGCTGATCCTCGCCGAGGGACTGCTCCGGCTGCTGCCCGGCTCCGTCGTGGTCGGCGAGGAGGGCGTCGCCGCCGAGCCCGCGCTCCTGGACCACCTGCACCGTACGACCCCGGTCTGGCTGGTCGACCCGATCGACGGTACGGCCAACTACGCCGCCGGGCGGGAGCCGTTCGCGGTCATGGTGGCGCTGATCGAGGCGGGCGTGAGTCGGGCGAGTTGGATCCTCGACCCGATCTCGGACCGGCTGCTGACCGCCGAGGCGGGGCGGGGGACGTACCTCGACGGGGTGGCGGTGCGGCCGGCGGTCGACCGGCCGGCGACGGCCCTGCGCGGCGCGGTGATGACCCGGTTCCTGCCCCCGGCCTGGCGGGCCTCGGTGGAGGCCGGCGCACACCGGCTCGGTACGGTCCTGCCCGGACTGCACTGCGCCGGCCGCGAGTACGCGGACATCCTCACCGGCGACCAGCAGTTCGCGTTCTTCTGGCGCACCCTGCCGTGGGACCACGCTCCCGGGGTGATGCTGCTGCGGGAGGCGGGCGGGGTGGCGCGACGGCTCGACGGGACGCCGTACGACCCGGCCGACGACCGGTTCGGCTTGCTCGTCGCCGCCGACGAACGAATCTGGCACACGGTACGGGAAACGCTCGTTCCGACCCTGTGATCGGAACGCTTCGGTGTGAGCACTGATACACAGAGTGAATGCCGTGTTTCACTCACCGACGACGATGCGATGTGGTAGACGCGCAGGGCCGACAGCGCGTCCGTGGTCCGGTAGTGTGACCCCCGGTCTCCCGCCCGGAGGCGCCGCATCCGGCGCCGGCGGTGGCCGCCGCCGAAAGAGCTACCAGGTAACCGGGGGTAGGCGGCCGACGGAAGGAACGGCTTTCGTGCCTCGCAGGACGGCCAGAATCCGGCGCCGCGCGTCGGGAACGCTCGCGGCACTGCTCGCCGCCGTGGTGGTCGCTACTGGAACTCCCGCCGCCGCGGCCCCCACCGCCCGATCCCTCGGTTACGGACCGCTCGCGCTCGCGCCCAGCAGCCCCGGTGACGAGGGCGGCAGCAAGAACCTGCGCGACACGCTCGAAGCCGTCTCCAAGGGACACATCGAGGCGAAGGCCAAACTCGACAATTCGGTCAAGCGTCAGGCCGCGCTCACCGCCGAACTGGCCAAGGTCGAGGTCCGGCTGACCGAGCTGAACGCGGTGGTCGCCGAGGTCGCCGTGGAGTCCTACCGGCTCGGCCGGCTCAGCGCCGTCGCCACCCTGCTCAACAGTGCCTCGCCCGAGGCGTTCCTGGAGCGGGCCGCCGGGCTGGAGGTGATGGCCCAGCGCGACGACAAGCAGCTCCGGGCGCTCACCGAGGCGCGCGAGGAGGCGACCCGGGCCAAGGCCGCGATCGACAACGAGGTACGGGAGCAGCAGAAACAGCTCGCCGTGATCGCCAAGCGGAAGACCGACGCCGAACGCGCCCTCGCTGCCGTCGGGGGCAAGTCCAGCACCGGTTTCGTCGCCGCCAACTCGCCCGCGGCCAAGCCGGCGCCGAAGAACTCCGACGGCTCCTGGCCGAAGGAGTCCTGCACCATCAACGACCCCACCACCACCGGCTGCATCACCCCCCGGACCCTGCACGCGATGAACCAGGCGCAGGCCGCCGGCTACAAGCGCTACGTCTCCTGCCACCGTCCCAGCGGTGGCGGTGAACACCCCAAGGGACGCGCCTGCGACTTCGCCTCCGCGACCAGCGGCTTCAAGGACGCCGACGCGACCGGCGGCGACCGCACGTACGGCAACAACCTGGCCGCGTACTACGTCAAGAACGCCAGCTCCCTCGGTGTGCTCTACGTGATCTGGTACCGACAGATCTGGATGCCCGGCACCGGGTGGCGGTCCTACAGCGGCGGCGGCAGCCCGGCCGGCGACCACACGAACCATGTTCATCTCTCGATGGTTTGACATCGAAGCGCCCCTGGCCTGCGTACGATCGCTCCGATGGAGACAACACCTGCGAACGTACCCGCTCAGGCGAGCGTGCCCGTGACGCCGACGAGCCCACCCGTGACCGAAGCGGCCGGGCCCCGCGCGCTGCCGAACGGGCTCGCCGCGACACTCGTTTTCCTCGCCAGCGGCGCGGTGCTCGTACTGGAGACCGTGTCCCTGCGCCTGGTCGGCCCGTACCTCGGAGTCACCCTCCAGGTCACCAGCTCGGTGATCGGGGTGGCGCTCGGCGCCATCGCGTACGGGGCGTGGCTCGGCGGGTGGCTTGCCGACCGGCGCGACCCCCGTACGCTGCTCGCCCCGGCCCTGGTCCTCGCCGGGATCACCACCGCGATCACCCTGCCCGTCGTCCGGTACGCCGGTGAGGTGCTCCGCGGTGGCGCCACCGCCGGCATCCTGCTGCTGACCGCGCTGGCGGTGTTCCTGCCGGCAGCACTGCTCGCCGCCGTCACCCCGCTGGTGGTGAAGTTGCAGCTCAGCGATCTGCGCCGGACCGGACAGGTGGTCGGTCGGCTGTCCAGCATCGGCACCCTGGGCGGCATCACCGCCACCCTCGGCACCGGATTCGTGCTGGTCGCGGCCCTGCCGAGCACCGTCATCATCGTCGGGCTCGCGCTCCTGCTCGGACTGACCGGCCTCTGGCTCGGGTGGTACCTGTGGCGGCAGGACCGGACCTCGGTGCCGGGGCGGCCCCGGGTGAAGGCGGCGGTGGCACTGCTCGGACTGGTCGGGGCGGGACTGGCCACGGTGTCGCCGAACCCGTGCGACGTGGAGACCGCGTACCACTGCGCCAGCGTCGAGGCCGACGCCGACAACCCGGACGGCCGGCTGCTGGTGCTCAACTCGGCCTGGCACTCGTACGTCGACCTGGCCGACCCGACCCACCTGGAGTTCGCGTACACGCAGTGGATCGGTGCGGTGGCGGACGTGTTCGCGCCGGCCGGGCAGCGGCTGGACGCGGTGCACCTCGGCGGCGGCGGGTTCACCATCCCGACGTACCTGACCGCCACCCGACCGGGAACCGTCAACACGGTGTTCGAAATCGACGGTGAGCTGGTCGAGCTGGGTCGCCGCGAGTTGGGCGTACGGCCGGGCCCGGAACTGCGGGCGGTGGTCGGCGACGCCCGGATGCTGGTCGGTGAACTGCCCGACGACAGCGCCGACCTGGTCGTCGGTGACGCCTTCGGTCACCTCGTGGTGCCGTGGCACCTGGCCACCCGGGAGATGGCGGCCGATATCCGGCGCGTGGTCCGCCCCGGTGGGATGTACGTCCAGAACGTCATCGACTACCCGCCGCTGCGATTCATCCGCGCCGAACTCGCCACCGTCAAGGCCGAGTTCACCCACGTCGCGGTCGTCGCACCGCCGAACGCGATCACCGGCGCCCGGGGCGCCAACTTCCTGATCGTCGCCGCCGACACGCCGCTGCCGATCGAGGCGCTGCGCACCCGGCTCGGCGCGCTCGACGAACCGGTCACCGTGCTGGACGGGCCGAACCTGGACGGGTTCATCGACGACGCCATCGTGCTCACCGACGAGTACGCCCCGGTGGACCAGCTCCTCGCCACCGCCTGACCGACGCCGCAGGTCATCCGCCGACGACGGGATAGTTGTTCATCTTTCGGTCAGCCACCGACCTCCTGACCGTCGCCCGTCGGCGGTTGGATCGGGTTCCACCCGAACCCACGTCAGGAGACCTGCGGTGCGACGTACCCTTCCCATTCTCGGCCTGGCCGGCGTACTGCTGGCGGCGGTGGTGGCGATCCCCACCTCGTCGTCCGCCGCCCGCCACAGCGACGAGTCGGACCAGCGGCAGGCGGACAAGTCCCGCGACGCGAAGCCGCTGGTGATCGCCCACCGTGGAGCCAGCGGTTACCGGCCCGAGCACACCCTGGAGTCGTACCGGTTGGCGATCCGGCTCGGCGCCGACTTCATCGAGCCCGACCTGGTCTCCACCCGGGACGGAGTGCTGGTCGCCCGGCACGAGAACGAGATCTCCGGGACCACGAACGTCGCCGACCACCCGGAGTTCGCCGGCCGCAAGGCCACCAAGACCATCGACGGGATCGCGGTCACCGGCTGGTTCACCGAGGACTTCACCCTGGCCGAGCTGAAGACGCTGCGGGCCAAGGAGCGGCTGCCGCAGGTCCGGCCGACCAACACCGCCTTCGACGGCACCCTGGAGATCCCGACCCTCCAGGAGGTCATCGACCTCGCCAAGTCGGAGAGCCGGCGGGTCGGCCGCACCATCGGCATCTACCCGGAGACCAAGCACCCCACGTACTTCCAGTCGATCGGGCTGGCCCTGGAGGAGCCGCTGGTCCGGGTGCTCAAGCGCAACGGCCTGACCAGTCGCAAGGACGCGGTGTTCATCCAGTCCTTCGAGACCGCGAACCTCCGCAAGCTGAGCAAGCTGACCGACGTACGGCTGGCCCAGCTGCTCGACGCCACCGGGCGGCCGTACGACTTCACCGTGGCCGGTGACCCGCGCACGTACCTGGATCTGGTCAAGCCGGAGAACCTGAAGTGGATCAGCACGTACGCGGACGGGATCGGCGCGACCAAGAACCTGATCGTGCCCCGCGACGCCAACGGCAAGCTGCTCGCCCCCACCAACGTCGTACGTGACGCGCACCGGGTCGGCCTGGACGTGCACGCCTGGACGTTCCGGGCGGAGAACCAGTTCCTCCCGACCGACTTCCGCCTCGGGACCGACCCGAACGCCCGGGGCGACACCACGTCCGAGTACGAGCTGTTCTTCAGCCTCGGCCTCGACGGTGTCTTCAGCGACCACCCCGACACGGCGGTAGCCGCCCGCGCCGCGCTCCGCTGAGCGGCCCGCCCTCGGCTCCGAGGTGAGGCAGGGCGCCTTGTTCGCACAGGCGCCCTGCCTTTTCACCGGACCGGGCGGGCCCGGCCGGTTCCGGGCAACCGCCGGTACGCCCACCCGACCCCGTGGTACGACTGGACCGACAGCCGGGCGGTCCGGGACGGGCGGGGCGGGACGAGGGTGGATGGACACGGATCAGCGGTCCGACCTGCTCCGCGACCTGGGCCAGCCGAAGGGCGTCACCTACATCGAGCTCTTCTTCGACCTGGTGTTCGTCTTCACCCTGTTCCGGCTCTCCCAGACGTTGATGGCCCACCTGGACTGGGTCGGCGCCTTCCAGACCCTGATCCTGCTGATGGCGGTCTGGTGGGTCTGGTCGTACACGAACCTGCTGACCGACACCCTGGACTCACGGCTGATCCGGCTCCAGTTCCTGATCACCGCCACCATGTTCGGCATCCTGGTGACCTCGACCGCCATTCCGGAGGCGTTCGAGGAGCGCGGGCTGCTGTTCGCGATCGCGTACGTGGCGATCAACCTCGGCCGCAGCTCGATCCTCGCCTTCGCCCTGCGGCATCACCACCTGGGCCGCCGGCCGCTGCGGGGAGCGGTCTGGTTCGCCGTCTCGGCGGTGCCCTGGTTCGCCGGGGCGATGGTGGAGGACGCCGGCCGGCTGGCCCTGTGGAGCCTGGCACTGGCGATCGACTACGTGGCCGCGCTCGTCGGCTGGCCGGTGCCGGGGCTGGGGCGTACGAGTTCGGCGGAATGGAACCTGGCCGACGAGCACATGGCCGAGCGCTACCGCCTCTTCGTGATCATCGCGCTCGGCGAGACCGTCGCCATCACCGGCCGTACGTTCCACGACAGCGACTTCAGCCTCCACCGGGGTACGGCGTTCACGCTGTCCTTCTGTATCACCGTGTCGCTGTACTGGATCTACTTCCACCGGACCAGGGAGAAGCTCGGCCCGGCGTTCTCCGGCGCGAGCGACCCCGCCGACGGCAACGAGCCTCGTTCGCGGAGCAAGGAGGCGGCCCTGGCCCATCTGATCATGGTCATGGGGGTGGTGGGCATCACCGTCGCCGACGAGCTGGTGATCAGGCATCCGACCGGTTCCGCCCCGGCCTCCTGGGTCGCGGCCATGCTGGGCGGACCGGCGCTCTTCCTCGCCGGTCACGCGCTGCTGGGGCGGCAGGTGTTCACCCGCGCGGCCACACCCCGGCTGGTCGGGCTGGCGGTGCTGATCGTCGCCTCCCCGGCCATGGTCGGACTCGCGCCGCTCGCCTCGACCGGGCTGGCCGCGGCCGTACTCGCGGTGGTGGTGGGCTTCGAGATCCGGCTCAACGGCCCGCTGCCGGGCGCACGCAGCCTCCCACCCAGAGGCTGACGTGGGGGCGCTTCAGGTGAACAGGCCCCGACGGAACGCCTCGCCGACCGCGGCGGCCCGGTCCCGTACGCCGAGCTTGTCGTAGATGCGCAGCAGGTGGGTCTTGATGCTGGCCTCGCTGATGAACAGCTTCGACGCGGCCTCCCGGTTGGTCGCCCCGTCGGCCACGAGCTTGAGCACCTGGAGTTCACGCTGGCTGAGCGTGCCCTGGGCGGGTTTGCCGGGCCGGGCCGGCCGGCGCATCTGACCCATCAACCGACCGGCCACCGTCGGGGAGAGCACCGCCTCACCGTTGGCGGCCAGGCGTACCGCACGGAGCAGTTCGTCGGTGGGCGCGTCCTTGAGCAGGTAACCGGTGGCGCCCGCCTCGATCGCGGGCAGCACGTCGCTGTCGGTGTCGAACGTGGTCAACACCAGCACCCGTACGGTCGGCGCGGTCCGGTTGAGCTCGCGGATCGCCTCGACACCGTCCATCCGTGGCATCCGCAGGTCCATCAGCACCACATCCGGGCGCAGCGCGGCGACCTGCGCCAGCGCCTCCGTGCCGTCACCGGCCTCGCCCACCACCTCGAACTCGTCCGAGCCGGTGAAGGCGCCGCGCAGCCCGTTGCGGACCACCGGATGGTCGTCGACGATCAGCAGGCGTACCGGTCCGGTCTTCATGATTCGTTCTCCACCGTCGTCGGGATGCTGGCGTTGATCGCGGTCCCGTCGCCGGGCGCGGTCTCGACGGTCAGGGTGCCGTCGACCCGCTCCAGCCGCTGCCGGATCGCCCGCAACCCGAAGCCGGTGCCGTCGGGGGCGGTGCCCGGCTCGGCGACGTCCGCCATCGCGAAGCCCACCCCGTCGTCGCGTACGTCCAGCATGACGAGGTCGTCCAGGTAGGAGAGGGTCACACCGACCTTGCTCGCGCGGGCGTGCTTGGCGATGTTGGTCAGTGCCTCCTGGGCCACCCGGAACATGGTTATCTCGATCTCGGCGAGCATCGGGCGAGGGTCGCCGGTGGTCTCGACCCGGACCGGCACCCCGGACTCACGGGACCAGCGGGTGGCCAGTCCGGTGATCGCCTCGGGCAGGTGCGAATCGTCGAGTTCGGTCGGCCGTACCGCCGCCACCGACCGGCGGGCGGCGGCGAGGCTCTCCCGGGCCAGCGCGTGTACGTGATCCATGTGGTGTTGCCACTGCCGCGGATCCTCGCGCGTACGGTCGGCGGCCTGCAACTGGGTGATGATGCCGGCGAGCCCCTGGGCCAGGGTGTCGTGGATCTCGTGTGCCATCCGTTGCCGTTCGTCGTGCACCCCGGCCTCGCGGGCCTGGATCAGCAGTTGCGCGTGCAGCCCGTCGTTCTCCGCGAGCGCGGCCTCCAGTTGGGCCAACGCCTGCCGACGTTGCTCGCTCTCTTCGGTGAACCGTTGGCCCAGAAAGCCGAACCAGCCGATCAGGAAGATCTGGGCGAGCACCACGAGGACGGTGATCGTGATCCAGTCGCGGTTGTTCGGTACACCGGCCGGCAGGATGTTGACCAGGATCGAGGTGGCCGTGACGCAGAGGAAACCCCAGACCGGCGGGAGCACCTCGTACGCCTGCATGAAACCGATCAGGGCGAAGAGGAAAAAGATGCCCCGGTGCCCCGTGAGCAGACCGGCGAGTGTCGTCTGTACGCCCATGAAAAGCACCACCGACCAGGTGGGCCGGGTACGGGGCGGCGGCCGGAGGGTGTTCATGAACAGCGCCCACAACGCGGTCACGGTGACCAGGACGACGGTGGTGAGCAGGTCCCGCGCCGACTGCCCGGGGTCGAGCAGGGCGAGCAGGGTGGCCAGACCGAGCAGGACGTACGGCAGCACGACCAGGACCCGCCGCGCGGGATGATCGGGCCGGTCGGCGACGCTGGCCGTCAGCAGCGTGGAGGGGCGGGGCGTCGTGGTGCCCGCGCCGGCTGTCCCGCCCATCCGCCCCACCTCTCTGCTATTCCCAGCGGAAGTATCGCGCCGCGAGTGCCCCGGCGGCGATGGCGTAGGCGGCGAGTACGGCGAGCGCCACCGCGGACGGCCAGTTCCCGTCGCTGCTGTCCCGCAGTGCCTGCACGCCGGCACCGAGCGGAGTGAAGTCGCCGATCCGGACCAGCACGTCCGGCATCCCCTCGCGCGGCACCCAGAGACCGCCGAAGAACATCAGCGGGAAGAAGAGCGCGGTGCCGATGCCGGTGGCCGCACTGGCGGTGGGGACCAGGGCGGCGATGAGCAGCCCGATCGCGAGCATCGCGGCGGCGACGAGGGCGAGTGCGAGCACGAAGCCGAACCCCTGCCGGGGCAGTACGGCACCGAACAGGATCGCGGCGGTGACGAGCGTCAGCACCACCGTCACGACCATGAACCCGAGCTGTACGGCGAGCTGCGCGACCAGCACCCGGACCGCGCCGATCGGGGTGGTGGAGAGCCGGCGCAGGACGCCCTTCTGCCGGTACCCGGTGATCGTCCCCGGGGTGATGTAGAGCGTCATCATCGCCAGGATCATCACCACGATGATCGGTATGTAGAGGTCGATCACCCGCAGGTTGCCGAGTTCCGGGTCGGCCTGGCGGAATCCCGGGATGCTGCCGAGGATCACCAGCAGCAGCACCGGGAAGATCACGGTCCAGACGTACGCGCTGGGTTCGCGCAGGAAGAGTTTGAGTTCGACGGCGGTGAGTTTGCGCAGCCCGGACATGCGGGGTCTCCTCGGGTTGGCGACAGGGGACGGAGCGGAATCGCGGCGGGAGCGGACGCGCTCAGGCGTCGGGCTGGCGGTTGGTCAGGCTGAGGAACGCGTCGTCGAGGCTGCTGTGCTCGTACCGCAGGTCGGCGGCGACGATCTGGTTGCGGGCGAGGACCGAGGTGACCGCGTGCAGCAGGTCCCCGGTGCCGGTCACGATGATCTGGGCACCCTGCCGGGTGACCTCCCGGACCTCGGGGAGCACCACCAGCAACTGGTCGTCCAGCGGTGTGGTGGGCCGGAACCGGACCCGCTGCTGCTGGTCCACTCCGGCGACCAGCCCGGCCGGGGTGTCGAGTGCCACCACCCGACCCTCGTTGATCACCGCGAGCCGGTCACAGAGCTGCTCGGCCTCCTCCATGAAGTGGGTGACCAGCAGGATCGTCACGCCGCGCGCCCGTACCTGTTCGATCAGGCCCCAGGTGTCGCGGCGCGCCTGCGGGTCCAGGCCGGTGGTCAGCTCGTCCAGGATCGCCACCTGCGGGTTGCCGACCAGGGCGAGCGCGATGGAGAGCCGCTGCTGCTGCCCGCCGGAGAGCTTGGCGAACCGGGTGTTCCGCTTCTCGGCCAGCCCGAGTTCGTCGAGCAGGGCGCGCCAGTCGGCGGGGTCGCGGTAGAAGGACGCGTACAGCTCCAGCGCCTCGGCCACGGTGAGCTTCGCCGGCAGTTCGCTCGCCTGGAGCTGTACGCCGACCCGGTGCCGTAGTTCCGCCCCGTCCCGCCGGGGATCGAGCCCCAGTACGGAGATGTCCCCCGCGTCGGGTCGACGCAGCCCGGCGACGCACTCGACGGTGGTGGTCTTGCCCGCCCCGTTGGGGCCGAGGATGCCGAAGATCTCCCCACTGTCGACGGTGAACGACACGTCGTCGACCGCTACCTGTGTGCCGTACCGCTTTCGTAGGTGGTTGACCGAGATGACTGGCATGCGTACTCCTCGGGGCCTGCCGCCCGCCCCCGTTGGTGTACGGGCCGATCTGCCGTACGGCCGGGCGGCTGCCTACAGCCTGCGCGGATCCCGCCCGGACCGGTTCCGTCCACCGGCGCTCCGTGCGGTGGAACCCGGCCCGCATCAACCGGATGTGCACTGTCGACCGGATGGCGTCCGTTCAACCGATCGGTGGACAGCCGGCCCGTGACCGCCGCCGCGCCCCGGATCAGAAGTGGTCGAGCAGGTCGGGGAAGGTCGAGAGGGTCAGCACCAGGTTGTCGTCGGGATCGAGGTCGGCCTGGTCCAGCGCCCACGGGTACGCGTTCGGGATGTAGACGGCGTTCATGCCCGCCGCCCGTGCCGGCAGGATGTCCGACTTCGGGGAGTTGCCGATCATCCACGTGCTCGCCGGCAGGAGCCCGTGCTCGGCCGTGACCTGCCGGTACACCTCGACGTTCTTCTCCGCCACGATGTGCGTACGCCGGAAGTGGTGACCCAGACCGGAAGCGTCGATCTTGCGCTGCTGCTCGTCGGTGTTGCCCTTGGTCAGCAGCAGCAGGTCGTGTCGCCGGCCCAGTTCGGTCAGCGTGTCCGCCACCCCGGGTACGAGTTCGACCCGGCGCTCCACCAGTGCCACCGCCAGTTCCTCGATGCGTCGCCGCTCCGCCTCGGTGGCCGGTCGCTCCCGCAGCCGGCTCAGGCACTCGCCGAGACTGTGCAGGAAGATCGCGCTGCCGTACCCGTGGGTCACCACGTTCGCCCGCTCGATGTCGTCGAGGATCGCGCGGATCTCGACCCGGTCCAGGGTCGGGTGCGCCACCCATTCGAGAAAGTCGTCGATCACCCGCTCGAAAAGGACGTTGTTCTCCCAGAGGGTGTCGTCGGCGTCGAAGATCAGCACCTGTCCGGTGCGTCGCACACTGTTCATCCCGGTCAACTCCACGGTTCTCCTCACCCTTATTCGGGCTGGGACTGTACTCAATCGGGTCGAGAACGGCGACGGATTAGTCCCGCAACTCCGGGAGTCCGACACGACACTCGCCGGGGCATGGACCGATCGACCACGCTGGGGTAGCTTCCGCAGCCAAGACCGATGACGGGAGACCGGCAGTGGGAACGTACGCGGTCGTGACGAACGCACCCCTCGCCCAGGTACGCGACGCCGTACACGGGGGCCAGGTCGGTGGTTTTGTCGCACCCGATCCGCTCGGCACCATCGTGCTGTTCGACTCCCCGCGCGGGTCCAGATCCAGCAGCCGCCGCTTGGCGAGACCCGCCGCCGACCTGGTCCGGCGTACGGGTGTGCCGGGGTGGATGCTGCTCGCGAACGAGTCACTGGCGGAGGCGACGATGCTGTCCCCGGATGCCGGGCAGCAGAGTCTCCAGTGGGCGGCGAACTGGCAACCGCCGGAGGACCCGGCCGAGTACCTCTCCGACCGCAAGGCGTGGGATGTCTACTGTGGTGAGATCGCGACCGCCTACGGCCGCCCGGAGCGGGGGAGCGACCTGGCGCTGATCCGCAACGACCCGGTGCCCGGCCGCCCACGGCCACTGGTCGCGGACCTGCTGCGGCAGGTCTGCCGGGTGTTCGACCTGCCGGACGTGGCGGTCGGACGTTCCCTGCTCGTCGGCGACGAACCCGGACTCTACGAGGCCGAACGGGTCGACGTGACGCAACGGGGCCTGCTCGGCCGGCTGCTGGCCCGGTCCTGAGATGACCGGGGCGGCAGCGGAGAACGGCGAGACGATCGGCGCGGTCCGGGCGACCGCGTACCGCCTCGGTGCGCTCGCCGACGCGTCATCGGTGACCGTGCTGGGCGAGGCGGACGGCTGGACCCGGCTCGACGTTGTCGACGGGGTGGACCTCGGTGCGCTCAGTGTCGCCGCCCGTACGCCGGCCTGCCTGCTGAGGGTCGACGACGACACCTTCGGGCTGCGGCTGTCCGCGTACGGGCCGGACGGCGCGTCGGTCGGGCCGCTCGACGTCACCTGCACCGAGTCGGACGCCCTGTCGGTTGTCACCCTGTTCGGGCTGCCGGACGGCGCCGCCGTGCTGCACCGGGCGCTGACCAGCCCGTCGACGGGTTACCACCCGCCGGCCCGGCTCGCCGACGCCTGCCGCGCCGTCGGCCTCCCGCTGGAACTGCTCACCCCCGCCGGGTCCGCCCCGGTCATCGTGCTCGGGGCGCCGCCGGCACAGCCGGAGGTCGGCGTGGTCCTGGTGTACGCGTCCGCGGTGAACGCCGCAGCCGCCGCCCCGCTGACCACCCAGTCAGCGTGGACGGTGCCGATCGACGGGAAGCGGAGCCTGCACCTCTGGGACGGTCGGGGCGAGCGGGCCAACCTGGCCCTGGCGGCCGAGGTGCTGGCCGACCGGCGTTGGGCCACGCTGGCGTACTGGTGGTCGGAGCGGACCGCGGGCTTCGTGCTGACCCGCGCCAACCGGGTGGCCGGTGCGCACGAGTGGGGCGGCTCGGCACCGGTGACACCGGAGGGGACCGCACGGGCAGCCAGGCAGCTCGCCGAGGAGTTCGGCGTACCCGAGCAGGCACTGACCGTCACCGCGTTGCTACGGCGTACGGACCTGGAGCCGATGGCGGCGCTCACCGAACTGGGGGACCTGCTCGGCTTACCCGCCGACGTCATCGGCCGTACCGCCGTGGAACTGGCGGACTGGGCCGCCTCGGTTCCCGGTGCCGTACGCACCGAGCGCCTGGGCTTCGCCGCCGCCGTCGTCCACTCCGTACGGGAGCACTCGTCGAAGCCGCCGCGCGAGGATCTCTACCATCCCCGCCCGCTGTGGCGGCGCCTGCTCAGCGGGTTCCGCCTGCTGGTGTTCGTACCGATTCTGGTCCTTGTGGTGGCAGGTTGGCTGCGCGGTGATGTCAGCGGGTGGTGGGTCCTGCTCGGGTTGGCGCTGACGGCGGACGCGGCCTGGGGTGTACGTCCCGGCCGGCGCAGCCGGATGCACGTCAACCGGGGTACGACCCCCACCGGCGGGCGGCCGACCGGGTCGGGGTGAGCGGGCGGTGACCCTCCGGATTACCGCTGCGGCCCGGCGTGCCGACCCGTTCCGGAGGGTATAACCTCGGGGTCGGCAGTGACAGATCATCATCTATCTGGTCATTCGTCGTTCCCATCCTGGCCGGTGCGGAACGTGCGGGAATCAGGGAGCCGTCGAAAGGTTTACCGTCCTGCCCCGAGCCAGAAAGCGGTACCCCATTGCCCCTCGAACCTCCCGTGCGATCGCCGGACGACGAGACCGCCCGACTGGCGGCCGTACGTCGTTACGAGATCCTCGACTCGCCCCCTGACGGCGCGTTCGACGAGATCGCGGAGCTGGCCGCGATGGTTTGCGGCACCCCGATCGCCAGCGTCACCATCGTCGACGCCGACCGGGTCTGGCTCGCCGCCGCCAGGGGATTCGACGGGATCACCGAGGTCGGCATCGATTCCGGCCTGTGCGCCTCGGCCTTCCGCGCCGACGGCCCGTACATCGTCAACGACGCCGCGCTGGATCCGCGTACGGCCGATCATCCGCTGGTGAAGGGTGAACTGTCGCTGCGGTTCTACGCGGCGGCACCGATCATCACCGCCGACGGTTTCCGGCTGGGCACGGTGAACGTGATCGACCGCAAACGCCGGCAGGTCACCGGGAACCAGATCGCGGTGCTGACGAAACTCGCCGCCCTGGTCGCGAAGCAGTTGGAACTGCGCCTGGCCGCGATCCTCGCCGTACGGGCGGAGCGGGAACGTGCCGCGGCGGCCGACGCACGGGCGACCGCCGCCAACGCAGACCTCTCCACCCGCGTACGCGACGCCGCCTCGGCCCACCGCCAGGCGCCGCACCCCGACCACTGCCAGCTCGGCGGTGCCATCACCCCCTGCCCCCGTCCGGCCGAGTTGAAGCTCGCCGACTCCTGGGGCGACTCGGCCTGGAGCTGCACCGAGCACGTAGAAGAGGCCCTCCTCAACGTCCGCTCGGTCTTCCTGGCCAGCGAAGAACTCGGCGGCCTGGCCGCCTACGTCAACCGCAACTGACCGGCAAAACCCACGGAGTATCCGCACACCACTTTTTCCCCGATGTTGGTGCGTTGCATTCGAAAAAACTGGTGTACGTTTGGACCCATGACGCGCATCACCGTTGACGTGAACGACGAGTGGCTGGATGCGGCCAGGGAGGTGCTCGGCACCGACACGAAGGTCGCCACCATCAATGCGGCGTTGCACGCCTTCGCGCTACGCCGGCAGGCGGTCGAGATCGTCAACGCGTTCGACAGCGTGCAGTTCGAGTTCGCGGATCCGGACCGCTCGTGGGGCTATGGCGGCGGTCGTGACCTGTCCCGGCTGGTCGAGGACGCCCGCGAGGCCGACGCCGCATGATGGCCGGCAGCATCTATCTCGCCGACACCTCCGTCTACGTCCTGCAGGGGCGCTATCCGCAGGTTCGTCGCAGGTTCGAATCGCTGCTGGCCGAGGGTCGTCTTGCGGCCTGCCAGATGACCAGCCTGGAGTGCCTGAACAACGCCCCGGACCCGAAGAGCTACGAAACCCTCTGGGGTGCCCTGCAGGGCCACCGCCGGTTCGACGTCACCGCCAAGGCGATGGACCGGGCGCTCGACACCCATCGGTCGATGGCAGCCAACAGCCAGCACCGGAACTTCCGACTACCCGACCTGATCATCGCCGCGACCGCGGAGGAGCACGGCGCGACCGTTCTGCACTACGACGCCGACTACGACCGTATCGCCGCCATCACCGGGCAACCCATGGAGTGGGTCGTGGCGAAGGGTTCGCTCTAGGACCTCATCGTCGCCGCTGTTGTCGTGGATGCTGAATCGGTGACGAGGTGTCCGCAGTGTGGCGCAGAGGGCTCGCAGGAGATCTGTGACGAGCTGTTCGAACGGCTGCTGGCGCTGGACCACTCCCGGCAGCCACCCTGGGGACCGCTGCACGGTGTGGCCGTCGCGTGCTACTTCCTCCAGCATCCCCGACACCCGCTTGCCCCCGGCGAACCGACCGCATCGTTGGCACTGCTGCACGCGTACCTCGATGGTGGGCAACCGGCGGTCGACGCCTTCGTCGCACAGGCCCGCCGCCGGAACTCGCACCGATACCGGGGCAGCGATGACCGGCCGGCGCCGCAGATTGTCAACTCCGCGATGGCCGCTCGTCCGGCGCCCCGGGTGTTCGTGACGACGATCGTGGACGTGGCCGTCGACGGCGGTTTCCCCGCGCCGGTCTACCCGGACCTGGTCCGCTCCTGGGCCGAGGCGACCACCGCCGGGTGGAAACCCGTGTCCTGACGGCCCCGACCGGCGCTGTCCGAGTCAGATTGCCGTCCTATCCGCACAACCGATGGCGGTCGACCTGCGTCAATGAGGTGACGGTCCCTGACGGGGGATTGGCATCGTCGCTCCCCGATGCGTGGGTTGCCGCTGGTCGGGCGGGGCGATCGTGGGCTCAAGAGAGGGAAAAGCGCTTGATGGTACGGCGTAGACACGATCTTTCGAAGGCAGTGGCGGTGACCGCAGCGGTGGTCGCCGCCACTCTCACTGTCTCCGGCAGTCCGGCACTCGCACAGCCGCAGCCGTCGGTCCCGGCGACAAAGCCGGCCGGTGGTTCCGGTGGGCCGGTGCTGGCGGCGAATAAGACGTACACGGTGACGTTGTTGACCGGTGACGTGGTGACCGTGACGGGCAAGGGTTCGGCCTGCCCGGTGGTCAGTGTGCAACCGGCGAAGCCCAGCGGTGTCCAGCACCGCAGTTGCGGCCCGGACGGTCACGTACGGGTCGTGCCGGGCGAGGTGGCCCGACTGGTCGGATCGGTGCTGGACGAGTCGCTGTTCGACGTGACGGCGCTGATCCTCGACGGTTACGACGACGCGCGTACGGCCGAGTTGCCGCTGATCATCCGGCCGGGCGGGGCCGGGGCGCGGGCGGCGGGCACCCTCGCCGCCGAGCCGCTGGCTGCGAGCCTGGGCGGACGCCGGGCACTGCCGACCATCGGCGCGGTTGCCGGCAGCCAGCCGAAGAAGGGTGGCGCGGACTTTCTCCGTACGCTGACCTCCAGCGCGCCCGCCGCGGCCGGTGCCCGGACCGCGGACACCGGCCCGAAGGTGTGGCTGGACCGCCGGGTACGCGCCACGGGCGCCATCGCACCTCTCCACGCCGCACCCATCCAGGCTGCACCGGACAGCGACCGGCAGGCGGGGAACGGGCGACTCGACCGGAACCTGACCCAGATCAGTGCGCCGAAGGCGTGGCAGGCCGGTTTCACCGGTCGGGGCAGCCGGGTCGCCGTCCTCGACACCGGTGCCGACTTCACCCATCCTGACCTGGTCGGACAGGTGGTGGAGCGGGCCGACTTCACCGTCGAGGGCGGGAACGCGGTCGACGGCAACGGGCACGGCACCCACGTGGCGGCGACGATCGCCGGCAGTGGCGCCGGAGCGCCGGGTCTGCGGCGCGGGGTCGCCCCCGATGCCGACCTGGTGATCGGCAAGGTCCTCACCGACGACGGCTTCGGCAGCGACTCCCAGATCATCGCCGGTATGGAGTGGGCGGCGGCACGGGCCGACGTGGTCAACATGAGCCTCGGCGGGTGGGAGCCGAGTGACGGTACGGACTCGATGTCCCTCGCCGTCGACAACCTCACCGCCCAGTACGGCACCCTGTTCGTGGTCGCCGCCGGTAACGCCGGACCGACCCCCGGGCAGATCGCCTCGCCCGCTGCGGCCGGTACCGCCCTCACCGTCGGCGCGGTCGACGGGACCGACACGCTCGCCGAGTTCTCCGACCGGGGGCCGCTGGTCAACACCCAGGCCGCCAAGCCCGAACTGGTTGCCCCCGGCGTCGACATCATCGCCGCACGGGCCGCCGGTACGACCATGGGCACCCCCGTCGACAACCGCTACACCGCCGCCTCCGGCACCTCGATGGCCAGCCCGCACGTGGCAGGGGCAGCCGCACTGCTCGCCCAGCGGCACCCCGACTGGCAGGCCGGACAGCTCAAGGCGGCCCTGGTCGGAGCGGCCGACCCACTGTCGAACGTGGACACGTACGCGGTCGGCGCCGGTCGGCTCGATGCCGTACGGGCGCTGAGCGGGGTGGTCGCCGCGCAGGACGTGGTGGACCTGGGGATCTTCGCCTATCCGCAGAGCGGGACCGCGTCGACCAAACTGAGCTGGGTCAACACCGGCCGGGGCGCCGAGAACCTGAAACTGGACCTGAACGTCCGTACCCGTGACGGGGTGAACGCACCGGCGGGCGCGGTCCGGCTCTCGGCGGACCGGGTGACGGTCGGCCGTGGGGCCACCGCCACCGTGACCCTGCGGCTCGACCCCACCCGACTCGCCGGCAAACCGGGGCTCTACACCGCGACCGTCACCGCCCGTACGCGCGGCGGTGCCTTCGTCGCCAGCACCCCGGTCGCGTTCTACATCGAACCGCGCAGCTTCGACCTCGCGCTCAGCGTGACCTCGCTGCCCGACGCGGGCTCGACCATCGACCAGTGGGGCGGGGTACGGATCGCCAGCATCGACGACCCGACCAGGTTCAACGAGTTCACCAACCTGTCCCCGAACGAACCGGTGACGATGCGGGTGCCGGCCGGGCGGTACAGCGTCGCGGGCTACCAGGTGGAGGACAACCCGGAGACCGGGCTCAGCCGCATGATCATGGTCGGGGACCCGGACGTGATCGTGGACCGCGACACGACAGTGGTAGCCGACGCCGCACAGGCCAGTCCGGTGAAGGCCACCCTCGACGGGGTGGCGACCGAGGCGGCCCAGGTCGGGGCAACCTACCGGCAGTACGCGGCCGACGGCACCCAGGTCAGCGACGACTTCGCGTTCGCCTGGGGCGAGGCCGCCAAGTCCTGGGGCGCGTACGCGATGCCGATGGAGAAGCCCGGCGTCGGCCGGTTCGAGGCGTACACGAGTGTCAGCCTGCACGCCCCCGGCACCGCGCCGACCCCGTTCGTCTACGAGCTGATCCGGGCCCTGCCGGACGGCATCCCGGCGGACCTGTCCTGGCAGGTGTCCCCGGCCGAGCAGGCCCAGCTCATCCGGGTCGACCAGACCTTCCACACCCTGGACGCGCCCGACGCGGTCACCAACCACAAGCGGTACGGCCTGACCGCCGACGGCTTCTTCCTCCTCGACGCCCAGACGAGCGAGGTCCCGGCGACCAGGGTCGACTACCTCACGCCCGGCTTCTCCTACATCGACGAGGCGTTCTTCTCCGGCGCGTTCGACCTGCTCGACCCGCACACCATGGTCGTGACCCAGGAGGCGATGCGCGAGTATCCGGCCGGCAGCCGGCAACAGAAAACCTGGGTACGCCAACCGCTGCGCCCCGACTGGTACGACGACCCGGCGCTCTCCCCGAGCGGCTGCGTGCCCCAGCCGATCCGGCGTACGCAGGGCGTGCTGCGGGTGGACCTGGTCGAGTTGTCCGACGAGCACCAGCGGTTCGACTGCATCGATCCGTGGGACGGGTTCCACGGCCTGACCACCCGTACGCTGACCCTGCACCGGAACGGTGAGCTGATCGGCGAACAGCCGGAGTCGTACGGCGATTTCGAGATCCCGCAGGCGGCCGGTGACTACCGGCTCACCTACGACCTCGACGCGACCCGTCTGATGAGCCTGTCGACCCGGGTCAACACCGCCTGGACGTTCCGGTCCACCGGCCCCGCCGACGCGACCAGCAGCATCCCCGTGCCGCTGCTGTCGGTCGACTACGCCCTCCCGCTCGGCCCGGCCAACAAGCCGATCGGCGGCGAGGCCACCTTCACCGTGCACCAGTCGCACGGAGTGGCCAGGCAGAACATCACCTCGTTCACCCTGGAAACCTCGGTCGACGACGGTCTCACCTGGCAGGCCGCGACCACACAGCCCGCCGGTGAAGACACCTTCACTGGCGCGCTGCCGACCGTGACGGCCGGGCAGGCGGTGTCGTTGCGGATCAAGGCGACCGCCGACGGGCGCAGTGGGATCGAGCAGACCATCATCCGCGCCTACCGGGCCGGCTGACCGACACGACGGGGCCCCGGATCACGAACCGCGATCCGGGGCCCCTACTGCGTGAGGATCAGTTGCCCAGGCCGCAGTCCTTGCCCTCGACGGGAAGTGGGGCGCAGGGCAGCTTCTTGTAGTCGGCCGGCGCGGCGCCCTCCAGCTTGGCGAGGTTTTCCGGCGTACGCGGCAGCCACTCGAAGTCGACCGTGTCGATCGCCTTCGGCCCGGCGGAGACCTTCCGGACCGGCAGGTACGACTCGGCGTCGACCCAGATATCGGTGGTCGAACTCGGCACCGGAACCCATTGCAGGTGCACGGTCGCCTTGCCGTCCAGCGTCTCCTCACCGACCAGCTTCAACGTCCCGGTGGCGAGGGCGTCCTTCAGCTCGGCGGGATCCATCAGCGGCCCAACGGCCTTCTTACCGGTCGGCGTCTCGATCCGTTCCCCGTTCGGCCCCTGCGTGACGGTCACCTCGACCCCCTGCGGCATCGCCGCGATCTGGTCGTTCCACCACTTCTTCCGCTGGTGGTCGATGACGATCGCGTCGTTGCCGTTGCCGGACTTGACGACGGTGATCGTGCCCTTGGTCTGGACGTCCTGTTCGTCCGTACGCTCACGCCCGGTCTTCGCGTCGACCCAGCGCTCGTTGGTGAGGGTCGTCCTGCCCTTGCCGTCCTTGAACTCCGAGCGGGCGTGCTGGACGGAGTCGGTCAGGTTGCCCAGCGCGCTGGTGGTGCGCTCGCTGACGAAGCTGACCGTGAGCATGTCCGGGGCGTTGTCGACGATGCTGCCGGTGTTGCCGGTGCCGGACGCGTTCGTGTTCGGTGAGGTGCCGGCCGGGGAGAGGGTCAGCGACGCAGCCAGGGCGATCGCCGCGACCACCGGCACCCCGCCCGCGACACGCAGCCCCCAGGTCCGCCGGTTGTGCCGGCGGTGCAGGGTCGCGGTCAGCCCCGAAGGCGCCCCGAGCCCGGCCATCTCGTCGTGCAGCCGGGTGCCGAGCTGCTGCCCCAACTGGTCCTCGTTGAGCGCGGTCATTGGAAAACCCTCATCTCCTGTGTGTCGTGCTGATCCCCGAGCAGTTCGCGGAGGCGGCTCAGGGCGCGGGACGTGTACGACTTGACGGTTCCGGGCGAGCAGCCGACCAGCAGCGCTGTCTGCTCGACCGAGAGGTCCTCGAAGAACCGGAGCACGATCACCTGCCGCTGACGGATCGGCAGCGTGGCGACGGCGTCGGCCACCAGACGCCGGTTACCGATCGCGTCCAGGCCGGGATCATTGGTACGGAACGCGTCCCTGTCCTCGGGCAGCGGAGTTTCGCGTGGTCTACGCAGCAGTCCCCTGATCCGGTCACGGGACAGGTTGACCAGGACATGCCGGACGTACGCCTCGGGTGCGTCGCGCGCCTTGGACCAGCGGCGCATCGTACGCAGCAGAGCGGTCTGCAACAGGTCCTCGGCATGCCCACGGTCTCCCGTGAGCAGGTACGCGAGGCGCAACAGCGCTGCCGACCGCTCCTCGACGAATGTGTCGAAGCTCGGATCAACTCTCACGCAGCTAAGAACTCCACCGTCCGGTGGGCGGTTGCCACGTCCGAGCGGCCCTCACGAGTTCTTCGTCGGCGCCGAACATCCCTTGAACGCGGCCTGCGGCCGTCGTGGTGTGCGGCTACGCAGGGTTGTGCTGGGTGATGAGTGCCGGGAGCCAGTCGACATCGAAGGGCGTGCCGTCGTGTTCGCCGCGCTTGTTGTTGGTCAGCTCCGCGACCTGCCGTGCCTCGTCAAGGCTGGCGAGTAGCCCGTGCTCGTTAGGCCGTATGCCCAGCTTTTCGAGTGCCTGCTCGTCCAAGCCGTAGCAGAGCCTGGAGTGGAACAGCCACGCCGAGAACCCGAGTACGTCGAATCCCAGAATGGTGCCGGCCGGGGTGGGAACCTGCTCGCTGAGGTTCGATCGGATCGGGTGCGGATCGGGGCCGACCTCAACCATCGACATCAGCTCGGCAACACCGGAGATCGGCACGCTCATGGCCAGCACGTTGATGGTTTCCGGGTCGTCGGGAGCCTGGCGGGCTGCCGCGATCGCCTCCGAGAGCGTACGGAGCCACGGCCTGGTGAGTCCGTCCTTCCCCTTCGGCGGAAGGAACTGGGTCAGGCACTCGCTGACGGTGGCGACGGACGAGGAGAGGTGCCCGGCCCATTCCTCGGCCGGCGGCGTCCACGGGTACGCGGCCACGAAAGCCGCCAGGCGGTACGTCTCCTCGCTCGTCACGTTTGCATTCTCGGCCGAGCCGCGGTTTGCCGCGAGGAAATTAAGAGTCCGTGTCGCTACTCTTCCCGGCTCCACTGTTCCGCTAAAACCTCGACCTCGGCGAGAAATCCGGCCAGTTCGCTGTCCGTCCTGGCCCTGAGGAGCTGCCACAGCAGGAGCATCTCCGACTCGATGATGAGGTTCGGCTCGACCGCCTCCAGCGCCTCGATGTCACCGGTGGTGGCCGAGGTGAGCAACTGTTCCGCAACCGTCGGGTTGAGGTCGAAGCCTGTGCCGGCCATCGCCGCACGCGTCTCGGCAACCAGCGTGATCACGGCTGAAGTGGTCGTGGCGGGACCGAAATGCTGGCGTACGGCCAGGAAGAAGGCGGCGCCGACCACGAGACCGAGTTCGTCCCAACCCTCTTCGTCCAGTTGCTCGCAGCGCTGCCGATACGCCTCCGGATCACCCTTGACCAGTTCCCGGATCAGGTCGAGGTAGCTGCTTCGATCGGTCACGCTCTTGTTCCTTTCGCTTTTTCCGCATGTTCGCGGCATTCAGTGCGGCGGCGACGACGGCGGCCCCCGTGATGATCAGGGCCTGTGCCGCGTCCCCTGGCGCCACAGCGGGGGTCGCTTGGGGCGGTGGTTCCGGTCGGGCCGTAGTCGCGGAGGTTCCCTGCGGGCGGGCGGCATTCAGGAAGTCGGTCAGCTTCTTGGCCGTCTCGCCTGCTGACTCAGCATTCTGCACGACCCGCTTCGAGAGGCGGCGGAAGCTACTCGCCGCCCGGTCGCTTTGCCCTAGGAGTTGCTCCCCGCTGGGCATGCTCTCCGGCGAGGAGGACCGTGCCGGCGCTGCTCCTGGCGCTATCACGTTGATGTAGGCGCTCAGGTGACTGGCTGCCGTGGAAAGCTTCCGCGCAACCTTGGCCGCCTTCTCGGCGGCTGCCTCGCTCTCGCTGATGGCGCGACGGATTTCTGCATGATCGGAGCCAGCCCCAGCCTGGGTGAAGGCGGCATGAGCGACCGCTATCTCAGCCTCGGTGCGGCTTGCAGTCACTGCGGCTTGATCGAGGCGCTCGACAACTGCGAGCAGTTGCGCCACGACATCGGCAATGTTGCTCATCCCAGTGCCGCGAGGTACTGGCTGGCACCGTCGTTGGCTTCGTCCAAGCGGCGAATCGTCAGCTCGGTTTCGTAGATTGCCTGGCCCAGGCTGTTGAGCCCCTTCACCACCTCAGAATGTTCACTGTCGTGACTGGTGGCGCGGGCTGCGCTTTCTGTCTCGGCGGCATCGGAGGCGATCTGTTCGATCATCTCCTGGGCTCGGCCGATGGCCTCGCGCCCATCCCGGATGACCGCCTTGACGTCCTCGACGTTCACGGGACGATGGTCCACAAGACGCGGACGGGCAGAGCGTGGCTGGCTTGTTGATGAGCCGTGCTTGCCTCAAACCCAACGACCATCGGCCCTCCTATTCGCGCACGAAACAGGACAGGTGGCAGCCGTCAATCTGCAAGCGTCACGGCCGAGAAAAGACTATCGAAGGCATGCGGCCTCCGCTGTCCTTGAATCGTCAGTGGGGTGGTCGCCGGGTCGGCGGGAAAGCCAAGCGGGCAGCTACTTGGACGAGTGATCGGCCACGTACGTGCCTCGACCTGGTTGGCCGATGATCAGGTCGCGGTCGTGCAGTAGCGACAGGGCGCGGTGGACCGTACCTGGGCTGACGCCGTACTGGTCGGCGAGTTGCGAGGTAGAGGGCAGCTTGGCGCCCGGCGCGAGTTCGCCGCTTTTGATCTTTGCGGTGATCTCGTTCGCGATGATCTTGAACGGTGCTTCGGCAGTCGGCATAGAGGTGTCTCCGGTCGGTTCGGCACCTCTGATCTTGCCCTAGTTACTCCAGTTACTGCAATAGGTTGGCGTCCTCCTTGATGGACTAGACCTACTCGATATGGTCGGGTAGGTTCTAGTCATCTCCTCCGGTCGGTTCGGCAAATCGTCGGAGGAGGGTGGCGACCCGGTCTGGACTTCTCCGGCGCTCCGGCCGGGTCGCCTTCCACTCCCGACGGAAGGTGGCTGGCACGTGCGCGTACTGCTTCGACTTCTGTTTTCTTGGTGGCGGAAACCCGCCCCAGCCCCGGTTCCGGTTGTGCGGCCGAGGCCGATCAGTTGGGTACGGGCGGGCAACCAGGCGAGCGGGTACTACCGGACGGCGACGTACCCGCCGTTGAGCGATGGGCAGGTGCGGGAGCGGCAGTTTCCGGTCCGGCGGTACGGGCTGGACCCCGAGGAGGTACGCGTCTTCCTGCACCGGGTCGCCAACGAGCTGAACGCCCTGCAAGGCGAGTTGGACCGCACCCGCGACGAGAACATCCGGATCAAGAACCACCTGCGGACCTGGCAGTCCCGGTTCACCCCCGGAGTACGGGTGTGACCACCGCAGACGCCCACCCCAACCGGTACGTCATCCACCTGCCCGTCACCGCACCCGACCTGCCCGGCGCGCTCAACCTGGCTCGCGTACTCGCCCGTTCGGTGAGCTTCCTGCCGCAGATCGACTCCACCGGTGCCGAGGTGTCCGAAGAGGACGATCAGAATGCTCGCCACCAGGTGTTCTGTGATCGCCGTACCGAGGGGGAGCGGCGGCGGTGCGGGAAGGCGGCGGCGCATTCCGGTGAGTGCAGATGAGCGACGCACCCATCGTGGTCACCTGCGTCGGCTGTGACGGCCTGACCTTCAAACTCACCGGAACAGGCGCGGAGCCGTGTGTCGACTGCGCCCAGCACGGCAGGCTTCGCGCCCAACTCGTGATCACCGTTGGCAACCGGGACACCGGTGCGGTCGCCTCGGTGAACGTGGTGCCGGGTCTGGTGCAGGCGACGCCCTCACCGTACGGCGGTTGGCGTTTGCCCTTGTTTCCGCTGGTGAGCGAGCTGGCGAAGCGGACCGGGACGGCGCTGCGCAGCCTGCGTGAGGTGGACCGGCCGGAGCAGCCGCTCGATCCGGACGGCGAGCTGAGCCTGCACCTGCCCCGCGCATGGCAGCCCGACCTGCCCGCCGCCGAACGCCTCGCGCTCGAAGTCACCGCACTCGGCGGCCTCTCCCGACACCCGTGGTGGGTCTACCTCGGCGGCTCGACCGACCCCGGCCCACCCGACCACAACAACCTTCTCGCCCGACTCTGCCGGGCCGCCGACCTGCTCTGTCTCGACCTGGTGATCGAGGCCCGAAAATCCCCCGGCGACCGTCTGACCTGGGACATCCGCTTCGAACTGCCGGGCTCGCCCATCCCGATCACCACCCACGGGTACGCCCACAGCCTGCTGACCGCGATCGAGTGCACCACCGTCGCCGACGCGGTCTACGGTCTCGCCGAGCGTTGCGCGACCGCCCCGGCGCACTACCTCACACCCTCGATCAAACCTGACCAGGTGTGGAGCGAACCCGACGTCGACCAGCTCGAACGGCGGATCATGCGGGACTGCGCGGACGACAACCCGGGTGCCCAGGCGATCTGGCGGAGCCGGAACTGGTGGCACGCGAGTCTGCGAACTGGCGAGCGGGCGGTGCGGCGCGGTTGGGAGCCGCCGTCCCCGGCCTATCTCGGTGACCCGATCCCGAGCGTGACCTGCCCGGACTGTCACGGCAGCGGCACCACCTGGCAGGGCACCCGCCGCTGTCCCACCTGCTCCGGACAACGTCGGCTGCACCAGGGCGCGGCCGTTGTCCTGACCGACCTGGGCGACCAGACCATCTGGCTCAACTGGCGGCGACCGGACCACGAGGGCAGCGGCACTGGCGGGTCCGGCGCGGTCGTGGCAAGGGAGGTCGCCGGTCAACCGATTGTGCAGCTCGGCGAGCGTTACCGGCTCGGCTCGTGGATCGGGCTGTTCGGCCGGGGACCGGAGGCGATGGCCGAGTTCGACGACATCGGGACGATCGACCATCGGTTGTGCCACGGGCTGGTCATGCTGCCGGAACCGGACGCCGACCCGCTCGACCGGTACCTGGCACTCGCCGGCGGGTTACGTCCCGGCGGGCGGTTGCTGATCCACGTGACGGACTGGTCGGAGCTGTCGCTCGGGCAGCTCGTCCACCTGGTCCACGGCCTCGGGCTCGCGCTCCGGGTCACCGTCCAGGACCTGACGAAAAACGCCGACAACCTGGCGAAGGTGCAGGGTGTGCGCTGGGAGGTGCGGGCGGTCAGACCCGGTGAGACCACCGAGCGGATCTTCGCGCCGCTGCGGAACAGCCTGCCGGAGGCGATCGACCACTGCCTGCGTCACCTGGGCTCGCCCCTGTACGCCGCCGTACCGGTTGATCCGGTCCGGCCGCTCCGGGTGCCGCAGCAGCTCGCATCGGTGGCGGGGTCGCTCGAACTGGAGTCGGCGTTGCCGCTGGCTGCTCGGAGTCGCCCCGGTGAGCCGGTTTCGGTTCGGCTGGACCCGGATCGGGGCGACGGCCACGGTCCGGACGAGTGATGCCGAAAGTTTCTTACATCGAATTTGATGTAAGAACACCATCTTTGATGTACGAACTTTCGGCGTTATAACTCCGCGACAGCGAATCGCCAGCCAGCCAGACAGCGATGCGCCTCAGATGGTGACGACGAGTTTGCCGGTGGTGTGTGCGCGGGCGAAGTCGACGCAGGCTTGGACGCCCTGGTCGAGCGGGTAGCGGCGGCCGATCGTGGCAGGCAGTTCACCACGGGCGGCCAGTTCGCCGACCTCGCGCATCCCGCCGAACGTGCCGTCCATGTCCAACACGAACAGCAGTTCCACGTCGTCCCGACCGATCCACCCCTGCTCCGGCACCGGGTACGTGATGGTGAGCAGCCGTCCACCCGGGCGTACGGCGGCTGCCACTGCGGTGAGCTGGTCGCTCGGCAGGGTCAGGTTGAAAGCGACGTCGACGTTGGACGGGTACTCGGCTTCGGCGTACCCGATGGTTTCGGTGGCGCCGAGGGCACGCAGGGTGGGGGCGTCGGCGGTGGTGGAGGTGGCGATGACCTGCGCTTTTGCGGCGGCGAGCAGTGGGAGCACGGCGGTGCCGACGCCGCCGGTGGCGCCGATGACCAGGACGGTTTCGCCGGGTTGGATTTTGGCGGTGGCCATCAGGGCCCGCGCGGTCAGGCCGGTGGTGGGCAGGGCCGCCGCCTGTTCGACGGTGAGGCTGGCCGGGCGGTGGGCCAGGAACGGGGTGTCGGCTTCGAAGACCGCGTACTCGGCGAGCGAGCCGGTGCTCAGCGACGGGCGGTTCGCGCCGGCCATCGCCCGCAGGGCCCGGGGCACGGCCTGGCCGAAGATCTCGTCACCCACCCGGTAGGAAACAACCCCGGCGCCGACCTCGCTGACCGTGCCGGCGAAGTCGTTGCCGGGTACGTGCGGGAACTCCAGCGGCGCGAAGTCGTGGAAAGCGCCGCTGGGCAGCCGGATGTCGGCGGGGTTGATCGAGGCGGCGGCGATCCGTACCTGGAGCTGACCCGGACCGGGGCGGGGCACCGGGACGTCGCCGATCGTGTACTCCTCGGGCGGTCCGTAGTGGGTCACGACAACAGCCTTCATGGATGCCTCCTGGAAACGGACCGGGCGGTCAGGTTCTGTCGGGAAGCTAGCAATAAACGGACCGGGCGGTCAACTTGTTAGGGTGGCGGCGTGACCTCGACCCGTCCCCTCCGCGCCGACGCCGTACGCAACCGGCAGTTGCTCCTGGCGGCGGCGGCGGACGAGTTCGCGGAGCGGGGGATGGACGCCTCGGTCGCCGACATCGCCCGCCGGGCCGGGGTCGGCAAGGGCACCGTGTTCCGCCACTTCGCCACCAAGGACGACCTGATCGCCGCGATCGTCCTCGACCGGATCGACGAGCTGAACACGGCCGGCGGCAGGCTGCTCGAAGCGGCGGATCCGGGCACCGCGCTCCTGGAGTTCCTCACCGTCGCCGCGCACCAACGACAGCAACGCGACCTGTCGTTCCTGCACGAGGCCGGCGAGCTGAGCGCGGAGGTGACCAGGGTCCGGACGCGGATGTACAACACCGTCCAGAAGCTGGTCGACCGCGCGCGCGAGCACCGCGCCGTACGCGACGACGTCACCGGGACCGACATCATCCTGCTGATGTGCGCACCGAACTACGTCACCAGCTACGTCCCGGACGCCCCGCCGGACCTGTGGCGGCGGTACCTTGCCATCATCTTCGACGGACTGCGCCCGGAAGGCGCCCATCCGCTGCCCCACCCGCCGCCCTCGACAGTGTGAGTTCCGAGCGCCTCGTCGCTCCGGATGGGCAAACCCAACACCTGCGTGAGCGCACTCATGGGCGGTGGGGTTGATCGATCGGGCGCTGGCTGTGAGATCAGGCCACCCAACCAGTGTTACTTATGGGTTTCGCCCACATAGCCCGTGCGTGACGTCACTCCTAGCGTGAGCCGACAAACAAGTTACCCACTACTCCCTCACGTGGAGCCATACATGACGGTCCGGACCACCCGGCGAGCGCTCGTCGCAGCCGCCAGCTTGATGGCCGTGGCACTCGCCGCCGCGGCCTGTGGCAGCCCGCAGGACACCGCCACCGGGGGCGGCGACTCCAACACCACCCCGGTCAAGGTCGGCCTGGTCTACTCCCAGTCGGGAGCGCTGGCCAGCTACGGCAAGCAGTACATCGAGGGTTTCAAGGCCGGCCTGTCGTACGCGACCAAGGGCACCAACAAGATCGGTGACCGGCCGGTCGAGGTGACCGAGGTCGACGACGCCGGTGACCCGGCCAAGGCGGTCTCCGCCGCCAAGGACCTGATCGGCAAGGGCACGAAGATCATCGCTGGCTCGACCGCCTCCGGTGTCGCGCTCCAGGTCGCCCCGATCGCCGCCCAGAACAAGACGCTGTTCATCTCCGGCCCGGCCGCCACCGACGGGGTCACCGGGGTCAACAAGTACACGTTCCGCTCGGGACGGCAGTCGTACCAGGATGTTGTCACCGCGAAGTCGTTCATCGGCGACGCCAAGGGCAAGAAGGTTGTCGTCTTCGCCCAGGACAGCGCGTTCGGCAAGAGCAACGAGGCGGCCGTACAGGCGGTCATCGGCGGGGCAGGGGCCACCGTGAGCAGCGTGCTCGCGCCGGCCAGCGCCACCGAGTTCACCCCGTTCGCCAGCCAGATCAGCGCCGCCAAGCCCGACCTGCTCTTTGTCGCCTGGGCCGGCACCACCGCCCCGGCGATGTGGCAGACCCTCGACCAGCAGGGCGTACTCGCCGCCACCACCGTGGTGACCGGGCTCGACATCCGGGCCTCGTGGGCCACCTTCGGAGCCGCCGGCACGAAGATCTCGTTCCTGTCGCACTTCTTCGACGGCGCCGTCGACAACGACGCCACCAAGGCGCTCAAGGCCGGCGTACCCGGCGGGACGCTCGACCTGTTCCACCCGGACGGCTTCACCGCCGCCCAGATGGTGGTCCGGGCCGCGACCGAGGGTGGCGACGACGTCGACAAGATGGTCACCGCCCTCGAAGGGTGGAGCTTCGACGGGGTCAAGGGCAAGAACACCATCCGCCCCGCCGACCACGCCCTGCTCCAGCCGATGTTCCAGGCCAAGCTGACCGGCACCGGCGACCAGATCAAGGCAGAGCTCCAGAAGGCCCTGACCAGCGACGAGACGGCGCCGCCTGCGGTAGCCATGAAGGGCTGAGTGAAGTAGTGCTGGCCACCCGAGGCCTCAGTTGGCGAATCGGCGAAGTCGCCATCGTCGACGACGTCTCCTTCGACCTGGCGCCGGGAGAGTTCCTCGGCGTGATCGGGCCGAACGGAGCGGGCAAGACGTCCCTGTTCAACCTGATCTCCGGGCTGCGGCGCCCCACCGAGGGGCAGGTGCTGCTGCACGGGCAGGACATCAGCGGGCTCCCGCCGCACCGGCGGGCCGGCCTCGGGCTCGGCCGCACCTTCCAGGCATCCTCGGTGTTCGGCTCGCTCGACGTGCGGGAGAACGTGCGGCTCGCCGTACAGGCGCATCGTGGCGGGTCGATGAAGCTGTGGCGGCGGGCGGCGGCCGACAAGGACGTGGCCGCCGCCGCCGACGAGGCGCTCGACCGGGTCGGCCTCAGCCACCGGGGTACGGCACTCGCCGGCACCCTCGCCCACGGTGAGAAGCGCAAACTCGAAATCGCGCTGCTGCTCGCCGGGGAACCGAAGGTGATGCTGCTGGACGAGCCGATGGCCGGGGTCAGCGCCGAGGACGTGCCGGAACTCGTCGCGGTGATCCGGTCGCTGACCGGCGACAGCGGCCGGTCGGTGCTGATGGTCGAGCACCACATGGACGTGATCCTGGAACTCGCCGACCGGATCGCGGTCATGCACCACGGCGCGCTGCTCGCCATCGACACCCCGGACACCGTCATGGCCAACGCCACCGTGCAAGAGGCGTACCTGGGGGAGTCGCTATGAGCAACGAACCGATTCTGACCGTCGAGGACCTTTCGGTACGGATCGCCGGGCTGCACATCCTCCAGGGCGTCTCCTTCACGGTGGCGCCGACCGGGGTGACCGTGCTGCTCGGACGCAACGGGGTCGGCAAGACCACCACCCTGCGCGCCATCATCGGGCTCACCCCGCGCAACGGCGAGGTGAGCGGCAGCATCCGTACCGGGTCGCAGAGCCTCACCGGGCAGGCGACGCACAAGCTGGTCCGGGGCGGGCTCGGTTACGTACCCGAGGACCGGTGCGTGTTCGCCGGGCTCACCGTCACCGAAAATCTGCGGCTCGCCGAACAGCGGGGCGCGAAACCGGCGTACGACAAGGTCTACGAGCTTTTCCCGGAGCTGGACCGGCGCGGACGGCAACGGGCCGGTTCGCTCTCCGGTGGCCAGCAGCAGATGCTCGCCATCGGCCGGGTCCTGCTCAACAACAACAAACTGCTGCTGGTCGACGAGCCGACCAAGGGGCTCGCCCCGAAGGTCGTCACCGAGGTCGCCGAGGTGCTGGAACGGGTCGCGGTCACCGTGCCGGTCCTGCTCGTCGAACAGAACCTCGCGGTCGTACGCCGGCTCGCCCAGGACGCGATCGTGCTCGACGCCGGACGGGTCGCCTGGACCGGCGGCGCCCGGCAACTGCTGGAGGAGCCGGACCTGACCAAGAACCTGCTCGGAGTCGGATCGTCGGGGGTACACGCCTGATGGGCACCATCGTGCTGTTGACGCTCACCGGGCTCGGCCTGGCCGCGCTGTACTTCCTCGTCGCCGCCGGGCTCTCCCTGGTGTTCGGCCTCGCCGACGTACTCAACTTCGCCCACGGGCTGTTCCTCTCCGTCGGCGCGTACGGCACCTGGTGGGCGGCGAACCACCTGCCCGGTGCCGGACCGGGCGGCTTCGGTTTCGTGCTCGCGGTCGCGTTCGGTGTCGCCGCCGGTGCGCTGGTCGGGGCACTGGTCGAACTGGTGATGATCCGGCCGCTCTACTCGCGCAACATCGAACAGGTGCTGGTCACCGTCGGGTTGTCGCTGGCCGGGGTGGCGTTGCTCCAGGCATCCTGGGGTGCCGACCCGCGCGACTTTCCCCGTCCGGAGTGGAGCCGGCAGGTGACCGTGGTGCTCGGCGCCAAGGTGCCGAACTCCATCCTGCTGCTGATCGTCGCCGCCGTCGTGGTGCTCGCCGCGCTGCTGGCCTTCCTCCGCTACACCCGCTACGGCCTGATCATCCGGGCCGGGGTGGAGAACCGGGAGATGGTCACCGCGCTCGGCATCGACGTACGCAAGGCGTTCACCCTGGTCTTCGTCATCGGCGGGGCCGTGGCGGCACTCGCTGGCGGGCTGGGCGGCGTCTACTACGGCTCGGTGTCACCGAGTCAGGGCGGTTCGCTGCTCATCTTCGCCTTCATCGTGGTGGTCATCGGCGGGATGGGCTCGGTGGTCGGCTCCGCGTACGCGGCGGTCGTCGTCGGGCTGTTGCAGCAGTTCGTCAACTACTACGGCACCTCGGGCGCCGGTGACCTCTGCGTCGTCGCGCTGCTCGCGGCGGTGCTGCTGCTCCGCCCGCAGGGCATCGCCGGAAAGGCGGTAACGGCATGACCGAGCTTCAGACTCCCGTGGTGGCAGCGCCTGCGGCTGCCCCACCGGATGAACCGGAGCGTCGCCGGGGCTGGTTCGGGATCGTCCGGCCCTGGTTGCCGCTGGTGGCGTTGGCGGTCTTCGCGATACTGCCGTACTCGACGGTGTCGCTGCCGGGGCTCTTCGACGGGCCGCTCAACTCGCCCGGCACCCTGCAACTGCTCGCCATCTGCCTGGTCTTCGGTGGTCTCGCCGCCGGGTACGACCTGCTGTTCGGGCGTACGGGCATGCTCTCCTTCGGGCACGCGCTCTACTTCGCCGCCGGGGTCTACGGCACCGACATCCTGGTGACCAAGGGCGGGCTCCCGCTGTGGCAGGCGGCCCTGCTCACCCTCGCCGGTGGCGCGATCCTGGCCGCCCTGCTCGGCGCGATCGCGTTGCGTACGGCCGGGATCGCCTTCGCCATGGTCACGCTCGCCTTCGCGCAGGTCGGTGCGACCCTGGTCGCCCTGGACTCCGGTGGCCTGACCGGTGGCGAGGAGGGTCTGCCGCTGGACGTGTCCGGGTTGCCGGACAGCCTGGTCGGGGTGGCGAACACGGTCAACCTGTACTGGTTGGCGCTGGCGTACCTGGCCCTGGTGGTTTTCGTGGTGGCCCGGGTCGCCGCCTCGCCGACCGGTCGGGTGCTCGCCGGACTCCGCGACGACGAGCGGCGGATCGGGGTGCTCGGGCTTGATCCGTACCGGTTCAAGCTGGTCGCGTTCACCCTCTCCGGCAGTCTCGCCACCGCCGGGGGCGTGATCTACTGCCTGCTCGTCGGTGGCGCGTCACCGCACATCACGTCGTCCGAGCTGACCCTGTCGCTGCTGGTCATGGTGGTCCTCGGTGGACCCGGTACGCGTTGGGGCCCGGTCATCGGCGGTTTCCTCTACATGTACCTGGACCACCGCCTCACCGACTTCGGCTCCTCCTCGGCAGTAGACAGCCTCCCCACCGTCCTCAGCGCCCCCCTCTCCCAACCCCTGTTCGTCCTGGGCACGGTCTTCATCCTCGCCGTCTACTTCTTCCCCGGCGGCCTGGCCAGCCTAAAAACCCGCCTAACCCCCCTCCACCACCTAACCTCCCGCCCCCGCCGCTAGAGGCCGTTGATCATGAAGTTAGTGCGGCGACACGCCGACGTCGACCGCGCTAACTTCATGATCAACCGGAGGGTTCGGGGTCAGGGGGCGAGGAGGTTGTAGAGGGGGAGGGGTGGGTGGAGGGGGTGGTGGGGTCGGGGAGGGAGATTGTGGGGGTGGTGCCGTAATTGCGGTAGGTGATGGTGTGTTCGTACGCTTCGGTGTCGCCGACCTTGGGGACGCTGACCGCCATGGTGGCGAGGCGGCCCTGCTGGTCGAGCGTGGCCCGGAAGGGCAGCCATACACCCGTGTCGCCGAGCTTCTGGACCGCCTCCTCGGACAGGTACTTCTCCGCCGCCCCGCCCGCCAGGTCGACCCGCCCGGTGAAGATCCCGGGCTCGCTCTCGTTCACCGAGGTGGCGTGTGACAGCAACCCCCAGACGCCGCCCACGTCCGGCTCCGTGTACCTCGGTGGCATCGGTGTGTCGACGTGCATCCGGCTGTAGTTCAACAGCATCCACTCGTCCGGGAAGGTCGGCAGCTTCCTGGGATCCTTCGCGTCGGTGAACTCGACCTTCGCCCAGATCTGGTTACGCGAACAGAGATAGGTCACCTCCACGGTGGCGCCCAACTCCTGGTTGCGGTGCGATGTCCGCTGTTGGAAAGCTCCGGCGGACGGCCCCACCTCGCCGACGAAGGTCCGCTCCCAGTTGGTGATGGTGTAACCGAAGCCGGGTCCGGTAGCGCTCGGAAGTGCGGCGAAGAGCCTCGACTTCTCGCCCGGCGGCGCCTCGGCCACCGGTTCGCCTCCGCACTGGCACAGGGCGCCGAGCAGGCAGACGATCAACGTGATCCCGACCGTGAGGCCGAAGTTGCGTAGCGCCTTGCTGTGAGTGACGTGCGATTGCTGCATGTCCGTCCCTGTCGGTGGTCGCGCGACGTTGGTCCGCGGCAGGTATCTGTCGATTGTGGACCGTCGGCGATCCTGCCGGATGACCGCCACCGGCCGCCCGGGCCCACCCGGTGCCCCGTTCGGCGCGCGGAGGGGGTGGCGGCCCCCCGTGTGGCCGCCACCCCCTCGTCACGTGCTCAGGATCAGGAGTTGATCAGCTCGTACGCCGCAGCCGGTGCCGCGACCGCGTCAGCGGCAGCCGGTACGGCCACAGCCGGGGCGGTGCCGTAGTCGGCGTAGGTGACGCTGTAGTCGTACGCCTTGGTCTTGCCCACCGTGGGCACGTTCACCAGGAAGCTGGTGAGCCGGCCCTCGGCGTCGACGGTCGCCTGGAAGGGCAGGGTCTTCGCCGCCTCGCCGATCCCGGCGGCGGTCTCCTCCGAGAAGATGTTGGTACCGGCCGCGCCGCTCAGGTCGACGGTGCCGGCGTACTTTCCTGCGGCGCTCTCGGTGATGGTCGTGTTCGCCAGCAGCGGCTTCAGGTCGGCCACGTCAGCGCCCGTGTACTCGGTCGGCACGCCTTCCGCGTCGGTCAGCTTGGCCGGATCCAGCAGCATCCACTTCGCGGGCAATTTCGGCAGCCCGGTGAGGCCCTTGGTTTCGGTGAAGGTGATCTTGGTCCAGCTCTGCTTGTCCACGGTCAGGTACGCCATGTGCATGGTGAAGCCCAGCGACTCTTCCTTGATCTCCATCCGCAGGTGCGTCGCCTTGGTCGTCGGCGCCACCTCGCCGGTGAGGGTCGTCTCCCAGTCCTTGATGGTGTAGCTGAAGCCGGGACGGGTCTCGTCCGGGACGGCGGCGAGCAGGGTCTCCTTGGGGTTGGGCGCTGCGGTCGTCGCCGCCGGTGCCGCCTCCGACCCGGCCGTGTCCTGCCCACATCCGGCCAGCAGGCCAGCCGCTGCCGTGACTGCCGCGACGGTGACGGTCGCCCGCCGAAGGGTGTGAATCATGGTGTTTCGTCGCCGCATGTCTATCTCTCCGTTAAGGTCCGCCCGGCTGATCCGGGCGGGGACGTTCGTGTCGATCATGAGAGTGCTCGCACATACTGCCGGACGACTGTCGTTATGCTGCCGTCCGGCTGACGTGTACTGCCGTCGGCGGAATCCGAGGTCAGGAGCGAGGTGCACATGGGGGCGGGCCTGCGCTTCGAACTTCTCGGACCGCTGCGGGCGTGGCACGGGGACCGGGAACTGGACCTCGGGCCGGGCAAGCAACGGGCGGTGCTCGCCATGCTCCTGCTCTATGCCGGACGTCCGGTCTCGCCCACCCAGATCGTCGACGCGGTGTGGCAGGACGACCCGCCGATGAACGGCCCCAACGTGGTGCAGAAGTACGTCGCCGGGCTGCGCCGGATCCTGGAACCGGAACGATCGCCGCGCAGTCCGGGGCAACTGTTGACCCTCACCGACACCGGTTACCAGTTGCGGGTCTCCGCCGAGAACCTCGACACGGAACTCTTCGAGCGCCGGGTACGGCGGGCGACCGCCGCGCGTACGCAGGGACGGCTGGGTGAGGCGGCCGACGAACTCCGGCAGGCACTCGCGCTCTGGCGGGGCGAGCCACTCGTCGGCTTCACCGGTACGTTCTTCGACTCGGCGCGGGCCCGGCTGATCGAGGGTCGGGCGGCGGCCCTGGAATCGTGGGCCGAGACCGAGCTGAATCTCGGGCGCCACAAGGAGATGGTCACCGACCTGATCCAGGCGGTCGGCCGGTTCCCGGTCCGGGAGCAGTTGCACGGGCTGCTGATGCTGGCGCTCTACCGCTCCGGCCGGCAGGCCGAGGCCCTGGCGGCGTTCCGCGAGGTACGGGCACTGCTCAGCGAGGAGTACGGCGTCGAGCCCGGCGAGAGCCTGCAGGAGTTGCACCGGCGGATCCTGCGGTCCGATCCGGCACTGGGCGTAGCGGGCGAGCCGGATCGGCTCGTACCGCCGGTCCTGGTCGCCCCGGCCGTGCCCGCACCCGTCGCGATGCCGGGAGCCGTGCCCGTCGCGTCGTCGGAAGCCGTGCCCGTCGCGATGCCGGGAGCCGTGCCCGTGGTGACTGCCGCACCCGCATCCGTGCTGACCGCTGTGCCGCCGACCGTGATCCCGGCCCCGGTCGCGACTCCGGTCCCGCAGGCGGCCCAGTTGCCCCCGGCGCCGCCCATGCCGCTGCCGTTCCAGTTCGCCCCGGTGACCGGCGCGCAACCGTCGGGACACCCCGGCAAACTGTTCGGCGGTTGGGCCGAGACCGGGTTCGGGCTACTGGTCGTGATCGGCAGCCTCGGTTTCATGACCTGGGGGATCATCGCCTACTACGCGGGTCGACGGCGCAGCGTCTGGCTGGGGGTGACCGCCTTGGTCATCCTGATCCTGACCGGGCTGTTCATGACCTGGGGACAGGGGCCGCTCGAGGAGGACCTGCACGTTTTCGACGTCGTCGCGGTGTTCTACTGGGGAGTGATCTCGTTCGGTGGAGTGGCCTTCGTCCTCGTGATGCACTGGCGATCGGCTCGATCCGTCGGGATCCCGGCCGCCTTCATGGCGGCCCAACGTACGCGTCGGGAGCAGGCCCGACACCTCTTCTACCACTACCCGGCGGCTCGGGTCGACCTCCAGATCGGTCGGCCCGATCTGCTGCGCTCCTTCGACGACGGCGGCCTGATCGACGTCAACGCGGTCATCGACCAGGTGCTCTGGAGTCTGCCCGGGATCACGCCGGAGCAGGGGCGGCACATCGCCCACGAGCGGTCCCAGCGGGGCGGGTTCACCTCGATGGACGACTTCGCCGCCCGTTCCCGCCTTCCCCGTGGCGTACTGAACCAGCTTCGCGAAGTCCTCCTGTTCCAACCCCCGATCACCGCCGCGGCGCCCGCCTGATCGGGAAGATGGCGACACGTCCGCCGGGTTCGTGCCGATCTCTGCCTGGATCGGCGATCCCGGGGGCGGGTACGACGGAAACGTCCGTCCGCGCTGGTAGAAATGCCAGGTGACAGATGACCGGGTGGCGGTACGGGAACGGGCCGAGGCGGTGTTGCGCCGGCTCGCCGGTGATCACGCCCGGCTCCGCGAGGACCAGTGGCGGGCGATCGAGGCGCTGGTGGTCGACCAGCGACGGGTGCTCTGCGTACAGCGCACCGGATGGGGCAAGTCGGCGGTCTACTTCGTGGCCACGGCGTTGCTGCGCGCCGGGGACGGGAGCGGGAGTGGAGCCGCCGGGCCGACCGTGATCGTGTCGCCGCTGCTGGCGCTGATGCGCAACCAGGTGGAGGCGGCGGCTCGGGCGGGCATCCGGGCTCGTACGATCAACTCCGCGAACCTGGACGAATGGGATGAGATCGCCAGAGAGATCCACGCCGGTACGGTCGACGTCCTGCTGATCAGCCCGGAGCGGCTGAACAACCCCGACTTCCGGGACAGCGTGCTGCCCCGGCTCGCGGCCACCACCGGACTGCTCGTGGTCGACGAGGCGCACTGCGTCTCCGACTGGGGACACGACTTCCGCCCCGACTACCGCCGGCTGCGTACGTTCCTCGCCGGGTTGCCGGACCGGACCCCGGTGCTGGCCACCACCGCCACCGCCAACCAGCGGGTCACCGACGACGTGGCCGAACAGCTCAACACCGGCACCGCACCCGGTCAGACCGGTGGGGCGCTGGTCCTGCGCGGGGCCCTGGACCGGGCCTCGCTGCGGTTGGCCGTACTCGACCTGCCGAGTCCGGCGCACCGGCTCGGCTGGCTCGCCGACCACCTCGACGAGCTGCCCGGCTCGGGGATCATCTACACCCTCACCGTCGCGGCGGCCGGTGAGACGGCCGAGTTCCTCCGTTCCCGTGGGTACGCCGTGGCCGCGTACACCGGGCAGTCCGACGACGCCGAACGCCGGGCCGCCGAGCAGGACCTGCTCGACAACAAGATCAAGGCGTTGGTGGCGACGTCGGCGCTGGGCATGGGGTTCGACAAGCCGGACCTCGGATTTGTCGCCCATCTTGGCGCACCGCCCTCGCCGATCGCCTACTACCAGCAGGTCGGCCGGGCCGGGCGCGCGGTCGAGCACGCCGAGGTGCTGCTCCTGCCCGGTGCCGAGGACCAGGCGATCTGGCGTTACTTCGCCTCGCTCGCCTTCCCGCCCGAGGAGCAGGTACGCGCCGTGCTCGGCGCACTGGACCCCGACCGTCCACTGTCCACACCCGCGCTGGAGCCGATCGTCGACCTTCGGCGTACCCGGCTCGAACTGATGCTGAAGGTGCTCGACGTCGACGGCGCGGTGCGTCGCGTACGCGGTGGCTGGCTGGCCACCGGGCAACCGTGGCAGTACGACGAGGCCCGGCTGCGCCGGGTGGCCCAGGCACGCACCGCCGAGCAGCAGTCGATGCGCGAGTACGTGAGCACCACCGACTGCCGGATGGAGTTTCTCCGCCGCTGCCTGGACGACCCCGAGGCCGTCCCCTGTGGACGGTGTGACCGGTGCGCGGGCGGACAGTACAACACCGACGTTTCCGCGCCCGCGCTCGCCGCCGCGCAGGCCTGGCTCGGCCGCCCCGGCGTGGACATCGCGCCGAAGAAGCTCTGGCCGACCGGTCTGGAGGCGGTCGGCGTACCGCTGCGCGGCAAGATCGGCCCGAGCGAGCAGGCACTGCCCGGCCGGGCCCTCGGGCGCCTCTCCGACCTGGGCTGGGGAGGGCGGCTGCGTAATCTCGTGGCGCCGGAGGCCACCGACGCGACCATCCCCGACGACGTGGCGGCGGCGATGGTCGAGGTGCTCCGGGACTGGTCGCGCGGCTCCGACCCCTGGCCGGCCCGCCCGGTGGCGGTGGTCGCGATCGGCTCCCGGCGCCGCCCCCGACTCGTGCACAGCCTCGCCGAGCGGATCGCCACCGTCGGCCGGTTACCGCTGCTGGGGGAGGTGCCGGCCCGCGAAGGCGCGTCCGGCGGTGACGGTCCGCGCGGCAACAGCGCCCAACGCGTACGCGTACTGCACGACGCTTTTGCCGTACCGCCGGCACTGGCCGACGCCCTCGCCGACCTCGACGGTCCGGTCCTGCTGATCGACGACCTGGTCGACTCCGGCTGGACCATGACCATGGTCGCCCGCCTGCTCCGCCGCTCCGGCGCCCCCGCCGTCCTCCCCCTGTCCCTAGCCCTCGCCGCCTAACCCACCCCACCCGCCCCGTGCCCGCCCGCCCGCCGGTCGGCCACTAATACAGAGAAAGAGTGGCTATCCGACGCTGGATAACCACTCTTTCTCTGTATTAGGCGCCAGGGGAGGAGGGGGAGGGGGGCGCGGTCAGGTGGGGCGGCCGTAGCCGTGGATGGGTTGGTAGTCGACGCGTTCTAGTTGGACCGGTTTGCCGGAACGGGGGGCGTGGATGATGTTGCCGTCGCCGACGTAGATCCCCACGTGGTGGATGTCGGCGTAGTAGAAGACCAGGTCGCCGGGCTGGCGCTCGGCACGGCTGATCCGCTTCACCACGCGCCACTGCCGGGCGGCGTTGTGCGGCAACTGCACACCGCCCGCGCGCCAGGCGGCCGAGGTGAGGCCGGAGCAGTCGTACCCGTCCGGGCCCTCGCCGCCCCACTGGTAACGCTTGCCGAGCTGGGCGTACGCGAACCGGACCGCCGACGCGGCGGCACCGCTGCCCAGGTCGCCGGGTGGGCGGGGCGCGGACCGGGGTGGGGCGGGCTCGCGCTCGCCGGTCGCGTCCCGCAGTCGGCTCAGCCGGCTGATCTCGCCCTCGATGTGCTGCTTGCGCAACGCCAGTTGGCGTTCCTGGACCCGCTGCTGCTCGTCCAGCGCCCGCGCCTCGGCTCGGGCGACGGAGAGCTGATCGTGGGTGACCGCGAGCTGCGCGACGATCCGACGCTGGTCCCGACTCAGCCGGTTCAACATCAACAGGGAACCGAGCAGGTCGTCGGTGGACGCGGTGAGCAGCGCCGAGACGGCCGCGAGCGGCTGCGCCCCGTGCCCCCGGTAGACCTGGGCCGCCAGCCGGGCCGCCTCCGCGCGGTGAGCGGTCATGGCGTCCGCCAGTACGGCCAGGTCGCGGTCCAGCTCGGCCGCCCGAACCCGGGACCCGCGCAGCTCCTCGTGCAGGCCGTTGTACTGCTCGATGACGATCTCGAGCTGCTCGGCAGCGGCGGCGAGCTGCTGTTCGGTGGTCTTGCCGGGTGGCTCGGCATCAGCCGGCTCGGGCGCGGCGGCGAGCGCCAACACGACGGACATCCCGGCTGCGAACGCCGCAGTGCGGCGCGGTACGACGGTTGTCGGCACGACCTGCTCAACGACTGACCATCGACGTTGGCGACGGGATCCACCGAGATGGGCGTGGATACGACCGGGGGGTATTCTGCTCGGCATGACCGAAGAGCCGCCGGCGCAGACCCCTCCCGCCGACCCCGCTCCGGCCCCCTCCGCCGACGCCGCTCCGGCCGCAGCCGGGCACGGCCCCTACTGGTACGCCTCGGACAAGCAGGCCATCCTCGGTCGACTGCGCCGGGTCGAGGGCCAGGTACGCGGCCTGCACCGAATGGTCGAGGAGGACACGTACTGCATCGACGTGCTCACCCAGATCTCGGCCGCGACCAAGGCACTCCAGGCTGTTGCGGTCGGCCTGCTGGAGGGACACATCGCGCACTGCGTGATGGAGGCGGCCCGGGACGGCAGTGACCCGTCCGCCAAGGTCAAGGAAGCGTCCGACGCCATCGCCCGCCTCGTCCGTTCGTAGAGGAGACCAGCTCATGTCGTCGGTGGTCGGATCGGAGTCGGTGGCGACGGATGCCACGTTGGAGCCGCCCCCGGCGCCGGAGCGGGGTTCGGCGCGGATGGCCCTCTTCGTCGGCGGGGTGGTCCTCGCCCTGGTCGGCGGCTTCGGGCTCGGCCGGATGAACACCGACAGCGCCGGTTCCTCCGCCGGTACGCCGTCCGCGGTGGGCGACCACACCCACGCGCCGGGCACCGGGGCGCACGAGCACGGGCCGGGAACGACCACCACCGGTGGCACCGCCACGGCCGGTACGGAGGTCGGCGGGCTCTCGCTCAGCGCCTCCGGGTTCACCCTGGTGCCGACGACCAGCGCGTTCCAGCCCGGCCGGGAACAGCCGTTCCAGTTCCAGGTGCTCGGCACCGACCGTCGACCGGTCACGAAGTTCACGGTTGTCCACGACAAGCAGTTGCACCTGATCGTGGCCCGCCGTGATCTCTCCGGCTACCAGCACCTGCACCCGACGATGGCACCGGACGGCACCTGGACCGTGCCGCTGACCCTGGCCACGCCCGGCATCTGGCGGGCGTACGCCGACTTCACCGCGCTCGACGCCACCGGCAAGGAGACCGCCGCCACGCTCGGCGTCGACCTGGTCGTCAACGGCGACTACACCCCGACGGCCCTGCCGGCGGCGGCACGGGAGGCGACGGTCGGGGAGTTCACGGTCACGTACGAGGGGACCCCGCAGGTGGGTGCCACCCAACCGCTGCTGTTCCGGGTCTTCGCCAACGGCAGCCCGGTGGCCGGGCTGGAGCGCTACCTGGGCGCGTACGGGCACCTGGTCACGTTGCGTGCCGGTGACCTGGGCTATGTGCACGTGCACCCGGAGGAGCAACTGGTCGGCGGTGCGGTGAAGTTCTGGCTGGCCGCGCCGAGTCCGGGTAGCTACCGGATGTTCTTCGACTTCCAGGTCGCCGGGGTGGTGCACACCGCCGAGTTCACCCTGATCGTGCCCTGATCCCCGGCTCGGGCTCAGCCGGCTTTGCGTACCGGGCGTTGGGCGAGGTAACGCAGCAGGTCGCGGATCAGTTGTTTCTCGTCCGCCGGCACGGTCGGGTCGGCGAGCCGGGTGAGGATCACCCGTACGTCCGCGTCGATCTGCGTATCACCGCGTTTCGTGGCGCGACCCGCGCGGACTGTCGTGCCGGACGGGGTACGGCGACGGTCGTCGCGGACCGGTTCGCCGTCGGGCAGGCCGAGCGCCCGGAACGCCGCCGTGACCGGTACGTCGAGCGCGGCGCAGAAGCCGCGCACCTTCGCCAACTCGGGATAGTCGTGCCAGTCGCCGGCCAACCAGCGGAACACGGTGGACCGTCCGACGCCGGTGTGTGCGGCCAGGTCGGTGACGCTCCAACCTCGGTCGTCCTTGGCGTCGTCGATGGCTCTGCGGACGAAGCGGGCGAATGCCGCCTGGGGTGAGTCCGATGCGGCACCCATTGTCAGTGGACAGCCCTCTCCTGCTGGAGCACGACCTTTGCCCCTTGAGCGTAGTGCCATCTCGGCGCTTCGCCACTCAAGCAGCCATCGACTAGTCTCGTGGCCGGGACTGCCCCGGTGGTGCCTCGGCGCCGGATCGACGACCCGCCCTGGCCTGTCCGGAGTGGGAGCGCCCGGCGCGGGGCGCCACGGCGACGGTCTCCCGCTGACCGGGGGGGTAGCGGGAGACCTGTCGACCGGGGCGCCCACCACTCCCGGTGATCGGTTGAATCCACTATGCTCGACCATCGCGCGGGTCGACCGAATCGAGTCAGGCCGGTCGACCGCTGACCGTCGTCTGGCGTCCATCGCCTGCTGGCACGTCCCCACCGAGGCGAGTGAAGAGGATCAACGTGGCCAATCCAGCCCCACCGCTCCCACACCGACCCGGATCGATCAGCCTGTTCTTCGTGGCCAAGGCCGCGGTCTTCGCGGCCGGCTTCTGGATCTGGCTGCTGGTGCTGGTCTTCACGCGTACGGAGGTGAGCGGACTGCACGTACTGGCCGCCACCGGGACGATCATCACCACCCTGGTGTCGGTAGTGCTCGGGGTCCGGATGGCGTTGCAGCGCAACGCCGCCGACCGGCACGCCGAACTCAAGCGGCTGCTGGTCGACATCTCCTGGAACGCCTTCGCCGCCGCCGGCAACGCCGAGGCCGAGAGCAACGGCAACGTCGTACCGTTCCCGACCACGGCGTACGACGTTCCCACCCCGTCCGGGCGTACGCCGGGCGACAGCAACGGGGACCGCCGCCGCTGACCCGCGCGGGTCAGCCCAGCAGGGTTTCCAACCGGGGTACGACCTGCCACTGCGACACCAGTCCCCGGTACTCCGTCCGCTGCTCCGGTGTCGGCTCGGCACCGGTACGACGGGCGCGCAGCAGCAGGTTGCGTGGCGTGTGCTGGCTGTCGACGAACTCGACCACCTCGACCCGGTACCCGTGCAGCCGCAGCAACCCGGCCCGCAGCGAGTCGGTGAGTACGTCGGCGAACCGCTCCCGCAGGATGCCCTCCCGGGTCAGCAGGTCGTACGGCTCCGGAGCCGGCCGGGCACGCAACTGCCGGGCCAGGTCGTGGTGGCAGCACGGGGCGGCGAGCACCCACCGGGCGCCCCACCCGACCGCGCGGGCGAGTGCCTCGTCGGTGGCGGTGTCGCAGGCGTGCAGGGCCAGCACCAGGTCGGGTGCCGGTTCGACCACCGCGTCCAGGATGGTGCCGGCGACGAACCGTACCCGGTCGGCGCACCCCAGTTCCTCGGCCAGCTCGGTGTTGCGCTGCCGCTGGTCCTCCCGTACGTCCACACCGACCAGTTCGACCTCCACCCCGCGCCCGGTCAGATAGCGGTACGCCGCGAAGGTCAGGTACGCGTTGCCGCAGCCGAGGTCGACCACCCGCAACGGCCCGGTCAGCTCGGCCGGGAGGGTTGCCGCCAGCGCCCGGAGGAACGCGTCGACCTGGCGGCGCTTGGCCGCGCTGCCGCCGACCGCGGCGAACAGCGGGTCGCCCGGATCGAGCAGGTACTCCTTGGCCCGGTCGTGTCCGGCCGGTGCGACCGACGTACGGTCGGCAGCCGCCCGGTGCACCTGGGCGTCGCCCTTCTTGGTCACCCGTACCTGGACGGTGGCGGTCGCCGTCTCCACGTGCCAGTTGCCGAACGGCTCGGCCAGCAGGGCGTCCACCGCCTCGTCCGACTCCGGACCTGGTGCCACGTTCCGGGTGTACGGCCGGGAGCCGTCGAAGGTCGCGATCTGTAGCCGGGGACCGGCCTTGAGGGCCACCGGTCGCAGTTCGGCGCGGACCAGGGTCGGTGCCTGTCCCCGGCGACGGCCGGCGGCGACCGCACGGGTCAGCCCGGGATCGAGCAGCAGCGCCCGTACCTCGGCGAGTGCGAGTTCGAGTTGTTCGGGCATGTGTCTACCTGGCCTTTTCGAGCGGGGTCGGGTCGAGGGCCGACACGGTTCCGGCCTCCGCCGATGATCGGGGAGGCCGGAACCGATGAGCTGTGGTGACGGGGGTCAGGCGCTGGCGGAGTCCGCCGGGGCCGAACCGTCGCCCGTGGAGCGCGCGTTCGGCGTACCGGAATCGGTGGCGCCGGTGTCGGTGGATGCCGAACCGGCCCGCGAACCCCGACCGCCACGGCGGCGGCGCCGGGTACGGGTGCGACCGGTGCCGGCCTCGTCCGATCCGTCGCCGGTGGTCTCGGCGACCGGGCCGGTGCCGTCGGTCACGACCACGGTGGCAGCGGCGGTGCCGGTGTCGGTGCCGTCACCGACGACAACCTCGCCCGCGCGACGCCGACGGCGCTGCCGGGTGCTGGTCCGGACCACCTCGTCGGCCTGGTCGACCGGCGCGTCCGGGGTGGTGGCGGCCGGTCGGCCACCGCCGGAGCGACCGTCGCCGTCCCGGCGGCCCCGGGTACGACCCGCGCCGCGACCGGCGCTGTCGCCGCCCCGGCCGCCCTCGGGGCGGCGAGCGGTGCGGGACCGGCCGCCGAGGTCTTCCTCGACCTCGGCGGAGAGGCCGACCCGGGTCCGGTCGGCGGTCGGCAGCGTGCCCGAGACGTCGGTCGGGATGTGCAGGTCGGTGTAGAGGTGCGGGGACGTGTGGTACGTCTCCGGCGGCTCCGGCATGTCGAGCCCGAGCGTCTTGTCGATGATCCGCCACCGGGGCATGTCGTCCCAGTCGACGAAGGTGATCGCGACACCGGTGGCGCCGGCCCGGCCGGTACGACCGATCCGGTGCGTGTACGTGTCCTGGTCTTCCGGACAGTCGTAGTTGATCACGTGGGTGACACCGGTGACGTCGAGCCCACGGGCCGCGACGTCGGTGGCGACCAGGACGTCGATCTTGCCGGTACGGAACGCCCGCAGCGCCCGCTCCCGGGCACCCTGTCCCAGGTCACCGTGGACCGCCGCGACCGCGAAGCCCCGGAAGTCGAGGTCCTCGGCGACCCGGTCGGCGGCCCGCTTGGTCCGCGTGAAGATCATCGTCAGGCCACGGCCCTCTGCCTGCATGATCCGGGCGACGATCTCGACCTTGTTCATCGAGTGGGTGCGGTAGACGAGCTGCTGGGTCAGCGGCGACGGCCCGGTCTCGGCGGTGTGCCCGGCGTGGATCGTCACCGGCTGGTGCAGGAAGCGCCGGGCCAACGTGACGATCGGGTCCGGCATGGTGGCCGAGAAGAGCATCGTCTGCCGCTTCTCCGGCAACATCGCCAGGATCTTCTCGACGTCGTCGAGGAAGCCCAGGTCGAGCATCCGGTCGGCCTCGTCGAGAACCAGGGCGTGCACCCCGTCGAGCCGCAGGTGCTTCTGCTTCGCCAGGTCCATCAACCGGCCGGGCGTACCGACCAGGATCTCGACACCCTTGCGCAGCGCCTCGACCTGCGGCTCGTACGCCACCCCGCCGTAGATCGGCAGTACGCGTACGCCACGGGTCTTGCCGGCGGCGGCGATGTCCTTGGCAACCTGCAGGCCCAGCTCACGGGTCGGTACGACGACAAGCGCCTGCGGTACGCCGGTGCTGCCCTCGGCGGGCGCGGTGACCCGCTCCAGCAGCGGTACGCCGAAGCCCAGGGTCTTGCCGGTGCCGGTCGGCGCCTGGCCGATCAGGTCGGTGCCGCGCAGCGCGATCGGCAGGGCGTACTCCTGGATCGCGAACGCGCGCAGGATACCGACGGCGGCGAGCGCGTCCACGGTCTCCTGACGTGCGCCCAGGTCCGCGAAGGTCGGTGCCTCCGGGCGCACCGGAGCGTCGGCGGCCAGGTCCTGGCCAGCCATAACTTCTTCGATTTGATCGCTCATCTGGTTGTGGGGGTGCCCTCTCGTGGGTGCGCCCCGTCAGTCCGTAGGGCGCGGTTTCGGTTTGGCGCGGGCCACACGGTCTGCGGCAGAGATGCCGACTCAAACCGGGCCGCACGCGCGCCGCAGGAAGCATTTCGAGGTACTCGAGACCTACGGCAACTGCTCCATGTTACCTGAGCCGGGCAAATGTCGCCTCTACTCGCGCTGATGGGGCTCCAACCGGGGGTACGCACTGTGGTGCGGATTACCATCGCGCGCTTCCGAGCCGGGCGCCAATCGGCGGTTCCGGCCACACCGGGGTACTCGTCACCGGTGTGCACGGGTCGGGCTGGTTGTCCGATTCGGCCGGTTCGACGGCGAGGGCCGTCGGTCGGGGAGAGGGTGTCGCAGGCGGGACGGCTGCTCGGGGGCTCCACCCATGAGGTGGCCGACCCCGACAGGGGCAGCGGGGGCCGCGTGACCGACCGCGCGACCCGGTGGGACGGGCGGCCGGTCTGTTGGGCGACGGGCTGGGCCCCGGACCGGCCGGTCGGCCGGTGTCGGGGTCGTCAGCCCGTCGGGAAGGACCGGGTCAGCGGGCGACGAAACCGACGGCCCGAGGGGACGCCTCGGCGATCTCGACGTACGCGACCTTGGTCACCGGGACGATGATCCGGCGACCCTTCTCGTCGGTCAGGGACAGGGTGCCGTCGTTGGCGATGGCGTCGGTCACGATCTGCTCGATCTCGGCCGGCGTCTGCGCGCTCTCCAGCACCAACTCGCGCGGCGCGTACTGCACGCCGATCTTGACCTCCACGGGACCTCCTCATCCAGGGCGAAACTTCGCCGTTGCGAAGGCTATCCGATGAGCGGAGGTATCCGTCAGGCCGACTCGCCCTGGAGGGGGAAGCTGGCGATGCCACGCCAGGACAGGGCGGCGAGCAGCGCCTCCGCCTCGGACTTCGGCACCTGACGCCCGCCGGCCAGCCAGAACTGGGCCGCCGTCTCGGCCGCCCCGACCAGGCCGGAGGCGAGCAACTCGGCCCGCGCCCGGTGCACGCCGGTGTTCGAGATGATCGTGTCGGCGATCGCCGCGATGCAGCCCTGCTCGACCCGCTCCACCCGCTCCCGTACGGCCGGCTCGTTGCGCAGGTCCGACTCGAAGACCAGCCGGAACGCCTCGCTCTTGTGGTCGATGAAGTCGAAGTACGCCCGTACCGCGCCACTGACCCGATCCTTGTTGTCCGGGGTGGCCGCGATCGCTTCCCGGACCATCGCCACGATCGCGTCGGCGTGGGTGTCCAGCAGCGCCAGGTACAGCTCGAGCTTGCCCGGGAAGTGCTGGTACAGCACCGGCTTGGAGACCCCGGCCCGCTCCGCGATGTCGTCCATCGCCGCCGAGTGGTAGCCCTGGGCGACAAAAACCTCCTGGGCGGCGGCCAGCAACTGCTTACGCCGGGCCGAGCGAGGCAGCCGGGTAGGTCGGCCTGCTGTCTGCGCACCGTTCTCCGCAGCAGCGGTCATGGGAACCTCCGTGTCTCACACATCGCACAACCATCGACCTCGATCAGAACGGATCGACGTATCGCGTCGCGCCGCCGAATTAGGCCACCGCTGTAACTTATCGCCACTGTCACCACACGGTAGCCTCAGCGGGGGCGACCAAGGAGCGCACGGTGGACGAAACAGGGCAACCCGGGGCCGCCGCACCGGGCGAGAACGGCAACGGGGCAGGTCCGCACGGTGACCTGGCCCGGCCGGCCAATGGGTGGGCGGCGGCCGATTCCGGCTGGCCCAACGGGGCCGAGCCGGCCGATGGCGGCTCCGACTCACGGCCGAGGTGGCGCCAGTCGCCGGAACCGGGGGGTCCGCCGTCATGGGCGGCCGACCCGGCGACGAGGTACGCCGACCCGACGGTTCCGACCGGCGCGGGCCGCGAGTCCGGGCAGCCGACCAACGGGGCGACCTTCGGTGACCGGCACTACCCGGAACCGCCGGCGGCGGCGTACCGGGCACCGGCCAGTGGGCCGCCCTACCCGTACCAGGGCGAGCCCGAGTACGCGTACCCGGAGGATTTCGGACCGGAGCGGATCGCCGTACCGGCGCCGCGTCCACCGTCGGCACCGGAGCGTCCCGGCCAGCCGGAACAGGACCGTCTGTCGTCCGTACCGGACAGGTCCGCCGGTGGTCGGGATCGGCCCCTGGCGGCGGTCGGGGACCGCCCCGGCGCGGTGACGGACCGGGCTTCGACCGGTCAGGACCGGCCCGGCGGTGCGACCGACCGGGCCTCGGCGACGCAGGGTCCGGCCGAGTCGCCGGACGCCGAGTCGGCCCGCCACGCGTACGGCGAATCCGTACCGACCTCGGCCCCGCCGGCCGGTCAGCCGGCCCAACCCGGCCCTACGCCGCCCGGATTCGAACCCGCACCCGTCTTCCGTGCGGTGCCGAACTACGACCTGACCCCGCCGAAGCGGTTGGAATCAGTGCCCATTCCGGCGAACCCGGCCGATCGGGGAGCGCGGACCGCCGACCGCCCGGCCGAGCGGGAGCAGCCGCCACCGCACCGGGACGCCCCGGAATCCCACGAACGAACGGCCGTACCGGAGCCGGAGCACGAGTCGGACCGCGCCGGAGCCGCCCGGCCCGCCTGGGCCCGGTCCGGTGGTGGTGCCGAAGCCGGTTGGGTGCGCTCCGCCGCCGAGGCCGAGACATCCGGACCCGAGCGCAACCGCGCCGCTGCCGCCCCGGAGGACGACGGTCGTCCGGCCTGGGCCCGGTCCGAGGGTGGACAGGACGCCGGTGAACCGGCCCGTCCGGCCTGGGCGCGATCCGGCGCCGGGTCACCGGCCGCCGATTCCGACCGTCCGGCCTGGGCCCGGTCCGGCAGCGGTCTGCAGGCCGCCGCCGCGTCCTGGGCCCGCAACGAGGCGGCGTCCGAAGCGACGGCAGGCGCCTCCGGCCCCGGTTGGTCCCGGTCGGAGACCCCGCAGTCCAGCGGGGACGGCGGCAGCGAGTGGCCCCGTTCCGCGCCCGAACCCCAGCAGCCGGCCGAGCAGTCCCGGCCGGGTTGGGCGTCCGGTTGGGCACCGCCGTGGGCGAAGGACACCCAGGACCCCGAAGCGCGTCGCGCCCGTCACGACGACTCGCCCGGATGGCCTGATTCGAGCCCCGTGCCGGCACCCGGCCAGCTACCGGGTCCGGAGCCGACGCAGGGCTACCCGTCGGCCGCCGGACCGGGGAGATACCCGGCCGGGGGCGAGCCGTCCGGCTACCCGGCACCCGGTGACCCAGCGGGTTACCCGGCGCCCGGTGAGCAGGCAGGCTACCCCGCGCCCGGCGAGCAGGTGGGTTACCCCGGGCCCGGTGAACCTGCGGGTTACCCCGGGCCCGGCGAACCTGCGGGTTATCCCGCCCCCGGTGAGCCGGCGGGACGGGGCGGTGGGTACCCGAACGGACCCGAACGTCCGTGGGGAGCGCCGTACCCCGGTTATCCGGCCGGGCCGCAACAGGCGGGTCCGGTCGACCAGGGCCCGGCGATCCGGGCGGCGGAACCCGCGCCGGAGGCGCTCCCGCAACGGGTGCCGGCCGAGCCGGACGTACCGACGATGGCCGAACCGATCCCGCCGGAGCCCTCGGCGGAAACCCCCGAACTCGCCCGGATCGCCACCCACCTGCGGCGCGAGGACGCACCCAGCCAACTCCGGGACCGACCCGAGGGCTTCGACGTCAAGGCGATCCTGGCCGCCGTACGGGGTGTGCCCGGGGTACGGGACGCGTCCCTGCGTACGACCCCGGCCGGTGCGCACAGCCTGCGACTGGACCTCGCCGACGGGGCGGATCCGGCCGAGGTGAGCCGTCAGGTCGCCCGGTTGCTCCAGGACCGGATGGGCCTGGCGGCGGCGCCGAAGCTGCCCGGCACCCCGGTGCCCGGCGCGATGCTCCCCGGCACCCCGATGCAGGGCGCGATGATGCCCGCCGCTCCGGGATCCGTGGCCCCGGCGTCCGCCCCACCCGCCGTCGCCCAGCCCGACCCTCGTTCGGCGGTTGCCGACGACCGGCCGGTCGAGGAGCCCGCCGAACCGCCCCGCCGACGCCGGACGGCCACCGCGCACCAGGGCCGGGCGGCCGTGGAGGAGCGCCCGGTCGGCCCGTACGGCGGTGGAACCGGTGTGTCCGGGGGAATGGCCACCGGCAGCCCGGTGACCGCGGGGTCCTCGTACTCCGGGGGTCAGCCCACGACCACCGAGACCGCACCGTCGAGGCCGCTCAATCCCGGCGGCGTCCCCGGCCCCCGGGTGGTCCTGGACCACGTCCAGGTGAGCACCTTCGGCCTGGAGGCGACCGTCGAGGTACGGCTCGCCGCCGGTGAGCAGCGGGCGACCGGGCTGGCGTCCGGGCCGGCGGTGGACGGTTACGTGCTCCGGCTCTGCGCGGTCTCGGCCGCGGTCGCGATCGACGAACTGCTCAGCGCCTCGGCCCGGGTGACCGAGATGGGGCGGTGCTTCGTGGAGCACGCGGCGGTGGTCCCGTTCGGGAGCTGCGAGGTGGCGACCGTGGTGGTGCTGCTGGTCTGCGACGGGTGGGTGGAACAGCTCGCCGGTTCCGCGCTGGTCGCGGGCGATCCCCGGCAGGCGGTGGTCCGGGCCACCCTGGCCGCGGTCAACCGGCGGTTGGAGGCACTGCTCGTCTGAGCGCCCGTCAGAGAGCGCATCAGTGGATAAGGGGCGTACGGGCGGACCGGGCCCGGTTCGCGGCACACTGGATAGATGAAGCGTGCGGCCCTCGGGGCGGACGAACTCTTCCGCCGGGACGGATGTCCACCACCCTGGCCCGGTCGACCGGTGCTCCTCGACGGTCTGGTGACCTACGTACGGGACACCCCCGCGACGTCCCCGGACGCCGAGCCGGCGCTCTACGTCCACGGGCTGGGCGGCTCCGGGCAGAACTGGACCGACCTGGCCGGCCTGCTCGCCGACCGGCTCGACGGTCAGGCGATCGACCTGCCCGGCTTCGGCTTCAGCGAACCGGGACGCAGTTACACCGTGCCCGCCTTCGCCGACCGGGTGATCCGCTATCTCGAGTACGCCGACCGGGGGCCGGTGCACCTGTTCGGCAACTCCCTCGGCGGCGCGGTCTCGGTACGCGTCGCCGGACTCCGTCCCGACCTCGTACGCACCCTCACCCTGATCTCCCCGGCGATGCCCTTCCTCGACCCCCGGCGGTCACTGCAGGGCCGGATGCTGCCGCTGCTGGCGGTGCCGATGGCGGAGCGGCTCGCGTACCGGCGGTTGACCCAGATCGCGCCCGAGGACATGGCCCTGCAGGTGCTCACGGCGTGCGTGGCGGACATCACCCGGATCAACGACCAGCGGCGGCGGGAGGCGATCGAGGAGATCCGGATCCGGTACACCGCCGAGCACTACGCCGCCGCCTACCTGCGTACGCTGCGCGGTCTGGTCAGCAGCTTCGTACGGGCGTACCTGCCGGGTGCCGGTTCAATGTGGCGGATCGCCCGGCTGGTGAAGGCGCCGACGCTGGTCATCGGCGGCCGGCAGGACCGGCTGGTGGACATCCGGGTGGCACCCCAGGCGGCCCGGGTGATCCCGGACAGCCGGCTGTTGATGCTGGACGGAGTGGGGCACGTGGCCCAGCTCGAGGTACCCCGTACGGTCGCCCGTGCGGTGGTTGCCCTACTGGATGAGACGGCAATGCTGCGCTACTGACCGTGACGTGGCACGCTGGTCAACGATGTCCACTTCCAGTTCACGATCCCGGTCCCGAGCCCGTGCCACCAGGGCGAACGACTCGGATCGGTACCGCGGGGTCCGGCGGCGGGAAGCTCCGCGCGGACGACGGCTCGCTATCGTCACGGCGGTTCTCGTGGCGGTCGTGGGTGTGCTGATCGGGTTGGTCGGCCCGCCGTTGGTCAACCGGTTGACCGCGGCCGAGCGGCCGTTGTCGGTGACCGGACCACCGGCGGGCGTCAACGCCGCCCAGGCGGCCGTGACGCCCCCGGCGAAGCCCGGCACGTCACCGTCGGCGTCGCCGAAGCCGCCGTTGCTGCGGATGCCCGGCCCGGTGCCACAGTCCGGGAAGAACACCTTCCGGTACGGCACCGGTGTGGGCAAGGTGGCCGGGCAGGCGGGGGTGCTGCGGCGCTACCGGGTCGCCACCGAGGACGGCTCCGGTGAGGACGTGAAGGAGTTCTCGGCGGCGGTGGACGAGACCCTGAGCGACCCGCGTAGCTGGACCGGCAGCGGACAGCTCCGGTTGCAGCGGGTGCCGGAGGGTTCGAACTACGACTTCACCGTCTACCTCGCCACGGCCGACACCGCGGCCCGGATGTGCGCCGCCGGTGGGACCGACATCCGGATCGACGGTGAGCCGTACACGTCGTGCCGGACGCCGGGTAAGGTGATCATCAACCTGAACCGGTGGATGCTCTCGGTCGACTACCTGGTCGCGGCGAAGTTGCCGCTGGCCGACTACCGGCTGTACGTGATCAACCATGAGACCGGCCACCAGTTGGGACACGGGCACGAGCAGTGTCCGGGCAAGGGCAGGCCGGCACCGGTGATGCAGCAGCAGACGCTGTTCCTCAACGGCTGCGTGGCCAACTCGTGGCCGTACCTGGACGGGCGCCGGTACGAGGGACCGCCGGTCTGACCTGCCGTTCCGTGGTCCGCCGGGCTCCCCGCCCGGGGTACGGCGGCCCGACCGCCGGCTATTCCCGCCCCGGTTTACGGGACAGGTGTTCCACCTCATGGTCAATGCCCGGTGTCCCGAGCGACAATGGCGCGGCACACCACTATCGATTCCGGGGAGTTCACCGTGTCGTTGCCCCCGCTCGTCGAACCCGCCGCCGAGCTGACCGTTGACGAGATCCGCCGCTATTCCCGCCACCTGATCATTCCCGACGTCGGGGTCGAGGGGCAGAAGCGGCTCAAGAACGCCCGGGTGCTCTGTGTGGGCGCCGGGGGCCTGGGCTCTCCGGCGCTGATGTACCTGGCCGCGGCCGGTGTCGGCACGCTGGGCATCGTCGACTTCGACACCGTCGACGAGTCGAACCTCCAGCGCCAGATCATCCACGGCCAGTCGGACATCGGCCGCCCGAAGGCGGAGTCCGCCGCGGCGACCGTTCGGGAGATCAACCCGCTGGTCAACGTCGTGATCCACAACACCGCGCTGGACCGGGACAACGTACGCGAGCTGTTCGGCCAGTACGACCTGATCGTCGACGGCACCGACAACTTCGCCACCCGGTACATGGTCAACGACGCCGCGGTGCTGCTCGGCAAGCCGTACGTCTGGGGTTCGATCTACCGGTTCGACGGCCAGGCGTCGGTCTTCTGGGCCGAGCACGGCCCGTGCTACCGCTGCCTCTACCCGGAGCCGCCGCCGCCCGGCATGGTGCCGTCGTGCGCCGAGGGTGGCGTGCTCGGTGTGCTCTGCGCGTCGATCGGCTCGATCCAGGTGACCGAGGCGATCAAGCTGCTGACCGGCATCGGTGAGCCGCTGGTCGGCCGGCTGACCGTGTACGACGCCCTGGAGATGGAGTACCGCAAGATCAAGGTCCGCAAGGATCCGGGCTGCGTGCTCTGCGGTGAGAACCCCACGGTGACCGACCTGCTGGAGGACTACGAGGACTTCTGCGGCGCGGTTTCCACCGAGGCGCAGGACGCGGTGGTCGGCTCGACCATCACCGCCTCGGAGCTCAAGGAGTGGCAGGACACCGGCAAGGACCACTTCCTGATCGACGTCCGGGAGCCGGCCGAGTACGAGATCGTCCGCATCCCCGGTTCGACCCTGATCCCCAAGGGCGACATCCTCTCCGGTGAGGCGCTGGCCAAGCTGCCGCAGGACCGGCAGATCGTGCTGCACTGCAAGTCGGGGGTCCGTTCGGCGGAGGCCCTGGCGGCGCTGAAGGCGGCCGGGTTCCGGGACGCGGTGCACGTACAGGGCGGGGTGCTGGCCTGGATCAAGCAGGTCGACCCGGCGCTGCCGGCGTACTGAGGATCACACCACGTACCGTCACCCTCCGGGTGCGCAGTGTTCGACGAGGGCTCCTTCCGTGCCGAAGGTTCGGTACGGAAGGAGCCCTTTTGGTCATCCGTGGTCGGGTTTCGGATTGACCGGGGCCTATGACCGGACCTGCCGAGTGGCTGGTTGACCTCGGCTGACTTACCGAGGCAGAGAAAGTTTCCCGCCGGTAGCCTTCTCTCCCGTGGTGGACATGGACGGTGCGATCGGCTTTGTCGTGGCGCACGGCGACGCGGTGGACCGGGCTCGACTCTCCTGGTTGCGTACCGGCGCACCACCCCTGCCGGAGGTGATCGGCGACGTCGAGATGGGGTCGGCCCCGGACGGTGGCTGGCCCGCGGTCTGGGGCGGTGGGATCGCCTCGGTCGACGCCACCTGCTTCCGGCTGGCCGAACTCGACGACCTCGGCGCCCTCGACCGGCCCGCCGCCCGGAAGGCGCTGGACTGGCTCGCGAGCCGGCAGCGACCGGACGGCACCTGGGAGGAGGACGAGTCACTGGCCCGGGAGGCGCCGGACTGGGCGAAGCCCGGCGACGCCGAGGCGGAACTCTTCCTCACCGCCAACGCCGGGTTCTGGCTCACCGTGGCCGGGCTCGACGCCCGTGCCGCCGGACCGCTGGACCACCGGGTCGGCGGCGCGTACGCCGGGTCGGTGCAGGCCGCCGCGAGGGCGATCGCCGACCGGTTGAAGCCCGACGGCACCTGGCCGTCGTTCCTGGCCGCCGGTTGGCTGTCGGCCGCCGTGCTCTACCGGCAGGAGCTGTTCTACGAGTCGGCGCGGATCCAGGGCGTGCTGGGTGACCGGCTGCCGCAGATGTCCCCGGCCGACGTGGCCTGGATGGCGTCGGCGCTGGTCCGGGTCGGGGTCAACCCGGACGACTGGCTGCTGGTCGCCGCCCGCCGCCGGCTGGCCGAGACCCAGCGCAGCGACGGTGGCTGGCCGAGCGAGGACGGCGACACCTTCGACGTGCACACCACGCTGCTGGTCATCCGCGCCGCCCGCTGAACCGGTCGGCCGGCGGACCCGACCTGCGGGTGAACCGGGCCCGGCGGTCAGCCGCGCAGGTGGCCGTCGCCGGTGACGACGTACTTGGTGGAGGTCAGCTCGGGCAGCCCCATCGGGCCACGGGCGTGCAGCTTCTGGGTGGAGATGCCGATCTCCGCGCCGAAGCCGAACTCGCCGCCGTCGGTGAACCGGGTCGAGGCGTTGACCATCACCGCGGCCGAGTCGACCCGGGCCACGAACTCCCGGGCCGCGCCGACCGAGTCGGTGACGATCGCCTCGGTGTGCTGGGTGCCGTACCGCCGGATGTGCTCGACCGCGACGTCGAGCGAGTCGACCACGGCGGCCGAGATCTCCGCGGCCAGGTACTCCGTGCCGTAGTCCTCCTCGGTCGCCGGCACCACCTCGGCCGAGTAGGCCCGGACCCGGTCGTCGCCGTGCACGGTCACCCCGGCGGTGTCGAACGCGGCCAGCATGGCCGGCAGGAACGCGTCCGCGATGTCGGCGTGCACCAGCAGCGACTCGGCGGTGTTGCAGGTCGACAGGCGCTGGGTCTTGGAGTTGAGCACGATGTCGACGGCCTTCGCCACGTCGGCGGCGGCGTCGACGTAGACGTGGCAGTTACCCACCCCGGTCTCGATCACCGGCACGGTCGACTCCTCGACCACGGTCCGGATCAGCGACGCCCCGCCGCGCGGGATCAGCACGTCGACCAGCCCACGGGCCCGCATCAACTCCTTGACCGAGTCGCGGGACGAGGCGTCGAGGAGCTGGATCGCGTCGGCCGGCAGCCCGGCACCGGTGACCGCGTCCCGCAGCACCTCGACCAGGGCGGCGTTCGAGTGCGCCGCCGACGAGGAACCCCGCAGCAGGGCCGCGTTGCCGGACTTGAGGCAGATGCCGGCGGCGTCCACGGTCACGTTCGGGCGCGCCTCGTAGATGATGCCGACCACCCCGAACGGGACCCGGATCTGGCGCAGTTCCAGGCCGTTGGGGAGGGTCGAACCGCGTACCACCTCACCGACCGGGTCGGCGAGCCCGGCCATCTCCCGCAACGCGGCGGCGATGGCGGCCACCCGGTCCGAGGTGAGGGCCAACCGGTCCAGGATCGCCGCGGACAGCCCGGCCGCGCGTCCGGCCGCCAGGTCCGCCTCGTTCGCGGTCAGGATCTCCGGCGTACGGGCGACCAGCGCGTCGGCCATCGCGTGCAGGCCGGCGTCCTTGGCGGTACGGGTCGCGGTGGCGAGCGCATTCGCCGCCGTACGGGCCCGACGTGCCTGCTCGCTGACAGTCATCTCGAACTCCTCGTTCTTCACAGCAGGACCAGGTCGTCACGGTGGACGACCTCGCGCTCGTACGCCGGGCCGAGGGCGGCGGCGAGTTCGCCGGTGGAGCGCCCCAGCAGTCCGGGCAGTTCCACCGCGTCGTAGTTGACCAGCCCACGGGCGACCGGGATGCCGAGGATGTCGACCAGGTCGACCGGGTCACCGGCGGTGAAGGTGCCGTCGACGGCGGTGATGCCGGCTGGCAGCAGCGACTTGCGGCGGGTCACCACGGCCTGCACCGCGCCCGGGTCGAGGTGCAGCCGACCCCGGGGCGAGGTGGCGTGGGCCAACCAGAACAGCCGGGCACCGGGCCGGTGTACGGCCGGATGGAAGAGGGTGCCGACCGACGCCCCCGCCAGCGCCTCGGCGGCGAGCGGGGCGGCGGTGAGCACGACCGGGATGCCGAAGCCGGTGGCGATCCTGGCCGCCTCGACCTTGGTGACCATGCCGCCGGTGCCGACACCGGCCCGCCCGGCCCGGCCGATCGTCACCGTGGCCAGGTCGTCGGTGCTGTGCACCTGTTCGATCCTGGTGGTGCCGGGCTTGGCGGGGTCGCCGGTGTACAGGGCGTCGACGTCGGAGAGGAGCACCAGCAGGTCGGCCTGGACCAGGGCGGCGACCAGGGCGGCGAGCCGGTCGTTGTCGCCGAACCGGATCTCCTCGGTGGCGACCGTGTCGTTCTCGTTGACGATCGGTACGGCCCGCAGGTCGAGCAGCTTGCGCAGGGTCCGGTACGCGTTGCGGTAGTGCACCCGTCGGGTGACGTCGTCGACGGTGAGCAGGACCTGCCCGACGGTGCGTCCGTGCCGGGCGAAGCTGGCCGCGTACCGGCCGATCAGCAGGCCCTGCCCGACGCTCGCGGCGGCCTGCTGGGTGGCCAGGTCACGCGGTCGGCGGGGCAGCCCCAGCGGGGCGAGACCGGCGGCGATCGCACCGGAGGAGACCAGCACGATCTCCCGCCCGTCCGCCGCCAGCGCGGCGAGTACGTCGGTGAGGGCGTCGACCCGATCGGTGTCGAGTCCGCCGCTGGCGGTGGTCAGCGAGGACGAGCCGACCTTGACCACGATCCGCCGCGCTGCCGTGACTGCTTCACGCACCCGCCCATTCTGCGCGGTTATCGCCGCTGGCCGGCGGTCGGCTCCCATATGCTGGCGATCCGTGACGACGGAAGAGTACGTCGAGGCCGTACTGGCGCTGGTCGAGCGGATCCCGTCGGGACGGGTGATGTCGTACGGGGCGATAGCGGACGCGTTGGCCGACCGGTCCGGGCGCAACTCCGCCCGCCAGGTCGGGTCGATCATGAAGCGGCACGGTGGCGGTGTGCCCTGGTACCGGGTGGTGAACTCGGCCGGCCGGCTGCCGCCGGGGCACGAGTCGCGGGCGCGGGCCAGTCTGGTCGCCGAGGGCACCCCGATGCGCGGCGACAAGGTCGACCTGCGCAACGCCGCCTGGTTCCCGCACCACTGAGCAGGCGGCGCTCCCGCAGGACCGGGCAAGTGGCGCTCCCGCGGGACCGGGCAAGTGGCGCGGCCGGACACCTTCCGGGCGGTCGGAATCGGATCTTCGGGGGGTGGGGCGGACCGCGTACCGCCGTTAGCATTCGGCCCCATGACTGCCTCGCCGGCCGGGACCGGCCTGCCCCGCCGGGTGCATGCCGGCTATGCGCTCGGATCGCTGGCCACCGGGGCGTTCGGCACCGTACCCGGATTGGTGCTGTTGCCGTACCTGACGGACACGTTGGGCATCGCGGCCGGCATCGCGGCACTGCTGGTCCTGCTGCCGAAGGCGTGGGACGTCGTGGTGAACCCGGTGGTCGGGCGGATCTCCGACCGGACCCGCTCGCCCTGGGGGCCGCGCCGGCCGTTCCTGCTGGTGGGCGGGGTGGCGCTGGCGGTGCTGTTCGCGGCGATGTTCGTCGGACCGGTCGGCACCGGCACCGACGCCGGCTGGTACGTCGCGTTCGCCTTCCTGGCCACCGCGACCGCGTTCGCCTTTTTCCAGGTGCCGTACGTGGCGATGCCGGCCGAGCTGACCGCCGACTACGAGGAACGTACCCGCCTGATGACCTGGCGGATCGCGGTGCTGGCGGTGGCCATCCTGGTCTCCGGTGCGGTCGCGCCGATGGTGGTCAACGCCGGTGGCTCGGGCATCCCCGGACACCGGTGGATGGGGCTGTTCGTGGCGGTGCTGATCGTCGTCGGTGCGGTGGGCGCCTTCCTCGGCACCCGGGGCACCTCCGCCGGTACGGTCGGCGAGAGTGAGCCGAGCCTGCGGGCCCAGCTCCGGGTCGTCTCGGGTAACCGGCCCTTCCGGTTGCTGCTGGCCTGTTTTGTCATCCAGGCGGCCGGGATCGCGACCGTGCTCGCCGGGGTCAACTACTTCGTCGAGCAGGTCCTGGAGGCGGGCGAGAGCGGCACGACGATCGCGTTCGTGTCGTTTGTCGGACCGGCTCTGCTGGTGATGCCGCTGTGGTCCAGGATCGGGGCCCGGATCGGCAAGCTGCGGGCCTTCGTCCGGGCGTCACTGATCTTCGCTGCGGGGGCGTTGGCGCTGGTCGCCGCGCCGCTCCTGCCGGCCGTCCTGCCGTACCTGGTGATCGTGGTGATCGGGTGCGGGTACGCCGGACTCCAGGTGTTCGCGCTGGCGATGCTCCCGGACTGCATCGCGTACGACACCGCGCGGACCGGCCGTCGCCAGGCGGGGGTGTTCACCGGGGTGTGGACGGCGGGGGAGACGTTCGGGCTGGCCTTCGGGCCGGGCATCTACGGGCTGGTGTTGCAGCTCTTCGGTTACGTCTCGTCGGACACGGGGGTGGCGGCGGCGCAGTCGGACACCGCCCGGCTCGGGGTGCTGCTCGGTTTCACCGTGCTGCCGGCGCTGCTGGTCGGGCTGCCGGTGCTGCTGCTGCGGCGCTACGACCTGACCCCGGCCCGGCTCGCGCAGGCGCAGGCTGGACCGGTGGCGGATCCATCGGTGGCGGTCAGCGAGAGCGGACCGGTCCGGTGAGCGAGTCGGCTGTTACGGTGTCCGCCATGTTCGACGCGCTGCCCCCGCACGGCGTACCCGCTGCCCAGGTGTTGGACGAGATCCGTGGCCTGCGGGCCGCCGACCGCCCGACCCACGGCGGGCGGTTGTTCGCGTACGTCTACGACCCGGCGGTACCCGGTCTGGACGAGTTGGCGCACTCGGCGTACGCGCTGTCGGCGCACGTGAACGGGCTCGATCCGACCGCGTTCCCGTCCCTGCTGGCGATGGAGAACGCGCTGGTCGGCGCGGCGGCCCGTACGCTCGGCGGTGGTCCGGGCAGCAGCGCGCCGGAGGTGGTCGGCAGTGTCACCAGCGGTGGCACGGAGTCGCTGATCCTGGCGGTGAAGACCGCACGGGACGCGCACCCGGAGATCGGGGCGCCGCGCCTGGTGGTGCCGGTGACCGCGCACGCGGCGTTCGCGAAGGCGGCGCACTACCTCGGGGTGGCGCTCGATCTGGTGCCGGTGTCGCCGAAGACGCTGCGTCCGGATCCGGCCGACGTGGCCGCCGCGATCGGGCCGGAGACGGTCCTGCTGGCGTGTTCCGCTCCGTCGTACGCGCACGGGGTGGTGGATCCGATCTCCGCGATCGCGGAGATCGCGGCGGCGGCCGGGGTGCGGTGCCACGTGGACGCCTGCTTCGGCGGCTGGACGTTGCCGTACCTGCGCCGGCTCGGGGTGGACGTGCCCCCGTTCGACTTCGCCGTACCCGGGGTCACCTCGATCTCGGTCGACCTGCACAAGTACGCCTACGTGCCGAAGGGCGTCTCGGTGCTGCTGCACCGCGACGCGGAGCTGCGCAAGCCGCAGTACTTCGCCTTCGCCGACTGGCCCGGCTACACGATGCTCAACCCGGTGATCTCGTCCACCCGTTCCGGTGGGCCGATCGCGGCGGCGTTCGCCACCCTGCGGCACGTCGGTGACGCGGGTTACCTGGCCCTGGCTCGGACCACTGTGGACGCTGTTCGCGGGCTGGCCGCCGAGGTGACCGCCGTGGACGGGTTGCGGCTGCTGGCCGAGCCGGAGGCGACCGTGGTCTGTTTCGGCACCGAGGATCCCGGTCTCGACCTGTTCGTCCTCGCGGACGAACTCACCGTCCGTGGCTGGCACACCCAACCCCAGATGGCGTACGGGGACCTCCCGGCCAGCATCCATCTGACCGTCACCGCGTCGGTGGCGCCGAGGGTGGCCGATTTCGGGGTGGACCTGCGTGCCGCCGCGGCTGCCGCGCGGGCCGCCGGTCCGGTCGAGCTACCGGCCGAACTGCTGGCGTTGGCCGGTGCGCTGACCCCGGAGCAGCTCACCCCGGAACTGGTCGCCGGCCTCGCCGCCGGGCTGGGGCTGGGCGGCGGTGCCGAGGGTGCCTCGGGTGGGCCGCTGCCGGAACGGGTGGCCGTGGTCAACACCCTGCTCAACGTCGCACCGGTACGCCTGCGTGAGCGGCTCCTGGTGGAGTTCCTCAGCCTGCTGCAACGTCCCACCTACTGACCGTCGTACGTCCGCCGGTCTTCGCCGACGCCTCCCCTCGCAGATTTCCACGGTCGGGACTGCGTTAGCGTCAACGCCCGTCGAAGGATGATCCATCGGACCGTACGGTCGTCCTCCGGCCTCCATCCCGGCTCCGAGAGGCGCATGTGAACATCCTGGAAGCGGTGCTGCTGGGCGCGGTGGAGGGGCTCACCGAGTTCCTGCCGGTATCCAGCACCGGTCACCTCACCATCCTGGAAAAGCTGCTCGGCTACTCCATCGACGACCCCGACATCACCGCGTTCACCGCGATCATCCAGGTCGGCGCGGTGTTCGCGACCCTGCTCTATCTCCGCAAGGACCTGATCCGGATCTTCACCGCCTGGGTGCGCGGGGTGTTCAGCCCGGCGGGTCGGGAGAGTCCGGACTACCGGTTCGGCTGGGCGGTCATCCTGGGCTCGATCCCGATCGGGGTGATCGGGCTGCTGTTCAAGGACCAGATCGAGACCACGCTGCGCAGTCTCTGGTTCGTCGGGTTCGCGTTGATCCTGTGGTCCGGGGTGATGTGGTTCGCCGACCGGGCGGCCACCCAGGTTCGCCACGAGTCGGACGTGACCTGGAAGGACACCCTGATCATCGGTACGGTGCAGTCCCTGGCGCTGATTCCCGGCATCTCTCGGTCGGGCGCGACGATGTCCGCCGGGCTGCTGCGCGACCTGGACCGGGTCACCGTGACCCGGCTGTCGTTCTTCCTCTCCATCCCGGCGCTGATGGCGGCGGGCGCGCTCCAGGTGGTGGACGAGTACGAGAACATCAGCAACGGGGTCGGCTGGCCGGCGACCATCACCGCCACCCTGGTCAGCGGGATCGTGGGTTACCTCGCGGTGGCCTGGCTGCTGAAGTTCATCGCCCGGCACACGTACACGATGTTCATCGTCTATCGGGTGATCCTCGGCACGGTGGTCCTGGTCCTGGTCGGTACGGGCACCATCTCGGCCACCTGACCGATCGGCTGGTTCGTCACGGCGGCCCGGTGTTCGCCCCTCGGTGGGGCGGATACCGGGTCGCTGCGCTGTGTGCGGGTACGAACACATCGACAAACTTATTTCCAGGTCTTTACTGTAAATAGTGTTTACTATAAATTGTTAAGGGCGCCCTGCCGAGTACGAGTAAGGAGCCCTTCGATGCGAAGATCTGCCGCACTGTCTCTGCTGACGGTCGCAGCCCTCATCACCTCCACCCTGGTCGTCGCCGCGCCCGCGCAGGCACACGGCTACATCTCGTCACCACCCAGCCGGCAGGCCAACTGCGCGCAGGGTCGGGTCGCCAACTGTGGACAGATCCAGTGGGAACCGCAGAGCGTCGAGGGTCCGAAGGGGCTGCGCAACTGCCACGCCAACATCGCGCACTTCTCCGTACTCAGTGACGAGAGCCGGAACTGGCCGGCGACCTCGGTCGGCACCTCGCTCACCTTCAACTGGGTGCTCACCGCCCGGCACTCCACCAGCACCTGGGAGTACTACATCGGCAACCAGCGGGTGGCGCTGTTCAACGACAACGGCCGCCAGCCCGGTGCCACCGTCTCGCACCAGGTGAACCTCAGCGGTTTCTCCGGCCGGCAGAAGCTGCTCGCCATCTGGAACATCGCCGACACCGCCAACGCGTTCTACTCCTGCGTCGACCTCCAGATCGGTGGCGGAGGGGGCGGCAACCCGACGACCCCGCCGCCGAACCCCACCCCGACGCCGACCCGTACGGCAACCCCGCCGCCGAACCCGACCACCCCGCCGCCGGCCGGTGGCACCTGGGCCTCGGGCACCGCGTACCAGGTCGGCGCCACGGTCACCTACGGCGGTGCCAGCTACCGCTGCCGTCAGGCACACACGGCCATCCCCGGTTGGGAGCCGCCGAACGTACCGGCGCTCTGGCAGCGGCTCTGACCCGCACCTGCACCGGCGGGCCCGTACCGGATCCGGTACGGGCCCGCGCTCGTCCCATCCCTGCCCGTTGCCCGAGCCGAAAGAGGCGGGACATGGCCCGTTACCGTCGTACCCTGCTCGCCCCGGTGGTGCTGTTGCTGCTCGCCGGCTGCGGCGGCGCGAGCACCGCTCCCGGCGGTTCACCGGCCGGGCCGACCCCCGCGCCGCAGCCGGTGGTCTCCGCGACCGCCACCGGGTCGCCGGGACCGTTCAACCCGGCGGACGTGATGTTCCTCCAGATGATGGTGACCCACCACGGTCAGGGCCTGGAGCTGGTCCGGTTGGCCGAGAGCCGGGCCCAGCGCGCCGAGGTACGCACCCTCGCCGCGGCCGTCGACGTCACCCAGACCGAGGAGCAGGAGACGATGCGCGGCTGGCTGCGGAACTGGGGACAGCCGACCGAGGCGGACCCGGCCGACCACGCCCACGCCGACCACGGCGGTCTGCCGGCCACCGGACCCGAACAGATCGCCGCCCTGGGCCGGATCACCGGGGCCGAGTTCGAGACCGCGTTCCTCAACCTGTTCATCGCCCACCAGCACAACGCCGTCGAGATGGCCCGCAACGAGGCGAAGTTCGGGCAGGACCCGGCCGCCAGGGAACTGGCCGGCCGGATCGACCAGTCCCGGACCGCCCAGATCAACCAGATGCTGACGATGCTCGGCTAGTTCCACCGGTTCAACCACTGTGGAGTGTGGGTACCGAACGCGGCGGTGCCCGACCGGAAGATCCCGGTCGGGCACCGCCGCTGTGACTTCGGGCTCAGGCGGCCGGGACGGCGGTGACGGTGAAGGTCGCCGCGTTGTCGGCCGGGTTCGAGTCCGGGGTCTCGGTGTTCCCGTACGGGAGGTGCAGTTGGGCGGTTGCGTCGCCGAGCGGCCCGGCCACGGTGTCGGCCTCGGCGGTCAGCGGGACGTCGAAGGTCCGTACCTCACCGGGCATGAACTCGCCGCCCGGCACCACGCAGCGCGCGAAGGGGCAGAAGACGCCCTCGCCGGTCCGGACACCCTCCGGCAGGCCGAGCTGAACCTGGAGTTCGTCGTGCGGCGCGTCGCTGCGGTAGCCGACCGTGATCGACACCTGACCGGCGTAGCCGCCGTCGGCCTGCTGGTTCAGCACGGCCGGACCGACCCGGACCGAGCCGTCGGCCACCGTGTCCTGCACGTACGGGAGCGGGTGGCGCACCGAACCGGTGGTGGAACGGAACAGGGCGGAGAACGCCTCGCCACCGCGTACCGGGACCGAGTCGACCGAGACGTCCACCCGACCGCCGGTGGCCACCATCGGGTAACGGCGGGCGTCGGTCAGGACCTCGAACTCGGCGTAGACGGTCCGCCGCTCGCCGGGCTCGAACCTGTCGATCGTGCAGTTGACCGTGCGGCGGGGTCCGTCGTTCAGCGGGAAGCACGGCCCCTCGGGCAGCAGGCCGGTGAAGGAGCCGCCGACCGGCTCGGTGACGGTGACGACGGGCAGGACGTCCGCGGTGCCGCGGAGGGTGATCGTGATCGGCAGCGTGCCACGGTAACCACGCTCGGTCGGCTGGAGGACCAGGTTGCCGACGGAGACGGACGAGCCGTGATTTCTGTTTCCGGCCGAGGCGGCGCCGGCCGGGGCGAGGGCCACCAGCAACGCGGCGGTGCCGAGCGCACCGACGAGCAGACGACGACGCATTGAGACGGACATTGTTCCTCCAGATTGTTCCCCGTGTGCCGTGGCGCTTTCTGTCCCGGCATCGAACAAGACACGTCCCATTCCGTATTCGGGTTGCGGTGCTTTTCTGTCCGCGAAACGACAAGGATGACCGACAACCGATCCCGACCGGAACGCGTCAGGGGTCGACGCCGATCGGACCCGGCAACGACAATGGCCCGCACCCGGAAATCCGGGCACGGGCCATGTGCCTCGGGTCAGCGGTACTGGAACTCGATCCGGTCGTTGTTGCCGCTGGAATCCGGTACGACCCACTCCCTGCCGTCGACCCGGTCCACATTGCTCAGGTGGACCGTGGCGGTGCCGCTGTCGCCCTGCGCGCTGCTCATCAGCCCGAGCACCAGCGTCCGTTCCTCACCGGCCTTCAGTGGCTTGAGTTCGCAGAACAGCGCCGCGGCCGGCACCGACGAGGTGTTGCTCACCTTGGTGCAGGCAGACCAGCCGGCGCCTTCGTGCCGCATCACGCCCTGACTGAACCAAAGCTCCAGCCGTACGGTCTTCGAGGTGGAGGGACCGTCGTTACGGATCTTGACGGTCACCGAGCCGTACCGCCATCCCGAGATGACGTCCTCGGGATGTTCGACGAAGACCACGTCCGTGGCGCTGACCGGCCGCAGGTCGATGAATGTCGGATTGGGTCCGAATGCTTCCGGTCCGGCCTTCTGCTCGAACTCCTTGCCATTCCAGGCGTAGCTCCGCCACTGTTTCTGCGACCACGCGTTCGGGATCTCGCAGCACGTCGGAATATCACCCACCTGGACCCGTACAGTTCCGGTGGGGTCGTATTTGACGTCGGCCAGCCATTCTATTCCGGCACCCACCCGGACAACCTGGCCGAGGGTGACCACCTTTCCGGTGGCGTCCCGGTCGAACACCACCACCTGCTGTGTCGTCCCGCCCTCGGTGAGGGGGCAGGTCAGCAGGGCGATCGACTCGGCGGCCCCGTCCTGGTCCACGTCGCCGTGGACGAGCGTGGCCAGCGCCGGGTGCTTCATCTTCGGGTCGTCCTCCAGCCGGACGTTCCTGGTGACGCACCACTCGGGGGCGGTCGACTGCCACGCCGGCAGGGTCACCCGGGCCTTCAGCAGGTCTGCCCGGCTGATCTCACCGTCCGGTGGCGGTGGGGTGGCCGACGCCGACGGGGTCGCCGACGGGGTCGGGCTGGCTGACGGGGTGGGGCTGGTGGTCGGTTCGCCGGTCGCGGCGGGTCCGGGGGGCGGTGCGGAGTTGCGGTTCAGCGCCGCGTACCCGGCGACCGGGCCGATGACGAGGACCAGGGCGAGGGCGAGGCCGGTGGTGGTCGCGACCCGTCGGCGGTGCCGGACGGTGGTGCGTACGGCGTCCGGGCCGGGTGGGGTGATCTGGTCGAGCAGTCCGGTACGGAAGGCGGCGAACTCGGCGTCCAGCGCGAAGTCGTCGTACGCGAGGTCGTCGGTGTCAGCCATTGTTCTGCTCCTTGCGGTCGGTCAGCTCGGCGGCGAGAGCGGCGCGGGCGCGGTGCAGCCAGGACTTCACGGTCCCTTCCGCCACCCCTTCCTGCCGGGCGATCTCGGCGATCGACATGTCACCGAGGTGGTGCAGGACCACCGCACGTCGGTGGTTCGGTGGTAACAGGGCCAGGGCGGCGGTCAACGCGACCCGGTCCGGGGTCGGGCCGGCGACGTACTCCTCGCGTTGCCGGCGCAGGTACGCCTGCGCGGTGCGGAGTCGTCGCCACCGGCTGGTGGCGAGGTTCCAGGCGACCCGGCGGACCCAGGCGACCGGGTCGTCGTACCGGACGACCTTGTCCCAGCGGGCGAAGGCCCGGCAGAACGCCTCCTGGACCAGGTCCTGCGCCTGCCCCAGATCCCCCGTGTACGCGCACAGATGCACGGTCATCGACCGGAAATGCGCGTGGTAGAACGCATCGAACTCGACTCTCTCGGCTCTGTCCGGGTCGCCCTCACCGGCAGGTACAACCGGTGGTGAAGCATCGACGCCCGGACCTGTCGTCACCGTCACTCGTTCCTCCCCGTCCGGGCCCCTGCCCGAGGACGTCGGTAACACGTGCCGGCGACGGCACCGGTTGCGGGCGAGCGACCGGACGATGCTGTGGTTCACTGTCGGGTGCCGGACCGAGAGGGGGAGACCGTGCAACTGCCCGGAGTGCTCGGCGAACCGATCAGGTTCGTGCTCAACTGGGGACGCCGCTATTCATTGTGGGTCTTCAATTTCGGGCTGGCCTGCTGCGCGATCGAGTTCATCGCCACCAGCATGGGCAGACACGACTTCATCCGGCTCGGGGTCATCCCGTTCGCCCACGGCCCGCGCCAGGCGGACCTGATGGTGGTTTCCGGCACGGTCACCGACAAGATGGCCCCGGCGATCAAACGGCTCTACGACCAGATGCCCGAGCCGAAGTACGTCATCTCGTTCGGTGCCTGCTCCAACTGCGGGGGGCCGTACTGGGACTCGTACTCGGTGACCAAGGGGGTCGACCAGCTCATCCCGGTCGACGTCTACGTACCCGGCTGCCCGCCCCGCCCGGAGGCACTCCTGCACGGCATCCTCCGCCTCCAGGAGAAGATCGCCGCCGAGCAGTCCGGCATCGGTGGCGTGTCCCGCCCGGATCCGCTCAGCGCACCCGTCGACGCCGGTACCGGCCGCAGCGTCGCCTCGCTGACCGCACCACCCGTACGGCGCCCGTCGAGCTGACCGCGTTACCCGTCACCCGTCACCGGTCAGCCGTCACCCGGCCACGGCAGGGGTGACTGCGTCACCGGTCAGCCGACCACGGCACCGGGCCTGGTCAGGGCGGACTAGCCTGCGGAGCATGAGCACTGATCAACGGGCGGACCAACTGGTCGACGTCCTGATCGCCGAGTTCGGCGAGTCGATGGCCCTGGACCCGGCCGCGTTCCGGCGCAAGTTCCGCAAGATGGCCGCCTCACCGTTCGCCTTCTACCGGGGCAGCGCCTCGGTCTTCTACGCGGACCTGACCGGCGACTTCGCCGACGACCGGTTCCTCACCCCGCGTACCAGCCGGGTCTGGATCCACGGCGACCTGCACGCCGAGAACTTCGGCACGTACATGAACGGCTCCGGCCAGCTCGTTTTCAACGTCAACGACTTCGACGAGGCGTACGTCGGGCCGTTCTCCTGGGACCTGAAGCGGTTCGTGGCCAGCGTGGCGTTGATCGGGTACGCCAAGGCGCTCTCCGACGACGTCATCAGCGACCTGGTGAGCCGGTTCGCCCAGACGTACCTGACCGAACTGCGGGCGATCGCGGCCGGCGGGGAGGAGGCGATCGGCTCCATCACCCTGGAGAACGCCGACGGGGTCCTGCGTACGGTGCTGCAACGGGCCAGGCTGAGCACCCGGGTCGACCTGCTCTCCGCCCAGACCACCATCGACAACTACGAGCGCCGGTTCGCCCTCGGCGACGGGGTGTTCGAGATCGACGAGGCGGCCCGCGCGGAGGTGGTCACCGCGTACGAGCGCTACCTCGGCACCCTGCCGGCCTCCACCACCGGCCTGCGCCCGGTCGCCGCCCAGATCAAGGACGTGGTGCTGCGCAAGGGGGTGGGGATCGGTTCGGCCGGGCTACCGTCGTACAACCTGCTGCTGGAGGGGCACACCCAGGCGCTGGAGAACGACGTGGTGATCTACATGAAGCAGGCCCAGGTGCCGGCGGTGGCCCGGTACGTCGACGATCCGGGTGTGCGGGGCTACTTCCGGCACCAGGGGCACCGGACCGCCGAGTCGCAGCGGGCGCTCCAGGCGCACGCCGACCCGTGGCTGGGCTTCACCGAGCTGGGCGGGGTCGGCCAGCTCGTCGCCGAGGTGTCGCCGTACGCCGCCGACCTGGACTGGTCCGACGTCAACGAACCGGCGGAGCTGGCCGGGGTGATCGGCGACCTGGGTCGGGCGGTGGCCCGGATGCACTCGGTGGCCGACGACGAGTCCAGCCACGACCTGGTCGACTACTCCACCGAGGAGGAGATCGTCGCGGTGGTCGACAAGGACGAGTCCGGCTTCGTGGCCCACCTGGTCGACTTCGCGCACACCTACGGGCTGCGTGCGCGCCGGGACCACCAGATCTTCGTCGACCTGTTCCGCAACGGCCGGCTCCCCGGTCTGTAGCCGAGCCGACGGGGAGCCTCAGGCGAAGTCGAGTACGACCTTGATCTCACCGGGTACGGGGGTGTACGCCTCGGCGTACGCCTCCACCGGGACCCGGCGGCTGATCAGTGCTTCGAGCCACTGCCGGTCGGCCTTGGCCAGGGCGGTGGCGGCGAGGTCCCAGTGCCGACGGTTGGCGTTCACCGAACCGAACACCACGTTGTTCTCTAGCACCAGGTTCCGGTTGAGCGCACCCGCATCGAAGTCGATCATGCGCCCGCCGGTCGAGACGCCGGTCAGGCAGACGATCCCGTTCGGCGCGGCCTGGCACATCACGTCCAGGACAACCGACGGGGCACCGGTGCACTCCAGCACCACGTCGGGCTCGAAACCGAGCGCCGCCATCCCCTCGGAGTGGTACTGCGCGCCGAGCGCCCGTACCAGGTCCGGCTTGGGGCCGGTGGAACTCCGGTCCAGGACGTGCACGGTGAAGCCGCGCTGGCAGGCCAGGAGGGCGGCGAGCAGCCCGATCGGCCCTGCCCCGGTGACCAGTACGGTCTCCGGTCGCCAGACGGCCCGCGTGCCGATCCGTTCGATGTGCTCCCACGCCTTCGCCACGATGCTGGCGGGTTCGAGCAGCACCCCGACCTGCGCGAGCGCCGGTTCGAGCAGGATCGCGTACTGGGGGTCGACCCGCCAGCGCTCCCGGGCGAAGCCGGGCAGGCCCTTGATCCCGTGCTCGGTGTACTGACCGTTGCTGCACATGTCCCACTCGCCGACCGCGCAGTTCGGACAGGGGACCGGGTCGGGGTGGCGGACGACACCGGCCACCAGGTCACCGGGGCGCAGCGAACCGGTCGGGTCCTCGATCACCCGTCCGAGTGACTCGTGACCGATGACCAGTTCGGCGATCCCCGGCGGTGCCTCGCCGTAGTGCCCGTCGATGATCTCGTGGTCGGTCCCGCAGATGCCCACCGACAGCGCCTGGACCAGCACCGCCCCCTCGTCGATCGGCGGCTCGGGATACCCGTCGACGAGGCGCAGCGAGTTCGGGGTCCCGGGGATGACAGTCACGGCGCGCACGCCCGTCATTCTCCCGCACCCTCCCCGCGATCTAGGGCATATACGTGTTTGTTGATCTTCAATCACCACCATATGCCCTAGATCGCGGAGGTGGGCGGGTGGTGGGCGGGTGGGGGGAGGGGGCGGGGAGGGGGTGGGGGAGGGGTGGGGGGTCATAGGATCGCGGGCATGACGCCGGACGAGATCGGTACGCGACTGGGCACGCTCCTCGGTGGTGAGCAGCTCACGGTCGGGGTGTCCGGCGGGCAGGCGTACGCGCGGGCGACGGTCGACGTACCGCCGGACCGGTGGCGCGACGCGCTCCGGACCGCCCGCGACGACGCCGACCTGGACTGCGACTTCTTCGACTGGCTCTCCGCCGTGGACGAACTGGCGGACGGGTTCGACATCGTCGCCCACCTCTGGTCGACCCGGCACCGGCACGGGGTGCTGGTGCGTACCCGGGTGCCCCGGCCCGAGCCCGAGGTGCCGTCCGTGGTGGACCTCTACCCCGGTGCCGCCTGGCACGAGCGGGAGACGTACGAGATGTTCGGGATCGGTTTCGCCGGGCACGCCGACCTCCGGCCGCTGCTGCTGCCGCCGGAGTTCGAGGGGCACCCGCTGCGCAAGGAGTTCGTGCTCGCCTCACGGGTGGCAAAGCCGTGGCCGGGGGCGAAGGAACCGGGTGAGTCGGAGGCGGGGACGGCCCGCCGGGCGCCGATGCGACCGCCGGGCGTACCGGCGCCGGGTGAATGGGGCGACCGCTGATGCCGCTCTGGCTGGAACTGCTGATCCGGGTGGTGGCCGTCGTGGTCGCGTTCCTCACCCTGCCGCTGGTCGTCGGGCAGCTCGAACACAAGGTGATGGCGCACATGCAGGGCCGGCTCGGCCCGATGTACGCGGGCGGCTTCCACGGCTGGGCCCAGTTGATCGCCGACGGGGTCAAGTTCGTACAGAAGGAGGACATCACGCCCCGGGCCGCCGACCGGGCGGTGTTCCGGCTGGCGCCGGTGGTGGCGCTGGTGCCGTACCTGTTGGCCTTGCTGGTCATCCCGCTCGGACCGGGGGATCTGGTCGGGCAGCCGCTGGACATCGGCCTGTTCTTCGTCCTTGCCGTGATCGGCGTGGGCGTGGTCGCGGTGCTGATGTCGGCGTGGGCCTCGGCGAACAAGTACAGCCTGCTCGGCGGCCTGCGAGGGGCGGCCCAGCTGCTCGGTTACGAGCTGCCGCTGGTGCTGTCGGCGGCGAGCGTGGCGATCGCCGCCGGCACGCTGAGCCTGCCCGGCATCGTCGAGGCCTGGCAGCCGTGGTGGCTGATCTGGCAGGCGCCGGCCATGTTCGTGTTCTTCGTCGCCGGGCTGGCCGAGATCCGCCGCCCGCCGTTCGACATGCCGATCGCCGACTCCGAGCTGGTCTTCGGCTACATGACCGAGTACACCGGCCTGCGGTTCGCGTTCTTCCTGCTCGCCGAGTACGTCGGCATCGTGGTGATCGCGGCCCTGACCACGGTCCTGTTCCTGGGCGGTTGGCAGGGCCCGTTCGGGGACGAGTACCTCGGCTGGCTCTGGACCCTGCTCAAGATCTTCGCGGTGTCCTTCGTGGTGATCTGGTTCCGGGTGTCCTACCCCCGGCTGCGCGAGGACCAGTTGCAGCGGCTCTGCTGGCTGGTCCTGGTCCCGGTGTCGCTGGGCCAACTGGTCCTCACCACGGCGGTCCGCGTCGCATTCTGACCGGGGCCCGTACGGGGGCTAGGCTGACGCACCGTGGTCGACATCGACAGCGCGGTACGACGGTTCGTGAGCGACGTCTGGCACGACTCCCGTGAGGAGACGGCGTACGAGTTGGTCGCCGAAGAGTGCCCCGGCCTCGGCGGTTCGGGGCCGGCGGCGGTCCTGGCCTGGCACCGGGAGCGGCGTACGGCCTTTCCGGACCTGCGCTACAAGATCGTCGACCTGATCGTCTCCGGTGAGCGGGCTGCCCTGCACTGGCGGGCCGCCGGCACGCAGCGTGGTGCCTTCGGGCCGGTGCCACCGACCGGGCAGGTGGTCAGTTACTCCGGTGCCACGTTCCTGCGCTTCGACCCGGTCGGCAAGATCATCGACGTGTGGAGCGTCAACGAGCTGTTTCAGCTCCTGCAACAGCTCGGCGTCGAGGTCCTGCCACCGCTCACAGGTGCCGGGGGATCAGCCGACTGACCGGCAGGTTCATCGCCCACGGCTCCCCGGTGTCGACGAACTTGTTCCACCGGCCCGTTTCCGTGTACACCTCGTGCACCGGATCGATCTTGTACGTGTAGACCGTCAGCCCGTCCTCGAACTCGATCCGCCAGTAGAACGGGATCCCGGCCTGGGCGTAGAGCGCCGGCTTCAGGATCCGGTCCATCGACTGCGACCCCTGGGAGACGATCTCGACCGCGAGCACCACCTCGTGCGGCTCGTACTTCGCGGTCCGCCGGGCGGCGGCGGCAGCGGTCGTGACCAGCACGTCCGGGATGAACGAGCGGCGGCGGTTGATCCGCACCTCGACACCCTGGGTGACGTCGTACTCGTCCGGACAGTCGGCGTCCAGCGCGGCGGCCAGGCGCCAGGCGATCGTCTGGTGGGCGGCCGTGGGGGAGGGCGACATGATCAGAACTCCGTCGAGCAGCTCGCGGCGGTGGCCGTCGTCGGGCAGGGCATCCAGATCGTCAGTGGTCCACCCGTCCGTCGGCGGGTAGGCGTCGCTGAGTGCGGAGGTCATGCGAAGTTCCTCTCACGCGGGGCCGGGATCCCCGTGCCCAGGGTACGGCACCCCTGACGGCCGGTAGGGCGGGAAGTGGCGGGTGGTGGTCGCGCGGGGGCGACCGACAGTGCAGGATGGGCGGCATGAGCGAGCGAAGTGGGCCGGTGGCATGAAGGTGCCCGGAGAGGGTCTCGCGAAGGGGCTGGCGGTCACCCTCAAGACGATGGTCGGCCACTCGCACACCCAGCAGTACCCGGACGTCGAGCCCGAGCTGCCGCCGCGCTCGCGTGGCGTGATCGCCCTGGCCGAGGAGAACTGCACGGTCTGCATGCTCTGCGCCCGGGAGTGCCCGGACTGGTGCATCTACATCGACTCGCACAAGGAAGAGGTCCAGGTCCCCGGCGCGGCGCGCCCCCGGCAGCGCAACGTCCTGGACAAGTTCGACATCGACTTCTCCCTCTGCATGTACTGCGGGATCTGCATCGAGGTCTGCCCGTTCGACGCGCTCTACTGGTCACCCGAGTTCGAGTACGCCGAGTACGACATCAAGGACCTGCTGCACGACAAGGACCACCTGGGGCAGTGGATGGCGACCGTGCCGCCGCCCCCCGCGCACGACCCGAACGGTGAGCCGGCGAAGGAGGAGACCGCCGCCGCACGCAAGGCCGCGACCCCGCCGCCGGGCGCCGCCGCCCCGACCACCCCACCGGTACGCCCACAGCGTCCCGCCGCGCCCCCACCACCCTCGGCGGCACCGTGACCGGGGCGGATGTGCTGCTGCTGGCCCTCGGTGCGGTCGCGGTCGGCTCCGGCGCACTGGTGGTGACCACCCGGCACCTGGTCCGGGCCGGTCTCTACCTGGTGGTCTGCCTCGGTGCGATCGCCGGTCTCTACCTGGTGCTCACCGCCGAACTGCTGGCCTGGGTGCAGGTGCTCGTCTACGTCGGCGCGGTCGTGGTGCTCCTGCTCTTCGCGGTGATGCTCACCCGCGCCCCGATCGGCGCCTCCACCGACCTGGACCGGCCCGGTTGGCCGGCCGCCCTGATCGGTGGTGGCACCGGGGCCGGGCTGACGCTGCTGCTGATCGACGCGTTCCGCTGGTCCAGGGTGGAGCTGCCGGAGCCGGGTACGGCCGAACGGCTCGGCGCGGAGATCTTCGGCCGCTGGGTGCTCCCGTTCGAGGTGCTCTCCGTACTCCTGCTCTCGGCACTGGTCGGTGCGATCGCGATCAGCGTACGGATTCCGGGGCGGCGCCGATGAGACCCGTGATCCCGTACGTCACCGCGGCGATCCTGTTCGGCCTGGGCGTCTACGGCGTACTCCGCCGGCGCAACGCGGTGCTGGTGCTGATGGCGGTCGAGCTGATGCTCAACGCGGTCAACCTGCTGCTGGTCACCGCCGACAGCACCACCCGGGCGGCGCTGCCGCACGGCGGGCAGGTGTTCGCGCTGTTCGTCATCGTGATCGCCGCCGCCGAGGTGGGCGTCGGACTGGCCATCGTGCTGCAGCTCTACCGGTTGCGGGGCAGCGTCGCGCTGGACGAGGTGACGCTGCACGAGCATCCGCCGGACGAGGGTCCCGAACCAGCGGTCGACACCACCGGCACCGGCCCCACGGGTTCCGCCGCCAGTGGGGTGGGGGCCAGGTGACCGCCGCGATCGTGCTCGGCTGGCTGCTTCCGGCCGTACCCTTCGGGGTGGCCCTGGCCGGCCTGTTGCTGCCGCAGCGGTCCCGGGCGGTCGCCGCCGGCCTCGGCATCGCCGGTGCCGCCGCGAGCCTGGTCGTCGCGGTGATCCTGCTCGCCACCCTGGACGGTGCCGCGGCCGAGGGTTCGGCGCTCTGGGTCGAGTTCGGTGGCCTGGAGGTGACCGCCGGGGTACGCCTCGACCCGACCGCCGCCCTGGTCGCGATCGCCGTGGCGGTGGTCGCGCTCGCGGTACAGGTCTACTCCGTCGGTTACCTCGACGACGACGACCGGTACGCCCCGTACGCCGCGCAGATCAGCCTCTTCACCGCCGCCATGTTGCTGGTGGTGGTCGCCGGTGACCTGCTCCTGCTGCTGGTCGGCTGGGAGGTCATGGGCATCTGCTCGTACCTGCTGATCGCGCACGACCGGCGGCTGCCGGAGGCTCCGGCGGCGGCGGTGAAGGCGTTCCTGGTCACCCGGGTCGGTGACGTCGGCTTCCTGCTCGGCATCGCGGTGCTCGGTTTCACCGCCGGCAGCTTCCGGATCTCCGAGGTGCTCGCGCACGACTTCCACGGCACCACGCTCACCGTCGCCTGCCTGCTGCTGCTGGCCGGGGTGGCCGGCAAGAGCGCCCAGTTCCCGCTGCACACCTGGCTGCCGGACGCGATGGCCGGTCCGACCCCGATCTCGGCGCTGATCCACGCGGCCACCATGGTCGCCGCCGGCATCTACGCGGTGACCCGGCTGTACCCGCTCTTCGTCCAGTCCCCGGCGGCGCTGACCGTGCTCGGGGTGATGGGCGCGGTCACCCTGCTGCTCGGGGCGCTGGCCGCGACCGCGCAGGACGACATCAAGCGGGTGCTGGCCTGGTCCACGGTCTCCCAGATCGGTTACATGGCCGGGGCGCTCGCCGTCGGCTCGCCCGCCGCCGCGCTGTTCCACCTGCTCAGCCACGCCGCCTTCAAGGCGCTGCTGTTCCTCGCCGCCGGGTGTGTCATCCACGCCACCGGGACCAACTCGATGTCGGCGATGGGCGGGCTGCGCCGCCGGATGCCGGTCACCTTCTGGTGCACGGTGATCGGGCTCGGCGCGCTCGCCGGGGTGCCGCCGCTGGCCGGGTTCTGGAGCAAGGACGGCATCCTCGCCGTCGCCGAACGGGCCGCGCTCGACGGGGTCGGCCCGGCCGGCGCACCGGTGGGCTGGCTGGTCTGGATCTCCGGCCTGGTCGGGGTCGCGGTCACCGCCTGGTACGCCACCCGCCTGCTGCTGCGCGCCTTCGCCGGCGCCTACCGGGGCAACGCGACGCCGCACGACCCGCCCGCGTTGCTCCGCTGGCCGGTGCTGGTGCTGGCCGTACCGAGTGCCCTGTTCGGGGCGGTCGCGTTCGCCGGGCCGTTCGCCGGGTGGCTCCGCCCGCCGGGGATCACCGAGCACCCGCCGAACCTGCTGCCACTGGACGAGGAGCTGATCCACTTCGGCCCGCAACTGGTGTACCCGGTCGCCCTCCTCCTGCTCGGTGCGGGACTGGCCTGGTGGCGGTGGCGGCGCGATCCGGCCGCCGACCCGGCGACCGCGCTGGGCCCGCTGCGCCCGGCCTTCGACCGCGCCTTCTGGCTTGACGAACTCCAGCACACCCTGGTCGTACGCCCGGTGACGGCGCTGGCCCGGCTCGGCCGGCGCGGCGACGAGGTCCTGGTCGACGGGGCCGTCGAAGGGGTCGGCCGGGGCAGTGGCGCCCTCGGTGACTCCCTCGGCACCCTGCACCGGTCGGGGCTGCCGAGGGCCGCGACCGCCGTACTGGCCGGGGCGTTGCTGATCGGGCTCGCCGCCGTGTTGATCGGAGTCGGCGGATGAGCGCCGGACAGGTCGGACTCGTCGCCATCCTGGCCCTGCCGGCGGTCGGTGCGGCGGTGACCGGCGCGCTGCCCGAGCGCTTCGACCGGGCCGGACGGGTGGTCGCCACCGGTTTCGCCGCCGCCACGCTGGTGGTGAGCGTCCTGCTCTTCTTCGGTGTCGGTGGCGGCGGCTTCGCCCACCAGGTGCCGGAGCAGGGGCCGCCGGGGATCCACCCCTGGCACGAACTGGACCTGACCTGGGTGCCCGGACTGGACCTCCGGTTCCACCTCGGGGTGGACGGGATCTCGTACCCACTGGTCGTGCTGACCACGCTGCTGACCCTGCTCTGCTGCCTCTACACCTGGTGGCGGGCGCCGGCACCGGGCCGGGGCCGTACGCTGGCCGCCCTGCTGCTGGTCATCGAGGTCGGCATCCTGGGCACCTTCCTCGCCCTCGACCTGGTGTTGTTCTTCGTCTTCTTCGAGGTCGTCCTCCTCCCGATGTACGCGGTCATCGCGATCTGGGGCGGGGAGCGCCGGGTGCACGCGGCCCGGAAGTTCGCCCTCTACACCCTCTTCGGCTCGGTGCTCCTGCTGGTCGGGGTCTTCGTCGTGGTCAGCGCGGCCGGCACCGCCGACATCGTCGCCCTGACCGGTGGGAACGGGCTGTCCCGGACCACCCAACTGGTGGCGTTCACCCTGTTCGCGCTCGCCTTCGCGGTGAAGAGTCCACTCTGGCCGCTGCACTCGTGGCTGCCGGACGCGCACAGCCAGGCGCCGACCGTCGGCAGTGTCATCCTCGCCGGGGTGCTGCTGAAGATGGGCACGTACGGCCTGATCCGGATCGGTGTCGGGGTCACCCCGGAGGGTGCCCGCTGGGCCGCCCCGGTGCTCGGTGTGCTCGCCGTCGCGGCGATCATCGTCGGTGCCCTGGTGTGCCTGGCCCAGACCGAACTGAAGCGGCTCATCGCGTACTCCAGCGTCGGCCACATGGGTTTTGTCGTGCTCGGCATCGCCACCGTGACCACCACCGGGATCCAGGCCGCGCTGATCGGCAACATCGCCCACGGGGTCATCACCGGGCTGCTGTTCTTCATCGCCGGGGCGATCAAGGACCGGGCACACACCGGTGAACTCGCCGACCTGGGCGGGCTGCGGGAGACCGCGCCCCGGCTGGCCGGGCTGCTCGGGTTCGCCGCCATCGCCTCCCTCGGACTGCCCGGACTCGCCGGGTTCTGGGGCGAGGCGTTCGGCGTGGTCGCCGCGCTGCGCCTCGGCGGACCGCTCTGGACCACGCTCGGCGTACTGGCGGCGTTCGGCGGGGCGCTCACCGCCGCGTACTTCCTGCGGCTGCTGCGCCGGATCAGCCACGGCCCCGCGACGCCCGCCGTGGCCAACCTGACACCCCGGGGGTACGCCGTCGAGCAGGCCATCTGGGCGCCCCTGGTGGTGCTCATCCTCGCCGTCGGCCTGCTGCCGCCGATCGCGCTGGACGTCGCCGACGAGCCGGTGAAGGCCCTGATCGAGGCGATCTCATGAACCTGACCCAGAGTGTGGACAACATCGCGCTGCTGCCGGCGTACCTGGCCGCCGGGACCGCCGTACTGGTGCTCCTGGCGGACCTGGTGGTGGCCCGGCGGGGCGCGACGACGGCCGTGTTCGCGGTCGGTGCGCTCGCCACCGCCGCCGGGGCGCTGGTGGTGGGCGGCGGCGGCGACCGGCAGACGTTCTGCGCCGGCGACGCCTGCTCCTACCTGTTCACCGGCCGGACCGGCCTGATCGCAGCCCTGTTCGCCCTGCTCACCCTCGGGGTGCTGGCGTTCTCGGTGCCGCTGCTGCGGGCCGGCGAGGTGCCGGCGGGGGAGTACTGCTTCCTGCTCGCCTGCTCGATGACCGGCGGTGTGGTGCTCGCCGGTGCCGGCGACCTGATCACCCTGATCGTGGCGCTGGAGACCCTGACCCTGCCGCTGTACGTGCTGGTCGGGCTGCGCCGGCGCAGCGTGGCCGGCGCCGAGGCGGCGGTCACCTTCTTCGTGGTCAGCGTGGTGGCGACCGCGGTCACCCTGCTCGGCGCGGCCCTGCTGTACGCGGTCACCGGGGCGCTGCACTTCCGCCTCCTGGCGACCGCGTTCGCCGCCGACCCGGACCTGCTGGACATCCCGCTCACCTCGGCCGCGGTGGCGCTGGTGGTGCTCGGGCTGGCCTTCAAGATCGCGGCGGTGCCGTTCCACGCCTGGGCCCCGGCCACGTACGACGGCGCACCGCTGCCGGTCGCCGCGTACCTCTCCACCGCGTCGAAGCTCGGCGGTGTGGTCGCCCTGCTCGCGGTCACCGGGATCGCCGCACCGGTGGCCGGGTCGGTGGTCTCGGACGGGTCGGTCCCGTTGACGAACGCCGTCCTGCCCGCGTCGGTGACCGGGCCGGTGCTGGCCGCACTGGCGGTGCTGACGATGACCGTGGGGAACCTGGTCGCGCTCCGGCAGACCCGCATGATCCGCCTGTTGGCCTGGTCCTCGGTGGCCCAGGCGGGATATGTCATCGCCCCGCTCGGCGCACTCGCGCTCGCTGGCGGGCGCACCCCCGAGGCGTTCGAGACGGCGCTCGCCGCCGCGCTCGCGTACACCGTCTTCTTCGTCCTGCTGGAGCTGTCCGCGTTCGGGGCGGTGATCGCCCTGCGGGCCGGGCACGGTGACGGCGGGGAGATCGGGGACTACCGGGGGGCAGCCCGCCGCCGTCCGGCGGTCGGTGCCGTACTGGCGCTGGCGCTGGTCGGGCTCGCCGGGCTGCCGCCCGGACTGGCCGGTCTGTTCGCCAAGGTCACCGTGGTCCGGTCGCTGCTGTTCGGGGACTCCGACTGGCTCGCCCTGGTGGTGGCGGTCAACGCGGTGATCGGACTGGCCTACTACGTACGCGTCGCCGCGACGATCTTCTCCCCGGCCCCGGAAGCCGCCGTCCCGGGTCAACTCCCCACCGGGGTACGGGTCCCCTGGCCGGTCGCCACGGCGCTCGCCGCCGCCACCGTGGTCACGGTGGTGATCGGCTTCGCCCCGCAACTCGTCCTGGACGCCGCCGCCGGTTGGTGACGTCCGCCCCACCGGCTGGTGACAACGGCCCCTAACCGGACTTCGGTGCTCCAACCTCCGCCGCCCATCGGCGTCTTACAGGCAACTCTCAGCTATATGGGGATTGTTGATGGGTATCGAGTTGTTGGAACGGTCAGCGGTTTCACGAGAACCGCGCACCGAAGGAGTGATAGTGCACAGCCACCGCAACGGTCTCAAGACGGCCGCACTGCTGGGCCTGCTCACCGCGCTGATTCTCGGCGTCGGTTACGCGTTGGGCGGCAGCGGCGGTCTGGTCGTCGCCGTCCTGGTCTCGCTGGCGATGAACGCCGCCAGCTACTTCTGGTCGGACAAGCTCGCGCTCCGCTCGATGCGGGCGAAGCCCGTCACCGAGGCGGAGTTCCCGGCGCTGTACCAGATGGTCCGGGAGCTTTCCACCTCCGCCGGGCAGCCGATGCCCCGGCTCTACGTCAGCCCGACCATGCAACCGAACGCGTTCGCGACCGGGCGTAACCCGCAGCACGCGGCGGTTGCCGTGACCACGGGCATCACCCAGATTCTCGACTACCGCGAACTGCGGGGCGTGATCGGACATGAGCTGTCACACGTGTACAACCGTGACATCCTCATCTCCAGCGTCGCGGCGGGTCTCGCCGGCATCATCACGATGCTGTCGTACTTCGCCTGGTTCCTGCCGATCGGTGGCGGGGATGACGACGACGGCCCGAACCCGGCCGCGCTGCTGCTCATGCTGATCCTCGGCCCGATCGCCGCGAGTGTGATCCAGCTCGCCATCAGCCGGAACCGCGAGTACGCCGCGGACGCCTCCGGCGCCACGATCACCCGCGACCCGCTGGCCCTGGCCAGCGCCCTGCGGAAGATCCACGAGGGTACGCAGCGGCTCCCGTTGCCCGCCGACAACCGGCTCACCTCGACCGCCCACCTGATGATCGACAACCCGTTCAAGGGTGGCGGCCTGGCGGGTCTCTTCTCCACCCACCCGCCGATGCAGGAGCGGGTACGCCGGCTGGAGCAGATGGCCCAGAACTCGGGGCCGGTGCAGTTCCAGCGTTGATCAGGCACTGACACACGCCCAGCGACACGAACCGCCGACCGGGATCCCCGGTCGGCGGTTCCGTGTCTGCCGGCCCGTTCTGCGTCCTCCTAGACCCGTCGGGGCCTTCCGGTCGGGACAAGTCGTTTCACCGCGACCCGACCGGGGCGTTAGGGTCAGGAGGTCTTCCGCTCGTTACACACTTTTGTTTCGGCCCAGCATGCCGGGCTGTTACATCCGTACGACGTCGTTCCGTCCCAGAACGCTGATCCCGACCAGGAGGTCGCACCCGTGGCTGCGCTGCGCCAGTATCTGTTGGTTTGGCGGATCCCCGGCGCGCCCATGCTGTTGATCACCGGCATCATCGGCCGGCTTGGCATCGGCATGACCCCACTGGCGCTGCTCCTGGTCGTCGAGCAGGTCACCGGCAGGTACGCCCTCGCCGCCGCGGCCGGCGGCGTCTACGCCCTCGCCGGCGCCGCGCTCAGCCCGATCGCCGGCCGGATCGCCGACCGGATCGGCCCCACCCCGGTCCTCGTCGTGACCGCCGTCGCCCACCCGCTCGCCCTGGTGGGACTGCTGCTCGCCAGCCGCGCCGGTGCGGACGCGCTCAGCACGATCTACCTCATGTCCGGTGTCGCCGGGGCGACCTTCCCGCCGCTCACCGCGGCCATCCGGGGCGCCTGGAACGACCTCACCGAACCCGGCTCCGGCCGGTACGGGCTCCGCAACACCGCACTCGCCGCCGAGACCTCACTGTTCGAGATCGTCTTCGTGCTCGGCCCCCTGCTGGTCGCCTTCTTCGTACTGCTCGCCGACGCCACCGCCGCCCTGATCGGTGCGGCCGTGGTGACCCTCGTCGGAACCCTCGCCGTAGCGCTCGGCCGGGTCATGCGCGGCTGGCGCCCACACCCGAACCACGCACACGCCACCGGCCTCGGCCCGCTGCGTTCGGGCGGGTTCACCGCCCTGCTGCTCTGCGCCGCCGGCCTGGGGCTCGCGTTCGGCGCCGCCGGGGTGGCCGTGCCCGCGTACGCCTCCGCACACGTCTCCGGAGACGCGGAGAGCCTGGCCGGGGTGCTGCTCGCCGTCTGGGGGGTCGGCAGTGCCGTCGGCGGGATCTGGTTCGGCACCCGGCGACCGGCCCGGAACCTGACCCGACAGTTCGCGCTACTGCTCGCCGCCGTCGCGGCCAGCTTCGCCGTGTTCGCCCTGATGCCGCACCCGGTGGCGCTCGGCATCGCGCTGGTGATCGGCGGGGCGACCATCGCGCCGGCGCTGACCCTGGAGAACACCATGGTCGGGCGGATCTCGCCCGGCAGCATGCTCAATGAGGCGTACACCTGGCTGGTGACGATGTCGGTGGCGGCGAGTGCCGCCGGTGGCGCGGTCGCCGGGTTGATCGTCGACCAGGTCGGCGTACCGTGGGCTTTCCTCTTCGCCGGGGCGGCCGTCGCCGTCGCGGCCCTGGTCGCGGCGCCCCGCCGGGGTCCGATCGCAAGGGCCGAAGCCCGCGAGGCCGTACGGGTGGAACAGGCCCTCGCCGCCGAACTGGTCTGACCACCCCGGTACGCCGCCCCGGTGGTCCACGGGGTCGGCCCCGGGGTGCGGCCGCGGCCCGCGCTGGTTCGGCGGGCCGCAGCGGTGGTGTCAGCGGTAGTTCGTAAATTGGAGAGCGACGCCGAAGTCCTCGGTCTTGAGCAGTGCGATGACGGCCTGCAGGTCGTCCTTCTTCTTGGCGGTGACCCGGAGCTGGTCGCCCTGGATCTGCGCCTGTACGCCCTTCGGGCCCTCGTCGCGGATCTTCTTGCCGATCGACTTGGCCTTCTCCGAGTCGATCCCCTGGATGACCTTGCAGTCGATCTTGTAAATCTTGCCCGAGGCGCGGGCGTCACCGGCGTCCAGAGCCTTCATCGAGATGTTCCGCTTGACCAACTTCTCCCTGAAGACGTCCAGCGCCGCCTTGACCCGCTCCTCCGTCTCGGCCTGCAGGCTGATCGCCTCCTCGCCGGACCAGGAGATCTCCGCGCCGGTGCCCCGGAAGTCGAAGCGCGTGCCGAGCTCCTTCTCCGTCTGCCGGAGGGCGTTGTCGATCTCCTGCCGGTCGACCTTGCTGACGATGTCGAACGACGGGTTGGCTGCCATGATCATGCTCCTGCTGGGTCGCGGTATGAAGATGTCCCGGACGGCTGCTGGGCGGTCCGACATGCCGACCGTACCCGGTTGCGTAGATGCCCGGTGCAACCGCTATCCTTGCTTCCGCTGCCGCGTTCAACGTGGCGGCACGCCCTGGCGGGTTGCCCGAGCGGCCAATGGGAGCGGACTGTAAATCCGTCGCGAAAGCTTCAGAGGTTCGAATCCTCTACCCGCCACCAGGTGCGGTTATCGCCCCTGACCAGCAGAGATGCCGGTCAGGGGCGATTCTCGTTGGTCCAGCCGAGGCCAGCCAGATCCAGCCGTCTACGGCTCCCAGTGGGCAGATAGTGGGCAGGCGGATCTTGGCTCTTCTGGGGCTGGGCCCTCAGGCGCCTCGTGCGCGTGTCCGTACGGCTCTGGTCCCTCCGGTGGATCTTGCTGGGGTCCTGGGCTGGATGGCGTCAGGGGACCTGCTGGGAGGGCGGTGTAGCTAGGTAGACGAGCCGGGTCTCGGTCCGCGGCCGCAGCCAGATCCAATCCAGCTTGCCGTCCAACGGTGGGTGCCGTGCGGGTCACCGCCTGAACGCACAACTGGCCGTCTCGGACGTCGTCTCATTCGCGGGTGTCCAGCGTTACTTGGCGGCGATCTGTTGAACCCTGCTGTCAGTCGCTGGTCGTGCGGCGTACGGTGCCCGCCAGGGCCTCAAGAGCGTCTGGGCCGGTCGCACCGGATCCTCAGTCGTCCCGACCGCAGAGCACTCGGTGATACGCGAGGTGAGCCGGATCGATGAGGTGGCCCGCGTGTCGGCGCAGCGGGCCGACCAGGCTGCCGTCCTTCGACAGACGTACCATCCACGACTTGTCGACGTAGATCGTGAACGTGTCGAACAGAACGTGGTGATTGGGGCAGAGGCACAGGATGTTCGAGGTGTGGTCCGGACCGTCATGGGGTGAGCCCAGGCCACGCGTGTGGGCAGCCTGGCTGTAACCGCCGTTCGGGGTCTCCAGACGATTGCCGCACACCTGGCACCGGTGGTCGTACATCCGCTTCACGGTCTCCGCGAGCCTCGTGCTTCGGATGATCCGTTGCACCGCGACCTGCCGCCGGGAGGTCGAACCTGCGTCGCCCTCGTGCACGACCGTGGATGGCAGGCTCTCGAACGTGCCGGAGGCCGACTCGTATCCGGCCAGGCCGACATCCGCGAGCAAGGCCGAATGGTCCACGTTCGCCAGGTGTCGGGTCAGGATCGTCCGCACGGCCCTGGCCCGGACAGCATGGTCCTTGAGAAGGATCGCGGCCTCTGCCGTGAAGCCGGCGGACGGGTTGTCCTGCTCCAGCACTTCCAGCCGCGAGGTGGAATCCGGATCCGCCATGCCCACCACCTCCCACAGTCCGCATTTCTGTAGGTGCCAGAACGGGTAGGCGGGGCGGCTCTCCATGTCCGGCAGGCCGTAACGCTCGAGGATCGGGGTGAGACCCGCCCGAAATTCGCGCCACGAGGTGAGTCGGGTCTGTTCGTCTGGACGAAGGCCGATTGCCCAGAGCAGCGTCAGCGGGTTGTGTCGGACCGGTACCTCGATGGGGGTCTTCATCGCAAGCATCTCGATCGCGGTGATCAGTTCTCCCCGGGTCAACTGACTCCGCATTGAGACGGGCTTCTGCTGGTCGTTGGCGACGTTGCCGGTTGGCACAGGCAGCAGCGCTTGTACCTTGTGCCACGTGTCGGCATCGATCAGAGTCAGGCTTCTCAAGATCGGGTTCCGAATGTTGAGCGACCGAAGGATCGGTGCGGCGACAACGGGCTCCGGGAACGTCGTGATGTCGTCGAGCGCGACTATGTGCTCCCAGGTGGCACCGGCAGGATCCGCCCCCCAGACGAACCGGGCCACGTCGGGGTTGTGGAACCGGTGCACGATGCGGGCGCGGGCAAAGAAGCGTCTCTTGTTGTAGAAGAGGACATCGTCTCCGACCCGGCGATCCCGTATCGCCCGGAATTTCTCGTTGCCTGTGCCACTGCTCTTCGCCGCCGGGGTGGTGCCCCACAGGCGGGCGACTCCGTCCGGGTAGAGACGGGCAAGCACTGCGGCGTCCGGACCGAGCAGCGGAGCCAGGTCGGCCAGCGGAATGCCTTGCTCCATAGATTTCTGATAGTTCTCGGCGCCACGTACCTGCGGGCCGCCCCTGGGCTGAAGCACGAGTTGGCGCCGTTCCGGCAAGGCCGCCGATTGCGGTGGCTCGACCGGGCCACGCTGGGCCGCTGCCACACGTGCCTGGTCAGAGAGTGCGGATCCATTGTGGTTGGCGACTCGCATCCCGACAGCTTGACACGGCCGTGCGACGCTGACCGTCACTGGCCCGCCGACGGCCTGATGGGCGTCCGTCGGCAAGTCACTCAACCTGGCGCTCGTACCGGTTGTACTTGTCGCTCCGGCCACGTGCCTGATCCGCCGGGTAACGCTCGGCGTTGAGCAGCATCTTCGCCCGCAGGGCCGTCGCCAGGTCGACCTGGAGGACGTCCGCGAGACGCAGCAGGTAGGCGAGGACGTCGGCGAGTTCATGGCGTACGGCTTCGGCGCGGGCCGGATCTTCCATAATCCCGGCGGACTGTTCCGGTGTGAGCCACTGGAAGATTTCGAGCAGCTCCCCTGCCTCACCGGCCAGTGCCATGGACAGGTTCTTGGGGTCGTGAAACTGCTCCCAGTCGCGCTCCCGGGCGAAGTGCCGTACCTGTTCTTGCAGCTCGTGCAGGGTCATCCGCTATGGATACCACCCCGCGCGGCACGGGTACGCGAAACCCTGGGCCGCCCCGCGCGACACGCGTCTGCGGGAATCAGCAGCAAAGTGTCGGTGGGTTCGTCTACGGTCTCTGCCGTAACTCCTTGGTACCCGTCTGGCTTCACGCCACCCACCGAGAAGGAGCGGACCCACATGGGCTCTCGTTGTCTGCTACGCCGTACCGTCGCCGAGATCCTCGCGACCGACAGCAATGTCTTCATCGCCGAACTGGAGCAGGCGTTCCGCCTGCAGATCGGCAAGAGTCCGACTTCGAGTGAGGTCAACTCGTGGCGGCGGAGCATCCCCACCATCACGCAGGCTCTCGCGGCCGAGGGACTCCACCAGGTGGCGGTCCTGATCGAGCTACGGGGTCCGTTGACCAACACCCGGATGGACCTCGTCCTGGTCGGCTCCCATCCGAGCGACGGCAGGTCGAGTGTTGTGGTGGTCGAGAACAAGCAGTGGTCGAAAACGGATGCGGTGCCCGCCTCGGAACTGGTGAGGGTCCCCGGGTTACCGGACCAGGTGCACCCGGCGAACCAGGTTTGGGCGTACTGCAACACGCTCACCAACTACCTGCCGGCGTTGGAGAACGCGCACGTCTACGGCATGGTCAACATGCACAACGCCTCCAGCGGTGACCTGTACCGGATCCAGCCGGCCGCTATGGGCCTCGATCCGGAGGTGTGTCGCAATGTTCGGATCTTCGGCGACGATCAGCGCGATGATCTGGGACGGTTCTTTCGCGCGGTGCTCTCCGCCACCGATGCGGCAAGCCACGCCGACTACCTGATCAAGTCCCCGGTGCGGCCCACCAGGGCTTTGATGACCGCGGTCAGCGACGCGGTACTGCGCCGCAGCGTCTTCACGTTGCTCGATGACCAGCGCCTGGCGTACGACCACGTGCTGCGCGCGGTGCACGAGAGCCACGCGAACAACCACAAGGAGATCATCCTGGTGGTTGGCGGACCGGGTACGGGCAAGAGCGTCATCGCCATCGAACTGCTCGGGGCACTCAGCCGGCTGAACACCAGCACGGTCCACGCGACCGGCAGCAAGTCGTTCACCAACACCCTGCGCGACCAGCTCGGCACGAGCAACCGCCGGGCGAAGCAGGTCTTCACCTACTTCAACAACTACGCCCACGTGAAGCAGAACGGCATCGACGTCCTCATCGCCGACGAGGCGCACCGGATCCGGCTGAGTTCCAACCACCGGTTCACCCCACGCGACCGCCGCTCCACGATCGCCCAGGTCGAAGAGCTGATCAACGCGGCCCGGGTACCGGTCTTCCTGCTCGACGAGAACCAGATCGTACGCAAGGGCGAAATGGGCTCGGTCGAGTCGATCAGGCAGGCGGCGGCGAACCTCGGCATCCAGGTCACCGAGGTGCACCTGCGCGACCAGTTCCGCTGCGGCGGCTGCCAGGAGTACGTCGACTGGGTCGAGGAACTCCTCGGCCTGACCGGCAACGGCCCCCGTGTCTGGGAACCGCTGGACACCTTCGATCTTCGGCTCGCCGACACCCCCGAGGCGATGGAGCGCTACCTGCGGCAGAAGCTCGACCAGGGACTTCAGTCACGGATCGCCGCTGGGTACTGCTGGTCCTGGAGTGATGCCCGCCCGGACGGCAGCCTGGTGGACGATGTCGTGATCGGCGACTGGAAGCGGCCCTGGAATTCCCGGGCCGACCGGATGATCAACGGCATCCCGGCGGCCGACCTCTGGGCCACCCACGAGGGCGGGTTCCACCAGGTCGGCTGCGTCTACACCGCCCAGGGCCTGGAGTACGACCACGCCGGGGTCATCCTCGGCCCCGACCTCGTCTGGCGCGACGGCGCCTGGGTCGCCGATTCCAAGGCGAGCTACGACAGCAAGGTCAAGGGCGCTGTCAACTTCGACCAGCTGGTCCGTAACACCTACAAGGTGCTCGCCACGCGCGGCAGTCGTGGGGCCGTCCTGTACTCGGTCGACCCCGAAACCCGGGCCATGCTCGCCGGCCTCGGCATCCCCAAGATCTGAACCGGACCGGCTTCCGGGCGCCGTCAGCGTCCGGAAGCCGGTCGAGCCGGAAATCTGACCAAAGCAGTCGGCTCATTGACCGGGTGCGGTACGAAGGCAAGCTGTGGAGCTGCTGCCCGAATCACCGACCCCACAAACCCCCGCTGCTAGCGTCGTCGCGGCAGCCGCCTCGGATGGCCGAGTACCCGCACTGAAGCTCTGGGGAATCCAGCGATCACTGACCTTCGCGATCCTGGCGGCGTTGCTTGTCGTGATCGCGTTGATCGTGGTCGCGCTCTGGTACGCGGGCTTTCCCAGCGTCACGAGGGATGGCACGGTCAGTGCCCGGACGCTCTTCGACCTGCTGAAGCTGGTCTTCGCGGTAGTCGCGGGCATCGGGGGAGTGGCAGCCCTTGTCGTCGCGTACCGACGTCAACGGGTGGCTGAGCACACTAACAAGCTTGCCGAGTTCGCCCACGAGCTGGCTCACGCGGCTGACCTACGGGCAGAGGTGTCCAAGGCCCTCGCCGAGGCCGCCGATGAGCGCGCGAAGATCGAGACCGACCGGAACGGCGTACGGCTGCTCAATGAGCGGTTCGCAAAGGCATCCGAGCAGCTCGGCTCGGACAAGGCGGCGGTGCGCCTCGCAGGGGTTTACGCCATCGCTGGTCTCGCGGACGACTGGAAGGATGGCCGGCAGACCTGTATCGACGTGCTCTGCGCCTACCTACGCATGCCCTACGCCTCTCCTCAGGAGTCATCAGGCGATGGATTGACTCCGGTTGACGATGAGGTGTCGGAGGAGATGGAGCAGAAGGCGCGGACTGCTCGCGAGGAGCGGGAGGTACGCCACACGTTGATCCGGCTCATCGGTAGACACCTTCGGTCTGAGGCGGAGGATGCCAACTCGTGGCGTGGGTATGACTTCGACTTCACTGGAGCCTTCTTTGATGGTGGCGACTTCTCGGGCGCGACGTTCAGTGGCGGGGAGGTGTCCTTCGACAGGGCGACATTTGGGGGTGGGGAGGTCACGTTCCAAGGGGCGGCGTTCACCGGCGCACGGGTGACCTTCCACGGGGCGGCGTTCAGAGGCGGGAAGGTGTCCTTCTACGGGGCGACGTTCGGCGGCGGACGGGTGTCCTTCCACGCAGGGACGTTCAGTGGTGGGGAGATGTCCTTCGACAGGGCGACGTTCGGCGGTGGGGAGGTGTCCTTTTACGCGGCGGCGTTCATCGGCGGACGAGTGACCCTCCACGGAGCGGCTTTCAGCGGAGCGAACGTGTTTTTCGACGGGGTGACGTTCAGCGGCGGGAGCGTGTCCTTTTTCGGCGCTACGTTCAGCAGAGGTCACGTGTCGTTCCACGGGGCCACGTTCAGCGGGACAGAAGTGTCCTTCCAACAGGCGATCTTCGACGTTCCGCCCACCTTCGATCTTTGGCAGAGCGGGGAACCTCCGGCTGGTCTTCGTCTGCCGGATCAGTGACGCGGTGTCGAACTTGTGTCGCCGCTACGTCCTGCAGTGCCAAGGACCGGGTCGGTGCCTCGACGTTGGCGGGCTGTAAACCCGTCGCGGAAGGTTCAGAGGTTCGAATCTCCTACCCACCCTCAGGTGCGGTATCGCCCCTGACCAGCAGAGATGCCGGTCAGGGGCGATTCTCGTCTCGTCCGACCCAGCCGAGGCGGATCCGGCCTTCCGGGGCGCCCGGTGGCAGACGGTGGGCAGTCGGATCTTGCCTTTGTCCTAGCCGAGGTGGAGAACTACCTGGCGGAACAGGTGGGGGTCAGTCCCGTACCCGTGCCGGTGCCCTGGAAGCCGAACTCGGTCGACTGGCCGGCCGTGAGAGAGCCGTTGTAGGCGACGTTGGTGAACTGGACCGCACCGGTGTTCCCGCTGCGGTTGGCGTTCCAGGCGTTGGTGACGCTGGCGCCCGACGGCAGGGTCATGGCGGCCGTCCAGCCGCTGATCGGCGAGGAGCCGGCGGTCACCCGTACGGTGGCGACGAAACCACCCGTCCACTGGTTGACCGACACCGTCGCCGAGCAGCCACCACCGGTCGGGGGTGTGGTGGGCGGCGTGGTCGGGGGTGTGGTCGGCGGGCCGGTGGTGGGCGGCGTGGTCGGGGGTGTGGTGGTCGGCGGCGTCGTGGGTGGAGGGGTCGGGCCGTCGGAGAGGACCGGGGTCTGCCAGTCCCTCCACTCGGCCAGGTTGCCGGCCGCCCTGCTGGAGATCCTGATCGCGCCGGGGGCGTTGCCCGTCCTCAGCAGGAACTTCTGGATGTTCTGCTGCAGGGGCGTACGCCATTCCGACCGGTTGGCGCAGTGGGTGCCGTCCTGGACGTCGGACCAGTAGGTGATGTTGTCTCCCGCGCCGAGGGCCTTGTAGACCTCCGCGCCGCCCAGGGCCGCCACGCTCGCGGACCGGGGACCCAGGTTGGCGATGTGCGGGTTGTCCATGATGAACAGCCCTCGCGGCGCGACCATGGCCACCATCTCGTGCGTGTCCACCGGGAGCGTGTTCGGGCTGCTCGTGAAGGAGCCGAACGCGTCGCCCAGCCACGGTTGTTCCCCGTACGCGCTGCTCAGACTCTGGGCGCCCTCCCCGGGAATGCCCCGGAAGATGGGTACGCCGGCGCTACCCGACTCGATCGGCATGGTCAGGGCGATGCGCTGGTCGTAGACACCGACCACGAAGGCGCCCTTTCCGAACCGGGAACATCCGGTGACGCCGGTCGCATCGGCCCTGAGGATGCTGCCGCCCGACTGTTCGATGACGTCGATGATCCGGCTCACCCCCCAGGCCCAGGCCATCAGCAGTCCGGTGCTGCTGGAGGAGCCGTAGATGCTGTAGAACGCGCCCTGTTTGTTGTTCCGGGGCGTGCCCTCCCGGCCAACCGCGTACGGGTCGTAGTTGATGACGGCAGCACCTGCGGCTCTGATCGCGGCCGTGTCCGCACCGAACCCGCCCAGGACGACAACGGCCGGGTGGGGGCCGGAACCACTGGGTAGTTGGACACTCGCGGAGAAGCTGGAGCTCCTGCCGTTGTGCGTGACGTTCACGGTGATGCTGCTGTTCGAGACCGTTCCCGTGACGCTTGCCGGCTTGACGGGCTTCTCGCCGTAGACGTACCTCTCCGCCAGCTTCTTGATCTCCGTCCGTCGGCACCGCCAGTCGGACTTGGCGGAGATCCGCGTGCCGTCCAGCTTCTTGAAGGGGTCGGGAAGCCTGGAGTTGGCGGTCAGCGAGCCGGGCAGGGACACCGGGCAGTCCGCACCCTCGTCCTCGACCGTCGCGGCGGCCACGACGTCGCCGGTGGCGGCCTCGGCGGTGGTGGTTCTCGCTACTGCCGATAGCGCGCCGGTCGCCGCGAGTGCCGCTACCGCCAGCACGACGACCGTTGAACGGATTTTTGGATGCCCTGAGCTGATGATCACTAGGGCTCTCCTTCCGGGTGGGGGTGGTGGAAGCGACGTGGCGATCGATGATCACGAATGTCGAGTGCGCGTCAAGTGTCGAGCAAGTTATCGGAGAGTGTCAATATTTTGCCGAAAGTTTCGGTCCTTCGCGCGGGGAGCCGGGGGTGGTCGCTCGGTGCAGGGATCGCGACGCGTCGGATGATGACTGAGGCATGGTGGTGGCCTCGGACCTGTCGTCGTTCGGTCCGGGCTGTCCGGACATCCGCCGCTGATCCCGAGGGGAGACTGCCGTGGTCGCGCGACCGTCCGGCCTCACCTACCGGAAACTTTCCGGCATTCGGGAACTTCGACTCCGTGGAGGGTGCTGGTAGGTGACGCTCCGGGGCGCGCGACGAGGTGGCCGGAGACCATCCCCGCGGGTGTCGGCGAACGGTGGAGATGCCGGGTGCCCGGGTGGACCGGTGGTTGGGCGGTCTTGGTCGGCGACGGGCTGTGCCGATAGAAGTAAATAAGGTGAGGCACGTCCGGCGGCCGTGTCGGACCGCCGGCGGCGCCGGGTGACCCCGGGCGTACGCGTTGGATGGCGCGACCCGTCCGCAGCGGTGGCCGGGCGATCCGTCCGCTTCGCGTCGACCGCGACCCTGACGCTGCTACGTGAGCTACGTCACGTACGGCCCGCCGTCGGCACGTGAACGTGCGCCGCCGGTCGAAACCGGTGGGCAGTCACGGGTGGCGGATCCGGTCTGCGCCCTAGTGACCAGACCGGTACGCGAGTGTGTGGTGACAAACAAGATCGGCGGCGGGTCGTACGGACGATGTCCCTACTAACCATCGTGCTGATTTGACCACTCATCGTGATGCCATCCCGGCGGCCTTGTCCTTATCGGTTGACGCGACCGACTCAATCACCGATCCCAAAGGCGACGAATACCCACTGGTTCCCGGAACCGGCACGGACTGTTGTCATCTCCGATGCGCCGGCCTTCGCGTACGCGGCGCGTGGTTGACATGAATCGGTCACCGATCGGCAACCCGGAGGCGGGCTGTGTCCATCCGGGCGCCCCGACTGCCACGCGCCGTGTTGGTCGGTGAGCGTTGCGTTGACGTGCGGGGCTACGGGTCGGAGGGTCGGTGCGGGGGTCGGCGACGCGGGCCCGACCGGGGTCGGGACCGTCCGATATGGGGAGTGTTGAGGGTATAAGTTCGTTAGGTCGATTATGAGGAGCGGCGCGATTTAGTCCGTGTTTTCTGATTCGAGGAGTAGTTCACTTCGTGCGCTACCCGCACCAAGTCGGCGTTCTGTGGCACATGGGGTTGCGGCCGGCCGGTGGAGTTGTCCCTACCGTTCGGTTGGAATTTGCCGGATCGGCGGCGCGGCAGGCCCGTACCGCTTTGCTGCCTCCCGTAGCTGTGGCACCATCATGGAACCTCCACCTCTTCTCCGTCATGTTTTCGACAGGAGCGAATGATGCCCGCACGATGGCTTGGTCGGCTGCTTGGCTCGGCCCTTGCGCTGACGGCTCTCTTCATGGCAGTGCACGGCACCGGCGAGACCCTGTTCTTCACCCAGGACACCTACGACTGGGGTCTCGGCGCGGGCGCGGTCGTGCTGCAGGCCGTCGGGGGCCACCTCTAGATAGACCTCGCGGGCCCGGTTGACGGGGACCGCAAGGAACGCGACCCCTAGGGAGCGGTATGGCCGGGCGGCAATCAGCGCCACGACGATCCGCTGAGCGCGCCTGGTTCATCACCGGACCACTGGCGATCCTCGCAGTGATCTGGTCGACAGGGCTCGGGATCCTCGCCGGCGACGGTGGCACCGAACGGCTCGTCGGGCGGATCGAGCATCCGGTCGGCGCGTGGGTGGTCGCTGCCGCCCTGCTGGTCTTCATGGTGGTGACCGAGGGGTCGACCCTCCACTTCGTCATCCGGCGCCAGGCGATCATCGCGACGCTCACCGAGATCCCGCTGGTACTGGCGCTGTTCTACCTCCAGCCACTGACCGTGGTGCTGATCTTCACCTTGGCGACCCTGATCAGCCAGCTCCGGCGCCGGGTCGGGATGGCGAAGGCGTCCTTCAACGTGGCCAAGACCGCGGCCGCCACCTCGCTGGCCGGCCTGGTGCTCCAGGCGCTGCCGCCGATGACGGACGCCGGACCGAGGACCCTGGCCAACCTCTTCATCGCGGTCAGCACGATCACCCTGGTCACCTTCGCCGCGGTGATCGTCGTGGTGACCCTGATCCAGGGCGCCCAGGCGGGATGGGAGATGACCCGGACCGCGGCGCCCAACCTGGTCGTCGCGGGGGCCAACGTCTCGGTGGGCCTGATCGTCCTGATCGCGCTGGTCAGCACGTGGTGGTCACTGCTTCTGCTGGCACTGCTCGCCAGCGGGCTCGCCCTGGTGGGCAAGTCCTACGCGCAGTTCTTCCGGCAGCATCGCACGCTCGCGGACATGTACGACCTCACCCGGGCGATGACCCAGAGTGGGCAGGACGGCACCCTCACGGACGTCATGCTGGGCCGGGTCCGGTCACTGATGCAGGCCGAGTACGCCACCCTCTGGCTACCGGCCCAGGGTCGGCATCCTGAGGTGCTGCTCACCGCGCGGGTCGACGACCCCGGTCTGCTGGACCTGGGCCGGACGCCCCTGATCGCCCGGCGGCTGGCCGTACAGGAGAAGCGGACCGTCGCGGTGGGCGGACGGCTGGACGGCGACGAGGAGGTACGGGCGGCCCTGCGCGCGGACGGCGCGAAGGACGTCATCGTGGCTCCGCTCCGCTCCGGTCAGGCGGTGATCGGCACCCTGGAGGTGGTCAACCGCCTCAGCGACAGCACCCACTTCCTCCCCGGTGACGTACCCGTCTTCGAGACGATCGCGGCACACGTCGCGGTCGCCCTGGAGAACTCCCGGCTGGTCGACCGGTTGCGCCACGACGCGTACCACGACGGGCTGGTCAACCTGCCGAACCGGCGCCGGATGACCGAGGCGCTCGAAGAGGCGGTACGGGTCCGGGCGCCGGGTGAGGTGGTCGCGGTCCTCCTCTTCGACGTCGACGGGCTGCGCCAGGTCAACGAGTCACTCGGGCACGCGGCCGGTGACGAGGTGCTCACCGAGGTCGCCTCCCGGCTGCGTTCCTGCGCGCCGGCGGCCGCCCTGGTCGGCCGGATCGGCGGGGACGAGTTCCTGGTCACCCTGCGGGCGGAGAACGCCGAGGCGGCCACCGAACTGGCCGCCGAGCTGCGCGAGCAGATCCAGGACCAGATGGTCTTCGGCACATTGGTCCTCGACGTCGACACCGCGGTCGGGGTGGCGGTCCATCCGGATCACGGCAACGACCCGGAGACGCTGCTGCGCCGGGTCGACCTGGCAGCCACCGCGGCGAAGTCGACCCCGGGGAGCATCCAGCTGTTCAACCCGGCGCTGGAGTCCCGCTCCATGCACCGCCTGGGCCTCGCGGGCGACCTGCGTCGGGCCCTGGACAACGGTGAGCTGGAGGTCTATTTCCAGCCGAAGGTGACCCTCGACGACCGGCGGCTGGTCGGGGTCGAGTGCCTGGCCCGCTGGGAGCACCCGGCACACGGCCCGGTCTCGCCGGAGGACTTCGTGGCGGTCGCGGAGCACACCGGCCAGTTGGAGCGGCTGACCGAGGCGGTGCTCCGGGAGGGGCTGCGGCGCAGCCGGGACTGGGCCGCCGACGGCGGCTCGCTCGCCGTGTCGGTCAACCTCTCCGCCCGTACGCTGATCGACCAGCACTTCCCCGACCGGGTCCAGGAGCTGCTGGCCGAGTACGGCGTCGCCCCGGAACTGCTGACCTTCGAGATCAAGGAAGCCGGTGTGCTGGACGGGACCAACCGTCCAATGCCGACCCTGCGCCGGCTGCGCGAGGTCGGCGTACGCCTGTCGGTGGACGACTTCGGTACCGGCTACTCGTCCCTGTCCTACCTACGGCGGTTGCCGGTCGACGAGGTGAAGGTCGACCGTTCGTTCGTGCAGGGCATGGCGACCGACCCGGTGGACCTGGCCATCGTCAACGCGGTGGTGACGCTCTCCCAGCAGTTCGGCCTCACGGTGGTCGCCGAGGGTGTGGAGAGCGAGTTGACGCTGGAGTTGCTGCAGGACATCGGCTGTCAGATCGGCCAGGGGTTCCTGTTCAGCAGGCCGCTGCCGTACGAGCGGCTGGAGGCATGGATCGGTGCCCAGGTGGAGCCGGAAACGGCCGCCGCCAGCGACGTACGGCGCCTGCGCGCGGTGCCGTGAGGGCCGTCGGATGGCCCGTGGGCAGGCACTATGCGACCCCCGGGGATCCGATTTCCCCACCGCTGGATCGCCGTGTACTCTTACCCCTGCGCGCCAAAAGCAAGATCGCGTTGCCCCCTTAGCTCAGTCGGCAGAGCGTCTCCATGGTAAGGAGAAGGTCTACGGTTCGATTCCGTAAGGGGGCTCAGAGGGTTCAGCTGGACCCGCCTGCGGCGGTGTAGCTCAGATGGTAGAGCAAGCGGCTCATAATCGCTGTGTCGCCGGTTCAAGTCCGGCCACCGCTACTCTCGGCACCCGGGCCCGGTCCGGAAACCGAAGTGAAGGGCGCCAAGTGGCGCCCACTTTGCATGTCCGCACAGCAGGCAGGTACGCTGCTGTGTCGTAGTTGATCCTTAGCGAGGAAGGCACTCCGCCGTGGCGAAGGCGACCGATGTCCGTCCGAAGATCACTTTGGCGTGTGTGGAGTGCAAGGAGCGCAACTACATCACGCGTAAGAACCGTCGTAACGACCCGGACCGTATCGAGCTGAAGAAGTTCTGCCCCCGGGACGGCAAGCACACCGTTCACCGCGAGACCCGCTAGAACCGCTGGCCGGTCCAGCGCCGGCCACGCAGTCTTTCCACATCGCCGTACCGATCGGGCGCTTTCGCCTTCGGTGCGGCGATCGTGTTTTTCCGACCGGCATTTCGCCAAACGGTGATCGAGGATCCGGGAGTGTAGGTTCGCGGCATGTCGTTGGACCCGTCTTTTGTTGGCCGCAGTTATCCGCCGACCGTCCCCTACCAGGTGGGACGGGAGAAGATCCGTGAGTTCGCGACCGCGATCGGCGCGACCGATCCGGCGTACCACGATCCTGAGGCCGCGCGAGCGCTCGGACACGGCGACGTGGTCGCCCCGCCGACCTTTCCGGTCATCATCACCATGGCGGCGAGCCAGCAGCTCATCGAGGACCCCGCGCTGGGCATCGACTACAGCCGGGTGGTCCACGGCGACCAGCGGTTCGCGTACGCCCGCCCGGTGATCGCCGGGGACGAGCTGGTCTGCGTCAACACCGTCGAGGAGATCACCTCTCGCGGTGGGCACGATTTCCTGACCACCCGGACCGACGTTTCGACGGTGGCCGGCGAGCCGGTGGTCACCGTCTGGTCAAAGCTTGTCGTACGCGGAGAGGGCTGACGTGGAGCTGCCGGTCAAGACCTTCCGGGTCACCCGGGCGGACCTGGTCCGCTACGCGGGTGCCTCGGGTGACTTCAACCCGATCCACTGGAGCGACCGGTTCGCGACCAAGGTGGGGCTGCCGGGCGTGATCGCCCACGGCATGTTCACCATGGCGCTGGTCGGCCGCGCGGTGACCGAGTGGGCCGGTGACCCCGCCGCCGTGGTCGAGTACGGCGTCCGGTTCACCCGGCCGGTGGTGGTGCCCGACGACGACGAGGGCACCGAGATCGAGGTACGCGCGGTGGTACGCGACGGCGCCGAGCCGGGCCTGACCAGGCTGGACCTGACCGCGACCTGTCACGGTGAGAAGGTGCTGGCGCAGGCGCGGGCGACCATCCGGGGCCCGATCTCCGGCGCCTGACGGTCGATCTCCGGCCACCCTCGCGCGGCCCCGGCCGGGTCGGCGTGGCGGGTGTTCGGCACACGGCGTGGCGGGTGTTCGGCAGGTGGTGGTGGCCGGTTGGGAAAGTCGGTCGTCTACCCGTACACTGGTCCGCCGTGGGGCAAGTAGGCCCTACTTAGGCGTGCGCGCCCGAGTAGGGACGGCTTTCCCGCACAGGGGTGTAGCTCAATTGGCAGAGCAGCGGTCTCCAAAACCGCAGGCTGCAGGTTCAAGTCCTGTCACCCCTGCGCCTTAGGCCTGACCGTTCCCGGGGGTCGGAGTCGCCGATGCGCGACGATCGTCCCGTGGTGGTGGCATCGGCGGGGCTGTTCTGGAGCGGGTCGCCCCGCCGAAGGCAGCTTTCGTCGGCTCCGCCGGCCGCGGCCCGTCCCGGGGGACGGTAGGGTCCGGGTTTCGGCCGAGCGCGTTACTCGTACTCGGTCGGCGTGACCAGTGTGTCGTGCGTCCACCCGACGTACGAACCCAGCACCCCCCGACGGAGGGCGAAGTGGCCGAGAGCAACCGGCGCGGCGAGGACGCCGCGGACGACGACCGTCTTGACGACGAGACGATCGACGACGCTATCGACGATGACGCCGACGAGGGCGAGGAGCCGGTCTCGCGCGGTGGCACCGCCACCCGTTCCCGGACCAAGGCAGAGTCGGCGGACAGCCGGCCGAAGGCCAAGTCGGAAACCCAGCGGGTGGGATTTTTCGGCCGGATCGCCCGGTTCTTCCGCGAGGTCGTGGCCGAACTGCGTAAGGTCATCTGGCCAACCCGGAAGGAACTGCTGACCTACACCGCCGTGGTGGTCGTCTTCGTCGCGGTGATGTTGACGGTCGTGGCCGGGCTGGACTACGGGTTCGCCCAGGGCGTGTTGTGGGTCTTCGGTAACCCCAGCTGACCCAGCTGCCGCAGCTGATAGTGACGGAAGTGAGCAAGCGTGCCTGAGTACGACGAGACCGCCGGACCCGCGGACGAGCAGTCCGCGGTGGCGACGGCGGCCGGTGACGAGTCGGTCGAGGCCGCCAGCGAGCCGGATTTCGATGAGATCACCGAGTCGGAGCCGGACGAGGACTACGACCCCGTCGCTGAGTTGCGGCAGAAGCTGCGCTACGCGCCGGGTGACTGGTACGTCGTGCACTCCTACGCCGGTTACGAGAACAAGGTCAAGACCAACCTGGAGACCCGGATCACCAGCCTCGACATGGAGGAGTTCATCTTCCAGGTCGAGGTTCCGACCCGGGAAGAGGTCGAGGTCAAGAACGGCAAGCGGAACCAGGTCCAGGCGAAGGTCTTCCCCGGTTACATCCTGGTTCGGATGGAGCTGACCGCGGAGTCCTACTCCTGCGTCCGGAACACCCCGGGGGTGACCGGCTTCGTGGGCGCGACCGACCGGGTCGACCGGCCGGCGCCGCTGTCGCTGGACGAGGTGCTCAAGTGGCTCGCTCCGGCGGTCGAGGCCGAGACCAAGGGCGGCAAGGCGAAGCCGGAGGTTCGGGTGCTCGACTTCGAGGTGGGTGACTCGGTCACCGTGACCGACGGTGCCTTCGCCTCGTTGCCGGCGACGATCAGTGAGATCAACCCGGACCAGCAGAAGCTCAAGGTGCTGGTGTCGATCTTCGGTCGGGAGACCCCGGTCGAGCTCAACTTCAACCAGGTCGCCAAGATCTGACGTTCGTTGATGGGCGTCGGGTCCGGTCGGGCTCGGCGCCCATCGCCGTCTGTTCGGCCTCGACGGCGACCTGGGCGGATGGCCGGGCTCCGGCCTGCGCTATCCTAGAACGTCGCCCCGTTGGTCGCGCTGACCGTGCGCGCCCCCGTGCCGACAACGTCCGGTGCACATTCACCAGATATCAAGCCCCAGGAAGAGACATGCCTCCGAAGAAGAAGCTCGTCAAGACGTTCACGCTTCAGCTGCCGGCAGGCCAGGCCACTCCGGCTCCGCCGGTCGGCCCGGCGCTGGGTCAGCACGGCGTCAACATCATGGAGTTCTGCAAGCAGTACAACTCGCAGACCGAGTCGCAGCGTGGTGACATCGTCCCCGCCGAGATCAGCGTGTTCGAGGACCGGAGCTTCAGCTTCGTGCTGAAGACCCCGCCCGCCGCGCGACTGCTGATCAAGGCCGCCGGTGTGACCAAGGGCTCCGGCGTGCCGCAGAGCGAGAAGGTCGGCTCGATCACCCAGGCGCAGCTCCGCGAGATCGCCGAGAAGAAGATGGTCGACCTCAACGCGAACGACGTGGAGCAGGCCGCGAAGATCATCGCCGGCACCGCCCGGTCGATGGGCATCACCATCAAGTGACAACTCTCCACCTCAGCGTGGCGAGTTCGGAATTCGTGGGAGGGCGTGCCGACGGCACGACCCGCCAGACACCACAGGAGTAGGCAGAGATGCAGCACAGCAAGAACTACCGCAAGGCCACCGAGGTCATCGACCGGGACAAGCTCTACACCCCGGCCGAGGCGGTCAAGCTCGCCAAGGACACCAGCAGGGTGAAGTTCGACGCCACGGTTGAGGTCGCGATGCGCCTCGGCGTCGACCCCCGTAAGGCCGACCAGATGGTCCGTGGCGTGGTCAACCTGCCGCACGGCACCGGTAAGACCGCCCGCGTGATCGTGTTCGCCGCTGGCGCGAAGGCCGACGAGGCCGTTGCCGCCGGCGCGGACGAGGTCGGCACGGACGAGCTGGTCGCCCGGATTCAGGAAGGCTGGCTCGACTTCGACGCGGCGATCGCCACGCCGGACCAGATGGCCAAGATCGGCCGGATCGCGCGGATCCTGGGCCCGCGCGGCCTCATGCCGAACCCGAAGACCGGCACCGTGACCATGGACGTCACCAAGGCCGTCTCGGACATCAAGGGTGGAAAGATCACCTTCCGGGTGGACAAGCACTCCAACCTGCACCTGATCATCGGCAAGGCCTCCTTCACCGAGACCCAGCTGATCGACAACTACGCCGCGGTCCTCGACGAGGTGCTGCGTGCCAAGCCGTCGGCGGCCAAGGGCAAGTACCTGAAGAAGGTCACCGTCGCCACCACCATGGGCCCCGGCGTGCCGGTCGACCCGAACGTGGTGAAGAACCTGCGGGGCGAGACCGAGGCCTAGTCACCCCTGCGGGCCCCGGTCAGGGCCCGAGGTCGACGAACGCGAACCGCGTCGGGGCTCCACCCAGCAACGGGTGGGGCCCCGACGCGTACCCGGATCTGGCAAGCTCGGCTCCATGCGTCTCGACGGTGTCTGGCTGCGGTACCGCCGGCGCGCTCCCTGGGTGCTGCGGGCGGTGGAGCTCGACCTGGCGCCGGGCGAGGCGGCGGTGGTGCTGGGGCCCAACGGGGTAGGCAAGTCCACCCTGCTGCAGATAGCCGCCGGGGTGCTCCGCCCGACCCGTGGCGCCGTACGCGACCGGGCCCGGGTGGTCGGTTGGGTGCCCGAGCGCTTCCCGGCCGACCAGCCGTTCACCGTCGACCAGTACCTGACCGCGATGGCTCGGGTACGTGGACTGTCCGCAGCCGAGTCCGGGCGACTGGTCACGGCGTGGACCGAACGGCTCGGGGTGGCCCGGTACCGGAACGTGCGGCTGCCGGAGCTGTCCAAGGGCACCGCACAGAAGGTCGGGCTTGCCCAGGCGCTGCTCGTACCACCGGATCTTCTGGTTTTGGACGAGCCCTGGGAGGGGCTCGACGCGACCGCCCGGGAGATCGTGCCGGATCTGATCGCCGAGGTGCTGCACGCGGGCGGCTCGGTGCTGGTGAGTGACCACCGGGGCGAGACGGTGCGGCTGCCGCAGGCGGCGCACTGGGTGGTCGCCGACGGCACGGTCACCGTCGCTGGCCCGGCCCCCGGCGGCGGCACCACCGTGGTGGAGATCGCGGTCCCGACCGCCGACGCCGCCGGCACCGTCGCCGCGTTGCGCGCCGCCGGCCACCAGGTGATCCGGGTACGGGCCGCCGAACCGTCACCGGCCCCGTCGACCCGCAGCGGGTCGACCGGCAGCGAGGAGTCGACCGGCGGCGGTTCGACCGGTAGCGGGCTGACCGAGAGCGAGCTGGCCTCATGATCGCGTTGGTACGGATGCGGCTGGCCGGATTCGTCCGGACCGGTCGGGCGATCGCGCCGATGATCGCCGGGCTGGTCGTGCTGGGCGTGCTCCACGGCGGTGGGCAGGCGCAGGCGGGGGAGGCGTACGGGGTCTCCGCGGTGGTCCTGTTCCCCGTACTGGCCTGGCAGACCAAGCTCCTGCTCGACGTCGAGCCGGACGTGGCCCGCCGGCTGGCCCTGGTCGCCGTCGGCAGCCGGAGCCGGGAGTTGGCCGCCGGTCTGGTCGCCGCCACGGTCGCCGGGCTCGGCACCGTGCTGATCGCGCTCGTCCTGCCCTGGGCACTCGGTGCCATCACCGGTCCGGAGAAGCCGGAGCACCTGCCGCTGGCCCAGGGGATCACGCTCGGGGTCTGGGCGCACCTGCTGGTCCTGCCGGCGGCGGTGGCCCTCGGCGCACTGGCCAGCCGGGCCGCGACCGACAGCCCCCGGTACGGGGTCCTGGTCCTGGTCGGCGGCGCGGTCGGGGCGATCGTGTTCGGGCTGCGGGACTCGGTGCTCCCGTGGGTGGCGCCGCCGATGATGGCCACCGCACGGGCGATCACGTCGGGTCCGAGCGGCCTGCGGGTGGTGGAGCTGACCGGGCACGCCCTGCTCTGGAGCGCCGCCGCCCTGGCCCTGTACGCCTGGCTGCGCCGGAACCGGGCGTGACCTGGCTCACCCGGTCCGGCCCGCCCGGTCACTGATTTGGTGGTGGCCGGCTCGTCCCGTACTCTTGACAAGTCGTCTGGGCTTCGGTTCGGGCGGACGTAACCACCAAAGACCGCTGGCCACCGTGCTCAGGCACGGTTGAAGGTCCCGTTCGACGGGCGGCCCGCGCAGGCGGAGATGGTAGCGTGCCGGTCAAGATCATGTGACCCTGTCGCCCCGTGCGCCCTGCGCCGGGGCGTTTCTCGTTGCGGCGGTTCCTTCCTACCTTTCACGAAGGTAACCAGCCTTTAGCAATGAGAGAGGAGGGACATGGCGGACAAGCCGGTTCGGGCCGACAAGGCCACGGCCGTTGCCGAACTCACCGAGAGCTTCCGTAGCTCGGGTGCCACCGTGCTGACCGAGTACCGCGGCCTGACGGTCGCCCAGCTGACTCAGCTGCGGCGCTCGCTGGGTCGGGAGACGACCTACTCGATCACCAAGAACACGCTGGCCAAGCGCGCTGCGACGGACGCTGGTATCCAGGGTCTCGATGAGCTGTTCACCGGTCCTACCGCGTTGACCTTCGTCGGCGGCGACGTCGTCGAGGCGGCGAAGGGTCTCCGGGACTTCGCGAAGGCCAACCCGAAGCTCGTCATCAAGGGTGGCGTCTTCGAGGGTCGGGCCATCACCGCGGACGAGGTCACCAAGCTCGCCGACCTCGAGTCCCGTGAGGTGCTGCTGGCCAAGCTGGCCGGCGCGATGAAGGGCAACCTGAGCAAGGCCGCGGCGCTGTTCCAGGCGCCGCTGTCCAAGACCGCCCGCCTGGCTGCGGCGTTGCAGGACAAGCTCGAGAAGGAGGGCGCCGAGCAGGCCTGACGGCCGGCTCGAGCGCACCCGATCAACTTTCGAAAGTACGAGGAAAGGACGCCAGTTATGGCGAAGCTCAGCACCGACGAGCTGCTCGACGCGTTCAAGGAAATGACGCTGATCGAGCTGTCGGAGTTCGTGAAGCAGTTCGAGACGACCTTCGAGGTCACCGCGGCCGCGCCGGTCGCCATGGGCGTTGCCGGTGGCGCTGCCGCCGCGACCGCCGAGGCGGAGCCGGAGCAGGACGAGTTCGACGTCATCCTCGAGGCTGACGGCGGCAAGAAGATCCAGGTCATCAAGGTCGTGCGTGAGCTGACCGGCCTGGGCCTGAAGGAGGCCAAGGACCTCGTCGAGGCCGCCCCCAAGGCCGTCGTCGAGAAGGTCAACAAGGAGACCGCGGACAAGGCCAAGGCCAAGCTCGAGGCCGAGGGCGCGAAGGTCACCCTCAAGTAGTTCCATCCAGCGCACGATCACGGGTGGCGCTGGCGCCAGCGACACCCGTACACGTGAGCTGACGCACATCGCGTCGTCGTGGGCGGCGGTCCGGGATCGGATCGCCGCCCGCTGCTGTCTGCTGACAGCAGGTGATCAGGGCTTTGGCGTACGGGCCCGGGTGCCGGACGGGGTGTGGACCGGGACTGTCGGGGGAAAGACGTTGGTTGACCGGGGTTCCAGCCCTTGACGGGGCAGGGCACGGGCAGGCACGCTGACACAGCAAGACCTTCCGCGCTTGCGACGGCCATCACCTGGGTCGTGCCGGCAGCACCCGCTGTCGACGCTCCCGGTGGCCCGCGGGGAGCGTGCGAAAGACGTGCGAGCGCGTATCTGAACGCGTGGCGGCCTCGGGCCTCGGCACGTTTCGCAACGTTCTGCCGCGCCGGGCTGGACAGCGGTTAGCCGCTCGGCTACACTGCTAGTTTGCGCTGCCTTCCGACTTGACCCCTGCTCGGAATGTCCGATTGTGGATATTTCTAGTGGGGTCATTGGAGTGCACGCGAAACAGCCGTTCTGCAGCACCGGTCCTCGGAAGGACGCATCTTGGCAGCTTCCCGCCCTGCGAAGACCAGTCGTACGTCGAGCGCATTCGCGCCCCGCCGAATCTCATTCGGCAGGATTACCGAACACCTCGAGGTCCCCAACCTCCTCGCCATCCAGAACGAGTCATTTGACTGGCTGGTTGGCAACGAGGCTTGGCAGGGCCGGTCGGCCGACGACCCGCACGCACGCTCGGGTCTCGCGGAGATCCTCGACGAGATCAGCCCCATTGAGGACTTCTCCGGCACCATGTCGTTGTCCTTCTCCGCTCCGCGCTTCGACGAGGTCAAGGCCTCGATCGAGGAGTGCAAGGAGAAGGACCTGACCTACTGCGCGCCGCTGTTCGTGACCGCGGAGTTCACCAACAACACCACTGGCGAGATCAAGAGCCAGACCGTGTTCATGGGTGACTTCCCGATGATGACGCCGAAGGGCACCTTCATCATCAACGGCACCGAGCGCGTTGTGGTCAGCCAGCTCGTCCGGTCTCCGGGCGTGTACTTCGACAAGCAGCCGGACAAGACCTCCGACCGCGACCTCTCCAGCGTCAAGGTCATCCCTAGCCGGGGTGCCTGGCTGGAGTTCGACATCGACAAGAGAGATACGGTCGGTGTCCGCATCGACCGTAAGCGCCGGCAGGCCGTCACCGTCCTGCTCAAGGCGATCGGTTGGACCGGCGAGCAGATCCGCGAGCGGTTCGGCTGGTCCGAGCTGATGATGACCACCCTGGAGAAGGACCACATCGCCGGGGTGGACGAGGCGCTGCTCGACATCTACCGCAAGCTGCGGCCGGGTGAGCCGCCGACGCGCGAGAACGCCCAGACCCTGCTCGACAACCTCTTCTTCAACCCGAAGCGGTATGACGTAGCCAAGGTCGGCCGTTACAAGTTCAACAAGAAGCTCGAACTGCAGGTGCCGATCACCACCGGCACGCTGACCGAGGACGACGTTGTCGCCACCGTGGAGTACCTCTGCCGGCTGCACGCCGGTGAGGAGGGCTACGAGGCCGACGACATCGACCACTTCGGCAACCGGCGGCTGCGTACCGTGGGCGAGCTGATCCAGAACCAGGTCCGGGTCGGTCTTTCCCGGATGGAGCGGGTTGTCCGCGAGCGGATGACCACCCAGGACGTCGAGGCGATCACGCCGCAGACCCTGATCAACATCCGCCCGGTGGTGGCGGCGATCAAGGAGTTCTTCGGTACGTCGCAGCTGTCCCAGTTCATGGACCAGACCAACCCGCTGGCGGGTCTTACCCACCGGCGCCGGCTGAGCGCGCTCGGCCCGGGTGGTCTGTCCCGTGAGCGGGCCGGCTTCGAGGTCCGGGACGTGCACCCGTCGCACTACGGCCGGATGTGCCCGATCGAGACGCCGGAAGGCCCGAACATCGGCCTGATCGGCGCGTTGTCCACCTTCGGGCGGGTCAACCCCTTCGGGTTCATCGAGACGCCGTACCGCAAGGTCGTCGAGGGTCAGGTCACCGACCAGATCGACTACCTGACGGCGGACGAGGAAGACCGGTACGTCAAGGCGCAGGCCAACGCCCCGTTGCGGGCCGACGGTCACTTCGCCGAGGACCGGGTCCTGGTTCGTCGGAAGGGTGGTGAGGTCGACTACGTCGCCCCCACCGCGGTCGACTACATGGACGTCTCGCCGCGCCAGATGGTGTCGGTCGCGACCGCCATGATCCCGTTCCTCGAGCACGACGACGCCAACCGGGCACTGATGGGCGCGAACATGCAGCGCCAGGCGGTGCCGCTGGTCAAGGCCGAGGCGCCGCTCGTCGGTACGGGCATGGAGTACCGGGCCGCGGTCGACGCCGGTGACGTGGTCGTCGCCGAGGTCGGTGGCGTGGTCGAGGACCTGTGCGCCGACTACGTGACGGTGCACCAGGACGACGGCCACCGCCGTACCTACCTGCTGCACAAGTTCCGCCGCTCCAACGCCGGCTCCTGCGTCAACCAGAAGCCGGTCGTCTTCGAGGGCGACCGTATCGAGGCCGGTCAGGTCATCGCCGACGGTCCGTGCACCGACGAGGGCGAGATGGCGCTCGGGCGCAACCTGCTCGTGGCGTTCATGCCCTGGGAGGGTCACAACTACGAGGACGCGATCATCCTGTCGCAGCGCCTCGTGCAGCAGGACGCCCTCACCTCGATCCACATCGAGGAGCACGAGGTCGACGCCCGCGACACCAAGCTGGGCCCGGAAGAGATCACCCGCGACATCCCGAACGTCAGCGAGGAAATGCTCGCCGACCTCGACGAGCGCGGCATCATCCGGATCGGTGCGGAGGTCGTGCCCGGTGACATCCTGGTCGGCAAGGTCACGCCGAAGGGCGAGACCGAGCTGACCCCGGAGGAGCGTCTGCTCCGCGCGATCTTCGGTGAGAAGGCGCGTGAGGTCCGGGACACCTCGCTGAAGGTGCCGCACGGCGAGACCGGCACGGTCATCGGTGTGCGTACCTTCTCCCGCGAGGACGGCGACGAGCTGCCGCCGGGGGTCAACGAGCTGGTCCGCGTCTACGTGGCCCAGAAGCGGAAGATCCAGGACGGCGACAAGCTCGCCGGCCGGCACGGCAACAAGGGTGTCATCTCCAAGATCCTGCCGGTCGAGGACATGCCGTTCCTTGAGGACGGCACCCCGGTCGACATCGTGCTCAACCCGCTCGGTGTGCCGAGCCGGATGAACATCGGTCAGGTGCTGGAGACCCACCTTGGCTGGGTGGCCAAGACCGGGTGGCAGGTCGAGGGTGACGACGCCGAGTGGAAGCGGAACCTGCGCGCCATCGACGCCGACACCTCGGTGCCGGACACCAACGTCGCGACGCCGGTCTTCGACGGTGCCCGCGAGGAGGAGATCGCCGGTCTGCTCTCGTCGACCCTGCCCAACCGGGACGGCAAGCAGCTCATCGGTGCGAGCGGTAAGGCGCAGCTGTTCGACGGTCGCTCCGGTGAACCGCTGCCGGACCCGATCGCGGTCGGCTACATCTACATCCTGAAGCTGAACCACCTGGTCGACGACAAGATCCACGCTCGGTCGACCGGACCGTACTCGATGATCACGCAGCAGCCGCTGGGTGGTAAGGCGCAGTTCGGTGGCCAGCGGTTCGGCGAGATGGAGTGCTGGGCGATGCAGGCGTACGGAGCCGCGTACGCCCTGCAGGAGTTGCTGACGATCAAGTCCGACGACGTCCTGGGCCGGGTCAAGGTCTACGAGGCGATCGTCAAGGGCGAGAACATTCCCGAGCCGGGTATCCCGGAGTCGTTCAAGGTGCTGCTCAAGGAACTGCAGTCGCTGTGCCTGAATGTTGAGGTGCTCTCCAGCGACGGCGTGGCCCTGGAAATGCGCGAGACCGACGACGAGGTGTTCCGGGCGGCGGAGGAACTTGGCATCGACCTGTCCCGGCGCGAGCCGAGCTCGGTCGAGGAAGTTTGAGGTTGAGGGTTGGGGGCCGGGTCATCCGGCCCCCAACCCCTCCGGAAGCCAAGCAGTAAGTACGACACGACACGAGGGATACATAACGTGCTCGACGTCAACTTCTTCGACGAGTTGCGCATTGGCCTGGCTACCGCGGACGACATCCGCCAGTGGTCGCACGGCGAGGTTAAGAAGCCCGAGACGATCAACTACCGCACCCTGAAGCCGGAAAAGGACGGGCTCTTCTGCGAGAAGATCTTCGGTCCGCAGCGGGACTGGGAGTGCTACTGCGGTAAGTACAAGCGGGTCCGGTTCAAGGGCATCATCTGTGAGCGCTGCGGCGTCGAGGTGACTCGCTCCAAGGTGCGTCGTGAGCGGATGGGCCACATCGAGCTGGCCGCTTCCGTCACCCACATCTGGTACTTCAAGGGCGTCCCGAGCCGGCTGGGCTACCTGCTCGACCTGGCTCCCAAGGACCTCGAGAAGATCATCTACTTCGCATCGTACGTGATCACGAGCGTCGACGCGGAAGCGCGTCACCGCGACCTGTCCACGGTCGAGAACGAGATCCTGGCCGAGAAGCGTCAGGCGGAGAACAGCCGCGACTCGGAGATCGAGAAGCGGGCCGCCAAGCTGGAGGCCGACCTGGCCGACCTCGAGGCCGAGGGTGCCAAGGCCGACGTGCGCCGCAAGGTCAAAGAGGGCGGCGAGCGCGAGATGCGCCAGATCCGCGACCGGGCGCAGCGCGAGATCGACCGGCTGGACGAGGTGCTCGACACCTTCCGCAAGCTGGACGCGAAGCAGCTGGTCACGGACGAGCTGCTCTACCGGGAGCTGCGGGACCGGTTCGGTGAGTACTTCACCGGCGGCATGGGTGCCGAGGCGATCAAGGCGCTGGTCCAGAACATGGACCTCGACGCCGAGGCGGAGAACCTCCGCGAGATCATCCGGTCCGGCAAGGGCCAGCGGAAGATCCGGGCGCTCAAGCGGCTGAAGGTGGTCGCGGCGTTCCTGAACACCCGCAACTCGCCGCTCGGCATGGTGCTCGACTGCGTCCCGGTCATCCCGCCGGACCTGCGCCCGATGGTGCAGCTCGACGGTGGCCGGTTCGCGACCTCGGACCTGAACGATCTCTACCGCCGGGTGATCAACCGGAACAACCGGCTCAAGCGCCTGATCGACCTGGGCGCGCCGGAGATCATCGTGAACAACGAGAAGCGGATGCTGCAGGAGGCCGTCGACGCGCTGTTCGACAACGGCCGCCGCGGCCGGCCGGTCACCGGTCCGGGTAACCGCCCGCTGAAGTCGCTCTCCGACATGCTCAAGGGCAAGCAGGGTCGGTTCCGTCAGAACCTGCTCGGCAAGCGCGTCGACTACTCCGGCCGTTCGGTCATCGTGGTCGGCCCGCAGCTCAAGCTGCACCAGTGCGGTCTGCCCAAGCAGATGGCGCTGGAGCTGTTCAAGCCGTTCGTGATGAAGCGGCTGGTCGACCTCAACCACGCGCAGAACATCAAGTCCGCGAAGCGGATGGTCGAGCGGCAGCGGCCGGTCGTCTGGGATGTGCTGGAAGAGGTCATCGGCGAGCACCCGGTGCTGCTCAACCGGGCGCCGACCCTGCACCGTCTCGGCATCCAGGCCTTCGAGCCCCAGTTGGTCGAGGGCAAGGCGATCCAGATCCACCCGCTCGTCTGCACCGCGTTCAACGCGGACTTCGACGGTGACCAGATGGCGGTGCACGTACCGCTGTCGGCCGAGGCCCAGGCTGAGGCGCGGATCCTGATGCTGTCGTCGAACAACATCCTCAAGCCGGCCGACGGCAAGCCGGTGACCATGCCCACCCAGGACATGGTGATCGGGCTGTACTACCTGACTCACCTCACCCCCGGTGAGGTCGGCGAGGGTCGTGCGTTCAGCTCGGACGCCGAGGCTCGGATGGCCTTCGACAACGGTGAGCTGCACCTCCAGACCCCGATCAAGATCCGTCTGCACGGCGTGATCGGTGTCGACAACGGTGCCGGCGCGGAGAAGTGGACCGAGCCCGAGGGCTGGGTTCCGGGTTCGGCGCTGACCGTCGACACCACGCTGGGTCGGGTGCTGTTCAACGAGACCCTGCCGCAGGGCTACCGCTTCGTGAACTACGAGATCCGCAAGGGTCAGCTCTCCGCGATCGTCAACGATCTCGCCGAGCGGTTCCCGAAGGTGGCGCTGGCCGCGACCCTCGACGGGCTCAAGGAGGCCGGTTTCCACTGGGCCACCTGGTCCGGCGTGACGATCGGTATGCAGGACGTCATCGCGCCTCCGCGCAAGCCGGAGATCCTGGAGCGGTACGAGAAGGAAGCCGACCGGATCGACAAGCAGTACCAGCGGGGTCTGATGACCGCCGAGGAACGTCGCGGCGAGCTCATCGAGATCTGGACCAAGGCGACCAACGAGGTTGCCAAGGAGATGGAGACCGCGCTACCGCAGGAGAACCCGCTCTGGGTCATGATCAACTCGGGTGCCCGCGGTAACCTGCTCCAGCTCCGCCAGATCGCCGCGATCCGTGGCCTGGTGGCCAACCCCAAGGGTGAGATCATCCCGCGGCCGATCAAGGCCAGCTACCGGGAGGGTCTGTCCGTACTGGAGTACTTCATCTCCACGCACGGTGCCCGTAAGGGTCTGGCCGACACCGCGCTGCGTACCGCCGACTCGGGTTACCTGACCCGTCGTCTGGTGGACGTCTCGCAGGACGTGATCATCCGCGAGGAGGACTGCGGTACGGACCGTGCCATCCCCATGCAGGTCGGCGAGTTCCTCGGCGACAAGCTGGTGGTGCACACGCACGCCGAGACCGGTGTGCACGCCCGTACCCTGGCCGACGACATCAAGGGCACCGACGGCACCGTGGTCGCCGAGCGGGGGATGGACCTCAACTCCATCCTGGTGGACAAGATCGTCGAGGCTGGTGTCGAGACGGTCCGGGTGCGCTCCGTGCTCACCTGCGAGTCCAAGCTCGGGGTCTGCGCGGCCTGCTACGGCCGTTCGCTGCCGACCGGCAAGTCGGTCGACATCGGCGAGGCGGTCGGCATCATCGCGGCCCAGTCGATCGGTGAGCCGGGTACCCAGCTGACGATGCGTACCTTCCACACCGGTGGTGTCGCGGGTGAGGACATCACCCAGGGTCTGCCGCGTGTGCAGGAGATCTTCGAGGCCCGGGTGCCGAAGGGTAAGGCGCCCATCGCCGACACCCCCGGCCGGATCCGGATCGAGGACGGCGAGCGCTCTCGGAAGATCATCGTGGTGCCGGACGACGGCAGCGAGGAGATCGTGTACGACAAGATCTCCAAGCGGGTCAAGCTCCGGGCCCACGACGGCGACCACGTCGAGGTCGGGCAGAAGCTCACCGAGGGCACCATCGACCCGCACGAGCTGCTGCGGATCCTCGGCCCGCGTGCGGTCCAGGTCCACCTGACCCAGGAGGTCCAGGAGGTCTACCGCTCGCAGGGTGTGCTGATCCACGACAAGCACATCGAGATCATCATCCGCCAGATGCTCAAGCGGGTCACGGTGATCGACTCCGGTGCCACCGAGTTCCTGCCGGGCGTGCTGGTCGACCGCGCGCTGTTCGAGTCGGAGAACCGCCGGCTCGTCTCCGAGGGCGGCGAGCCCGCGGCCGGTCGGCCGGTGCTGATGGGTATCACCAAGGCGTCGCTGGCGACCGACTCGTGGCTGTCGGCGGCCTCCTTCCAGGAGACCACCCGGGTGCTCACCGACGCGGCGATCAACGCCCGTAGTGACTCGCTCATCGGTCTCAAGGAGAACGTCATCATCGGAAAGCTCATCCCGGCGGGTACCGGCATCAGCAAGTACCGCAACGTCCGGGTGGAGCCGACCGAGGAGGCGAAGGCCAAGGTCTACTCGATGACCGGGTACCCCGAGACCGACTACGGTTTCGGGCCGGCCAGCGGGCAGGCGGTTCCGCTGGACGACTTCGACTTCGGGTCGTACCGGTAACCAGAACGGGTCCGAGCGCCCCACGTGCCGTACTGACGGCGCGTGGGGCGCTCGCCTGTTTGTAGGCTGGCCTGGTGGAGATGACGCCGGTGACCCTGCCCGGACCGCTGCTGCGGCACCCGCTCGACCCGGATCCGGTGCGCTCGACAAAGGCGCGGGCGGTCTTCGCGCTGGGCCTGGTGGCCGCGCTCACCGGGGTGTTCCTCGGTGGGATAGTGCCGGCCACGGTCGCGCTGCTGCTGGCGCGGCAGGCGCGCCGGGAGGCGTACGCCTCGGCCGGTTACCTCACCGGCTCGGCGCTGCTGCGCCGGGGGGAGCGGCTGGCCTGGGCCGGCATCACGCTGGCCACCGTCACGGCTGTGGTGGTGGCCGTGATCGGCCTGCTGCACCTCGCCGGCACGCCCGGCGGTCAGGACTTCGCCCCCACCATCAACTAGCGCACCGCCCCGCAGGGGGACCGCCTAGAGTGTGGGGACCCCGTGGGAGGACCAGCCCGGTCCGGCTCGACCGGGGCTCGGCTGTCGGAGGGGGACGTCGGTGACGGAAGAGGCGCGGCCACCCTCGGGACCGGGCGGCCAGCCACCCGCGTACCCGCAGGCGGGTTTTCCCGCGACCGCGCCGGCGCCGGCCGGCCCGGGGCGACCGGCCCCGGTGCCCCAGCCACCGCGCGAGACGTGGCGCCCACCCCGCCGGGTCGACCCCGTTCCCGGTACGCCGTTCGGCCTCGCCTACCTGGATGTGCCGCCGATCACCTCCGGGCTGGCGGTCGGGTCGCTGGCCGCCGGCATCGCCGCCATCGTCGTCTCGCTGGTGGTCTTCTGCTTCGGGCTGGTCGGTCTCAGCGGTGGATGGGGAGCCTGGGTGGCCGGCGCGTTCGGGGTCCTGGGCGCGCTGCTGGGCGCTGCGGCGATCGGGCTCGGGGTGCTCGGGCGGAGGCAGACCCGATCCGCGATGTCGTCCTCCGGTGTCCGGTTCGTTGGCGCGGGGGTGGCGGTGTCCGGTATCTGGTGCGGCGCGGCGGGCCTCGGGCTGACCGTGATCGGGTTCGGGCTGGCGGTGCTCCTGCAGCTCAGCTGAGCCGACGCGGGGCGCTGTCCGGGGGCCGGCCGGGCCGAATTCCTGCGGGGCCGGTACACTTGCTGTAGTGGTGCCTGCTGTGGGTGCGCGGGCGGGACGGGCCGGGAAGCCACGGCGTGGCTTTTCGGGGAACCCCCGTTTTGACCTGGGTGCTTCTGGTAGGTACCCTTCCCCTCGTGCCCGGGCTCGCCCGGGCAACTCGTGTGTGCTCGCGAGCCGGTATCCGGCCATCGAGCGGCATCACGACCCAGTCAAAGAGGTCGGCGGTGAACGTACGCCGACCGGATAAAACCGATGCGGGCGAGAGCACGCAGCGGGACCGTGGACGGGCGACACGCCCGACCGCGGGTGCCGGAGTCGTCCGACGGACGGGTTCGGTTGGAATGTAGGAGAGTCACCCACCCGGGCGACTACGACCAAGGCGCGACCGCCGGGCAGGCGGTCGGAGGGAGCGGAAAACCCGGTGCCCACCATTCAGCAGTTGGTCCGAAAGGGCCGCCAAGCTAAGACGACGAAGACCAAGACGCCCGCGCTGAAGGGCAGCCCGCAGCGGCGCGGCGTGTGCACGCGTGTTTACACCACCACCCCGAAGAAGCCGAACTCGGCGCTGCGCAAGGTCGCCCGTGTGAAGCTGAGCAGCCAGATCGAGGTGACCGCGTACATCCCGGGCGTCGGGCACAACCTGCAGGAGCACTCGATCGTGCTCGTTCGCGGCGGCCGGGTGAAGGACCTCCCCGGCGTGCGCTACAAGATTGTCCGCGGCTCGCTGGACACCCAGGGCGTTCGTAACCGCAAGCAGGCCCGCAGCCGTTACGGCGCGAAGAAGGAGAAGAGCTGACATGCCGCGTAAGGGACCCGCTCCGCGCCGGCCGTTGGTCGCCGACCCGGTATACAACTCCCCGCTGGTCACCCAGCTGGTGAACAAGATCCTGCTTCGCGGCAAGCGCGCACTCGCCGAGCGCATCGTCTACGGCGCCCTCGAGGGCTGCCGGGAGAAGTCGGGCACCGACCCGGTAGTCACCCTCAAGCGGGCGATGGACAACGTGAAGCCGACGCTGGAGGTGCGCAGCCGCCGGGTCGGTGGCGCCACCTACCAGGTGCCGGTCGAGGTTCGCCCGGCCCGGGCGACCACGCTCGGCCTGCGCTGGCTGGTCACGTACTCCAAGGCGCGTCGGGAAAAGACGATGATCGAGCGCCTGATGAACGAGCTGCTCGACGCGAGCAACGGCCTCGGTGCCGCCGTCAAGCGGCGCGAGGACACGCACAAGATGGCCGAGTCGAACAAGGCCTTCGCGCACTACCGCTGGTAACACGCCTCGTGCCGCCGCCGCAGGGCGGCGGCACGACCAGGTTGTCGAGACGACGATAAGTAGGGATTGAAGTGGCCGCCGCAGACGCGCTCGCCAAGGTACGCAACATCGGCATCATGGCGCACATCGATGCTGGTAAGACCACGACCACCGAGCGGATCCTGTTCTACACCGGCATCACGTACAAGATCGGTGAGGTCCACGAGGGCGCCGCCGTCATGGACTGGATGGAGCAGGAGCAGGAGCGGGGAATCACCATCACCTCCGCCGCCACCAAGTGTGAGTGGAAGGGCCACACGATCCAGATCATCGACACGCCCGGCCACGTCGACTTCACGGTCGAGGTCGAGCGGTCACTGCGGGTGCTGGACGGTGCGGTCGCGGTGTACGACGGGGTCGCCGGTGTGGAGCCGCAGACCGAGAACGTCTGGCGCCAGGCGGACAAGTACAACGTCCCCCGGATGTGCTTCGTCAACAAGCTCGACCGGACCGGCGCCGACTTCTTCCGCTGCGTGCAGATGATGATCGACCGGCTGAACGCCACCCCGCTGGTGCTCCAGATCCCGATCGGGCTCGAGGGTGACCACATCGGTGTTGTCGACCTGATCGGTATGCGCGCGCTGACCTGGCGTGGCGAGACCCAGAAGGGCGAGGACTACGCGATCGAGGAGATCCCGGCCGACCTCGCCGACTCCGCCGCCGAGTGGCGCGACAAGCTGCTCGAGACGCTGGCAGACGTCGACGACTCGGTGATGGAGAAGTACCTCGAGGGCGAGGACATCGCCGCCGACGAGATCAAGGCCGCCATCCGGCGGGCCACGATCGCGGGCAAGGCGAACCCGGTGCTCTGCGGCTCGGCGTTCAAGAACAAGGGCGTCCAGCCGATGCTCGACGCCGTGGTCGACTTCCTGCCGTCGCCGCTGGACATCCCGGCGGTCGAGGGCACCGCGCTCGACGGCGAGACCGTCCTGTTGCGCAAGCCCTCGAACAGCGAGCCGTTCGCCGGTCTGGCCTTCAAGATCCAGACTGACAAGCACCTCGGCAAGCTCACCTACGTACGGGTCTACTCCGGCACGCTCGAGTCCGGTTCCCAGGTGGTCAACTCCACCAAGGACCGCAAGGAGCGGATCGGCAAGATCTACCAGATGCACGCCAACAAGCGGGAAGAGCGCCCCACGGCGCAGGCTGGCGACATCATCGCGGTCCAGGGTCTGAAGCAGACCACCACCGGTGACACCCTCTCCGACCCGGCGAACCCGGTCATCCTGGAATCGATGACGTTCCCGGAGCCGGTCATCAACGTGGCGATCGAGCCGAAGACCAAGTCCGACCAGGAGAAGCTCGGCACCGCGATCCAGCGGCTGGCCGAGGAGGACCCGACCTTCCGGGTCCGGCTCGACGAGGAGACCGGCCAGACGGTCATCTCCGGCATGGGCGAGCTGCACCTGGACATCCTGGTCGACCGGATGCGCCGCGAGTTCAACGTCGAGGCCAACATCGGCAAGCCGCAGGTGGCGTACCGCGAGACCATCCGCCGCAAGGTGGACAAGGTCGAGCACACGCACAAGAAGCAGACCGGTGGTTCGGGTCAGTACGCCCGGGTCATCGTCAGCCTCGAGCCGCTGCCGCTCGGCAACGACCAGCCGACGTACGAGTTCGTGAACGCGGTCAGCGGTGGTCGTATCCCGCGGGAGTTCATCCCGTCGGTCGACGCCGGAGCCCAGGACGCCATGCAGTACGGCACCCTGGCCGGTTACCCGCTGGTCGGCTTGAAGCTGACGCTGCTGGACGGGCAGTACCACGAGGTCGACTCGTCCGAAATGGCGTTCAAGATCGCCGGCTCGATGGTGCTCAAGGAAGCGGCCCGCAAGGCCGATCCCGCACTGCTCGAGCCGATGATGGCAGTCGAGGTCACCACCCCTGAGGAAAACATGGGTGACGTCATCGGCGACATCAACTCCCGCCGCGGCATCATCCAGGCCATGGAGGAGCGGAGCGGTGCTCGCATCGTCCGCGCCCTGGTGCCGCTGTCGGAGATGTTCGGCTATGTCGGCGACCTGCGGTCGAAGACCCAGGGCCGGGCTAGCTACAGCATGCAGTTCGACTCCTACGCCGAGGTTCCCCAGAGCGTCGCGAAGGAGATCATCGCGAAGGCGACGGGTGAGTGAGCGGAGACGCGTAACTCGCCCGATGCCGGGCCGGTGATACCGCTAGGACCACGGGCGGGTAATCTCGCCCGCGGTCTGCCCGGGCCGGGCTGCAAGAGACCAGGCCTGAAGGTTTCACCGCCGCAAGACCCAAGTACTTCCCGGCCGGAAATCGGCCGGTAAGGCTGTCGACAGAGTCCTGAACGCCGAATGGCGTGCCGGGCGTACTAACCAAGAAGTCCACAGGAGGACACCAGTGGCGAAGGCGAAGTTCGAGCGGACTAAGCCGCACGTCAACATCGGCACCATTGGTCACATCGACCACGGTAAGACGACGCTGACGGCGGCCATCACCAAGGTCCTGCACGACAAGATGCCCGACCTCAACCCGTACACGCCGTTCGACGAGATCGACAAGGCGCCGGAGGAGAAGGCCCGCGGCATCACGATCTCGATCGCACACGTCGAGTACCAGACCGAGGCGCGGCACTACGCGCACGTTGACTGCCCCGGTCACGCCGACTACATCAAGAACATGATCACCGGTGCCGCGCAGATGGACGGCGCGATCCTGGTGGTCGCGGCGACCGACGGCCCGATGCCGCAGACCCGCGAGCACGTGCTGCTGGCCCGCCAGGTTGGCGTGCCGTACATCGTCGTGGCGCTGAACAAGAGCGACATGGTCGATGACGAGGAGCTCCTCGAGCTCGTCGAGCTCGAGGTTCGGGAGCTGCTCTCGAACCAGGAGTACCCGGGTGACGACCTGCCGGTCGTACGCGTCTCGGCGCTGAAGGCGCTCGAGGGCGACCCGGAGTGGACCGACAAGCTCATGGACCTGATGAGCGCGGTCGACACCTCGATCCCGCAGCCTGCTCGCGAGACCGACAAGCCGTTCCTGATGCCGGTCGAGGACGTGTTCACGATCACCGGTCGTGGCACGGTCGTCACCGGCCGGGTCGAGCGTGGCGTTCTCCTGCCGAACGAGGATGTCGAGCTCGTCGGTATCAAGGAGAAGAGCTTCAAGACCAAGGTCACCGCGATCGAGATGTTCCGCAAGACCCTGGAGGACGCTCGCGCAGGCGAGAACGTCGGCCTCCTGCTGCGCGGTACCAAGCGCGACGAGGTCGAGCGTGGCATGGTCGTGGTGAAGCCGGGGTCGAACACCCCGCACACCGAGTTCGAGGCGACCGTCTACATCCTCTCCAAGGAGGAGGGTGGACGGCACACCCCGTTCTTCCAGAACTACCGTCCGCAGTTCTACTTCCGGACCACGGACGTCACCGGCGTTGTCACGCTGCCCGAGGGCACCGAGATGGTCATGCCGGGCGACAACACGACGATGTCCGTCAAGCTCATCCAGCCCATCGCGATGGAGGACAACCTCAAGTTCGCGATTCGTGAGGGTGGCCGGACGGTCGGCGCCGGGTTCGTCACGAAGATCATTAAGTAAAAGGTAACCCCGATTAGGTGTGCCGTGCGGTAGTACGGCATACTAGTCAGGTTGCGTACCGACCGTTTGTTGGCGCGCGCCCGGGTCTCCCGGGTGAGCGTCCACGAAGAGTCGCGCGCAGGGTGGTTGACCGCCACAGTGGTCAACCACCCTCGCACGGCGTCCGCACCATGTTCTGCATGACGGACGCCTCGACCGACCCGCGAAGGTCAGATCGCCTCGGGTAACTCCGGGCGGAGTCTGATCCCGGAGCGCGACACGCCCGACCGCGGGGGTCGGCGAAGTGGGGCTCTACCAGGTGGTGAGCACCCGCAAGACAGCGGCATCGAGAGAAGGAACAGAAGCCACCATGGCGGGACAGAAGATCCGCATCCGGCTCAAGGCCTATGACCACGAGGTCGTCGACTCCTCGGCGCGGAAGATCGTGGAGACGGTGACGCGCACCGGGGCGCAGGTCGCGGGCCCGGTGCCGCTGCCCACGGAGATCAACCGTTTCTGCGTGATCCGTTCGCCGCACAAGTACAAGGACTCGCGCGAGCACTTTGAAATGCGCACGCACAAGCGTCTGATCGACATCATCGACCCGACCCCGAAGACGGTCGACTCGCTCATGCGTCTCGACTTGCCGGCTGGCGTCGACATCGAGATCAAGCTGTAGGGACCGGACTAATGGACAGGGAAGTTAAGGGCATCCTGGGCGCCAAGCTCGGCATGACCCAGGTCTGGGACAACAACCGCGTTGTCCCGGTGACCGTGGTGCAGGCCGGCCCGTGCGTCGTGAGCCAGGTCCGTACCACCGACAAGGACGGGTACTCCGCGATCCAGTTGGCGTACGGCGTAGTTGACCCGCGCAAGGTCAAGAAGCCGCGGGCCGGGCACTTCGCGAAGTCCGGCGTTGCCCCTCGGCGGCACATCGTCGAGCTGCGCACCGCCGACGCCTCGGAGTACGAGCTGGGCCAGGAGGTCACCGTCGACTCCTTCGCCCCGGGCGGGTCGATCGACGTGACCGGCCGGACCAAGGGCAAGGGCTTCGCCGGTGTCATGAAGCGTCACGGCTTCCACGGCCTGCGCGCGAGCCACGGTGTCGAGCGCAAGCACCGCTCGCCCGGCTCCATCGGCGCCTGCGCGACCCCCGGTCGCGTCTTCAAGGGCGTGAAGATGGCGGGTCGGATGGGCGCGCGTCGCTTCACCGTGCAGAACCTGGTCATCCAGGCGGTCGACGCCGAGCAGAACCTGCTGCTCGTCCGTGGCGCCATCCCGGGCCCCAAGGGCGCCCTGGTGCTGGTGCGCTCCGCGGCCAAGGCGCAGGCGAAGAAGGGCGGTGTGGCGAAGTGACCTCCGTTGACGTGCGCACCGTCGAGGGTGGCAAGAGCGGCTCGGTCGAGCTGCCCGACAGCATCTTCGACGTGCAGGCGAACCTGTCGCTGATGCACCAGGTCGTGGTGGCCCAGCTGGCCGCCGCGCGCCAGGGCACGCACAAGGTGAAGACCCGCGGTGAGGTCGCCGGTGGCGGCAAGAAGCCGTACAAGCAGAAGGGCACCGGTCGCGCCCGTCAGGGCTCGATCCGCGCGCCGCAGTTCGCCGGCGGTGGCGTCGTCCACGGCCCGGTGCCGCGTGACTACAGCCAGCGGACCCCGAAGAAGATGAAGGCCGCCGCACTGCGCGGTGCCCTGTCGGACCGGGCGCGCGCGGGTCAGGTTCACGTGGTGGAGGCGTTCGTCGGTGGCGAGAAGCCGTCGACCAAGGCGGCCCTGGCCACGCTGACCAAGCTGACCGAGGCCAAGCGGGTCCTGGTCGTGCTGAGCCGGACCGACGAGATCAACTGGATCTCGCTGCGTAACGAGCCGCGGGTGCACCTGCTCGAGGCCGGCCAGCTCAACACGTACGACGTGCTGGTGGCCGATGACGTGATCTTCACCCGGGACGCGCTGGACGAGTTCCTGCGGGTTCCGGCGGCGGCGCAGGCCGCAGACGAGTCCGGAAGTGAGGGCGACGAGAAGTGAGCACGATCGCCGACCCGCGGGACATCATCGTCGCGCCGGTCGTCTCCGAGAAGAGCTACAGCGAGCTGAACCGTAACTGGTACACCTTCCTGGTGCACCCGGACGCGAACAAGACCGCGATCAAGATCGCTATCCAGCAGATCTTCGACGTGCGCGTCCTGACGGTCAACACGCTCAACCGCGAGGGCAAGCGCAAGCGGACCCGGAATGGGTTCGGCCAGCGCAAGGCCACGAAGCGCGCGATGGTGAAGCTGGCTGACGGCGACCGCATCGAGGCCTTCGGCGGCCCGGTCAGCTGAGGGGTGTAGACAATGGCAATCCGTAAATACAAGCCGACGACGCCTGGCCGACGTGGCTCCAGCGTCGCCGACTTCGCCGAGATCACCAGGTCGACTCCCGAGAAGTCGCTGCTGGCTCCGCTGCCGAAGAAGGGTGGGCGTAACGCCCACGGCCGGATCACCACCCGGCACCACGGTGGCGGCCACAAGCGGCAGTACCGGCTGATCGACTTCAAGCGGGTCGACAAGGACGGCGTGCCGGCCAAGGTCGCGCACATCGAGTACGACCCGAACCGGACCGCGCGCATCGCGCTGCTGCACTACGCCGACGGCGAGAAGCGCTACATCGTGGCGCCGAAGGACCTGAAGCAGGGCGACCCGGTGGAGTCGGGCCCGACCGCCGACATCAAGCCGGGCAACAACCTGCCGCTGCGCAACATCCCGGTGGGTACCACCGTCAACTGCGTGGAGCTGCGTCCGGGCGGCGGGGCCAAGATGGCCCGTTCGGCCGGCGTCGGTATCCAGCTGCTGGGTCGTGAGGGTGCCTACGCCACGCTGCGTATGCCCTCCGGTGAAATCCGGCGGGTCGACGTGCGCTGCCGGGCGACCGTGGGCGAGATCGGCAACGCCGACCAGTCAAACATCAACTGGGGCAAGGCCGGCCGCATGCGGTGGAAGGGCAAGCGCCCGACCGTCCGTGGTGTCGCGATGAACCCGGTCGACCACCCGCACGGTGGTGGTGAGGGCAAGACGTCCGGTGGTCGTCACCCGGTGAACCCGCAGGGTAAGCCCGAGGGCCGCACCCGTCGTAAGGGCCAGCCGAGCGACCGGCTGATCGTCCGCCGCCGCTACGCGACCCGCAAGCGCGGCTAAGGGAGTTAGGTAGACATGCCTCGCAGCTTGAAGAAGGGCCCGTTCGTCGACGACCACCTGCTCAAGAAGGTGGAAGTACAGAACGACAAGGGCTCGAAGAACGTCATCAAGACGTGGTCCCGGCGTTCGATGATCATTCCGGACATGCTCGGACACACGATCGCCGTGCACGACGGGCGCAAGCACGTTCCGGTGTTCGTCACCGAGGCGATGGTCGGGCACAAGCTCGGCGAGTTTGCGCTGACCCGTACGTTCAAGGGTCACGAGAAGGACGACCGGAAGAGTCGCCGGCGCTGAGCCGGGCCACGGATAAAGGATCAAGGGGTTTCAGCGATGCCAGTTAAGGGCGACGCTCCGGTGCTTCCGGGCGCGCGGGCGGTTGCGCGGCACGTGGGCATCTCGGCGACGAAGGCTCGCCGGGTGGTCAACCTCGTCCGCGGCCTGCCCGCGAAGGAGGCGCTCACGGTGCTCCAGTTCGCGCCGCAGGCTGCGAGCGAGCAGGTCTACAAGGTGCTCGCGAGTGCGATCGCCAACGCCGAGAACAACGAGCGGCTGGACCCCGACGCGCTGCTCGTGAGCGAGGCGTACGTCGACGAGGGCCCGACGATGAAGCGGTTCCGGCCGCGGGCGCAGGGCCGGGCGTACCGGATCCGCAAGCGGACCAGCCACATCACGATCGTGGTCGAGGCGGTCGCGCCTGCCACGCCGAAGCGGGGCGGGGCGAAGAAGGCCGCACCGGCCAAGGTCGCGCCGGCCACCGAGGCCGAGGCTGCCGACACGCAGAGCAAGACGGAAGGTGCCGAGTAATGGGTCAGAAGGTTCACCCGATTGGGTTCCGGCTTGGCATCTCGACCGACTGGAAGTCGCGCTGGTTCGCGGACAAGCTCTACAAGGACTACATCGGCGAGGATGTCAAGATCCGCCGGATGATGTCCAAGGGCTTGGAGCGGGCCGGTATTTCCAAGGTCGACATCGAGCGCACCCGGGACCGGGTCCGGGTCGACATCCACACCGCACGGCCGGGCATCGTCATCGGCCGTAAGGGTGCGGAGGCCGACCGGATCCGTGGCGAGCTGGAGAAGCTGACCGGCAAGCAGGTGCAGCTGAACATCCTCGAGGTGAAGAACCCCGAGTCGGACGCACAGCTTGTCGCACAGGCTGTCGCCGAGCAGCTCTCCAGCCGGGTCAGCTTCCGTCGGGCGATGCGTAAGTCGATGCAGTCGGCGATGAAGAACCCGATCGTCAAGGGAATCCGGGTACAGGTTTCCGGCCGCCTCGGCGGCGCGGAGATGAGCCGTACCGAGTTCTACCGTGAGGGTCGGGTGCCGCTGCACACGCTGCGGGCCAACATCGAGTACGGCTTCTTCGAGGCGCGGACCACCTTCGGCCGGATCGGCGTGAAGGTGTGGATCTACAAGGGTGACGCCGTACCCGGTCGGGAAGCCCCGGCCGAGACCGGTCCGGCCCGTCCGCGTCGCGACCGTAGTGACCGGCCCGAGCGGCCGCGTCGTGGGCGGTCCGGCTCGTCCGGCACCACCGCCGGCGGCACCGAGGCTGGGCGCGCGGCGGCGGCGGAGTTCGCCGGCACCCCGGCCGAGGCCACGAACGACCAGGCCGCGCCGGCTAGCGCCGCGCCGGCCAATCCGGCTCCGGCCGGATCGGACAGCTCAGCGCAGGAGGGCTGACAGATGCTGATGCCGCGCAAGCCCCCGAAGGGCTTCCGCAAGCCGCACCACCCCGACCGCCATGGCGCGTCGAAGGGCGGCAACCGGGTGGTGTTCGGCGAGTTCGGAATCCAGGCGCTGGAGCCCGCTTACGTCACCAACCGGCAGATCGAGTCAGCGCGTATCGCGATGACCCGACACATCAAGCGTGGTGGCAAGGTCTGGATCACGGTCTTCCCGGACCAGGCCCTGACCAAGAAGCCCGCTGAGACCCGGATGGGTTCCGGTAAGGGCTCGCCCGAGTGGTGGGTCGCCAACGTAAAGCCGGGACGGGTGCTCTTCGAGATGTCCTTCCCCAATGAGCAGACCGCGCGAGAGGCTATGCGTCGCGCGATCCACAAGCTCCCGATGAAGTGCCGAATTGTGACACGCGAAGTGGGTGAAAGCTGATGGCCGCGGGCGTAAAGGCCGGCGAGCTGCGCGAGCTCTCCGAGGAGGAGCTGGTCGCGAAGCTGCGCGAGGCCAAGGCGGAGCTGTTCAACCTCCGCGTGCAGGCCGCGACCGGCCAGCTGGACAACAATCGCCGGCTGCAGGTCATCCGTCGGGAGATCGCCCGGATCTACACGATCATGCGTGAGCGCGAGCTGGGTCTCTCGGCCGCGCCGACTGAGGTGACTGCATCATGAGCGAGACGACCGCCCCGGAGGGGACCACCACCGCCCCGCGGGCCCAGCGCAAGGTGCGCGAGGGGCTCGTGGTAGGCGACAAGATGGACAAGACCGTCGTGGTCGAGGTTGAGGACCGGGTCAAGCACGCGCTGTACGGCAAGGTCCTGCGCCGTACGCGCAAGCTGTACGTACACGACGAGCAGAACGCGTGTGGCGTTGGCGACCGCGTACTGCTCATGGAGACCCGTCCGCTCTCCGCCACCAAGCGGTGGCGGATCGTGGAAATCCTCGAAAAGGCCAAGTAGAGCCGGACGGGCTGCGGAGCAGACCGGACCAGCAAGCTCAGGGTTCCGCCAGGCTCAGACGGCATGAGTTTCCGGCTGGAAGGCACAAGCCGGAGACACCAGCCGTCTGAGAACCGGCAGACATAGGAGATAGACGTGATTCAGCAGGAGTCGCGACTGCGCGTCGCCGACAACACGGGTGCTCGGGAGATCCTGTGTATCCGGGTTCTCGGTGGCTCCGGTCGGCGCTACGCGAGTATCGGCGACGTCATCGTGGCCACGGTCAAGGACGCCATTCCCGGTGCTGGTGTGAAGAAGGGCGACGTCGTCAAGGCGGTCATCGTCCGCACCGCCAAGGAGCGTCGGCGGCCGGACGGCTCGTACATCCGCTTCGACGAGAATGCCGCCGTCATCATCAAGGACGGTGGCGACCCGCGCGGTACCCGCATCTTCGGCCCGGTGGGCCGGGAGCTGCGGGACAAGCGGTTCATGAAGATCATCTCTCTCGCGCCGGAGGTGTTGTGACCGTGAAGGTCAAGAAGGGCGACACGGTCGTCGTCATCGCCGGCAAGGACAAGGGTGCCAAGGGTAAGGTCATCGCGGCCTACCCGCGGCAGGACAAGGTCCTGGTCGAGGGCGTGAACCGGGTCAAGAAGCACACCCGCATCAGCACCACCCAGCGTGGCGCCAAGACCGGTGGCATCGTCACCCAGGAGGCTCCGATTCACATCTCGAATGTGCAGCTCCTGGACTCCGACGGCAACCCGACCCGGGTCGGGTTCCGGATCGACGACAGTGGCCAGAAGGTCCGCGTCGCGCGTAGCACCGGTAAGGACCTGTGATGAGCACGGCTACCGAAACCAAGACCATGCCGCGCCTCAAGGAGCGGTACCGCAACGAGATCGCGGCCGCCCTGCGCGAGCAGTTCGGTTTCCAGAACCCGATGCAGGTGCCGGGTCTGGTCAAGATCGTCGTCAACATGGGTGTCGGCGAGGCTGCTCGCGACGCCAAGCTGATCGACGGCGCGGTTCGCGACCTGGCCACCATCACCGGCCAGAAGCCGCAGGTGCGGCGGGCGACCAAGTCCATCGCGCAGTTCAAGCTGCGTGAGGGCATGCCGATCGGCGCGAAGGTGACCCTCCGGGGTGACCGGATGTGGGAGTTCCTGGACCGGCTGCTCTCGATCGCGCTGCCGCGTATCCGTGACTTCCGGGGTCTCGACGGGCGCAAGCTCGACGGCCACGGTAACTACACCTTCGGTCTGACCGAGCAGTCGGTGTTCCACGAGATCGACCAGGACCGGATCGACCGGCAGCGGGGCATGGACATCACGGTGGTCACCACGGCCACGAAGGACGACGAGGGCCGGGCGCTGCTGAAGCACCTGGGCTTCCCGTTCCGTGAAGACCCGAGCAAGGAGAACTGAGATGGCGAAGAAGGCGCTTATCATCAAAGCGGCCGCGAAGCCGAAGTTCTCGGTTCGCGCCTACACCCGCTGCCAGCGGTGTGGTCGTCCGAAGGCGGTCTACCGCAAGTTCGGGCTCTGCCGCGTGTGCATCCGGGAGATGGCCCACCGCGGTGAGCTGCCCGGTGTCTCCAAGGCATCCTGGTAAAGGCCCAGCAGCGTCCTGACCGTTGGTCGGGGCGAGGATCGCAACGCCGTAGGCCCCGGGCCGTGTGCCCCGGGAACCGCGGTGAGAAAGGCTGACAAACACCAATGACTATGACTGACCCGATCGCAGACATGCTCACGCGTCTGCGTAACGCCAACCAGGCGTACCACGACAAGGTGACGATGCCCTACTCGAAGATCAAGGCGAACATCGCCGAGGTCCTCAAGACCGAGGGTTACATCGCCACCTGGTCGGTCGAGGAGCCCGAAGAGGGCGTCGTCGGCAAGCGACTGGTCGTCGAACTGAAGTACGGCCAGAGCCGCGAGCGGAGCCTGGCGGGCATCAAGCGCGTCTCCAAGCCCGGTCTCCGGGTGTACGCCAAGTCGGACGGGCTCCCGCGGGTGCTCGGCGGGCTGGGCGTGGCGATCATTTCGACGTCCCAGGGCCTGCTCACCGACCGGCAGGCTCGCAAGCGGAGCGTTGGCGGGGAAGTCCTCGCCTTCGTCTGGTAACGGGAGACAGGTAGAAATGTCGCGTATTGGACGTAAGTTGATCCCGGTTCCCGCCGGCGTCGACGTCACGATCACCGGGCCCACCGTCAAGGTCAAGGGCCCCAAGGGCGAGCTCTCGCACACCCTCGCCGAGCCGATCGCCGCGGAGCGGGCCGAGGATGGCCAGCTGGAGGTGACCCGTCCCAACGACGAGCGTCGCGCCAAGGAGCTGCACGGCCTGAGCCGTACCCTCGTGGCCAACATGATCGTCGGGGTCACCGAGGGTTACCGCAAGACGCTGGAGATCGCCGGCACCGGTTACCGGGTCACCGCCAAGGGCAAGGACCTCGAGTTCGCACTCGGGTTCTCGCACCCGGTGCTGGTTCCGGCTCCGGACGGGATCACCTTCACCGTCGAACGGCCGACCCTGTTCCACGTGGCCGGCATCGACAAGCAGCAGGTCGGTGAGGTTGCCGCCAAGATCCGGAAGATCCGGCCGCCGGAGCCCTACAAGGGCAAGGGCGTGAAGTACCAGGGCGAGGTCATCCGCCGCAAGGCTGGAAAGGCAGGTAAGAAGTGAGCGCCACGCTGCTCAAGCGCCGTCGCGGCGTTGCCGCCAAGCGCGCCGTTGGGCGGGCGCGGCGACACTTCCGGGTCCGCAAGAACGTCAGCGGTACCTCCGACCGTCCCCGGTTGGTCGTCACCCGCTCGCTGCGGAACATCACGGCCCAGGTGGTCGACGACACCAAGGGGCACACCCTGGCGTCGGCGTCGAGCCTGGACACGTCGCTCCGCGGCGGCGAGGGCGACAAGAGCGCCCTGGCCGGCAAGGTCGGCGCTCTGCTGGCCGAGCGGGCCAAGGCCGCCGGCATCTCCAAGGTCGTCTTCGACCGCGGTGGCAACCGGTACGCGGGGCGGATCGCCGCGCTTGCCGACGCCGCCCGCGAAGCCGGGCTCGAGTTCTGACGGGCGTCTGATGCGCGTCGGACGAGGATCGCAAGTTAGTAACCCCGTCACGAGAGATAAGGAAGGCCGCTGATGCCAGGTCAACAGCGCCGTGGCGGCGGGTCGGGTGGCAACGAGGGTGGTCGCCGCGACAACCGCCGTGAGGGCGGCCGCGGAAACGCGCCCGTCGAGAAGACGCCGCACATCGAGCGGGTCGTCGCGATCAACCGTGTCGCCAAGGTTGTCAAGGGTGGTCGTCGCTTCAGCTTCACCGCCCTGGTGATCGTGGGCGACGGCGACGGCACCGTCGGTGTGGGCTACGGAAAGGCCAAGGAGGTGCCCGCGGCCATCGCCAAGGGTGTCGAGGAGGCCAAGAAGCACTTCTTCAAGGTGCCGCGGATCGCCGCGTCGATCCCGCACCCGGTGCAGGGCGAGGACGCCGCTGGCGTTGTCCTGCTCAAGCCGGCCAGCGCCGGTACGGGTGTCATCGCCGGTGGACCGGTGCGTGCCGTGCTGGAGTGCGCCGGGATCCACGACGTGCTCTCCAAGAGCCTCGGATCGTCGAACCCGATCAACATCGTGCACGCCACCGTCGCGGCCCTGAAGGGGCTGGAGTCGCCGGAGGCGGTCGCGAAGCGTCGCGGCCTGCCGGTGGAGGATGTCGCGCCGGCCGCCATGCTGGCGGCGCGGGCGGGGGTGACTCGCTGATGGCACGGCTCAAGGTCACCCAGCTCCGATCCCATATCGGGACCAAGCACAACCAGCGGGAGTCCCTGCGGTCGCTCGGTCTCAAGCGGATCAATGACGTGGTGGTCAAGGAGGACCGCCCCGAGATTCGGGGCATGATCTTCACCGTGAGCCACCTGGTGAAGGTCGAGGAGGTCGAGTAATGACGATCAAGGTCCATCACCTGCGCCCGGCGCCCGGTGCCAAGACCGCCAAGACCCGCGTGGGTCGTGGTGAAGGCTCCAAGGGCAAGACCGCCGGTCGGGGCACCAAGGGCTCCAAGGCCCGCAAGAACATCTCGGCGGCGTTCGAGGGTGGGCAGATGCCCATCCACATGCGCCTGCCGAAGCTGAAGGGCTTCAAGAACCACTTCCGGGTCGAGTTCCAGGTCGTGAACCTGGACCGGATCGCGGAGTTGTTCCCCAAGGGCGGCCAGATCGGTCCGGCCGAGCTCGTCGAGGCAGGTGCGGTCCGCAAGGGCCAGCCGGTCAAGGTGCTCGGTGCCGGGGATCTCGGTGGCGTGACGATCCAGGTGTCGGCGCACGCGTTCAGTGCGTCGGCCAAGGAGAAGATCGCGGCTGCTGGCGGCTCGACCACCGAGCTGTAGGACGTAACGCGGTCGTGACGCCCGTCAGTTGTTTTCAACTGACGGGCGCCACGGTCTACTAAGGGGCCGTGCCCCTCGTTAACATCGGACCCGGTGTATGTTCATGGGCACACCTGCCCGGATCACCGCTGGGCTGTTAGAGTCCGATCCCAGCACTGGTATCGGGCTACCGCTCGACGACCACCCTAAGCCGCGCCGGACCACCGGCGGCCCGCCTCGCGCAGGAGGATGAAGTTGCTCTCCGCCTTTTTCAGTGCGTTTCGTACGCCTGACCTGCGCAAAAAGCTGCTGTTTACAGTAGCTATCATCGGTGTTTACCGACTCGGTGCGACGCTGCCCAGCCCGGGTGTGTCCTTCGGCAACGTGCAGAAGTGCCTGGACACGATCCAGACCGACGGCGTTCTGTCGCTGCTGAACCTCTTCTCCGGCGGCGCGCTGCTGTCGCTGTCGGTCTTCGCGCTGGGCATCATGCCCTACATCACCGCCTCGATCATCCTGCAGCTGCTCACCGTGGTCATTCCGCGGTTGGAGCAGCTCCGCAAGGAGGGTCAGTCCGGTCAGGCGAAGATCACCCAGTACACCCGCTACCTGACGCTCGGCCTTGGCGTCCTCCAGGCGTCGGCGTTCGTGGCGCTCGCCCGCTCCGGGCAGCTGTTCAACAACCAGTGCGACCAGTTCCCGATCGTCCCGGAGAACACCGGGCTGCCGATGTGGCTCACCCTGAGCGTGCTGGTCATCACGATGACCGCCGGTACGGGTGTGGTCATGTGGCTCGGCGAGCTGATCACCGACCGGGGCGTCGGCAACGGCATGTCCGTGCTGATCTTCACCTCGATCGCGGCCCGGCTGCCGGGTGAGGGCTGGTCCATCAAGACCTCCAAGGGCTGGGACATGTTCCTCCTGGTCATCCTGCTGGTCCTGGTGGTCATCACGCTGGTGGTCTTCATCGAGCAGGCGCAGCGCCGGATCCCGGTCCAGTACGCCAAGCGGATGATCGGCCGGCGGATGTACGGCGGAACCTCGACCTACATCCCGCTGAAGGTCAACCAGGCGGGTGTGATCCCGGTCATCTTCGCCTCGTCGCTGCTCTACCTGCCGCAGCTGGCGTTGCAGTTCTTCGACCAGAACAACCCCGGCGACGTACAGGCCTGGATCCAGAACAACCTGGTCAGCCCGAGCAGCCCGACGCACATCATCGCGTACTTCCTGCTGATCATCTTCTTCACGTACTTCTACGTCTCGATCACGTTCAACCCGACCGAGGTCGCGGACAACATGAAGAAGTACGGCGGGTTCGTACCGGGTATCCGCCCGGGTAAGCCGACCGCCGACTACCTGGACTTCATCCTCAGCCGGATCACCCTTCCCGGCGCCTTCTACCTGGGCGCGATCTCGATCCTGCCGAACTTCTTCTTCATCTGGCTGGACAACCAGCAGTACCAGAACTTCCCGTTCGGTGGTACTGCGGTGCTCATCATGGTCGGCGTCGGTCTGGAGACCGTGAAGCAGATCGAGAGCCAACTGATGCAGCGGAACTACGAAGGGTTCCTGCGCTAGATGCGACTCGTTCTGGTTGGTCCCCCTGGGGCGGGCAAGGGGACCCAGGCCGAGTTCATCGCCGCCCAGCTGGCCGTGCCCAAGATCTCGACGGGTGACATCTTCCGCGCCAACGTCACCCAGGGCACGCCGCTGGGGGTCGAGGCCAAGCGCTACATGGACGCCGGCAAGCTGGTGCCCGACGAGGTGACCATCAACATGGTGCGCGGCCGGCTGGCCGAGCCGGATGCCGCCGAAGGCTTCCTGCTCGACGGCTTCCCGCGTACCACCCCGCAGGCGGCCGCCCTGGACAAGCTCCTGGCGGACCTGGGCACCGCGCTCGACCTGGTGATGGAACTGGTCGTGGACGACGACGAGGTGATCCGCCGGCTCTCCGGCCGGCGGACCTGTCGGGGCTGCGGCAAGATCTGGCACATCGAGTTCGACGCGCCCACCCACGAGGGCATCTGCGACCGGTGCGGGGCCGAGCTGTTCCAGCGGGACGACGACAAGGCCGAGACGATCGCCGAGCGGCTCCGCGAGTACGCGGAGAAGACCGCGCCGCTGGTCGACTACTACGGTGCCCAGGGCAAGCTGGTGGGCATCGACGCCACCGGACCGGTGGAGGACGTCACCGTCCGCGCTATCGATGCGCTCCGGTCGTACGGGGGATAGGGTCGGGTAACGGTGTGGGGTTGGGCCCCGCGGCGTGTGGGTTGGGCCCCACCGTGCCCCGCTCTGGGCGGTCAGGCTTGATCCCGCCGCAGGGCACGGTGGGGCCAAACCCGGTGCCCGTGGAGCGGCTTCGGGGAGTCTGCGGCACGGCACCCAATCGGTGAACAGTGCGGGCGTCTAGGGCGTTCCCCTGGCCTGTGAGCGAAAGGTAGAGCCGGCATGCGCCGTCACCAGCTGGATATCCAGCTGAAGACCCCGGAGCAGATCGACAAGATGCGGTCGGCCGGACTGGTCGTCGCGGCGGCGTTGGCCCGCATGCGGGAGGCGGTCGCACCCGGGGTCTCCACCGCCGATCTCGACGCCATCGCCGAGTCGGTCATCCGGGACGCCGGCGCCATCCCGTCGTTCAAGGGCTACCACGGCTTCCCGGCGTCGATCTGCTCGTCGGTCAACGAGCAGGTGGTGCACGCCATCCCCGCCGCCGACCAGGTGCTGAGGGACGGCGACTTGATCTCCATCGATTGCGGGGCGGTGCTCGACGGCTGGCACGGCGACTCGGCGATCACCGTCGGGGTCGGCGAGGTCCGGCCGGAGTTGCTCCGGATGGCCGAGGTCGCCGAGGACGCGATGTGGGCCGGGATCGCCGCCGCCGCACGGGGCTCGGCCAACGGCCGGGGCCGGCTCACCGACATCTCGGCGGCGGTGGAGATCGCGGTACGCAAGGGCGGGAAGTACGGCATCGTCGACGGGTACGGCGGGCACGGCATCGGTACCGAGATGCACCAGGACCCGCACGTGCTCAACCACGGGCGCCCCGGCCGTGGACCCCGGCTGGTGCCGGGCATGGCCCTGGCGATCGAACCGATGATCACGATCGGTTCGCCCCGTACGGCGGAACTCGACGACGGCTGGACCGTGGTGACCCGTGACGGCTCGGTGGCGGCCCACGTCGAACACTCGATGGCCCTGCTGCCGGACGGGGTGTGGGTGCTGACCGCCGCCGACGGTGGGCGGGCCCGCCTCGGTGACCTGGTCACCGCGCGACAGCCGGCCACCTCGGATTCGGTCTAGACGCTGGTTGGCGCTCGCCAAGGTGGCGGGGCGGTGGCATCCTCGTACTCATGGAGCGCCGGGGCGAGATGCGGGCGGCGGACGCCGATCGGCAGCTGGTCGCCGAGCGGCTCCGGCTCGCGGTCGATGAGGGCCGGCTCGACCTGTACGAGTACGACGACCGGTTGCGGGCGGCCTACGCCGCGAAGACGTACGCCGAGTTGGACCACCTGCTGGACGACCTGCCCGAGCCGGTGCCCGCGCAGCAGGCCGAGGTGGCACGGCAGGGCGGTGCGGTGGCGCACGACCCGTCGGTGCCCGCTCCGGACGGCCGTTACCCCGGAGCGACCCGACAGTGGCTGGTGGAGAACTGGGCGCCCTACTTCTCCGTGGTGACGATCAGCGTCGCGGGCTGGGCGATCATCTCGATGATGGCCTGGGAGGTCCTCTACTTCTGGCCGATCTGGGTCGCGGGGCCCTGGGGGGCGGTGCTGCTGGCGAGCACGGTCAGCGGCCTGGCGCAGGGTAAACCGCAGCGGGTGGCCGCCCAGCGGGCACGGAAGAAGGCGGCGAAGAAGGCGCGCCGGGAGCAGCGGGCCGAGGGCTCGGACCAGGAGCCGGGCCGGGCGAGCCTCCCCCCGCTGGGGGAGCGAGAGGGCTGGCAACTCGGCGGGAAGGCCGACTAGAATCGGCTGGTTCGTCCCATCCGCCACACCGGGGGTACCTCGGTTTGGCGTCGATCCGTGGGCGAGCGTACACTGGCTGATCGGCGCACAGCGTCCACTCCGGCATGCCCATCCTGCGCTTCGGTGGGAGTCGGAGCCGCGGCTGGTCCGGTTGGCTGATCTTGACGAACAGACATCCGGGTAAGGCGTTGTGAGCCGTCCGGAATTACCGACGTCAGGACAGCGGAGGACATGCCGAAAAAAGACGGAGCCATCGAGATTGAGGGCCGGGTCATTGAGCCGCTCCCGAACGCAATGTTCCGGGTCGAGCTTGCCAACGGCCACAAGGTGCTGGCTCACATCAGCGGCAAGATGCGGCAGCACTACATCCGCATCCTGCCCGAGGACCGGGTTGTCGTCGAGCTTTCGCCGTACGACCTGACCCGCGGGCGGATCGTCTACCGCTACAAGTGAATCCGGGTTCGGGTTCAGTCATCTGACGGCGGCCGGAATGTCCGTGTCCGTCCTCGAAGTCCGGCGCCGTGTCCACGTCGCTGGGCCTTATGGGAAGTAAGGCAAACCCGTGAAGGTCAAGCCGAGCGTCAAGCGGATCTGCAACAAGTGCCGGGTTATCCGCCGGCACGGCCGGGTCATGGTCATCTGCAGCGACCCGCGCCACAAGCAGCGCCAGGGCTGATCCGTCTCGGCCGGCACTAGACCGGCCGGTGTCGGGCAGCCTCGTCGCCGATCCGTAGCGCAAGCACCACAACAGAAGCTCGTCCCAGCCACGAGCGCGCGTGCACATCAAGCGATGCACTCGTGGCTGACCCCCGGTCGGAGGCCGGGGCCCACCGGGGCAGGTGGGATGGGTCGGGCCAGAGACCTCCGCGAAACACCACGAGGAGCACGCCCGCGCATGGCACGTCTAGCCGGCGTCGACCTCCCCCGCGACAAGCGGATGGAGATCGCGCTCACTTACATTTTCGGGGTCGGTCGGACCCGGGCCGTTCAGACGCTCGCTGCCACGGGGATCTCCCCGGACAAGCGCGCCAAGGACCTCACGGACGAGGAGCTGGTCCAGCTCCGCGACCACATCGAGGCCAACTTCAAGGTTGAGGGTGACCTGCGCCGCGAGGTCGCCGCTGATATCCGCCGCAAGGTCGAGATCGGCTGCTACGAGGGCATCCGGCACCGCCGGGGTCTGCCCGTCCGTGGTCAGCGGACCCGTACCAACGCACGGACCCGCAAGGGCCCGAAGCGGACCGTGGCAGGCAAGAAGAAGGCCGGCCGGAAGTAGTAACCGGATTCCGGTCCCGCTCGACAGGGCGCGGACCTGATTTCCCGATACCGGAATCCTGGTACAGCTCGATAGAGCCTGGCCGGACTTCCCACACTAGGAGCGCACAGACTTATGCCACCGAAGGCTCGCGCCGGGGCCGCCGTCAAGAAGGTCCGGCGCAAGGAACGCAAGAACGTCGCCCACGGGCAGGCGCATATCAAGAGCACCTTCAACAACACCATCGTGTCCATCACGGACCCGACCGGTGCGGTCATCTCCTGGGCCTCGGCCGGCCAGGTTGGCTTCAAGGGCTCCCGCAAGTCGACTCCGTTCGCCGCTCAGCTGGCCGCCGAGGCCGCCGCGCGTCGGGCGATGGAGCACGGCATGCGCAAGGTCGACGTGTTCGTCAAGGGCCCCGGCTCCGGCCGGGAGACCGCTATCCGTTCGCTGCAGGCCGTCGGGCTGGAGGTCGGGCAGATTTCCGACGTCACCCCGCAGCCGCACAACGGGTGCCGTCCGCCGAAGCGTCGTCGGGTCTGAGAGGTAGAGAGAGATGGCTCGTTACACCGGTGCTGACTGCCGCCGTTGCCGGCGGGAGAAGATGAAGCTGTTCCTCAAGGGCAGCAAGTGCGATGGACCGAAGTGCCCGTTCGAGTCCCGGCCGTTCCCGCCCGGACAGCACGGCCGGGGTCGGACCAAGGAGACCGAGTACCTGCTCCAGCTTCGTGAGAAGCAGAAGGCCCGTCGTGTCTACGGCGTGCTGGAGAAGCAGTTCCGCGGGTACTACGAGGAGGCCGTGGCCAAGCAGGCGAAGACCGGTGAGGTCCTCCTGCAGATCCTCGAGTCGCGGCTGGACAACGTGGTCTACCGGGCTGGCTACGCCCAGTCCCGGGACATGGCCCGCCAGCTGGTCAAGCACGGTCACTTCATCGTGAACGGCAAGAAGGTCGACATCCCGTCGTACCGCATCAAGGAACACGACATCGTCGAGGTGCGGGGGAAGTCCAAGGAGATGACCCCGTTCGTCGTCGCCCAGGCGCAGGCCGGTTCCCGGACCGTGCCGGCGTGGCTGGAGGCGATCCCCAGCCAGATGAAGATCCTGGTGCACACGCTCCCGGCCCGGCAGGTCATCGACACGCAGGTCCAGGAGCAGTTGATCGTCGAGCTCTACTCCAAGTAGGCCGAAAACCGCTCGGAACGATCCGGGGTTGGCCGTACGGCACAGCGTTGTCGTGGTCAACCCCGGACTCGCCCCCGAACGGTCGCCAGCTCGCTGGCATGGCAACACAGACGGGCGTCAAATGGTGGGCGCCCCGAACCAAGGAGAACAGAAGTGCTCATTACCCAGCGGCCGACCCTCTCGGAGGAGTCGATCAGCGAGACCCGGTCCCGGTTCACCATCGAGCCGCTCGAGCCGGGCTTCGGTTACACCCTGGGCAACTCGCTCCGGCGTACGCTGCTGTCGTCCATCCCGGGCGCGGCCGTGACGTCGATCAAGATTGACGGCGTGCTGCACGAGTTCACCACGATCCCCGGTGTCAAGGAGGACGTGGTCGAGCTGGTCATGAACGTCAAGGAGCTCTGCGTCAGCTCCGACCACGACGAGCCGGTCAGCATGTACCTGCGCAAGCAGGGCCCCGGCGACGTCACCGCCGCGGACATCCAGCCGCCGGCCGGGGTGTCGGTGCACACCGGTGACCTCAAGCTCGCCACCCTGAACGGCAAGGGCCGGCTCGACATGGAGCTGACCGTCGAGCGGGGTCGCGGGTACGTCACCGCCGCGCAGAACAAGCAGTCCGGCGCCGAGATCGGCCGGATCCCGGTCGACTCGATCTACTCGCCGGTGCTGAAGGTGACCTACCGGGTCGAGGCGACCCGGGTCGAGCAGCGTACGGACTTCGACCGTCTGATCATCGACGTCGAGACCAAGGCGTCGATCGGCCCGCGTACCGCACTGGCCTCTGCCGGTTCCACCCTGGTCGAGCTCTTCGGCCTGGCGCGGGAGCTGGACGAGACGGCGGAGGGCATCGACATCGGCCCGTCGCCGCAGGACGCGCAGCTCGCGGCGGACCTGGCGCTGCCGATCGAGGAGCTCGACCTCACCGTCCGCTCCTACAACTGCCTCAAGCGCGAGGGCATCAACTCCGTTGGTGAGCTCATCGGGCGTACCGAGGCAGACCTCCTCGACATCCGGAATTTCGGTCAGAAGTCGATCGACGAGGTCAAGATGAAGCTCGCCGGGATGGGCCTGGGGCTGAAGGACTCGGCTCCCAACTTCGACCCGGCGCACGTCGTGGACACCTTTGGCGAGGGCGACTACGACACCGACGACTACCGCGAGACCGAGCAGCTTTGATTTTCGGCTAGCTGGAGATCAGCTGCCCACTATTGAGGAGCACCAAGCATGCCCACGCCCACCAAGGGTCCCCGCCTCGGCGGCAGCCCCGCGCACGAGCGGCTGATGCTGGCCAACCTGGCCACCGCGCTGTTCCAGCACGGCAAGATCAAGACGACCGAGACCAAGGCCAAGCGGCTGCGGCCCCTGGCGGAGCAGCTCATCACCAAGGCCAAGCGCGGCGACCTGGCCAGCCGCCGCAAGGTGCTGGGCACGGTTAAGGACAAGGACGTCGTCTACACCCTGTTCGACCAGATCGCGCCCCGGTACGCCAACCGTCCGGGTGGCTACACCCGGATCGTGAAGACCGGACCGCGCAAGGGCGACAACGCCCCGATGGCGATCATCGAGCTGGTCGAGGAACTGGTCGTCGCGCCCGCGCCGACCGGGACCGCGCAGAAGACGGCCGCCCGCAAGGCGGCTCAGCAGGACAAGGTCGAGGCGCTCGCCCCCGCGGACGAGACCGAGACCCGTTCGGCGGACGCCGACGCGGACCAGGACGCCGAGGCGCCGGAGTCGGTGTCGGGCGACACGGCGGCTGCCCGCGAGGACACCGACGAGGCTGACAACAGCAAGTCCTGACCTCGGGCAACGTCGGGCCCGGCACCCTCGCGGGGGTGCCGGGCCCGTTCATTTTCCGGGTACGGCGGGTTCAGGGGGTACGGGAGTGGACGGTTACACCCGGGTACGGCTCGATGTCGCGTACGACGGCACCGACTTCTCCGGATGGGCGGCCCAGCCGGGGCGGCGTACGGTCGCCGGTGTGCTGACCGAGGTGCTGGCGAGGGTGCTCGGCGCCGAGTCGGTGACCGGGTTGACCGTGGCCGGTCGGACCGATGCCGGGGTGCACGCCACCGGTCAGGTCTGCCACGTCGACCTGGCCGACCCCGCCTGGGCGCCGGTCACCGACTCGCTGCTGCGCCGGCTGGCCGGACTCCTGCCCGGTGATGTCCGGGTACGCGCCATCACCGAGATGCCGGACGAGTTCGACGCCCGCTTCTCGGCGACCTTCCGGCGTTACGAGTACCGGGTGACCGACGCCCCGTACGGGGTGGAGCCGCTGCGTCGGCACGAGATCCTGGCGTGGCCGCGTCCGCTGGAGTTGGACGCGTTGGCCGGGGCGGCGGCCGGACTGGTCGGCGAGCACGACTTCGCCGCGTACTGCCGGCGCAAGGAGCACGCGACCACCCTGCGCGAGGTGACCCGGCTGGACTGGCGTCGGGATCCGGACGGGATCCTGGTGGCGACCGTCCAGGCGGACGCGTTCTGCCAGTCGATGGTGCGGAGTCTGGTCGGGGCGATGCTGGTGGCGGGCGACGGTCGGCGACCGGTCGAGTGGCCCGCGGGTCTGCTCAGCCGGAGGGAACGGTCGAGTGAGGTGACCGTTGCGCCGGCCCACGGGCTGACCCTGGTCGAGGTCGGTTACCCCGCCGATCCGGCCGGGTACGCCGACCGCGCACTGCGTACTCGCCGGCTGCGGCTGCCTGCGGAGGCCTGAGTACTGCCGGTTGCCCGCCGGTGCGGGTCAGGCCGCCGGGGTGGCCGGCACGGACGCGTCGACCGGTACGGTGGCCCGGCGTTCGAGGACCCCGCCGCGCAGGTGAAGTTCGATCATGTCGAAGAGGATCTGCCGGGCGTACGGGTCGTCGTCGCCGATCGCCGTACGGTCGGTTCTGGCGATCACGCAGTAGACCAGGAAGTGGCCGCGTACGTGCCAGCCGACCTGCGCGGAGTCGAGGGTGACCGCCTCGGTTCCCGCGCCCGCGCCGAGGCCCTGGAACCGTCCCTTGCCACCGTCCACGATCACCTTGATCTGCTGGTGCGCCCACTCGGCGCCGGTGGCGTCAGCCAGGTTGAACACGCCCGCCGTGACGAGGTGGTCGCCGGTCGGAGAGCGCAGTGTGCCGCGTACGACCTGGTCGCAGCCCAGGTCGGCGAGCAGGGTGTTGATCTCACCGGTGGCGGCCGTGGCGCAGTCGGTGCCCGCCTGGGTCCTGAGTACCTGGTACGCGGGCTCCGCCGGGTTGATGACGATCTGCGGGGACGGGAACACCTCCGGCTCGGTCAGCGGTGCCGGGTCGACGACGCGCGAGCTGATGTCCCGGGGTAGGACGGTCGGCTGCGTCGAGTCGGCCGAATCGCGGCCTGCCCGCCCCTGCCGTTCGTCCGCGATGATGAAGTAGGAGCCGAGTCCGCAGACGGCGAGCAGGACCAGGGTGCCGAGGCCGCCGATCACCCACTGCCAGGTTCGCTTCTGGTCGTGGGTCGCCACCACCGGAAGTGCGCCGCTGTTCCCCGTCCGTACCAGGACCATGGCCGAGCCGGGCCGGACGACCAGCGAGGTCCCGGTCGGCGGGCGTCCGGCGTCCGGTGCCGCCGGTGGTTTGCCCAGCGGTGGGCGCGCACCGGAAGGCGACGGACTTCCGTTCGCCCCGGAGCCGGAGCCGGAGCCGGAGCCGGAGCCGGAGCCGGAGCCGGAGCCGGCCGGTGTCGGGGCACCGGGGATGTTCGGTGCCTGCGGGAACCTCGGCACCGGCGGGGCGGGGAAGCGGGAGGACGGCCGTGGTGGATCGCCGCCTTCCGCGCCCGGTCGGGCCGGCGGTGCCCGGTCCGGCGCCGGGCGCAGGGGTGCCCGTTGTGCCGGCGGACGGGTGGCGATTGGCTCCGGAGGTGACCCGTACGTGGCCTGTTCCGGCGCCGGCAGCCGATCGCGGGCCGGTCGGAGCGAGGGCTGGCCGAAGGGCTCCGGCGCTCGGGCCGGACCCGCCGGCACCCGCGATCGGGCCACGGCCGGCCGTTGGGCCGGTACGGGTGCGGGCCCGGACGCCTCCGTCCGCAGGATCGGCGCGGGCGCCGATGCGGTAACCGGACGCTGCGGCGGTGCCGACCCGGCTGCCTCCCGGCTCCGGTCGGCCGCGGCCGGCGCAGGGGGACCGGGTGGGCGTTCGGTGGGTGGTGCCACCTGCCCGGGTGTCACCCGGTCCTGATCGCGCGACCCGACCCACGGGGCGGTGAGCGGACGTTGGGCGGCCGGTGCCACCGGCGGGGCGTCCGACGGCCGGCGGCTCGGCGGTGCCGAGGGTTGGGCCGCGAGCGGGCGCTGGCCCGGCCGGGGAAGTGGTGGGCCGACCGGTCGGGCACCCCAACCCTCCGTCCCGGACCCGGCGCGGGCCGCGCCGTACGGCTCGTCGGTCGGTCGCCGGGGATCGCCCTCTGCCGGCCGGCGACGGTCCGCCCGCGCCGGGCGCAGTTCCGGATTCGGAACAGGCGGGACCGGACGCCCCGGTGCCGGTGCGGGGCGGGAAGGCGGCGGGGCGGCCAGGCGGGGCGGCTCTGTACGGCCTCCGGGCGACGAGTGCCGACCCGGCCCGGGGATGGCCCGGGGGTGGGGGCCAGCCAGATCGGCGGACCCTGCGGGATAGCCGTTCGCACGGTCGGTGCCGGGGCCCGGCGGAGTCTCCCGCTCCGGCGCCCTCGGTCGGGGCGGACGATCCGCAGGCCGGAGTACGGGATCTGCGCCTCGGGGTGCACGGTCCGCCGGCCACGACGGACGCTCCGCGGGGCCGGGTGCACGCTCTGCGGGGCCGGGTGCCCGTTCTGCGGCCCACGGGGGACGGACTACCGGCCGCGATGTGCGGTCCCCGGGGGGAGGGACACCGTCCCCGGGCCGAGGTGCACGGTCCACCGGGCGGGGCGTACGCCCCGCGGCCCAGGGCGCACGGTCCGCCGGGCGAGGTGGAGGATCTGCGGCCCAGGGCGCACGGTCCGCAGGGCGAGGTGGAGGATCTGCGGCCCAGGGCGCACGGTCCACCGGGCGAGGTGGACGATCTGCGGCCCAGGGTGGACGATCCGCAGGCCGAGGCGCGTGATCCGCTGGCCGAGTCGTGTTCGCCGCCGGCCGGCCGAGTCGGTCGGCCGGATCACCCGAGGGCGGGGCCGATGCCGGGGGGTCGAGTGGTGGCGAGGGCTCCCGGTCGTCCCCGGTGTGACGGTGTCCGCCACCCGGGTCGCGAGGTGCCGGCGGTCGGGTCCGACGGGTGGCCGGTACGACCCTGCCCGGGTCACGGTCGGACGGCGGGGGCCACCCGCCGGAGCCCGATCCACGACCGTCCGTCATGTCGCTCAGGGTAGTGGGAAGCACCCATTTGGCGCCTCTCCCCATGAATCACGCCAGGTGAAAGACGAGACATTAGGGCAGGAACCTCCACTCGTACGGAGGGACGACCATGCCTGCGACGTGAAAACAGCGGTAGGCGAGAATGCGATGCGTGACCGGCGACCACTACTTCACCGCCCAACCCGGTACCGCCTCCGACCGTCGGGAGATCGAGTTCTCGGCCGCTGGGCGGGACTACTCGTTGGTCTCGTCCGGCGGCGTCTTCTCCGCCGCGCGGCTGGACCCCGGCACGGCCGTACTCCTGCGCAAGGCCGACCTGCCGGAGCCCGGCGCCACCGGCCCGCTGCTCGACCTGGGCTGCGGGTACGGGCCGATCGCCTGCGTGCTGGCGACCGAGGCACCCGCGGCCACCGTCTGGGCGGTCGACGTCAACGCACGGGCCCGCGAACTGACCGGCGAGAACGCCGTACGGATCGGTGCCGCCGACCGGATCCGGGTCGCCGCCCCCGACGAGGTGCCCGACGACGTCACGTTCGCGCAGGTGTGGTCGAACCCGCCGATCCGGATCGGCAAGGCTGAACTACACACCATGCTCGCCCGGTGGCTGCCCCGGCTCGCCCCGGACGGTGTCGGCTGGCTGGTGGTGGGTCGGCACCTCGGCGGCGACTCGCTGCACCGCTGGCTGACCGAGCAGGGCTGGCAGGTGGACCGCCCGGCCAGCCAGAAGGGCTACCGGGTGCTCCGGATCACGCGGTGAAATCCGGTACCGCCCGAGCCGAACGACAAGGCAGGATGCCCGCGTGGGTTACATAGACGTGGCCGGAGTCGGCTACACCCTGCCGGACGGCCGGGAACTCTTCGCCGACGTGTCGTTCCGGGTCGGGGAGGGCGCCAAGGTGGCCCTGGTCGGCCCCAACGGCGCCGGCAAGACCACCCTGTTGCGGATGGTCGCCGGTGACCTGCCCACCCCGACCGGCGGGATCGCGCGGGCCGGCGGCCTGGGCGTGATGCGCCAGTTCATCGGCATGATCGGCGACGAGTCGACGCTGCACGACCTCGCCCTGTCCATCTCGGCGCCCCCGCTGCGCGCGGCCGGGGACCGGCTTGCCGCCGCCGAGGTGGCGCTGCACGCCGCCGAGGTCCGCGGCAAGTTCAGCACCGCCGCGGGCAAGGCCCAACTCGCGTACGCGGACGCGCTGGGCGCCTGGGGCGAGGCCGGCGGGTACGACGCCGAGGTCCTCTTCGACACCGTCTCCACGATCGTGCTCGGCCTGTCGTGGGAGGCGAGCCGGACCCGTCCGGTACGGACCCTCTCCGGTGGGCAGCAGAAGCGGTTCGCGCTGGAGATCCTGCTCCGGGGCGGCGACGAGGTGCTGCTCCTCGACGAGCCGGACAACTTCCTCGACGTACCGGGCAAGCGGTGGTTGGAGGGGCGGCTGCGGGAGTCGACCAAGTCGGTGCTGTACGTGTCGCACGACCGGGAACTGCTGGCACAGACCTCGGACCGGGTGGTCGCCGTCGAGGGCGGCAGCGCCTGGGTGCATCCGGGCGGCTTCGGTAGCTGGCACGAGGCCCGGGTGAACCGGCACGCCCGCCTCGACGAACTGCGCCGCCGCTGGGACGAGGAGCACCAGAAGCTGCGCGAGCTGATGCTGATGTACAAGCAGAAGGCGGCGTACAACGACGGGTTGGCCTCGCGTTACCAGGCCGCGCAGACCCGCCTGCGCAAGTTCGAGGAGGCCGGTCCGCCGCCCGTACCGCCGAAGGATCAGGACATCCGGATGCGGCTGTCCGGTGGCCGTACCGCCAAGCGCGCCGTGATGTGTGAGCAACTGGAGCTGGACGGCCTGACGTACCCGTTCGACCTGGAACTCTGGTACGGCGACCGGGTCGCCGTCCTCGGCGCCAACGGCACCGGGAAGTCGCACTTCCTGCGGCTGCTCGCGCGGGGCGGCACCGACCCGGAGCCGGCCAACGGTCCGGTCGACGGGGGGCACCTGCTGACGCCGGTCAACCACGCCGGGGTGGCCCGGCTCGGTGCCCGGGTCCGGCCGGGTCACTTCTCGCAGACCCACGACCGCCCGGAACTGATGGGCAAGACCCTGGTCGAGATCCTCTGGCGGGGCGACGACCACCGGACCGGGATGGACCGGCACGCGGCCATGGCGTCGCTGAGCCGGTACGAGCTGGCCGCCCAGGGTGACCAGCGGTTCGGCACCCTCTCCGGCGGACAGCAGGCCCGGTTCCTGGTTCTGCTGCTCGAACTCTCCGGTGCCACCCTGCTGCTGCTCGACGAACCGACCGACAACCTCGACCTGGCTTCGGCCGAGGCGCTCGAAGAGGGGCTGAAGGCGTTCGACGGCACGGTGATCGCGGTGACCCACGACCGCTGGTTCACCCGGTCGTTCGAGCGGTTCGTGCTCTTCGGCGCCGACAACGAGGTCACCGAGACCCCCGAACCCGTCTGGGACGTCGGCTGACGTGAGCGGAAGGCCCTTCCCAGCGAGGAAGGGCTTTCTCACACGTGGTTGGTGCCGTCCCGGACGGGCGCGGGCATAGGGTTGATCACGTGACTGAGATGACCTTCCGCCGGCTGGGCGACTCCGGGCTCGTGGTGTCCGTCGTCGGTGTCGGCTGCAACAACTTCGGCCGGAAACTGGACGCGCAGGGCACCCGTGCCGTGGTGGACGCGGCCCTGGACGCCGGGATCAACTTCTTCGACACCGCCGACATCTACGGCGAGCCGAAGGGCGCATCCGAGGAGCAGCTCGGTGCCGCACTGAAGGGCCGGCGCGACGACGTCGTACTGGCCACCAAGTTCGGCATGGACATGCTCGGGGCCAACGGCCCGGACCACGGGGCGCGGGGCTCCCGCCGCTACATCAACCGTGCCGTCGAGGCGTCGCTGCGCCGGCTCGGCACCGACCACATCGACCTCTACCAGATGCACGAGGTCGATCCCGGCACCCCGATCGAGGAGACGCTGAGCGCGCTGGACGACCTGGTCCGGTCGGGCAAGGTGCGCTACCTGGGCAACTCCAACTTCGGCGGCTGGCAGATCGCGGACGCGGCGTGGGTGGCGCGTACCCGTGGCTATGCGCCGTTCATCAGCGCGCAGAACCAGTACAGCCTGGTGGAGCGGCACGTCGAGACCGAGATCGCGCCGGCCGCCAACCGTTTCGGCCTCGGCCTGCTGCCGTTCTTCCCGCTCGCCAACGGCCTGCTCACCGGCAAGTACAAGCGGGGCGAGGCGCCGCCGGCCGGCAGCCGGCTCTCCGGCGGCGGACGGTACGCCGACCGCCTGGCCGCCGCACCCTGGGACAGGATCGAGGCGATCGAGAAGTACGCCGCCGAACGCGACCTGACCCCGTTGCAGGTGGCGATCGGCGGGCTGGCCGCCCAGCCCGCGGTCACCTCGGTGATCGCCGGAGCCACCACCCCCGACCAGGTACGGGCGAACGCCGCAGCCGGTCTGTGGCAGCCCTCCGCCGACGACCTGGCGGCGCTGCGCGCCATCCTCTGACCTGATAACGCGGTTTCCCCGTACGGGGTCCGGAGCCGGCCGCTCCGGACCCCGTACGGCGTCTGTGGGGGTCAGCCGAGCCGGTTGTGGCGGGCCGCCCCGACAAACGATGTCCAGGCGGTGGCGGGGAAGGTCAGCACCGGTCCGTCGAGGTCCTTCGAGTCGCGTACGCCGATGACCGTGGTGCCCGCCCCGCCGAGGCCGGCGGTCACGCCGTCCGCCGGGCCGAGGTCGGCCACCTCGACACAGTTCGCGTTCGAGCCGCTGCGGCTCGACCTGCGCCAGACGACCCCGGAAAGCTGCGTACCGGTCATCGCGGTCTCACTTCCGCTCGTACTCGCCAGCGACCCGAGCGATGAAGTTTACCGATGCGATCGGGCTCAACGCGGCTTCCGCGAGCCGGACCGCCTCCCGCCGGAAGAACTCGACCTGGTGCCGCTCCTCCAGGAACAGCCCGGTGAGCTTGTGGTCGAGGTAGACGACGGACCGGTTGCGCGGGAAGTCGAGCAGCGCGAAGGCACCGTCGAGACCGGTGTGCGCGCCGGCGGCCAGCGGCACCACCCGGAGGGTGATGTTCGGCCGTTCGCTGGCCGACACCAGGTGCCGCAGTTGCCGGGCCATCACCTGCGGGCCGCCGACCGGCCGCCGCAGGGCGGCCTCGTCGATCAGGGCGTGCAGCGCCGGTGGGGTGTCGCGGGTGAGGATCGCCTGCCGGGCCAGCCGGGCGGCTATCCGGGGCTGGGTGTCCACCTTCCGGACACCGCAGGACTCCATCACCGCCCGGGTGTAGTCCGGGGTCTGCAACAGACCCGGTACGAGCAGCGGCTCGCACCCGATGATGGTGGTCGCCTCGGCTTCGAGGTGGATCAGCGTGCGCGACTCGGCGGAGAGACCGACCGCCGCCTCCCACCAGCCCGGCTCGGCGGCCCGTTCGACCTGGCGGAGCAAGGCGGCCCGTTCGTCACCGGTGACCCGGTAGACGACCAGCAGGGCGGCGGCCTCCTCGGTGCGTACCTGCTGGCGGCCGTGTTCGAGGCGGGACAGGCGGGACTGCGGCCAGTCGAGTTCGGCAGCGACCTCGCGCAGGCTCAGCTTCCGGCGTACGCGTAGTTCGCGGAGCTGGGCCCCGACGTTGCGGCCGGCGACGGCGGGCTGGATGCGGCGGGACACGGCGCTCAACTGTTGCGGTTGCGGGCGAGCAGTACGGCCGAGCCGGCGGCGGCGAGCAGCAGCGCCCCGCCGATCAGCCACCACACGCCGGTGCTCAGACCGGACCCCTTCGGCAGTGCGATCGGGTTGCTGGGCACCGGCCTGGGTGCGGTCTGTTCGGCCTTGGCCTCGACCGTGGCGACCGCCTCGGCGGGATTCGGCGCGGGCGCGGTGACCGTGACCTGCCAGCGGCCGGGGGAGAGGATCGGTCCGGTGGTGTAGAAACCCTGGCCCTCACCGGACGGTTCGAGCTGGATCGGCCCGACGGTGTCGCCGTCTCCGTCGGTGGCGGTGAGCACCAGCCGGACAACCGTTTCGAGCTGGTGCCCGTCGGCGTAGCTGGCCCGGATGGTCACCCCGGTGGCGCCGTCGCCGGCCACCTGGAGGTCGAGCTTGCCGTCCCGGGCCGCCGCCGGCGTCGCCGGGAGCAGGAGCACCGGTACGAGGGCCAGCGCGGCGAGCAGTACTCGCAGGGGTCGCATCAGAGGTTCCTTTCGGCGCGCCGGACACCCGTACGGTGCCGCGGGATGGGTTCCAGTGTGTCGGCTGGGAGCGGTCCGGCGGCAGGGCTGTGCGGTCGCAATTGCTGGAGGGACTGGGTGGTGCCCGGGTGCGGTGGTGCCGGGGTACGCCGGGGCGGCCGGCCTGGTTGGCCGGCCGCCCCGGGTTTGGTGCGGTTACTGCGTTTCGGTGCGGGTGGTTAGAGCTTGCCGCCCTGCTTGATCCGGGTCGGGTCCTCGGCGAGGCGTCCCGTTCCTTGGACGGACTTGTCGGCGTTGGCCTTCACGCCCGCCTTGGTGGCCTCGCCACCGAGCCGGACGATCATGGCGTCCGCGTCCCTGGTCAGAACGTCGCGGACATCCGCGTCGGTGACCAGGGCGGTGTCGGCGACAAGCGCCTTGTACGCGGTCAACTGCTGCACCGCACGCTTGTCGTTGCCGGCGGCCTCCGAGTCGCGGACCGCAGTCAGCTTGTTGGTCAGCTGCTTGTGGGCCTTGGTGGAGAGCCGGTTGGTGGCCTTGAACCGGTCCTGCAGGTTCTGCATGTCCCGGAACGAGGTGGTGACGAAGAACCGTACCGACGAGGTCGTGGTGTTGCCGGCCTTGTCGGTCGCGGTCACGGTCAGCTCGTGCAGCCCCAGCGACAGGTCGTAGAGCGCCTGCAGCGTGTTGTTGGCGTACGGCTGGCCGTCGAGGGTGCCGATGGTGGCTTCCAGACCGGAGGTCGGGTCGACCGCCTGCCAGGAGACCCGGACGTCGGCGCTGTCGCCGTAGAGCTGGCCGTCGGCGAGACCGGAGACCAGCACGGTGGGCTTGGTGCCGTCGATCTTGAGCAGCGCCGACTTCAGCGTCTCCTCGTTGCCGGCCGCGTCGGTGGCCCGGTACAGCAACTCGTGCTGCCCGTCGCCGCTGACGTTGACCGTCGTGGTGTACGGCGTCCAGGCGCCGCCGTCCAGCGAGTACTCCAGCTTGCTGACCCCGGCACCCGCGTCGGTGGCGGCGAGCGTCACCGGGATGGTCCCGGCGTGCCAACCGCTGTCGCTCGGCGGCGCGAAGGTCGCCGAGGTGACCGGCGCGGTCGCGTCGATCTTCACGTCGACCGTCTTCGTCTCCTCGACGTTGCCGGCCTCGTCCGTGGAGCGGAACCGGACCTGGTGGGCGCCGTCACCGGAGACCAGGATCGGCTCGGTGTAGGCGGTCCAGGTGGTGCCCGCGTCGAGCTGGTACTCGGTGCTCGCCACTCCGCTGCCACCGGTGTTGTCGGTGGCGGTCAGGGTGACCGTGGTGGCGGCGTTGTACCAGCCGCCGGTCGGCGTACCGGCCACTGCCGCGGTGGTCACCGGTGCGGTCGGGTCGTCGACCGCGGTGCTCACCCGGAAGTAGTCGAACGTCGCCGGCTTCGACGCCTGCTGTGCCGCACCCAGGGTGAACAGGCCGAACTTGGGCGTGGCGCCCACGGCCGCGTTGGTCAGGCTCCCCAACGACGTCCATTCGGTCCCGTCGGCCGAGTACGACGCGGTGTACGTGTCGCCGGCCTTGGCCAACCGCAGGTGCCAGATGCCCTGCGTCAGGTTCGACGCGTTCGGCTGCGGGTCCTGCACCACGGCGCCGATCTCGCTGCGGAACTCGATCCGCCGGGTCACCGGCTGACCGGCCGCGTTGTCCGCGATGTAGTCCAGCTTCAGGTAGTTGTCGTCGTTGCCGTAGACGAGGAGACCGCCCTGCTGGTACTGCTCGTTGAACTGGCTGCCGTCGACCTTGGTCTCGATCGTCCAGTCACCGGCCGGCGCGTTCTGCAGGATGAAGTTCGACGGCGGGGTGCCGCCACCCTGGTAGATGTCGCCGTTCGGTACGTCGATCTGCAGGCCGCCACCGGTCACCCGGTAACCGGCCGGGTCTTCCCGGACGATCGCGTTCCACTTGCACTTGTCCAGGCTGGTTCCGGTGAACTCGTCGGACGGCACGACCGGGCCGGCCGGCTCGTCCGGGCTGAGCTGGAACCAGTCGAACTTGGCGTCGTTCACCGAGGCCGTGGTGTTCCCGTTCAGCGCGAACAGACCCACCTTCGGGTTCTCGATCCCGGCCAGGGCGGCGGACCGACCCACCGGGGTGAACGTCTGGCCGTCGACCGAGAAGGCCCCGGTCAGGTTGGTGCCGTCACTGCTCAGCCGGACGTAGAACGTGTCGCCCATCCCGGCCGGTACGGCGATCCCGTCGGCGGCCTCGTTGCGCGGCGTGCCGGCGGTCTCCCGGATGAACTCGAACTTGCGGTTGTCCGAGTAGAGCAGGTCGAGCTTGGCGTAGTTCGCGTCGTCGCCGTAGACGATCAGACCAGCCTGGTGGTAGTTGGCGGTCGCGCTCAGCGTCACCTTGGTGGTCGCCTGCCAGGCACCGTTCGGGGCCGGCTGGAGCACCACGTTGGTGGCGTTGTTCGTGCCGCCGTACAGGTCACCGACCGCGGTCGGCAGAACCAGGCTGCCGTCGGCGACCGAGTAGAGCTGGTTCTCCCGGATCACGGTCGACCAGCGCGACTTGTCCAGCGAGGTGCCGGTGAAGTCGTCCGAGCGCGCCCCGAAGCAGGACGTGTTCGGCGCGGTCACCTGCACCGGAACGTTGACGAACGTGGAGGCACCACGCGCGTCGGTAACCGTCAGGGTGGCGGTGAAGTTGCCCGGCACGGTGTAGGTGTGGGAGGCGTTGGCGGTGTTCGCCGTGCCCCCGTCACCGAAGTCCCAGGCGTACGTGAACGGGGCGTCGTTCTCCGGGTCGGTGGCCGTACCGCTGAAGGCGACCGTCACCGGCGCGACGCCGGCGGTGGGGTTCGCGGAGGCGGTGACCACCGGCGGGGCGTTGTCGGTCACACCCCGACCGAGGAAGTCGGTCCAGTTCACGTTGAGGATCGCGCCGGTTCCGGTGGAACCGGTGGGGTTGCGCGCCACGAAGTACAACGTGCCGCTGCTGGTGCTCGGGGTGGTGATCGCCGCCGGTACGTCGACGAATCCCTGCCAGTCACCGGTGTTCGGCACCTCGGCGGTGGCGACCAGCGGGCCGTCGACCGCTCCGGTACGGACCTCGATCCGAGCGCCGCCACCGGCCGACGAGGCCCGGAAGCGGAGCGAGTCGATGCCGGTCAGGTTCGCCGGCTCGATCGCCCACCAGTCGCCGTCCTCGATGAACCCGATGTTCTCGAATCCACCGGCCGGGTCGGTGGTCGCCTGGCGCTGCACGCCCGGGTCACCACCGCTGGTCGATCCGGCCACCCGGCCGGTCGAGGTGTAGTACTCGGCCTGCGTGCGCTTCGGCTGGAGCTGCTCGATCGCCCGCCCGGTCAGGGCGTTCGACCCACCCGCGCCGCCACCGTCGGTGTAGACGGCCTCGAAGACACCGAACACGTTCGCCTCGGCGCCGTGCCCGGAGGCGAGCAGCGTCTGGACCGAACCCTCACAGCCGGTGTACGACTGCAGCGGGTGCGCGTGCTGGTCGTGGCCCAGGTAGTACTGGAGCACGACCCGGTCGCAGTCGATCGTCCCGTCCTCCGGGTCGGTCACGTTGACCTTGTACTTGACCAGGTCGCCCCACTCGAAGAAGCCGCCGTCCGGCGGGAACTCGATGGAGACGGTCGGCGCGGTGTTGCCCACCGTGACCGGTACGTTCGCAACCGCGGTACGCCCCTTGGGGTTGGTGACCGTGAGCTGCGCGTTGTAGTTGCCCGCCGCGGCGTACGTGTGCGCCGGGTTCGGGTCGGTGGAGGTGGCGTTGTCGCCGAAGTTCCAGGCGTACGTCAGCGTGCCACCGTCCGGGTCACGCGACCCGGCGCTGGAGAACTGCACCGCCAGCGGAGCCGGACCCGAGGTGGGCTCGGCGGTCGCGACCGCGATCGGGGCCCGCTCACCGGCGGTGTAGTCGATCCGGTAGATGCCCGAGTTGTCGTTGTTGCCGCCGAAGCCGGTACCCCACTCGATCAGGTACAGCGCCCCGTCCGGACCGAACTCGAAGTCCATCGGCCGCAGCATCGTCATGCCGGTCAGCAGCTGGTTGATGTCGACCAGCGACTTGCCGTCGGCACTGACCTGCATGGTGTACATCTTGTTCTGGTTCCACTCGCCGAGCAGCGCCTTGCCGTCGTAGTAGGCCGGCCACTTGCGCTCCGAGTTGAGGTTCTCGTCGTACCGGTAGACCGGGCCACCCATCGGGGCGCCGCCGCCGCCGATCTCCGGGAACAGCGGGTTGCCGCTGTAGTCGAAGTCGACCGTGGCCGAGATGGCCGGCGGCAGGTTGGTCAGGCCGGTGTTGTTCGGCGAGTTGTTGACCGGCGCGGCACAGTCGAACTTCGCACCACTCGGTCCCGACGGGAACGGGTAGTCGTTGTACGCGTAGTTCGCGCCGTGGCAGTACGGCCAGCCGTAGTTGCCCGGTCCGACGATGTTCCACTCGACCGTGCCCTCGGGGCCACGGTTCGGGTTCGCCGCACCGGCGTCCGGGCCGTAGTCGCCGACGTACAGGGTGTCGGTCTGCGGGTCGATGCCGATCCGGAACGGGTTCCGGAAGCCCATCGCGTAGATCTCGGGCTTGGTCAGCGCCGTGCCCGGGGCGAACAGGTTGCCGGCCGGCACGGTGTAGGTGCCGTCGTCCTCCGGGTGGATCCGGAGCACCTTGCCGCGCAGGTCGTTGGTGTTACCCGACGAACGCTGCGCGTCGTAGTCCTGCCGACCCGGCCGCTCGTCGATCGGGGTGAAGGAGTCCGACTCGAACGGGTTGGTGTTGTCACCGAGCGCCAGGTACAGGTTTCCCTGGCTGTCGAAGGCGATGCTTCCGCCCGCGTGGCAGCAGGTGTTGCGCTGCGTCGGGACCTGGAGCACGACCTTCTCGGTGGCGGCGTTGACGGTGTCGCCCTCGACCGTGAACCGGGAGAGGTAGTTACGGGCCGCGCCACCGGCGGGTGCGTAGTACACGTACACCCAGTTGTTGGTGGCGAAGTCCGGGTCGAGGTGGATGCCGAGCAGACCGTCCTCGTTACCGGTGAAGACCGGCAGCGTGACCGCGGTCACCGTGGTGCCGGTGTCCGGCTTGATGATCTGGATCCGGCCGTCGCGCTCGACGTAGAAGACCCGACCGTCCGGAGCGATGTCCAGCTCCATCGGGTTGTTGGTGTTGCTGTCCAGCGACACCTTCTCGAAGCTGCTGGTCTTCGTCGCACTGCAGTCGGCCTCGACCACCCCCGCGGCGGTCTCGATGCCGCCGAGCAGGTGGGTGAGGAACTCCGGCTCCGCGAACGACTCGTTGGTGTGACCACCGCCGGTGTACCAGGAACGGCCACCCTCGTAGTCCTGACACCACGCGGTCGGGTGGTCGGCGCCCATCGCGCCGCTACCCGGGGTGTAGCTCCGCTCGTCCAGGCTGGCCAGCACGTGTACGTTCGCGCGCGGGTTGGTCCGGAAGTTGTACCACTCGTCGAAGCGGGACCACTGGGCCGGCAGGCCGGCGGTGGACGGGTGCGCCGGGTCCTCGACCTTGACCGTGGCCTGCTGGTTGGCCGGGTGCGCGTTGAAGTACGCGCCGACCAGCCCGCCGTACCACGGCCAGTTGTACTCGGTGTCGGAGGCGGCGTGGACACCGACGTATCCACCACCGGCCTCGATGTAGCGCTCGAACGCCGCCTGCTGGGTGTCGTCGAGCACGTCACCGGTGGTGGAGAGCCAGATCACGGCCTTGTACTGGGCGAGATTGGCGTCGGTGAACGCGGCACCGTCCTCGGTCGCGGTGACGGAGAACCCGTTCGCCGTGCCGAGCTGCTGGATGGCCGCGATGCCGGAGGGGATGGAGCCGTGCCGGAATCCGGCGGTCTTCGAGAAGACGAGCACGGAGTACGGGTCCGCCGCGGCGGCGGCCGGGGCCGCCTGTGCGGCGCTCGGGGCTGCTACGAGTGCGGCCGCCGTCGAGGTGACGGCGACCGCGAGACTCAGCAGCGCATGGCTGAGGGTGCCGCGCAGCGCGTGGCGCGGGCGAGGTCTTGACACGAAGGATCTCCTTCGTCCGCTGGGGACACGGGGGATCCCCGGCCGGCTCGCCGAAGACCGGTTCGGGGGTGGTGGGTTTCGGCTGCGTGGCCCGCCGTGGCTGTGCAGTCGAAATTTGTCTTGTCGCTGAACAAATTAATGCCGGTCAGCGTGAGGCGGGCAATACAGCAACAAGCCAAATCGGGTAACGGTTGGGTAACCGAGGCGGATCTTCCGGATAGGACAGACAAAACCATTGGGTGTTCGGAGTCACCTCCGCCGCTCGCGGCGCCCCGCTGTGACGTGCGACCCCTTGGCGGATCCGGTCCGCCGTCGTAGTGTGGTCGACAAGTAACCCACGGGAGTCCGGTGTACCGGGCTGAGAGGGGGGCTGACACAGCCCCCGACCGTCGAACCTGATCCGGGTAATGCCGGCGCAGGGAGGAGTTTGCCGTGCCCGTACTGGGACGTCTGCATCTCATCACCGACACCCGTACTGGGCGTGATCCTCTCGCCACGGTACGTGCGGCGATCGCCGTGGCCGGGCCACAACTCGTGGTCCAGGTACGCGTCGAGGACGACACCACCGACCGCGACGCGTACGACCTCGCCCGGCGGATCGTCGACCTCTGCACACCGGTCGGCGCCACCTGCCTGGTCAACGACCGGCTGCACATCGCCCTCGCGGCGAACGCCGCCGGTGGCCACGTCGGTGCGCTCGACCTGCCCGTCGAGGCCGCCCGACGGGTGCTCGGGCCGACCGCGGTGCTCGGCGCCACCGCCCGCGCACCCGACCCGGCCCGGGACGCGGTGGCGGCCGGCGCCACCTACCTCGGCGTCGGACCCTGTTACGCCACCACCACCAAGGACGGGCTGCCGGAACCGATCGGCCCGGCCGGCATCGCGCGGGTGGCCGAGGCGGTGGGCGTACCGGTCATCGCGATCGGCGGGGTGACCGCCGCCCGGGTGCCGGAACTGCTCGCCGCCGGCGCGTACGGGGTGGCCGTGGTCGGCGCCGTCAGTGCCGCCGCCGATCCCGCCCGAGCCACCACGGAACTGCTGGACGCGCTGACCCGTACCGGGGCTTCGACGTGGTAGGCGGGGACGCCCACCCGACCGAATCCGACCACGTCCCCGCCACCGGGCGGGCGGACGTGGCCGTGGTGGGCGGGGGGCCGATCGGGCTCGCCATCGCCTGGCTGGCCTCGGTTCGGGGGATGCGGGTGCGGGTGCACGACCCCGCACCCGGCAGCGGGGCGTCCGGCGTCGCCGCCGGCATGCTCTCCCCGGTCGCCGAGGCATCCTTCGGCGAGGAGGCGCTGACCCGGCTGCTGCTGGACTCGGCCGCCCGCTGGCCCGACTTCGCCGCCGAGGTCGCCAACGCGGCCGGCCTTACCGGGATCGCCGAACTCGGCTACCGCACCGAGGGCACGCTGGTGATCGGGCGTACCGCCGACGACCTGGCCGAGGCGCGCCGGCTCTGGGCGTACCAGCAGGGACTCGGACTCCCGATCACCGCACTGGACGCGACCGGGCTGCACGACCGCGAACCGTTGCTCGCACCCCGGGTACGCGGTGGTGCGCACGCCCCCGACGACCACCAGGTGGATCCCCGCCGACTCGTCACCGCCCTGCGGATCGCGGCGGTACGGGCCGGGGTGGTGTTCGTGCCGGCCGCCGTCCACGACCTCGCCGACCTCGACGCGGACACCGTCGTGGTCGCCGCCGGCTGCGGAGCCGCCGGACTGACCGGGCTACCGATCCGACCGGTGAAGGGGCAGATCCTCCGCCTCCGCGCACCCGGCGGCGAGCCGCCCGGCTTCCGGCACGTGATCCGGGGCTACAACGACGGCCGCTCGGTCTACCTGGTGCCCCGGCTCGACGGCGAGGTGGTGGTCGGCGCCACCGTCGAGGAACGCGGCGACACCACGGTCACCGCCGGCGGCGTACTGGAACTGCTCCGGGCCGCGATCGACCTGGTCCCGGAACTCGCCGAGTACGAACTCGCCGAGACCACCGCCGGCCACCGCCCCGGTACGCCGGACAACGCCCCGGTGATCGGCCGGCTCGCCGACCGCCCCGACGTGATCGTGGCGACCGGGCACTACCGGCACGGCATCCTGCTGACCCCGGTGACCGCACAACTCGTCGTCGACCTGCTCACCAGCGGGGTGGCGGATCCGGCGCTGGCACCTTTCACCCCGGACCGGTTCACCCGGACCGGGCAGACCTCGGTGAGGGAGGAGATCCGGTGACCGGAGAGGGTGGGGTTTCGGTGGAACTGACCGTGAACGGGACGGACCACAGTCTGCCCGGCGGGATGACCGTGGCGGAACTGGTCGCCACCGTCACCGGCCAGACCCGCGGCGTGGCCGTCGCGGTCAACGGCGAGGTGGTCCCCCGGGCCGGCTGGCCGGCGGCGGTCCTGAGCTCCGGCGACCGGGTCGAGGTCCTGACCGCGGCCCAGGGCGGGTGAGCCGGATGTCCGAAGTGGAGACCGAGCCGGCCGCCGAGCCGGTCACCGGCCGGTTCGAGCTGGGCGGGGTGTCGTTCGCCTCGCGGCTGATCCTCGGCACCGGCGGCGCGGCGAACCTGCACGTACTCGAACAGGCGATCCGGGCCAGCGGCACCGAGTTGGTCACCGTCGCGCTGCGCCGGGTCGACACCGCCGCGACGATGCACGGCGGGCTGCTGGACGTACTCGAACGGTGCGGCGTACGGCTGCTGCCGAACACCGCCGGCTGCTACACCGCCGCCGAGGCGGTCAAGGTCGCCCGGCTGGCCCGCGAGGCGTTCGACACCTCGTGGGTGAAGCTGGAGGTGATCGGGGACGACCGGACCCTGCTGCCGGACGGGGTCGAGCTGCTGCACGCCGCCGACCAGCTCGTGGCCGACGGGTTCACCGTGCTGCCGTACACCAGCGACGACCCGGTGCTCGCCCGCCGGCTCGCCGAGGCGGGCTGCGCGGCGGTGATGCCGGCCGGCGCACCGATCGGCTCCGGGCTCGGCATCGGCAACCCGCACCACATCCGGCTGATCCGGCAGAGCGTGGACGTGCCGGTCATCCTCGACGCGGGGATCGGCACCGCCTCCGACGCCGCACTCGCCATGGAACTCGGCTGCGACGGGGTGCTGCTGGCCAGCGCGGTGACCCGGGCCGCCGAACCGGCCCGGATGGCGACCGCTATGCGGTACGCCGTGGAGGCGGGCTGGCTCGCCGCCCGGTCCGGCCGGATCCCCCGACGGTTCCACGCGCTGGCGTCCAGTCCCGACGAGGGACGGCCGGACCTGTGACCGCCCGGCGGCCCGAGCTTCCCCCGGAGCCGCGTCACCCGGACCGTGGCCGGTCGGCCTCCGCGCGTCCGCAGACGCCGCGCCCCGTCCTGGACGACGACGGTACGGCGACGCCACCTCCCCGCGCGCTGCGTCCCGGCCTGGACGACCACGGTACGGCGACGCCGCGTCCCCGGGCGCAGCGTCCCGGCCCCGACGACGACAGAGCAGCGACGCCGGGCACGCCGAGTGGTCTGGTGGTGGTCACCGACCGGCGGCAGACGAATCGGCCACTGCACGAGGTGATCCGGGCGGCGGTGGACGGTGGCGCCCGGTGGGTGCTGCTCCGGGAGAAGGACCTGCCCCGGGGCGAACGCCTGGCCCTCGCCGAGCGGCTGCGGGAGGTCCTCGTACCGGCCGGCGGAACGCTGGTGGTGGCCGGCCCCGACCCGCTCGGCGGGACCGCAGTGCACCTGCCCGCCGCCGGACCGTACCCGCCGCCGGAGCTGCCGCTGGTCGGCAGATCCTGCCATGACCTGACCGAACTGGGACGGCTGTCCACGGAGGACTACGTGACCCTCTCCCCGATCTTCCCGAGCCCGTCCAAGCCCGGTTACGGGCCACCGCTGCATCCGGTCGGCCTGGCCAGGCTGGTACGGCGTACCCCGGTTCCGGTGCTCGCCCTCGGCGGCGTCACCGGACCCGACCAGGTCGCCGCCTGCCTGGCCGCCGGTGCGGCCGGGGTGGCGGTGATGGGCGCGGTGATGCGCGCCGACGACCCGGCCGAACTGGTCGCCCGGCTGACCGCCCCGGCGACAGTCGGGCGGAGGAGCGGGCGATGACACCACCGGTGGCGCTGACCATCGCCGGTTCGGACTCCGGCGCGGGTGCCGGCATCCAGGCCGACCTGAAGGTGTTCGCGGCCCTCGGCGTCTACGGCACCTCCGTGATCACCGCCCTCACCGCGCAGAACACCCACCAGGTACGCGCCGTCCTGCCGACCCCCGCCGACATCGTCACCGCACAACTCGACGCGGTCCTGTCGGACCTGCCGGTGCTCGCGGCCAAGACCGGGATGCTCGGCACCGAGGAGGTGGCGGACGCGGTGGCGGCACAGGCCCGCGCCGGGCTCCTGCCGCACCTGGTGGTCGACCCGGTGCTCGTCTCGACCAGCGGACACCGGCTCGGCGTGGTCGCCGCGGTGACCCGGCTGCTGCCGTACGCGCTGGTCGCGACGCCGAACCGGGAGGAGGCCGCGGCGATCGTCGGACGCCCGGTGACGACCACCGACGAGATGGTCGCCGCCGCCGCGCAGATCGCCGCCGGCGGACCCCGCTACGTGGTGGTCACCGGTGGCGGTGACGACGACGACCGGACCGAGGCGGTCGACGTGTTCTGGACCGGCACCGGGACACGGCTGCTCGCCGGCCCACGGGTACCCACCCGGAACACCCACGGCACCGGCTGTTCGTTCTCGGCCGCGATCGCCGCGCGGATCGCGCTCGGCGACGCGGTCCCGGACGCGGTCGTCTTCGCCAAGGAGTACGTCGCCCGCGCGCTCGCCGGTGCGCGCGACTGGGAGTTGGGCACCGGCCATGGACCGCTGGACCACTTCGGTTGGTCCCGCTGACAAGCAGGAGGTTGGTTATGCAGGCTCGTCGCAAGGTGTACGTGGAGGGATCGCGGCCGGACATCCGGGTCCCGTTCGCAGAGGTGGAACTGGCCGGGGACAACCCACCGGTCCGGTTGTACGACACCTCCGGGCCGGGCAGTGACCCGGAGGTCGGCCTGCCGGCGCTGCGCGGCCCGTGGATCGCGGAGCGCGGTGACGTGGCGCCGGTACGCGGTGCCGGTACCCCGCTCGTCGGGACGGACGGCCGGCGGCCGACCCAGCTCGCGTACGCGCGGGCCGGGGTCGTCACGCCGGAGATGGAGTTCGTGGCGGTACGGGAAGGGGTGCCGGGCGAGGTCGTCCGGGACGAGATCGCCGCCGGGCGGGCGGTGCTGCCGCTCAACGTCAACCACCCCGAGGTGGAGCCGGCGATCATCGGCAAGCGGTTCCTGGTCAAGGTGAACGCCAACATCGGCACCTCCGCGGTGACCTCGTCGGTCGCCGAGGAGGTGGAGAAGCTCACCTGGGCGACCCGGTGGGGTGCGGACACGGTGATGGACCTCTCCACCGGCAAGCGGATCCACGAGACCCGCGAGGCGATCGTCCGCAACTCCCCGGTGCCGATCGGTACGGTGCCGATCTACCAGGCACTGGAGAAGGTCGGCGGCGACCCGGTCAAACTCTCCTGGGAGGTGTTCCGGGAGACCGTGATCGAGCAGGCCGAACAGGGCGTCGACTACATGACCGTGCACGCCGGGGTGCTGATGCGCTACGTCCCGCTGGCCGTGGAGCGGGTCACCGGCATCGTCTCCCGGGGCGGATCGATCATGGCAGCCTGGTGTCTGGCGCACCACGAGGAGAACTTCCTCTACACCAACTTCCGCGAACTGTGCGAGATCCTGGCCCGCTACGACGTGACCTTCTCCCTCGGTGACGGGCTCCGGCCGGGGTCGATCGCGGACGCCAACGACGAGGCCCAGTTCGCCGAGCTGCGTACGCTCGGTGAGCTGACGAAGATCGCCTGGGAGTACGACGTCCAGGTGATGATCGAAGGACCGGGTCACGTGCCGATGCACAAGATCAAGGAGAACGTCGACCTCCAGCAGGAGCTGTGCCAGGAGGCGCCGTTCTACACCCTCGGTCCACTGACGACGGACATCGCGCCCGCGTACGACCACATCACCTCGGCCATCGGCGCCGCGATGATCGGCATGTTCGGCACCGCCATGCTCTGCTACGTCACCCCGAAGGAGCACCTGGGGCTGCCGGACCGGGACGACGTCAAGGCGGGCGTGATCGCGTACAAGATCGCGGCGCACGCGGCTGACCTGGCCAAGGGGCATGTCGGTGCACAGGACTGGGACGACGCGCTGTCCAAGGCCCGGTTCGAGTTCCGCTGGGAGGACCAGTTCAACCTGTCGCTCGACCCGGAGACGGCTCGGGCGTACCACGACGCGACCCTGCCGGCGGAGCCGGCGAAGACGGCCCACTTCTGCTCGATGTGCGGGCCGAAGTTCTGCTCGATGAAAATCACCCAGGAGCTGAAGGAGTACGCGGCTCGCGGGATGCAGGACAAGTCGACTGAGTTCGTGGAGTCGGGTGGAAAGGTTTATCTGCCGCTGGCGTGAGGTCTTCTGTTCCGTGTTTCCGGGGACGGGGTTGGGCCCGCCAGGGTGGGGTTGGGCCCGCCGCGCCCGGCGCCTTCAGGGTGGGGTTGGGCCCGCCGCGCCCGGCGCCTTCAGGGTGGGGTTGGGCCCGCCGTGCCCGGCGAGGGCCGTCACGCTTGATCCCCTCGCCGGTCACGGCGGGCCCAACCCCGTTCCGTTCCGCCCTCCCCTCCCCTCACCGGCCGGGCACGGTCGGGCGGGGATGCTGTGGTTGACCATGAAGTTAGCGACGTAATCCGAGCCGGATCGCGTCGCTAACTTCATGATCAACAGGGTTTGTGAGGGATCAACGGGGGTTGTGGGGGTTAGTCGGCGTGGTGGCGGCCGGAGGAGCGGAGGGTACGGCGGGGGGCGTCGGGGGAGGGCGGTTCGGCGGGGGAGGGGGCACCCAGGCCGCTGACCCAGTCGACGTACTCCTCGTCGGTGGCGGACACCGGGCGTTCGGCGCGGCCACGGCCGCGTTGTGCCGGCGGTTCCGGCGCGGTGCCACCGGTGTCGGTGCCGGTGGTCGACTCGGAGTCGGGCTTGGAGTCGGATGACCGGTTGCGGCGGAACAGGCCGCGACGGGGGCGGGCCGCCTTCTGCTCGGTTTTTCCTCCGGCCGTCTGCCCGGCCTTCTCCTCGGCCGGTTGCTCGGCCTCCACGGCCTTCTCTTCGGCCTCCTGCTCGGCCTTCTTCTCGGACTGTCGCTCGGTTGGGTTGTCGTCCCAGGGGAGTGGCGACTTGGTCGCGCCCAGGTCGGTGCCGGTGCCCGGTGGGGTGCGATCCGGTGACGGCTCGGTGGGTTCGGGGCGGGTGGTGGAGGAGGAGGCGCTGGGGAAGCTGGTGGCGGGGGAAGTGCTGGGGAAGCTGGTGGCGGGGGAAGTGCTGGGGAAGCTGGTGGCGGGGGAAGTGCTGGGAAAGCTGGCGGCGGGGGAGACGCTGGGGGAGGTGGTGGCCGGTGGTGTCGGTTGCGATGTCGATCCGCCGAGTCGGAAGGGGGTCTTCCGTACCGGTTCGGGGGGCGTCGACGGGTCGTTGGCCGTGACCGGCTCGGGAGCGGCGTACGGCTTGCTGGTGGCTATCGGCTCGGGGGCCACGTACGGCTTGCTGGTGGCCGCCGGTTCGGGAGCCGTGTACGGCTTGCTGGTCGTGAGCGGTTCGGGGGTGGGGTACGGCTTGCTGGTGGCCACCGGTTCGGGAGCCTTGAAGAGCGGTTCGGGCGGGGCTACGGGCTGACGGCTCTCCGTACGCGGAAGGTCCTGGTCGTGAGCGGTGTCGCGGCTGGAACGACCGGTGGGTTCCGGAGCGGGAGCGGGGGTGTCCGTCCGGCCTGCGGCGGCGAAGGCGTCCCAGCCGCTGTCGGTACGTTCCTCGAACGGCTTGTGCCGATCAGCCGAGGACGGCCAGAAGTCGGCGGTGGACATGGTGGCGAGCGTCGGATCGGCCCATTCGGGCTCAGGTCGGCGGCTCGGCGGCTCGGGTGTCGTCCCGAGAGGGCCCGATTTCGGCGACCCGAGCGGGTCGGACTTCGGTGTTCCGAGCGGGTCGGAGTTCGGCGTCCCGAGTGGGTCGGGCTTCGGCGTCCTGAGCGGGTCCGAGGTGGGCGACAGTAGCGAGTCCGGGGTGGGTGACAGCAACGCATCCGATGCCGGCGAGCGCGGGGCCGGCACGGGTGCCGGGGCCGGGAGAGGCGTGACTGCCGCCGGGCGGACCGGATCTGCGGTCGGCCGGCTTCCGGCGCCGGACGTCGGAGCTGCCGGGGTCGTTGTCGCTGCCGGCGGTGCTGCCGCCGGTGGGGCGGGCGTGAGCGGCGGTGGCAGCAAGGGGGAGGCCGCAGCCGAGGGTCGGAACGACGGTGCGGGGGTTACCGACGACGGGAACTGCGTCGCGGCTGTCGGTGCTGCCGGGATCGGCGGCACGGGGATCGCCGAGGCGGCAGGAGATGGCAAAAGGTCGGAATCGCCAGGGTCCGTGGATTCCGACCGGATGGTCGTTTCGAACCTGGTTGGTGATGCCGGTTTGCTGGCTGGTTCGGGCTCGTTCACCGGCTCCGGCTTGTACAACGGCTCCGCCTTGCTCGCGGCGTAGTCGGCCGAGGCGGGGGCGAGGAAGGCGGTGGCGGGGCTGCTGTGTCGCGGGTAATCGGTCTCGCGTGACCGGCGCGGACTCGGGATGGTGGGCTCGGACGCCTGGTCGGAGGACGTGTCGCCGGACCGGGCGCTGGACCACAGCTCGGTCGGGTGGTCCTTCCACGTCTGGGTCGAGCCGCCTGCGGACGAGTCGGTGGAGAGGTCGTCCTTCCACGTCTGCGTCGAGCCGCCCGCCGCCGAGGCGGTGGAGAGGTCGCTGTTCCACGGCCGCGTCGGGTCGCCCGTCGCGGAGTCGGTGGACAGGTGGTCCGAGCGGGGCTCGGTGGGCCGGTCGGTCCACTGGTCCGTCGAGCGGCTGGTCCAGGTCTCGGTCGGGCTCTCCGCCACGGGCTCCGGGGTGCGTACCCGCTGGAGGATCTCGGTCGGTTGCAGCGGGGTCGGTGTTGCCGTCTCCGAGGTCAGCGGCCAGCGCATCACGGCGGCGAGCACCGAACCGAGCGCACCGGCCGCGACCGCGATCAGCGCACCCCAGTACGGCGCGGCCTGGTACTTGTCGGCCGAGTCACCCGGTCCGGCAGCGAGGTAGGACAGGGCGAGCATCGCCGGACCGACCGCCCCGGTACTGGCGACCACCACCGTCGAGTGGCCCCGGAGCCGGGCCAGGACGCCGGTGAGCGCCCCGGCCACCAGCGCCAGCGCCGGCATCGTCACGACCGCCAACCGCTGGGTGCTGCCGGCACTCAGCCAGGCCGGGTCGGGCACTCCGAGTCGTACGGCGGGTAGCGGGTCGGTCGGGCCGAGCGACGGCATCACCGAGATCAGTGCCAACACCCAGATTCCGGCGGTGATGACGGCGACGTTCCAGCTCACCGGCGACTGGTGCAGTGCCGCCACCGCCGCCGCGAACCCGACCAGTGCGCCGAGGCCGGCGACCAGGCCGGCGGCGAGTACCGGGTCCACCGCCGCGACCTGCGCGGCTCGCGCCGGTTGCATGGACAGCGGCGCCACGGCGCCGGCACCGAGCGCGGCGGCGCCGGCGAGTGCGAGCCGGGTGCCGAGGGTGGGGTGGTAGTCGTACCGCCGGGCCAGTCGATCCGCGATCACCGCACCGACGACCGCGGCCACCATTGTGAACCAACTCACCCAGGCGAGCTGGGCGGTCCACTGACTGGCCGCGGTCGTGTCGAAGGTACGGGCGAAGCGCACGATCCCGAAGCCGTACGCGAAGCCGAGCTGGCCCGCTCCGGCTAGTACGCCGACGCCGAGGGCGACGAGCAGCACCCTGCCCCAGGTCCGAAAGGCCATGCGGGGCAGGTTACGGCCCGTCGGGTTGGATCGCCACCCTGACGCCAGCGCGTCGGGTCTTACTTCGGGTGCCTCGTCATCGGGTGCCGCCCACCTGCGGCAGCACCTCGGCGGCGATGAGTTCCAGGTGGTCGAGGTCGGTGAGGTCGGTCAGCCGCAGGTGCACCCGGCCGGCACCGATCTCGGCGAACTCCCCGATCCGCTCGACCAGCTGGGCCGGCGAGCCGATTACCGGGTCCTCCGGCGGGAGTGCGCTCTTCTCGTGCAGCGGTGCCGCCCGGCGCTGGGCCTCGGCCTCGTTCCGGCCGATCGCCACGACGATGCCGGTGGAGAGCACCAGCGGGTCCAGCCCGTTCGCTGCCCGGTCCACCTTGTCGCAGGCGTTGAGCACCCGCTCGTACGCCTCGGCGGTCTCCTTGACCGACTTGAACGGCATGTTGAACTCGTGCGCGTACCGGGCGGCCAGTGCCGGGGTGCGCTTCAGGCCCTTGCCGCCGACGATGATCGGCGGGCCGGGGACCTGGATCGGCTTGGGCAGGGCGGGTGCGTCGACGAGCTGGTAGTACTCGCCCTGGTGGTTGAACCGCTCGTCGAGCGGCGTACGCCACAGGCCGGTCACCACGGCGAGCTGTTCGGCCAGGCGGCTGAACCGTTCGCCGACCGGCGGGAACGGGATGCCGTACGAGAGGTGTTCCCGCTCGTACCAGCCGGCGCCGATGCCGAGGTCGACCCGGCCGCCGCTCATCTGGTCGACCTGGGCGACGATCACCGCGAGCGGGCCGGGCAGCCGGAACGTGGACGAGGTGACGAGGGTGCCGAGCCTGATCCGGGAGGTTTCCCGGGCGAGACCGGCCAGGGTGATCCAGGCGTCGGTGGGGCCGGGCAGTCCGGGGTCGGCGCCCATCGACTGGTAGTGGTCGGCGCGCAGCCAGCCCTCGAACCCGCCGTCCTCGGCGAGTCGGACCATCCGGAGTTGGTCGTCGTAGGTGGCGCCGCGATGCGGCTCGGTGAAGATGGAAACTCGCACGTTATCGACCTCTCGCCCCGGCGCCAGCCGGGGAATCGCGCTCCATCAGTAGTTCGTGCAGATCGGCACTGCAACGGGCCACCTCTTCGAGGTGGGCGTTGCGGCCCAGGGTGCGCGGCCGGGGAATGTTGATGTCGACCACCTTGCGGATACGGCCGGGGCGGGGACTCAGCACGACCACCCGGTCGGCCAGCAGTACGGCCTCGTCGATCGAGTGGGTGACGAAGACGATGGTGGCGGCGTTCTCCATGTGCACCCGCTGCAGCTCCACCGACAGCTCCTCGCGGGTGAGGGCGTCGAGGGCGGAGAACGGCTCGTCCATCAGCATCACCCGCGGATTGCCGACCAGTGATCGGCAGAGCGATACCCGTTGCTGCATCCCGCCGGAGAGTTCGTGTGGCAGCCGCTTCTCGAAGCCGCCCAGACCGGCCATTTCCAGCAGTTCCATGGCGCGGGCCCGGTGGCTCGCGCGGCGCCAACCGAAGATCTCGACCGGCAGAAGTACGTTGTCGAGCACCGTCCGCCACGGCAGTAGGGCGGGGCGCTGGAAGAGCATGGCGATGTCGCGCCGGGTTTTGGTGACCCGTTCGCCCGCGACGGTGATTTCGCCCTCGGTTGTCGGCAGCAAGCCGGCGATAAGTCGGAGCAAAGTGGACTTTCCGCACCCGGAGCGTCCGAGAATTGCGACAAATTCGCCCTCGGCGACGTCCAAGTCGATGCCGCGCAACGCTTCCACGGTGCCCGATCGCCCGGTGAAGGTACGGGACACCCCCGCGAGTCGGATCATCCGGCAGGCTCCCCATCCAACGTAGGCAGGTCAACAGCCCGGACAGGTTATCCGGATTGTCGGCGTACGGACACCCCGGGGTGCGATACCAGTTTGTTTCCGTTCCGCAACATGACACGCCTGGCGGGGCAAAGGTGGGGTTCTCGTACGCTGTGCCCGCGAAGTTTCCTTAACCACGGCACGGCGCCCACCCCCCGGCCCCGAGCCGCTCCGCCCCAAACGGCCCCCTCCGGACGGTCGAAAGCCGCCGGTCGAAAGGAAATGGTGTTCATGAACAGGCTCACCCGTACGCTCGCCATCGCTGCCCTGGCCAGCACATTGGCCATCGCGACCGGCTGCAGCGGTTCGGACGGTTCCGACGCAGCCAGCGGTGGCGGTGACACCAAGACGCTGGAGAAGGTCACGTACCTGACCTCGTTCGCCAACTTCGGTCGGGACGCGTACGCGTACGTTGCCAAGGACAAGGGCTACTTCAAGGAGGCCGGGTTCGACGTCGACATCAAGCCGGGCAGCGGCACCCTGAACAACCTCAAGGCGGTCGCCACCGGCACCGCGATGTTCACCCCGCTCGACCTCACCGGCATCCTGCAGGCGCGGGGCACCGGTAGCGCCGAGGCCAAGGACGTCACCGTGGTCGCGGGCATCCAGCAGCGGACCATGGCCGCGATCATCACGCTCGACGGCAACAACATCACCACCCCGAAGGACCTTGAGGGCAAGACGCTCGTCGACAGCCCCAGCTCCGTCGTGCGCAACCTTTTCCCGACGTACGCCAAGCTGGCCGGCGTCGACGCGACCAAGGTCACTTGGCGCGACGGTGACCCGGCGGGCCTGATCGGTCTGCTGGCCGGTGGCGCCGCGCAGGGCATCGGTCAGTTCGTGGTGGGCAAGCCCACCGTCGAGGCGGCGGCGAAGGGCAAGAAGGCCGTCGTGCTGCCGTACAGCGACGTGATGACCGACCTCTACGGCAACGTCCTGGTCACCTCGACCAAGATCGCCAAGGAGGACCCGGACAAGGTCAAGCGCTTCACCGCCGCGCTGATCAAGGGGCTCGTCGCGAGCATCGACAACCCCAAGGAGGCCGGCGAGATCCTGAACAAGAACGTGCCGACCGCCCTCGCCGCGCCGGCTGCCGCCGAGTGCGAGCTGATGGCCGCGTTCGTCCGTTCCGCCGGTACGGGTGCCGCGGTTGGCACGATCGACATCGACCGGGTCGCCCGGAGCATCGCGATCCTGCAGGGTGCCGGCGCGATCCCGCCGGGTCTGACCCCCGAGCAGCTCATCGACGTCAACCTGACGCCGAAGGCCTGATCGTTCCAGCGTCACGGGGGTACACCCGCCGGTCATACCGGCGGGTGTACCCCCCGCTTTCGTTCCGGCGACAGCCGGACCGGAGGTAGGGCCGGCGACAGCCGGACCGGACGTAGCGCCGGTGATGGCCGGACCCTACGTAGCGCCGGCCGGTGGCCGGACCGAATGAGGAGCCGGCCGACCGCCGGACCGAATGAGGAGTGTGAGACCAAGAAATGGCCGAGTTGACCGAGGTTCGACCCAGGGTGCCCACGGCCGTGAGCCGGGAGCGTCGGGTCGGTGGGTCGGTGGCGCGGGTGGCCATCTGGCCGGTGGTCGGGATCGTGGTCACGGTCGCCGTGTGGTGGCTCTCCACGGACGTGTTCTCGCTGGTTCACCCGGCGGTGCTGCCGCCGCCGGTCGAGGTGCTGGACGCGTTCACCGCCAAGCCGAGCCTGCTGTTCGAGGGGCTGCTGGAGACCACCCTGGAGACCCTGATCGGCTTCCTGATCTCGACCGTGGCCGGGATCCTGATCGGGCTCGCGCTGGCCGCCTCGCAGACCCTGGAGCGGATGTTCTCCCCGCTGCTGGTCGGTATCAACGCGATCCCGAAGGTGACGATCGCGCCGCTGCTGGTCTTCGCCTTCGGCTGGGGACAGCAGCCGATTCTGATCATGGTGTTCCTGCTCTGCTTCTTCCCGATCGTCCTCGCCACCACGGCCGGGCTGACGGCAACCCCGTCCGACCTGGTCGAGCTGGCCCGTTCCCTGAACGCCTCGCGGCTGCAGGCGTTCCGCAAGGTACGGATGCCGGCCGCGCTGCCGCAGATCTTCGTCGGGCTGAAGGTCGCCATGCCGCTGGCCGCGATCGGCGCGGTGATCGGCGAGTTCCAGGCCGGTGCGGGCAAGGGCCTGGGTACGCAGATCATCCAGTTCGGCGGCCAGGGTGACAGTGCCACCGCGTGGGTGGCGATCCTGCTGATCGGCATCATGAGCATCGTGCTCTACTACGCCCTGGTCCTGATCGAGTACCTGACGTTGCCGTGGGTACGGGAGACCACCTCGGCCCGGTGAGCTTCGTGCCGCCGGCAGGCCTGCCTCGCGGTGTCACCGACGGCACGGCGGATCCCGGCTCGACCGGGTTCCGCCGTCGGTGCCGACGACGGCGGCCACGTACCAACCCTTCCGGGCCGGTACGTGGCCGCCGTAGCGCCGTACGGTGGTGTCGCGGGTCAGCTCGCCAGACGCCAGCGACCGCCGCGCGCCACGAGCATGCTCAGGGCCTGCGGCATGAGGCCGGAGTGGTTGTCCGGAGTCATCCGGATCGGGCCGCTCAGACCGTCGATCTGGGAGGTCTCCAGCACGTCGCGCAGCCCGTCGCGGTTGACGCTCTCGCTGGTGCTCCCGGCACGGACGGCCGCGTCGGTGATGAGTTGCAGCGCGTCGGCGGCGAACGAGGAGCTGCCGTAGTAGCCGCCGAACCGGGCGGTGTAGTCCCGGAACCACTGCTTGCGGGCCGCCTTTGCGGGCGTCGTCGCGATGACGTCGTCGATCACCATGGTCTGGCTGAACACCATTGTGGTGTTCTCCGCGGCCTGCCCGCCCGCGCCTTCCAGGAACAGGTCACCGGCCGCACCGGCGTCGAAGAAGAGCTGGCCCTGGTAATTGTCCGCCCGTGCCTGGGTGGCGGCCAGGACCGATTGTTCGGCGTTGGTCCATACGATGATCGCGTCTGCCTCGGCTTCGATCATCGCGGTGACCGGGCCGGTGAAGTCGGTGTCGGTCGGTTTGATCGGCTGGGGTGGGGCGGTCTTCAGCTTTGTCTTGCCCAGTTCGTACGCCAGCGCGCTCTGCCCGTCACGGCCGTACGCGTCATCGGTGTAGAGCACACCGACCTTTTTGATTGCCGGCCGGAGCTTCAGTTCGGAGACCAGGGCGGAAGCGCTGTCGGCCGCGTTCGGTGCCAGTTTGAACACATAGCGTCGGTCGGCGACCGGGGTGGCCACGTTGTTCGCCGCGGCCAGGGCGATGGTCGGGATCTTCTTCTCGTTGATGGGCTTTGCCGCGGCGACCGCACACGCGTCGCAGCTGCCCATGATGATGGCGCTGACCTTGGGATCGGCGGCGAACTCACCGATGTTGCGCAGCGATTCGTTCGGGTCGGAGCGGTTGTCCTTGACCGTCAGGGAGAGCGTCCGGCCACCGAGTACACCAGACTCGTTGATCTGCTCGACCTTGAGTTCCAGGGCGCGCTTGTACGCCTCGCCGACCGGCGCCGACGCACCGGAAAGTTCCAGGTCGGCGCGGACGACGATCTCGCCGGTGTCCTGCTGTTCGCTGCTGAACTGGCAGCCGGTGAGCGACGTGGCCAGAATGGCCGAGGCGAGCACCGTGAGTGTCGCGGAGCGGATGGGCGTCAACTCAGTCCTCCATGTGCGCGGCTAGGGCGGGGTGCCCGGTCACCGGCGACGAATTCCGTCCTCAGTAGAGAGACGGGGGTGGTCTGTCGTACGGTGTGCGCGAAGCCTTCAAACCTGGAAAACCTTGCCAATGGCGAGCGCCCGGGTCAAGCGGGCGTAGTCGAGCATGTTTCAGGACGGCGATCCTACATTCGGGACGCCGATCCCACATGCTGGCGGCGACCGGTGTTTGCAGGCGTTAACTTTCCAGAAGCGTACGACCACTCTGACGATATTTGCCCAGTTCAGGGGCACGTGAATAGAAGGGTTTCGGTGAGCAGAGTAGTGGTTCAGTCCCGTCCGACCGATTCCTGCCGCACCGCCGCTTCCCAAATCGGCCTGCTTCTGATGAAATCGCGGCCGTGCCGCGTGCGGCCCCATCCGTGGCAGCAGGCACCGGAGGGGTGGCCACGCGTGGGAGAAACGACGGAGGCGATGTCGTGAGCACCGGACCTACGACCCTGCCCGAAAACGGCCCGCCGGAGCACGGGGCACGGCGCCGCTGGCTGCCCCGACTTCGGGACACCAGGATTCGGTCCAAACTGGCGCTCATCCTGGTGGTGCCGGTGGCAGCGGTTCTCGCGCTGGCCACGGTCCGGTTGGTCGACGTCGGGCAGACCGCCTACGACGCGAACATGATCCGGTCCTTGACCGCGCTCTCGATCGACGTGTCGGCGCTCACCCAGGATCTGCACAAGGAACGGATGGCCGCGGCCACCTACCTCGCCGATCCGGCCGCGACCGCGGACACGTACAACCTGGCCGTCCGGCGTACGGACGAGCGGATCACCGCGTACGGCGACGAGCGCAACTCGATCGGCAACGTGCCCGAATCGATGCAGAGCCGGATCGAGAAGATCGACGACCACCTGGCGACCCTGAACAACACCCGCCAGGAGGTTCTCGACCGCAAGCAGATGCTGGTTGTCGAGGCGGTGCTGCGCTACGGCGTGATCCTCACCGACCTCGGCGACTACGGCGAAACCCTCGGTGAGCTCTCCGGTGAGGGCCGGGTGGCGGACAGCCTCCGTGCCGTCGCCGCGTTCGCCCGAGCCAAGGCGGGCGCCGCCGAGGAACAGGCGGTGGGCTTCACCGCGCTGCGGTCGGCCCGGCTCGACGAGGAGCAGTACTCCTCGTTCGTGGCCACCCAGACCAGCCAGCAGGAGGCCCTGGCCTCGTTCGAACTGGCCGCCTCGGCGAGCCAGAACGAACTGGTGGACAAGACCTACAGCGGTGACGCCGTGACGCTGGCCGAACGGGCCGCCTCCGACGTCGCCCGCGCGGTCGGGCAGCCGACCAACGCCGCCTTCGCCAGGAGCACCTCGGAGGCGATCGGCGCGGTCATCGACCTGATGCGGTGGGCGGAAGTCCAGCTCGAGGTCGAGTTGCTCGCCCAGGCCGACCAGGCCCAGTCGGACGTGATCCAGCAGGCCGTGATCGAGTCGATCGTGGTGTTGATCACGCTGATCGTCGCCATCGCGCTCGCCGTCATCCTGGCCCGGTCACTGAACGCCTCGCTGCGCCGGTTGCGTGAGGGCGCCCTGTCGGTGGCCAACCACGACCTCCCGGACGCGGTCGCCCGGCTGCAGAACGTCGGCAGCATCGGCGACGGCGGCGTGGAGGAGATCGTCCGCCAGGTCCGGGACCCGATCCGACTGAACAACAAGGACGAGATCGGCCAGGTCGCGCTCGCCTTCAACGTCGTACACCGGGAAGCGGTCCGGGTCGCGGCCGAGCAGGCCGCCCTGCGGACCAGCGTCTCCGCGATGTTCCTCAACCTGGCCCGTCGAAGCCAGGCGCTGGTCGACCGCATGATCGGCGAGCTCGACATGATCGAGCGCGGCGAGGAGGACCCGAAGCGGTTGGCCCAGCTCTTCGAGCTGGACCACCTGGCCACCCGAATGCGCCGCAACGACGAGAACCTGCTGGTCCTCGCCGGTGCGGACTCCACCGCCCCGCGCCGCGACGACGCTCTGCTGGTCGACGCGCTGCGGGCCGCCCAGTCCGAGGTCGAGGCCTACAACCGGATCGAGTTCGGCACGGTCGACACCGACATCTCGGTGGCCGCGCACGCCGTCAACGACGTCGTCCGCCTGGTCGCCGAACTGCTCGACAACGCGACCCGGTTCTCCTCGCCGAACACGGTCGTGGTCGCCGACGCCCGGCGGATCCGTGACTACGTACTGATCCAGGTCGAGGACCGTGGCCTGGGCCTGAGCGAGGAACAGCTCGACGCGCTCAACCGTCGGTTGGCGGCTCCGCCGACCGTGGACGTGGCCGCGTTCCGACTGATGGGTCTGGCCGTGGTGAGCCGGCTCGCTTCCCGGTACGGCATCCGGGTGGAGCTGCGCCGCAACGTCGAGGGCGGCACGGTGGCCCAGGTCACCCTGCCCAGCGAGACCGTGGTGCTGCCGCAGTTGCGCGGTCGCGAGCCACTGGCCACCCGGCCCCGGCAGCCGCTCGCGGTCGAGCCGGGTCCGGCGGCCGCGCTGCCGGCCGGTCCGAGCTGGTCGGAACCGATGACGCCGGTCGGTGCCGGCCGTACCTCCGCCGCCACCCTGACCGACCAGTGGCGTACCACCCCGCCGGCACAGCCGCAGCCGATGCAGTGGCAGACCGCCGACGTACGGGACACCACGACCCCGGTCGGCGCCACCGCCGCGCCGGTGACCCACCAGTTGGCCGCGCAGCCGACGGCCGCGCATCCACTGGTCACCCCGCCCCCGCCCGCCACGCACCCCACCCTGACCGCGCCGGTCGACAGCTACGCGGGTACGCCGACGATGGCCTATCCCACGGTTCGTTCGTTGCCGCAGCGCACCGTCGGTGCCGGGGTGGCTCCCACCCCCGCGCCGGCAGCTCCGGTGGCGGCACCGTCGGCCGGACTGCCGTCCGGACCGGTGGCCGGCATGACCCCCACCCCACCGCCGGCACCGCCGGTCGCTGCGGCACCCGCACCCCGGGCACCGGAACAGCCGGGCGAGGCGCCGATCTTCCGGGAGATGGAAGCGGTCTGGTTCCGTTCCCACGGACAGGATTCGACGGCCATCTTCAACGTCCCGCCGGGGGGTTACCAGACACCTCCCGCTCCCCGGACCGTCCCGGCACCACGAGCGGCCGAGCCGGCCGCGCAACGGGCCAGCCTGGCGGAGAGCGTCGCCGCCCGGGGCCGGGCCACCCTGCCGGCCCGTACCCCCGGCCAGACCACGTCGACCGGTTACACCCCGCCGCAGGCGCCGGCCGTACCGGCCGCGCCGGTCCGGGCACCGGAACCGGTGGCGGCGCCGGTCGCCGCACCGGTTTCCCCGCCGGCAGGCACCGGCACGGAGGCCTGGCGGACGGCGGCGGACGAGGGCTGGGCCCGGGCCACCCGGGCGGCCGAGCCGGCCGCGTCGGGTACCACCCGCTCGGGTCTGCCCAAGCGGGTGCCGCAGGCACAACTCGTGCCCGGCGGCGTCGAGACCAAGCCCGGTCAGGCACCGAGCCGTCGAACCCCGGACGAGGTACGGGGACTGCTGTCCGCCTATCACCGCGGTGTGCAACGCGGCCGTACGGCCGGCAGTGAGCAGAACGGCACGACATCAACCAAGGAGACGAGCCGATGAACAGGCCAGCAGCGATGCAGGACATGGGTTGGCTGCTCAGCAACTTCGCCGACAGCGTGGCGGGGATCGCGCACGTGGTGGCCGTCTCGGCCGACGGGCTGCTCCTCGCCTCCTCACGCGACCTGCCGCAGGACCGCGCCGACCAGCTCGCCGCGATCACCTCCGGTGTGGTCAGTCTGACCGACGGTGCTTCCCGGATGTTCAGTGCCGGCGGAGTGCTGCAGACCGTCATCGAGATGGACAGCGGTTACCTGTTCCTCATGTCGATCAGTGACGGGTCGTCGATGGCCGTACTGGCTGCCCGGAGTTGCGATGTCGGCCAGGTGGGTTACGAGATGGCGCTCCTGGTCGAACGGGTGGGTGCCGCGCTGGTGCCGTTGCCGCGTGAGGCGGTCGCCCGCCCCTAGCACGGTTTTGCCCAAGGACGGATGTCGGTGGTGCCGCAACCTGATCGAAAGGAGGTGACCGCAGGATGGACTACCCCCCGCGCCGTGAGGACCCGCGTGGTGCGTTGGTTCGGCCGTACGCGGTCACCCGCGGCCGTACCGAACCTCGCCAGGACATCGCCCTTGAGGCGGTACTCACGGCGACTCCGGCGGCGGTTGCGGAGTCCCGGTTCGCCGGGCACGACAAGCACCGCATCGCCACTGTCTGCGAGGGCCGGGCGCAGTCGCTGGCGGAGATCGCCGCGTACACCCGGCTTCCGTTGGGTGTCGCCCGAGTGCTGGTCGCCGACATGGTGGCGGACAGCTTGCTGACGCTGCACACTGCCGCTCCCCCGGAAGCGTACGAGGAGCGGATGGAACTGCTTGAGAGGGTGCTAAGTGGACTTCGCAGGCTATGACCCCGTCGGGGCACGCCGCAACCGGGGGATCACCTCCGCGAAGATTGTGGTTGCGGGCGGCTTCGGGGTGGGCAAGACGACGCTTGTCGGCGCGGTCTCGGAGATCACTCCGCTGACCACCGAGGCGGTGATGACAGCGGCCGGTGTCGGCATCGACGATCCGTCGAAGGTGCCGGGCAAGGAGACCACCACGGTCGCCATGGACTTCGGTCGTATCACCATGGCCCAGGACCTGATTCTCTATCTGTTCGGGACGCCGGGGCAGACCCGGTTCTGGTTCATGTGGGACGAGATCATCCGGGGTGCGGTGGGCGCGGCCGTGCTGGTCGACACCCGGCGGATCACGGACGCGTTCGCCCCGCTCGACTATTTCGAAAACCGGCAACTGCCATACGTGGTTGCGTTGAACCGTTTCGACGGAGCACCGCAGTACGCGCCGGAGGAGGTGCGGGAGGCCCTGGCCATCGCCCCGCACGTACCGCTGGTGATGACCGACGCCCGGCACCGGGATTCGGTCAAGCAGGTGCTGGTGACCGTCGTGGAGCACGCGATGGCGACCCTGCAGGCGCAGCACGGCCGGGGTTTTCCCACCCCGGTCGGCTGACCCTCGGTTCACCAGCCGGCCGGGGGCCGTGCGGTCGGTCGACCGGACGGAACCCCGGTCGGCCGCGGCTGCTCCGGCTCCCGGGCGGGGATCCTCCGGGCTCGGAGGAACCAACGTCGCGTCGACGGGGCTTCCGTCAGCGCGCCCGTCGGCAATTCCGGTCGCCGTATTCGCATGCGACGATTCCCCATGGTCCTACGACCATGGGGAAAGCGCGTTCGGGGTCGATTCCGCCGAACGGAAGAGTTGATCAGTCGACCGGTAGCCGGTAGCCGCGCTTGACGACGGTCTGCACCACGCCCGGCGTACGCAGGGCGGCCCGGAGCCGGGCCACGGCCATCTCCACCGCGTGTTCGTCGGCCCCGCGCGGGAGCGTACGCAGCAGGTCGGCGCGGGAGAGCACCCGGCCCGGAGTGGCGGCGAGTGCCCGGAGCACCGCCATCGGTGCCGGCGCCAGCGGGCGCAGTTCACCGTCGACCACCGCCGCGTGGCCACGCAGGGTGAGCAGGTGCCCGGCGACCTTGACGTTGACCGCCCGTCGGGGAAGTTCGTCGACGATGCTGCGGACCAGGGCGCCGAGGCGGGCCCTGGCCGGGGCGAGCACCGGTACGCCGTGCCGGCGCAGCGGTGCGGCGGTGACCGGCCCGACGCAGGCGGCCAGTACGTCCGCACGGAACGCCTCCAGTACGGCGTCGCCACCGGTGCCGGCCGCGCGCAGCAGCGCCCCGACGGCCGGGGCGGAGGTGAAGGTGACCGCGTCGACCAGCCGCCCGGTGATCAGGTCGACCAGCCGGTGCAGCGGGGCCGGATCGGTCGGCGGAGCCCAGCGGTAGACCGGTACCTCGATCACGGTGGCTCCGGCGTCCTCCAGGGCGCTGGTGCATTCCGGCTGCCGCTCGCCGTGCAGTTGCATCGCGACCACCCGGCCGGCGACGCCCCGCTCCCGCAGGTGGTCGACCACCTCGTCGCAGCTCTCCGAGTGCGGCGACCACTCGTCGTGCAGGCCGGCGGCCCGGATCGCGCCCCGCGCCTTCGGCCCACGGGCGACGATGTACGCCTCGGAGAGGACCGAGCGCAGCGGTTCGGCCAGCCCCCAGCCCTCGGCGGCCTCCAACCAGCCGCGCATGCCGATGCCGGTGTTCGCCATCACCACGTCGGGCGGATTGTCCAGGCAGGCGCGGGTGGCGGCGCGCAACTCGGAGTCGTCGGCCAGCGGAACGATCCGTAGCGCCGGTGCGAGCACCACCCGGGCGCCCCGGCGTTCGAGTAGTGCGGCGAGTTCGTCGCGGCGCCGGTCGGCGGTGACGCCGATGGTGAATCCGGCCAGTTCGTCGGACATCAGGGCTCCTGCCGGGTGCCGACCTCGATGACGTTGTCCCGGCAGCGGATGCGGTAGGTGGGCACCGCCACCCCGGGGTCGTCGAGGCACCGGCCGGTGCGAAGGTCGTACACCTGCTTGTGCAGGGGGGAGGCGACGGTCGGGGTGGCGCCCCGGCTGCCGACGATGCCGCGCGACATCACGTACGCGCCGCCGATCGGGTCCCGGTTGCCGATCGCGAAGAGCTGCCCGTCGTGGGTCCGGAAGACGGCCACCTGCTCGTCGTCGACCAGCGCCGCGACACCCCGCTCCGGCTCCACCCGTGGGTACGGGCAGACCGGTGTCCACCGCTGTCCAGCGGCACCGTCCAGGCTCATCGGCGTACTCCCTCGTTCGTGGTAGGTCGGCCGGCGCCGTTCGTGGTCGGCAGGCCGAGGGCGACCGGCCGGCGTTCGGTCGTCGCCGGGACCCGTTGGCCCCGCTCGACCGTGAAACTGATCGACGGGTCGGGGGTGTCCGGCGCGTTGACGAACGAGGTGAACCGGCGCAGCCGTTCCGGGTCGTCGAGGGTTTCCCGCCACTCGTCGGCGTAGTCGGCGACGTGCCGGGACATCGCCGCGTCGAGTTCCGCGCAGAGCCCGAGACTGTCGTCGACGATGACCGCCCGGAGGTGGTCGAGGCCGCCGTCCATCGCCTCCAGCCAGCCCGCGGTGCGCTGCAACCGGTCGGCCGTACGGATGTAGAACATCAGGTAGCGGTCGAGGTAGCGGACCAGTTCCTCGGTGGACAGGTCGGTGGCGAACAGTTCGGCGTGCCGGGGCCGGAAGCCGCCGTTCCCGCCGAGGTAGAGGTTCCAGCCCTGGTCGGTGGCGATGATGCCGAAGTCCTTGCTCCGCGCCTCGGCGCACTCGCGGGCGCACCCGGAGACCGCCGACTTGAGCTTGTGCGGTGCGCGCAGCCCCCGGTAGCGCAGTTCCAGGGCGATCGCCAGGCCGACGGAGTCCTGTACGCCGTACCGGCACCAGGTGGAGCCGACGCAGGACTTGACCGTGCGCAGAGCCTTGCCGTACGCGTGACCGGACTCGAACCCGGCGTCGACCAGCCGCCGCCAGATCCGGGGCAACTGCTCGACCCTCGCCCCGAAGAGGTCGATCCGCTGACCACCGGTGATCTTCGTGTAGAGGTTGAAGTCGCGGGCCACCTCGCCGATGACGATCAGCTTCTCCGGGGTGATCTCGCCGCCGGGGATCCGGGGCACGACCGAGTACGTCCCGTCCCGCTGGATGTTGGCCAGGAAGTGGTCGTTGGTGTCCTGGAGCGCGGCCTGCTCACCGTCGAGCACGTACCCGTTGCCGAGCGAGGCGAGGATCGAGGCGACCACCGGTTTGCAGATGTCGCAGCCCCGGCCGCGCCCGTACTCGGCGACGAGCTGGGAGAACGTGCGGATCCCGCGTACCCGGACCAGGTCGAACAGTTCCTGCCGGCTCTGGTCGAAGTGCTCGCAGATCGCCTTGGACAGCCGTACCCCGGAGACGGCGAGCAGTTGCTTGAGCATCGGTACGCAGGAACCGCAGCTCGTGCCGGCCCGGGTGCACGCCTTCAGGTCCGGTACGTCGGTGCAGCCATCCGCGATCGCGGCGACGATCTGGTCCTTGGTCACCGCGTTGCAGGAGCAGACCTGCGCCCCGCCGGGCAGCGCGGCGATCCCGGCACCCGCACCGCCGCCCTCACCCGCCGGGGCGAGCAGGGTCAGCGGGGGACCGGGCAGTGGGCCGCCGACGCTGGCCCGCAGGGTCGGGTACGCCGACGCGTCGCCGACCAGCACCCCGCCGAGCAGTGTTTTCGCGTCGTCGGAGAGGACCAGCTTGGCGTAGCTCCGGGTGGCCGGGTCGGTCCAGGTCACGTCCAGGCTGCCGGCGGTGGTGCCGTGGGCGTCACCGAACGAGGCGACGTCCACCCCGAGCAGTTTGAGCTTGGTGGCGGTGTCGGCGCCGGGGAAGGTCGCGGTACCGCCGAGCAGCCGGTCGGCGACCACCTCGGCCATCGCGTAACCGGGCGCGACCAGGCCGTAGCAGGTGCCGTCGATCGCCGCGCACTCGCCGATCGCCCAGATCCGTTCGTCGCCGGTCCGGCAGGTCTCGTCGACCTCGACACCGCCCCTGGGCCCGAGGGCCAGTCCGGCGATCCGGGCCAGCTCGTCGCGGGGGCGGATGCCGGCGGCGACCACCACCAGATCGGTGGCGACGGTGTTGCCGTTGCCGAGGACGAGTCCGGTCACCGCGCCGTCCGGTCCCGGTCGCATCGCGGTGGTGGCCGTCCCGAGGTGCAGGACGACGCCGAGGTCCTCGACGTAGCGGCGGAGCATCGCGCCACCGGCCTCGTCGACCTGGACCGGCATCAGCCGGGGAGCGAACTCCACCAGGTGGGTGTCGAGTCCGAGCAGGCGCAGCGCGTTGGCCGCCTCCAGACCGAGCAGGCCGCCACCGATAACGGTCCCGGTCCGTCGGCCCCGCGAGTAGTCCCGGATCGCGTCCAGGTCGTCCAGGGTGCGGTAGACGAAGACCCCGGCCCGCAGCCCGGCGGTGCCGTCCGGACCGGCGGCGCCGTCGATCGGCGGCACGAACGGGTACGAGCCGGTCGCCAGCACCAGGGCGTCGTACGGGTACTCGCCGGTGGTGGTGCGTACCAGCCGCCGGTCCCGGTCGATGTCCAACACGGGTTCGTCCAGCCGGTGCTCGACGCCGTCGTCCGGGGTGTGCAGGCTCAGGTCCTCGGCGCTCACCCCGTCCAGGTACGCCGAGAGCCGGACCCGGTCGTACGCCGGTCGGCTCTCCTCGCCGAGTACGGTGACCTGCCAGCGGGCGCCGGTGTCACGGGTGCGCAGTGCTTCGACGAAGCGTTGGCCGACCATGCCGTTGCCGACCACGACGAGCTTGTTGCGGTTCATCCGGACACCTCCGCGGAGTCGGCTGTGGACAACCAGTGGACGATTCCCTCGACGGCGTCGCGGCAGCTACCGCAGCCGGTGGTGGCCCGGGTCGCGGTGACCACCTCGGCGACCGACCGGGCGCCCGCGCGCCAGCAGCGCACCAGGGCGCCCTTGGGGACGGTGTTGCACTGGCAGACGGTGGCGGCGTCCGGCATCAGCGCGGGGGACTCGACCGGAGTGCCGGACCGGTCGCCGACGGCGCGGCCGAGCAGCAGCGCGCGGCGGTCGCTCGGTACCGGGGTGCCCCGGTCGAAGAGCTGGATGACCGTCCCGACGGCGGGATTGTCCCCGAGCATGATCGCTCCGGTGAGCCGTTCGCGCACGATCCGGAGCCGGGCGTACGTGCCCCGGGCCGGGTCGGTGAAGCTCAGCTCCTCGACCGCCGGCTCGGACCCGTCGACCGGGCCCAGGTCACCCATGGCCGCGAGGTCGATCCCGGCGGCCTTGAGCCGGGTCACCGGTGCCTGCGGCCGGTAACGGTCGCCGGCCCGGTCGCCGCTCAGCACTCCGGCCAGCACCCGGGCCTGTGCCCAGGCGGGCGCGACCAGCCCGGTGAGCTGCCCCTCGTGCTGCGCGCAGTCGCCGATCGCGAAGATCCGCGGGTCGCTGGTGGCCAGCCGGTCGTCGACCACGATTCCCCGCTCGACGGTCAGACCGGCGGATCGGGCCAGCCCGGTCTCCGGCCGTACGCCACAGGCCAGGACCAGCAGGTCGGCGGTCAGGATCTGGCCGGCGGCGAGTTCGAGGGTGACCCGGTCCGCGTCGACGTGCACGGCGGTGGCGGCGGCGTCGAGGTGGCTGATGACGCCGAGCCCGGCCAGGGTCCGGGCCAGCACCGCTCCGGCGGCCGGGTCGAGTTGGCGGTTCATCAGGTGCCCGACCGGGTGGACCACGCGTACGTCGAGCCCGCGCGACGCCAGCCCACGGGCTGCTTCCAGGCCGAGCAGGCCGCCGCCGAGGACCAGGGCGGTCCGCGCGCCGGTGGCGGCGGCGAGGATCCGCCGGCAGTCGTCCAGGGTACGGAAGGCGACCACCCGCTCCGGCAGCCGATCCGGATCGGGTACGAGTCCGGGCAGCGGCGGCACCATTGCCCGGCTGCCGGTGGCGAGCACGAGGTGGTCGTAGGAGATCGTGTCGTTCCGGTCGGTGGTGACCGTCGCGGCGACCGGGTCGACGGCGGTGACGGTGACTCCGGGGCGGATGTCGACGCCGTGTCCGGCGGCCTCGGTCAGCTCCACCTGCGTCTCGTCGATCTTGCCCGCGAGCAGGTTCGACAGCATGATCCGGTTGTACGCCCGGTGCGGTTCGGCACCCAGCACCACGATCTTCCGGTCCCCGTCGCGGGCCCGCAGTTCGCTCGCCAGCCGGGATCCGGCCATGCCGTAGCCGACGATGACCACCCGGCCGGTCATGCCCGCTCCACCCGGACCGCGCAGACCTTGAACTCGGGCATCTTCGAGGTCGGGTCGAGGGCGTCGTTGGTGAGCGAGTTGGCCCGCGCGGCCCCGCCCCAGTGGAAGGGGGCGAAGACGGTGTCGGCGCGGATGGTGTCGCTGAGCCGGGCCGGTGCCCGCATCTCACCGCGTCTGCTGTGGACCGTCACCTCGTCCCCGTCGGCCACCCCGAGCCGGCTGGCCAGGTCCGGATGGAGTTCGAGGAACGCGTTCGGCGCCGCCGTACGAAGCGGTCCGATCCGGCGGGTCTGGGCACCGGACTGGTACTGGGCGAGCACCCGCCCGGTGGTCAGGTAGAGCGGATATTCCGGGCAGACCTCCTCGGCCGCCGGCCGGTGCTCGACCGGCAGGAACCGGGCCCGGCCGTCCGGGGTGGGAAAGGTTTCCGCGAACAGTCGGGGGGTGCCCGGCCGGTCCTCCGCCGGGCAGGGCCAGAAGACGCCGTCCTCGGCGTCGATCCGGTCCCAGGTGACGCCCGCGTAGTCGGCGATCCCGCCGGCCGAGGCCCGTCGCAGCTCGTCGAAGACCAGGCGCGGATCCTCCGGAAAGCTCGACCCGGCACCGCCGCCGGTCGTCCCGCTGCCGTCCGTCGCGCTGCCGGTCGTCCGGCCGCCGGTCGTCCCGTTGCCGGCCATCCCGTCGCCCACCAGGCGGCGGGCCAGTTCGGCGATGACGGACAGGTCGGTGCGGACTCCGGCGGGTGGTGGGCGCAGGGCCCGGCGCCGGAGCACCCGACCCTCCAGATTGGTCATCGTCCCGTCCTCCTCCGCCCACTGCGCGGTCGGCAGGACCACATCGGCCATGGCCGCGGTCTCGGAGAGGACGAAGTCGGCGACCACCAGCAGGTCGAGGTCGCCCAGCCGGCGCTGGATCCGCCCGGCCCGGGGTGCGGAGACGACCGGATTGGAGCCGAAGACCAGCAGGGCCCGGGGACCGGTCGGTGAGCCGATCGAGTCGAGCAGCTCGTAGGCGGACAGACCGGGACCGGGCAGGTCGTCCGGATGCACGCCCCAGACGCCGGCCACGTGGGCGCGGGCGGCCGGATCGTCGATCCGCCGGTAGCCCGGCAACTGGTCGGCCTTCTGCCCGTGCTCGCGACCGCCCTGGCCGTTGCCCTGCCCGGTGAGGCATCCGTACCCGGAACCGGGCCGGCCGGGCAGCCCGAGGGCGAGGGCGAGGTTGATGAAGGCGGTGACCGTGTCGACGCCCTTGGCGTGCTGCTCGGCGCCCCGGGCGGTCAGGATGATCGCGGTGCCGGCGGTGCCGAGCGCGCGGGCCGCCGTCTCCAGGTCCGCCACCGGTACGCCGGAGAGCCGCTCGACCTGCGCCGGCCAGTAACCGGCGACGCTGCGGCGTACGGCGTCGAAGCCGGCGGTACGGGTCTCGACGTAGTCCTTGTCGACCCACCCCTCGGTGACGGCGATGTGCAGCAGGGCGTTGGCCACCGCGAGATCCGTACCCGGCATCGGTTGCAGGTGCAGGGTGGCCTGGCGGGCGGTGGCGGTCACCCGGGGGTCGATCACGATCAGGTTGCCGCCGCGGGCCTTCTGCTCGACCAGGTACCGCACCAGCGGTGGCATGGTCTCGGCCACGTTCGCACCGACCAGCAGCAGGGTGTCCGCCCCGGCCAGGTCGGCCAGCGGGAACGGCAGCCCCCGGTCGATGCCGAAGGCACGGTTGCCGGCCGCCGCGGCCGAGGACATGCAGAACCGGCCGTTGTAGTCGATGTTCCGGGTACGCAGGGTCACCCGGGCGAACTTGCCCAGCGCGTACGCCTTCTCGTTGGTCAGCCCGCCGCCGCCGAACACGGCGATCGAGTCGGGGCCGTACGCGGTCTGCAGACCGGTGATGGTGCGGGCGACCCGGTCCAGCGCCTCGTCCCAGGTGGCCGGGCGCAGTTGCGCGGTGTGCGGGTCGCGTACGAGTGGGGTGGTCAGCCGGTCGGGGTGGTCGAGCAGTTCGGCCGCGGTCCAGCCCTTCTGGCAAAGGCCGCCACGGTTGGTCGGGAACTGCCGGGACCGGACCTCGACCCGTTGCGGTGTGGCGCGAAGTGTCATCCCGCATTGCAGGGCGCAGTACGGGCAGTGCGTGTCGACGTCCGGTGCCGACATGGTGACGCCCGGTGGTGGCGCACCGGGGTGCGTCCCGTCCCGCGCAAGGTCCGTCATGTCCGAAGCGTGGACGGGGGTGGTTTCGCGGCCGGGTCCCTTTTGTTTCGTGCCTGCTAAGAGGCGCTCACAGTCCGTGTAGGCAGCGGGTTAATCGATTGGGTCTATAATATGGGAAAACTGTCCTACATCTTGGGAGACGCGGATGAGCGTGGTGCACCTGTTCGAAGCCGCCGCCGGCACCTATGACCAGGCCAGACGCCGGCTCGTGCCGTGCTTCGACGACTTCTACGGCACCGCCGTCGAGGTGTCGGCGCCGGTGCTGCGTACCGCCCTCGCGGAGGGGCGTACACCGGAGGTTCTCGACCTCGGAGCCGGCACCGGACTGCTCTCGTCACTGGTCGGCGCGGCCGTGCCCGGTGCCCGGATCACCCTGCTCGACGCCGCACCGGCGATGCTGGAGATCGCCGCCCGGCACCTGACCGCCCAGGGGGTCCCGCACGCGGTCGAGGTGGCCGACCTGGCCGACCCGCTGCCCACCGCACGGTACGACGCGGTGGTCACCGCGCTCGCCGTCCACCACCTCGACGACGCCGGCAAACGCGCGCTGTACCAGCGGATATACGACGTCCTCCGGTCCGGTGGAGTGTTCGTCAACGCCGAACAGGTGGCCGGACCCACCCCCGAACTCGACCGGCGGTACGCCGAGGTCTGGCTGGCCCAGATCACCGCCCTCGGATCGGACCGGGCCGAGATCGACGCCGCACACCTTCGGATGGCCTACGACCGCCCCGCCCCCGTGGCCGCCCAGTGCGCCTGGCTCACCGAAGCCGGCTTCACCGACGTCGACTGCTACTTCAAATCCTGGCGCTTCGCCGTCTTCGCCGGCCACCGCCCGCCCCACTAACCCCCGCCGCCCCGCCGTACCCGCCGTACCCGCCTCTTGTAGAGAAAGAGTTGTTATCGGGGGAGGGAAGGCCACTCTTTCCCTACAAGAGGCGGCACCCCTGTGGCGAGGGGTTTCGGGGGTTCTCACGGGTGGGGGGTGGGGGTGGTGCGGGGTTGGTTGCGGGGTGGACGCGGGACGTGCACCGTACGGAAACTGATCGCGCCTAGCTTTCGGCTCGTCCCCGACGAGAAGGAGCCGGCCCGTGAGCACAGCCCCCACCACGGCGGACCCCGCAGAGGTTCCCCCGATCGCACCCGCTCCCGCAGGTGGGCCGGCACCGGCGACCCCTCGCCGGACCGCACCCGGCCGGCGGCACCGGATCGACGACTGGCGGCCGGAGGACCCGACGTTCTGGCGGGTCACCGGCGCGGCCGTCGCCCGGCGCAACCTCGCCTTCTCCGTCTTCTCCGAGCACATCGGCTTCTCCGTCTGGAGTCTCTGGTCGGTGCTGGTGCTCTTCCTCGGCCCCGAGTACGGCATCGACCCGGCCGGCAAGTTCCTGCTCACCGCCGTACCGACGGCGCTCGGGGCGGTGCTGCGGCTGCCGTACACCTTCGCGGTCGGGGTCTTCGGGGGCAGGAACTGGACCGTGATCAGCGCCGCCCTGCTGCTCCTGCCGACCATCCCGATGACGATCCTGATCGAGCCGGGGGTCTCCTACGGCACACTCATGATCCTCGCCTGTCTGGCCGGGGTCGGCGGCGGCAACTTCGCCTCGTCGATGGCGAACATCAACCTGTTCTACCCCGACCGGCACAAGGGGTGGGCGCTCGGCCTGAACGCGGGTGGCGGCAATCTCGGCGTACCGGCGGTGCAGTTGGTCGGCCTGCTGGTCCTGGCGACAGCGGGTGCGGCGTACCCCCGGTTGGTCCCGGCGGTCTACTTGCCGCTGATCGTGCTGGCCGCGCTGCTCGCCGCGCGGTACATGGACAACATCTCGCCGGCGGCCACCGGACGCGACGGGTCGGCCGGTACGCCGAGCGAGCGGGGCGCGATGCGGGAGGTGGCCCGTGATCCGCACACCTGGATCATGTCCTTCCTCTATATCGGGACATTCGGCTCGTTCATCGGGTTCGGGTTCGCCTTCGGGCAGGTGCTCCAGGTGCAGTTCGGTGACCGGTTCGCCACCCCGCTGGACGCGGCGTACCTCACCTTCCTGGGGCCGCTGGTCGGTTCGCTGATCCGGCCGCTGGGCGGGTATCTCGCCGACCGGTGGGGTGGGGCGCGGGTGACCTGCTGGAACTTTGTGTTGATGGCGCTCGGCGCCGGTGGGGTGCTCTACGCCTCCGGGCGGGGTTCACTGCCGCTGTACCTGGTCGGCTTCATTGCCCTGTTCGTCTTCTCCGGCATCGGCAACGGCTCCACGTACAAGATGATCCCGGCGATCTTCCGGGCCCGGGCCCGGATCGATGCCGGTGTCCTGGCGGAGGTGTCGGCGGACGCGGCCCGGCGGGCGGTACGGCTGGCCGGTGCCCTGATCGGGATCGCCGGTGCGGTCGGCGCCTTCGGGGGAGTGCTGGTCAACATCGCCTTCCGGCAGTCGTTCCTGACCTACCGGACGGCCGATGCCGCCTATGTCAGTTTCATCGTCTGCTACGCGCTCTGCGTTGTCGTCACCTGGGCGGTCTACCTCCGGCCGTCGCCCCGGCGGCTGTCCGGGGTGTGACCAGGAGGTCCGGCGCGGGACGGGCCGTCCGGGGAGATCGGGGCCCGCCGCGCCCGGCCGCGTACCGGCCCAACAGGGCGGCCGGGTGCAGCCCGGCGACACGGGTGTGATTGGGTGTACGGGTACGATCAGCTGCGGCTGGTGACTGGGTGGCCCGGTCTGACCCACCGGTTCAGGACCGGCGGGCGCGGCGGGTGGCCGGTGGCGATCCGTGGCCCCCGTTTTGACCGCGTGCGGGCCGGAAGAGTAACATCGCCTGCTGTTGTGTGACAGCCGAGGGCGTGCCCCATCAGGTACGCTTGGTCGTTCGTGCGCGCCTGGTGACCGGTGCGTGACCCCAGACCGACGACGAGACAAGGTAGACCTGTGCGTACGTACAGCCCGAAGCCGGGTGAGATCGAGCGTCAGTGGCACGTTATCGACGCCGCTGATGTCGTGCTGGGCCGTCTGGCCACCCACGCTGCCACGTTGCTGCGTGGCAAGCACAAGCCCACTTTCGCGCCGCACGTCGACACCGGTGACTTCGTCGTCGTTGTGAACGCGGGCAAGGTCGCGCTGACCGGTAACAAGCGTCAGACCAAGATCGCTTACCGCCACTCCGGCTACCCGGGCGGCCTCAAGCAGGTCCGCTACGAGGAGCTGCTGGAGAAGCGCCCCGAGCAGGCCATCGAGCTCGCCGTCAAGGGGATGCTCCCGCACAACAAGCTCGGCCGGCAGCTGATCAAGAAGCTGAAGGTCTACCCCGGTGCCGAGCACCCGCACATCGCGCAGGCGCCGGTGCCGTTCGAGATCAAGCAGATCGCGCAGTGAGCGCGGACGAAGGAATCAGCATGACCGACACCATTGAGGCCGAGCCCACGCCGGTCGTCGAGACCGAGACCCCGGCCGAGACCGAGACCGCCGCTCCGGCCGCCCCGGTTGCCCGGGCCCCTCGCGGTGACCGGCCGATCCAGACCGTTGGCCGCCGCAAGGAGGCCATCGTCCGGGTTCGCATCGTCCCCGGCAGCGGCAAGATCACCTGCAACGGGCGCGAGCTCGAGGCGTACTTCCCGAGCAAGGTGCACCAGCAGCTCATCAAGGAGCCGCTGGTGACCGCCGAGAAGACCGAGCAGTTCGACGTGATCGCGAACCTCCGTGGCGGCGGCACCACCGGGCAGGCCGGCGCGCTGCGCCTCGGCATCGCCCGCGCGCTGATCGTCAACGAGCCCGACGACCGCCCGGCGCTCAAGAAGGCCGGCTTCCTCACCCGGGACGCCCGGGTCAAGGAAAGCAAGAAGTACGGCCTCAAGAAGGCCCGTAAGGCGCCTCAGTACTCGAAGCGCTGATCAGCTCTTTCTTCACCCCCTTGCACGTCTGACGGACGGCCGGGTCCGCCTCCCCCTCGCGCGGTGGCGGGCCCGGCCGCTCGCTTTTTCCACTGGTCTGCTCCCCCGGAGGTACTCGCGCATGGGCCGGTTGTTCGGCACGGATGGCGTACGTGGACGTGCGAACGCCGACCTGACCCCCGAGTTGGCGCTCGCGGTCGCCGTCGCGGCCGCGCACACCCTGGCCGAGTCCGACCTCAGCCACCGGCCGCTGGCCGTGGTGGGGCGGGACACCCGGGCCAGCGGCGAGATGCTGGAGGCGGCCGTGGTGGCCGGCCTGGCCAGTGCCGGCGCGAATGTCGTACGGGTCGGCGTGCTGCCCACCCCGGCGGTGGCGTACCTGGTCGCCGAGACCAAGGCGGACCTGGGCGTGATGCTCTCCGCGTCGCACAACCCGATGCCCGACAACGGGATCAAGCTCTTCGCGGCCGGCGGTAACAAGCTCCCCGACGAGGTCGAGCTGAAGATCGAAGCGGCCATCGAGGCGAACGACTCGTCCGACTGGCACCGGCCCACCGGCGCCGACGTCGGCCGGGTGCACGACCTGCTGGACGGCGCCGACCACTACATCCAGCACCTCGTCGGGAGCGTCTCGCACCGGCTGGAGGGGATCAAGGTCGTGGTGGACTGCGCGAACGGGGCCGCCTCCGACCTGGCGCCGGTGGCGTACCGGGAGGCCGGTGCCGAGGTCGTCGCGATCCACGCCGAGCCGGACGGCATCAACATCAACGACGACTGCGGCTCGAACCACCTGGCCCGGCTCCAGGCCGCGGTGGTCGAGCACGGTGCGCACCTCGGCATCGCGCACGACGGCGACGCCGACCGCTGCGTGGCGGTGACCGCCGACGGCGAGGAGGTCGACGGCGACCAGATCCTGGGCATCCTCGCCCTGGCCATGCGCGACGCCGGCACGCTGACCGCGGACACCGTGGTCGCGACCGTGATGAGCAACCTCGGCCTGCGCATCGCCATGTCCCGCGAGGGCATCCGGCTGATCGAGACCAAGGTCGGCGACCGGTACGTGCTGGAGGAGTTGCGCGCCTCCGGGCTGGCCCTCGGCGGCGAACAGAGCGGGCACGTCGTGCTTCCCGAGTACGCCACCACGGGCGACGGCCTGCTCACCGCACTCCAGGTGATGTCCCGGATGGCGGCCACCGGACGCTCGCTGGCCGACCTCGCGTCGGTGGTGGTGAAGCTGCCGCAGGTGCTGATCAACGTGCCGGTCGGGGACCGGACCGTCGGCGCCGGTGCGCCCGCCGTACTGGGCGCGGCCGAGCGGGCCGAGGCCGAGTTGGGCGAGACCGGGCGGGTGCTGCTCCGGCCGTCGGGCACCGAACCGCTGGTCCGGGTGATGGTCGAGGCCGCCACCCAGGAGATCGCCCAGACGGTGGCCGAGCGGATCGCGGCCGAGGTACGCCTCGCCAGCCCGATCGCCTGACCGGGCCGACGCTCAGCGCAGCGTACGGAGCCGCTCGACCGCCTCGGCCAGCACCTCGGGACGCTTGCAGAAGGCGAACCTGACCAGTCGACGCCCGGCCTCCACGTTGTCGTAGAAAACCTGGCTCGGAATGGCCACCACACCGCACCGCTCGGGCAACGTACGGCAGAACTCCACTCCGTCCCGCCCGCCGAGCGAGGTGATGTCGGCGGTGACGAAGTAGGTCCCCTCCGCCGACAGCACGTCGAATCCGGCGTCGGTGAGACCGGCGGTGAGCTGGTCCCGCCGGACCTGGTGGGTGGTACGGAAGTTGTCGTAGTAGTCGTCGCCCAGGGCGAGGGCCACCGCGACCGCCGGTTGCAGCGGGGCGCCGTTGACGAAGGTGAGGAACTGCTTGACCCGTAGCACCGCGGAGACCAGCGGTGCCGGGCCGCTCGCCCAGCCCACCTTCCAACCGGTGCAGGAGAACGTCTTCCCGGCCGAGGAGACCCGCAACGTCCGTTCCGCCATGCCGGGCAGGCTGGCCAGTGGGATGTGCGGGGTGGAGGCGTCGGTGTAGACGAGGTGCTCGTACACCTCGTCGGTGACCGCGTAGGCGCCGTACTCCTGGCAGAGTTCGGCGACCAGGGCCAGTTCGTCGGCGGTGAAGACCTTGCCGGTCGGGTTGTGCGGGGAGTTGAGCAGGACCAGGCGGGTCCGGGGCCCGAACGCGGCGCGCAGTTCGGCCGGGTCGAAGTTGTACCGCCCGTCGGCCGCCGGGCGCAGCGTGACCGGCCGCCGTACCGCACCGGCGAGCGCGATCGAGGCCGCGTACGAGTCGTAGTAGGGCTCGAAGCAGACCACCTCGTCACCGGTCTCGCAGAGCCCGAGGATGGCGGCCGCGATCGCCTCGGTGGCGCCGGCGGTGATCACCACCTCCCCATCCGGGTCGTACGACAGGTCCCAGAACCGGCGCTGGTGTTCGGCTACCGCCGCTCGCAGGGACGGGATGCCGGGCATCGGCGGGTACTGGTTCTGCCCGCCGCGCAGCGCCTCGGCGGCGGCGGCGAGCATCTCGGCCGGGCCGTCGGTGTCCGGGAAACCCTGCCCGAGGTTGACCGCACCGGTGCGCGCCGCCAGCGCCGACATCTCGGTGAAGATGGTCGTGCCGAACGGTCGCATCCGGTGCACCAGCGGGTCGCGGGCGGTGGTTGTGGTCACCGCGCCAGCCTAGGCGCGGCGGGTCGGTCCAGTCGATGGCGAGGTTCGGCCGCTGACGTTGTCGGTCGGGTTCAGTTCATGGTGAGGCCGGCGCAGGTGGCGGTCGCGTACGGCCCGGTGGCCGAGTTCGTGATCACCTCTTCGCCGTCCACCAGGATCTTGCAGGTGATCTCTCCCTGGCCGGTCCCGGTCCGGATTGCCAGCACGGTCACCACGCCCGGATCGGGCATGGCGAACTCCACCCGCCAGGGCAGGTTCGTGGCGCCGATCTGCCGGGGCATGTTCGGATACTCGAGGTAGCTGACCTCGGCCGGACCGTCCCCGATCACCTGGTAGACCACCTGGCGGCCGGGTTGGGTGGTCGGCTCGGGGGACGACTCCGGCACCGCCGGCCCGCCCGCCTGTCCGCTCGGCGGCGGTGTGGAAGCCGCCTGTGGTTCGGCCGAGCCGCGCCAGCTCACCAGCCCGGCGACGGCCACGCCGGCACCGCCGCAGAGCAGCACCGCCAGTACGACCACCACCGCCACCAGACCGGCGTTGGCCCGACCGCGTACGGGCGCGGGTGTGCCGGCCCAGGCAGGTGGCGGATACCCGGACACCGAGGGGTCGGCCGGGTAACCGGGCAGCGGCCCGTGGACCGGCGGGTAGCCGGGCGGCGGTGGATAACCGGCGGGCGGTGCGTAACCGTACGCGGGCGGATAACCGGCCCCGCCGGGATCAGCACCGGGGTAACCGGGCACGGTCGGGTCGGTTGCCGGGTAACCGGACGGCGTGCGGTCGACATGCGGGTAACCGGACACCGGGGGATCGACGGTCGGGTAAGCGGACGCAGGGGGATCGACGGTCGGGTAAGCGGACACCGGGGGATCGGCATCGGCGGAGCCGGACGTGGGGGCCCAGGGTCCGGGGGGTGGCGGTGGGGCCCAGGGCGACGGGGTGGGTTCGGCAGCGGGGGTGGGCTCGCGGGGCGGCTGCGGTGGTGCCGGATCGGTCATCGGCTGCGCTCCAGGGGCGTCGGGTGGCGCCGGGGGGCGGTGCGGGGCGGCCGTGGGCGCCAACACCAACGGTCCCGCACGGGGCATCGACGGGCAAGCCGGTTGACGACAGACTGTTGTGCTTTCTTGGCGTTGGGTGAGGGGTGGGCCGGCGGGTCGGTGGTGAATTGGCAACTCCGTCCCGTTGCTTCCCGAAATTCACCTATCACTCATGACGGATGCTTGATAAGCGGCCTTTCGAGCACCCGCGCTGAGCGAAGTTCGACTAGGCTCGGGGCTATGTGTGGAATCGTGGGCTACGCCGGCGCCCGGCCGGCGCTGAGCATCGTGTTGGACGGGCTGCGACGCCTGGAGTACCGAGGCTACGACTCGGCGGGAGTGGCGATCGTCTGCGATGACGAGCTGCTGACCGAGAAGAAGGCCGGCAAGCTGGCCAACCTGGAGAAGACCCTGGCCGAGCGGGTCAGCGCGGATCCGGACGGCTGCCCCACCCCGAAGCTCGGCATCGGCGACGGCACCACCGGCATCGGGCACACCCGTTGGGCGACCCACGGCGGGCCGACCGACCGCAACGCCCACCCGCACCAGTCCCGGGACGGCCGGGTCGCCGTCATCCACAACGGCATCATCGAGAACTTCGCCAAGCTCCGCGCCGAACTCGAAGCCGACGGGGTGGAGTTCGAGAGCGACACCGACACCGAGTGTGCCGCCCACCTGCTCGCCGCCGCCCTCGCGGACCTGCGCGCGGCCGGCGAGCCGGACGGCCCGCAGTTGCTCGCGGCGGCCATGCGCAGCGTCAGCCAGCGCCTGGAGGGTGCGTTCACGCTGCTCGCGGTCGACGCCGCGGTGCCCGGCGCGGTGGTCGGGGCCCGCCGCAACTCGCCGCTGGTGGTCGGCCGGGGCGAGGGGGAGAACTACCTGGCCAGCGACGTCTCCGCGTTCATCGAACACACCCGCGAGGCGGTCGAGCTGGGCCAGGACCAGGTCGTGCTGATCACGGCCGAGGGCATCGAGATCACCAACTTCGACGGTACGCCGGCCGTCGGCAAGGACTTCCACATCGACTGGGACGCCTCCGCCGCCGAGAAGGGCGGCTACGACTACTTCATGCTCAAGGAGATCGCCGAGCAGCCCCAGGCGGTCGCCGACACCCTGCTCGGCCGGCTGACCGAGAACGGCGAGATCATGCTGGACGAGGTCCGGCTGACCGACCAGGACCTGCGCGACGTCGACAAGATCTTCATCGTGGCGTGCGGTACGGCGTACCACTCCGGGCTGGTGGCGAAGTACGCGATCGAGCACTGGACCCGGATCCCCTGCGAGGTCGAGCTGGCCAGCGAGTTCCGCTACCGCGACCCGGTGCTCGACCGGTCGACGCTGGTGGTCGCGATCTCGCAGTCGGGCGAGACGATGGACACCCTGATGGCGCTCCGGCACGCCAAGGAGCAGAAGGCCCGGGTGCTGGCGATCTGCAACACCAACGGGTCCACCATCCCGCGCGAGTCCGACGCGGTCCTCTACACCCACAGCGGGCCGGAGATCGCGGTCGCCTCGACCAAGGCGTTCCTGACCCAGTTGGTGGCCTGCTACCTGATCGGCCTGCACCTGGCCCAGGTGCGCGGGGTGAAGTACGCCGACGAGGTCGGTGCCGTGGTGGCCCAGCTCCAGGAGATGCCGGGCAAACTGCGGGACCTGCTCGCCGACATCGAGCCCGTACGCGAGCTGGCCCGGGACCTGAAGTCGGCGCCGACCGTACTGTTCATCGGCCGGCACGTCGGATACCCGGTGGCCCTGGAGGGCGCGCTGAAGCTCAAGGAGCTGGCGTACATGCACGCCGAGGGGTTCGCCGCCGGTGAGCTCAAGCACGGCCCGATCGCCCTGATCGACCAGGGCACCCCGGTCGTCTGCGTGGTGCCGTCCCCGGCCGGCCGGGGCATGCTCCACGACAAGATCGTGTCGAACATCCAGGAGGTACGGGCCCGTGGCGCCCGGACCATCGTGATCGCCGAGGAGGGCGACACGGCGGTCCTGCCGTACGCCGACCACCTGATCACGGTGCCGCGTACGCCGACCCTGCTGGCACCGCTGGTCACCACTGTTCCGTTGCAGGTGCTCGCCTGCGAGATCGCCGCCGCCCGTGGGCACGACGTCGACCAGCCGCGCAACCTGGCCAAGTCGGTCACCGTCGAGTGAGCCGAACCGGACCGGCCCGGTGGTCATCCGCGCGGCGAGCGTTCCTGGTCGCGCGGAAACCGGGCCGGTTACCGGGCTGGTGTCGCTCGCCGTGGTGCTGACCCGGTTGCCGTGGCATCCGGGCGCTCGTCGACGGCCCCGGACGGGCGCGGCGGGTCAGGGCTTGTGAGCATGGCGGTTCAGGCACGCGCCCTGCCGTCGACGGCGATCCGGGCCACCGCGTCCAGGGTCGGGTTGCCGGCGTCCCAGTAGCCCGTGTGGCCGCTCGGTCGCCCCTCGAACACCTGGGCGCCGAAGGCAGACCCGCTCGGGTCCGCGCCGAACCACAGGTCGTCGGCGGGCTGCCCGAACGCCAGCAGTCCGAGACCCGGCAGCGCCGCACCGACCACCACCCGCCCGACCAACTCGGCCGGCCTCGGCGCGTACTGGATCACGTCGTTGTCGGCGGTGCTCGACCAGACCCGTCCGGGCGGCAGGCCGAGGTCGGCGGCCCGGTCGACGCCGACCCCCGGTGAGCCGAGGAAGACCACCTGGTCGGCGGCGAGCCCGTGGTCGCGGGCGGTCGTGCCGACCACCAGCGATCCGTAACTGTGACCGACGACGGTCTGCCGGGCCGGCTGGTCCTCGTGCGTGGCCCGCAGCCCCTCCTGGAAGCTGTGCAGCGCGGGCCCGGCGTCGTGGGCCTGCCCGGCGCGCAACGCCTCGTCGACGAAGTCCGGGGCGTCGTAGTCGAGCCAGAGCACCACCGCGGTCCGTTCGGTCGGGTCCAGGGCGGCGCCGCGCCCCGCCATCAACTCGGCCCGACCCAGTTCGCCGCCGACGCCGGGCAGGTCGGAGGTCATGCCCGGCACGTAGGTCACGACGTTCTCCGCCCGATCCGGGTCGCCGATCGAGACGATCGCCCGCCCGTCGCCGGCCGGATCCAGGCCGAGCAGGTACGCCCGGGTGCCGCCGTCGTTGGCCAGCCGGTCGCCGATCACGTCCAGGCCGGCGAGGGTGCGGTCGATCCGGGCCAGCCGGGCCGGCACCACCGGGTCGGGCGGCCCGGCCGCCAGGGCATCCCGTTCGGCCAGCAGGGCGGCCCGCTGCCGGTCGAGCAGCAGCCGGTTGGCCTGGTCCCGGTCCCGTACCGGCACACCGTCCAGCCCACCGATCGTGGCCGACTCGTGTGTGACCAGCCAGCGCCGTTGCACCGGGCTGAGGTCGGCCCACCAGCGGCGTACCACCACAGGGTCGGTGCCGGGCGGGGGTGGCCCGGTCGGCGGTGGGTCGGCCCAGCCGCTGCCCGCACAGGCGGCCAGGTCGGCGAGCTGCCGGGCGGCGTCCCGGTCTGCGATCGAGGCCAGTTCCAGCGCCGCCCGGATCCCGTCGGCGACGTCCGCCACGGCCGCCGTCGTACGGGCGTCCGGCTGGTTTCCCGTGCCGAGCGGGTCCGGTCGCAGCGCCTCCGGGTCGGGCGAGACCGCTCCGCGCCGGTCCACCAGTACGCCCCTGGCGGCGGCCATCCTGACGGCGGCGTCGAGCATCGCCCTGGCCCGGGTGAGCTGGGCCGCGTAGGTGGTGAGGATCTGCTCGACCTCGATGAACACCGGTCTGCCGGCGGTCAGCTCGGCGGTGAGCCCGTGCAGTCGCCGGTCGGCGGCCCGCCCGGCCGGGCCGGACCAGTCGGTGCGCAGCGTGGCGGCGGTGCCGGTCAGTTCGGCGGTGCGCCGGTCGGTCGGGCCGACCATGCCCCGCCAGGCGGAACCGGCCGTGCGCCAGGCCGCCGGGTCGGCCGACCAGAGTTGGGCGTACCCGATCATCGTGGGCCGCCGGTGAGCCGGATCGCGGCCCGGTCGTCGGCGGTGTCGTAACCGTCGGAGGCGGTGCGCAGTCCGTCGGCGGTTGCCGCCGCCCGGCCCCCGAGGTCGGTGAGCCATTCGTGCACCGCCGACTCGAGCGCGGCCAGCGCGGTGGTTGCGGCCCAGCCGGGAGCCGCCGGCATCGTCCGACCGGACGGGCCGGTGACCCCGGCCAGCCCGTGGCCGAGCCGGTACGCGGTGGCGGTGAGCTGGTCCGCCGCCCCGCGCAGCGTCCCGGTCCGTACCCGGATCGAATCGTCCTGCATGGCGCCTCCAACCGACGTCGATGCCTTCGACGCTAGGACCCCGTGCCGGCTGGTCGGAAGCCCTGTGGATAACCGGGGCGGTGCACGGCCCCCCGGTTGTCCACAGGGGTTGTACGGCAACAGGCTGGGAGCTAATCTGCGCGCCCGTCGAGCCGGTTAGGGTGGGGGCGTGATCGTCGCAGTCGGGATCGACGTGGTGCTCGTCGACCGGTTCACCCGTGCCCTGGCGCGCACTCCGCTGCTGGCCGACCGGTTGTTCACCGAGTCCGAGCGGTTCACCGGCTCCGGCAACCCCCGTTCGCCCGAGTCCCTCGCCGCCCGGTTCGCGGCGAAGGAGGCGGTGGCGAAGGCCCTCGGTGCCCCCGCCGGCCTGCGCTGGCACGACTGCGAGGTGGTCGCCGATCCGGACGGCCGGCCCTGGTTGACCGTCTCCGGTACGGTCGCCGCCGTCGCCGCCGAGCGCGGCGTCAACCGGTGGCACCTCTCGTTGTCGCACGACGGCGGCATCGCGTCCGCCATGGTGGTAGCGGAGCAGTGAGCCGCCGGAGTCCCGCGCCGCAGGATCGCAGCGAGGGCGGCACCGGCGGTGGTGGGCTGATGGACGGGACCCGAGGGGGCGCGGCGATGGACGGACGAGTGCGGGTGGCGCGGCCGGAGCCGGTTGTGCGGGTGGCGGTGTGAAGCCGGCCTGGCGGGTGGCGGATGTCCGGGCGGCGGAGGCGGCGCTGATGGCGACCCTGCCGCCGGGGACGCTGATGCAGCGCGCCGCCGCCGGCCTGGCCCGCCGCTGCGCGCTGCTGCTGGAAGAGCGCGGCGGGGTCTACGGCGCGTCCGTACTGCTGCTGGTGGGCTCCGGTGACAACGGTGGGGACGCGCTGTACGCCGGTGCCCGGCTGGCCGAGCGCGGCGCGGCGGTGCAGGCTCTGCTGCTCGATCCGGAGCGGGCGCACCGGGGCGGGCTGGAAGCGTTGCGGGTGGCCGGTGGACGTACCGTCGACGGGTTGCCGACCTGGGCGGACCTGGTGTTGGACGGGATCGTCGGGATCGGGTCCACGGGCGGCCTGCGGGAGCCGGCCGCCCGGTTGGTCGGCCGGCTGGCCGGGTTGCGCGGGCGGGGCGGGCAGCGGGCGGTCCTGGTCGCGGTGGACGTACCGAGCGGGGTCGACGTCGACACCGGGCACGTCCCGCCGACGTTCGACGGCACCAGCGCGGTGAGCGCCGACGTGACGGTTGCCTTCGGGGTGCTGAAGCCGGCGCTGGTGGTCGGTCCGGCGGCGGCCCGCGCGGGTCAGGTGGACCTGGTCGACATCGGGGTGCGGCCGTGGCTGCGGGCCACCCCGGCGCTGCACGTGACCGAGTGGGCCGACGTGCTCGACTGGTGGCCGTGGTCCGGCCCCGAGTCGGAGAAGTACAGCCGGGGTGTGGTCGGGGTGGCGACCGGTTCGGCCATCTATCCGGGCGCGGCGGTGCTCTCCGTCGGCGGTGCGCTGGCCGGGCCGACCGGTCTGGTCCGCTACGCCGGCAGCGCCCGCGAGGAGGTGCTCCGCCAGCATCCGTCGGTGATCGCCACCGAGCGGGTGACCGACGCGGGCCGGGTGCAGGCCTGGGTCTGCGGCTCCGGGTTGGGCACCGACGAGGCCGCCGCCACCGAGTTGCGGTGCGTACTGGCCGCGCCGGTGCCGGCGATCCTGGACGCGGACGCGCTGACCATGCTGGTCGACGGGTCGATGGCGGACCGGTTGCGGCAGCGGGACGCGCCGATCGTGATCACTCCGCACGACCGGGAGTTCGCCCGGCTCTGCGGGGAGGCGCCGGGCGAGGACCGGGTCGGTGCCGCGTTGCGGCTGTCCGCCTGGATGGACGCGGTGGTGCTGCTCAAGGGCGACCGTACGGTGATCGCCACCCCGGACGGCCGGGCGGTGGTCAACCCGACCGGTACGTCGGCGCTGGCCACCGGTGGCACCGGCGATGTGCTGGCGGGACTGCTCGGGTCGCTGCTCGCCGCAGGTCTGCCGGCGGACCGGGCGGCGATCGTGGCCGCGTACCTGCACGGGTTGGCCGGGCGGGAGGCGGCCCGGCGTGGCCCGGTGACCGCCCCCGACGTGGTCGCCGCGCTGCGGGACGTGGTGCCGCGCTGACCCGTCCGTGTGGGCTCCGGTGGAGGTCGGGGCGGTTGTCCGGTCCCGATCCTGATCTCGGTTAGTAGTCTGGCCTCATGTGGCAGGCTGAGTTGCGCGTTGATCTCGACGCGATCCGGGAAAACGTGGCCCGGCTGCGAGCCGGAACGACCGCCGAGCTGATGGCGGTGGTGAAGGGCGACGGGTACGGCCACGGCATGCTGCCGGCGGCGTACGCGTCCCTCGACGCCGGTGCCGACTGGCTCGGTGTCTGCACCCTGGACGAGGCGCTGACCCTGCGTCGGGCCGGGATCACCGCGCCCGTCCTGGCCTGGCTGCTCGCGCCGGGGCTGCCGCTGCACGAGGGGGTGGCGGCCGACGTCGACCTGAGTGCGGCCAGCCTGGACCAGCTCGGGGAGATGATCAACGCCGGTCAGCTCGCCGGTCGGCCGACCCGGGTCCACCTCAAGATCGACACGGGGCTCTCCCGGGGCGGCGCGGTCATCGACGACTGGCCGGCCCTGGTCGAGGCGGCGGCCAAGTCCCAGGCCGACGGACTGATCGAGGTCGTCGGGGTGTGGAGCCACTTCGTCTACGCCGACGCCCCCGGCCACCCGACCATCGACCGGCAGCTCGCCGTCTTCCACGAGGCGCTCGCCCTGGCCGAACGGGTCGGGATCCGGCCGCGCTACCGGCACCTGGCGAACTCCGCCGCCACCCTGACCCGCCCGGACACCCACTTCGACCTGGTCCGCCCCGGCGTCTCCGTCTACGGCCTGTCACCGGTGGCCGGCGAGACGTACGGTCTGCGCCCGGCGATGACCGCCCGTGCCCGGGTGATGCTGACCAAACGGGTGCCGGCCGGCAGCGGAGTGTCGTACGGGCACACGTACTTCACCGAGCGGGAGACGACGCTGGCCGTGGTCCCGCTCGGTTACGCCGACGGGGTGCCCCGGCACGCCTCCAACACCGGCCCGGTGCAGCTCGGCGGGCGCGTACGCCGGATCGCCGGCCGGGTCTGCATGGACCAGTTCGTGCTGGACTGCGGGGACGACCCGGTGGCCGCCGGGGACGTGGCGACCCTGTTCGGCGACGGTACGGACGGCGGCCCGACCGCCGACGACTGGGCCGAGGCGGCCGGCACGATCAACTACGAGATCGTCACCCGGTTCGGTGGCGTCCGGGTGCCCCGGATCTACGACGGGGCGCCCGTGCCGACCGGGCCGGTGACCGTCACGCCGGAGGTGTCCCGGTGAGCCGAACGGGTACCCGGAGCAGGCTCGGTCGGGGCGTACCGCGCTCCGGGCTGGCACGGGCGGCCGGGATCCTGGGTGCGGCGGTCGGTGTGGCCGCGGCCGGTGTGGCCGCCGGGCTGGCCGCCGAGCGGGCGGTGGTCCGGCGGGCGAAGTCCGTACCGGACGACCCGTACGCGGAGGAGGATTTCGGCGAGTTGCCGTACGACAGCGCGTGCACCGTCGAGACGGCCGACGGCACCGACATCCACGTCGAGGTGGTCGAGGTCAGCGACCCGACCGCCCCGTCCCGCCCCACCGTGGTCTTCGTGCACGGCTTCTGCCTCGACATGGGCACCTTCCACTTCCAGCGCAAGGCGGTCGCCGCGCACGGCCAGCACCGGATGCTCTTCTACGACCAGCCCGGCCACGGCCGCTCCGGCAAGCTGGAGTCCGGCGAGTACGAGCTGCCCGCGCTCGGTGAGACGCTCCGGTCGGTTATCGACCACCTGGTGCCGGAGGGCCCGCTCGTGCTGGTCGGGCACTCGATGGGCGGTATGACCATCATGGCGTTCGCCGAGCGGTATCCGGAGATGTTCGACAGCCGGGTGGTCGGCACGGTCCTGATGGCCACCTCGGGCGGGCTGCTGGAGGAGACCAAGATCGGTCTGCCGGCGATCATCGGGCGGATCGGCACCCCGCTGCTGCCGCTGGTCAACAACGCCACCAAGCTCACCGGGGGCATGATCGACCGGGCCCGGAAGGCGTCGGCCAACATGGCCTGGCTGCTCACCCGCAGGTACGGCTTCGGCTCCTCGAACCCGAGCCCCGCCCTGGTCTCGTACGTGGAGCGGATGAACGCCGGCACCACCGCCGAGACGGTCGCCCGGTATCTGCGTACCCTCTACACCCACGCCCGCTACCCGGCGCTGTCGGCGTTGAAGAACACCCCCGTCCTGGTCATCGTCGGTGACCAGGACATGATCACTCCGGTGACCCACTCGGAGGAGATCCTGCGCCGCCTGCCCGAGGCCGAGTACGTCAAGGTCCCCGACGGCGGCCACGTGGTGATGCTCGAACACGCCGACCAGGTGAACGCGGCCCTGCTCGGCTTCCTTGACAGACTGGCCCGATGAACGCGGCTGATGCGATGAACGCGGCTGATCCGGTGAGTGCGGCTGTTCCGAACGGTCCGGCGGGCGCGGCTGATCCCAACGGCCCGGCGGGTGACCCGACCAATCCGGTGGTCGAGCTGTCCACTGTGGAGGACACGCAGGCCTTCGGGCGCCGGCTGGCCGCGCTGCTGCGCGCCGGTGACCTGCTGGTGCTGACCGGCCCGCTGGGCGCCGGCAAGACCGCGCTGACCCAGGGGATCGGGGCCGGTCTCGGCGTACTCGGCGACGTCACCTCGCCCACGTTCGTGATCGCCCGGGTGCACCGGCCGGACCCGGACAGTGTGGGCCGGAGGCGGGCGAACCGGCCGGCGCTGGTGCACGCGGACGCGTACCGGCTCGGTGCGGCGGTGGACCCGCGGGCCGAGATCGACGACCTGGACCTGGACGCGTCGGTGGACGACGCGGTCACCGTGGTCGAGTGGGGCGAGGGCCTGGTCGAGCAACTCGTCGACGCCCACCTGCGGGTACGGATCGACCGGCGCGACGACGACTCCCGCCGGATCGAGCTGGTACCGGTCGGCGGCGACTGGGCCGAACGCCTCACCACCCTCTAGCGCGATCCCGTGTCGTACCGGGCTCCTAGAGTCGCGGGCGAGTGTTCAGCCATGCCGATCAGCCGTGCCGAACGGTGTTTCAGCCCCCGAAAGGTGACCGATGACCCTCGACCTGCCTGCCCTGCTGCCCACGGAGTGGCGCACGGTGCTGGAGCCGCACCTCGATCCGGCCCGCACCGCCGAGCTGGCCGAATTCGTCGCCGCCGAGTACGCCACCCAGACGGTCTTCCCGCCGGTCGAGGACCTGTTTTCGGCGTACCGGCTGTGTGGGCCGCAGGACTGCCGGGTGCTGATCCTGGGCCAGGATCCGTACCACAAGGCGGGTCAGGCACACGGGCTGAGCTTCAGCGTGCGTGACGGGGTGGCGGTGCCGCCGTCGCTGCGCAACGTCTTCAAGGAACTGGCCGAGGACCTGAACGTCCCGGCTCCGCGCGGCGGCAACCTCTCCGGCTGGGCCGCCCAGGGGGTCCTGCTGCTCAACGCGGTGCTCACCGTCCGGCAGGCCACCCCGGGTTCGCACGCCAACAAGGGCTGGGAGGCGTTCACCGACGCCACCATCGCGGCCCTGAACGCCCGCTCGGAACGGGTGGTCTTTCTGCTCTGGGGCGGCTACGCGCGCAAGAAGCGGGAGCTGATCACCAATCCGCAGCACGTGGTGCTGGAGGCGGGTCACCCCAGCCCGATGAACCCGCGCGGTTTCCTCGGCAGCCGGCCGTTCAGCGCCGCCAACAAGGCTCTCGCGGACGCCGGGCAGCCCACCATCGAGTGGGAGCGGACCGCCGGCTGAACACCTCGGCGCGGTGCGGGTGGCCGCCGGCCGGGTCGCCCGCCGGCCGGCGGATGCGTCGAGGTCCCACCCGGCCGGGTCGTGACGGGCGGTAATCGCCTTCCGGCTAGGGTTCTGGGGTGCTCGTACTCGTGGTGGATTCATCGACCCCGGCGGTGACCGCGGCGCTCGCGGAGGTGACGGCCGACCGGGTCGTGCTGCGCGCCGAACGCCGCACGGTGGACGCGCGTGCGCATGGTGAGCTGCTCGCCCCGGCGATCGAAGCGGTGCTGGCCGAGGCCGGCGCCCGTCCGGCCGACCTGACCGCACTCGTCGCCGGCCTCGGGCCGGGGCCGTTCACCGGTCTGCGGGTCGGTCTGGTCACCGCGGCCACCATGGGGCAGGTGCTGTCGATCCCGACCTACGGGGTCGGTTCCCTGGACGCCCTCGGCCGCGATGCCGGTACCGGCCGGCGGGTGCTGGTCGCCAGCGACGCGCGGCGCCGGGAGATCTACTGGGCGGCGTTCGACGAGGCCGGGGAGCGGGTGGCCGGACCGGCCGTCGACGCCCCCGCCGTGGTCGCGGGGCGGGTGCCCGAACTGGGGGTCACGGTCGCGGTCGGCGAGGGCGCCCAGCGGTACGCCGACATCCTCGGCCTGCCGGTGCCGCCCGAACCGACCTACCCGTCCGCGTACGCCCTGGCGGAACTGGCCGCCGAGCGGGTCCGCGCCGGTGCCCCCGGGGAACGCCTGGTCCCGCTCTACCTGCGCCGGCCGGACGCGGTCGCGGCGACCGGCCACAAGTCGGTGCTGCCGTGAGACTGGCCCGGTTCCGCTGGTGGCACATCGAGGACGTGCTGGCGATCGAGGCCGACCTCTTCGGTGAGGAGCAGTGGTCGCCGGGGATGTTCTGGAACGAGCTGGCCAGCGGCCACTACTACGCGGTGGCGCTGGACGACACCGGGTCGCTGGTCGGGTACGCCGGGTTGGCGGTGACGCCGGACGAGGCGTGGGTGCAGAACATCGCGGTCCGGCGGGACGCCCAGCGGGGCGGGATCGGCCGGACTCTGCTGGAGGCGCTGCTGGCCGAGGCGGCCCGGCGCGGCGTACGCAAGACGATGCTGGAGGTCGCGGTGGACAACCCCGGCGCCCAGAAGCTCTATGCGGCGTACGACTTCGAGCCGGTGGGGATCCGCCGGGGCTACTACCAACCGAGCAACACCGACGCGCTGGTGATGATGCGAGATGGCTGACGAGCCGCTGATCCTGGGGATCGAAACCTCCTGCGACGAGACCGGGGTCGGGATCGTACGCGGGCACACCCTGCTCGCGGACGCGCTGGCGTCCAGTGTCGAGGAGCACGCCCGGTTCGGTGGGGTGGTGCCGGAGGTGGCCAGCCGGGCGCACCTCGAGGCGATGGTGCCGACGATGCAGCGGGCGTTGGACGACGCGGGGGTGACCCTGGCCGACATCGACGCCATCGCGGTCACCGCCGGTCCGGGCCTGGCCGGTGCCCTGCTGGTCGGGGTCGCTGCGGCCAAGGGCTACGCGGTCGCCGCCGAGAAACCGGTGTACGGGGTGAACCACCTCGCCGCCCACGTCGCGGTCGACACCCTGGAGCACGGCCCGCTGCCGGAGCCGGCGATCGCCCTGCTGGTCTCCGGTGGGCACTCGTCGTTGCTGGTGGTGGACAACCTGGCGACCGGGGTGACGCCGCTCGGCGCCACCATCGACGACGCCGCCGGTGAGGCGTTCGACAAGGTCGCCCGGTTGCTCGGCCTGCCGTTTCCGGGTGGTCCGCCGATCGACCGGGAGGCGCGGGCCGGCGACGCCGCCGCGATCGGGTTCCCGCGCGGGCTGACCGCACCGAAGGATCTCGCCGCACACCGGTTCGACTTCTCCTTCTCCGGGCTGAAGACGGCGGTGGCCCGCTGGGTCGAGGCGAAGCAGCGGGCCGGCGAGCCGGTTCCGGTCGCCGACGTGGCCGCCTCGTTCCAGGAGGCGGTGTGTGACGTACTGACCGCCAAGGCGATCGACGCCTGCCGCAGCCGGGGCATCGAGACACTGGTGATCGGTGGTGGGGTGGCGGCGAACTCGCGACTGCGGGTGCTGGCCGAGCAACGCGCCGCCAGGTACGGCATCACCGTCCGGGTCCCCCGACCCAAACTCTGTACGGACAACGGCGCGATGGTGGCGGCACTCGGTTCGCACCTGGTCGCCGCCGGGGTCGCGCCGAGCCGACTGGACCTGCCCGCCGATTCGGCAATGCCGCTGACCGTGGTGAGCGTGTAGTGCGAGGGAAGAGGGAACGGAGATGGCGGACGTGATCGTGCGGATGTGGGAGGCACGCGCGGAGCCGGCCGGATTCGCCGACCTGATCGTGTGGGTCACCGAGACCGCGCTGCCGGAGTTCGACCACCACCCGCTGCACATGTCCAGTGAGGTCTTCTCCTCCACGGACAACCGGCTGGTGGTCATCTCGAAGTGGCGGGGGAGCCCCCTCGACCTTCCCGAGCCGCCCGCTCGGCTGATGGCCCGCCCGCCGCATGTGTGGGATTTCGCTCAGGTCGACCGCTGACCCACACCCCCACCCCAACCCGCTCCCCGTACGCGTTTTGCCTGGTCAGGTACGCTGTAAGCGGCTGCCATCGCGCGTACTGGGTGGCCCGGACGGCGAGCCTGCACGGGCGCTCGACGGGTGGAATCTTGACGCGAGGGGCGGCTGATGGGCAACAATAGATGCAAGGAGGGGAGTATTCCCCGACGGTGGTGTCGTCAGCACGGTGGACATCCGGCCCAGCCGGGGAGAAACCCGGCGCCATCGGTCACCCCAAGGGGCTAAGCTCCCGCGGCTCGGTGGCGGAAAAGACCTCCGACAGTCACCAGATGCCACATCGCCATCCAGTCTGGCCCGCTCAGGGTCCAGGTCGGTCGGCGATGTCCCGTGCCTGCCGGAGGTTTTGATGGACGTTTCCGCCCTCACCTGGATCATCACGCTGGTCGTGTTGGTCGGTGTACTCCTGCTCGACCTGCTGATCATCGGTCGGCGACCGCACGAGCCGAGCATCAAGGAGTCGAGCCTCTGGGTCGGCTTCTATGTCGTACTCGCTCTGCTGTTCGGGCTGGGGGTGTGGGCCACCTCCGGCGGCAGGTTCGCCGGTGAGTTCTACATCGGCTGGCTGACCGAGTACAGCCTCTCGATCGACAACCTCTTCGTGTTCGTCGTGATCATGGGACGGTTCGCCGTACCGCGGCAGTACCAGCAGACCGTACTGCTGATCGGGATCATCCTCGCGCTGGTGATGCGCGGCGGTTTCATCGCCGCCGGTTCCGCGCTGGTGTCGGAGTTCTCCTGGGTCTTCTACATCTTCGGCGCCTTCCTCGTGTACACCGCGATCAGCTTCCTCCGGCAGGGCGAGATGGACGCGGCGGACGTGAAGGAGAACGCGCTGGTCCGCTGGAGCCAGCGGCACCTGCCCCTGTCGAACTCCTTCAACGGCACCAAGCTCACCGTGATGAGCGAGACCGGCAAGCGCCTGTTCACCCCGATGCTGCTGGTCCTGATCGCGATCGGCACCACCGACCTGATCTTCGCCCTGGACTCCATTCCGGCGATCTTCGGCGTGACCAAGGAGCCGTACCTGGTCTTCACCGCGAACGTGTTCGCCCTGATGGGGTTGCGCCAGCTCTACTTCCTGCTCGGCGGGCTGCTCGACCGGCTGGTCTACCTCAACGTCGGCCTCGCGGTGGTGCTCGGCTTCATCGGGGTCAAGCTGGTGCTGGAGGCACTGGCCGACAACAGCCTGCCGTTCATCAACGGTGGCGACCACGTCGGATGGGCGCCGCACATCCCGATCTGGCTCTCGCTCACCGTCATCCTCGGCTCGCTGATCATCGCCACCATCGCCAGCCTGCTCAAGGCGTCCAAGGACCGAAAGCGGGAGCTGGCCGACGTCGGCACGCCGTGACGGCGCGGCCGGGGCTGACCGCCCCGGTCGAATAGCAACGGAACTGTCGGGCCCGTCCGGGTGTCACCACCGGGACGGGCCCGACGGCCGTCTATGGGTCGCCGGCCGCCTCGGCCGGTGGACCCTGCGGGACTCGGACGGGTCGGCGGTGTCTCGACAAGGCGGACGGCTCCGGCGAGGATGAATTTCCGGTCGCGGAACCGCGATCGGGAAACGGGGAGCGAAAGATGACAACAAGCGCCGCGATCAATCCGTTCGAGTCCGCCAAGGCCGATCTGCACGAGGTGCTGGCCACGCTGCGCCGGGACAGCCCGGTGGTCGAGCTGGCCCTGCCCACCGGTGCCACCGCCTGGCTGGTGACCAGATACGCCGACGCCCAGCGGGCGCTCAGCGACCCCAAGCTCGGCAAGACCACCTCGGCTGGCGGCTTCTCCTACCGCGAGATGGTGCCGCCGGACGTGGCGCGGGCGGTGAGCCGGCACATGCTCGCCATCAACCCGCCCGACCACACCCGGATCCGGCGGCTGGTTTCCGGGGCCTTCACCGCTCGGCGGATGGCCGCCCTGCGGCCCCGGATCGAGGAACTGGCCGAGGGGCTGCTGGACCGGATGACCGGCACGGAACAGTTGGACCTGATCGACCACTTCGCCTTCCCGTTGCCGATCCAGGTGCTCTGCGAGCTGCTCGGCGTACCGGCGGAGGACCAGGAGGACTTCCGCCGGTGGAGTGACGCCATCGTCACCGGGCCGATGAATCCGGCCGGGTTGCCGCCCGCACTGGTGGCGATCGTCGCGTACATCCGGGAGCTGCTGGTGGCGAAGCGCCGGCACCCGGCCGACGACCTGCTCTCCGCGCTGATCGCGGTCCGGGACGACAACAACGACCGGCTCGACGACGACGAGCTGATCTCGATGGTCTACCTCTTCCTGATCGCCGGGCACGAGACCACGGTCAACCTGATCGGCAACGGAAGTGTGCTGCTCCTGTCCGACCCGGACCGGTGGGCCCGGATCGTGGCCGAGCCGGAGCTGATCCCGAACGCCGTCGAGGAACTGCTGCGGTACGAGGGCCCGGTGCAGAGCGCCACCTTCCGTACCGCCCTCGAGCCGACCGAGATCGGTGGGGTGGCCATTCCGGAGGGCGCGTTCGTGCTGGTCTCGCTCCTGTCCGCGAACCGGGACAGCGACCGGTTCCCCGAGCCGGACCAGCTCGACCTGGACCGCCCCGCGATCCCGAACCTGGCCTTCGGGCACGGCATCCACTACTGCCTCGGTGCGCCCCTGGCCCGGCTGGAGGGGCAGATCGCCTTCCACGCCCTGTCCCGCCGGTTCCCCGGGATGCGGCTGGCGGTGCCGGTCGAGGAGATCGGCTGGCGGCCCGGTCTGCTGCTGCGCGGCCTCTCGGCCCTTCCGGTCACCCTCGGCTGAGCGATTCCCGGGGCGTCGACAAGGCCCCCTCCTGACCAGCTCCGACCTGGGGTTATCGTCTTCGGGCCGGCTGCTGGGTCAGGAGGCTGGAACGTCCGGTGTGACCTGGGTCGCAGTTGGCGATGCGTACAACCAACGAGGTGCCCGGTCGCCTTGACCCACCGGAGTCCACAGGAGGGATCACGCGTGCAGGCGGAGCTGGAGCAGGAGTACGTCGAATTCGTCACCGCCCGGCTCGCCCGGATGCAGCGGATCGCGTACCTGCTCTGTGGTGACGCCCACCGGGCCGACGACCTCGTCCAGCAGACTTTCACCACCCTCTACGTGCAGTGGCGGCGGGTCCGCGCGGTGGAGTACCCGGACGCGTACGTGCGGACCATGCTGGTGCGGGCGTTCCTGAGCGAGAAACGGTTGGCCTGGTCCTCGCGTGTCGACCTGACCGATTCGGTGCCGGAGCGGATCACGCCGGAGGGGCCGGGGATCGAGGACCGGGCGGTGCTCCGGGACGCGCTGAGTCGGGTGCCGAAACGTCAGCGGGCGGTGCTCGTACTCCGGTTCCTGTGCGATCTGCCGGTGGACGAGGTGGCGGAGTTGCTCGGCTGCTCGCCCGGCACGGTGAAGAGCCAGACCTCGCACGGACTGGCGGCACTGCGGCGACTGCTCGGCGCGGAGACGCTCGCGGCCTGGGACCCGCGCGGTGTGAAAGGAGGTCGAGTAGTTGCGCCAGTCTGACGACGAGTCGGCCCGGTCGCTGCTGGGCATGCTGGCCGACGACACTCCGCCACCCTCCCGGGTCGACATCGGCGCCCTGGTGCGCAACGGCCGGCGGCGGGCCCGGCGCCGACGGCTGGTCGCGGTGACGGCAACCGCGCTGGTGACGATCGGGGCGGTTGCCGTCGTACCGGTGGCGGTCGACGTGGTCAACCAGCCCGAGCAGCAGCGTCCGGTGGCGACGGGCGGGGCGGCCCAGCCGGAGGACGTTCCGCTGGAGCCGGCGGCCTGCACGGCACACCAGTTGCCGCTGCCGGACATGACGATCCGCAGCGAGGTGTTCGGCGGTGACCCGTCCGGCCGTTTCCTGGTCGGCACGGCCTCGGACAAGCGTGGGCAGTCCGTCGTGGTCCGGTGGGACCGGGGTCAGCTCACGACGCTCAAGGTGCCGGTCGAGCAGCCGACCCAACTGGTGGTCAACTCCCGGGGCGATGTCGCCGGTGACGGCTACGTCGGTCCGGCGGAGAAGGGCAGATCCATTGCCTGGGTTTACCGGAACGACGCTTTCGTGAACCTGCCCACGGGCGGCGGGCAGGTTTTTGCCGTGGCGGGGATCAACGAGCGCGGCGACATCCTCGGCACGGTCCAGGGGGGCAAGCTGGTCGCGCCCGAGGCGCCGGCTTCCGGCTCGTTCGTGGAGCCGAGCGCTCCGGCGGGTGCCGCTCCCGGTGGCGTGACGGATTCGAACCCTGTCCCGGGCGACCCCCTGGCGATCAAGCGGGGGCAGGTGCTGGCCAGCAACTACGACCTGCGGCAGGTGGTCTGGCCGGGGGAGAACCCGGACGCGGTACGCGTACTGGCCGCGCCGCCGAACGTTGATCTCGTGACCGTCGCGGGGATCGACGACGACGGCACGGTGGTCGGCAGGAGCGTGACGAAGGCCCTGGCACGGGTCGGCGGCAACGCCAAGGACCCGATACTCAGAGGGGCTCGTGGTCTGGTCTGGGCGCCGGACGGGTCGGTCCGCGAACTTGCCGCGCCGCCCGGGTACGGGCCGGATGTCTCGATCCAGTCGATCCGGAACGGTTGGGTGATCGGTTCCTACCTGAACCCGGCCGAGGGGGCGATGGTGGCGGGACGGTGGAATTTGCGTACCGGTGAGGTGCGGCCGTTGTCGCTGAAGTTCGTGACCTCGGTGAACCGGTACGGCTGGGTCGGCGGCTACGTCGTCGACGGTGCAGGCAAGCTCGCACCGGCGCTCGCCACCGATGGCCGCCTGTTGGTGCTGCCGCTCGCGAAGGGCTTCGACCGGAACACGAACGACCCGATCACCGTCGTGATCAGCGACAACGGCCAGCAGATCGGCAGCGTCCTGCACGACGTCGGCAGGGATACGCGGGTGGCGTTCCGCTGGAGTTGTGTCTGACCCCGAGCCGCCCTCGGTCTGAGCCCTGCCTCGGTCTGAGTCCGGGAGTTGACGGCGCCCTTGCAAAGGAGTCTTTGCAAGGCTAGCTTTGCAAACATGTCTGAGGATCGGATCCGCCTCGACCCGCGCTCGCTCCGCGGCATCGCCCATCCACTGCGGGTACGGATGCTCGGAGCGTTGCGCGAGCACGGTCCGGCCACCGCGACCGGGCTCGCCGAGCGTCTCGGCCAGTCGACCGGCGCCACCAGCTACCACCTGCGCCAACTCGCCACGTACGGCTTCGTGGTCGAGGACCCGGAGCGCGGGGTGGGGCGGGAACGGTGGTGGCGGGCGGCGCACCGGACGACCACGCTCGACTCCGAGACCATCACCCGCGCCCCCGCCGACGCGGAAACGTATGTGCGTGCGGTCGCGGCGGCCTACGCCGACCAGGTCGAACGGTGGCTGGGTGAGGCAGTGGCGATCCCACCGGAATGGATCGGGGTGAGCACGCTCAGCGACTGGCGGCTCCGGCTGACCCCGGAGGAAGCGGCCGAACTGCACGCCGAGGTCTTCGCGCTGGCCGAGCGCTACCGCCGCAACCACCCGGACGTCCCGGCGCCGGACGATGCCGAGTCGGTGATCCTCCAGGTACAGATCCTGCCGTTCACCCGCCGACCCGACGACGGCGACTCGACCGACGTTGACCGCGACCCGACCGGGTCCGGCGGCTCGACCGGGTCCGGAGGCTCGACCGACGATGGCGGTGGTTCGACCGGGGGCGGTGCCTGATGGGTCGGCGGACGCCGCTCGCCGGGCTGCTGACCGCCGAGGCGATCTCACTGGTCGGCAGCCGGATGAGCATGGTCGCGCTGCCCTGGTTCACCCTGGTCTCCACCGGCAGCGCGGCGAAGACGGGCGTGGTGGCGTTCGCCGAGATGCTGCCGTACGTGCTGGCCTGTGCGTTGGGTGGGCCGCTGATCGACCGGCTCGGCGCCCGCCGTACGAGCATCGTGGCAGACCTGGGCAGCGCGGCGGCGGTGGTTGCCGTACCGCTGCTGTACCGGGCCGACCTGCTCGGCTTTGGTGTGTTGACCGCGCTGGTCGCGGTCGCCGGTTTGCTGCGCGGGTTCGGTGACTCGTCCAAGCAGGTCATCTTCCCGGAGACGGTGGCCGCCGCAGGGGTGGAGCTGACCCGCGCCACCAGCCTCCACGACGGACTCGGTCGGCTCGCGACCCTGCTCGGCGCCCCGCTCGCCGGGCTGCTCATCGCTGCCCTGGACGCGCCGACGGTGCTGCTGATCGACGCCGCGACCTTCGGCGCCGGTGCGCTGATCATCGCGTTCGCCGTACCCCGTGCCGGGTCGACGGTGGGGTCCGAGCAGGAGCGCGACGGGGAGGGGGAGTCGTACCTTGCCGCCCTGCGAACCGGGCTGCGGTTCATCCGGCAGAACGCGTTGCTGCGCGGAATGCTGCTCATGGTTTTCGTGACCAATCTGGCCGACGCGGCGTACGGCACCGTGCTCGCCCCGGTCTGGGCGCGCGACGTGATCGGTTCCCCGATCGCCCTCGGCTTCGTCTCCGCCGCGTTCGCGGTCGGCGCGGTGCTCGGCAACGTGGTCTTCACCGTGGTCGCGCCGAGGATCCCCCGGTTCTGGGTGTTCGCGATCGGGTTCCTGATCGCGGGTGCACCGCGCTTCGTCGCGTTTGCCGTGACCGACCGGCTCTGGGTCGTCTACGTCGTCTCGTTCGTGGCCGGAGTGTCGATCGCCGCGGTGAACCCGATCTTCGGCGCCCTCTCCTACGAACGGATTCCGGAACGGCTCCGGGCCCGGGTGCTCGGGCTGACCCGCGCAGTCTCGTTCGCCGGCATCCCCCTCGGAGGACTTCTCGGCGGTGCGGCGGTGACCGGGCTGTCGCTGCCGGCAGCCTGCCTGCTCTTCGGGCTCGCGTACCTGGTGGTGACGTTGCTTCCGTTCTTCAGCCCGGTCTGGCGGACCATGGACGACCGCCCCGCACCGGAGCGCCCGCTGGTTCCGGTCCAGCCCACCGGCCAGGTCCCATCCGGCGCCTGACCCCGCCCGCGCCTGCCTGTCCGTGCCCGCGCCTGCCTGTCCGTAATCGTGGCCTGCGCCCGTCCTGCCCTGGGGTCTGCGCCTGCGCCGCGAATCGCGGCAGTAATGCAAAAAAGGACGTACATCAAAGATGGTGTGCGTACATCATCTTTGGCTCTTGTGACGCTTCCGTGGGTGGTTGGGCGCGTCGTTGTGGGGCACGCCGTTGTCCTGCCTAGGTTCTGGCTTGTCGAAGGTCAGAACTTTCAGTGGCGGGAGAACGGCGTGCGTAATGCCAGGTTATGGGCTCGATTGCTCGGCGTCGAGAAGACGGTGGTCGAGGGTGTCGAGTTCGATGAGGATGCGGGTGTGGTGGTGGCGTCGGTGCGGCCGGGGCGTGGTCAGCGGCGTCGGTGTGGGGTCTGCGGGCGGCGGTGTCCTGGTTATGACCGGGGTGAGGGGCGTCGTCGGTGGCGGGCGTTGGATTGGGGAACGGTCCGGATGTTCGTCGAGGCTGACGCGCCTCGGGTCCGTTGTGTCACTCATGGGGTGGTGGTGGCCGCGGTGCCGTGGGCGCGGCATGGTGCCGGACATACCCGTGGTTTCGATCAGACGGTGGCGTGGCTTGCCACGGTGTGTGCGAAGAGTGCGGTGACGGAGTTGATGCGGGTCGCGTGGCGGACGGTTGGTGCCGTGGTGGCCAGGGTCTGGGCGGATGTTGAGGCCGGGAACGATTTGCTGGCGGGGTTGCGTCGGGTGGGGATCGATGAGATTTCCTACCGGAAGGGCCGTAAGTATCTGCTCGTGGTGGTGGATCATGACTCGGGTCGGCTGGTTTGGGTGGCCAACGGGGCGAACCAGACCACCCTGGGCCGGTTCTTCGACCTTCTCGGCGAACGGCGGTGCGCGGAGATCAGTCACGTGTCCTGCGACGGGGCTCGTTGGATGAGTGACGTCATCACCGCTTACTGCCCGCAGGCGGTGCGTTGTGCTGATCCCTACCATGTGGTGGCGTGGGCGACCGAGGCCCTTGACGTCCAGCGGCGTCAGTCGTGGAACGCGGCCCGTGGGGCGGCGCGGGGTATCAGCCACAACCGGAGATCACGCGGGACGGCGAAGCTGCTGAACAACGCCCGGTGGGCGTTGTGGAAGAACCCCGAGAACCTCAGCGAACGTCAACGCGAGCAACTGGCCTGGATCGCCAGGACCGACCCCGTGTTGCACCGGGCCTGGGCCCTGAAAGAGGGCCTACGGACCGTGTTCGCGATCGCCAGACGCAGCCCGGCCGAAGCCGTCGAGGCCCTGGACAGGTGGATCAGCTGGGCCCGCCGATGCCGAATCCCGGGCTTCGTGAAACTCCAGCAACGGATCGTCCGTCACCGTCACGCGATCATCGCCTCGATCGAACACCGCCTGTCCAACGCCATCGTGGAGTCCACCAACACCAAGATCCGACTCATCATCCGCAGGGCCTACGGATTCCACTCCGCCGACGCCGTCATCGCCCTGGCCATGCTCACCCTCGGCGGCCACCGACCCAATCTCCCCGCCAGATAACCCACGGACCAGTCACAAGAGCCTCATCTTTGATGTAAGAAAAAAACCGCGTTAGTTAGTTGCGGCGAGCAAGTCAGATTGACGCAGGCGACGACGGGGAGGCGGGCCGGAGATCCAGTTGAGGAACCGGGCGTCGAGTTGCGTCGGATCGAGTTCACGAAGTTCCTCTGCGGCACGATCGCGGAAGTGGCCCATGAGGGTACGAAGTTTGTCCGGCTCGCGCTGATACAGAATTCGCAGTCGACGCCGGAATGTCGGGCACGGCCATTCCTCCCGACAGTCCGCGCACTGCCATGCGTCGTCGTTGCGGTGTGCGGCGATCAGGTCGTCGTCTTCGTCCACTCGGCCCTGTCCGTTCCTCTCGCGGCCGTCAGATCAAACAGCGTCTTCGTCCTGGACGAGAGTCACCTACCTGGAAAACGTGGCTCGTGGTCAGGTCGTGGACGACCCGGATCTCACCCGTCTCATCAAGCGTAAGTGGGATAGCCTGCTCGGAGCGGCTCTCTCCGAGCAAGCCTCGTTGGAACTCATCACGAAGCTGAAGGTGACCCAATGACCAATACTCCACATTGGCGGAAGTCGACCCGATCCGGCGATGGTGCCGGTAACTGTGTCGAGGTCGCGGACAACCTCCCCGGTCGGGTCTTCGTCCGGGACACCAAGGACCGCGACGGTGGCACCCTGACCTTCGCTCCCGACGCATGGCGGGCGTTCGTCACCGAGCTGACAACCCGCCGGTCGTAACCGATCCCGGCAAAACAACGGACAGCGCCCGTCCCGGCTTCCGGGAGCGGGCGCTGTTGCTGTCCCGGAAGAAGACTGGCCTCCGTCTCGTTGTCGGGATATCTTCCCAGATATGGGAGAGGTGGATCAGCTAGGCGCTGCCGATGCGCGGCTCGCGGCCCGGCTGGCCGAACTGCGCGGCGAGCACGGATGGTCGCTGGACGAGCTGGCCAAACGGTCCGGGGTGAGCCGGTCGACGTTGTCCCGGATCGAGCGCGGTGAGATCAGCCCGACCGCGTCGCTGCTGGGCAAGCTCTGCACGGTCTACCGGCGTACGCTGTCGCGGCTGCTCAGCGAGGTGGAGTCGGAACCGACGCGGCTGGTGCGTGCGGCCGAGCAACCGGTCTGGGTCGACGCGACCACCGGCTTCCGGCGCCGGTCGGTGTCACCGCCGCATGCGGGACTGCGGGCCGAGGTGATCGAGGGGACACTGCCGGCCGGCGCCACCATCGACTACGACGATCCGCCGGTACCCGGCCTGGAACAGCACCTCTGGCTGCTGGAGGGCCGGTTGCGGCTCACCGTGCAGGGCGAGACGCACGACCTCGAATCCGGGGACAGCCTGCGGTTCCGGCTCTGGGGCACGTCCCGGTTCGACTGCCCCGGTCCGACGCCTGCGCGCTACGTACTCGCCCTGGTGTTGCCGTGACCGGGGCGACGCCGGTGGAGCGGGTCGACGCGGACGGGCTGGACGACGGCAGCCTCGACCAGCTCGGTGAGGTCCTGCACGCCTGCGTCGAGGCGGGCGCGAGCGTCGGGTTCGTCCCGCCGTTCAGCCCCGCCGACGCGCGCCGCTACTGGGAGGACGTACGCGGCTCGTTGGTGCCGGGGGAGCGGGTGCTGCTGGTGGCCAGACAGGACCGGCGGATCGTCGCGACGGCGCAGGTCATGCTCGCGATGCCGGCGAACGGCCGCCATCGCGCCGAGGTCGGGAAGGTGCTGGTCCATCCGGGCGCGCGCCGCTCCGGGCTCGGGCGGGCGCTGATGGCCGAGGTCGAAGAGGTGGCCCGGGAGTACGGTCGCAGCCTGCTGGTGCTCGACACGGTGACCGACTCCGCCGGTGAACTGCTCTACCGGGCGATCGGCTACGAGCCCGCCGGTGCCATCCCCGGATACGCGCTCTCGACACGGGGCGTGCTGGAGGCCACCAGGGTGATGTTCAAGGTGCTGCCGCCGGTCAGCGGGTGACCGCCATGAAGACGCCGAGCAGGATCAGGGTTGCGACGGCGACCGCGAAGATGACCAGCAGGTCCCGCCGGGTGTGGTCACCGGCGCCCGCCGATGACGGGGCCGTGGGCAGGTCACGGGTGATCTCGGCCAGGTCGTCCAGCGTACGGGCGGAGTAGACGACCCGTAGGCGTTCGGTGAACTCGTCCAGGGTCAACCGGCCCTCGGTGGTGTGCCGTTGCAGGTCGTCGACCACCCGTTGCCGGTCGTCGTCGGAAGCCCGCATCTGCACGTCCACGAAGGACAGCGTACGCACCGAAGTCAGGCGGTGGCGTCCAGCGGATCGGCCAGCAACTGTTCGAAGGCCAGCTCGGCCGCACCGATCAGCACCGCCTCGTCACTGAGCTGCGGGGTCCGCAGCCGCACGTGGTCGCGGGGGACCGGCAGCGCCATCGCGTTGAGGCGGCTGCGTACCTGGGTGGCGGCGGCGAGGTAGATGTCCCGCAGTGGCCCGCCGAAGATCACCACGTCCGGGTTGAAGATGTTGATCAGGTTCGCCACACCGAAACCGAGCCAGTCGCCGACCTGCCGTACCGCGGTCTTCGCGCTCGCGTCCCCGTACGCCGCGGCCTCCACCACCGAGCGGGCGGCGTCGTGCCCCATCGCGTCGCCCCGGCCGGCGGCCTGGAGCAGGGCGTACTCGCCGATCTCGGTCTCCCAGCAGCCGCGTGAGCCGCAGCCGCACGGCTGGCCGCCCGGATGGACCACCATGTGGCCCACCTCACCGCCGAACCCGCCGTGCCCGGTCAACCGCCGGCCGCCGACGATGATGCCGGCGTCGACGCCGACGTCCTGGTGCAGGTAGATCACGTTGTCCAGACCGGCCGCCGCGCCCCGGGTGTGTTCGGCCAGGGCGCTGACGTCGGCCGCCCGGTTCACCAGGATCGGCCGGTTCGAGTCCAGGTCGGCGGTGAGCACCGGGCCCAGCGACCCGTCGACCCAGTCGGTCGGCGGGTGTACGTGCACCGCGCCGTCCCGGCTCCGCATCATGCCGCAGACCGCGACGCCGCCACCGACGTAGACGGAGCCCTTCGGCACCGCCTGGAGCATCTCCTTGAGGAAACCGGCCAGCACCGGCACCGCCTCCTCGGCCGGCACATCGGGCGGTCGGGGCGCCTCCCGGCGGTCGAGGACCACACCCCCGAGCCCGACCCGGGCAACCCGCAGCCGGTCCACCTCGATGCTGAACGCGTACGCGTAGACCCGGGCGGACTCGGGCCGGACGACCAGTGACGGTCGTCCGGCCCGGCCGGTTTCCCGTGGTGCTCGTTCGCTGACCAGGCCGGCGGCGGTCAGCTCGGCGGTCAGCGCGCCGATCGTGCTGCGGTTGAGCCCCAGCGCGGTGGTGAGTTCCGCCCGCGACGTCGCGCCGTGCACGTGCACGTAGCGGAGCAGCGCGCCCAGGTTCTGGCGGCGGACTTCCTCCTGGCTAGGCCCGGCGCGCATCGGTCGTTCACATCACTTTCGAGAGACAGCGTCATCTGTGTCCGGTGGCGGCGGCACGTCTTCTGGAGAGTGCGTCCACCCCGGCCGCGGCCAACAGCACCAGGCCGGTGACCACGAACTTGACGCCGGAGCTGTAGCCCAGCAGGCCCATCCCGTTGTCGATCACCGCGACCACCGCGCCACCGAGGACCGCGTCGAACACCCGGCCCTTGCCGCCGAAGAGGCTGGTGCCGCCGATCACCGCCGCGCCGACCGCGTAGAGCAGCACGTTACTGCCACCCGTGTTCGGGTCGACCGACCGGCCACGGCTGGCCGCCACGATGCCGCCGATCGCGGCCAGCAGCGAACAGATCACGAAGACCGAGATCCGGATCCGGTCCACGTTGATGCCGGCCCGGCGGGCGGCCTCGGCGTTGCCGCCGACCGCGTAGACGTGCCGGCCGTAGACCGTGCGCTGGAGTACGAAGGTGAGCACGACCAGCAGGATCGCGATCACCGGTACGACGATCGGCATGCCCTTGTTCGACGTGATCAGGGTGTTGATGCTGCGTTCCTGGTTCAGGATGTACGTCGCGACGCCGACGAGCAGGGCGACGGCGGCGATCCGGGCCAGGACCACCAGGAACGGGTCGACGATCAGCCCGCGCGCCACCCGCGTGCGATAACGGATGAGCTGTACGGCGGCGTAACCGAGCACCGCCACGGCGGCGAGCAACCAGCCGATCAGCGGCTTCACGTTGCTGTTCTCGATCGAGACGATGACCTTGTCCTGGACCGAGATGTTGGTGCCACCCTTGATGAGCAGCAGCACCACGCCCTGGAAGGCGAGGAACGCGGCGAGGGTGACCACGAAGGACGGGATGCCGACCTTCGCCACCAGTACGCCGAGCACCAGACCGATCACCACACCGGTGACCAGGGCCGCCGCCAGTGCCCCGTACCAGGGCCAGCCGTGCAGGGTGAGCAGCACCGCGAGCACGGAGGCACAGACGCCGCTGGCAAAACCGGCGGAGAGGTCGATCTCGCCGAGCAGCAGGACGAAGACCAGCCCCATGGCGATCAGGATGACCGCGGCGCCCTGGGTGAAGAGGTTGGCGAAGTTGATGGCGGAGAAGAACTCCGGTCGGGCGATCGAGAAGCCGATGCAGAGCACCACCAGGCCGAGTACGGCCGGCAGCGCGCCGATGTCGCCGCCACGTACCCGGCCGATGTAGTCGCGTACGTGGTCGTTGACCGTGCGCGTCGGTACGGGCACCGGCTCCTCGCGCACCGCGGTAGGGGTGGAGGTGCTCATTGCTCGGCTCCAGGGGTGATGAGTTCCGCGTGACCGGCGCCGCTGCTGTCGCCGTTCTCGGACCGCAGGCCGAGATCACCGCTGCGTCCTGCGGTGATCAGTTCGACGATCTGCGAGTGGGTGATGTCGGTGGTCTTGACCTGGGCAACCGACCGCCCGAGGTAGAGCGCGGCGATCCGGTCCGAGACGGCGAAGACGTCGTTCATGTTGTGCGAGATGAGGACGACCGAGAGCCCGTTGTCGGCCAGCCGGCGGACCAGTTCGAGCACCTGGGCGGTCTGGGCGACGCCGAGTGCGGCGGTCGGCTCGTCGAGGATGACCAGTTTGCTGTTCCAGAGCACGGCCTTGGCGATCGCGACCGTCTGCCGTTGCCCGCCGGAGAGGCTGGCCACGAGCTGGCGCAGCGACTTCACCGTACGGACGGACAGGCCGGCGAGGGTCTCCGCGGCCATCCGCTCCATGGTCACCTCGTCCAGGACCAGACCGCTGGTCTTCTCCCGGCCGAGGAACATGTTCTGCACGATGTCGAGGTTGTCGCAGAGCGCGAGGTCCTGGTAGACGACCTCGATGCCGAGCGCGGCGGCGTCCCGCGGGTTGTTCACGGTCACCGGCTTGCCGTCGAAGATGAACTCACCACCGTCGGCGGGGTAGATGCCGCTGATGCACTTGACCAGCGTGGACTTGCCGGCGCCATTGTCGCCGACGAGTGCGGTCACCTCGCCCGGGTATGCGGCGAAGGCGACGTCGCGCAGGACCTGCACGGGACCGAAGTTCTTGTCGATCCCGCGCAGCTCCAGCAAGGGTGTCGCGGACACGGTGGGTCTCCTTTTCACAGGTGTCCGATCGCGGGGTGTTCCGGTCGCGGGGTGTCCGTTCGCGGGGCTCCGGTCGCGAAGGTCCGATCAGGCATCCCGGTCGGGTCAACCGGTGTGCCCGTCCACCGACTACGGTCGGCGGACGGGCACGGTGACTCCGGTCGGGGTCAGAGCAGAGGTCAGCTGATTCCGGCTGCGGTGCAGGCGGCGGCGTACGCCGCGGTGCACAGCTCTTCCTTGGTGACGAAGCCGTCGTCGATGACCGCCTTGACGTTCGACTTGTCGATGGCCTTCGGGGTCAGCAGGACCGACGGCACGTCACGGCCGCCCTCGGGGTCCTTGACCGTCTGGCCGGTGTCCTTCTTCTCGCCCTTCGCCAGCGCGATGGCCAGCTCGGCACCGGCCTGCGCCTCCTGCTTGATCGCCTTGTAGACGGTCATGCACTGGTCACCGGCGAGGATGTTCTGCAGGCCCTGGACGGTCGCGTCCTGGCCGGTCACCGGGACCTTGCCGTTGAGGCTGTTCTTCTTCAGCACGGAGATGACCGCGTTGCCGAGGCCGTCGTTCGCGGCCAGGACGCCGTCGATCTTGCCACCCTGCGAGGTCAGGTTCTGCTCGAAGATGGTGCCCGCCTGGGCGTTGTCCCAGCCGGGGACGGAGGTGTCGGGGCCCTTGACGTACTCCTTGGAGTCGTACTTGGGCTGGAGCACCGAGTCGTACCCGCTCTTGAACAGCGTGGCGTTGTTGTCGGTCGGGGAGCCGTTCAGCTCGGCCACGACCGGGTTCTTGACGCCCTTGTCGGTCAGGCACTTGACCAGGCCCTCGCCCTGCAACTTGCCAACCGCGACGTTGTCGAAGCTGACGTAGTACTGGGCCGAGCCGCCGAGGGTGAGGCGGTCGTAGTCGATGGTGGCGACGCCCTGCGACTTCGCCTTGTCGAGCACGGCCTTACCGGTGCCGGAGTCCAGGTTCACGATCATCAGGGCGGTCGCGCCACCGGTGATCATCTGGTCCGCGATGGTCTGGAACTGCGACTTGTCACCCTGGGCGTTCTGGATGACGTAGTCGACGCCTGCGGTCTTGAACGCCTCTTCGAGGTACTTCCGGTCCGCGGTCTCCCAGCGGTCGGAGGAGGCGCTGTCCGGCAGGATCACGCCGATCTTCGGGGTCTTGGCGCTGCCGCTGCCGGCGTCGTCGGAGCTGTCGCCGCAGGCCGTCAGGGCACCGGTGGCCAGCAGGCCCACGGCGGCGATGGTGAGGATCCCTTTGCGCATTGCTCGGGTCCTTTCGGGGGGTGGGGTTCGGTCCGCTGAGTCGTTGCGTGGTGCGGCGTCAGTTCGGTGCGGTCGCCGCCACTGCAGGGGTGTTCAGATTGGGCCGTACGTACTTTTGTTGTGTCCGGCAACGTATTGCGCTCGCGGGGTGAGGCACAAGAGTGCCGAGGCCACGAGTTTTGTTGCCTGCGATAACAATTCAGCAACGCGACTGACACCCGCCCGTCATGGGCCTGAATCGCCTGGGCGGATCGTGCCGATTTGCCGCCCGGTTCGGGATGCGGCGGGCCAAATGACCGAACCGTGGCGCGAAGGGGGTCGGTGTCGGCTCACGCCGTACGGCCGAGTGCTATCAATTTTGTGTAAGAAAAAGCACAGAGCGCAACGACGGTCATTGGCTGACCAAGTACCGGCAAGCAGCCGCAAGTCGGTCGATAGTGGGCAGTACGCGGATCAGGCCCCGGCGGCGATCGAGGCGCTGATCGCGCTGGTCAGCCGGATCAGGTCGGCCGGTGCGAGCTGGAGCTGAAGGCCCCGGCGACCGGCGGAGACGTACACAGTAGAGAAACTCTCCGCCGACGAATCAATTACGGTCGGTAGTCGTTTCCGTTGGCCGAGCGGGCTGATCCCGCCCCGGACGTAACCGGTGGTCCGCTCGGCCAGGGTCCGGTCGGCCAGCGCCGCCCGTTTGCCGCCCACCGCCGCCGCCAACGCCTTGAGGTCCAGCTCCCCGGTGACCGGTACGACCGCCACGGTCAACGCCCCGTCGACCTCGGTGACCAGTGACTTGAACACCCGCTCCGGGTCCACGCCGAGAGCCGCGGCCACCTCCGCGCCGTAACGCGGCGACTCCACCGGCACGTCGTACGGGTGGGTGGTGTGCGCGACCTTCTGCTTCACCAGCAGTGCCGTTGCCGGGGTCCCCTGACCTGCCACGGCCGGGACCCTACCGGTTCGGCGCCACCGGCTGACAGACCAGCACGGTGGGCGCGCCGGCCACCCGGGTCAGGACCAGGCTGGCCGGCTCGGTGCCGGCGAGCCGCAGATCGCGCCGGAGCCGCTCCGGATCCACCGCCGAACCCCGCTTCAGGATCTCCACCCGACCGACCCCGCGCACCCGGAGCAGGCCGCGCAGCCGCTTCAGCGAGAACGGCAGCACGTCGGTGATCTCCAGACAGCGGGCGTACGGGGTCGGCAGCGGCGTGTCCGCGTACACGTAGGCGATGTCCGGGTCGGCGAGTGTGCCGTCCACGGTGCGGGCGAACTCGGCGACGAGATGGGCCCGGACCACTGCGCCGTCCGGGTCGTAGACGTACCGCCGGATCGGGCCGACCGGCGCCTCGACGGCACCGGTCCCGGTCAGCTCGGCCACCCCGACCCTGCCGTCCTCGGTCTCGCCCGAGCGTTGGGCAGGGGCGCTTCGGCCGCCGGACCCGGCCACAGGGTTTCGCAGCAGGGTGGCGCGGCGGGGGGTTCCGGCGAGTGGGCCGCACCAGAGGGCGGCCTCGACGAGTTCCCGGTCGACGCTGACCCACTCCGCCTCGGCGCCGGGCGGGATCAGCGCGTGGTCCAGGCCGGGAGCGACCTTCACCACCGTGCACGGGACCCGCCGGGCCAGGCCGAGGACGAAGTCCCACGGCGGGGAGTAGGCGGCCGGGTCGAAGATCCGCCGGCCGCCGGTCGAGCGCCGGGCCGGATCGCAGAAGACCGCGTCCATCCCGGTCAGGTCGAAACTCGTGGCGTCGGCGCACTCGACGGTGAAACAGCCGGCCAGCCCGGCCGCCTCCGCGTTCGCGGCGGCCAGCGCGGCGGTGGCCGGGTCGGCCTCCACCCCGTACACCCTGATCCCGGCGCGGGCGGCGGCGAGCGCGTCCGCGCCGAGGCCGCAACCGAGGTCGGCCAGGGTGCGCACCCCGGCGGCCCGCAACCGGCGCGCCCGCCGGTCCGCGACCACCGCCCTGGTGGCCTGCTCCAGGCCGGCGCGGGTGAAGAACATCCCGGCGGCGGCCGGGCCGAACTTGCCGACCGCGCGGCGGCGCAGCTCGGCCTGGGTGAGGGCGGTGGCGGCGAGCGGGCCGGGCAGGCCCGCCGACCGGAGCGCGGTGGCGGCGGCCAGCGGGTCACCGCCGGCCAACTCGGCCGCCGCGGCGAGCGCGGTCAACCCGACCGGGGTACGCAGCGCGGCCAGCTGGTCGAGGTCCATCGAGTCATTGTGAGGCAGCACACGCCGGATGTGAGGCAGTACACGTCGATCGCTGGTGGGACCGGCGGGGCGTCCGGAAGGTGCGGCGGAGCCGGTCCGCCGGTGTCCTGGTAAGGGGTTTCGCCGAACACGCCGGCCGCCATGTTGGCACTCTCCTTGACGGAGTGCTAGCCACCGGCATAACCTGCCGTTAGCACTCTCAGTCTGAGGGTGCCAGCTTCCGGGCTCCGGTCCGGTGGCTGAAACGCCAGGCGGACCGGCTCCCGCGACGACGGACCCGCCCGGTGGCATGTGGCAGATTGACGCTGGCCGGCTTGCTGGTCAGCACAGAAACCAGTACCCCAGGAGGGTATGCCCGTGACTACCGCGACCAAGGTTGCGATCAAGCCGCTCGAGGACCGGATCCTGGTCCAGGCGAACGAGGCTGAGACGACCACGGCGTCGGGCATCGTGATCCCCGACACCGCCAAGGAAAAGCCGCAGGAGGGCACTGTCCTCTCCGTCGGCCCGGGCCGCATCGACGACAAGGGCAACCGGATCCCGGTTGACGTCAAGGTCGGCGACACGGTCCTCTACTCGAAGTACGGCGGCACCGAGGTTAAGTACGCCGGCGAGGAGTACCTCGTACTCTCCGCCCGCGACGTCCTCGCGGTCATCGAGAAGTAGTGATCTGACCGATCAGTGATCACTGCCCCGGACCGGCATGCCGGGCCGGGGCAGTGCTGTGTGAAGGGACCCGAGTAAAACATGGCGAAGATTCTGAGCTTCTCGGATGACGCCCGGCACCTGCTGGAGCACGGTGTCAACACGCTCGCCGACACGGTCAAGGTCACCCTCGGCCCGCGCGGGCGCAACGTCGTTCTGGACAAGAAGTTCGGTGCACCGACGATCACCAACGATGGCGTGACCATCGCCAAGGAGATCGAACTCACCAACCCCTACGAGAACCTCGGCGCGCAGCTGGTCAAGGAGGTGGCGACCAAGACCAACGACGTCGCCGGCGACGGGACCACCACCGCGACCGTGCTGGCCCAGGCACTCGTCCGCGAGGGCCTGCGCAACGTGACCGCCGGGGCGAACCCGACCGGTCTCAAGCGGGGCATCGACGCGGCCGCCACCAAGGTGTCCGAGGCGCTGCTCGCCAAGGCCGTCGAGGTCGGCAGCCGGGAGTCGGTCGCGCACGTGGCGACCATCTCCGCGCAGGACGCGACCATCGGCGACCTGATCGCCGAGGCGATGGAGCGGGTCGGCCGCGACGGTGTCATCACCGTCGAGGAAGGCTCCACCCTCGCCACCGAGCTGGAGGTCACCGAGGGCCTGCAGTTCGACAAGGGCTTCATCTCGCCCAACTTCGTGACCGACGCCGAGTCGCAGGAAGCGGTCCTCGACGACCCGTACATCCTGATCACGACTCAGAAGATCTCGGCCATCGAAGAGCTGCTGCCGCTGCTGGAGAAGGTCCTCCAGACCAGCAAGCCGCTGCTGATCGTGGCCGAGGACGTCGAGGGCCAGGCCCTGTCCACGCTCGTGGTCAACTCGATCCGCAAGACCGTCAAGGTCTGCGCGGTCAAGGCCCCCGGGTTCGGCGACCGCCGCAAGGCGCTGCTGCAGGACATGGCGGTCATCACCGGCGCCGAGCTGGTCGCCCCCGAGCTTGGCTACAAGCTCGACGCGGTCGGCCTCGAGGTGCTCGGTAGCGCCCGTCGGGTCGTGGTCGACAAGGACAACACCACGGTGATCGACGGCAAGGGCCGCGACACCGAGGTGGCCGACCGGGTCGCCCAGATCCGCAAGGAGATCGAGGCCTCGGACTCCGAGTGGGACCGGGAGAAGCTGGCCGAGCGGCTGGCGAAGCTCTCCGGTGGCATCGCGGTGATCAAGGCCGGCGCGGCGACCGAGGTCGAGATGAAGGAGCGCAAGCACCGCATCGAAGACGCCATCGCCGCCACCAAGGCCGCTGTCGAGGAGGGCATCATCCCGGGCGGCGGCGCCGCACTGGTGCAGATCGCCTCGGTGCTCGACGACGACCTGGGCTTCACCGGTGACGAGAAGGTCGGTGTCTCGATCGTCCGCAAGGCGCTGGTCGAGCCGCTGCGCTGGATCGCCCAGAACGCCGGTCACGACGGTTACGTGGTCGTGCAGAAGGTCGCCGGCAGCGACTGGGGCTTCGGCCTCAACGCCGCCACCGACGAGTACGTCGACCTGGCCAAGGCCGGCATCGTCGACCCGGTGAAGGTGACCCGCAACGCGGTCATCAACGCCGCGTCGATCGCCGGTCTGCTGCTGACCACGGAGAGCCTGATCGTGGAGAAGCCGGCCAAGTCGGAGGCTTCCGCCGGCGGTGGCCACGGCCACGGCCACCAGCACGGCCCGGGCTTCTGATCACCCGGTAACACCGCAACACCCGTAGTAACCGTCGAACCAGGGTAGATCCGCGTCAATGGCGTACCAAGCGCCAATCCGCGCGAATCTACCCTGGTTTGCGTCCACCCGAGGTTCACGTCACTACCGGTCCGCCCCGTGATCGTCAACACTGGGCGGGTGAGCACCCAACAGCGCAGGTACGGCGCACTGGCCGGGATCGCCGCCGCCGCGGTCGCGATCGGCTCGGCCGAGCTGGTCGCCGTACTGACCGGGGCGCGATCCGCTCCGCTCGTCGCGGTCGGCGGGGTCGTGGTCGACCTCGTACCCGAGCCGCTGAAGCAGTTCGCGATCGACGTGTTCGGCGTACACGACAAGACCGCGCTGCTGGTCGGCACCGGCGTACTGCTGGCCGGCTTCGCCGCGCTGATCGGCGTACGCACCCTGCGCGTCCCACTGGTCGGGTACGCCGGCATCGCCCTGTTCGGCCTCGTCGGGGCGATCGCGGCACTGACCCGTCCGGGTGCGGGCGCCGGTGCCGTACTGCCCTCGCTGGTCGGCGCCGCCCTCGCGGCCGGAGTGCTCCGCCGGCTGCGCGCCGTCCTGGTCCCCGCTCCCTGGCCGGACGCACCCCTGGTCGAATCCACCGTGCCATCCCTGACCGGCGCTCGGGAGGTGGCCGAGCGCGAGGGTGCCGCCGGGCGCGAGGGTGCCGCCGAACGTGAGGGTGCCGCCGAGCGGCGGGAGTCGGTCGAGGATCGGGGTGCGGCCGAGCGGCGGGAGTTGGCCGACCGGGAGGATTTCGCGGAGGGGCGGCGACGGTTCCTGACCGGGGTGGGGGTGACGTTGGGGGCCGCGGCGTTGAGCGGCTTCGGCGGGCGCTGGATCGCCACCCGGCGCGGGGTGTCCGACGCACGGGCGGCGGTGACGCTGCCCGCCCCGGCCAGCCCGGCGCCACCGGTGCCGGCCGGTGCCGACCTGTCGCTGGCGCAACTGGCCCCGTACACCACGCCGAACTCCCAGTTCTACCGGATCGACACCGCGCTGGTGGTGCCGCAGGTCGACCCGGGAACCTGGCAACTGCGCATCCACGGCCGGGTCCGCAACCCGATCACCCTGAACTACGCCGACCTGCTCGCCCGTCCGCTGATCGAGCGCGACATCACGCTCGCCTGCGTGTCCAACGAGGTCGGTGGGGACCTGATCGGCAACGCGCGCTGGCTCGGCGTACCGCTGAAGGACCTGCTCGACGAGGCTGGGCCGCTCGACGACGCCGACCAGGTGGTGGGCCGGTCCGCCGACGGCTGGACCTGCGGCACTCCGACCGCGCTGATGCGCGACGGGCGCGACGCCATGCTGGCGGTCGGCATGAACGGCGAACCGCTTCCGGTCCAGCACGGTTTCCCGGTCCGGGTCGTGGTGCCCGGCCTGTACGGCTACGTCTCGGCCTGCAAGTGGGTGGTGGAGCTGGAACTGACCCGGTTCTCCGACTTCGACGCCTACTGGGTGCCGCGCGGCTGGTCGCCGGAGGGGCCGATCAAGACCCAGTCCCGGATCGACACGCCCCGGTCGCGCAACCGGCTCACCCCCGGCCCGGTCACGGTCGCCGGGGTGGCCTGGGCGCAGCACCGGGGGATCAAGCAGGTCGAGGTGCAGGTCGACGGCGGCCCGTGGGAGCAGGCCACGCTCGCCCCGTCCGCCTCCGTGGACACCTGGGTGCAGTGGTCCTGGCAGTGGCAGGCGACGGAGGGCGACCACACCCTCCGCGTACGCGCCACCGACGCCACCGGCGAAACCCAACCCAGCCAACCCCGCCCGGTAGCCCCTGACGGCGCCACCGGCTGGCACACCCTCCAGCTGACCGTCCGCTAACCCCGCACCCCCTAACCCCCCACACCCCGCGCACCGGTCGATCACCTCGTTGATCATGAAGTTAGCGACGGTTTTGGCCGATTTCCTGTCGCTAACTTCATGATCAACGAGGTGATCCGGGGTGGGGTTAGCTGGCGGCGCGTTGGGCGGGGAGGGTGGAGTGGAAGGGGCGGCCCAGGCGCGCCTCGAGGCGGGAGATGTCGACGCGGGTACGGCGCCGGTCGGCGAGGTCCTCCCAGCCGACGGCGAGCAGCCGGAGCCGCTCCGACTCGCTGAACCCGCCCCAGACGCCATATGGCTCGCGTACGGCCAGCGCGTGCGCGGCGCACTCGGCACGTACCGGGCAGGTCCCGCAGACCTTCTTCGCCCCCGTCTCCCGGCGGTTGCGGGACGCCCCACGCTCACCATCGGGATGGAAGAACTGCGCGGTGTCGCGCCCTCGGCAGGCCCCGAACCGTTGCCATTCCCACAGATCGACGATGGGTCCGGGCAGTCTGCGTACGTTCGACATCTGCAACCCTCCTCCCGCGGCACCGCGATGGACACTCGACCAAGGCCGGTGTCCGGGCGGCGGGCCGCGTTGACACGCCCGATTCCGGCCTCGGTTCCGCCATACCCAGCCCGCCGTTCCATCACACGTGTCTGATCGTCCGAACCTGATCATTTCCGTCCCCGCCGGCGTCGGTCCGGACGCGGCGAGCCACCGGTCAGACCGCCTCAGGTGGCGCCAGCAGGGCGGTAAGTCCGTGGAACCAGCCGGAACGGGCAAAAAGTTTGCTTTCCATCAGCCGGAAACTCGTCATGATCAGTGGCGGTCGTGGTCTGCTCGTCAGGGGGAAAGGAGACCACCGTGCGTACTGTCCTCGTCTGTGTCCGGACACCGCTCGCGGCGCAGAGCGTCGCGTCCGCCGCGGCCCGGCTCGGGCTGGCGGCCGTGGTGCGTACGGCGATCTCCGATCCCGAGGTGATGCTGCGCCTGGCCGAACGCCCGGCCGACGTGCTGCTGGTCGACACCGCGCTCACCCGGCCGGACAGCGTGGGTTTCACCCGACGGGTGCTGGCCCGCGCCCCCGGGGCGGCGATCCTGCTGCTCGGGGCGGAGGAACCCGGCGTCGCGGCGGCGGTCATCGCGGCCGGCGGTCGGGGACTGCTGCCCGGCGGCGACCACGACCTGGTCAGTGTGGTGGCGAAGGCGATGCTCCTGCTCAGTACGCCCGGTCGGGGCGGCCGGGGCACCGGGCTCACCGGTGCCGGCGGGTCGACCGGCGCACCCCTGCCCGCTGAGGTCGCCGGTGCCGCCGGACGGGCCACCGCCGAACGGTTGTCCGGTGCGGCCTCACGACTGCCGGCGCGCCCCGGTGCGGTTCCCGGCGGGAGCGGTCCGGTGGTGACCGGCCCGGCGCTCGGCTCGGACCACGGCGGACGGGCCGACGCGGCGGACGACACCGGTGGGGCCAATCCGCAGACCGGGCCGACCGTGGTTCCGGTACAGCGCGGCGACGACGTTCCCGGCGAGCATCGGGCTCCCGCCGACGGCGACGGCCCGCCGGCCGACGGCTCCGACGCCCGGACGAACACGCCCCCGGACAACCGGTTCACCGGCCCCCGGCGGGGCGACCCGGCGAACACCGGTGGTTACGGTCGACCTGCGGCGGCCGCCGCCGGACCCGGTGCGACCGGCCCGCTGCGGCGCGCGGCGTTGACCGAGCGGGAGTTGCAGGTGCTGCTCGGCATGGCGGACGGAAAGAGCAACGCGGAGATCGGCCGGGAGCTGTTCGTCTCGGAGGACACCGTCAAGACCCACGCCCGCCGGCTGTTCCGCAAGCTCGGCGCCCGGGACCGGGCCCACGCGGTAGCCGCCGGCTTCCGAGCCGGTCTGGTCGCCTGAGCCGTACGCCAACACCGGCTCCCCGCCGGGGTGCGGGCCGGTCGGTCACCGGGTCAGGTCGACGGGTCTTCCTCGTCGTCGTCGGTTCCCTCGGCCAGGGTGTCGTGCACCCCATCGGCGTAGCCCCGGGCGTATTCCCAGGTCACGTAGTGGTCGGGGTCGGGATCGAAAGCCGGCTCGTGCACCCTCGGCCGGCCGGAGCTGAGCAGGTGCCGCAGGTTGCCCCGGAGCAGGTCCCAGTCGAAGTAGTGCGGCTCGTGGCAGTCCTCGCACTCGATCACCAGGCCACGGACGCCGGTCGGCCCCAGCAACGCCTGGTAGATCTCCAGGTCGGCCAGGTCCTCCAGGACATCCTGCCGCTCGACCTCGGAAAGCGGATCAAGGTCGGCGTCCTCGACGGGGTCGTCGAGGCCCGCTGACGGATCGGCGGGGTCGCCGTTGAACGGGTCGATCGGCTCGTCGTGCACCCCTCCACCGTAGTCGTAACCGCGCCCGTCGCGCCCACCCTCGTCGCCCGGCCCGCCGAGCGCCCCCGAGTGCGGCCGCCCCGAACCCGTACGCCCACCCGCCCGCCCGGCACCGCCATACCGTCCGGCCGCTGCCGCCGTACCGCCCGCTCCTGCCGGGCCGCCGCAGCTCACTGGGTACGATGAACCATCGCGCCGCACGTACGGGCACGCCGATGCGTGCGCCCTGGTCGCCCGGCGAAGCCCGACCAACCAGCTCAGGGGAGAACTCGTGGACAATTCACCCACCAACGATCTTCCGTCGGGCAGCGGCGACGCCGACCAGTTCGGCGGGCTGATGCCCGAGCTGCCCTCCGGTTCCGCCCGTGCGGTCCCGCTCGGACTCACCTTCGACGACGTGCTGTTGCAGCCCGCCGAGTCGGACATCGTGCCCAGCAAGGTGAACACGCTCACCCGGGTGACCCGCAACGTCTCCATCGCCATCCCGCTGCTGTCCAGCCCGATGGACACCGTCACCGAGGGCCGGATGGCGATCGCCATGGCCCGGCAGGGCGGCATCGGCGTACTGCACCGCAACCTCTCGATCGAGGACCAGGCGCTCCAGGTCGACCTGGTCAAGCGGTCCGAGGCGGGCATGGTGACCAACCCGATCACCTGTAGCCCGGAACACACCCTGCGGGACGTGGACGCGCTCTGCGGCCGGTACCGGATCTCCGGCGTCCCGGTCACCGACGCCGACGGCCTCCTGGTCGGCATCGTCACCAACCGGGACATGCGCTTCGTCACCGACGGAGACACCCCGGTCCGCGACATCATGACCCGGATGCCGCTGGTCACCGCGACCGTCGGAGTCTCCAAGGACGAGGCGCTGGAGCTGCTGCGCCAGCACAAGGTGGAGAAGCTCCCGATCGTCGACGCCAGCGGCCGGCTGCGCGGGCTGATCACCGTCAAGGACTTCGCCAAGAGCGAGCAGTTCCCGAACGCGAGCAAGGACGACGCCGGCCGGCTGCGGGTCGCCGCGGCGGTCGGGGTGGGCGAGGACTCGTACAAGCGGGCCCGGACCCTGGTCGAGGCGGGTGTCGACGTGCTGATCGTGGACACCGCCCACGGCCACCAGCGGGCCGTACTGGACATGGTCACCCGGTTGAAGAAGGACACCACGGTCGACGTGATCGGCGGCAACGTGGCCACGTACACCGGGGCGAAGGCCCTGGTCGAGGCCGGCGCCGACGCGGTCAAGGTCGGGGTCGGGCCGGGCGCCATCTGCACCACCCGGGTGGTGGCCGGGGTCGGCGTGCCGCAGATCACCGCGATCATGGAAGCCGTCCGGGCCTGCCGCCCGGCCGGGGTTCCGGTCATCGCCGACGGCGGCATCCAATACTCCGGCGACATCGCCAAGGCGATGGTGGCCGGCGCCGACACGGTGATGCTCGGCAGCCTGCTCGCCGGCTGCGAGGAGAGCCCCGGCGACCTGCTCATCATCAACGGCAAGCAGTACAAGGCGTACCGGGGGATGGGGTCGCTCGGCGCGATGCAGTCCCGTGGTCAGGCCCGGTCGTACTCCAAGGACCGCTACTTCCAGCAGGACGTGACCAGCGAGGAGAAGCTGGTTCCGGAGGGTGTCGAGGGGCAGGTGCCGTACCGGGGCCCGCTGTCCTCGGTCGCCCACCAGCTCATCGGCGGGCTCCGGCTCGCGATGGGGTACGTCGGCGCGGAGAGCATCCCCGAGCTGCACCGCCGTGGCCAGCTCATCCGGATCACCGCGGCGGGGCTGAAGGAGAGCCACCCGCACGACATCCAGATGACGGTCGAGGCACCGAACTACCACACCCGCTGACCCGCGCCACCGACTCGCCGCCAACCTTCTCATCCGCTGGAGTGCCCCATGCGTGACGTGGTCGAAATCGGGCTGGGTAAAACCGCTCAACGCGGTTACCACCTGGACGACATCGCGATCGTGCCGAGCCGTCGTACCCGGGACGTGGACGACGTGTCCACGGCCTGGCAGCTCGACGCCTACCCGTTCCGGATCCCCTGCGTCGGGCACCCCTCGGACGCCACCATGAGCCCGACCTCGGCGGCCGCCCTCGGCCGGCTCGGCGGTCTCGGCGTGCTCAACGTCGAGGGTCTGTGGACCCGGTACGAGGACCCCACCAAGATCCTGGAGGAGCTGAGCGGGCTCGGTGAGGACTCCAACGCGACCCGCCGCCTCCAGGAGGTCTACGCCGAGCCGATCCGGCCGGAGCTGATCACCGAGCGGGTACGCCAGATGCGCGAGGCCGGCGGCACGGTGGCCGTACGGGTCTCCCCGCAGCACACCCTGGCCCTCGCCCCGGTGATCCTCGACGCGGGCGTGGACATCCTGGTGATCCAGGGCACGCTCGTCTCGGCGGAGCACGTCTCCACCACCGACGAGCCGCTGAACCTCAAGGAGTTCATCGCCGATCTCGACCTCCCGGTCGTGGTCGGTGGCTGCACCGACTACAAGACCGCGCTGCACCTGATGCGGACCGGTGCCGCCGGGGTGATCGTCGGTCTCGGCGGCGACGAGTGGTCGACCACCGAGTCGGTCCTCGGCATCCGGGTGCCGATGGCGACCGCGATCGCGGACGCCGCCGCCGCCCGCCGGGACTACCTCGACGAGACCGGTGGCCGGTACGTCCACCTGATCGCCGACGGTGACCTGCGCACCTCCGGCGACATCGCGAAGGCGCTCGGCTGCGGTGCGGACGCGGTGATGCTCGGCGAGCCGCTGTCGCTCTGCGACGAGGCGCCCGCCGCCGGTGCCTGGTGGCACCCGGCCGCCAGCCACCCGGAGCTGCCGCGAGGCGCGTTCGGGGTGGCCGAGGAGTCGCTCGGGTCGATGGAGCGGCTGCTCTACGGTCCGGCCGACGAGCCGGACGGCCAGCAGAACCTCTTCGGCGGCCTGCGCCGGGCGATGGCCAAGTGCGGTTACCGCGACCTGAAGGAGTTCCAGAAGGTCGGCCTCGTGCTTGACCTCGAACGGTAGCGACGGACTTCTGCCGGCGACCGTTCCGCCATTAACCGAACCGGTGAAGCGGAGCGGTTGCCGGTCCGCCCGGCGCCGTCGCACCCTAGGCTCGTCCGGTGACTCACGGTCTGCGGTTCGGAAAAAGCTCTGGACGTACGGCGGTCGGCGCGCGCCCGGCCGCCGTGCTCGCGGCGGCGGTGGCCGGGGTGCTGGTGTTGACCGCCGGCTGTACGGGTCCCGACGGCTCCGGGTCGTCGCGCGATGGGCGGAACTTCCGGCCGGGCGCCGACGGGGTCGGTGACCCGTACTTCCCGACCTACGGCAACGGCGGCTACGACGTGGCCAACTACGGGCTGAAGGTGCGGTACGACCCGGCAGACGACAAGCTCTCCGGCACCGCGACCATCACCGCGACCGCCACGCAGGACCTGTCCCGGTTCAATCTGGACCTGGTCGGGTTGAAGGTCGACAAGGTGGTGGTGGACGGCGCCCGGTCCGACTACCGCCACGACGACGGCGAGTTGGTGATCACCCCGAAGCGGGGGCTGGCCAGGGACGACCGGTTCACGGTCGAGGTGGAGTACAACGGCGTGCCGGGACCGATCAACAGCCCGGACCTCGGTGAGGGTGGGTTCATGGCCACCGAGGACGGTGCGATCGCGCTGGGCCAGCCCGAGTCGGCGAGCACCTGGTTCCCGGTCAACGACCATCCCGAGGACAAGGCCAGCTACGACATCGCGGTCACCGTCCCGCAGGAGCTGAGCGCGTTGAGCAACGGCGTACCGGGTGAGCGGTCGACCGATGGCGGGTGGACCACCTGGCGTTGGTCGGAGCGGACCCCCATGGCGAGCTACCTGACCACCCTGGTGATCGGGAACTACCGGGTGGAGACCGGCACGCACGAGGGGAAGCCGCTGGTGACGGCGGTGGCGGCGAGCCTGCCCGAGGGCGGACCGGCCGAACGGTCACTGGACCGGACCGGGGAGATCAGCGACTTCCTGGCCACCCAGTTCGGCCCGTACCCGTTCGAGTCGTACGGCGGGATCGCGCTCAGCGACCGCCGGATCGGGTACGCGTTGGAGACCCAGTCCCGGCCGGTCTACGGCCCCGCCTTCTTCACCTCCGGCCCGAACGACACGGTGGTCGCCCACGAGCTGGCCCACCAGTGGTTCGGTGACAGTGTCTCGGTACGCCGATGGAGCGACCTCTGGCTGAACGAGGGCTTCGCCACCTACGCGGAGTGGCTGTGGACGGAGCATGACGGCGGCATGACCGCGCAGCAGTCGTTCGACCGGGCGTACCAGGCCACGGACTGGTCGAAGCCGGCTCTGGATCCCGGTCGGTCGGCCCTGTTCGGTCGGCCGGTGTACCAGCGCGGGGCGCTGGCCGTACACGCGTTGCGGCTGACCGTCGGCGACGAGGCGTTCTTCCGGGTCCTGAAGACCTGGACGGCGGAGAAGCGCAACGGCACCGTGGTCACCGCCGACCTGCTCACGGTCGCCGAGCGGGTCTCCGGTCGTACGTTGCGCCCGCTCTTCGACGCCTGGCTCTCCGGCACCACCGCCCCGCCACCGCCGCCCCCGGCCTCCTGACCGCCGTCGCCGATTTCCCGACCCGCCGACTCCGGTCTCCGGACCCGCCGACTCCGGTCTCCGGACCCGCCGTCGCCGGGGTGACGACTGTTACCGGGCGACGACGAGTTTGGGGTTGGCTGCCAGGTACTCCTCGGCGCGGCCGGCGAGCAGTTCGGTGAGGAACCGGGTGCCGGCCTGGGTGAGCTGTTCGCCCCGGTACGACCCGCCGGTGCCGACCGACGCGCCGGGCAGCCCGACCAGGGTGAGCGCCTCCGGCCGCAGTCCGCTGAGCGCGAAGGCGAAGTCGATCACCCGCTGCTCGCGTCCGCTGAAGATGAGCGTCTCGCCGAGCGCCCGGAGCACCTGCTGGAGCCGGTCCGGGTCGCGGGCCATCTGCTCGCTGACCACCCGGCCGATGATCGCCTTGATGAGCTGCTGCTGGTGGCGCTGGCGGGCGTAGTCACCGCCGGTGGTGTAGCGCTGCCGGGCGTAGTCCAGCGCCTGCCAGCCGTTGAGGTGCCGCACACCCTCCTCGTAGATCATCTGCGGTCCGGCGTACCCGTCGTTGGCGGCGTTGCCCGGCCGGTGCTCGCCATTCGGCTGCCGGTGCTGGGAGGCGACCCGCTGGTCGATGTAGAGGTCGATCCCGCCGAGCGCGTCGACCAGGTTGTCGAAGCCGCCGAAGGTGAGTACGGCACTCGCGTCCCATTCGGCGATTCCGGTGTACCGGCTGACCGTCGTCTCGACCAGTTCGAGTCCCTGCGCCGTGTTCGGCTTGGACTTGCCGTCGGCGACGTGGCTGCCGTAGCTCATCGCGTGGGTGAGTTTGGTCCGCTGGCCGCCGAACTTCGCCTTGGCGAACGGCGGGATGTCGACCACCAGGTCCCGGGGGAGCGAGAAGAGGTACGCCCGGTCCAGCTCCTTCGTCACGTGCATGATCAGTACGGCGTCCGCGTGCGGCTCCCAGTCCGGTTCGCTGACCCGGGTGTCGACGCCGACGAGCAGCAGGTTGAGTGGTCCGGTGATGGCGGCGCCCGGTTCCGGGGTGGGGCTGGGCGTCGGGGTCGCCGGCACGGCGGGGGCGCTCGGGGTGGACTGCTCGGCGGCCGGGTCGGCCCGCCCGGAGTCCCGCAGCGCGCCGGTCATGATCGCGGCACCGGCCACCAGGAGTACGGCGACCACGATCCCGGCCGCCCAGCTGATCCGGCGCCGGCTGTGCCACCAGCGGCTCGACGTACCCCCGGAACCGGTGTCGGGTTCGTCCTCGGCCGCCCGGTGCTGCCCGCCGTCCGCCATCGTGTCGGCTCCTTCCGGCCGGCCGTGACCAGCCGATTGTTGATCTGTGGATGGCTGGCCGCTTTTCTGCCCGACACCCTATTGACAAAACGCCAAGATGGCAGTTCAGGTTGCGTGTCCGGACCTGCCGAACATGATCGCGCGCCGCCGGCGGTCCGGGTGGGCGTCCGGTCCGGCGCGATTCGCTCCTACCCCGGGTCAGTAGGTAGGCTTCCTGCACATGAGCACGCCGCGCCCCGTCCTGGTGGTTGACTTCGGAGCCCAGTACGCCCAGCTCATCGCCCGTCGGGTACGGGAGGCGAAGGTCTACTCCGAGATCGTTCCGCACTCCATGCCGGTGGCCGAGATGCTGGCCCGGGATCCCGCGGCGATCATCCTCTCCGGCGGACCTTCGAGTGTCTACGCGCCCGGTGCGCCGCAGGTCGACGCCAAGCTGTTCGACGCCGGGGTGCCGATCTTCGGCATCTGTTACGGCTTCCAGGCGATGGCCCAGGCGCTCGGCGGCACGGTGGCACGTACCGGTGGTCGGGAGTTCGGTGGCACCGCGTTGAGCCCGGCGGCCGAGGCCGGTGTGCTGCTCCGCGAGTTGCCGGGTGACCTGTCGGTCTGGATGAGCCACGGTGACTGCGTGACCGAGGCGCCGGTCGGTTTCGCGGTGACCGCCGCGTCCGCCGGTGCGCCGGTGGCCGCGTTCGAGGACCTGGTGGGTCGTCGGGCCGGGGTGCAGTTCCACCCGGAGGTCGGGCACACCGCCCACGGCCAGACCATGCTGACCCGCTTCCTCTACGACGTCGCCGGGATCGAGCCGACCTGGACGCCGGCCAACATCATCGACGAGCAGGTGGCCGCGATCCGGGCCCGGGTGGGCGACCGGGAGGTCATCTGCGGCCTCTCCGGCGGGGTCGACTCGGCGGTCGCCGCGGCGCTGGTCCACCGGGCCGTCGGTGACCAGCTCACCTGCGTCTTCGTCGACCACGGGCTGCTGCGCGCCGGTGAGGCCGAGCAGGTGGAACAGGACTACGTCGCCGCGACCGGGATCAAGCTCAAGGTGGTCGACGCGGCCGACCGTTTCCTCGGTGCGCTGGCCGGTGTGGTCGACCCGGAGGAGAAGCGCAAGATCATCGGCCGGGAGTTCATCCGGGTCTTCGAGGCCGCCGCCCGTGAGGTGGCCGCCGCCGGGGACGTGGAGTTCCTGGTCCAGGGGACGCTCTACCCGGACGTGGTCGAGTCCGGCGGCGGCACCGGTACGGCCAACATCAAGTCTCACCACAACGTGGGCGGTCTGCCCGACGACCTGAAGTTCGCGCTGGTGGAGCCGCTGCGGACGCTCTTCAAGGACGAGGTACGGGCACTCGGGGTGGCCCTCGGGCTGCCCGAGGAGATGGTCTGGCGGCACCCGTTCCCCGGTCCGGGGCTGGCCATCCGGATCATCGGCTCGGTCGACCGGGAGCGGCTCGACCTGCTCCGCGCCGCCGACCTGATCGCCCGCGAGGAGCTGACCGCGTCCGGCCTGGACCGCGACGTCTGGCAGTTCCCGGTGGTGCTGCTCGCCGACGTACGCAGCGTCGGGGTGCAGGGCGACGGGCGCAGCTACGGTCATCCCGTGGTGCTGCGCCCGGTCTCCAGCGAGGATGCGATGACCGCGGACTGGTCCCGCCTGCCCTACGACCTGATCGGCCGGATCTCCACCCGGATCACCAACGAGGTGCCCGAGGTGAACCGGGTGGTGCTCGACGTCACCAGCAAGCCGCCGGGCACCATCGAGTGGGAGTAGCCCCGGGCGGACCCGGTCACGCCGACGGGGTGACCGGGCCCGTGCCGGGAGCCGGCTGGGTCCAGCCTGCCGGCGGCGTCCAGCCGGGGGCCGGGTGCGGCCACGCGGGCGCGCCGGCCGGCTCGGCCGGCATCAGGAACCACATGACCGGGTACGCCAGCAGCGCGACCCCGCCGGTGAGCACCACGGCGACGGCGAAGACGACCCGGACCAGGGTCGGGTCGACGGCGAAGTAGCGCCCCAGACCGCTCGCCACACCGGCGAGCATCCGATCGGTCACCGGCCGTCGCAACTGCCGGTACGGCGCCTGGAACTGCGGCCCCTGGCCCTGCGTCGCCCGGAACGGCCCTTGGAACCGTGGTCCCTGCGGCGGTCCTTGGGACGGCGGGGCCTGGAACTGCGGCCCCTGGAACGGCGGGGCTTGCGGCGGCCCCTGGGACGGTGAGGGCTGGAACGGCGGGGTCTGCCGGGTGGGGTCCTGCGGTGGCGGGGTCTGGTGCGAGGGCATCTCGGTCATGTCTCCACGGTCCGCGCCGGGCGGGCAGCCGACCTCGGTGACCGCCCCGATCCATACCCTGACTGTCCCCCGAAAGTGTGGCCATCTGTCAGGAATCTGACTCTGTTCATCGACCCGGAACATGATCCGGGGAGAATTTGGCCCTGTGACCCCTGCGCTGGAGCCGATTCGTAGGATTGCGGCTTACGCCGTTTGTACAGATTCCGAGGACCAGGTGCTGCTGGTACGCGCCTCGTCCCGGTCCGGCACGCCCGGAGTGTGGTCGTTGCCGGGCGGTGCGGTCGACCACGGTGAAGATCCCAACCACACGGTCGTACGGGAGACAGCCGCCGAGACCGGGCTGTCGGTCTCGGTGTCCGGGCTGATCGACGTGCTGGCCGACATGCGCTCCCTGCCCCAGCGGGGTGTCACCATCCACACCGACCGCCTGCTCTACCGGGTCTCGATCCGGGGCGGCACCCTCTGCGACCGGATCGGCCAGCCGACCGACCTGGCCCGCTGGTACAGCCTGGACGAGGCGAAGTCACTGCCGCTGCGCCCGTTCACCGCCCAGGCGCTGGAGCTGCCGCCGGGTCCGATCGACCTCTGCCCGGAGGAAGCACCCGACTTCCCGTCGTTCAATGCGGTGCCGGGCCCGGACGGGCTGCACCGCGCGCAGCGCTTCGCCGCGTACGCGGTGGCCACCGACCCGGCCGGGCGGGTGTTGCTGACCCGGGTCGCGGACGGCTACCCGGGTGCCGGTTGCTGGCACCTGCCCGGTGGCGGGACCGACTACGGCGAGCAGCCGGGTGCGGCGCTGATCCGGGAGCTGGTCGAGGAGACCGGCCAGCGCGGGCGCCTGATCGAGCTGCTCGGTGTGGCGAGTCACCGGGACGCCGCCTCGCTGGGGCCGGAGGGCTACCCGATCGACTGGCACGGCGTACGGGCCTTCTACCGGGTCGCGGTGGACGCGCCCGCGCCGCCGACCGTGGGCGACGTCGGCGGATCCACCTCCGAGGCGCGCTGGTTCGGCCCGGACGAACTGGCCGCCCTGCCCGCCGAGCGGCTCACCGAGGTGACCGCCGAGGCCGTCGAGGCCGCCCGCCGCCCCTGACACCCCACCCGCCGCCCGCCCTGCCCCCGACCCCCGCTTGCTCCGACAACCGGGTAGGAAGGGTCCCTTCCGCTGCCAGGAGCGGTACCCGGGGACCCTTCGTCACCGCTCGGGCGTGACGGACTGCCGGGCGGCGGAGCTAACCTCGTGATCAACGGATGTCGACACGGGGGACGGGTGCAATGCGGCGGCGGCGGATCGGGGCGTACGGGCTGTGCCGGGACGACGAGGGGCGGGTGCTGCTGACCCGGTCGTCGAAGACCGCCGACATCGCCGGAATCTGGCAGGTCCCCGGTGGTGGTGTGGGGCACGGGGAACACCCGGCGACGGCCCTGGTCCGGGAGTTCGCCGAGGAGACCGGGCTGCGGGTCGAGGTCGTCGAGGTGAGCGCGGTGCTGTCCGACCTGAGCCGGCTGGGCAAGCCGGACGAGGACGTGCACACCGACCGGGTCATCTACCGGGTACGCCCGACCGGCGGCACCCTGCGCTCCGACCCGGACGGCACCACCGACCTGGTGGCCTGGGTCCCACCCGAGGAGTTGCCCCGGTTGCCGCTGATGCCGTTCACCGCCGAACTGCTCGGCCAGCCGGTCACACCGCTGCCGGAGGCGCCCCCGGGTGCCGTACGCCGGCCGCTGCCACCGTTGCCGCCCAACGCCGGCCAGCGCTTCGCCGCGTACGGGTTGGTGACCGACCCGGCCGGGAGGGTGCTGCTGTCGCTGATCGCCCCGAGGTATCCGGGCGCCGGGCGGTGGCACCTGCCCGGTGGCGGGACCGATCACGGCGAGCAGCCGGCCACCGGGCTGCTGCGCGAGTTGATGGAGGAGGCGGGGCAGCTGGGCCGGGTCACCGACCTGATCGATGTCACGCACCTGCACAGTCCCGCCGCCAGCGGGCCGGAGGGCCGGCCGATGAACTGGCACAGCGTACGGGTGATCTATCGGGTCGAGGTGGACGTGCCGACCGAGGCGCGGGTGACCGAGGCCCCCGGGGGATCGACGGCCGAGGCTGCCTGGTTCCCGGTGGCCGAGGCCGCGAGGCTCCCGCTCACCGACGTCGCGGCGCTGGGACTGGAGCGGTTGGGCAGGTAAAACGTCGCCGAAATGACCGTTGTGGATGATTCCGATACACTGACAGCGTGTGTTCCGGTGGCCATCCGCCGGGATTGTGCCCCGGACAGGGTCTCTGAGCGGATCGAGCGGTTTGCGGGAAATGCTCCGCCGGCAGCTATCGCCAAGGCGCTTCCGTCTGTGCGATGGTGTAGGCCGCAAAAGCTTGCCGGCCAACAACCCCAGGACCCCGGCATGAGTCAGCCGGGTCGCCACCGGGGGTGGCGGACGAGTCGATCGGGTAATGGAGGAAACGTGCCGAGAGCCCCTTGGCGTCGGCGTACGACAGAGAACCCGCGCCCCGCCGGGCGCCGCTGGACCGGGCAGTTGCGCCGGGGTGGCGCGTTCGCCAGGCAGGTGCTGCTGGTTCGGGTCGCACGTCGGGACGACGAGCGGGGTGGCATGACCGCCACCGTCCTCCGGCCGGAACACCATTATCCAGGTGATCCCCGAGCCCCGTTCCGCAGCCGGTACGGTTTCGACCGGCTGACCGAGGCCGAGATCGAGTCGGTCGCACCGGTCAGTCCCGCGATCGGGCCGATGAGCCCGGTCGACGACGTGTCGCCCGGGATGGCCATCCCGCTGCTGCCCGGCGAGCGTACGCTCGGCCGCCGGGTCAAGTTCGCCCTGGTCAACGGCTGCACCCTGGCCAGCCTGACGCTCGGGATGCTGGCCATCTTCCTGGCCATGCGGGGCGACGAGCGCACGGCGGCGATCTGCCTGATCGCCTGCGTGGTCTTCGACGGCCTCGACGGGGCACTGGCCCGCAAGCTCGGGGTGGCCAGTCCGTTCGGCGCCCAGATGGACTCGCTGGCCGACATGTGCTCGTTCGGCCTGGCGGCCCCCGTGGTGGTCTACGCCTCGCTGTCCGGTTCGGTCTCGACCCCGGCTGCCGCCGTCGCCTGCGCCCTGGTCGCGGCATGCGCCGCGATCCGGCTGGCCCGGTTCAACGTCTCGCCCAAGGACGGGCGGTTCTTCTGCGGGGTGCCGACCACGATGGCCGCCGCGGTGCTCGCGCTGGTGGTGCTGATCGGGCTGCCGGTCCCCGGCACGGTCCAGGTCGCCGGGGTCGGGCTGCTGGCCTTCGCGATGGTCTCCAGCTTCCCCTACGCCAAGCTCGCCCGGCTGGTGAAGCTGCCGCCGTGGGTGTGGCTGGCACCGGTGATCGGCGCGCTCGTCGACGTCCGGCTCACCTTCGCGCTCCTGGTGGTCGCGTACCTGGCCAGCGGCCCGCTGCTCTGGTGGCGCCAGCGCGGCACCATCTGACCCACCCGCCCCGCCCCGGCACCGGCTGACCCACGGCCCTGCGCCCGGCACCAGCTTGATCGATGCTCGACGCGCCTCGACCGCTGTGGTCGGGGCGCTCCGAGATCTCTCCGGGGCGCCCCGACCCACATCAGGCTCAGCGCCAGCGTGCGATCACCGACGACCCGCCGATCACCTTGTCGCCCGGTCCCACCAGCGGGTCGGCCGCCTCGGCGGGCAGGTAGACGTCGGTACGCGAGCCGAACCGGATCAGTCCGATCCGCTCACCCTTGGCCAGCAGTGCCCCCACGGGGGCGCGCTGCACGATCCGGCGGGCGATCAGGCCCGTACGCTGCGCCACCACGACCGTGCCCCGCTCGGTGTCCAACACCGTGTACGCGGCCACGTTGTGCTCCGCGGCCGGTTTCATCGCGGCGGCGAAACCACCGTCGGCGACGAAGTAGTCGACCACCTTGCCCGCCACCGGTGACCGGTTGACGTGCACGTCGAGTACGGAGAGGAACACCGCGACGCGGAGGAACTCGCCGTCGCCGAAGCGTTCGTCGATGAGCCGCTCGACCGACAGCACCCGGCCGTCGGCGGCGGCGACCACGGCGGATTCGTCGTCGGGCAGGTCACGCTCCGGGTCGCGGAAGAACGCGGCCACCGGGGCGGCGGCGAGCGCGGGCACCAGCCACAGCCGGGACTTCGGTCGGGTGATCTTGGCGAGTGCGGCCAGGCCGAGCGCGATTCCGGCGGCGGCGATCCCGTTCGAGTCGATGTGCATCGTGCGGGTGATCGGGACGCTCGACGGCCGGTACACGGGCGCCAGCCGCGCGGCCGTCGCGACCTCCGCCGGGGTGAACCGGAGCCGGTGGATCCGCAGCGGTGGTTGGTTCAGCAGGACCAGGTCGGTGCCGACACCGAACAGGGCCGACTGCCGGTCCAGTTCCGCGCCGGCGCCCTCGGTCCGGCCGGGCATCGCCGGCACCGCGACCGTCAGCACCCCGCCCTTGGCGAGTTGTGCACCCAGTTCGGACAGGGTGGCACGGGTCTCGTCGACGGTGCCGGTCAGCGGGACGGCCGCCAGCACGATTTCCGCCGGCTGGGCCTCGGCGAGTTCGTCGACGATCTGGATCCGGTCGGCCACCCAGGGACCGTGGGCGGCGACGTGGGTGCGTAGCTGTGCCGCGTCGCCCGGTTCGGCCGGTACGAGGGTGAGCACGTCGCCGGGGAGCAGGGCACTGATCGCGGCGTCGAGCACCGCGGTGTCCGCCTGTGCCCCGACCAGCAGTGCGGTCTTCGAACCGTGGTGCCGGGCCAGCTCGGCGGTGAGCGTACGGGCGGCCCGCTCGCCGAGGCGGACCGGACCCTGCGGAGCGGGGGTGGGCACGGCGGGGGACTGGGTCATCTGGAGCGAACTCCTCGGTGGGTGAGGGCGGGCGAGTGGGACTCGTCCCGGTGGGGCCCTAACCGGTCGCCTGACGCGGACCGGCCGGCGGAGGTGGAAACCTCCGCCGGCCAGTTTATGCACGACCCACGCCGGACCACAGCGATCGGTATCAGTCCCGGTGATCGTCGGGCCGGGGCTGGTCGACGCCGCCGGTCGGTCGACCCGGCACGGGGTCGGTCGCGTCCGGGTCGACCCGGGGGAATTCGGCGGTGCCGTACTCGCGGGTGGTGGATTCGGCCGTGCGGTACTCGGAGGTGGTGAAATCGGCCGTGCGGTACTCCGGGGTGGTGGAGTCGGCCGTGCCGTACTCCGGGGTGGTGAAATCGGCCGTGCCGTAGTCGGAGGTGGTGAATCCGACCGGGGTCGGGTCGGTGCCGGGGGCGGCAGACGCCGGTGCCGTCGGCAGCGGGCCACCGTCCGTCACCGGAGCGGCCGGCGGGGTCGCCGCCGCCGTGGACCGCCCCGAGCGCAGCGCCCCGAGCAGACCCAGTACGCCGACCAGGATCAGCCCGCCGGCCAGTATCCAGCCGACCTCGGGCAGGTTCAGGTCGAGGACCTGGGCGACCAGCCACCAACCGGCGACCCCCAGGAAGATCAGCGCGAACACCAGGGAGACCCCGTCGGTCCGGTGCGCCTTCATCGGTACACCTCCGCATCACCAGCGTTGACGTGCAGGAACAGGCGCAGCTTTCCGCCTCCGGGGCCGTCCGCACCAAGGTCGGTGACCTGCCGGGACGGATTGTTCACACCGCTCCACCGGTCACCGAAGATGCGCGCGTCGCCGGCGTTCACGTCCGCGTTCGTGGTCACGTCCACGTTCGCCGGCACCATCACCCGGAGCTTGCCGAAGTTGACCTGGACGGTCACCTGGACGTCCCGGTCGGTGAAGTCGACGTGGGTGAGGTCGAGGGTGCCGTCGCCGAAGGTCGTCTCGTACCGGGTGGCGAGATCGTCGATGCTGGCCGGCGTCCAGATCGCGGTGCCGTTCGGACCGTTCGGCGGGTCGATCGACTGGGCGACGGTGGAGATGCCGAGCGCCGCGCTCGCCACCAGGCCGAGGGCGATCAGCCAACGGGCGCGGCCGAACCAGGCACCGACCAGGAGCCCGAGCGCGATGGTGACGAGCGCCGCGGCGAAGTAGGTGGCGGGTGAGACCTCAACCCGGTTGCTGACGTCGAGGATGACCACCACCCCCAGCGCCACGAAGATCAGGGAGAAGGTGGCGGCGCCGAGCGGGGATCGCTCCCGGGGCGGCTTCGGCGGCTTGGTGCGCTTGGTGGCCGGGGCCGCCCCGGGCCGGTAGCCCGGTGGTTGGCCGGCGCCGCCGGCGTACGGGCCGTGCGGTGCGAAGGGCGGTCGGTAGCCACCCGGAACCGAACCACCGGCCGGTGCGCCCAACGGGGCTCCGGGAGCCGCATACGGGGCACTCGGCCAGTTCGCCGGTCCGGACGGCGGCGGCGTGATCACCGGGCCGGGACCACCGGCGTACGCCGGACCGGAGCCGCCCGCGTACGCCGGTGCCGCCGGTGCGGGACCGGCCGGCTGGGCCGGTGCGGCCGGGCGGTACCAGTCCGGGTACGCCTCGGCGTGCGTGGCCGTCGGAGCCCCGCTGGAGGGCGCGTAGGGCGTCGCCCCGTACGCCGGGCCGTAAGCGGGGCCGGGGGGCGGCGGCACCCCGGGCGGCGCGCCCGCCGGACCACCGGTGCCCCGGGCGTTTCGGTTGAGCAGCAGCGCGCCACCGATCAGGATCGCCGCGCCCAGCATGATGGCCCGGAAGGAGTCGGTCACGATCAGCCCGAACATGACCGCCACCAGCAGCCCGAGGACGATCACGGTCACCGGTGACATGCTCGACCGGCCCCGGCCCAGCATCGACTCCACCGGCGAGGCGCTGTCCCCCTCGGCCGGGATGATCAGCCAGGCGGCGACGTAGACCAGCACCCCGATCCCGCCGAAGAAACCCAGCACGGCGAGGAGCACCCGCCACAGGATCGGGTCGGTGTTGGTGGCCCGGCCGATCGCCGCGCACACCCCGGCCAGGTAGCGCCCCTCGCGGGGCCGGACCAGGCCGTACCGGGAGGTGAAGCCCGCCGGGCCGGGTGGCGGCGGGCCGGGGGGTGGTCCGTACCCCCAGGGGGGTGGTGGGTTGGCGCCCGGCGGTGGTCCGCCGGGCGGCGGCGCCGCACCGGGTCCGGTCGGTTCGTCCGGGCCGGCCGGGGCGTCGGCCCCGGCGGCCGTGGTGGGCGAAGATGCCGGACCGGGCAGCGGAGGCTGCGGCGGGTCGGCGCTCTCCGTCGGGGCCGGTCGTCGTGACGCGGCAGCTTCTTCGGTCATGGTTACGAGTTTCGTCTTCCGGCGGTCCGAGTGGCCTCAGGCGCGAACCCTGAAGCCACCCTGAGATCTCCGGCGGCAATGTTCCGGGGCGTCCCCGTGGTCAGGGTGCCCGAAAACGTGTGACGATCGAGTCCACGGCCGACGACCGGATCGCCCCGACCGCCGGGATGGTCCGACCGGCACGACCAGGGAGTCACCGATCAGCGCCGCCACCGAGCCCCGCCTCTACCGCGCCCGCGACCACCGCATGGTGGCCGGCGTGGCCACCGGCGTTGCCGAACACCTGGGCATCTCGGTGGTCCGGGTACGGGTGGCCTTCGTCGTCCTGCTCGGGCTCAGCGGCCTGGGGCTGCTGCTCTACGCGGCGTTCTGGGCGGTGGTGCCGGTACGCGCCAGCGAGACCAATGTGTCGCCGCGCCGGGACATCCTGGAACTGCTGCCGTTCGTGGCCATCGGGCTCGGCGTACTGGTGATCCAGATCATGGTGTTCGGCTCCACCGGCGTCGCAGGCACGGCGGGATGGCTGGTCGCGATCATCGCGGTGGGTGCCGGCGTGATCTGGCACCAGTCCACCCCCGAACGGCGCCGGCAGTGGAGCGAGACCATGCCCGTGCCCTGGCTGGGTGCGGTGCTGGAGGAGAGCGACCGACGGGCCTTCGTACTGCGCTTCATCGGCGGCGGACTGCTGGTCGCGGTCGGGGTGGTCGGCGTGGTGGCGGTCTACACGCCGCAGGCCAACTTCGACGCGGTCGCGAACGGCGTGATCTTCGCGTTGGTCGGGCTGGCCGGTGTCGGGGTGGTCGCCGCCCCGGTGCTCTGGCGGATGTTCAACCAGTTGCGTACGGAGCGTGAGGGGCGGATCCGGGAGCGGGAGCGGGCCGAACTGGCGGCGATGGTGCACGACCAGGTGCTGCACACCCTCGCCCTGATCCAGCGCAACGCCGCCGACGTCAAGACCGTCCAGCGCCTGGCCAGGGGTCAGGAACGGTCGCTGCGCAACTGGCTGTACAAGCCCACCGGGTCGCCGACGGAGCGGTTCGCCGCCGCGCTGGAGCAGGTGGCCGCCGAGGTCGAGGACACCTTCGCGATCACCGTGGAAACCGTTGTCGTCGGCGACCGGGAGACCGACGAGCGGATCGCCGCGCTGGTCGCCGCGGCCCGGGAGGCCCTGGTCAACGCGGCCCGGCACGCGAAGGTCGAGACGGTCTCGCTCTACGCCGAGGTGGAGCCGGAGCAGGTGAGCGTCTTCGTCCGCGATCGCGGTGCCGGCTTCGACCCGACTACCGTGGGAGATCACCGGCACGGCGTACGGGGCTCGATCATCGGGCGGATGGACCGGCACGGTGGCAAGGCGGAGATCCGCAGCGAGCCGGGCGACGGCACCGAGGTACGGCTGATCATGCCGACCACCCGGGACGGCGCCGGCTCGGGAAGCACCTGGTAGCACCATGGCCGGGCAGAGCGAGGAGAGGTCATGACTGAGGACAGCGGAACGGCCGGGAGCAGCGGGACGGCCGAGGGTGCCGCCGAGCGGCGGTTGCGGGTCTTCCTGGTCGACGACCACGCGATGTTCCGGGCCGGGGTCCGGGCCGAACTGGGTGTGCACGTCGAGGTGGTCGGTGAGGCGAGCACGGTGGCCGAGGCGGTCAACCGGATCGCGCTGACCGTGCCGGACGTGGTGCTGCTCGACGTACACATGCCCGACGGTGGGGGCCGGGCGGTGCTGGACGCGATGCGCCGTACCCATCCCGGGATCCGGTTCCTCGCCCTGAGCGTGTCCGACGCGGCCGAGGACGTGATCGGCCTGATCCGGGCCGGTGCCCGGGGGTACGTCACCAAGACGATCTCGCCGGACGAGTTGACCTCGGCGATCCGCCGGGTGGCCGACGGGGACGCGGTGTTCAGTCCCCGGCTGGCCGGCTTCGTGCTGGACGCCTTCGCCGCCCGGCCGGACGCGCCGGTGGCGGACCCGGAGCTGGACCAGCTCACCAACCGGGAGCGTGAGGTGCTCCGGTTGCTCGCCCGCGGGTACGCCTACAAGGAGATCGCCAAGGAGTTGTTCATCTCGATCAAGACGGTCGAGACGCACGTCTCCAACGTCCTGCGCAAGCTCCAGATGTCCAACCGTTACGAACTTTCCCGCTGGGCCGCCGACCGCCGGTTGGTCTGAAGACCGCGCCCCGACCGGTACTCCCGCCACAGGGGCTTCTGTCGGGATAGGACCCACACCCTCGGTACGCGTCTGACATCCGACAGTGGTCGCGCCGGAGCTGAGCGAGTGGCCGAAGCTCGTGGATGCGTGCACCTCCGGCCGGCGCTGTTTGTGCTCGCGCGGCGGCGGTTGAGGTAGATCTAGCAGGGCAAATGGTGATCTTGGTGAGTATTCACCGAACGCTCTCGGTCTAACGGCTTGATAACGGCACCTTCACGGAACGGGCGTTCGGTGTCACAGTGTCAAGCACCTCACACCCCCTCGTGAGCGCCCTGAGGAGGCACTCCCATGCGCGGGAAAACCCTGAAGGTGGCGGTCGCTACGACCGCCATCGCGCTGATTGCTACAGGTTGCAGCAGCAGCGACCCGGAAGAGTCCGGGTCGTCGAACAGCAACGCGGTCGTCTCGATCGAGATCGCTGAGCCGCAGCACCTGATCCCATCCAACACCACGGAGACGAGCGGGGCGCAGGTCCTGTCCGCGCTCTTCTCGCCGCTGGTGGACTTCGACAAGGACAACAAGCCGTTCGAGGTCGCCGCCGAGTCGATCTCGTCGACGGACAACACCCTGTGGACGATCAAGCTGAAGGACGGCTACACCTTCCACAACGGTGAGAAGGTCAACGCCGACAGCTACATCAACGCCTGGAACCACGGCGCCTACGGCCCGAACGGCAACGGCGGCTCCTACTTCTGGGACAAGGTGGAAGGCTTCGCCGACCTCCAGTCGACCGACCCGGACGGCGAGGAGGGCCCGCAGAAGGCCCCCGAGCCCAAGGCGAAGAAGCTGAGCGGCCTGGCGAAGGTCGACGACCTCACCTTCACGGTGAAGCTGTCCGCCCCGTTCAGCGAGTTCAAGGCCGTCCTGGGCTACACCTCGTTCTACCCGCTGCCGGCGTCGGCATGGCAGTCCGAGGGCGTGCTCAAGGAGGGCTTCGAGGACGCGATCGTCGGTAACGGCCCGTTCAAGCTCAAGGGTTCGTGGCAGCACGACCAGGGCATCGAGGTCGAGCGGTACGACGCCTTCCCCGGCACCAAGCCGAAGGTCGGCGGCGTCAACTTCAAGATCTACCAGCAGCTCACCTCGGCCTACGCGGACCTGCAGGCGGATAACCTCGACGTGATCAAGACGATCCCGACCGAGAACCTGTCGAGCGCCCAGACGGACCTCGGCGACCGGTTCAAGCAGTCCCCGGCGTCGACCTTCCAGTTCGTCGCGTTCCCGACGTTCCAGCCCGAGTTCGCCAAGCCCGAGGTCCGCAAGGCCATCTCGAAGGCGATCGACCGGGACGAGATCATCAAGGCGGTCTTCAAGAACTCGCAGAAGTCGGCCCACTCGTTCGTCTCGCCGGTTGTCGCCGGGTACCGGGACAACACCTGTGGCGAGGCCTGCGTGTTCGACGCCGCCAAGGCGAAGGCCGAGTACACCGCGGCCGGCGGCCCGGCCAAGCTCCAGATCTCGTACAACGGTGACGGTGGGCACAAGGAGTGGGTGGACGCCACCTGCAACCAGCTCAAGACCAACCTGGGTGTCGAGTGCGTCGGCACCGCCGAGCCGAAGTTCGCCGACCTGCTGACCAAGGTGGAGTCGAAGACTCCGGTCGGCATGTTCCGCATGGGCTGGGTCATGGACTACCCGTCCATGGAGAACTACCTCGGCCCGCTCTACAGCACCAACGGTTCGTCGAACTACTACGGGTACAGCAACCCGGCCTTCGACGCTCTCGTCAAGGAAGGCGCCGCGGCGCCGAGCCTCGAAGAGGCGATCAAGAAGTACCAGCAGGCCGAGGACATCCTCGTCAAGGACATGCCGGTGATCCCGCTGCGGTTCGGGCAGAACACGTTCGGTCACTCGAACAAGGTCAAGAACGTGGAGATCGACCTCTTCAACCGGGTCGACCTGCTGAAGATCGAAGCCGTCAGCTGAACTGACCGCTGAGCGGCGGATGGTCCGAGTCACCTGCGGGAAGTTCGGTGGCTCGGACCATCCGGCGAGTGGTCCGGCGGCTGGGTGGTGCCCGCTGCGGACCACCTCCGTGGCGTCACCGATGACCGTGCGGTGACGCCATCGCCGCGTCCACACCACTGCGGTCCGCTGTCCACAAGGCAGCCATCGACGCCTGTCCCATGAAGGACGAAGACATGTTCCGTTTCATTGTCCGGCGCCTGCTGCAGATGGTCCTGACGTTCATCGGGGCCACCCTGCTCGTATACGCGCTCATGTTCAGCAACCAGGGCAGCCCGGCGCGGGTCATCCAGTCCCTGGTCGGCGAACGCCCGGTCACTGCCGCCCAGGTCCAGGTCCTCACCGAGCGTTACCACCTGAACGAGGGCTTCTGGGTCCAGTACGGCTACTACATGAAAGGCCTGCTGCAACTCGACTTCGGCACCTCGCTGACCGGCCGTCCGATCGGCGACATGATCGCCCAGGCCTGGCCGGTGACGATCCGGCTCGCCCTGATCGGCGTGCTGTTCGCCATCCTGTTCGGCGTGACCGCGGGCGTGGTCGCCGGCATCCGCCGCGCCGGTCTGTTCGACAATGCCACGCTGATCCTCACCCTGCTACTCATTTCCGTGCCGGTGATCGTGCTGGCCCCGCTGGCCCAGTACTTCTTCGGCATCAAGCTCGGCTGGTTCCCCCCGACCGCCGGTGGTGACCCGACCTGGTGGGCGCTGATCCTGCCGGGCCTGGTGTTGGGATCACTCTCGCTCGCCACCTACTCCCGGCTGACCCGTACCTCGGTGGCGGAGAACCTGCGCGCCGACTACGTCCGTACGGCCCGGGCCAAGGGCCTGCCGCCGCGTCGGGTGATCGGGGTGCACGTGCTCCGCAACTCGCTGATCCCGGTCGTCACCTACATCGGCATCGACATCGGTGGCCTGATGAGCGGCGCGATCATCACCGAAGGCGTGTTCAACATCCCCGGCGTGGGGTTCAACCTCTTCCGCGGTATCCGTACCGAGGACGGACCTCTGGTTGTCGGCTTCGTCAGCCTGCTGGTCATCGTCTTCCTGGTCGCGAACCTGATCGTCGACATCATGTACGCCGTGCTCGACCCGAGGATCCGCTATGAGTAATCTCGAATCGATCGCCGCGGCCGAGACCCCCGCCGCGAATCCAGCCCCGGTCGGACCGGCCGGTGGTGCCAAGACGGACAAGCCGCGCAGCCTGGCCGGCGACGCCTGGCGCGACCTGCGCCGTAACCCCATCTTCTGGGTCGCCGCCACGCTGGTGGTGCTCTTCGTGGTGATGGCGATCGTGCCGCAACTGTTCACCCCGGCGGATCCCGCGAGTTGCGCGCTGTCCCGGCAGTACGCCCCGCCCAGCGGGCGGGCCTGGTTCGGTTACGACTTCCAGGGTTGCGACCTGTTCGCCCGGACCATCTACGGTGCTCGTGCGTCGATCCAGGTCGGCGTCTTCGCCATGCTGCTGACCGGCACGATCGCGCTGGTCGTCGGCCTCTCGTCGGGTTACTTCGGCGGCTGGGTGGACACCATCCTGTCCCGGGTGACCGACATCGTGCTGGGCATCCCGCTGCTGCTGGCCGCGATCGTGCTCGGCAAGCGCCTCGCCGGCGACCGTCAGGGCACCGGCATCTGGACCGTGGTGATCGTGCTGGGCGTGCTCGGCTGGACCACCGCGTCCCGGGTCATGCGCTCCTCGGTGATCAGTGCCAAGAACCAGGACTACGTGGCCGCCGCCCGGATGCTCGGTGCCGGGCACGGCCGGATCATGTTCCGGCACATCCTGCCCAACGCGCTCGCGCCGTTCGTGGTGGTGCTGACCATCGCGCTCGGCGGTTTCATCTCGGTCGAGGCGACCCTGTCGTTCCTCGGCATCGGGCTGAAGGCACCGGCCATCTCCTGGGGCATCGACATCTCCAGTTCGACCGTGCGGGTACGGGAGAACGCGACCCCACTGATCGCGCCGTCGGCGTTCCTGGCGATGACCGTGCTCGCGTTCATCATGCTCGGCGACGCGATCCGCGACGCTTTCGACCCGAAGCTGCGGTAGGAGATTCCGGTGACCGATATCAAGGCACAGATCGATGTCCTGCCCGGCCTGGACAAGACCGCCCCGCTGCTCCGGGTCGACGATCTGCACGTGGAGTTCCGTACGGCCAACGGAGTGGCGCGTGCGGTGAACGGCGCCAACTTCACCCTGCAGGCGGGGGAGACCCTGGCCATCCTCGGTGAGTCCGGCTGCGGCAAGTCGGTGACCGCTCAGGCGATCATGGGCATCCTGGACACCCCGCCCGGGTACGTGACCAAGGGCGAGGTCCGCTACCGGGGGCTCGACCTGCTGAAGCTGCCGGAGGAGCAGCGGCGGAAGGTACGCGCGAACCGGATCGCGATGATCTTTCAGGATGCGCTCTCCGCGCTGAACCCGGTCTTCTCGGTGGGCTTCCAGCTCGACGAGTTGTCCCGGGTGCACCGGGGGATGTCCAAGAAGGACGCTCGCCAGCGGTCGGTCGAACTGCTCGACCTGGTGAAGATCCCGGCCGCGAAGCAGCGGGTGAACGACTACCCGCACCAGTTCTCCGGCGGTATGCGCCAGCGCGTGATGATCGCGATGGCACTCGCACTCGACCCCGAGGTGTTGATCGCGGACGAGCCGACCACCGCCCTGGACGTCACGGTCCAGGCCCAGATCATGACCCTGTTGGCCGAACTCCGGCGGGAACGCAACATGGGCCTGATCCTGATCACCCACGACATGGGGGTGGTCGCCGACGTCGCCGATCGGATCTCGATCATGTACGCCGGCAAGGTGGTCGAGGAGGCGGGCGTGTTCGACGTCTACGCCCGCCCGGCGCACCCGTACACGAAGGCTCTGCTCGAATCGATCCCGCGGCTGGACCTCCGGGGCCAGCAGCTCAACGTGATCAAGGGCCTGCCGCCGAACCTGATGAACATCCCGCCGGGCTGCGCCTTCAACCCGAGGTGCGGGTACGCCCAGGACGTCTGCCGGGCCGATCCGCCGCCGCCCGCGTACCAGGTGGCCGGGGACCGGACTTCGCGTTGCCACTTCTGGAAGGACGTGTTGGGCGATGAGTGAGGTCGTGCTGCGTACCCAGCAGCTGGTCAAGCACTTCCCGATCACCCGGGGCATCGTGTTCCAGAGCCAGGTCGGCGCGGTTCGCGCGGTGGACGGGGTCGACCTGGAACTGCGCCGTGGGGAGACCCTCGGCGTCGTCGGCGAGTCCGGCTGCGGCAAGTCGACCCTGGCGAGACTGCTGGTCGGGCTCGAGAAACCCACCTCGGGCACGATCGACGTCCGGGGTGAGGAGATGACCCGGCTCAAGGGGCCGGCGATGCGGAAGGCCCGACGCAACATCCAGATGGTGTTGCAGGATCCGTACACGTCGCTGAACCCTCGGATGACGGTCGGCGACATCATCGGCGAGCCGTTCGACATCCACACCGATGTCCTGCCGCGGGGTGACCGACAGGAGCGGGTGCGCCAGCTCATCGATCTGGTCGGGCTCAACCCGGACCACATCAACCGGTACCCGCACCAGTTCTCCGGTGGGCAGCGGCAGCGGATCGGGATCGCCCGGGCGCTGGCGCTCAACCCGGAGATCATCATCTGTGACGAGCCGGTGTCGGCGCTGGACGTGTCGATCCAGGCTCAGGTGATCAACCTGCTGGAGAAGCTCCAGGACGAGTTGGGCCTGTCGTACGTGTTCATCGCGCACGACCTGTCCGTGGTCCGGCACATCGCCGACCGGGTCGCCGTGATGTACCTCGGGAAGATCGTCGAGATCGGCAACAACGAGGAGATCTACGAGCGGCCGACCCACCCGTACACCCAGGCACTGCTCTCCGCGGTGCCGGTGCCGGATCCGACGCTGCGCGGTCACCGGGACCAGATCGTGCTGGAGGGCGACGTGCCGTCGCCGGCCAACCCGCCGTCCGGCTGCCGGTTCCGTACCCGGTGCTGGAAGGCCCAGGAGATCTGCGCCCAGGAGGATCCACCGCTGGTGCAACGGGAGCATTCCGGCCACCCGAGCGCTTGCCACTTCGCCGAGGAGCGGGACGTGGTGCACGCGGTCGAGTAGGCCGGCTCAGACGCCGGCGGCCGGGCCCCACCCGGCTCGAGTCACCGGTGAAGGTAGTGCCTCCTCAGTGTCCGGGGCGTCGGTCGTCATCCATGCGACCGGCGCCCCGGGCCTCGTCCGGCCCATGACGTACGACGGTGGCCCGTGCCCTGCGGATGCGCGGGCGAGAGTTCAGAGCGGCCCGCGGCCGGCGCGGAGCACCAGGAGTGCGAGCTGGGTGCCGTCCGCACCCAGGGCGGTACGGAACTTGTCCAGGATCTCCCGCTCGCGGGAGAGGACCAGGCGGGTGCCACCGGAGGCGACCCGGGTCGCCCCGACCTGTTGGGACAGGCTCGCCCGTTCCTGCCAGAGGGCGATCAGGGCGCTGTCGATCTCGTTGATCCGGTCGCGCATGGCGAGGATCCGCGCCGCGGCCTCCGGCGAGTCGGTGCCGGTCTGCGCGTTCGCGGGCGAGTTGGCGGGCTGCTCAAGCATGTGTGCGGTCATTTCCGGGCTCCCGAGAGGGTTGGCCCCTGGCAATTCCAGACCCCGAAGCGAAACGCCCCGGGCTCCAGGAGCCCGGGGCGTTCGTAGGTTTTAGATCAGGCGCTACCTACGGCTGCCGGACTCCCGGAGCCATAGTAAAAGTAGAAGTGCGCCTGCTGGATCACGAACCGAGTATGCCCACCGAACGGCCCCCCGCGCAAGCATCTCGGTGAACAAGGGCCCCTTCCCACTTTTTTCGCACCGGTCGGGGGCCCTCGCTCACCTGGTGTTCAGCCGAGGCGGGTGATGCGGTTGGCCGGGCCGGGGGCCACGGGAGCGCCCGTGCCGAGGTAGCCGACCAGGGCGTCGACGTCGAAACCGGGCGCCGTGGTCCGGTCGGTGCCGCCGGTGAGCAGGGTGAAGCCGTCACCGCCGTTGGCCAGGAAGTCGTTCGTGGTGACCCGGTAGCTGGCCGCCGGATCCACCGGCACGCCGCCGAGGGCCAGGCCGGTGACCCGGCCGCCGGCCGGCAGGGTGGTGTCATAGCTGTACGTGAGCCCCGCCGAGACCTGGAGCACCCGCTGCGAGGTCTGCCCGCTGAAGCCGACGAACTGCTGTTCCAGCACGTCCTTGAGCTGTGCCCCGGTGAAGGTCTGGGTGACCACCAGGTTGTTGAACGGCTGGACGGTGAACGCCTCGCCGTACGTGATCTCGCCGGGCGCCTCGCCCCCGGCCGAGGTGCCGTACGTCAGCGGGGCGCGGATGCCGCCCGGGTTCATCAGCGCGAGCTGGGCCCCGTTGGCGGCGGTCCAGGCGAGCTGGGCGTCGGCGATCACGTCACCGAGCGGGCTCTCCTGGTTGGGCAGGTTGTCCCGGACGATGTCTGCGGTGATCCGTCCGACCACCCGGTCCGCGATCGGGGCGACCGCCGCCCGGTACTTGTCGGCGAGTTCCTTCGCCCGGGGCTCCACCAGGGCCGGGTTGCGGACGAAGTTGCCGGGGGTGGTCTGCTGCCAGGTGCCGTCGGCGTTGCGTACGCCGTTCTCGACGATGACGTTGCGCGCGGTGATCTCGGTGAACCGGCCGGTCCGCCGGTCCAGCGAGTAGTCGATGTCGCTGATCAGTTGGCCGTTGGTGCCGGCGCTGGTGACGACGCTGTTCGCACCGGAGGAGTTCGGCAGCGAGCAGGAGTAGGCGCGGTGGGTGTGCCCGCTGACGACCAGCCCGAACTCGGGACGCAGCCCGGCCACGATCGACTTGAGCGGGCCGGAGAAGTTGGTGCAGTCGGAGGGCCCGCCGGACTGGGAGCCGCCCTCGTGCAGGAGCAGGACCTGTGCCTTGACCCCGGCGAGCTTGAGCAGGGTGCCCCACAGGTTGGCGGTCTCGATCTCGTCGGTGAACCGGACCGAGCTGATCCCGGCCGGGTTGACGATGCCCGGGGTGCCCTCCAGGGTCAGCCCGACGAACCCGACCGGTACGCCGTCGACCAGGCGGATGTCCACCGGCGGCAGGATCGGCAGCCCGGTACGCCGGCTCACCGTGTTCGCGGCCAGGTAGGTGAACCGGGCACCGGCGAAGCCGTCGCCGTCCTGGCAGCCGTCGACCGGGTGGCAGCCGCCCCGGTTGATCCGGATCAGTTCCTCGACGCCCTCGTCGAACTCGTGGTTGCCGACCGAGCTGATGTCCAGCCCGATCAGGTCCATCAGCTCGATCGTCGGCTCGTCGTGGAAGGCGGCGCTGACCAGCGGGGTGGCGCCGATCAGGTCACCGGCGCCGACGGTGGTGCTCTTGCGACCCTCGGCGGATGCCTCGGCGCGGAGCTTCTTCAGCCAGGTCGCCAGGTATTCGACACCGCCGGCCGGGGTGCCGTTGACCGCGGCGCCGCTGCCGGTCGGCGGGTCGATGGCGCCGTGGAAGTCGTTGTAGCTGAGGAAGTTGCCCTTGGCCGGGCGACCGGTCGGTGTGCCGTACGAGACCGAGACCGGCTTCAGGGCGGTCCACTCGTCGGTCGTCGGGGTCGGGTGCGCGGCGGGGGCGAAGGGCAGGGTGGTGACGACGGCGAGGGCGAGGGCGGGCACCATCAGGTGCCGCACCAGCGCCCAGCCGCGCGGACGTGGTCGACTCATCAGAATTCTTCCCATCGAGTGCGGTAACGCTGTCCGGGGTCGGTACCCGGTCATCGTTCTCGATCGGGCCGGAACCCACCAGTCCAGCCGGGTGACGAGTTGGTTGCCGGACGGCAGGGCAGGAGGGTGTTGTCGGACCGGCGGCCTAGACTTGCGCTGCGATGCATGCCCTCTTCGAAACCCCGCCGATCCAGTCCTCGACGCCGCGTCCGCCGTCCGGCCCGGCTCTCGATCCACAGGCCCTGCTCACCGGGCTGAACGGCCCGCAGCGCGACGCCGTGACGCACGCCGGCTCACCGCTGCTGATCGTGGCCGGCGCCGGATCGGGCAAGACCCGGGTGCTGACCCACCGGATCGCCTATCTGCTCGCGGCCAGGCAGGTGCATCCCGGTGAGATCATCGCGATCACCTTCACCAACAAGGCCGCCGGTGAGATGAAGGAACGGGTGGCCGCCCTGGTCGGTCCCCGGGCCCGGATGATGTGGGTCTCCACGTTCCACTCCGCCTGCGTACGGATCCTGCGGGCCGAGCACCAGCACGCCGGGATGAAGTCGACCTTCTCCATCTACGACGCCGACGACTCGCGCCGGTTGATGCAGATGGTGGCCCGGGAGCTGGACCTGGACCCGAAGCGCTATCCGGCGCGCGGCCTGGCGGCCCAGGTGTCCAACCTGAAGAACGAGCTGGTCGACCCGGAGGAGTTCGCGGGTCGGGCGAAGGGTCCCAACGAGCGCGCCCTGGCCGAGGCGTACACCCGCTACCAGCAGCGCCTCAAGGAGGCGCACGCGCTCGACTTCGACGACCTGATCATGACCACCGTGCACCTGTTGCAGTCCCATCCGCACGTGGCGGAGAGCTACCGGCGCCGGTTCCGGCACGTGCTGGTCGACGAGTACCAGGACACCAACCACGCGCAGTACACCCTGATCAAGGAGCTGGTCGGCAGCGAGCCGATCGGCGACGACGGGCTGCCGCCGGGCGAGCTCTGCGTGGTCGGCGACGCGGACCAGTCGATCTACGCCTTCCGGGGCGCGACGATCCGGAACATCCTGGAGTTCGAGCGGGACTTCACCGACGCCCGGACCATCCTGCTGGAGCAGAACTACCGCTCCACCCAGACCATCCTGAACGCGGCCAACGCGGTGATCGACCGGAACACCTCGCGCAAGCCGAAGCGGCTGTGGAGCGAGGCCGGTGCCGGTGAGCAGATCGTCGGTTACGTCGCCGACACCGAGCACGCCGAGGCCGACTGGGTGGCCCGGGAGATCGACCGGCTCACCGACGAGGGGCTGACCCGGCCGGGCGAGGTGGCGGTCTTCTACCGCACCAATGCCCAGTCGCGGGTGTTCGAGGAGGTGTTCATCCGGGTCGGGCTGCCGTACAAGGTGGTCGGCGGGGTGCGCTTCTACGAGCGCAAGGAGGTACGCGACGCGTTGGCGTACCTGCGTGCGGTGGTCAACGACGACGACACGGTGAGCCTGCGCCGGGTGCTCAACACCCCTCGCCGGGGGATCGGTGACCGGGCCGAGGCGTGCGTCGAGGCGCTCGCCACCCGGGACCGGATCTCCTTCGGGGCCGCGCTGCGCCGGGCCGGCAACGCACCGGGGATCTCCACCCGGGCCGCGAACTCGATCGCCGACTTCGTCGCCCTGCTCGACGCCGCCCGCGAGCTGGCCGAGACGGCCTCGCCGGAGGAGGTCCTGGAGTCGTTGCTGACCCGCTCCGGCTACCTGAGCGAGTTGGAGGAGAGCCTCGACCCGCAGGACGCCGGGCGGGTGGAGAACCTCCAGGAGCTGGTGAGCGTCGCGCGGGAGTACACCGAGCGGGTCGAGGCGCAGTCCGAGGACGGGACCGGGGCCACCCTCGCCGGTTTCCTGGAGCAGGTCGCCCTGGTCGCCGACGCCGACCAGATCCCCGACCAGGCGGGTCCGGCGGCCGACGGCGAGGAGCCCGAGGTGCACCAGGGTGTGGTCACCCTGATGACCCTGCACACGGCCAAGGGGCTGGAGTTCCCGGTCGTCTTCCTCACCGGGTTGGAGGACGGCGTCTTCCCGCATCTGCGTGCCCTCGGCGACACCCGCGAGCTGGAGGAGGAGCGCCGGCTGGCGTACGTCGGCATCACCCGTGCCCGGCAACGGCTCTACCTGTCCCGCGCGGTCACCCGCTCGGCGTGGGGGCAGCCGTCGTACAACCCGGCGTCGCGTTTCATGGCCGAGCTGCCGACCGATCTGGTGCGCTGGGAGCGCACCGAGGGGTCGTACACCTCGTGGTCCGGCACCGGCGGCGGCGTGGGTGGGCGGTCCGGCGGCGCGGGGGCCGGCTCGGCCGGTCGCGGCGGCGGCTTCACCGGGGGTACGCCGAAGGCGGCGCAGCTCGCCAGCCGGCTAGGTGTCGACGCCAGTCGACTCACCACCGCCAGTGAACTCCCGCAGACCCCGAAGGTCGCGGCCGGGGACCGGGTCAACCACCAGCGGTACGGCCTCGGCCGGGTGCTCGCGGTGGAGGGACACGGGCCCGGGGCGCGGGCTCAGATCGACTTCGGCGACCAGACGATGTGGCTGGTGCTGCGGCACGCCCCGGTCGAGAAGCTCTGACGTGTCGCTCCGGCGCTGACCGGGGCGCTACAGCGGTGACGGAAATGCCGTCGGGCCCGTATCCGGGAGGACCGGATGCGGGCCCGACGGCATTTCCGTCACCACGGGTGAGTCTCGGTTCGGGCGATCAGCACCCGAGGTCGACGCCGTGCGAGCGCATGAACACCGCCGGGTCGATCTGGTTCCAGAGCCCGCCCTGGTGCACCTCGAAGTGCAGGTGGGGGCCGGTGGCGTCGCCGGTGGCGCCCTCGTACCCGATGACCTGACCGGGGGTGACCCTGTCGCCGACCTTGACCGCGGTCCGGTTCTGGTGGGCGTAGTGGGTCAGGATCCCGTTGCCGTGGTCGATGACCACCGAGATGCCGTACCCGTCGTAGGCCGCGCCGGCGGTGATCACGGTGCCGGCGGCGACCGCGTGGATCGGGGTGTTCTCCGGGTCGGCCAGGTCGATCCCGGCGTGCAGTACGCCGCCGCGCATCCCGTAGCAGGAGCTGACCGGCGCGCCGGGCATCGGGCTCACCCAGGCCGCGGTGCTGGCCTTCGTCGGCTTCGCCGTGGTCCGGGCGGGTGTCGGCTTGGGCTTGGCGGTGGCCTTCTTCTTGACCGTTGGTGCCGCGCTGGTCGGTGCGACCGGGCTGGACGGGACGGCGGTCGGCGTCGGGGACGGCGATCCGGTCGGAGCCAGTGCGCTGGTGGGGACGGCACTCGGTGATTCGAGGATCGGATCCCGCTGGGACCGGTCGGCCCGGTTGGCGGCGTTGGCGCGGGCGGCGGCGTCCTCGGCCACCAGGGCGGTGTTGTCCGACTGGTCGCCGTCACCGCCGACGGTGACCGCGGCGACGCCGAACCCGATGAGTACGGCCAGCCCGGTCGCGACGTACGCGCTGCGGCTGACCCGGCTCCGGACGGCCCGGTGTCGGGCCACCCCGGTGCCCGGCTGGCGGTCGTCTCCGCCCTCTTCGCGGTCGCGGTCGTCGAGCGGCTGGGTTTCGGGCACGGGTGGAACCTCCGGGGGTACTGGAACTGACCCGGAAATGGTGGTCGGTTGTGCCTCTGACCTGCGGCATCGGGTCGAGTGCGGGCGGTTCGGGGCGGCCGTACGGCGCTGGATTTTGTCGGAATTGCGGCTGGGATACCGGATATCGGCCGAAGATCAACGTGTCCCCGGTCACACCGACTCCTGTGGCGTAGGGAACTTTGCCGATCGGGCACACGAAAAACCGCCCGGACACGTGTCCGGGCGGTGATCGATGTATTACGTCGGGCTACGAAGCGCCCACGCCGCCGTAGATTGCCTCGACCTCGGTCTGCAGGTCCACTCCCTTGTCCCGCAGGTACGGGATCGGGTCGCGCGGAACCCCGTCGACGTGCACCTCGAGGTGCAGGTGGGAGCCGTACGAGTGGCCGGTCATGCCGACCAGGCCGAGTTCGTCGCCGGCCTTGACCTCCTGGCCCACCTTCACCGAGAGCTTGGAGGACTGGCCGTAGACCGCCTCGGTGCCGTCCGGGTGCTGCACGATTACGCAGAGGCCGTACCCGCCGTACCAGCCGGCGCGGGTGACCGTGCCGCCGTGGATCGCGCGGTACGGGGTGCCCTCGGCGGCGGCCAGGTCGACACCGGTGTGCAGGTCGCCCCAGCGCATGCCGTAGGGGGAGGTGAAGTTGTAGCCGTGCAGCGGCAGCAGCCAGACGTCCGGCGCCTCCGCCATCGTGCTGGCGATGCCCGAGCGGTCTTCTTCACGTGACGCCCGCTCCGCGGTGTCCGCACGCGAGGCGAGGTCGTCACTGGTGGCCGCGGCGTTCTCGAGATCGGCCAGGGTGGTGGGGCTGACCGCCTTGGCGTCGGGCATTGCTGCCGCGCCCAGGGCGACGATCCCGGCACCGACGAAGGCGGTGGTGACAACTGCGGCATAGCGACTGCGCGGGGGGGTGGGTACGCGGCGTCGCCCGCGATAGCGATCGGGCTCAGACGACAGGCGCTGGCGCACGCACACCCTCCGTTGTCGGGTATTTGAACCGGTCGTGCCCGTGTGGATGAAGCGAGAACCACACCGGCGGACCGTGTTGTCACCCGATCGTGGACCTGATGACAACCGTCGTCACGGTAACCGCCGCCTAGTCGGCCCACAAGTCACCCCACGGCTTTGTCGTCGTCCGGTGCGCCTGTCCGTCAGGAAACGCCCAATTTCGTAACCATTAGTGGGTCTTATCGTTAGTAACTGTCAGTCATCGTGAGTGGTACGGCGGGTCAGTCGAATCGGTCCGTGGCGACACGCAGTGACGGCCCGGCGGCACTGCCCACCCGGTCGCCCGGGTGGCGCCGGGACGCTCGGCGGGGACGGCTCGCCGGTCCGGCGTACCGCCCAGATTCCATGTCGTACGGACCTCGGGTTACCGTTCGTTAAGGTGGTTGCCGAGGTGCCCTCGAAAGGTGTGCTGATGAGCTCTCGAACGCGGGTCGTCGTCGCCAAGCCCGGCTTGGACGGGCACGACCGTGGCGTGAAGGTGGTCGCCCGCGCGTTGCGGGACGCCGGCATGGAGGTCATCTACACCGGCCTGCACCAGACCCCGGAGCAGATCGTCGAGACCGCCATCCAGGAGGACGCGGACGCGGTCGGCCTGTCGGTCCTCTCGGGCGCGCACATGACCCTGTTCCGCCGGGTGGTCGAACTGCTGGCCGAGCGGGATGCCCAGGACATGGTCGTCTTCGGCGGCGGGATCATCCCGGAGGCCGACATCCCCGAACTGGAGCGGATCGGGGTTGCCAAGATCTTCACTCCCGGCGCGACCACCCAGGCGATCGTGGAGTGGGTACGGGAGAACGTGGCCCAGCCGGTTGCCTGAGCGGTGGCCGGTGCTGCGATAGCGCTGCGTGACCGTGGGCGGCTGCCGGTGTGATGCTGGGCACGGAACCGTCGGTCGGGGTCGATGAACTGACGCAACTGCCTTCGATGCGGGCAGGCGACGGCACCCCCGTCAGGCGTACTGACGGGGGGAGAGGCCGGACGCACCCCTCACACGTCCGGCCTCTCTATGCGCGATGCCCCGCCGCCACCCCTCGACCGACAGGGCATCGGCCGCTTACCCGTCATCGCGCGGCTCAGCGCTCCGACATCTGACTCAACGACGGCTTCCCGTGGGGGTTACGCGGTTGTCGCGAGATCGCGCAGAAAGCTTTCCGTCGGGTCCCGGCGACGCGGGGCGGCGCGGTATCCGGGTGTGGGCGAGTTGTGCAGTACCGCACACCGCGCACCCGCTCGGTTGCCCCCGGTGCCCATCTCGCTAGGCTGCGGCCGGAGGCCTGTTTCTTTTGGTACGGCAGGCGTCAACTCATTTCACGCTGGCGGCGGCGCGACGGCGCGCCGCGGAGACTGGACGGGACGCGCAATCGTGGACCTGTACGAATACCAGGGGCGCGAGCTGTTCGAGCGGCACGGTTTGCCCGTGCTCGCCGGCGGCGTCGCCACCACCCCGGAGGAGGCCCGCGCGATCGCCGATCGCCTCGGTGGCCGAGTGGTCGTCAAGGCCCAGGTGAAGGTCGGCGGCCGGGGCAAGGCCGGCGGGGTCAAGCTCGCCGACAACCCCGAGGATGCGGTGGCCCGTGCCACCGACATCCTGGGCATGGACATCAAGGGTCACACGGTCCACAAGGTCATGATCACCGTGACCGCGGAGATCGCCGAGGAGTACTACCTCTCCTACCTGCTCGACCGGGCGAACCGCACCTTCCTCTGCATCGCCAGCGTGGCCGGCGGTATGGACATCGAGCAGGTCGCCGTCGAGACCCCGGAGCAGGTTGCCAAGATCGCGATCGACGCCAACGTCGGCGTCGACCTGGCCAAGGCGAACGAGATCGTCGCCGCGGCCCAGTTCCCGGCCGTGGTGGCCGACCAGATCGCCGAGATCGCGGTCGGCCTGTGGCGGGCGTTCGTCGCCGAGGACGCCACCCTGGTCGAGGTCAACCCGTTGGCCCGTACGGCAAAGGGCGACGTCCTGCTGCTCGACGCCAAGATCACCCTGGACGAGAACGCCGGGTTCCGGCACCCGGACCACGAGGCACTGGTCGACCAGGCCGCGGTGGATCCGCTGGAGCAGCGGGCCAAGGAGAAGGACCTCAACTACGTCAAGCTCGACGGTGCCGTGGGCATCATCGGCAACGGCGCCGGCCTGGTCATGTCCACGCTCGACGTGGTCGCGTACGCCGGGGAGCGGCACGGCGGCGTCAAGCCGGCCAACTTCCTCGACATCGGCGGCGGCGCGAGTGCCGCGGTGATGGCGAACGGCCTGGAGATCGTGCTCTCCGACCCGGCGGTCAAGAGCGTGTTCGTCAACGTCTTCGGCGGCATCACCGCCTGCGACGAGGTCGCCAACGGTATCGTCCAGGCGCTGGCCCTGCTCGCCGAGCGCGGCGAGCAGGTCGACAAGCCGCTGGTCGTACGGCTCGACGGCAACAACGCCGAGGCGGGTCGGGCAATCCTCGACGCCGCGGCGAACCCGCTGGTGCAGCGGGTCGACACGATGGATGGAGCGGCCGAGCGGGCCGCCGAGCTCGCGGCTGCGGGGGTCTGATCATGGCAATCTGGCTGACCAAGGACTCGAAGGTCATCGTCCAGGGGATGACCGGCTCCGAGGGTTCCAAGCACACCCGACGGATGCTCGCCGCCGGCACCAACGTGGTCGGCGGGGTGAACCCGCGCAAGGCCGGTCAGACCGTCGACTTCGACGGCACCGAGCTGCCCGTCTTCGCCAGCGTCGCGGACGCGATCGCCGGCACCGGCGCCAACGCCACGGTCATCTTCGTACCGCCGCAGTTCACCAAGGGCGCGGTGGTCGAGGCGATCGACGCGGGCATCGAACTCGCCGTGGTGATCACCGAGGGCGTACCGGTGCACGACACCGCGGCGTTCTGGGCGTACAACGTCAGCAAGGGCGAGCAGACCCGGATCATCGGGCCGAACTGCCCGGGCATCGCCTCGCCGGGCGCCTCCAACGCCGGCATCATCCCGGCCGACATCACCGGCCCCGGCCGGATCGGCCTGGTCAGCAAGAGCGGCACGCTGACCTACCAGATGATGTACGAGCTGCGGGACATCGGCTTCTCCACCTGCGTCGGCATCGGCGGTGACCCGATCATCGGCACCACCCACATCGACGCCCTGGCGGCGTTCCAGGCCGACCCGGACACCGACGCGATCGTGATGATCGGGGAGATCGGCGGCGACGCCGAGGAGCGGGCCGCCGAGTTCATCAAGGCCAACGTGACCAAGCCGGTGGTCGGCTACATCGCCGGCTTCACCGCACCGGTCGGCAAGACGATGGGGCACGCCGGGGCGATCATCTCCGGTTCGGCCGGCACCGCCGACGCCAAGAAGGCGGCGCTGGAGGCGGTCGGGGTCAAGGTCGGCAAGACTCCGACCGAGACCGCCCAGCTCATGCGGGAGATCATGTCCGGTAGCTGAGCTGCCGATGCCGGCACCACCGGCACAGATCGCGAGAGGGGCTGGCCGCCAAGCGGCCAGCCCCTCTCACGTACACGGGCCCAGCCAAGCGCCCCCAACCCCAACCCCCACCCACGCCCCGCCCCACCCCACCCCACCCCACCGATTCCCGCGACGATCTTGCAGTTGTGGCGCCTGGAATCACGGCACTCATCCGGATTTGTTCACCACCACAAGTGCAAGATCGTCGTGGGCTACCAGCCAGAGGCGGGGTGGCTCGTCTAGCGCCAGCCGGGGTAGTTTCCGGTGCCGCGCAGGATTCCCGTACCGAGGATGTTGAGCACGCTCAGGACGATCGCGACCCAGCCGAGTACGGGCGAACTGCCGTACCGACGCGCGTCCCGGATGGACAGGTAACCGAAGATCACACCGAGTACGCCGCAGCAGATCAGCCCGATGACGATCCCGAGTACGCCCCACAGGGTGGTCCGGTTCCGTCCGGAGGGCACCGGCCGCGGGGGCGGATACGGATACTGACCCGCCATGCTCACCTCCACCGTGGGCGACGCGGGGATTCCGACCGGATCGCCGACGCAGGGCCGACGCTAACCCCGTATTCGGGGGATTACCTCGAAATCGGGGAATCCGTGTCGCCGCACCGGTGGTGTCGCCCCCCAGCCCGCACGCCGGCGTGCCAGAGTAGGTCACGATGCCACCCGTCACCCCCGAACAGCCCGGGCGTCCGGTTCGGCCCGAGCCGGCGGACCCCACCCCGACCACCGGCCACCCGCCACCGGTCGCGGCGGTCCCGGCTGCCCGCCGGGGCGAACCAGACCGGGACCGGGCACCCGCAGGTCCTGAGCCGGACCCCGACCGGGTGCTGGCAAGCCGCGAGCCGGACCTCGATCGCACCCGCTCCGGCCGTGAGGCCGGCCTCGACCGCGCGCCCGCGAACCGTGACCCCGACCGGGAGCGGATGCTCGCGGGTCGTACGGCATCCACGGCGGGGAGCAGGACGGCCCGACCGGACGGGCCGTCGCCCGTACCCGCGCGCCGGTCCGGACGGGCGCCGCTGCCGGTGGCCGCCGCCGTGGCGACCGGCTGGGCGGCCTCCCTGTCCTACCTGCCGGTCGCGATCATCCTGGGCTTCGCCCGGTTCACCGAGGACGCCGGTGCGGTGGGCGGGGCGGCCCGGGTCGGGATGGCCGGCTGGCTGCTCGGCCACGGTGTCCCGCTCGAAACCGACGCCGGAACCCTGCACCTGCCCCCGCTGGGGCTCGCCGTACTGGCCGCCTGGCGGGTCGCGCGGGCGGGCGTACACACCAGCAGGGCGATCGGGGCACGACAGCACGGCACCCCGCGCCAGGCGTTCTCCGTCGCGGGCGCGGTCGGCGTCGCGTACGGGCTGCTCGGAGTCGTCGCCGCCCTGATCGTCAACGCCGGGGGGCAGCAGGTGTCACCGGTACGGGCAGGGCTCACCCTCACCTGCTTCGGCGCGCTCGCCGCGCTCGCCGGTGCACTGCCGATCACCGGCACCCTCGGTGCACTCGCCCGGCGTACCCCCTCGGTGTTGCGCGACGGGCTGCGGACCGGATTCGTGGCCGCGCTGCTGCTGCTCGGTGCCGGTGCCGGCGCGGCCGGTCTGGCGGTGGCCACCGGCGGCGGTGCGGCCAGCGACATGCTCGCCGCGTACCGGACCGGTGTGGTGGGGCAGGCCGGGATCACCGTGGTCAGCGTCGCCTACGCCCCGAACGCCTCGGTCTGGGCCGCGTCGTACCTGCTCGGACCGGGGTTCGCCATCGGCACCGACACCAGCGTCAGTACCACCGAGGTCACGGTGGGCGCGCTGCCCGCCGTACCGTTGCTCGCCGGACTGCCGTCCGGGCCGATCGGCGGCCTGCGCGCGGCACTGCTCGCGGTGCCGGCGATCGCCGGCATGGCCGCAGGCTGGCTGCTCACCCGGCGGTCGCTGCGCCGGGCCGGGCTACCGCCGTCGCCCGCGCCGATGCCCCGGATGTCCGGTCGGGGACGGCCCGCGGTGCGGTGGGCGCCGCTGCTCGCCGCCGCGGCGATCGGGGGCCCGGTGGCCGGCGCGTTGCTCGGCCTGGCCGCATGGGCCTCCGGCGGGTCGCTCGGCGGCGGCCGGATGGCCGAGGTCGGTCCGGTGAGCTGGCAGGTGTCGGTGATCGCCACCGTGGTGTTGGCGGTCGGTGCGGTGGTCGGTGCCGCCGTCACCCGCGCCTTCGCCCGCCCCTGAGCGCGCCCCGCGCCCGCGTCACCCGCCTTCGACACCGGCCCGCGCCACGGGCGGGGGATTACCGTGAGCCGCCGCAGAGCCGGGCTGAGCTGCCCGATAGGGTGCTCGGGTGACTGAGCCCGTGTCGGCCGCCCGTGTCGTCGTCCTCATTTCCGGGTCCGGTAGCAACCTGCAGGCGTTGCTCGACGCGGCCACCGATCCGGCGTACGGCGCCCAGGTGGTCGCCGTCGGCGCGGACCGGGACGGCATCGCCGGACTCGACCGGGCCACCGCCGCAGGGGTGCCGGTCTTCGTCGACCCGCTCAAGGCGTACGCCGACCGGGACGAGTGGGACCGGGCGCTCGCCGCGCACGTCGCCGAACACAAACCCGACCTGGTGGTCTCGGCCGGCTTCCTCAAGCTCGTCGGCCCGCACTTCCTCGCCGCCTTCGGCGACCGCTACCTGAACACGCACAACGCGCTGCTGCCCGCCTTCCCCGGCATCCACGGCCCGCGCGACGCGCTCGCCTACGGGGTGAAGGTCGCCGGCGCCACGCTCTTCTTCGTCGACGCCGGTGTCGACACCGGACCGATCGTCGCCCAGGTGACGGTGCCGGTGCTCGACGACGACAACGAGGAAACCCTCACCGAACGCATCAAGGTTGCCGAGCGCGCCCAGCTCGTCGAGCAGGTCGGCCGGCTGGTCCGCGAGGGCTGGACCATCACCGGAAGAAAGGTCACGATCCCATGAGCACCACCTCCGATGGCCGGCGGGCGCTACGCCGCGCGCTGGTCAGCGTGTACGACAAGACCGGGCTGACCGAGTTGGCCCAGGCGCTGCACGCCGCCGGGGTTGAGATCGTGTCGACGGGCAGCACCGCCGCCACCATCGCCGGTGCCGGCATCCCGGTTACCCAGGTGGAGGAGCTGACCGGCTTCCCCGAGACCCTGGACGGGCGGGTCAAGACCCTGCACCCGAAGGTGCACGCCGGTCTCCTCGCCGACCTGCGGCTGGACACCCACACCGCCCAGCTCGACGAGCTGGGCATCGCCCCGTTCGACCTACTGGTGTCGAACCTCTACCCGTTCACCGAGACGGTCGCCTCCGGCGCGGACTTCGACGCCTGCGTGGAGCAGATCGACATCGGCGGTCCGGCGATGGTCCGGGCCGCGGCCAAGAACCACGCGTCGGTGGCGGTGGTGACGTCGGTGCAGGCGTACCCGTCGGTGCTGGACGCCCTGGCCGGCGGCGGTTTCACCCTCGGCGAGCGACGCGCGCTCGCGGCGCGGGCCTTCGCCGACATCGCCGAGTACGACGTGGCCGTGGCGCAGTGGTTCGCCCGGGACCTGGCCTCGGAGCGGGAGTGGCCGGACTTCTCCGGGCTCGCCCTGCGCCGCGGTGCCACCCTGCGGTACGGCGAGAACCCGCACCAGCGGGCCGCGGTCTACCTGGACCCGGCGGCCCCGGCCGGGCTGGCGCAGGCACGGCAGTTGCACGGCAAGGAGATGTCCTACAACAACTACGTCGACGCGGACGCGGCCTGGCGGGCGGCGAACGACTTCGGCCCGGACCTCCCGGTCGTCGCGATCATCAAGCACGCCAACCCGTGCGGCATCGCCACCGGGGTCGACGTGGCCGACGCGCACCGCAAGGCGCACGCGTGCGACCCGGTGTCGGCGTTCGGCGGGGTGATCGCGGTCAACCAGCCGGTCTCGGTCGAGCTGGCCAAGCAGATCGCCGACATCTTCACCGAGGTGGTGGTCGCCCCGGACTTCGCCGAGGGCGCGGTCGAGGTGCTGGCCGGCAAGAAGAACATCCGGCTGCTCCGGGTGCCGGCCTGGCAGCCGGCGTCGGTCGAGTGGCGGCCGGTCACCGGCGGGGTGCTGGCCCAGTCGCCGGACCGGATCGACGCCCCCGGTGACGACTCGGCCAACTGGCGCCTGGTCGCCGGTGACAATGCGGCGCCGGAACTCCTGCGGGACCTGGTCTTCGCCTGGCGGGCGATCCGGTCGGTGAAGAGCAACGCGATCCTGCTCGCCGCCGACGGCGCCACCGTCGGGGTGGGCATGGGGCAGGTCAACCGGGTGGACTCGGCCAGGCTGGCGGTCTCCCGTGCGGGTGCCGACCGGGCCCGTGGCGCCGCTGCCGCCTCGGACGCCTTCTTCCCGTTCGCGGACGGCTTGCAGGTCCTGCTCGACGCCGGGGTGCGCGGTGTGGTCCAGCCCGGCGGCTCCGTACGCGACGAAGAGGTCATCGCCGCCGCCCAGCAGGCCGGTCTGACCATGTACTTCACCGGTACCCGGCACTTCTTCCACTGATCGTGCAAACGGGGCGTGGACGGGCCTTCCCAGGCCCCGTCCACGCCCCGCCGTACGTCAGGCGACGACCTGCTTGAGCTCCGCGAAGTGGCAGGCGGACGGGTGCGGGTCGACCGCACGCAGCACCAGTTGCGGGTCCTGGGTGGCGCAGATGTCCTGGGCCTTCCAGCACCGGGTACGGAACCGGCAACCCGACGGCGGGTCGGCCGGCGACGGCACGTCCCCGGTCAGCCGGATGATCTCCCGGTGGGCGCGGGCCGACGGGTCCGGCACCGGCACGGCGGAGAGCAGTGCCTGGGTGTACGGGTGGGTCGGCCGCTCGTAGATCTCCTCGTTCGTACCGATCTCCACGATCTTGCCGAGGTACATCACGGCGACCCGGTCGGCGATGTGCCGGACCACGGACAGGTCGTGCGCGATGAACACGTACGACAGGCCCAGCTCGTCCTGGAGCTTCTCCAGCAGGTTGATCACCTGAGCCTGGATCGACACGTCCAGCGCCGACACCGGCTCGTCACAGACGATCACCTCGGGGTTCAGGGCCAGCGCCCGGGCGATCCCGATCCGCTGCCGCTGCCCACCGGAGAACTGGTGCGGGTACCGGTTGATGTGCTCGGGGTTGAGCCCGACGATGTCGAGCAGCTCCCGTACCCGCCGGCTCCGGTCACCGCGCGGGGCCACCTCGGGGTGGATCTCGTACGGCTCGCCGATGATGTCGCCGACCGTCATCCGGGGGTTCAGCGACGTGTACGGGTCCTGCATGACCATCTGCACGTTGCGACGCAGCCGCCGAAGGCCGGAGCCGGACATCTTGAAGATGTCCTGCCCCTCCAGGATCGCCCTGCCACCGGTCGGCGTCTCCAGCCGCATGAGCAGCCGGGCGAGGGTCGACTTCCCGCAGCCGGACTCGCCGACCACGCCGAGGGTCTCACCACGGCGCAGTTCGAAGCTCACCCCGTCGACCGCCTTGACGGCGCCGATCTGCTTCTTGAAGACGATTCCCTGGGTGATCGGGAAGTGCTTGACGACGTTGTCGACCTGCAGGATCGTTTCGCCACGCACCTTGGTTGCGCTAGAGCCGGCCATCGAGGACCTCCTGGGCAAAGTGACATGCGCTGGTCCGGCCGTTGCCGAGGTTCCGGTTCTCGGGCACGACATCGACGCAGACCTGCTGGGCGTACGGGCAGCGCGGGTGGAAGGGGCAGCCCGAGGGGATGCGCATCAGGTTCGGTGGCAGGCCCTTGATGGTGGAGAGCTCCTGGCCCCGCTGGTCCAGCCGGGGGATCGACTCCAGCAGACCCTTCGTGTACGGGTGGCCGGGCCGCGAGTACAGCGAATGTACGTCGGCGTGTTCGACGATCCGGCCGGCGTACATGACGGCGATCCGGTCCGCGACGTCGGCGACCACACCGAGGTCGTGGGTGATCAGGATCATCGCCATGTTCAGTTCCCGGCGCAGGTCACCGAGGAGGTCCATGATCTGGGCCTGCACGGTGACGTCGAGCGCCGTGGTGGGCTCGTCGGCGATCAGCACCCGAGGGTTCAGCGCCAGCGCCATCGCGATCATGACGCGCTGGCGCATGCCGCCGGAGAACTGGTGCGGGTAGTCACCCACCCGCTGCTTCGCGGCCGGGATCTTGACCAGTTCCATCAGCTCGATGGCGCGCTTGCGGGCGTCGGCGCGGGACAGGCCCTCGCGCTGGCGCAGGGTCTCGCCGATCTGCCAGCCGACCGGGAAGACCGGGTTCAGCGCGGAGAGCGCGTCCTGGAAGATCATCGCGATCTCTTTGCCCCGGACCTGCCGGCGCTGCTCCTCGGGCATCTTGAGCAGGTCGCTGCCGTCGTACAGGATCTGGCCGGACGGGATGACGGCCGGCGGCATGTCCAGGATGCCCATGATCGCCTGCGCGGTGACCGACTTGCCGGAGCCGGACTCGCCGAGCACGGCCAGGGTCTCCCCGGCGTCCAGGTGGTACGAGACGCCGTTGATCACCTTTGCCACGCCGTCGCGGGTGTTGAACTGGACGTGCAGGTCCCGTACCTCGAGCAGGTGCGGGTGGTCACCACCGCGGGCGGACGGCGCCGCGATGGGCTGGGCCGAAAGGTAGCTCATGATTTGATCACCGCAGCTTCGGGTCGAAGGCGTCGCGGATGGCGTCGCCGAGCATGATGAACGCGAGCACCGTCAGGGCGAGGAACGTGGACGGGACGATCAGCGGGGTGGCCGACTCCCGCATGTGCACCCGGCCGGCGTCGATGTCCATACCCCACGAGATCGTCGGTTCCTTGAGGCCGATCCCGAGGAACGACAGGGTGGCCTCGGCGGCGATGAACGCGCCGAGGGCGATGGTGAGCACCACGACCACCGGGGCGAGCGAGTTCGGCAGGATGTGACGCCACATGATCCGGCCGTTGCCGGCGCCGAGCATCCGGGCCGCCGCCACGTAGTCCTGCTGCTTCGCGCTGATCACCGAGGACCGGATGACCCGGGCCGCGGTGGTCCAGCCGAGGATCGCGAGTACGAAGATCAGAGCGGCGATCCGGGCCCACTGGTTGTCGCTGCTGATCCGCTTGAGCAGCACGATCGCGGCGAGCAGCAGCGGGAGGCCCAGGACGATGTCGATGACCCGGGACAGCACCGCGTCGACCCAGCCGCCGAAGTAGCCGGCCAGCATCCCGACCACCACGGCGATGATGCCGGTGAGCAGTGCGGAGAGGGCGCCGACCAGGAGCGACGCGCGGGCGCCGTACACCGAGCGGGCGTAGATGTCGCAGCCCTGGAAGTTGTAGCCGAAGATGGCGCCGCCGGTCGGACCCTGGTGCTGCCGGGAGAGCGTGCAGTCGGTCGGGTCGTTCGAGGTGAGCAGGCTGGGGAACGCCGCCATCAGGGTGACGATCACGACCAGGCTGAGCGAGACCCAGAAGATCGGATTGCGGCGCAGGTCGCGCCATGCGTCACCGGCGAGGCTGCGCGGCTTGTGCAGCACCTCCACCTTGCCGGGCGCGCCCGGTTCCCCGGTGGGCCCGCGCCGCGCGCTCGGGTTCTCGCTCGCGGCGACCGTTCCGTAGTCACTCATGCCTGCACCTCGCTGCGCTCGTACTGATCGCGCTCACCGCGCTGCTCGAACCGGTACTCGGTTGTCCGTGGCCGCTCAGACATAGCGGATCCTCGGGTCGAGTACGGCGTAGAGGACGTCGACCACCAGGTTGCAGATCAGGTAGACCACGACCAGGATGCTGACGATTCCGACCACCAGCGGGCCGTCCTCGGTACGGATACCGCGGAAGAGGTTGAACCCGATGCCGGGGATGTTGAACACGCCCTCGGTGATGATCGCGCCGCTCATCAGGTTGCCCAGCTCGACGCCGAGGAACGTGACCACCGGGATCAGCGAGTTCCGCAGGACGTGCACACCGACGATGCGGCGTTGGGGCAGACCCTTGGACTTCGCCGTCCGTACGTAGTCGGACCGCATGTTCTCGGCGACCGACGTACGGGTCAGTCGCAGCGCTGTGGCCAGGGAGAGCGAGCCGAGCACGATGCCGGGCAACAGGAGGGCGTAGAAGCTGGGCTGCGCGCCCGCGGTGGGCGGGAACCAGCCGAGCTTGACGCCGAGGAAGTACTGCGCGAGCGGGGCCAGCACGATGGTCGGGATGCCGAGCACCAGCAGGGTCAGCAGCAGCGTCGCGTTGTCGAAGAAACCGCCCCGGCGGATACCGGCGATGACCCCGGCGCTGACGCCGAAGATGATCGCGACGGCGATGCCGATCAGGGCGAGCTTCAGGGTGACCGGCCAGGCGGTGGAGATCATGTCGCTGATCTTGCGCTGGGTCAGCGACATGCCCAGGTCACCCTTGAGCAGGTTGCCGATGTAGTCGAAGTAGCGGTAGAAGAAGCCGCCGACCCCGGTCTTGTCGAGATGGAACGTCTCGGTCAGGTATGCCCGCTGGGCGGGGGTAACCGGCCGCTCGCCGGCGAGTGCCTGGATGGGGTCGCCCTGGCCGGCGAACATCAGCGCGTAGACGATCAGAGTGGTCCCGAAGAATGCGAGGACCATCTGCAGCAGGCGCCGCACAATGTAGCGGAACATACCTTAGCTTTCTCTCCGAATATGGATGAAAGTCGTACGAACGATCGTTTCGGCGTACGAAAGTATCCGGGCACTCAAGGCCCGGATTTTCGGCGGGGAAACACCTCGCGATGTGCCCGGCGGAACAGTCCGGCGTCGGCGTTCTTGGGCGACGCCGGACTGCTCCATCCATGGCCCGAGCCACCGGGGATTACCGGATGGACCGAACCAGATTCGGGGGGTCAGCTCAGCTGACGGCCTCGATCTTGGTCAGATTGACCCGCTGGAACAGGTCGATCTCAACGTTCTTGACCTTGCTCGAGTAGCCGAAGTTGTTCTGACCGAAGCGCAGCGGAATCACCGGCAGGTCGTTCGCCAGGATGTCCTCAGCGGCCTGGTACTTCTTGATCGCCTCGTCCGGGGTGGCGGCCGAGACGCCTTCCTTCACCAGCGCGTCGAACTGCGGGTTGCTGTACCCGTAGTAGTTCGACGAACCGTTCGTGGTGTAGAGCGGGCCGAGGTAGTTCTCCATGGACGGGTAGTCCATGATCCAGCCGAGCCGGAACATGCCGACCGGCTTCTTCGCCTCGACCTTGTCCAGCAGGTCGGCGAACTTCGGCTCGGCAGTGCCGACGCAGTCCACGCCCAGGTTGGTCTTGAGCTGGTTGCAGGTCGCGTCGACCCAGTCCTTGTGGCCACCATCGCCGTTGTACGAGATCTGGATCTTCGCCGGGCCGCCCGCGGCGGTGTACTCCGACTTGGCCTTGGCCGGGTCGAACACACACGCGGTGCCGCAGGTGTTGTCCCGGTATCCGGCGACAACCGGCGAGACGAACGAGCGGGCCGACTGCTGCGAGTCCTTGAAGACCGACTTGATGATCTCGTCGCGGTCGATCGCCTCGGAGATCGCCTTACGAACCTCGGGCTTGCTGAAGCTCGGGTCGAACGTCGGGAACGCCAGGAACTGGAACGACGACGCCGGGCTCTGCTGGTACCGGTCGCCGAGGTCGCTCGCCGCGCTGGTCAGGTTCTCGGTCGGGATCGTCGGGACGACGTCCAGGTTGTCCGAGATCACGTCCGCGTACGCGGCGGTGAGCTGCTGGTAGATCCGGAACTCGACGCCGGCCACCTTCGGCTTCTCGCCGGGGAAGGCGTCGTACTTCTCGACCTCGACCTTGGCGTCGTGCTGCCAGGTGCCCTTCATCTTGAAGGGGCCATCGCCGATGATGGCGTCCTCGAAGCCGTCCTTGATCACGCCGGGGGCGGAGAAGGCGGCGTTCGGCAGCGGGTAGAAGGCGTTGTACCCGAGCATCGTCTTGAACTCGGAGTACGGCGCGGAGAGGGTGACGGTGAAGGTCGAGTCGTCGACCTTCTTCAGCCCGCTCATCGTCTTCGCCTTCGGCTCGGGGGCCTTCTGCGGGCCCTCTTCGCCGTCCGGGTCGGTCGACTGGAGGTCGTCGTACCCGGCGATCTTCTCGAAGAAGTAGCTGGCGCCCTGGCCGTTCGGGGCATAAGCGCCGTAGTTCCAGGCGTTGATGTAGCTGTCGGAGGTGACCTTCTCGCCGTTGTGGAAGGTGTAGCCGTCCTTGAGCTTGATCGTCCAGGTGGTGTTGTCGGTGCTCTGGATCGACTCCGCCTGAACCTCGTAAGGCTTGTTCTGTGCGTCGTAGTCCACCAGCGGGGTGAACAGGGCGCTGAGGACCTGGTTCCCGCTCGTCTCGGTGGTGTTGGTCGGGATCAGGTGCTGCGGTTCACCGATCTGGATCGACACCGTAGCGTTGGGGTTGCTTTCCCCGGAACCGCCGTCGTCGCCGCTGCCACAGGCCGCGAGGCCCAGGGTTGCGACGAGCGGTACGGCGGCCCAGGCTGCGAGCCTACGGACCTGCATTGAGCCTCCTCATCTCCTCACGCTGGGCAGCCAGGTCCCGGGTACGGGTCACTCTGCGCAACGCTCGGCAAAGGTAGGTCGTCGCGGGACCCTAGTCCAAACCAGCGGATTACGACTGAATAACGGTCGCCTGAGAGTCTGCTTGCGGTGCGGGTTGAGCTCTGGTAAAGAAGGTTCGGTACGAACCGCGCAATCTATAGCCTTATTTCGGCATTTGCTGGGCCAAACCCCGCAATCGGCGGTGATCTCCGCGTGGCCTACGCCACCTGGGGTTTGTCCGGCTTGTGCCTGGCTGCACGCTCATACTGTGGACAACTCCACAGCCGGCTACCCCGAGTGACGAACAACACGGTTACGGAAAGTTACATCATCATTGATTCCGTCGTGCCGACCGCCAACCGGCCCGTGAACCGGACAACCGGGTGTCCCCGAAGCCGGACGGCCCGCCGTGAGACGATCAGGGGCGTGACGGCGACCCTTCTGGACGGCAAAGCGACCGCGGCGGAGATCAAGGACGAGCTACGGGTGCGGGTGAAGGCCCTCGCCGAGCGGGGCCTGGTCCCCGGGCTCGGCACCGTACTCGTCGGTGCGGACCCCGGCTCGCAGGCGTACGTCAACGGCAAACACCGCGACTGTGCCGAGGTGGGCATCGCCTCGATCCGCCGCGAACTGCCCGCCGACGCCACCCAGGAGCAGGTCGACGAGGTCATCGCCGAACTCAACGCGGACCCCGCCTGCCACGGCTACATCGTCCAGCTCCCGCTGCCGCGTCACCTCGACACCCAGCGGGTGCTGGAGCTGATCGACCCGGAGAAGGACGCCGACGGTCTGCACCCGGTGAACCTGGGCCGGCTGGTGCTGGGCTACGACGGCCCGCTGCCCTGCACCCCGCGCGGCATCGTGGAGCTGCTCCGCCGGCACGACGTACCGCTGCGGGGTGCCGAGGTGGCGGTGGTCGGACGCGGCAACACCGTCGGCCGTCCGCTCGGCCTGCTGCTGACCCGGCGCAGCGAGAACGCCACCGTGACGCTCTGCCACACCGGCACCCTCGACCTCGCCAAGCACACCCGCAACGCGGACATCGTGATCGTCGCGGCCGGCGTACCCGGGCTGCTCACCGCCGACATGGTCCGGCCCGGCGCCACCGTGGTCGACGTCGGGATCACCCGCGTGATCGGCCCGGACGGCAAGGGTCGCTACACCGGCGACATCGCGGCCGAGGTGGCCGAGGTCGCCGGGGCGATGGTGCCGATGCCGGGCGGAGTCGGCCCGATGACCCGGGCCATGCTGCTGACCAACGTGGTCGAGCGGGCCGAACGCGGCTGACCGGGCCGAACAGCGGCTGAGCGGGCCGAACGCGGCTGACCGAGCCGAGCGGTCACGGGCTGAAGCCGGCTGGTCGGGGTACCCGGTGAACGGGCCGCCGTGGACGCGGCCGGAGCGGTCGGGTCGGCCCGGCCGGATCGGTCAGCCGGGGACGATCAGGCAAATCAGCCCCTGGCCGGACCGGTGGTCCGTTGGCTGATACGGTCCGGAAAAGAACCCGTCGGTAACAGAGAGTGGGACGACCATGGGCAAAAAGGTCACCGTCGTCGGCGCCGGTTTCTACGGCTCGACGACCGCGCAGCGACTGGCGGAATACGACGTCTTCGACACGGTCGTGATCACCGACATCATCGAAGGTAAGCCCGAGGGGCTGGCGCTGGACATCAACCAGTCGCGGCCGATCGAGGGCTTCGAGACCAAGGTGGTCGGCCAGACCACCGGACCGAACGGCGAGGGTTACGAGGTCATCGAGGGCTCGGACGTGGTGGTCATCACCGCGGGCCTGCCCCGCAAGCCGGGAATGAGCCGGATGGACCTGCTCGCCACCAACGCCAAGATCGTACGTGTGGTGTCCGAGAGCGTGGCCAAGTTCGCCCCGAACGCGGTGGTCATCGTCGTCTCGAACCCGCTGGACGAGATGACCGCGATGGCCCAGCTCGCCACCCAGTTCCCCAAGCAGCGGGTGCTCGGCCAGGCCGGCATGCTGGACACCGCCCGGTTCACCACCTTCGTCGCCGAGGAACTGGGCGTACCGGTGGCCTCGGTGAAGACCCTCACGCTCGGCTCGCACGGCGACACCATGGTGCCGGTCCCGTCGCGCAGCACGGTGAACGGCAAGCCGCTGCGCGAGGTGCTCCCGGACGCCAAGATCGAGGAGCTGGTGGTCCGTACCCGTAACGGTGGCGCCGAGGTGGTCGCGCTGCTCAAGACCGGTTCGGCGTACTACGCCCCGTCCGCCGCCGCGGCCAAGATGGCGAAGGCCGTGGCGACCGACTCCGGCGAGGTCATGCCGGTCTGCGCCTGGGTCGACGGCGACTACGGCATCTCCGGGGTCTACCTCGGTGTCGAGGCCGAGCTGGGCCGTGAGGGTGTCCGTCGGATCGTCACCACCGACCTGGACGCCGACGAGCTGGCCAGCCTCAAGGCCGCCGCCGAGGCGGTCCGGGCCAAGCAGGGCGACATCGCGAACCTCTGATCGAATCCGCCCCGTCAGGGGCGACAGGCAGCACCGGAAAGAGTGGCCGTCCGACCCCGGACAGCCACTCTTTCCGGGTATCAGGGGAAATGCCGGCGGGCAGGGCAGGCCGGGCGTGCGCCATCAGGCAGAGCCAGTACGCTCGTACTGCTTGAGCATGTGTCCCCCGAGAGGAGCGCCCGGCCGATGGCGAAGATCAAGGTAACCAACCCGGTCGTAGAGCTCGACGGCGACGAGATGACCCGGATCATCTGGAAGCAGATCCGGGAGCAGCTGATCCTGCCCTACCTCGACGTCGACCTGCACTACTACGACCTGTCGATCCAGTACCGCGACGAGACCGACGACCAGGTCACCGTTGACGCGGCCAACGCCATCAAGACCCACGGCGTCGGCGTGAAGTGCGCGACCATCACCCCGGACGAGGCCCGGGTCGAGGAGTTCGGCCTCAAGAAGATGTGGCGCTCGCCGAACGGCACCATCCGGAACATCCTCGGCGGCGTTGTCTTCCGTGAGCCGATCATCATGTCCAACGTGCCGCGCCTGGTGCCCGGCTGGACCAAGCCGATCATCATCGGCCGGCACGCGCACGGCGACCAGTACAAGGCGACCGACTTCGTGGTCCCCGGACCGGGCACGGTGACCATCACCTACACCCCGGCCGACGGCAGCGCGCCGGTCGAGATGGAGGTCGCCAAGTTCCCCGGCGGCGGCATCGCGATGGGCATGTACAACTTCGACGAGTCGATCCGCGACTTCGCCCGCGCCTCCCTGCGCTACGGCCTGGACCGCAACTACCCGGTCTACCTGTCGACCAAGAACACGATCCTGAAGGCGTACGACGGCCGGTTCAAGGACATCTTCGCCGAGGTCTTCGAGGCGGAGTTCAAGGCCGACTTCGATGCCGCCGGGATCACCTACGAGCACCGGCTGATCGACGACATGGTCGCCGCCGCGCTCAAGTGGGAGGGCGGCTTCGTCTGGGCCGCCAAGAACTACGACGGTGACGTGCAGTCGGACACCGTCGCGCAGGGCTTCGGCTCGCTGGGCCTGATGACCTCCGTGCTGATGACCCCGGACGGCCGTACGGTCGAGGCCGAGGCGGCGCACGGCACGGTCACCCGGCACTACCGGCAGTGGCAGAAGGGCGAGAAGACGTCGACCAACCCGATCGCGTCGATCTTCGCCTGGACCCGTGGCCTCGCCCACCGGGGCAAGCTCGACGGCACCCCGGCGGTCTCCGAGTTCGCCGAGAAGCTGGAGCAGGTCTGCATCGAGACCGTCGAGGGCGGTCAGATGACCAAGGACCTCGCCCTGCTCATCTCGCGGGACGCCCCGTGGCTGAGCACTGACGAGTTCATGGCCGCGCTCGACGAGAACCTGGCGAAGAAGCTCGGCGCCTGATTTTCGAGCACGTTCACCGGAAGCCCGCCGGCAGTCGCCGGCGGGCTTCCGCGTACCCCGGGGGTGGCGGTCGTGGGACGGCGGCGGCGCTTCATCGACGTACGTCATGATCGATTTTGTGGCCCGTTACCGGCATCGGCCCGCGCTCGTTGACCAGGGTGGACGTGATGCCAGTCGCGTCCAGGAGGACCAGCCACTCGATGTCGCCGGAAACGGCGCCGGTCGGGCAGTCCTCCCGGCTGTTGCGCACAGCCAGCCGTCCCTTCCCTGCGGGGGGCCCTGTCCCGGGCCCCCCGCACCCTTCTGTACGGATGAGCGTCGGGCGGACGCGGACGGGTCACGGCGTGGCCCAGCTCATATCGGTCATCTGGCCTCACCGCCCCTAGGGTTGATCACGTGAGTACGCCCCTGACCTCGACCGACGTCAAGATCCGTCCCTTCCGCCCGGCGGACCTGGACGCGGCCGTCGACCTGCTGGTGCTCGCCGCCGGTGATGACAAGCGGTACCGGCTGACCGACCGGTTGACCGCCGCCGAGCCGGGTCAGATCCACCACGCCCTCGTCGCCGAGCGCGCCGGTGTGGTGGTGGGCGCCGCCAAGCTGACCACCGAACCCGCCTATCCCGGTACGGTCTCCGCCCTCGTCGCGGTCGCCGAGTCACACCGAGGACAGGGTGTGGGCAGCGCCCTCGCGGCAGAACTCGCCGACCTGGCGGCGAAGACCCTCGCGCCGGGGACGGTGGTGACCACCGCCCTGCGCGACGACCTCGACCGGGGTCGGCGGTTCGCGGAACGCCACGGCCTGGTGCTGACCAACCACAGCGTCGGCTGGCGGTTCGACCTGGCCGGCCGGGGCGATGAACTGGCCGCGCTCGCGGCGTCGACCGCCGACCGGGCCGTGGTCCGGGTCCGGGTGGTCGACATCGACGCGGACGAGGCGGTCATCCTGGAATGCGTCGGCCGCACCCTGGCCGGGCTGCCGGTGCCCGGCGGCGAGGACCAGGCCGTCGACCTGGCGTACGCCCGGAGCGTGATCCCGGACGGGGCGATCGTGCTGCTGGCCGAACCGTGCGAGCCGGAGGGCTCACCGGCACTGGGGCTCACCATCGTCAGCACCCAGGCCGCTGACTGGTACACCGTCTACACCGGTGTGGATGTCGCCCACCGGGGCAGGGGTGTGGCCAGTGCCCTGAAGACCGCTGCCCTGCGGCACGCGTACGAGGCCGGTGCCGTCGCCGTGACCACGCACAACGACGACACGAACGAGCCGATCCTGCGGGCGAACCGGGCACTCGGCATGACCCCGAGCGTCGGCTACTGGAGCCTGGTACGCACCTTCGACGGGAGAGCGGACGGTAGGGCGGGTCCTCCTCCTCCCGCCCCACCGCGACGCTAGCGCCCGGCCTGGCGCAACCGCTCCGCCGCCTGCTCCGGCCGGATGTCGTTGATGAACGCGCCCATGGCCGACTCCGAGCCGGCCAGGTACTTCAGCTTGTCCACCGCCCGCCGGATGCTGAACACCTGAAGGTGCAGGTGACTCACGTCCCGGCCCTCGTGCACCGGCGCCTGCTGCCAGGCCGAGATGTACGGCATCGGCAGGTCGAAGAGGCGGTCGAAGCGGTTCAGCACGTCCAGGTAGAGGGGACCGAAGGCGGCCCGTTCCGCCTCGTCCAGTGCCGGGATGTCCGGTACCGCCCGGTGCGGGGCCACGTGCACCTCGAACGGCCAGCGTGCGGCGGCCGGGACGTACGCGGTCCAGTGCTCGTTCGAGACCACCACCCGGTCCCCGGCGGCCCGCTCGGCGGTCAGGACGTCGGCGTACAGGTTGCGCCCACCGGTCCGCTCGGCGTGCCGGCGGGCGGCGCCGAGCAGCGCCCTGGTCCGGGGCGGCAGGAACGGGTACGCGTAGATCTGGCCGTGCGGGTGCTGGAGCGTCACCCCGATCTCCACCCCCCGGTTCTCGAACGGGAAGACCTGCTCGACACCGGGGATCCGGGACAGTGCGGTGGTCCGGTCGGCGAGCGCGTCGAGCACCGTACGGACCCGCTCCGGCGACAGGGTGGCGAAGGAGGCGTTGTGGTCGGAGGTGAAGCAGACCACCTCGCACCGCCCGAGCCCCGGTCGGGTGGGCGTGAACGGGGTCAACTCGCCCGCCGGCTCGCCCTCCCGGTCGCTCAGCGACGGGAACCGGTTCTCGAACACGGCCACGTCGTAGTCGTACGCGGGGATCTCGGTGGAGTGGGTCGGGGTGGACGGGCAGAGCGGGCACTCGGCGGTGCTCGGCAGGAAGATCCGGGTCTGCCGGTGTGCCGCCACCGCCACCCACTCGTCCACCAGCGGGTCATAACGTAGCTGCGAGGCGGGCGGCGGCGGGGGCAGATCCCGCCGGTCCGGCTCGCTCCGATCCGCACCCTCGTGCTCGTCGAAGTAGATCAGCTCACGCCCGTCGGCCAGTTTGATCTCGGTCCGTCTCATTCCACTACCACCAGTTCCATGACGTGTTCCAGGAGCGTGAGCCGGGCCGGTTCGGGCAGGCCGTCGTCGGTGACGACGGTGTGCGCGGCGGCCAGGTCCGCCATCGAGGAGATGCCGACCGTGCCCCACTTCGTGTGGTCCGCGAGGACCACCAGCCGCTCCGACGCGGCGACCAGGGCCCGGTTGGTTTCCGCCTCCATCAGGTTCGGGGTGGTGTAACCGGCCCGGACGCTCATCCCGTGCACGCCGAGGAAGACCAAATCCAGGTGCAAAGTACGGATCGCGCCCACCGCCACCGGCCCGACCAGCGCGTCCGACGGGGTGCGTACGCCACCGGTGAGCACCACCGTCTGGTCCGGTCGACCGGCCCGGTGGAAGATCTCCGCGACCGGGATCGAGTTCGTCACCACGGTCAGCCCTGCGGTGTCGACCAGCCGGTGGGCCAGGGCGGCGGTGGTGGTGCCGGCCGACAGCGCCACCGCCATTCCGGGCTGCACCAGGTGCGCGGCCTGTGCGGCGATCGCCGCCTTCTCGGAGAGCTGGCGGGCCGACTTGGCCACGAAGCCGGGTTCGTCGGTCGAGCCGGAGTCGGCGGAGGTAGCGCCGCCGTGCACCTTCGCCAGCAGGCCCCGCTCGGCGAGCAGGTCCAGGTCGCGGCGGATGGTCATGTCCGACACCCCGAACTCGCCGGCCAGGTCGCTGACCCGTACCCCGCCGGCCACCCGTACCCGGTCCACGATCGCCGCCTGCCGCTGTTGGGCGAGCATCAGCCGGTCCCTCCCGCAGTCACACGTAATCCAACAGATACGAACATTACCGCGCGTGGAGGTGGGTGCCTCGGCGGGCTCCCGGTGGAGTGAATCTTGTGGACTTCCCGGGCGTTCCTCGGGACGTCCCGACCATTCAAGACGTCCTGGGGGATGGCGACTGGACACCGGAAAAAGCCGCTGAAAGGCCTGGTCGGTAAGGGGCAGACATAGACGGTCCTGCTCCCTATGGTCGGTAGGCGTCAGCACGTCTCGAACGGAGGTCTGGTCGTGAACGAAGCGCTGCGGGTGGCGATGGCGGAGCAGGGGCTGAGCTGCGAGGTGCTGGCCGAGAAGGTCGGTGTCGATCCGAAGACGGTGGGACGCTGGCTGTCGCCGGGGCGGATCCCGCACGGCCGGCACCGGATCGTGGCGGCCAAGGTCCTCCGGCGGGAGATCCTCGACCTCTGGCCCGATGAGGGTCGGCGGCGGCGGGACGTCCCGTGGTTCCGGCCGTGGCGCGAGGCGGAAGCGCAGTCACTCGCACTCCGGAGCTTCGAGGCGAGCGTCATTCCGGGACTGCTGCAAACCGAGGCGTACGCCCGCGCGGTGCTGGCCAGCGGCCCGATCGCCGCCGAGGACGTCGAGCGGTTCGTCAAGGTACGGATGGAGCGGCAGAAGGCGGTGTTCGACCGGCCCCGGCCGCCACTCGCTGTTTTTGTCGTGGACGAGGCGGCACTGCGACGAGGTGATCCCGGTTTGATGAACGAGCAGCTCGACCACTTGGTCGAGATGGCCAGCCGGCCGAACCTGTTTGTGCACGTCATCCCGTTCAGCGCCGGACTCTATCCGGGGCAGGCCGGATCATTCGTCATCGGCAGCGTCGAAGGCTCCCGCGATGTTTCGTACCTGGACAACCAGTTGGCGGGTCAGCTCGCGACCGAACCGAACGAACTGGCCGTGCTGGTACGGGTCTGGGATGCTGTTCGCGGGCACACGCTGCCCCGCGACCAATCGATCGAGTTGATGAAGGCCAGGCCATGGATGAAGTGATGATCAGCCCGCACTGGCGCACCAGCACGCGCAGCAGCTCGAACGGCGGCAACTGCGTGGAGGTCGCCGACAACCTGCCCGGCCGGGTGCTGGTCCGGGACACCAAGGACCGCGACGGCGGCACTCTCAGCTTCGGTCCGGACGCCTGGCACGCCTTCGTGCAGCTCGCAAAGCGTCACTGACTCCCACCCACGTCACGCCCCCGTACCGTCGCGACTGACGGCGCGGGGGCGTTGCCGACTCAGGCTCAGGCCGGTTGGAGGCGGGGCTCGACCCAGCCGGTTTCGGTCAGGTGCACCAGCACCGCCGCGACCGCCTCGTCGATCGTCCCCTGGCTGGTGTCCAGCACCAGGGCGGCGTCGGTCGGCTCCTCGTACGGGTCGTCGATGCCGGTCATCCCCTTGATCAGACCTGCTCGGGCGCGGGCGTACAGGCCCTTGCGGTCGCGTTGCTCGCACACCTCCAGCGGGGTGGCGACGTGGACCAGCAGGAAACCCGCCCCGGCCGCGTGGGCCATCTGCCGGGCGGTCGCCCGTGCGGCGGCGTAGGGCGCGATCGGGCAGCAGATCGCCAGGCCGCGGTGCCGGGCAACCTCCGCGGCCACCCAACCGATCCGGCGTACGTTCAGATCCCGGTCGGCCTTGCTGAAACTGAGCCCGGCGGACAGCTCCCGGCGTACCACGTCACCGTCGAGCAGGGTGACGGTCCGGTCGCCGCTCTCCCGCAGCGCGTCGGTGAGGCCGCGCGCGACGGTCGACTTGCCCGAGCCGGACAGCCCGGTGAAGAAGACGACCAGCCCCCGGTGCCGGCGCGGCGGCCGGGCCCGGGCCAGCTCACGGGCCACCGCCGGGGGAGTGTGCCACTCCGGCAGCGGGAAGCCCCGGTCCAGGAGGTCGTCGATCTCGTCCGGGCGCAGGGCCAGCCGCCGGTTGCGGGGCGGGATGTCGTCGCGCCACCGCCACTGCCCGTCCCGGTTGTCGTAGGCCAGCTCGCGGGGGACCAGGACCCGCAGGCCGGGGCCGGCGAGCATCTCGCCGGTGGAGAGCAGGTGGGTCACCCCGTACGCGGCGGCGACCCGGGCCCGGAGCAGGGCGTCGCGGATCTCGTCGCCCCGTCCCGCCATCGGGATGGCGACCAGCGTCGCCGGGGGCATCCGGTCGCGGGCGGCGAAGACGCTGCGGACCAGCACCTCCGGCGGCAGCCCGTCCGGGTTGGTGTCGGTGACCGGGATCAGCACCAGCAGGTGCGCGGCGAGCGTTTTGGCGGCGTGTGCGATCTGCGCGAGCTGGGGGCGGTGCAGCGGCCGGTCGGTGATCACACCGAGCACCCGGCCGGGCGGCAGCAGGTCGCGTACCTCGCTCGGGGATCGGCGCAGCCGCTGGAACGGGCCGTGTCCGCCGTCGCCGAGGGCACGCACCGCGCCACCGACGCCGTACGAGCCGTCCCGGGTCGGCCAGAGGTCGGTGACCTCCAGCAGGGCCACCGGGGCGTCCTCCAGGTCGGTCAGCACCAGGGCCCGCCGCAGCGGATTGGCGAGGTCCAGTCCCTCGGCCACCCCCGACGGCACCTGAAGCGTCACCGGCACCGGCCACGGGGTGCCGTCGGCCAGCCGACCGCGCCGGCCCAGTGCGGCCAGGTCGGCCCGCCCCAGGAACCCGCCCAGCGGCGCGTACGCCCCACTGAGCAGCAGCTCCAGATCGGCCAGCTCGTGCGGACGCGGCGTGTACGCCGGCGCGTCCCGCAGCACCTCATCGGGTAGCACCCACCCGTTGCTCATCGAACCCCCCACCCACCCGACCGGCACACAGTTTCTCAGCCAGCCGCCCATCGGTCGAGAGTGCCACCCCACTCCACTCCGGGCAGATGATCGTCAACCCCTAGTGGCCCGGCCGGTCCCATTCCAGGGAAGGGCCAGGGTGGTGCGGGAACCCCGAGCTGGCCGATCGGGCCTACGCTGGCCGCGTGACACTGATCGCGACCCAGTCGCTCACCAAAACGTACGGCAACCGGGTGACCGCGCTCGCCGATCTCACGGTCGCGGTCGAGCCGGGCGTCATCGGGCTGGTCGGTGCCAACGGCGCCGGAAAGTCCACCTTCATCAAGATCATGCTGGGTCTGCTCGCCCCGACCTCCGGTCAGGTACGGGTCCTGGGCCTCGATCCGACCACGGAGAGCCAGGCGGTCCGGGCCCGGGTCGGCTACATGCCGGAACACGACTCGCTGCCGCCGGACCTGTCCGCCGCCGAGTTCGTCACCCACCTGGGCCGGATCAGTGGCCTGCCCCGTACGGTCGCCCGCGAGCGGGCCTCGGAGGCGCTGCGGCACGTCGGCCTCTACGAGGAGCGCTACCGGCAGATCGGCGGCTACTCCACCGGCATGAAGCAGCGGGTGAAGCTGGCCCAGGCACTGGTGCACGACCCCGACCTGCTGCTGCTCGACGAGCCCACCAACGGTCTCGACCCGGCCGGGCGGGACGCCATGCTCGGCCTGATCCACCGGATCGGCACCGAGTTCGGCATCTCGGTGCTGGTCTGTTCGCACCTGCTGGGCGAGGTCGAGCGGATCTGCGACACCCTGGTCGCGATCGACGGCGGACGGCTGCTCCGCTCGGACAACATCACCGCGATGACCACCGCGATCGACGTACTCGCGGTCGAGGTGAGCGAGGGCACCGAGGAACTCGCCGCCCGGCTCGCCGCGCTCGACCTCCCGGTCCACCGCGAGGACCGGATGCTGCTGGTCCGGCTCGACGACGACCGCACCTACGACCTGATCCTGACCGCCGTCGCCGAACTGGACCTGCCGCTGCACCGGCTCGACCAGCGCCGGCACCGCGTCGCCGAGCTCTTCGCCACCCGGGAGACGACCAATGCCCACGCCTGAACCGAGGACTGCCCCCAGCGGGGTCATCCACGACATCGGCTACCAGCGGTACGACGGGCCCAGGCTGGGCCGGCGGCACATCCTCGGCGCGCTGTACCTGCACAGTCTGCGTACCGCCTTCGGGCTCGGTCGCAGCGCCAAGGCGAAGATCTTCCCGTGGCTGATCATGAGCGTGGTCGGGGTGGTCGCGGTGGTGCTCACCGCGATCCAGGTGCAGACCGGCGTGGCGGCACTGGGTTACAACGACTTCCCCGAGGTCCTCAGCATCCTGATCATCTTCTTCTGCGCGGCGGTCGCGCCGGAACTGGTCAGCCGTGACCTCCAGACCGGGGTGCTGCCGCTCTACTTCGCCCGGCCGCTGGAGCGCGCCGACTACGCGATCGCGAAGCTGGCCGCACTGATCACCGCGACGTTCCTGCTGCTGGCCGTACCCCTGACGGTGATGTTCGCCGGGGCCGCCTTCTCCGCCGACAACCTCGGCGCGGTCTGGCGCGAATTCGGCGACTACCTGCCCGGTGTCGCCTACGCGGCGCTGCACGCGGTGGTCTTCTCCTCGGTCGCGGTGCTGGTCGCGGCGCTGGTGAAGCGCCGGGCGGTCGCCGCCGCCGCGGTGGTGGCGGCCTTCCTGGTCACCACCCCGATCGTCGGGGTCCTGGTGGTCCTGCCGTACGAGACCAGCAGGGAACTCTCCGGCCTGGTCAACCCGGCCAGCCTGGTCAGCGGCGTCGGCGACTGGCTGTTCGAGACGACCGGTGACATGGGCATCGGCGGGTGGGGCCCGCTCTACGGCGTGGTCACCGTCGCCCTGGTCGCGGCCTGCGTCCTCCTGCTCTTCGCCCGCTACCGGAAGGTTGCCCGCTCATGACCGACGTGGAACTGAACGGGGTGTCCCGCTGGTACGGCAACGTCGTCGCCGTCAACGACGTGACCATGACCCTCGGTGCCGGGGTGACCGGCCTGCTCGGCCCGAACGGCGCCGGCAAGACGACCCTGCTGCACATGATGGCCGGCTTCCTCGCCCCGTCGCGTGGTGCGGTCACCCTCGGCGGCGAGCCGACCTGGCGCAATCCCGGTGTCTACCGGCGACTGGGCCTGGTCAGCGAGCGCGAGGCGGTGCACGGCTTCCTCACCGCGTACGAGTTCGTGCTGGCCAGTGCGCGCCTGCACAGGCTGCCGGACGCGGAGTCGGCGGCCCGCCGGGCGATCGAACTGGTCGAGATGACCGACGCGCAGGACCGGCGGATCGACACCTACTCCAAGGGCATGCGGCAACGTACGCGGGTCGCGGCGGCGCTGGTGCACTCGCCGGAGGTGCTGCTGCTCGACGAGCCGTTCAACGGGATGGACCCGCGTCAGCGGCTGCACATGATGCAGCTCCTGCACTCCCTCGGCGAGGCCGGGCACACCATCCTGTTCAGCTCGCACATCCTGGAGGAGGTCGAGGAGGTCTCCGGCACCGTCCAGGTGATCGTCTCCGGCCGGTTGGCCGCCTCCGGTGACTTCCGTTCGATCCGGCGGCTGATGACCCACCGCCCGCACGTCTTCACCGTCCAGTCCAGCGACGACCGGCGGCTCGCGGTCGCGCTGATCGGGGAGCCCTCGGTCAGCGGGGTCGAGCTGGACAAGGAGGGGCTGACCGTACGCGCGGGTGACTACGGCAGCTTCACCCGCGTACTGCCCAAGATCGCGCTCGGGTCGGGCATCCGGGTACGCCGCCTGCTGCCCTCGGACGAATCCCTGGAGAGCGTCTTCTCCTACCTGGTGGAGGCCTGACATGTCGACTATCTCCTGGATCACCACGCGGGGGCTCTTCGGCCGCCGCAGGTTCCTGCTGCTGGTCCCGCTCCCGCTGCTGCTGGTGACGCTGGCCGCCCTGCCCCGCGCGGCGGGCGCCGACGTACGCGAGTGGGCGCCGGTGGTGCTGGTCGGGCTCGGGTTGGCCGTCGTCCTGCCGGTCATCTCGCTGATCGTCGGTACCGGGGTGCTCGGTGCCGAGATCGACGACGGCACGATCGTGCACATCCTCACCAAGCCGCTGCCCCGCTGGCAGATCATCCTGCCGAAGCTGGCCGTGTCGGCCGGGGTGAGCGCGGTGACCGTGGCCGTCCCGCTCTACGTGGTCGGGGTGCTCGCGGACTCCGTACGCCTGGGGTTGGCCCTGGTGGTGGCGAGCGCGATCGGTGCGCTGGCGTACTCCGCGGTTTTCCTGGCCCTGAGCCTGCTCACCCGGCGGCCGGTGCTGCTCGGCCTGGTCTACGTGCTGATCTGGGAGGGACTGCTGGGCAACTTCGTCGGCGGGACCCGCAACCTGTCGATCCAGCAGTACGTGATCACGATCGCCGACAAGATCGCCCCCACCGAACTGCTCACCAGCCAGGTCAGCCTCCCCGTCTCGATCATCATGGCCGCCATCCTCACAATCGGCTTCACCATCCTCGCCATCGACCGCCTCCGCTCCTTCTCCGTAGCCGGCGAAACCAGCTGACCCACCCCGCACCCCTCGTCGTCGGTGCGCAGATGTAGAGAAAGAGTGGCAATTTCCTCGGGGATTGCCACTCTTTCTCTACATCAGTGCGGATCTTGGGGACGGGGGTGCGGGCGCGGGCGGCGGGTCCAGGAGTGGAGGCCCTCGCCTCGGATGGCGGTGGCGGCCAGTAGGAGGAGGAGGCCGGCCACGGCCCAGATCGCCAGGGTGGCGGCGGGCCAGGCGGCGGCGTCGGAGCTGAAGTAGACCACCGCTCTGACCAGGTCGGTGGCGAGCCCGGGAATGTTCCACAGGTGCATGTCCCGGAAGAAGTCGGGCAGGAACTCGGGCGCGTAGATGCCGCCGGAGCCGGGGTTCCCGAGCACCACCAGCAGCAGGATGACCAGGCCGGTGCCGAGCAGCCCGAGCCAGCCCTGCACCGCCGCGGCGGCCATCGCGGCGGCGAACGCCGCCAGCGCCCCGGCTCCGACCAGGCCGGCGAAGTGGGTGTGCCACACGTCCAGGCCGGGGCCGGTGACCAGCGCCCCGGCCAGCCCGAGCAGGGCGGAGTAGACGGCCAGGCCGCCGATCCGGGCGCCGGCGCGGGACAGCGTACGGGGTGTGGTGCCCAGGGTGATGCCGAGCACGGTGGCACCCAGGTAACCGCCGAGGACCAGCCCGACGGCCAGGTAGAACGGCACCAGGCCCCGCTGGTCGTTGGCGGCGATCGGCACCGCGTCGCTGACCGCGAGCGGAACCTGACCGCGCTGCGCCGCCGTCTGGACGATCTGGGTGATCACCTGGGCGGCGATCGGCGCGGCGGCGCTCGCCGTGACCAGGGTCAGCGCCGGAGTGCCGCCGCCGGTGGTCGAGGCGAGTACGGCGTACACGTCGCGTCCGTTGAGCGCCTTGTCGGCTGCGGCTCGGCTGTCGTACTCGACGGCTCTGAGTGCCTTGTCCTGTTGCCGTACGGCGGCGAGGAGCGTACGCGCCGGCTGGTCGCTGCGGACCACCCCGACGGGTACGTCCCTGGGAGTCGGATCGTGCAGGGCGCCCGCGTACGCGGCGATGAAGGCGGTGGCGAGCACCAGCGTGCCGAACAGCAGCACCGCGCTACGGATCAGCGACCGCCGCCACGACTCCCGCCCCACCGGCTCGGCCCGATGCCCCACCACCCCACTCCCCGCGCCCCCCGCATCCCCCATCCACCCAGCCTATGAAAGCGAGTTTCCCCTTGAAGCACTTTCACTGTTTGAGTGGCTATTCCGGTGCGGATAAGCACTCAAACAGTGAAAGTGCGCGGATCTTGGAGTGGGGGAGGGCGGTCAGCCGGTGTTGCGCATGCCGGCGGCGATGCCGTTCACCGTGGTGAGGAGGGCTCGTTCGAGGGCGGTGCCGTCGCCTGGGGCGCGGCGGGCGCCGGGGGCGGTGGCGACCGCGCGACCGGCCGCACCGGAGTCGCGGTACTGGCGCAGCAGGGCGACCTGGAGGTGGTGCAGCGGCTCCAGGTAGGTGTCCCGGACCGCGAGTGTGCGCTGGAGCACCGGCGAGTTCTCCAGCAGGGCGGGGGAGTTGGTGATCGCCAACACCTCGCGCTTGGTCAGCTCGTACTCCTCGCGGATCACGTCGAAGATCGGCTGCAACGGCTCCGGGACCAGGGTCTCGACGTACCGGCGGGCGATGTTCAGATCCGTCTTGGAGAGCATCATCTCCACGTTGGACAGGAACGTCCGGAAGAAGTGCCAGTTGCGGTACATCTCGGCGAGGATCTCCGCCCGACCGCTCTCCCGGGCCGCCGCCAGCCCGGAACCGACCCCGAACCAGCCCGGCACGATCTGCCGGGTCTGGGTCCAGCCGAACACCCACGGGATCGCCCGCAGGCCGCTCAGCCCGGCACCGGTGTTCGGGCGCTTCGCCGGCCGGGAACCGATGTTGAGCGCACCGAGCAGCTCGGTCGGCGTCGACGCCCAGAAGTACGCCGGCAGGTCCGGGTTCTCCACCAGCGACCGGTACGACCGGAACGCCGAGTCGGAGACCAGCTCCATCGTGTCGTCCCAGCGTTCCAGCATCTCGGCGGGCTGCCGGGGGTAGGTGTGCAGCAGTGCGCTCTGCAACACCGCGGCCAGGGTCAGTTCCAGGTTCTCCCGGGCCAGCGACGGCAGCGTGTACTTGTCGGAGATGACCTCACCCTGCTCGGTCACCTTGATCGCGCCGTCGAGGGTGCCGTACGGCTGGGCCAGGATCGCCTCGTGCGTCGGACCGCCACCCCGGCCGACGGTGCCGCCGCGACCGTGGAACAACCGTAGGCGTACGCCGTGCCGGGCGGCCACGTCGCGCAGGGAGCGCTGGGCCCGGTGGATCGACCACTGGGAGGTGGTGATGCCCGCCTCCTTGTTCGAGTCGGAGTAACCGAGCATCACCTCCTGCACGTCTCCACGGGCGGTGACGATCGCCCGGTACGCCGGCAGGGAGAGCAGTTCGTCGAGGAGTTCGCCGCCCGCGTTCAGCTCGTCCGGGGTCTCCAGCAGCGGCACGAAGCCGATCCGGGCCCGTCCACTGTGCACGTCGACCAGACCGGCCTCCCGGGCCAGCACCACCGCGGCGAGTACGTCGTCGACGCCCATCGTCATCGAGATGATGTACGACTCGATGACCTCGGTCCCGAACCGCTCCTGGGCCTCCCGGATGGTGCCGAACACGTCGAACGTCTTGCGGGTCGCCTCGGTCAGCGGACTGTCCATGTTGGACAGAGGTCGGCGGCCGGTCAGTTCCTCACTGAGCAGCTTGGTCCGCTCGACCCGGCTCAGCGACGCGTAGTCGGTGACCTCGCCGACCTGCTCGTAGAGCTGGCGCAGCACCGCGTGGTGGGCCTCGGCGTGCTCGCGTACGTCCAGGGTCGCCAGGTGCAGCCCGAACGAGGCGACCGTACGGATCGCCGACGCGAGTCGGCCGACGGCGGTGAGCTGACCGGAGTTACGGGCCAGCGAGGCGCGCATCAGCTCCAGGTCGGAGAGGAGTTCGGCCGAGCCGCGATAGTCCCGGCCGGGTACGTGGGCGGTGCCCCGGGTCAGCCGCAGCCGGGTGTTGGCCAGCTTCGCCTTGATGCAACGCGCCTTGAGCCGGTACGGCTCCTCGGCGTTGACCCGGCGGAACCGGGCCGCCACCTCGGGCAGCGCGTCGAGGTCGGTGGCCAGGCTGGCGGAGAGGTCGAGGGAGACCCCGCGCAGCCGGCGGGAGACCGAGATCTCGTTGATCAGCGACTCCATCGCCGCCTCGGTCGCCTGGATGCCGTGGTGGTACTGGATGACCAGCACCTCGCGGGTGACGTGCGGGGTGACGAACGGGTTCCCGTCCCGGTCACCACCGATCCAGGTGCCGAAGGTCAGCGGGCGCGACGTCGGCGAGGTCTCCACCCCGAGCGAGCGCAGCGTGTCGGCGAGGTCGTCGAGGACCTGGGGCGCTGCGGCGGCGTACAGGTCGCGCAGGTAGTAGATCGCGTTGCGGGCCTCGTCGGTCGGGTCGGGCCGGTCGAGTCGCAACTCGTCGGTCTGCCACATCAGGTCGAGCAGTTCGGCCAGCCGGCGGTTGGTCGGCGCCTCGTCGCTGGCGCCGTAGAGCACGGCGGCGGCGGTCTCGGCGTCCAACTCGTCGGCGACCGCGCGCAGCTTGGTCAGGATCGACCGGCGGGCCGCCTCGGTCGGGTGGGCGGTGAACACCGGGCGTACGGCCAGCCGCCGGGCCGCGGCGGCGATCTCCTCGGCCGGCACCCCGCGCTCGGCGATCAGTTTTGCCGCCTGGTCCAGCCAACCGCCCTGGGTGGCCCGCTGCCGGCGCAGGTCGCGGGACCGGTGCACCTGCTCGGTGATGTTGGCCAGGTGGAAGTAGGTGGAGAAGGCGCGGGCCAGCTTGGTCCCGGTGGTGACGTCCATCGCGCCGAGCCGCAGGGCGGCGGCTTCGGGGTCGGAGCGGACCAGGGCGCGGATCTCCTCGACCAGGTCGAGCAGCGGGGGGCCTTCCTGGCGGGCCAGGGTCTGCCCGAGCAGGGTGCCGAGCCGGCGGATGTCTGCCCGGAGGGCGGCATCCGGGCCATCGTGATCATGCTGGTCGGTCACCGTGCGCTCCTTACGTGGTGTGCTAAGGACAGCGCTGTCCGACAAGGCTGATCGTATCCGCGCGGGGGCGGTTCTTAGGAGGGGCTCACCATATCTGAGTTTTAATCACACTCCGCCGTCCAGTCGACCGAACCAGTCCCGGGCGGTCCGGACCCCGCCGTCACCGAGCGCGACCATCAGCGCGGCCCGTGCCTTGACCGGTGCCAGCCCGCGCGCACCGATCGCGCCGACCCTGGCGGCGAGCGTGCCACCGCCGTACGACCCCTCCGGTGACACCTCGCGGAACCGGGCGCGGGAGCTGACCACCACCGGGATGTCCCACCCGGTCAGCTCGTCGATCGCGGTGAGCAGACCGATCGGTACGTTCGCCAGTCCGGTGCCCTCCAGCACCACACCCCGCGCCCCCGCGTCCACCACCGCGTGGAGCAGCACCCCGTCGATCCCCGGGTACGTCTTGATCAACGCGACCGCGGACTCCGGCTCCCCGGTCGGCGCCGGAGGCCGGGGCGGCGGCGGTGCCAGCATCTCCACCCCGGCGTCCACCACCCGCCCGAGGACCGGGTACGGGGCCGACGAGAACGCCGCCACCCCGGTAGCGTCGATCTTGGTGACCCAGCGTGCCGCGTGCAGCTCGTCGTTGAGGCAGGCCACCACACCCACCCCGCGCAGGGCCGGGTCACCGGCCGCCACCAGGGCGGAACGCAGGTTGCGGGGGCCGTCGGCGGAGAGTTCGGTGGGCGGGCGCATCGCACCGGTGTACACGATTCCGGCCCGCTCGACGGCCGCGCCCGCGAGCAGGTCGGTCAGGTACGCGGTCTCCTCCAGGGTGTCGGTGCCGTGGGTGATCACGACCCCGTCGTACCCGTCGTCGAGGACGGCCGTACGGGCCCGGCGGGCCAGTCGCAGCATGGTCTCCGGGTCCAGGTCCCAGCTCGGTACGGCGAGCAGGTCCTCGACCGTGACCTCGGCCGGGACCGAGCCTGCGGGCAGTGCCGCCAACAGCTCGGCCCCGGACGCGAACGCTCCCCGACCGGGGCGCGGGTGGAACGCCATCGTGTCCCCGGTGGCGAGCAGGAGCAGTCGGGTCAACGTCCCGCTCCGGTGTCGGTGCCCGCGTCGACCCGCTGTTCCAGCCGGTCCAGCCGGTCGATGATCGGCTGCAACTGCTTCGCCAGGGCGGCCTGGAGCGCGGCGATCTGGTCGGTGCCGCCGATCGCCAGCCCGGCCGTCTGGGTCTGCGCCCGGAGGTGGACGTAACCGGCCAGCGCGGCGATCACGGCCCGGCGGGTGAGCCGGTAGTCCGCGCCGAGCGACCGCAGCACGTGACCGGCGGTGCCGTCCGGTTCGGCGATCAGCCCGAGCAGCAGGTGTTCGCAGCCGACGTAGTTGTGGCCGAGGCTGGTCGCCTCGGTCACCGTCAGCTCCAGCGCGTTGGCCGCGGTCTGGCCGAAACGCCGTACGCCGGTCCGATCGGTTGCCGCGGCGGGGGCTTCCCTCGGCGCCTGCCGGTCCAGCTCGCGCCGTACCGCCTCGGGGTCGATCTCCATTGCCTGGAGCACCTCGAGGGCCAGGTTGTGGCCCTCGGCCAGCATGCCGGAGAGCAGGTGGGAGGTGCCGACGCTGGTGGCGCCCTGTTCCCGGGACTCGGTGAGGCCGAGCGTGATGGCGGTCCGGGCGCGGGCGGTGAACTGGGTCAGCGCGGCGGTCGGGTCGTCCCGGTCGGTGTCGCCGAGGGTCGTCTCCCGGATCGCGGTGACCCGGCGTACGGCCTGTTCCAGGGCGCGCTGGCAGATCGCGGAGACCGGCACGCCGGACTCCTTGACCGCCTCGGCCAGCTCGTCGGGTAGATACACGTTGATCTTCGGCATCCTTGGCTCCCCTCTGGGGTTAGGTAGGGGGTATAACCCTCCTGTGACCCCACCATACCCCTCGCCTGGGAAATGGGAACCCCCTGGTCATGATCGATCGCTAGGGTGGGCTGATGCCCGCAGTGAACCGCTCCATCGAGCCCAAGCGGTATCCCGCGAAACCACAACCGGGGGACCGGGTCGCCGTACTCTCGCCCTCCGCCGGCCTGCCGGCCGTCTTCCCCCACGTGTACGAGTTGGGCCTGCGCCGGTTGCGCGACGAGTTCGGCCTGATCCCGGTGGAGTACCCGACCACCCGCGCCAGCGGTGCCCACCCGCGCGAACGCGCCCGTGACCTGACCGCCGCCTTCGCCGACCCGACGATCACCGCCGTGCTCGCCACCGTCGGCGGGGACGACCTGATCACCGTGGTGCCGCACCTGGACGGGGAGGTGATCGCCGCCAACCCCAAGCCGTACTTCGGCTACTCGGACAACACCAACGTGCTGGCGTACCTCTTCGAACTCGGGCTGGTCGGCTACCACGGCGGCTCGGTCCTGGTGCACCTCGGCCGGCCGGGCAGCATGCACCCGGCGACCGCCGCCTCACTGCGGGCCGCACTCTTCACCACCGACTGGTACGAACTAGCGCCGGCCAAGCGGTACAGCGACGAGCCGAGCGACTGGCGCGACCCGTCCACCCTGGCTGCCGAACCGGTGATGTTCCCGTCCGACGGCTGGCACTGGCACGGGCCGCAGACCAGGGTCGAGGGGCCGGTCTGGGGCGGCAACCTGGAGATCCTCGGCTGGCTGCTCCAGGCCGGTCGGGTCGGACCGAACGAGGCGTACGCCGGTCACGTGCTGCTGCTGGAGACCTCCGAGGAGATCCCGTCCGACGTCGAGGTGTTCCGGATCCTGCGCAACATGGGGGAGCGCGGGCTGCTCGCCGAGTTTTCCGCGGTGCTGGTCGGCCGACCGAAGGCGTGGGACTTCGAGCAGCCGAACAACGCCGAGCAGAAGCGGGAGCACACCGAGGCCCAGCGCGCCGCCGTACTCAGGGTCCTCGCCGAGTACAACCCCGACGCGATCGCCGTCTTCGGCCTCGACGTCGGCCACACCGACCCGCAACTGATCATCCCGTACGGCGGTCTCGCCCGGGTCGACTCGACCGCCCGCCGCATCACCGTCCGGTACTGATCGCAATCGTGTTGATCATGAAGTTAGCGCAAAGTTGATCGCTAGATTCTGCGCTAACTTCATGATCAACGGGGTGGCGGCGGGGTGGGATGGGGTGGGGTGGGTGGGTTTGGGGTGGGGGGTGGGGGTCGGGGAGGGGGATAAACTTGGGGAGGTGGACCCCCGTCCGGAAGCCGGATGGGGGCAGTTTCGCGTGTTGACGCAGAGGTAGTGATCGTGACGATGCTCGCCGGTCTGCTGGCTGCCGCCCTCGGCGACCCGGCTCTCACCCGTACCCGTGATCTGGCCCGGGGCGGTGCAGCGCAGGCCGACGGGCTCGATCTGACCGCACCGGCGGCACTGCGGCCGTTCGTGGTGGCCGCCGTGGCCGCCGAACCGGACCAGGGCGGCGCCGGCCGCCCCGTACTCGCGGTCACCGCCACCACCCGCGAGGCCGACGACCTCGCCGCCGCGCTGGGTAGCCTCCTGCCGGCCGAGCAGGTGGCCGTCTTCCCCGCCTGGGAGACCCTGCCGCACGAGCGGCTCTCCCCCCGGTCGGACACCGTCGGCCGGCGGCTCGCCGTGCTGCGACGGCTGGCGCACCCGGACGGTGCCGACGGCGCCGGGCCCCTGCGGGTAGTCGTCGCTCCGGTCCGCTCGGTGCTGCAACCGCAGCTCAAGGGGCTCGGTGACCTCGAACCCGTACGCCTGACCAGCCACGCCGAAGCGGACCTGGAGGTGGTCGCGCACCGGCTGGCCGACCTGGCGTACTCGCGGGTCGACCTGGTCACCAAGCGCGGTGAGTTCGCCGTCCGGGGCGGGATCCTGGACGTTTTCCCGCCCACCGACGAGCACCCGTCCCGGGTCGAGTTCTGGGGCGACGAGGTGGAGGAGATCCGTACCTTCGCCGTCGCCGACCAGCGGACCATCGAGCAGGTCGACCAACTCTGGGCGCCGCCGTGCCGCGAACTCTTGCTCACCCCGGAGATCCGGGAACGGGCCGCCGCCCTGGCCGAAGCCCATCCGGAGCTGGCCGAGATCCTGGAGAAGCTGGCCGAGGGGATCCCGGTCGAGGGCATGGAGTCGCTCGCCCCGGCACTCCTGGACGGCACGGGCAGCATGGAGACGCTGCTCGACTGCCTGCCGGCGGCAGCGCACGTTCTGCTGTTCGACCCGGAGCGGATCCGTACCCGGGCGCATGACCTGGTCCGTACCTCGGAGGAGTTCCTCCAGGCGAGCTGGGCCGCGGCCGCCGTCGGCGGCCAGGCCCCGATCGACGTCGGCGCCGCCGCATTCAAGACCCTGGGAGAGGTACGGGCAACAGCCGCCGCCCTCGGCCAGCCCTGGTGGTCGATCTCCCCGTTCGGGCTGGTCGAAGACACCCCGGCGGCCGACGACCAGCCGTGGCTGGACCCGGTACGCACCGACGTCACCCCCGACGAGGGGGTGTCGATCACGCTCGCCGCGCAGCCGACCGCGCTCTACCACGGTGAGACCAACCGGGTGGTCGACGACCTCAAGCGGTGGACCGCCGACGGCTGGGCGGTGGCGCTGGTCTTCGAGGGGCACGGACCGGCCCAGCGGGCGGTCGAGGTGCTCCGCGACGGCGGGCTCGGCGCGACGGCGGTCGAGACGATCCTCGCCGCACCCGCCCCCGGTGAACTGCTCGTCACCTGCGGCTCGCTCAACCACGGCTTCCTGCTCGACGGCGCCAGCGCCACCAAGCTCGCCGTACTCACCGGGAACGACATCACCGGGGGACGGGGCACCTCCACCCGCGACATGCGCAAGATGCCGAGCCGGCGGCGCAACACCATCGACCCGCTGGAGCTGAAGACCGGCGACTACGTGGTGCACGAGCAGCACGGCATCGGCCGCTACGTCGAGCTGGTGCAACGTACGGTCAACGGCGCCGAGCGCGAGTACCTGGTCCTGGAGTACGCCTCCACCAAGCGGGGCCAGCCGGGTGACCGCCTCTTCGTCCCCACCGACCAGCTCGACCAGCTCTCCCGTTACGTGGGCGGGGAGACCCCGACGCTGCACAAGATGGGCGGCAGCGAGTGGCAGAAGGCCAAGGCCCGCGCCCGCAAGGCGGTACGCGAGATCGCCGCCCAGCTCATCCAGCTCTACGCCGCCCGTAAGGCGTCCAAGGGGCACGCCTTCGCCCCGGACACCCCGTGGCAGCGGGAGCTTGAGGACGCCTTCCCGTACACCGAGACGCCGGACCAGTTGTCGGCGATCGAGGAGGTCAAGCGGGACATGGAGCAGTCCGCCCCGATGGACCGGCTGATCTGCGGTGACGTCGGGTACGGCAAGACCGAGATCGCGGTCCGGGCGGCGTTCAAGGCCGTCCAGGACGGCAAGCAGGTGGCGGTCCTGGTCCCGACCACACTCCTCGCCCAGCAGCACTACAACACGTTCGCCGAGCGGATGGGGCAGTTCCCGGTCCAGATCAGGCAGCTCTCCCGGTTCCAGACCCCGAAGGAAGCCGAACAGACCCTGGAAGCCGCCGCCGACGGCAGCGCCGACATCGTCATCGGGACCCACCGGCTACTCGCCGCCGCCACCCGGTTCAAGGCGCTCGGCATGGTCATCGTCGACGAGGAGCAGCGGTTCGGGGTCGAGCACAAGGAGCACCTGAAGACGCTGCGGACCGCGGTCGACGTACTGACGATGTCGGCGACGCCGATCCCGCGGACCCTGGAGATGGCGATCACCGGGATCCGGGAGATGTCCACCATCGCCACCCCACCGGAGGAGCGCCACCCGGTGCTCACCTTCGTCGGCGCGTACGACGACCGGCAGGTCGCCGCCTCGATCCACCGCGAGCTGCTCCGTGACGGGCAGGTCTTCTACCTGCACAACCGGGTCGAGTCGATCGACCGGGCAGCCCGCCGGATCCGTGAGCTGGTGCCCGAGGCGCGGGTCGCGGTCGCGCACGGCCAGATGGGCGAGGAAGCACTGGAGAAGGTCATGGTCGGCTTCTGGGAGAAGGAGTACGACGTCCTGGTCTGCACCACGATCGTGGAGTCCGGCATCGACATCCCGAACGCCAACACGCTGATCGTGGAACGGGCCGACCTGCTCGGCCTGGCCCAGTTGCACCAGATCCGGGGCCGGGTCGGCCGTGGCCGGGAGCGGGCGTACGCGTACTTCCTCTATCCGCCGGAGAAGCCGCTGACCGAGCACGCCCACGAGCGGCTGGCCACCATCGCCCAGCACACCGAGTTGGGCGCCGGCATGTACGTGGCGATGAAGGACCTGGAGATCCGGGGCGCCGGGAACCTGCTCGGCGGCGAGCAGTCCGGGCACATCGAGGGCGTCGGGTTCGACCTCTACGTCCGGATGGTCGGCGAGGCGGTGCAGACGTTCAAGGGCGAGCGGCCGGAGGAGGAGGTCGACGTCAAGATCGACCTTCCGATCGACGCCCACCTGCCGCACGACTACGTGAGCGTGGAACGGCTCCGCCTGGAGATGTACCGCAAGCTCGCCGAGGCCCGCGACGCCGCCCGCCTCGACGAGGTGGTGGTCGAGATGACCGACCGGTACGGTGCACCGCCGGAGCCGGTGCAGAACCTCGTCGCGGTGGCCCGGTTCCGCCTCCTGGCCCGCGCGTACGGCCTGACCGACGTGTCGGTCCAGGGCAAGTACGTCCGGTTCGGCCCGCTGCCGCTGCCCGACTCGAAGCAGATGCGGCTCAAGCGCTACCACCCGGACGCGGTCTACAAGCAGGTCACCGACCAGGTCAGCGTGCCCCGGCCGAGCACCCGCCGGATCGGCGGCGAGCCGCTGCGCGACCAGGTCCTGCTGGAATGGTGCGGGCAGTTGTTGAAGGACGTCATCGGCGAGCCCGTACTGGCCGCCCGGTGACGGACAGTGGTGGTACGGCCCGCCCGGTGACCCCGTACCGGTCGGGCCGGGCGGCGCGTGAGAGAGTGTCGGCCATGCAGCGTGCTCGCCGTCTGGCGCCGATCGCCGTGGTTGCCGCGGTCGGCATCATCGCCCTCACCGGTTGCCGTGCCCAGCCCGGTGCCGCCGCCTACGTCGGCGACCGGCAGATCACCGAGAACCAGGTGACCGACCTCATCGACGAGCTGCGGGCGAAGCCCGCACCGCCGGCCGCCGCGGGCGCCCCCGAGGCGAAGCCGCCGACGCGCACCTTCGTGGTCAGCGTGCTGGTCCTCAACGACGTCTGCCAGCGGTTCACCAAGGCAGAGAACCTCCAGGCCAAGGAGCCGGCCCCGGTCGACCAGGTGGCCCAGCAGTTCGCGGTGGCGCCGGAGACCGCGTTCGCCAAGGAGGCCGCGGCGCTGTTCACCTGCCTGTCGGCCGTACCGCCGGGTGAGCCGGTGAAGCCGACCCCGGCCGAACTGCTCGCCCTGGGCAAGGTGGCCAAGGCCGCCGGTGCGATCGAGGCGACGGTGACGGACGAGGCCGCCGGGCAGCAGCTCGACGGTGAGCAGTTGCAGGCGGCGCTCGGCAACCGCAAGGTGCTCGCCGACGCGGTCACCCGCTTCGACGTCACGGTCAACCCGCGCTACCGGCCGCTGGAGTTCCCGATCCTCTCCTTCCAGGGCGGGCCGGCTGCGGTCAGCGTTCCCCTGGGCGAGGGCGACACGGGCACGGTGGTCGACCCGCGCTGAGCGGGCAGATCCGATGACCGCCCGAGTCGTACTCCTGGTCACCTCGCCCCGGCTGCCCGCCGGCCTGCTCACCGCGGCGGCCTGGGACGTGGTACGCCAGCACCCGGTGCTGGCCGGCGCGGAGAGCGAGCTGACCACCGCCGTACGGGTGGCCGGCGGCACCGTGACCCTGACCGACACTCCGGTGCCGGACCTGCTCGCCACCGCCGGAACCGACGGGACCGTGGTCTGGTTGGCCGGTCCGGTCGGCGACGACCGGATGGCCCGCGAGCTGGGGCTGCGCCTGGCCCGCGAACCCGGTCTGGCCGAGCTGGAGCTGATGTACGGCTCCTGGGACCCGCCCGGCGCCCGGCTGCTCGACGCGGTCGCCGTGATGGACCGGCTCGCCTCGCCCGGCGGTGACCCGTGGAAGCGGGCACAGACCCACGCCACCCTCGCCCAGTTCCTGCTGGAGGAGTGCTACGAGGCGTACGACGCGATCGTGGCCGGTGACCTGGACGCGCTCCGCGAGGAGCTGGGTGACGTGCTGCTCCAGGTGGTGCTGCACGCCCGGCTGGCCGAGGAGTTGCCCGACGACGAGCGGTGGAACATCGACGACGTGGCCGGTGGCCTGGTCGACAAGATGATCCGGCGCAACCCGCACGTCTTCGCCGACACCCCGGTCGGGTCGATCGACGAGATCGTCACCAACTGGGAGCAGATCAAGAAGGCGGAGAAGGCCCGCGACTCGGTCCTGGACGGGATCGCGCTGGCCCAGCCGGCCCTCTCGCTCGCGGCGAAGATCCTGCAACGGGCCGGCCGGGCCGGGCTGGACATCCCACCACCGGTCCCGGCCACCCTGGACGACGAGGCCCGGCTCGGTGCCCGGCTGCTGGACGTGGTGGTCCAGGCCCGCGCCGACGGGCTGGACGCCGAGGCGGCACTGCGCCGGGCCGCCCTCGCCTACGCAGACGCGGTCCGCGCCGTGGAAGCCACCACCGGTTCGGGCAGCACGGCAGGCTGACCGTCGGCGGGTTGGTTCCGCTGGCCGGCGAGACCCACCGCGAGGCCGAGCGCGACCACCAGTACCCCGGCGGTCGAGCCGAGCGCGGGAAGTCGTCCGGCCTGGACGGCGGCGGTGACCAGGGTGGCCACCGGCATCAGGCCGACCAGGATCCCGGCCCGCTCGACGCCCAGCTTGCGCAGCCCGGTGAACCAGGCGACGAACGCGACCACCGTCATCAGCGCGGCCAGGTAGGCGTACGTGGCCGCCTCCACCCCGGTCGGCAGCCGCCACTCGGCCGGTTCCCCCGCCACCAGCGCGCCGACCAGCAGCAGCGGTACGGCCAGCGCGCAGCTGTACGCGGCCACCCGTACCGGGCCGAGGCGGGGCAGGACGGCGGCGGCGAGCAGCGAGAAGGCGATCTCCCCGCCGAGCGCACCGAGCGAGGCGAGTACCCCGATCGTGTCCGCCCGACCGGTGCCCTGCACCAGCGCCGTACCGGCGACGACGATGCCCGCCGCCCCGAGCAGCCGTACGGTCGGCCGCCGTCCGCGCAGCAGCGGCCCGAGCAGGGCCAAACCCAGGGGTGCCGCCCCGATGAAGGTGCCGACCAGGGCCGGGTCGGCGTGCGGCAGGGCGATCAGGACGAAGGCGTTGAACGCGGCCAGCCCGCTGGCGGCCAGTGCGGTGAGGACAACCCACTCGCGTCCGGTCGGCCGACCCGTCGCGGGCCGGCCGTCGACACCGATTCCGGGCCAGCGCCGGGCGATGGCGAACAGTGCGGCGGCGGCGAGCGCGTACCGGGCGGCCTGTCCGGTCAGGGTGGGGTAGTCGAGGACCAGTTGGCTGATCGAGACGGAACTGCCGACGATCGTCATGCCGAGGACGCAGAGCAGTACGGCGCCGGTGTTGGAGATCTTCACCCGTACGACGCTAGGGTGCAGATGGTCCTGTGTTGAGGGCCAATGCGGACGGGTTAGGGAGGACCAATTGACCACCCCGGAGGCGCTCGTCGAACTCGACCGGGCCCGACCCGGCCTCGCCGGACAGCTCACCGTCGCCCTCCGGGAGGCGATCGTGCAGGGGCGGCTCGTACCGGGCACCCGGCTTCCGTCCAGCCGGGGACTCGCCGCCGACCTGCGGCTGTCCCGGGGCGTCGTGGTCGAGGCGTACGAGCAGTTGGTGGCCGAGGGACGGCTGCTCGCCCGCCCCGGAGCGGGGACCGTGGTCGCGCCGGACACCGGAGCGACGCAGCGCCGGTCCGGCCCGCCTGACGCACGGTCGAGCGCAGCCGGTCCCGCTGTTCAGGTGAATCCGAGCGGGAACGGGCTCCGGTCGGGGGTGCCGGACCTGGCGATGTTCCCCCGCGCCCAGTGGCGGCGGGCGTACGAGCGGGCGCTGAGCCGGGCCCGCGACGCCGATTTCGACTACGGCGACCCGGCCGGCGCGCCCCGGCTGCGTACCGAACTCTCGAACTATCTCGGCCGGGTCCGGGCGGCCAGGGTCGACCCGGCCGACCTGGTGATCACCACCGGTGCGGCCCAGGCGTTCTCCCTGGTCGCCGCCGTGCTCCGGAGTCGGGGCGCGACCACGATCGGGATCGAGGATCCGGGCAGCGTCGCCATCCGGGTGCACTTCGAGGCGCAGGGGCTGCGTCCGGTGCCGGTGCCGGTCGACCACGAGGGACTGGACGTCGAGGCGCTGGCCCGCACCGGGCTGCCGGCGGTGCTGACCACACCGGCACACCAGTACCCGACCGGCGTGGTGCTCGCACCGCGCCGCCGGGCCGCCCTGCTCGCCTGGGCGCGTACGACCGGGGGTCTGGTGGTCGAGGACGACTACGACGCCGAGTTCCGGTACGACCGGGACCCGGTCGGCTGCCTCCAGGGTCTCGCCCCGGACCTGGTCGCCCACATCGGGTCGGCCAGCAAGGCACTCGCCCCGGCGATGCGGCTCGGCTGGCTCGCCGTACCGCCGGGGTGGCGGGCGGCGGTCGTCGCGGCCAAGACGGCGGCCGACATCGGCGGACCGGTGCTCGAACAGCTAGCCTTCGCCGAACTCCTGGCCGACGGCGGGTACGACCGCCACCTGCGCCGTTCCCGGCAGGCACACCGGCAGCGCCGGGACGCGCTCACCGCCGCCCTGCGCCGGTACCTGCCGGCGGCCCGGATCTCCGGTATCGCGGCCGGACTGCACCTGGTGGTCGAGCTGCCCGACGGGGTCGACGACGAGGGGTTGGCCGACGCCGCGCAGCGGGCCGGGCTGATGCCGGTGCCGCTGTCCCGGCTCCGGCTGGCGCCCGGCGGGCCGCCCGGACTGGTCCTCGGGTACGCCGCGAACCCGCCCGCCGAGCTGACCCGGGCGGTACGAACCCTGGCCAGCCTTCTTCCCCCGCTGCCCGATCCGGGCCGGACTCGCTAGATTCTTCCCATGTCGTCTTTCGTCCCCATCGCCGAACGCATCGTCGACGCGTTGCTGGAGAGCAGTCCCGGTCTGGCGTCCTCGGCCGGTGACCACCGCTTCGACGACCGGTTGCCGGACCTGTCCGACGGCGGGGTCAAGGCCCGCTCGGAGATGCTCCGCGACGCCGCCGGGGCCCTCTCCCAGGTGGACGACCTCGCGCTCGACCAGGCGGAGCAGGTCGACCACAGCCTGCTCGCCGCCCTCGTCGACCGGGAGCAGTTCGAGCTGTCCGAGCTGCGTACGCACGAGTGGAACCCGCTGCGGCACAATCCGGGCCCGCTGCTGCACGCGCTGATCGCCCGCCCGTACGCCCCGGCGGAGGTCCGGCTGGCGAGCCTCGTCGGCCGGCTCGGCGACGTACCGGACGCGCTCGCCACCGCCCGCGCCACCCTGCGCGACATGCCCAGGATCCACGCCGAGACCGCCGCCGGGCAGTTCGACGGCACTGCCGCGCTGGTCCGCGACGAACTACCCGCCCTGCTCGCCGAGGCGCCCGGAATGCGCAACGCGGTCGAGCCGGTGGCCCGGGAGGCGGTCGAGGCCCTGGCCGGGTTCGCCGACTGGCTCCGGGCGGGTCTGCACGACGACACCGGCCCGGGACGCGACCCCCGGCTCGGCCGGCGCCGCTTCGAGGCGCGGCTCTGGCACACCCTGGACACCGAGCTGTCCGCCGCCCAGGTCTTCGCCCGCGCCGAGGCGAACCTGGAGCGGGTCACCGACGAGATCCGGGCCGTGGCGGCCGAGCTGGTCGGTGGCCCGGCCACCGACGAGACCGTACGCCGGGCGCTGGACCAGCTCGGCGCCGAGCACCCGGACAACACCTCCATCGTGGACCTGGCCCGGGTGACGTTCACCGAGACGACCGACTTCGTCCGTACGCACGACCTGGTGACGCTGGTCGACGACCCGTGCGTGATCCAGGAGATGCCGGAGTTCGCCCGTGGGGTGGCGGTCGCCTACTGCGACCCGCCCGGCCCGCTGGAGACCGCCGAGGTGCCGACGTTCTACTGCATCGCGCCGACGCCCTCGGACTGGTCGGCGGACCGGGTCGAGTCGTTCTACCGCGAGTACAACGACCACATGATCCGCAACCTGACCGTGCACGAGGCGATGCCCGGTCACTTCCTCCAGCTCGCCCACTCGCGCCGCTACCAGGGCAGCACCCGGGTACGGGCGCTCGGCTACTCCGGCCCGTTCGTGGAGGGCTGGGCGGTGTACGCCGAGGAGATGATGGCCGGTCTCGGCTTCGGCGGCCTCCCGATCCGGTTGCAGCAGCTCAAGATGCAGCTCCGGATGACCATCAACGCCCTGCTGGACCAGTTGGTGCACTGCGACGAACTGCCCGAGTCCGAGGGCATGGCGCTGATGACCGGCCGTGGTTTCCAGGAGGAGGGCGAGGCGGCCGGGAAGTGGCGCCGGGCCCTGCTCACCTCGACCCAGCTCTCCACGTACTTCGTCGGGTACAGCGAGGTTGCCGAGATCGCCGCCGCCCGCCCCGTCGGGCCGTCGGTACGGCAGTGGCACGACGCGATGCTCTCGCACGGCTCACCGCCGCCCCGCCACCTGCGGACCCTGCTCGGGGTGGAACCGGCGTACTAGGCCGGGACGGGTCGGACGCGGACATGCTCGATCAACCACCGGGAGATCGAGTACGTCGGCGGCAGCGGCTCCGGTAGCGCGTCCAGCGGGAACCAGCGCGCCTCGGTCAGCTCGCGACCGTCGACCACCGGCTCGGCCGCCGGATCCGCCGCGTACGCGGTGTAGCCGGTGAGAACCACACCGGGACCGGACATCGCCCACGGCTGGCTGCCGAAGTAGGTCAGCCGGTCGACCCGGAGCCCCACCTCCTCGGCGACCTCCCGGTGCACCGCCTGCTCCAGGGTCTCGCCCGCCTCGACAAAGCCGGCGACCAGCGCCCACGTGTCGGTCGGCCCGTACGAGTGCCGGACCAGCAGGAGCTGCTCCGGGGTGCCGGGCGGACCGGGGCGGCGGATGGCGACCAGAACGGCCGGGGAGAGCTGCATCGGGACGTACAGCTTGCAGGCGGGGCAGCGCCGGGCGGTCTCGCCGGGCACGTCGGCCAACTCCGCCGTGCAGGCGCCGCAGTAACGGTGGGTACGCCGCCAGGTGACCACCTGCAGGGCGCGGCCGGCGAGGGCGGCGAGCGGCTCGGCCAGGCCGCCCGCCAGGTCCCGCCAGCCGAGCCAGGTGCCGAGCGACCCGTCGGCCGTGTCCCGGGCGGTCACCCAGACGCGTACGCCGTCGAGGGTGCCGAGCGGGATCGGGGCGGCGTCGGTGGGCAGGTCGGCGCACCGGGGGAAGCCGCCCTCGGCATCGACCAGCAGCTTGCCGTCGGCCACCACCAGGCACAGGTCGGCCGGGTCGGCCGGTACGTCGGCAGCCGCACCGGGGACGAACTCCGGCCGGGCCACCGGTGGGTCGCCGTTCACTGTGCGTACGCCCGGGGGTTGGTCCGCCCGGCCACGACGGACCGGACGGGGGTGGTGGAACGCGCGGTGGCGGCGGGCGGTCCGGCGGTGGCGCGGTCGGCGGCGAACATGTCCGTCAGCCTTGTCGATCAGGGCAACCCCCGCAATTCCCGACCCGGATGACGGGGTGGAGAATCGGCTGATGTCCGGCAGATCGGCGCCCGGTTGGTGGAGGCCATCCCCGTCCGGCGACCACGGCCCGTTACGCTGCCTTCGGAACGCTTCCGCCGCACCGTCGCGGCCCGAGAGCACCAGTTGACACTCATCACGAGGAGCGACACAGTGGCCACCATCGAGGGAATCGTCGCCCGAGAGATTCTCGACTCGCGCGGCAACCCGACCGTCGAGGTCGAGATCGGGCTGGACGACGGTACGACCGCCCGCGCGGCAGTGCCGTCCGGCGCGTCCACCGGCGCGTTCGAGGCGATCGAGCTGCGCGACGGCGACGCCGACCGCTACCAGGGCAAGGGCGTCGAGACCGCGGTCGCGAACATCGAGGACCGGATCGTCGACCAGCTCGTCGGCTACGAGGCCAGCGAGCAGCGGCTGATCGACCAGAAGATGCTCGACATCGACGGCACCGCCGACAAGTCCAGCCTCGGCGCGAACGCGATCCTCGGCGTGTCGCTGGCGGTGGCGAAGGCCGCGGCGAGCAGCTCCGAGCTGAGCCTGTTCCGCTACCTGGGCGGCCCGAACGCGCACCTGCTGCCGGTGCCGATGATGAACATCCTCAACGGGGGCGCGCACGCCGACTCCAACGTCGACGTGCAGGAATTCATGATCGCCCCGATCGGCGCCCCGACCTTCCGCGAGGCGCTGCGCTCGGGCGCCGAGGTCTACCACGCGCTCAAGTCCGTACTGAAGAAGCGGGGCCTGTCCACCGGCCTCGGCGACGAGGGCGGCTTCGCCCCCGACCTGCCGACCAACGCCGCCGCCCTGGACCTGATCGCCGAGGCGGTCGAGAAGGCCGGTTACCGGCTCGGCCGGGACATCGTGTTCGCGCTGGACGTGGCCGCGACCGAGTTCTTCTCCGACGGCATCTACACCTTCGAGCAGACCAGCAAGACCGCCGACGAGATGTCGGCCTACTACACCAAGCTCGCCGACGAGTACCCGATCGTGTCGATCGAGGACCCGCTCGCCGAGGACGACTGGTCCGGCTGGGCCAGCCTGACCGCCGCGATCGGGGACCGGGTCCAGATCGTCGGGGACGACCTGTTCGTCACCAACCCGCAGCGGATCGCCCGTGGCATCACCGAGAGCTCGGCCAACGCCGTACTGGTGAAGGTGAACCAGATCGGGTCGCTGACCGAGACCCTGGACGCGGTCGACCTCGCGCACCGGGCCGGGTTCCGCTGCATGATGAGCCACCGTTCCGGCGAGACCGAGGACACCACCATCGCCGACCTGGCGGTGGCCACCGGCTGCGGTCAGATCAAGACCGGCGCGCCGGCCCGGTCGGACCGGGTGGCCAAGTACAACCAGCTCCTCCGGATCGAGGAGGAGCTGGGCGACGCGGCGCGCTACGCCGGCGCCGGTGCTTTCCCGCGTTACCGTTCTGCCTAGTTTCCGAATCGGCCTCGGGGAGGGGGTGCGTCAGGGTGACGACTCGTCGCATACCCAGCGGCCAGCGGCCCGCCCGACGGCCGGGGCAACCCGGTCGTGGCGGCGGTACCCGTGGCACGGGCCGGGAGTCAACGGCCCGGCTGGAGTCGCGCGGAATCTCCACCCGTACCCCTCGGGGGACGGACTCCCCACGGTCGGCCACCCGTCCGGCGGCGGCGCGACGCGCCGCCGCCGCGGGGGCGACCAAGCGCACCTCCGCCCCGCAGCCCCGCCGTTTCACCGGCCGGGCGACCGCGCTGTTCGCGGTGTTCGTCGCCCTCGCGCTCGCGTACACCTACCCGGTCCGGGTCTACCTCGGGCAGCAGGCGGACATCGCCCGGATGGAAGCGGAGCAGCAGGCCCAGCGGGAGCACATCGGTGAGCTGTCGGAAGAGGCGAAACTCTGGCAGGACCCGGCCTTCATCACCACGAAGGCCAAGGAGCGCTTCTACATGGTCCGGCCCGGCGAGCAGCTGTTGGTGATCCTCACCGACCCCGAGGGCGCCGCCCGGGACGCCGGCACCACCGCCCAGCCGGCACAGAAACCGGCTGAACCCTGGTACGACATGCTCTGGTCCAGTGTCCAGGCCGCCAACGAGGAAGGTCCCGCACGTTGACCGTCGTACCCCCCGAGCGGCCGGCGGCCGGTCTGGTTCCCCCACCTGCGCGCGAACCGGCCACCGAAGAAGATCTGGCCGCGGTCGGCGCACAACTCGGCCGTACGCCGCGCGGCACCCGTGCGGTCGCACACCGCTGCCCGTGCGGTCGCCCCGACGTGGTGGAGACGACCCCACGGCTCGCCGACGGCACCCCGTTCCCGACCCTGTTCTACCTGACCTGCCCGCGCGCGGTCGGCGCGTGCAGCCGGCTGGAGTCGGCCGGGGTGATGAAGGAGATGGCCGACCGGCTGGCCGAGGATCCGGAGTTGGCCGCGCAGTACCTGGCCGCGCACGAGGACTACCTGAGCCGCCGGGACGCGATCGGCGAGGTGCCGGAGATCGCCGGCATCTCCGCCGGTGGCATGCCGGGTCGGGTGAAGTGCCTGCACGTGCACCTCGGTCACGCCCTGGCCACCGGCCCCGGCGTCAACCCGTTCGGTGACGAGACGCTCGAACTGATCGAGCCCTGGTGGCTCGGGGGTTCGTGCGTGGACCTGCCTTGAGCACGGATCTTGTCGTCCGGCGGGCGCGGACCGCGGACGTACGCGGCATCCGCGAGCTGATCGACACGTACAGCCCCGGTGGGCGGTTGCTCAGCAAGGCCACGGTCACCCTGTACGAGCACGTCCAGGAGTTCTGGGTGGCGGTCCGACCCGCCGACGGTGCGGTCCTCGGGTGCGGGGCGCTGCACGTCATGTGGGAGGACCTGGCCGAGATCCGTACGGTGGCGGTCCACCCCGACTGCCGGGGACGGAAGATCGGCCACCAGATCGTCGCGGAGCTGCTGGGGGCGGCACGGGAACTGGGCGTCACCCGGGTGTTCTGCCTGACCTTCGAGACCGGGTTCTTCGGCTCCTTCGGCTTTGTCGAGATCGACGGCGCGCCGGTCCCGCAGACCGTGTACGAGCAGTTGCTGCGCTCGTACGACGAGGGTGTGGCGGAGTTCCTCGGGCTGGAGCGGGTCAAACCGAACACCCTGGGCAACGTACGGATGCTGCTCCGCCTCTGACGTAGGGTGACTGCCGTGACGACCAGAGTGGCGGGGATCGACTGCGGCACCAACTCCATTCGGCTGCTCGTGGCCGACCTGCCGGATCCGGCGGCCGACCCGACCGCGCCGCTGGTGGACGTGAGCCGCCGGATGGAGATCGTCCGGTTGGGTCAGGGCGTGGACCGAACCGGTCGGCTCGCCCCGGAGGCGATCGAACGTACCCGGGTGGCGCTGGCCGGCTACGCGGCCGAAATCGCTGACCTGGGCGCGAACCGGGTACGGATGTGCGCCACCTCCGCCTCCCGCGACGCCAGCAACGCCGACGAGTTCCGGGCGATGGTGCGCGACACTCTCGGCGTGGCGCCGGAGGTGGTCACCGGCGACGAGGAGGCCCGGCTCTCGTTCACCGGCGCCGTACGCGGACTTCCCGCCGACGCCCGTTCCCCGTTCCTGGTGGTGGACATCGGCGGCGGCTCCACCGAGTTCGTGGTCGGCGATCGGGATGCGGGGGAGCGGGTCCGGGCGGCGATCTCGGTCGACATCGGCTGTGTCCGGATGACCGAGCGGCACCTGCACGACGACCCGCCGACGCCCGAGCAGATCGCCGCGGCCGAGGCGGACATCGCCGCCGCGGTGGACCGGGCGTTGTCCGTGGTGCCGGGTCGGGAGGCTGCCACCCTGATCGGCCTGGCCGGTTCGGTGACCACGGTGGTGGCGATCGCGCTCGGGCTCGACTCGTACCAGCCGGAGCGGATCCATCACGCACGCGTCTCGTACGACGAGGTGGCGAAGGTGACCGCGGACCTGTTGTCCCGGTCGTCGGCCCAGCGGATGGAGTACCCGGTGATGCACCCCGGCCGGGCGGACGTGATCGGCGCGGGTGCGCTGGTCCTGCGGGTGATCATGGAGCGGGCCGGCATGCCCTCGGTCGTGGCCAGCGAGCACGACATCCTCGACGGCATCGCCTGGTCGCTCGCCGACCCGAGTTGACGACCAGACAGCGGTCTCAGCCTTCGACCAGCTCCGGCCGATGCTTACGGATCCATGCCTCGACGTCGGTCTTCCGCCACACCTTGCCCATCTGGAGCCTGGCCGATCGACCTCGCGCAGTCGCGTGCTCTCGTACCCGTGTTGTCGGGTTTGTTGAGTCGGGCGGACGCCACCTGGCTGCGGGCGGCCTGAACGCCGTTTCCGCGTACATCGTCTTTGTGCGCACATCAAAGACGATGTACGCGGTTTTGCCGATACTGCTTGTGGCGGCGCCGACCGGAGGCGTGTGTCGACCGGGAGGGTGGAGACCACCACTCCTGGGCGCTCCAGTCCTCGTAGCGCCGCTCGGTCCAGTGCGGCCGATGACTGGCGGCGTTTGGTTCGGGCAGGGTCCGGTCGAGGAATTCCTGGTCGAACCGTTCCACCGCCTGCCGGAGTTTGCGTCCGGCCCATTCGGGCAGCGCGGCGAGTGCCTCGTCCAACAGTGCGCGGGCGACGGGAAGGCCGTGGCACACGCAAGAGTCTTCGTCCATGGGTAGGTAGAGCACCCGACTGGGTTGCTTGACGAACTGTTGACACAGCCAGAGGGCGCCGGCCACCGAATGGCCCCGGAGTTTTGTCCGCTCGATGTGGGCCAACTGTGCCAACGCGGCCGGCGAGAGGCCGGGAACGGGTGCGGTAGTGGTCAGGTGGCGGAGATGGCGCACGTTGCCGGCGCGCACCGCCGAGGGACGCCTACGCGGCATTGGCCTTTCGGGTACGGGTCATCCAGGCCAGGGTAAGGGCTGCGGTCGCGTTCGCGCGGTCCGAGGACCGGGACTACAACGCTCTTGACGGTATCTCGCAATGCACACTACTCTCCATCGCGTGGACACTACCCAGCTGCTCAAAGGCGTGCTGGATCTCGCGGTCCTGGCCGTCCTGAAGGAAGAGGACGGCTACGGCTACGACATCATGCGTCGTCTGCGTACCGCCGGTCTGGACGAGATCGGGGACGCGTCGGTCTACGGCACCCTGCGCCGGCTGTTCCAGGCCGGACTGCTGACCACCTACGTGGTGCCCAGCGAGTCGGGACCCCATCGCAAGTACTACGCCCTCAACGCGGCCGGCCGCGACCAGCTCGACCGGTCCGGCAAGGTGTGGCGGGCCTTCGCATCCACCATGGACCAGCTCCTCGACGAACGGGGGCGTACGGCATGACCGCGCGCAACGGGGAGGGCGCCACCCAGCGAAGCGAGGAAGGCATGACCGAGCGGGAGATCGCGGACTACGTGGAACGGGTCCGGCGGGCCCTGTCCGACCTGTCCCCCGAGGACCGGGACGAGTTGCTCGAAGACCTGCCCGAGCACCTCGCCGAGGTGGCCGCCGACGGCACCGGGGCGCTCGTCGACCGGCTCGGCACGCCCGAGGCGTACGCGGCCGAGTTGCGTGCTGCGGCCGGGCTGCGGGCGCCGGAGCCGTCACCGGACCTGGACAGACGGGTCGCCACCGCCGTCCAGCAGCTCCGTGGCCGGCTGCGGGTTCTCGACGGCCGGGTCGGACCCGTGATCGGGTACGCCAAAGCCAGCGAGTTCCTCCGGCTGCTCCGTCCAGCCTGGTGGGTGCTCCGCGGCTACCTGGTGGCGATGCTCGTCACGGTCATGCTCAACGGCCAGGATTTCGGGCTGCTGCCCCGGCTCGGCGGCAATACCCTCGCCGCCGTACTGCTGCTCGGCCTCTGCGTGGTCGGGTCTATCTGGTTCGGCCGCCGTGCCGCCCCGCTGCGGGGCTGGCGGCGGCACCTGATGAGCCTCGGCACGGTGGCCCTGGTGCTGTTCGGTGTGATCGGTCTCGCCGACGTCGACCAGCGCGGACAGCAGACCAACTACTACGCACCGTCCTACAACGAGGACCCGTACTCCGGGGTGCAGGACGTCTACGTCTACGACCGGCAGGGGCGGCTGGTCGAGGGCGTACGACTGTTCGACCAGGACGGTCGACCGATCCGACTGGGACACCCGTGGTGCGGCGACTTGGCGCAGTCCTACGTCGAGCCGGGGGAGGCCGTACCCGACCCGCTGCGCCAGCCGTACCCGTACTGCCCGGAGGGTGCCCCGTTCCGTTTCTCGACCGGACCGGTCCCGTCCGCCACCACCCCGGCACCCACCCCCACGGGTACGCCGACACCGTCCGAGGCTCCGTCCCCCACCGCGACGGGCACGCCGACACCGACACCCACCGGAACTGCCCCGCCCATCGGCCCGAGCGCCACGACGGGCTGATCAGAGCGCACCTGGATCCGCCGGTCCGGGCCCTGTCGACGGTGCGTCGGCAGGGCCCGGACCCTTTTCCGGTCGGGCGGTCGGCAACATCGGGCTGAAAGGTGGAGGGAACCGGGCAGCGGGACGTCGGGGGCGCTGTATACCGTGTCCCCCGCACTTGATCATTGAGTGCGGATCGAGTTACCCCCATCTCGGAAGGAAAGTCAGTGACGGACCAGGCACCCCCGCCGCCCGCATCCCCGGCATCGCCCCCGCCGGGAGCGTCGGTGCCGCCACCGGTCGACCCCGGCGCACCCGCGCCGTTCCCGGCCGCGGCCGGCGACCCGGGTGCGCCCGTGCCGGTTCCCGCGGAGCCGGTCAAGAAGAAGAGCCCGATCAAGAAGATCGTCAGCGTGCTGGCGGTCATCGTGATCGCGGTCGCGGTGAAGTTCGGTGCCGGCGCCGTGCTCGGCGGCGAGGACAAGGCGGCCGAGGCGAAGGTCGGCGACTGCCTCGCCTCGCTGCCCGAGGTGGCCGAGGGTGAGGAGAAGGAGGCCCCGAACGCCAAGGTGGTCGAGTGCACCTCGACCGAGGCCGCCTACAACGTCGTCGGCCGGGTCGAGAACCAGACCCAGGAGCAGGCGGCGAACACCACCGAGTGCGACCAGTACGCCGCCGAAGGCGAGGAGTACTCCATCTACTACGCCATCCCCACCGGTGGCACCGGGTACGTGCTCTGCCTCAAGCCGAAGAAGGCCTGAGCGGACGGACGGCGGGGTGTACGCCTACCAATACGGGAGGCGTACGCCACGCCGTCTTCCCCGGTGACGGTCGGGCATGGCAGGCTACCCGCACACAACTGAGCGATAACTGTGCGACCAGCCAATGATGACTGACCGACAGGAGGCCGGCTGATGGGCGAAAAGGTGAGCTACCGGAGTAACGGTGGCACCAGCGAGGGATACCTGGCCCTACCCACCAGCGGTGCGGCCGGGCCGGCTGTCATCGTGATCCAGGAGTGGTGGGGACTGGTCCCACACATCACCGCCGTTGCCGACCGGTTCGCCGAGGCCGGCTTCGTCGCGCTCGCGCCCGACCTTTACCACGGCGCCTCGACCAGCGAGCCGGACCAGGCCCAGCGGTTGCTGATGGGCCTGGCGATGGACCAGGCCGGCCGGGACATCGCCGGGGCCGCCGACTACCTCGCCGACCGGCCGGAGGCGACCGGCCAGGTGGGCGCGGTCGGCTTCTGCGCGGGCGGCAGCCTCGCCCTGTGGTCCGCGACGCTCTCCCCGCGGATCGTCGCGACCGTCGGGTTCTACCCCGCGCTGCCCTGGGAGCGGATGCGCCCGGAATGGTCCGACTACACCGGCAAGGCAGCCGTCATCCACTGCTCCGAAGAGGACGGCACGTCGGCCGACGAAGGCGTACAGGCCGCCCAGCGGGCGATCAAGGCGGCCGGTGGCGAGTGCTCCCTGCACGACTACCCCGGCACCCGGCACGCGTTCTTCAACGACGACCGGCCCGAGGTCTTCGACCGGCAGGCGGCAGCCAGCGCCTGGGCCCGTACGCTCGAATTTTTCCGGAGCCGGCTTGGCTGAGACCCGTACCGCCGAACAGGTCCTCGCCCGCGCACAGCGGGCGGGCGACCTGCCCGACCTCGACGGCGCGGTCGCCGACTGTTTTGCCTGCTCCCGCCTGGTCGCCTGGCGGGAGGAGGTGGCCCTGGTCCGCCGGGCGGCGTTCCGGGACCAGGAGTACTGGGGCCGACCGGTGCCCGGCTTCGGTCCCGCCGACGCCCGGATCGCCATCCTCGGCCTCGCCCCGGCCGCACACGGCGGCAACCGCACCGGTCGGGTCTTCACCGGGGACCGGTCCGGGGACGTGCTCTTCGCCGCGATGCACCGGGCCGGGCTGGCCAACCAGCCGACCAGCGTCGCGGCCGACGACGGGCTGACCCTGCGGCACACCCGGATCTTCGCCGCGGTCCGGTGCGCACCCCCGGACAACAAACCCACCCCGGTCGAACGGGACACCTGCGCGCCCTGGCTGCACCGCGAGGTGCAGTTGATCAGACCCACGCTGCGCGTCGTGGTCGCCCTGGGCGCCTTCGCCTGGGCCGCGTGGTGGCCGGTGCTCAGCCAGGTGTACGGCGTCCGCCCGCCCAGTCCTCGTCCCCGCTTCGGGCATGGGGCACACTGGTCCGACGGAACCGCTCCGGACTTGCTCGGCTGCTACCACGTCAGCCAGCAAAACACCTTCACCGGACGGTTGACACCAGCGATGCTGGACGAGATATTCACCCGGGCCAAGGGTCTGGCCGGGTTGGACTGAGACATCGGCGACAGTTCGGGGGCGGTAAGCGGGATGGCCAGTTCCGCTCTGCGCAGATGGTGGCCGCTCGCGGCGGTGGCGCTGCTGCTCGCCCTCGCCGCGCTGTCGACCGCCCAGTCATCGCTGCGGATCGACCGGTTGGAGCAGACCGAGCGGACCCCGCCGCCGCTGGAGGTCGCCCCGGACACACGACCCCCGACGACGCAACCCCCGCTGGAGCTGGCCCCGGCCGCCCCGTTCACGGTGCCCGCCTGGCTGATCAACGGTGCGATCGGCCTGGCCGCAATCGCACTGGTGGCGCTGCTCGTCGTGCTGGCGCGGCGACTGCTCCGGGACCTGGCCCGACGGCGGCGCGCGAACATGCCGGCCGCCGCCCAGGCCTCGGCCGAGCAGACCGCTGAGGCGGTGGTCGCCGCCCTCGACGCCGGACTGGTCGACCTCTCCGACTCCGACACCGACCCGCGTCGCGCGGTGATCGCCTGCTGGGTGCGGCTGGAGCAGGCGGCGGCCGCCGCCGGCATGCCCCGACGGGTCGGTGACACCCCGACCGACCTGGTGACCCGGCTGCTGCGCGACGGCACCGGCGTGGTCAGCGCCGAGGTGCTGGCCGCGTTCGCCCACGTCTACCGGGAGGCCAGGTACGCCACCCACAGCGTGGACGAGCAGATGCGGGCACAGGCCCGGTCGGCGTTGCAGCGGCTGCGTACCGAACTGACCGCGGGGGTGACGTCGTGACCGAACGTACCGCCAGCATCGACGACCTGCTGGGCAGCGACGAGCTGATCCGACTCCGGGAGGAACCGGAGGAGCCGCCCGGCCGGCGACGCCGGATCGGCCCGTGGATCTGGCCGGTGCTGATCGCGGCCGGGTTCACCGCCGTGACCGTGGTCGGACTCCGCATGTTCGCGCTCGGGATCTCCGTACCGGCGGTCTTCGCCGCCTGGCTGGCCCTGCTGCTGCTGCGCCGGGCCACCGCCCGGGTGAAGGCACCGGCCCACCGTACGGTCCAGCCGATGCGCTCGTCCGCCGCCGACGACGGCATGTACAACTTCGGTGCCCTCGACGGGCTGCGCGGCGTGGTCGACCGGTGGGAGAACAAGCTGGTCTGGTCCCACGCCGAGCCCGGCCGGTACGCCAAGGGCGTGCACCCGAGCCTCGGTGAGCTGGTCGACGAGCGGCTGCGCCAGCGGCACGGAGTGACCCGGGCCAGCGACCCCGCGCGAGCCCGTGCCCTGCTCGGCGAGCAGGTGTGGAAATTCCTCGACAGCCCCCCGAAGCGGACGCCTCCGCCGCGTGACCTCGCGGTGATCGTCGCTCAATTGGAGAAGCTATGAACGACGCGGACCAGGTCCAGACGACGCCCATCTTCGAGGTGGCCCGACTGGCCCGGGCGGTGCTGGACCAGGTCTGCACCGTCGTGGTCGGCAAGCGGGACTCGCTCGAACTCGTCCTGGCCGGCATCCTGGCCGGCGGCCACGTACTGCTGGAGGACCTGCCGGGGCTGGGCAAGACGCTGACCGCCCGGTCGTTCGCGCAGGCGCTCGGGCTGGACTTCCGCCGGTTGCAGTTCACCCCCGACCTGCTTCCCGCGGACGTCACCGGCTCGTTCCTCTACGACCAGCGCAGCGCCGACTTCACCTTCCGGGCCGGACCGATCTTCACCAACCTGCTGCTCGCCGACGAGATCAACCGGACCCCGCCGAAGACCCAGTCGGCGCTGCTGGAGGCGATGCAGGAGAAGCAGGTCTCGGTCGAGGGCGTCACGTACCGGCTCGACCCGCCGTTCCACGTGCTGGCCACCGCCAACCCGATCGAGTACGAGGGCACCTACCCGCTGCCGGAGGCGCAGCTCGACCGGTTCCTGCTGCGGGTCTCGTTCGGCTACCCGACCCGCGAGGAGGAGGGGGAGGTGCTCCGCCGCCGGATGTCCCGCCGCCAGGAGGAGGCGGAGTTGGCCCCGGTGGTCAACGCCGCCCGGCTGCGCGAGATGCAGGCCGCCCTGGAGGACGTGGTGGTGGAGGACTCCGTCGGCCGCTACATCGTCGAGCTCACCGCGGCGACCCGGGAGCACGCGTCGGTGCTGGTCGGGGCCTCGCCCCGAGGATCGCTCGCGTTGCTGCTCCTGGCTCGGGCGAAGGCAGCCCTCGCCGGCCGCGACTACGTCGTCCCGGAGGACGTCAAGGAGGTGGCGGCGCCCGCGCTGGCGCACCGGATCACCCTGCGTCCGGAGATGTGGCTGCGCCGGGTCGACCCGTCCTTCGTCGTCCACGAGGTGCTCGACCGGACCCCGGCTCCGGCCAGCGGCGCCCTGCCCAGTTACGCCGCCGGAGCACGCGCGGTATGACCAGCAGCCCCGGGCCACTGCGGGCCGCCGTACCGCAGCCGCGTCGCCGCCCGGCGGTGGGCGCGCAGGAGCAGGCGGAGCGCGTGGAGCCCGTACCGCAGTGGTGGACGCCGACCCGGGCGCTCGGCCGGGCGGTGCTGCTCACCGGCGTACTTCTGCTGGCCGGGGTGCTCTTCGGCCGGGTCGACCTGGTCGTGCTGGCCGCGCCGTTCGCGCTCGGGACCGCGTACGCGCTGCGCCGCCGGCCGACCGAGGCGCCCCGGATCGCGATCTCGGCCGAGGACGGGGCACTGGTCGAGGGGAGTGACATCACCGGGGCGGTGACGATCGGCAACCCGGACCTCGCCGGTTACGACCTGGCCGTGGTCCGGACCCGGGTCTCGCCCTGGCTCAAGCTCACCGAGATCGGCTTCGCCGGACCGGGCGGGGTCGACCGGCCGCTCGCCCTGGGCGTGTCACCCGGCGAGGCGGTCGACCTGGACCTGCGCGGGGAGGCCCTGCGCTGGGGTCGGCACCCGCTCGGTCCGGCCGGTGTCCGGGCGGTTGCCTGCGCCGGACTGCTGGCCAGCCGGCCGGTGCTGATCGACCCGGAGTCGGTCCGGATCTACCCGAAGACCGAGCCGTTCGATGCCGACGAGGCCATGCCCCGGGCCGCCGGCCTGGTTGGCGGGCACCGCTCCCGCCGGCCCGGCGAGGGCGGCGAGCTGGCCGGCGTACGGATCTTCGGCCCCGGTGACCGGTTGCGCCGGATCGACTGGCGGGTGTCCCTGCGGGCCCGGCAACTGCACGTGGCGGCCACCCTCTCCGACCGGGACGCCGAGGTGGTGCTCCTGCTCGACGTGCTCGCCGAGGTCGGCCAGTCCGGCGGCGTACGGGGGACCGCCTCGGTGCTGGACACCACCGTCCGGGCCGCCGCCGCCGTCGCCGAGCACTACCTGCACCGGGGGGACAGGGTCTCCCTGCTCGAGTACGGCCCCGCCGCCCGCCGGCTCCGTCCCGCCACCGGCCGGCGGCAGTACCTGATCGCGCTGGAGTGGCTGCTCGACGTCACCGCCGCGAACTCCGAGAACGAGCTGTACGAGCAGGTCTTCGGTCCGCAGTTGCTCTCCTCGAACGCGCTGGTGGTGGTGCTCACCCCGCTGGTCGACCCCCGCTCGGCGGCGATGCTGGCCCGGCTGGCCCGCTCCGGCCGGTTCGTGGTCGCGGTGGACACCCTGCCCGAGCTGACCACCCCGCCCCGGCGCGGGCAGTGGACCGAGGTGGCGCACCGGCTGTGGCGGCTGGACCGGGAGAACACCATCGGCCAGTTGCGCGAGCACGGCGTACCGGTGGTGGCCTGGGCCGGCGCGGGCAGCCTGGACCTGGTGCTGCGGGACGTGGCCCGCCTCGCCTCCGCTCCCAGGGCGGTTGGCCGATGACCGATCCCGTACGCGGAAGGTGGATCCGTTGAACGCCATCTCGGAGCGGATCCGGTCCGTCTACACCATGATCGTCCGGGCCACCCTGGCCCCGCTGCTGCTGCGCTGCGCGATCTTCCTCAGCGGGCTGGCCGGGTTCGTGCTGGCGTACCCGGTGCCGATGCTGGGCGGTCCGGGCATCCTGCTGATCCTGATCGCGGCGCTGCTGCCGGCGGTCGCCCCGGGCCGGTCCTGGCCCACCCTGACCGCGCTCGCCACCGTTGCCGGCTGGGTGGCCCAGACGAGCTACTACGGCGAACCGGTCGCGCTGTGGCGGCTGCTCGGGCTGGCGACGTTCCTCTACCTGACGCACAGCCTCTGCGCCCTGGCCGCCCAACTGCCGTACGACGCGGCGGTGGCCCCCGAGGTGTTCGCGAGCTGGGTGCTGAACGCATTGGCGGTGGTGCTCGCCACCGCCGTACTGGCGGTGCTGCTGATCGCACTGGCCGAGCGGTGGGACCAGGGGAGCTTCGTGGTCGCCGCGATCGCCGGGATGGCCGTGGCGGTGCTGGCGTCCTTCCTGCTGAGCTGGCTGCTCCGGCGTCCCCGGCCGGAGTGACCCGGGTCGCATCCGGAGCGGGTGGCGCGACCCACCGTGGCGTTCTCCATCACAACAAGGGCATCTACCGCACACAAATTCTCAGACCGGGGAAAGATAGAAGGGTGAAACAACGGATCCTCGTAGTTGGCGCTGGGCACGTCGGGTTGTACGCGGCCCTGCGGTTGTCGAAGAAGCTCCGCTCGTGGGAGGCCGAGGTGATGGTGGTCGATCCCCAGCCACACATGACCTATCAGCCGTTCCTGCCCGAGGCGTCGGCGGGCAACATCTCCCCCCGACACGCGGTGGTGCCGCTGCGGCGCGCACTGAAGAACTGCACGATCGTCGCCGGTGAGGTGACCCGGATCGAGCACGCCCGCAAGACGGCGACCGTGCAGCCGATCATCGGACCGCCCCGGGAGATCCCGTACGACCACATCATCGTGGCGCCCGGGTCGGTGTCCCGGACCCTGCCGATCCCCGGCCTGCGTGAGCAGGGCATCGGGTTCAAGACCATCGGTGAGGCCATCTACCTGCGCAACCACGTCCTGGACCGGCTCGACGTGGCGGCTGCCACGACCGACCCGGAGACCCGGCGCAACGCGCTGACCTTCGTCTTCGTCGGCGGTGGTTACGCCGGGATCGAGGCGTTGGCCGAGATGGAGGACATGGCCCGGGACGCGCTGAAGTACTACCCGGAGATCTCGGCGGAGGAGATGCGCTGGGTGCTGGTCGAGGCGACCCTGCGGGTCCTGCCGGAGGTCGACCGGGACATGGGCGCGTACACCGTGCAGCAGTTGCTCAAGCGCAAGATGGACATCCGGCTGGACACCCGGTTGGAATCCTGCGTGGACGGCGTGGTCAAGCTCTCCGACGGGGACAGCTTCCGGGCCGACACCATCGTCTGGACCGCCGGAGTGAAGCCGTCGCCGGTGCTGGACCAGACCGACCTGCCGCGTGACGAGCGGCGCCGGGTCACCTGCCTGCCGACCCTCCAGGTGGTCGACGGTGACCGGGTGCTGGACGGGGCGTGGAGCGCCGGGGACTGCGCGGCGGTCCCGGACCTGACCGGCCCGCCCGGCACGTTCTGCTCGCCGAGCGCCCAGCACGCGGTCCGTCAGGCGGTCGTGATGGCGGACAACATCCGCGCGGTCCTCCGCAGCCGCCTGCCGAAGAACTACAAGCACAAGCACGCGGGCAGCGTGGCCAGCCTGGGCCTGCACAAGGGCGTCGCCCAGGTGTACGGGATCAAGTTGACCGGCCTGCCGGCCTGGGCCATGCACCGGGCGTACCACCTGGGGCGGATCCCGTCGCTGAACCGCAAGATCCGGGTTCTGGTCGACTGGCTGCTCGCCTTCTTCCTGCGCCGCGAGGTGGTCGCCCTGGGCCAGCTCCACGACCCCCGCGAGGAGTTCGTCGAGGCGACCCCCAGGATCACCCCCCGCGCCTGATCCGACAGGGAGGGCCCCGAGTCGTCGCCGCAGCGACAACTCGGGGCCCTTTCCGTCGGCGTCGTGGCCGGCTCCCGCTCTCAGCCGACCTTCCAGGTCCAGGCGTCGGCGATCCGGGTCCCCGGACCGAACAGATCCTCCAGCGCGGTCCGCAGGCTCTCCAGGTGCGGTGCGTCGCTGGCCAGGACCACGCAGGAGGCGTTCCAGAACTCCACGTCCTGTCGGGCCCGCTGGCGGTGCTCGTCGGTGATCTCGGGTACCACCCCGGTCTTGGCGACCTCGGCCAGCAGGGCGGAGGTCGCCTGCTTGTACGTGCCCATCGACGCCTTGCCCCGAGCCGAGTACGGCCCGATGAAGAAGCCCTCCGGCATCCCGAACTCGGCGTTGGCGGCGGCCCCCCAGCGCATCGCCCACGGCTCCTTCGGGGTGGGCAGCGGAACCGGCACCATCACCCCACCCGGCGGGACACAGTCGCGCCAGTGCTCGCCGGTGATGAAGGTCGGCAGCGCCGGCCGGGCGGCGGTCGGCAGCGGCGCGGGGAAGATCGGCAGCAGGGCGGCGACGACCACGGCCGGCACCAGGATCCGGGGCAGCCGCGTACCGGTGCGCAGCGCCCGGTCCAGGGCGAGCACCAGGACGGTGGCGACCAGTGGGATCAGCGCCAGGGCGAACCGCATCGGCAGCGCGCCGTCCACCACCGGCAGGCCGAGCAGCAACGAGTACGGTCCGGGCACGCTGGTCCGCTCGCCGTTGACCACCAGGTCGGGGCCGAGGGAAAGGGCCGCCATCAGTACGCCGGAGACGGTCACGGCGATCAGCAGCGGGCGCCGGGCCGGGTAGCGGAGCAGCCAGACCACGGCGGCGAGGGTGACGAGCAGCAGCGGCCAGCCGAGGAAGGTGTTGTACTCGGCCGGGCCGGTGGTCAGCCGGGCGGCCTCGTTGCTGCCGCCGATCGACAGCGGCGAGATCGCCACCCAGCTCGCCAGGTCGGCCGAGAAGTAGTAGGGGCTGAACATGCCGTTCGGCACGCTCTGCGGCCCGGCGAACTGGAACCAGAGCGGGTAGGCCAGCGCCAACCCGGCCAGCCCGACGGCGACCGCCAGACCGGTGGCGAAGCCGGGCAGCACCCGGCGGAGCAGTGCCCGGTCCGTGACCCCGTACGCGATGGTCATGATGATCAAGGTGAGTGCGGTGAGGAAGAGCACTTCCTCACCGACGAAGACCTGCGCGGTGACCGTCGCGGCCAGTCCCACCCCGGAGGTGACCACCCGTCGGCGATCCGGTCCGGGGCGGTCCGGTCGGCCGTCCGGGTCGGCGGCGCGGACCAGCCGGACCACCAGCCAGACCATCACCGGCACCAGCCAGAGCGCGGTCATGTGCAGGTGGCTGTTGGTCTGCGAGATCATGCCGGGGGCGAAGCCGCAGAAGCCGCCACCGAGCGCGGCGGCCAGCCGGTGGGTGCCGAGGACCCGGCGGAAGAGCAGGTACCAGGCGACCGCGGTGATCCCCAGGTTGCCGGCGACCAGCAGGGCGAAGGTGGTGGCCACCCCGAACACGAGGGTGATCGGGGCGAACAACACACCCAGCGCGATGACCGTGGTGTTGGCCATCAGGTTGACCCCGTCGGGGGCGTTGAGCCGGTCGGTGAGCAGACCGAAGTCGCCCAGCAGGGCGCGGGCGTCGGTGGCCAGGAACCACTCGTACAGCACCTGGTCCTCGGGGTTGAGCGCGAGCGTACGGGCACCCGGATCGGGCCACATGCCGTGCGTCAACCATCCGGCCAACAGCAGGAAGAGAAGGCAGATCCCCAGGTCAGGTGCGTACGGGCGGATGGCTTCGAGCCACCGGGCCCGGCGGGACCGGGGTACGCCGGATGTCGTGTCCGCTGTGTCCTCGCTAAGTTCGGTGTCCTGCGCTGCGGGGGCGGGGCTGGTCACGGCCTTGACCCTAGTGCCGATCGGTCGACGGGGTGCGCCCGGTGGGTCGGAACCCGCTACCGTGACAGGCGTGAGGGTGTATGAGCCCTCCCGAACCGCCCGCCCGGGTGGTGGAAAGGCAGACACGGCCGCCTTAAAAGCGGCTGCCGCAAGGCATGCGGGTTCGACCCCCGCCCCGGGCACCAGCGTTTGCCATACCATCTGGGTATCTGAATCCCACAAAGTTCGCTGGGACCCATTACCCTTGAGCGCGGCACGGTCTCACCGTGTATCGACCCCCTGAGGGAGGCCTGAAAGTGAAGACTTCCAACCCGGTGCTGGCCCGGCTCGGCCAGGCGGCCGAGCGCGAGCGGGCCGCCGGGTACGCCCCGGCCGGCCCGCACGGGCAGCCCGGCTACGGGCAGCCGTACCCGACCACGGCGGGAGCCTACCCGGCCGCACCCCCCACCGTGCAGCCGATGACCATCGACGACGTTGTCGTCAAGACCGTCACCCTGCTCGCCATCACGGGTGCCGCCGCCACCGCCGCGTGGGTGCTGGTGCCGGACGCGCTGATGGGCGTGGCCTGGATCGGTGCGCTGGTGGTCGGGCTGGTGCTCGGCCTCGTGATCAGCTTCTCGCGGATGGCCAACCCGGCACTCGTGGTCACGTACGCCGTGGTCGAGGGTGTCCTCGTCGGCGCCGTCAGCAAGGCGTACGAGTCGTTCTACGACGGCATCGTGCTCCAGGCGGTGGTCGCCACCTTCGGGGTGTTCTTCCTGATGGCGATCCTCTACCGGGCGAAGGCGATCCGGGCGACGCCGAAGTTCGTCCGGGGCGTCATCGCGGCGATGGTCGGACTGTTCGCGGTCATCCTGATCAACCTGGTGCTGTCGCTCTTCGGTTTCGACACCGGCCTGCGCAGCGGCGGACCGCTGGCGATCGGCTTCAGCCTGATCTGCATCGTGGTCGCCTCGCTCAGCTTCATCCTGAGCTTCCACGAGGTCGAAGAGGGCGTACGCCTGGGCCTGCCCCAGCGCTACTCCTGGACCGCCGCGTTCGGCATCCTGGTCAGCCTTATCTGGCTCTACTTCGAGGTCCTGCGCCTGATCAGCTACTTCCAGGGCGACGACTGACCCACCCCAGCCCCAGCACCACGGCGGACGCCCGCCCCCTCCGGGGGCGGGCGTCCGCCGTCTCCCTCCCCGCCTCGGGGCGTTGATCATGAAGTTAGCGCGCTGTGGGCGTCGAAAACCGTCGCTAACTTCATGATCAACGAGGCTCGCCGGGTGGGCGGTGGGGTGCGGGGTGGGGTGGGGTGGGGGGCTAGGTTTGGGGGATGAGTGGGGTGGGGGAGTTGGGGCGGGCGGTTGAGCTGTTGGTCGGGCAGGTGGCGCACTGGATGGCGCCACGGTGGGCGGCCACGGCCACCACGGGCAACGTGTCCCGGGCCGACCTGATGCACCGGCTGGTCCAGCAGGTCGCGAACCTGGCCGCCGATGCCGAGGGTGAGCCACGGCGCACCGTGCCCCGGCTCGACAACGATCTCGCCCTGCCCGACCAGCTCCGGGTGGTCGCCGCCGATCTGCTCGCCGCCGACCCGCCGGAGCCGGTGCTGGCCGAAGCCGCCGCCGAGGTCACCGCCACCCGCAGCGCCCTCTGACGGCGAGCACCTGCCGGCCCGACCGAGCCCGGCGATGACCTGCCGGCGGCTCAGCCGAGACTTTCGGGGACCTGCTGGCTGCTCAGCTGAGGCGTTCGAGGACCAGGGCCATGCCCTGCCCGCCGCCGACGCACATGGTCTCCAGCCCGATGCTCTTGTCGTGCCACCGCAGCGAGTTGATCAGCGTCCCGGTGATCCGGGCGCCGGTCATGCCGAACGGGTGTCCGACGGCGATCGCGCCGCCCATCACGTTGAGCTTCTCCAGCGGGATGTCCAACTCCCGGTAGGAGGGGATCACCTGGGCGGCGAACGCCTCGTTGATCTCCACCAGGTCGACGTCGTCGATGCTCATCCCGGCCCGCTTCAGCGCCTGCCGGGACGCCTCGACCGGGCCCAGCCCCATGATCTCGGGTGAGAGTCCGGTGACCCCGGTGGAGACGATCCGGGCCAGCGGGGTGATGCCGAGGTCGCGGGCGCGCTGTTCGCTCATCACGACCACCGCCGCCGCACCGTCGTTGAGCGGGCAGCAGTTGCCGGCGGTGATCCGGCCGTCGGGGCGGAACACCGGCTTGAGGCCGGCCACGCCGTCCATGGTCACCCCGGCGCGGGGGCCGTCGTCGGCGCTCACCACCTCGCCCGAGGGCAGGGTCACCGGGGTGATCTCCCGAGCCCAGAAGCCGGCCGCGATGGCCTGCTCGGCGAGGTTCTGGCTGCGTACGCCGAACTCGTCCATGTCCGCGCGGGTGACGTCGTACACCTGGGCCAGATTTTCGGCGGTCTGACCCATCGTCAGGTAGATGTCGGGCAGTTCCCCGTCGAGCCGGGGATCGGTCCAGGGCTCGGCCCCGGCCTGGGTACGGGCGGCCGACCGGGCCTGGGCCGCGGCGAACCGGGGGTTCTGCCAGCCGCCCCCGACGAGTGCCTGGGCCTCGGAGGGCAGTCCGTCGGAACTGCCCCGGGCGAACCGGGAGACGCACTCGACCCCGGCGGAGACGAAGACGTCCCCCTCGCCGGCGGCGATGGCGTGGAAGGCCATCCGGGTGGTCTGCAGCGACGAGGCGCAGTAGCGGGTCACCGTGGCGGCCGGCAGGGTGTCCAGGCCGAGCAGGGTGGCCACCACCCGGCCCATGTTGAAGCCCTGTTCCCCGCCGGGCAGGCCACAGCCGAGGTAGAGGTCGTCGATCTGGGTGGGGTCGAGTTCGGGTACCTGGTCCAGCGCGGCCCGGACGATGGTGGCGGCGAGGTCGTCCGGCCGCAGGTCGCGCAGGGAGCCCTTGCCGGCTCGGCCGATCGGGGAGCGGGCGGTGGCGACGATGACGGCGGTGCGAGACGGATCGGTCGACATACCTCTAACTTAACCGGCCGGTAACTTACGGCGGAAGTCATCGAGGCTGTGATGATTCCGGCTGGAGCCGAGGGCGCCCCGTCAGTGCTGCCGGGTGACCGCCGCCGCCTCGGCCACGGCCGGCAGCAGGGCGTGGGCCCACACCCGGTACCCGTCCGCCGAGGGGTGGTAACCGTCGTGGCAGAGGGTCCCGGCGTCGGCCCGGAACACGGGACCGGTCTCGGCGGCCAGGTCGACCGCGACGCCGCCGGCCGCGAGCACGGCCCGCGACTGGGCCCTGGCCGTACGCCGACCGAGCAGGCCGGTGACCTGGCGCAGCGGTTGCGCGATGGCGCGTACGGCACCGAGGTCGGGGCAGGTGCCGACGACGACCTCCACCCCGGCGTTGCGCAGCCGGCGTACGGCGGCACCCAGGTAGGCGGCCGTCTCACCCGGTCGGCGCAGTGCGGTCACGTCGTTGGCCCCGATCAGGATCACCGCCACGTCCGGGCGTTCCCCGAGCAGTGCCCGCGCCACCTGGGTGGCCAGGTCCGTGGCCCGGGAGCCGGACACCCCGACGCTGGACAGGTGCACCAGACGGTGACCCTCGCCGGCCAGGTTCCCGCTGGTGGGGCCCGTACCGTCGGCCAGGAGCCGGGCGAGCTGACCGCCGACGGTGTCCTCGACCCGGTTCACCCCGACGCCGAGCGCCGACGAGTCGCCGAGCAGGACCAGCCGGAGTACGGGCGCACCGGTCCGACCGACCACGGAACGCAGCGCCAGTCCCAGTTCCGGCTGGGCGTAGCGTCGGTTGCGGGCCAGCAGCACCTCACCGGCGAGCAGGGCGGCGCCGCCGACGGTGCCGGCGATCAGGGTCAGCGCGGCGCTCCGGCCGAGCTGGCCGGCGGTACCGCTCCGTTGGCGCGGAGTCCCGCTCGCTGTCATGCTCGTTCCTCCACTGTGGACGGCTCGGCTCCGGTCGTGGTCGCCCCGGTCGAGCCTGCTTCATGGGCGGGCGCGGCCGGCTCCTCGCCGCGCTGGTGGCCGAACCAGGCCCGGCGTCGGCGCAACTGCGCCCAACGCCCCGCGGGCCCGCGCTCGCGTCCGCCGACCTCGGTCCCGCTGACCTCCGTACCGGCGTTGCGGGCCGCCTCGTGCGCGGCGGCCGGCAGCGAGCGGACCCCCTCGCCCTCGGCGAGAGCCGGCCGACGCTCCTCGGCCGCGCCCAGCGCCACCAGGACCGTCGGCAGCAGTGCCGCAGCCGCGACCGCGTAACCCTCGGCGGACGGGTGAAAGTGGTCCCAGGCGAACATCCGGGTCGGTTCGGCCGCGAATCGGGGACCGAGCAGGTCACCCAGGGACACCGTCGCGCCACCGGCCTCGACCACGGCCACCGTCTGCGCGGCGGCGAGCTGGCGACTCCAGCGCCGGGCCAGCCACCGCAGCGGCGGCTTGATCGGCCGGATCGCGCCCAGGTCCGGACAGGTGCCGACGACCACCTCGGCGCCCGCGCCGCGCAGGTCGCGGACCGCGTCGACCAGATAACGTACGGCGATCGACAGCGGCGTACGCGCGGTCACGTCGTTGCCGCCGACCAGGATCACCGCCAGCTCCGGCTCCAGTTCGAGGGCCGCCTCGACCTGCGGTGCCAATCCGGCCGAGCGGCTGCCCACCACGGCGAACCGGTGCAGTCGTACCGGCCGGCGCAGGCGGCGGGAGATACCGGTGGCGAGCAGGGCGCCGGGCGTCTCCCGGGGGCGGTGTACGCCGTACCCCGCCGCGGACGAATCGCCCAGGATGACCATGGTGAGGGGCTTGCCCGGGAACCTCGCCCCGTACACCCCGTCACCGCGCGGCGGCGGTGCCTGCGCGAGCGGGATGATCCGTCGGGCCTGCCGGGCCTGGCCGATCAGCACCGCCCAGGCGGTGGCCGTGGTCGCCGCCGTCACCCCGGCACCGAGGATCGTCAGCTTCGCGACCCGGCGCACGGTGTGCCACGGCGCCTGTTGCCGCGTCACCGAACCGGCCGTACTCATCAAGCGCCCCCCGCCTTCGCGGACATCCTGCGGCCTTCGAGGCTATCTCGGTGGGTCGTTTCGCGCTGTCGGTGTTTTGGCTCCTCCCGGGTCGGGATGCGGCGGGTGTCCCTTTCCCGCGCTGCGGGGAAGTTGCCCCCATGTGCATCATGGGCGGAAGGAGGGTGCGGACATGGCGAAGACACTGAAGCGGACCGCGGCGTTTGCGGCGCTGGCCCGGGCGTTGACATCCGGGACGCGGGGCGGCCCGTCGCTGGGGGCCCGGCTGGGGGCGCTGCCCCGGATGATCCGCGCGACGGCCCGCGGCGAGTACGACGGCGGCCTGCGGTTGGCCCTGATGGCGGCGGCGACCGCGTACGTGGTCTCACCGATCGACCTGGCACCCGAGCTGTTGCTGGCGGTTTTCGGACTGGCCGACGACGCGCTCATGGTGACCTGGCTGGCCGGCAGCGTGCTCGCCGAGACCGAGCGCTTCCTGGTCTGGGAGGCCCGTCGGGACAGCGTGGTCCCCGGCCACGTGGTGCCCTGAGTCCCCGGCCACGTGGTGCCGTGACCCCACGTAGGCTGATCTACGCAGCCATCGGGGCTGACCTGGCACAGCCACGGACCATCACCCGGCCACGAGCCGGACGGGCCACGCGGAAAGGCACATCGAGGTGCGCTACTACGACAATGTCGTCGACCTGATCGGGCACACACCCCTGGTGCGGTTGAACCAGGTCACCGCCGGCATCTCCGCGACGGTGCTCGCGAAGGTGGAGTACTTCAACCCCGGTGGCTCGGTGAAGGACCGGATCGCGCTGCGGATGGTCGAGGAGGCGGAGCGGGCCGGCCTGCTCAGGCCCGGCGGCACCATCGTCGAGCCGACCAGCGGCAACACCGGTGTCGGGCTGGCCCTGGTCGCCCAGTTGCGGGGCTACAAGTGCGTGTTCGTCTGCCCGGACAAGGTCAGCGAGGACAAGCGCAACGTGCTGCGGGCGTACGGCGCCGAGGTGGTGGTCTGCCCGACCAGCGTCGCGCCCGAGGATCCCCGCTCGTACTACAACGTCTCCAACCGGCTCGCCGAGGAGATCCCGAACGCCTGGAAGCCCGACCAGTACTCCAACCCGGCGAACCCCCGGTCGCACTACGAGACGACCGGACCGGAGCTGTGGGAGCAGACCGAGGGGCGGATCACGCACTTCGTGGCCGGGGTCGGCACCGGTGGCACGATCTCCGGGATCGGCCGCTACCTCAAGGAGGTCTCCGGCGGCGCGGTGAAGATCATCGGCGCCGATCCGGAGGGTTCGGTCTACTCCGGCGGCACCGGGCGGCCGTACCTGGTCGAGGGGGTGGGGGAGGACTTCTGGCCGACCACCTACGACCGGACGGTCGCCGACGAGATCATCGAGGTGTCGGACAAGGCGTCGTTCGACCTCACCCGGCGGCTGGCCCGCGAGGAGGGCCTGCTGGTCGGTGGGTCCTGCGGGATGGCCGTGGTGGCGGCGCTGGAGGTGGCCCGCAAGGCCGGTCCGGACGACGTTGTCGTGGTGCTGCTGCCCGACGGCGGGCGCGGTTACCTGTCGAAGATCTTCAACGACGAGTGGATGGCCCGGTACGGGTTCCTGGAGACCGGAAACGCCGAGCCGACCGTGGCGGACGCCCTGGCCAGCAAGCCGGGCGGGGTGCCGGAGCTGATCCACGTGCACCCGACCGAGACGGTCCGGGACGCGATCGACTACATGCGCGAGTACGCCGTCTCCCAGCTCCCGGTACTCAAGGCCGAACCGCCGGTGGTCACCGGTGAGGTGGCCGGTTCGATAGCCGAGCGGGACCTGCTCGACGCGCTCTTCACCGGCCAGGCACACCTGCACGACACGATCGAGCGGCACATGGGTCCGCCGCTGCCGATGATCGGCGGTGGGCAGCCGGTGAGCGAGGCGGTCAACCTGCTGGAGAAGTCGGACGCCGCGCTCGTACTGGTCGACGGCAAGCCTCGGGGCGTACTGACCCGGCAGGACCTGCTCGCCCACCTCGGCGCCCGCTGAGCGTCGGTCAGCGGCTCAGCTCCGCCGGGACGGCGATCACGTCGACGAAGGCTCCCCGGCGGAGCAGGGTGACCGGCAGGCGGCTGCCGATCGCCGGCCCGAGCATCAGGCGCTGCAGCCCCTGCCCGCTCTGCACCGGCCGGCCCCCGGCCGAGATGAGCACGTCACCGAGGTAGATCCCGGCGCTGCCGGCGGGGCTGCCCGGCACCACCTCGACCACCCGCAGGCCCCGGCGCTGACCGGTGCGTTCGGCCACCGCCGGGGGCAGCGGGACCGGCACCCCGGCGACGCCGAGCCAGGCCCGGCGTACCCGCCCGGTGGAGACCAGGTCGCCGATGATCTGCCGGGTGGTGGAGTTGATCGGTACGGCCAGGCCGAGCCCGTAACCGGCCACGGCGGTGTTCACCCCGATCACCCGTCCGGCCGAGTCGGCCAGTGCCCCGCCCGAGTTGCCGGGGTTGAGGGCGGCGTCGGTCTGGATCACGTCCTCGATCAGCCGGACCAGCCGGCCGTCGCGGGCGGGCAGGGACCGGCCCAGGCCGGAGACCACCCCGGCGGTGACCGAGCCGGCCAGCCCCATCGGGTTGCCCACGGCCACCACGAGCTGGCCGATCCGGAGCTGGTCGGCGTCGCCGAGTTCGGCCGGCGGCACGCTGGTCGACCGGACCCGGAGTACGGCCAGGTCGGAGAGGGGGTCGGTGCCGACCACGTCGAACCGGGATTCGGCGCCGTCGGCGAAGGTGGCCGTACCGCCCTCTGCTCCGTCGACCACGTGGGCGCTGGTGAGCAGGAGACCGTCGGCGGTGAAGGTGACCGCGGAGCCGGCCCCGTTGCCCCGCGCGGAGCGCACCGCGAGTGCGGCGACGCTCGGCAGGACCCGGGAGGCGACCCCGGTGACCACCCGGGAGTACGCGTCCAGGGCGTCGGCTTCGGTGGGAGGTGGCTGGATCTGTTCGCCGTCCATGTCGCGGACAACGTCCAGCGGTGCGCTTCGATGCCCGACCGGGCTCCGCTGACAGCGAACAACGCGGGGGACGCGCGGGCGGTTAGGGCAGGTCCCGGACGTAGCGCAGTTGCGGCACGAGGGCGGAGCCGACGTGTTCGGTCCGTTCGACCCCGTCGGCGGTCCACCCGCCGCGCCGGTAGAACTCCTGGGCGTGCTTGTTGCCGGCCAGCACCCAGAGGGCCGCCCGGTGCCAGCCGCGCCCGTGCAGGGTGCCCAGCGCGTCGACCATCAACGCCCGACCCAGGCCCCGGCCCTGGTGGTCCGGCTCCAGGTGGATGGCGCAGAGTTCGCCGTACCCGGTCGGGTCGAGTTCGTGCGGTCCGACGTAGTTGAAGCCGACCAGCCGGTCACCGGCGTCGACCACGGTCATCAGGTGGGTGTCCCGCTCCCACTTCCAGCGTTCGCTCCACCACTGGCCGAGCAGGTCGCCGGAGTCCGAGGCGAGCGCCTCGGCGGGTACGAAGTCCCGGTAGGCGGCCTGCCGGGAACGCGCGTGCAGCCCGCCCACGGCCATCAGGTCGTCGGCGGTGGCCGGGCGCAGGGTGACGGTCACCCGGCCGAGGATAGCCGGGGCACCCGTACCCGACCGAGGTCCTCGGCCACCACCAGGTCGCCGGCGAAGTGTTCGCGTGCCTCGGCGGCGAACCGGGCCGGGTCGGGGTAGCGCTGGGAGAAGTGGGTCAGCACGAGTCGGCGTACGCCGGTTTCGGTGGCCACCCGCGCGGCCTGCGCCGCGGTCAGGTGCCCCGCCTCGGCGGCCAGCGCGGCGTCCTCGGTGAGGAAGGTCGACTCGATCACCAGCAGGTCGGCCCCGTCGGCGAGGTCGTACACGGCGTCGCAGAGCCCGGTGTCCATGACGAAGGCGAACCGCTGCCCCCGGCGCGGTTCGCTGACCGCGTCCAGGGGCACGCGGCGCCCGCCGGACTCGATCTCCCCGGCGCGGATCAGCTCGCCGACGGCCGGCCCGGAGATGCCGTACGCGGCCAGCCGTTCCGGCAGCATCCGGCGCCCGTCCGGCTCGACCAGCCGGTAGCCGTACGCCTCGACCGGGTGATCGAGTCGGCGGGCGGTGATCGTCGCGCCGCTGATCGGGATGGTCTGGCCGTCGGATTCGACGGGTTCCGGGCGGACGTCGGCGGTTTCGTGGAAGGCGCTGGCGTGCCGCAGCCGGTCGAAGTACTCGGTGCCGCCGGCCGGGAAGTGCACCGGGACCGGGTGCGGCACCCGGTCCAGGGAGAGGCGTTGGATCATCCCGGGCAGGCCGAGGCAGTGGTCGCCGTGGAAGTGGGTGATGCAGATCCGGGTCAGGTCGGTGGCCGAGACCTTGGCCCGCAGCATCTGCCGCTGGCTGCCCTCGCCGGGGTCGAAGACGATCATCTCGTCGTCCCAGCGCAGCAGGTAACCGTTGTGGTTGCGCTGCCGGGTCGGTACCTGGCTGGCGGTGCCCAGGACGACCAGTTCACGGGTCATCTGGGGCCTCCGGGGTCGAAAAGGTGCACCGGATATGGAACGACCCCCGGGGCTTCCGCGCGGTGCGCGGGCCGGCTGGACAAAGCCGGCACCCCGGGGGTCGGGTGGCTGTCTCGGATTCGCCGCACCGCTGCCACACGGTCTCGACGATGTTGCACTGTCAAGGACAGCGGCTAGCGGACAGCCACCTCACGAGTCCCGTTGCTACACAAAGCTTGGACCACCTCCTCTCACGTGTACGGCCACGTTAACCACCTTCGGGCCGGTCCGCCAATGGTTTTAGATCACTGATCAGACGCTTGCACGGGCGACGCCGACCGGGCAGCTCATCCTTCGCGGCCGGGACTGCCGACTCCCCGCTCACCCGTCACCGGGTTGCGGGGCGCGGCCGAACCGTCGGACCTCCTGGGGCCAGCCGCACGCTTGCGCGAGCTTGCCGGCCCACATTCGGGCCGTTTCCTCGTCGGCCACGTCCACCACGGTCAGCCCGCCCAGCCACTCCTTGGTCTCGACGTACGGCCCGTCGGTGAACATCACCGTGCCGCTCGTGGCGTCGGCACTGGATACGGGGCCGTCCACTTCCAAGCCCCCGGCGAACAGGTACGCCCCGGCTGCCTTGATCTCGTCCACGACCGCCGCAGCGAGTGGGCCGCGCTCGCGAAACCACTCCTCGGTGTGGTCACCCACCCACTGCTGGTTGAAGTAGATGAGGTACTCGGCCATGTCTGCTCCCTCGACTCGGGCGGACCTTTGTCCGCCTCCATCTTCGCTACGAACGGCGCCGGGCGGATGCGACACGTCAGGCCGGAAATTCCCGCGTCGATGGTTGGCAGGGGAGCGCTGGTGCGGACTAGTGAAGGTCGGACGGCACCCGGGCGACGCCGACCGGGCAGCTCATCCCGTTCGGGCCGTGGTTGCAGTACCCGTTCGGGTTCTTGGTCGGCGCCAGGTACTGCTGGTGGTAGTCCTCGGCGTAGTAGTAGTCGCCCAGCTCCCCGATCTCGGTGGTGATCTCGGGCAGGCCCGCCTCGGCCACCACCGGGGCGAACGCCTCGCGGGACGCCTGCGCCACGCGCGACTGCTCGGGGGTCGTGGTGTAGATCGCCGAGCGGTACTGGGTGCCCACGTCGTTGCCCTGGCGCATGCCCTGGGTCGGGTCGTGGTTCTCCCAGAAGACCTTGAGCAGGTCCTCGTAGCTGATCTCGGTGGGGTCGTAGACCACCTGTACGGCCTCGGTGTGCCCGGTGAAGCCCGAGCAGACCTCCTCGTACGTGGGGTTCGGGGTCTGGCCGCCGGCGTAACCGACGGAGGTGGAGATCACCCCCGGCAGCGTCCAGAACAGTCGCTCGGCGCCCCAGAAACAGCCCATGCCGAAGACGGCCGTCCGGCTGCCCTCGGGCCAGGGACCCTGCAACGGCGTCCCGAGGACGACGTGCCGGTCGGGCGCCGAGATCGGGAAGTCGCGTCCGGGCAGCACCTGGTCGGGGCTGGGCAGGCTGGCCTTCATTCGCCGTAGGAACACGGTAGGTCTCCTCTCATACCTCTGCCCTGTGTAACCACGCGCCGGTCAAGATCCTTACCCGGCTCGTCCGGCACCCGGGGGTACCCGCCGACGGGCGGCTCAGGCGGTCGGTGGCGGGCGAGGAGGGCGCGGTCAGGCGGGCGGGAGTGCGGCGGCGATCCGGGCCGCGTAGCCGGTTGCCGCGTCGGCGTCGTCGTACGTGGTCCGGGGCCAGAAGAAACCGCGCAGGCCGTCGCCCTTGGTCCGGGGGACCACGTGGGTGTGCAGGTGCGGGACGGACTGGGACACCCGGTTGTTCATGGCGACGAAGGTGCCGCCCGAGCCGAGTCCGGTCTCGACGGCGATGGTGATCCGCTGTACCAGACCGAAGTATCCAGAAAGCGAAGAAACAGGCAAATCGGGCAAAACCTCATAATGCTCTCGGGGTACGACCAGTACATGACCCCGGAAAACCGGTCTGGTGTCCAGAAACGCCATCCCGGCCGGCTCGTCGGCGACGGTGAAGGCCGGCACGGAACCCGCGACAATGCCACAGAAGACGCAAGGCTTCACCCCGGCAGACTAACGTCACCCCAATGAATTACGGCTTCGAGACGCTCGCCATCCACGCCGGTCAGGAACCTGATCCACGCACCGGCGCGGTAGTGCCACCCATATATGCAACCAGCACCTACGCCCAGGACGAGGTCGGGGCGCCGCGGCTCGGTTACGAGTACAGCCGGTCGGCCAACCCGACCCGTACGGCACTGCAGGAGTGCCTCGCCGCGATCGAGGGCGGCCAGGTCGGGCTCGCCTTCGCCAGCGGCCTCGCCGCCGAGGACACCCTCCTGCGTACGGTCTGCCGCCCCGGCGACCACGTGGTGATCCCGGACGACGCGTACGGCGGCACGTACCGGCTCTTCGCCAAGGTCCTGCACCGGTGGGGGCTGAGCTGGACCGCCGCGAAGCTCTCCGACCCGGAAGCCGTACGGGCCGCGATCCGCCCCGGCCAGACCAAGGTCATCTGGGTGGAGACGCCGACCAACCCGCTGCTCAACATCGCCGACCTGCCGGCTCTCGCCTCGATCGCCCACGAGGCCCAGGCACTGCTCGCGGTCGACAACACGTTCGCCTCGCCCTACCTGCAACAGCCGCTGGCGCTCGGCGCCGACGTGGTGGTCCACTCCACCACCAAGTACCTCGGCGGCCACTCCGACGTGATCGGTGGGGCGCTGATCACGGCCGACCGCGGCCTGGGCGAGGAGCTGACGTACCACCAGAACGCGATGGGCGGCGTACCCGGCCCGTTCGACGCCTGGCTCACCCTGCGCGGGATCAAGACCCTCGGCGTACGGATGGACCGGCACTGCGACAACGCCGAGCGGATCGTCGACTACCTCTCCGCGCACCGGGCCGTGGCCGAGGTTCGCTACCCGGGCCTGCCCGACCACCCCGGGCACGAGACGGCGGCCAAGCAGATGCGCCGGTTCGGCGGCATGATCTCGTTCCGGGCGGCCGGCGGCGAGGCGCAGGCGGTCGACATCTGCAACCGGACCAAGCTCTTTGTGCTCGCCGAGTCCCTCGGCGGGGTGGAATCGCTGATCGAACACCCCGGCCGGATGACACATGCGAGTGCTGCCGGCTCGCCGCTTGAAGTTCCCGCCGATCTCGTGCGACTGTCTGTCGGCATCGAAACGGCTGACGACCTGCTCGCCGATTTGGAGCAGGCGCTCGGCTGACCTTTCGGGAGGGGTGGGGAGTGCAGGAGCTCATGCCGTCCTGGGTCGGCGCGACCGCGAAGCAGATCGCGCGGGCGGTCCGCCGTGGTGACGCGTCCGCCACCCAGGTGGTGGCGGACCACCTCGACCACATCGCCCGCAGCGACGGCGAACTCGCCGCGTTCCGGGTGGTACGGGGTGGCGAGGCGATCGTCGAGGCGGAGAAGGTCGACGAGCAGGACGACCTGGCCAACCTGCCGCTGGCCGGGGTGCCGATCGCGGTCAAGGAGAACACTCCGGTCGCCGGCCTGCCCACCTGGAACGGCTCCGCAGCGGCCCGTACCGCGATCGCCGAGGACGACCACGAGGTGGTCCGGCGGCTGCGTGGTGCGGGCGCGGTGATCGTCGGCGTGACCCGGATGCCGGAACTGGGCCTCTGGGCGTTGACCGACGACGAGGGCTCGGTCACCCGCAACCCGTGGCAGCTCGACCGCACCCCGGGCGGCTCGTCCGGTGGTGCGGCGGCTGCGGTCGCCTCCGGTCTGGTGCCGATCGCGCACGGCAACGACGGGCTCGGCTCGTTGCGCATCCCCGCCGCCTGCTGCGGGCTGGTCGGGCTCAAGCCCGGCTCCGGTGTGGTGCCCTGCCAACTCGGCGCGGACGACTGGTTCGGGCTCACCGAACACGGCATCCTCGCCACCACCGTCGCCGACGCGGCCGTCGGCTTCTCCGTACTCGCCGGCCGGCGACCGGACAAGCTGGTGCCGCCGCAGCGCCTGCGGGTGGCGGTCTCGCTGCGTTCACCGGTGGCCGGCGTACGCGCCGACGCGCCCAACACCGACGCGGTCGCCACCGGTGCCCGGCTGCTCGCCGCCGCCGGGCACGACACCGTCACCGTCGACCCGGTCTACCCGACCTCGCTCGGGCTGCGCGGGATCGCCACCTGGCTGGCCGCCGCCTCCCGTGACGTGGAGGAGGCCGGACTCGACCGGCGGACCCTGCAACCGCGCAGCCGGCGGCACACCGGACTCGGCGCCTGGGCGTACCGGCGGGGCTACGTCCGGGAGTCCGACCGGTCCGGGTGGCGGGAACGGTCGATCGGCTTCTTCACCGACAACTCGGTCGACCTGCTGCTCACCCCGGCGCTGGCGGCGACCCCGCCGCGGGCGGAAGGCTGGGCCGGCCGCTCGTGGCGGGCGAACATGATGACCAACATCCGGTACGCCCCGTACGCCGCCCCGTGGAACATGGCCGGCCTGCCGTCGCTGGTGGTCCCGGTCGGCCTGCGCCCGGACGGGCTCCCGGTCGGGGTGCAACTCGTCGGCCCGCCCGGCTCGGAACTGCTGCTGCTAGGCGTGGCCGGCCAGTTCGAAATGGCCGCCCCGTGGCCCCGCCACGCCCCCAACTGGCCCCGAGTCCCACACCCCACCCCCTAACCCCAAGATCCGCGCTCAGGTAGAGAAAGAGTGGTTGTCCGGCGGCGGATAGCCACTCTTTCTCTACATGAGTTCCCTACCACCCGGGGGGTGGTGGGCGGTGGGCGGTGTGATGGCGGGCATCGGCGGGGCGCCCCGGAGGGCGGGGCCGGGACGGGGTGCGACGATCTGGACATGACGGACCTGGTCGGCCTCGCCGACGTGCACGCCGCGCGCGAACTGCTCGCCGGCATCACCCGTACCACCCCGCTGGAGCCATCCCGGCCGCTCAGCGCCGCGCTCGGCGGGACGGCCTGGCTCAAGTGCGAACACCTCCAGCGGGCCGGGTCGTACAAGGTGCGCGGTGCGTACGTGCGGATCGCCCGGTTGTCCGAGCAGGAGCGGGCGCGCGGGGTGGTCGCGGCCAGCGCCGGCAACCACGCCCAGGGGGTGGCTCTCGCCGCCGGCCTGCTCGGCATCAACTCGACCGTCTTCATGCCCGTCGGCGCGCCGCTGCCCAAGGTGGCGGCGACCAAGGGGTACGGCGCCCGGATCGAACTGGTCGGCAACACCGTGGACGAGTCCCTCGTCGCGGCCCGCGACTTCGCCGACCGCACCGGAGCGGTGTTCATCCACCCGTTCGACCACCCCGACGTGATCGCCGGCCAGGGCACCGTCGCGCTGGAGATCCTGGAGCAGTGCCCGGACGTGAAGACGATCGTGGCCGGGGTGGGCGGCGGCGGGCTGGTCTCCGGGATCGCGGTCGCGGTGAAGGCGCTCCGTCCCGACGTACGCGTGATCGGGGTCCAGGCGGCCGGCGCGGCGGCCTTCCCGCCCTCGCTGCTCGCCGGCCGGCCGGTACGGCTGCCGGCGTTCGCCACCATCGCCGACGGAATCGCGGTGGGACGCCCCGGCGATCTCACCTTCGCGCACGTGAGCAAGCTGGTCGACGAGGTGGTGACGGTCTCCGAGGAGGACATCTCCCGGGCCCTGCTGATGCTGCTGGAGCGGGGCAAGCAGGTGGTCGAGCCGGCCGGCGCGGCCGGGGTGGCGGCGCTGCTGGCGGGCGTGGTGGAGGTCGAGGCGCCGGTGGTGGCGGTGGTCTCCGGCGGCAACATCGACCCGCTGCTGCTGCTGCGGGTGATCGAGCACGGGCTCGCCGCGGCCGGGCGTTACCTGCGTCTGACGGTGCGCTGCAACGACCGGCCGGGTCAGCTCGCGCTGCTGCTCAGCCAGATCGCCGAGCACCGGGGCAACGTGGTCGACGTGGTGCACCAGCGACACAATCCGCACCTGCGCCTGGGCGAGGTCGAGGTGGCGCTCTCGGTGGAGACCAGGGGAGCGGAGCACTCCGACCGGCTGATCAGCGCGCTGCGGGCCAGCGGTTACCAGGTGGCCTTCGGTGAGGCGGCCGGCTAGGAACGCCGGCCCTAACCGACTCGGCCGTCACCGGCGCGGTGCCGTTCGACCGGGATCGGGGTGGTCCCGACCCCGGTCGAATCGTGATCGAGGGGTCGACCGGTCAGCCGGCGAACGGCTCGAAGGCGACCACGGTGACCTTGATGTCCGCACCGCTCGGCGCGGTGTACGTGACCGTCTGGCCGGCACGGGTGCCGAGGATGGCCTTGCCGAGCGCGGACTCGGGGCTGTAGACCGTCAGGTCGGTGGTGGCCGCGATCTCCCGGGAGCCGAGCAGGAAGGTCTCCTTGTCCTCCTCGTCGTCGTCGAAGTGGATCGTGACGACGGTGCCCGGGGCGACCGAGTCGGCGTTCGGCGCCTCACCCACGGAGGCGGTACGCAGCAGTTCCTGGAGGTAGCGGATGCGATGCTCCTGCTTGCCCTGCTCCTCGCGGGCGGCGTGGTATCCGCCGTTCTCCCGCAGATCGCCTTCTTCGCGCCGGGCGTTGATCTCCGCGGCGATCACCGGCCGGCCGGCGATCAACTCGTTGAGCTCGGCCTGCAGGCGGTCGTGCGCGTCCTGGGACAGCCAGGTGGCGGGCGCCTCGCGGTCGGTCGTGGACACAGACGATCTCCTTGGGTAAACGGACTGCTGCGGACAGGAACGAAGTACCAAGTTACCAGTGCGATACACACCGGACGGGTGATGATTTATTGCCGAACTGAACCGAACGGCCCCGATCGGCTCACAGACGGTGTTCGGGGGCCTCGCGTCGCGACGGCTCGGGGCTGGTCCGGCCCCGGCTCAGTCGGCCGCCCGGCAGCGCAGTACCTCGCCGACGAGGGCCTTGCCCGTGGTGGTGAGCTGGTGCTCGACCACGGGCTGCCGCTCGCCGGCCGGGGCGTCGACCCGTACCTCTTCGCGGGCGACCTCGGCCCCGTCCCGGGACCGGGCGCGTACCGCGCAGATCGCCGAGCCACCGGCCGGGACGGTCACCCGGAAGACCAGCCGCAACTGGCTGTCGGTAATGTCGGTGTAGGTGATCACCTGGGCGTCGTAGGTGGGGTCGCCGTACTGTCGGTAGAGCCGGGCGGAAGCCAGGCCGAGGACGGCCACCAGGGCGACCACCAGCAGTGCGCGCAGCCAGGGGCGGCGGCGTCGGGGCGCGCGTCGGTGTCCGTACCGGTCGGCGGGGAAGACCGGCGCGTCGGAAGAACGAGTGGCGTTCGTCTCGGTCACCGGGCACATCTCCTGCGGGGCGTTGTCGGTGGCATCGGCCAGAATGGCAGAGTCCATCTTCGCAAACGGTTACCGAACGATACCGGCAGGTCAGCCGGTCGAGCCGCGGGGGCTCGGCGGCAGCACGGACGAGGAGTATTTCGTTGGCAGAGCAACTGCGTCTCATGGCCGTACACGCGCATCCCGACGACGAGTCGAGCAAGGGCGCGGCGACCATGGCGAAGTACGTCGCCGAGGGCGTGAGCGTGCTCGTCGCGACCTGCACCGGCGGTGAGCGGGGCAGCGTCCTGAACCCCAAGCTGGACCGGCCGGACGTCTGGGCGAACATCGGCGAGATCCGTCGGGCGGAGATGGACGCGGCCCGGGGCATCCTCGGTGTCGAGCAGGCCTGGCTGGGCTTCGTCGACTCCGGGCTGCCCGAGGGCGACCCGCTGCCGCCGCTGCCCGAGGGGTGCTTCGCGCTGCAGGATGTCGCCGTCGCGACCGGTTCGCTGGTCCGGCTGATGCGGGAGTTCCGTCCGCACGTGGTGACCACCTACCCGGAGGACGGCGGTTACCCGCACCCCGACCACATCATGTGCCACAAGATCAGCGTCGCGGCCTTCGACGCCGCCGGTGACCCCGACCAGTTCCCCGAGTTGGGGCCGGCGTGGCAGCCGCTGAAGCTCTACTACGACATCGGCTTCTCCAAGGCGCGCTTCATGGCCCTGCACGAGGCGGTGCTCGCGGCCGGGCGGGAGTCGCCGTACGAGGAGTGGCTCAAGAACTGGGAGGACCGCCCGGACAAGGGGCCCCGGGTCACCACCCGGGTGGAGTGCGCGGAGTACTTCCCCGTACGCGACGACGCGCTGCGGGCGCACGCCACCCAGATCGACCCGGACGGCTTCTTCTTCCAGGTGCCGATGGAGATCCAGCAGCGCGCCTGGCCGACCGAGGACTTCCAGTTGGTCAAGTCGTTGGTGGAGAGTCCGCTGCCGGAATCCGACCTGTTCGCCGGCGTACGTGAGACCGCCCGTGCCCGTTGACCTCGCCGGGGCGTACTGTTATGGCAGCTCGCCTATCGAAGGATCCCAGTCATGCTGACCGCTGTTGACGTGCTTGCCGCGAACAACTTCGGGGACACCCGAACCGGTGGCCTGGCCGGCCCGATGGGCCTGTTCCTGATCGTGGTGCTGGCCATCGCCACGGTTCTGTTGATCCGCAACATGAACGCGCGACTGCGTCGGCTGCCGGACCGGTTCCCGGACCAGCGCACCGACGAACCGGGCGGCCGGGTCGATTCGTCCGTTCCGGGACCAGTCGAGGCGGACTTGGCAGAGGAATCTGATGGAACCGCTCCCAGGGCCTCCCACCTGCGCAGTAACGGGCACACGACGACATGATCGCGGCTAAACCGGCCAGGCGCCCCCTGTTGCGCCAAACCGGTTTGGCTTAGCCTTCCGCCGGGGACCAAAAGTCCCCGCACCGTGCGCGGGAGGGGGCGCCGATGAGAGTCAGACCCGACGCCCGAGGCGGTGCGCGGCCCGAGCAGGCGCCGCGTCGTTGGACGGCGGGCGGAGGCGGCCCGTGACATCCGGCCGGCCTGCCGCCTCACGGACGGCGGCCCTGGTCGGCATCTCCGGCACCCCCCGGCGGATGCTCATCCTCACCGCAGCCGTGCTCGCCGCAGCCCTCGCCGCCGCCGTGGTCGGTCTCGCCGTACCGGCGGACCTGCCGCCGGACGACCCGCTCGGCTCCGTCCATCCGCTCGCCCGGCTGGCGATCGTGGCCGGCGTGTTCGCACTCGCCCAGTTGGCCCGGCTCCGGTTCCGGGTCGCCTCCGGCACCGTCAACGTCACCTGGGGTGAGGCCGCGCTCGTCATCGGCCTCTACCTGGCGCCCGCCGGCTGGCTGCCGGTCACCGCCCTGGTCGGCGCCGGGCTCGGCTGGGGACTGCTGTCGATCTTCCCCGATCGGCGATCGTTCGTCGAGGTCGTGCACATCGCCGCCTCCCTGACCGCCGCCGTCGCGCTGGCCACCGCCGTCACCACCGCCCTCGGCGAACCGCTCGGTGCCCCGCTGACGCCCGCGCTGACCGTCGCGCTCGTCCTCGGTTCGCTGACCTACCTGTTCGCCACCGGCTGGCTGGCCTCGCTCACCATGTCGCTGCGCCACCGGCTCCCGATGGGACCCCTGCTGCTGCGTGCGCTCCGTGGCAAGCTGCCGATGTTCGTCGGCAACGTCCTGGTCGGGCTGGCCGTGATCACCATCCTCGAACACAGTCTCCGCTGGCTGCTGCTCCTCCCACCGCTGTGGTGGCTGTTGCAGCAGACGTACAGCCAGCGGCTGCGTACCGACGACGAGCGGCGTACGTGGCGGGCCTTCGCCGAGGCCACCGGGGCGCTGAACCAGCTCGACGAGCGCGGGGTGGCGACCGCCGGGGTGCACGGCGCGCTCGCCGTGTTCGGCGCGGACCGGGTCGACCTCCACGTCGCCCGCAGCGGCAACCGGTGGCGCCGCTACCGGGGCGGTGGCGGCGAGCCGGTCACGGACCAGGACCTGACGGCGCCACCCGAGCCGGAGACCGACCCCCACCTGCTGTCCCGGACGCTCGAGGTCGGGGCCAGGCCGGTCGGCGAACTCCGGGTACGGTTCCCCCGCTCGGTCCGGCCCGGCGAGCGCGAGCGGGACGTCCTGTCCGCGTTCGCCGACGCCCTGGCCGCCGCGCTGCACGACGCCGCCACCCACCAGGAACTGCGGATCATGGCCGCCCAGTCGTCGTACGAGGCGGTGCACGACCCACTGACCAAACTGGTCAACCGCGCGGCGATGCTGAGCAAGGGCGACCTCGCGCTGCACCGGCTCGGACACGACCACCCGGTGGCCCTGCTCCTGCTCGACATCAACAACTTCAAAGAGGTCAACGACACCCTCGGGCACGCCGCCGGGGACGAGTTGCTCCAGGTGACCGCCCGCCGGTTGCAGGAACTGCGCCGCGACGGTGAGGTGCTCGGCCGGCTCGGCGGCGACGAGTTCGCCCTGCTGGTCACCTCCCTCCCGGCGACCCCGCTGCCGACGCCCGCCGTGCCGGCGCTGCAACTGCCGGTCGCCACCGAACTCAGCGTCTTCGGCGAATGGCCCGCGTCGCTGCCGTACCCGCTGCGCCGGGCTCGGGAGATCGTGGAGGAACTGGCCGCCCCGACCGAGGTGGCCGGCGTACGGATGTCGGTCGAGGCGTCGGTCGGTGTGGTGGTGGCCGGTGCCGGCACCGCAGACATGACCGAACTGCTGCGCCGGGCCGACATCGCGATGTACCAGGCCAAGGCGGGCGGCGGCAGTGTCGCCAGCTACGACAGCAGCCAGGACGCGGCCAGCACCGACCAGCTCGCGCTTCTCGCCGAGCTGCGTGAGGCGCTCGCCGCCGACGACCAGCTCATGCTCGCCCTCCAGCCCGCGGTCGACCTCGCCACCGGGGCGCCGACCGGGGTGGAGGCGCTGATCCGGTGGCGGCACCCGCGCCGGGGCCGCCTCGGTCCGGTCGACTTCGTCCGGACCATCGAGGGCAGCGAACTGCTCGGCCCGTTCACCCGGTACGTGGTCGACAAGGCCCTCGCGGTGGCCGCCGACTGGGCCCGGCACGGACTGGACGTACCCATCTCGATCAACCTCTCCGCGCGCAGCCTGCTCGACCCCCGGCTCCCCTCGGAGGTGGCCGAATCCCTGCGCCGCCACCAGGTGCCGGCCCACCGGCTGGTCCTGGAGATCACCGAGACGGTGGTGATGAGCGAGCTGGGCGTGATCGACGAGGTCCTCTCCGAGCTGCGGGCGATGGGGATCCAGCTCGCCGTGGACGACTTCGGCACCGGCTTCTCGTCGCTCACCTTCCTGACCCGGATCCCGGTCGACGAACTCAAGGTGGACCGGTCCTTCGTGATGGCGATGGCCGACTCGCCGGAGGCCGCCGCGATCGTCCGGTCGACCGTCGGGCTGGGCCGCGAACTCGGCCTGCGGGTGGTCGCCGAGGGTGTGGAGACGGCCGACCAGCGGGCTGCCCTGGCCGAGCTGGGCTGCACCGCGGCCCAGGGTTACCACTTCTTCCGCCCGATGGGGTCGGACAAGATCGTCACGGTGTTGCAGACCCAGCTCGACAACTCCCAACAGGCCCGGATCTTCCCCCTGCACGCCGACGGCGCGTCCTAGAGCCGGGGGACACCCGCCCGCCGTCGGCCGCCGGTGGATATGGTCGTCGGGTGAATCGACTGGCGAGCGCGACCAGCCCGTACCTGCTCCAGCACGCGGAGAACCCGGTCGACTGGTGGCCGTGGTCCGACGAGGCGTTCGCCGAGGCGAAACGACGCGACGTACCCGTGCTGATCTCCGTGGGGTACGCGGCCTGCCACTGGTGCCACGTGATGGCGCACGAGTCGTTCGAGGACCCGGCGGTCGGGAAGCTGCTCAACGACAACTTCGTGTCGATCAAAGTGGACCGGGAGGAACGGCCGGACGTCGACGCGGTCTACATGACCGCCACCCAGGCGATGACCGGGCAGGGCGGCTGGCCGATGACCGTACTCGCCGCGCCCGACGGGACGCCGTTCTTCTGCGGCACGTACTTCCCCCGGGTCAACTTCGTCCGCCTCCTGGAGTCGGTCACCACCGCCTGGCGGGACCAGCGCGAGGCGGTGTTGCAGCAGGGCGCCGCCGTGGTCGAGGCGATCGGCGGCGCGCAGGCCGTCGGCGGCCCGACCGCCCCGCTCACCGCCGAACTGCTCGACGCCGCCGCGCAACAGCTGGGCCGGGAGTACGACTCCGTCAACGGCGGTTTCGGTGGCTCCCCGAAGTTCCCGCCGCACATGAACCTGCTGTTCCAGCTCCGGCACTACCAGCGCACCGGTTCGGAGCGGACCCTGGAGATCGTCCGGCACACCGCCGAGGCGATGGCCCGGGGCGGCATCTACGACCAGCTCGCCGGTGGTTTCGCCCGCTACTCGGTCGACGCCCACTGGACCGTGCCGCACTTCGAGAAGATGCTCTACGACAACGCCCTCCTGCTCCGGGTCTACACCCAGCTCTGGCGGCTCACCGGGGACCGGCTGGCGCAGCGGGTGGCGGGGGAGACCGCGGCCTTCCTCCTGGACGGTCTCGGCACCGAGGCCGGCGGGCTGGCCTCCGCCCTGGACGCGGACACCGACGGGGTCGAGGGCGCCACGTACGCCTGGACCCCGACCCAACTCGTGGAGGCGCTCGGCACCGACGACGGCCGCTTCGCCGCCGACCTGTTCACGGTCACCGCCGCGGGAACCTTCGAACACGGCACCAGCGTGCTGGAACTCGGCCGCGACATCGACGACGTCGACCCCGAGGTGGCGGACCGGTGGCAGCGCGTACGCACCGAGCTGCGGGCCGTACGCGACCTGCGTCCGCAGCCGGCCCGGGACGACAAGGTGGTGGCCGCCTGGAACGGGCTGGCCGTCACCGCCCTGGTCGAGTACGCGACCCTGACCGGCGACCCGGTGACCGCCACGGCGGCGGTGGACATCGCCGAGGTGCTGGCCGGGCGGCACATCGTCGACGGGCGGCTGCGCCGGGTCTCCCGGGACGGGAAGGTCGGTGAGCCGGCCGGGGTGCTGGAGGACTACGGGGCGGTGGCGGAGGCGTTCTGCGCGGTGCACCAGCTCAACGGCGAGGGCCGGTGGCTGACCCTGGCCGGAGAACTGCTGGACGTCGCCCTGGACCACTTCTCCACCGGGCAGGGCGGCTTCTACGACACCGCCGACGACGCCGAGAAGCTGATCGCCCGCCCGGCCGACCCGACCGACAACGCCACCCCGTCCGGCCTGTCGGCGGTGGTGGCGGGGCTGGTGGCCTACTCGGCGTTGACCGGTGAGCCGCGCTACCGGGAGGTGGCCGAAACGGCGCTGGCGACGGTGGCACCGATAGTGGCCCGGCACGCCCGGTTCACCGGGTACGCCGCCGCCAGCGGTGAGGCGCTGCTCTCCGGCCCGTACGAGGTGGCGATCGTCACCACCGACCCGGCCGGTGACCCGCTGGTGGCTGCCGCCCGTCGGCACGCCCCGCCGGGGGCGGTGGTTGTCGCGGGGGCCCCGGACCAGGAGGGGGTGCCGCTGCTGGCGGACCGCCCGATGCTGGACGGCGGCTCCACCGCGTACGTCTGCCGGGGGTTTGTCTGCGATCGCCCGGTCCGTACCGTTGAGGACCTGGTCGCCCAGCTTTCCCGGCGGTGACCGACGAGCGGTGCCGCACCCGGACGCCGGGTGCGGCGGTCGGTGGCGGGACCGCCCGCTAGGCTTGCCGGCGTTATGGATTCCCGAACCGGTCTGCCCGTTGTCGGCATGGTGGGGGGCGGCCAGCTCGCCCGGATGACCCACCAGGCCGCGATCGCCCTCGGCCAGTCGCTGCGTGTACTGGCGCAAGCCCCGGAGGACGGGGCCGCGCTGGTCGCCGCCGACGTCCGGTACGGCGACCACACCGACCTCTCCGCGCTGCGGATCTTCGCCAAGGGCTGCGACGTGGTCACCTTCGACCACGAGCATGTGCCCAGCGAACACATCCGCGCCCTCGCCGCCGAGGACGTGAAGCTCTACCCGTCGGCCGACGCCCTGCTCTACGCGCAGGACAAGCACGCGATGCGGGAACGGCTCAGCGCGCTCGGTGCGCCCGTACCGCGCTGGCGGCCGGTGACGGCGCCCGCGGACCTGACCGGGTTCGGTGACGAGGTCGGCTGGCCGGTGGTGCTGAAGGCCGCCCGGGGCGGCTACGACGGCCGTGGGGTGTGGGTCGTGGCGAACGCCACCGACGGGGCCGCCCAGGTGACGAAGCTGCTCGACGGCGGGACCCCGCTGATCGTGGAAGAGCGGGTGGCGTTGCGTCGGGAGTTGGCCGTACAGGTCGCCCGCTCGCCGTTCGGGCAGGTCGCGGCGTACCCGGTGGTGGAGACCGTGCAGCGGGACGGTATCTGCGTCGAGGTGCTCGCCCCGGCACCGGACCTGCCGGAGCCGCTGGCCCTGGCCGCCCAGCAACTGGCGATCGACATCGCCACCACGCTCGACGTGGTCGGCCTGCTCGCGGTGGAACTCTTCGAGGTCGCCGGTCCGGACGGGGGTCCGGCGCTGGTGGTCAACGAGTTGGCCATGCGACCGCACAACTCCGGGCACTGGACCATCGAGGGGGCTCGGACCTCGCAGTTCGAGCAGCACCTGCGGGCGGTCCTGGACTACCCGATGGGCGACACCGCGCTGACCGCGCCGGTGGTGGTGATGGCCAACGTGCTCGGCGGGGCCGAGGGCGGGATCTCGATCGACGAGCGGCTGCACCACCTCTTCGCCACCGACCCCGGCGCCAAGGTGCACCTCTACGGCAAGCAGGTCCGTCCCGGTCGGAAGATCGGCCACGTCACGGTGCTCGGTGACGATCTCGAACAGGTACGCGCCCGCGCCGCGCGGGCCGCACAGTGGCTCCAGGAGGGGCGATGACGGCTGCGCAGGCAGCGACCCGGGTTGGCCTGATCATGGGCAGTGACTCGGACTGGCCCACCATGAAGGCCGCCGCCGACGTCCTGGACGACTTCGGGATCGGCTACGAGGTACGGATCGTCTCGGCGCACCGTACGCCGGTCAAGATGATCGAGTACGGCCAGCAGGCCGCCGGCCGTGGCCTCAAGGTGATCATCGCGGGCGCGGGTGGGGCGGCGGCCCTGCCGGGCATGGTCGCCTCGGTGACCCCGCTGCCGGTGATCGGTGTCCCGGTGCCGCTCAAGCACCTGGACGGCGTCGACTCGCTCTACTCGATCGTGCAGATGCCGGCCGGCATCCCGGTCGCCACCGTCTCGATCGGCAACGCCCGCAACGCCGGGCTGCTCGCCGTACGCATCCTGGCCACCGCCGACGACGTCTTGCAGGCCAAGGTCGTCGCCTTCTCGGAGTCGCTGGAGGCCCTGGTCGAGCAGAAGGAAAAGGCCCTCCAGGCCAACCTCGCCGGCTGAGTTCCCTTCAGCCGGCGATCCGCCGGGCTGGTCAGCGCATCCCGCGCAGCGCCCCCCGGAGGCGTTCCTGGGCCTGCGTACGCCGTTCGTTGCTGGCCCCGAGCACCAGCAGCACGATGCCGACCGGGATCAGCACCAGCCACGGCCCGAAGACGGTCAGCAGGTGCAGGGTGGCGATGACCGTCACCGCCGCACCGATGATCACCGGAGCCTGCTGGCGCCGCCACGAGCCGAAGATCAGCACCGCGACGCCGCCGAGCAGGAGCAGGATCTGGCGCAGGTCGCCGCCCTCGCTGCCGAGCACGATCACCAGCGTGGGCAGGAACGCGGCGACCAGCGCCGGCCCGTACGCGACCCAGCTGCTCAGGTCCGGGCGGTGGCGCAGCTCCAGGATCCCGACCAGCAGCGCGAGCGCCGCGAACGGCAACGTGTACGCCTCCGGCAGGGCCACGTCGGCGATGCTCATCAGCAGCCACCAGGCGCTGATCTCGCACGCCACCGCGGCCCAGAACAGGATCCGCCGGGCGATCACCCGCCGCCCCGGACGGGTGGCCGCCACCCCGAGTACGGCACCCCAGGCGGCGAGCAGGGCGGCGATGTGCCGGGGCGAGTCGAAGGCCAGTGCCCCGGCGATGAGGGCGGCACCGTACCCGGTCCACTCGACGGTGGCCGCCTCGCGCAGCGACTCGGGTTGGCGCAGCCGGGGCAGGGTCGCGGCGAGCAGCAGCAGCGCCGCACCGACCGCCAGTACGCCGAACGCGGACCAGACCGGGTCCAGTCCGGCGACCAGCCCCACGGTGAAGACGAAGAGTTGGGCCATGACCGAGGCGAACAGCCAGCCGAGGATCCTGGCCGCCTGGGTCCGCCCGGCGAACGCGGCGATCCCGCCGACGACTACCGCGGCGCCCAGGGTGAACAGGGTCAGCTCCCGGGTGGCCAGGGCACCGGCCAGCCCGGCGCCGCCGGCCGCCAGCCCGATGGCGAAGACCAGGATCCGGGCGAGCCGAAGCGACCGGGCCCGTTCCACGTCCGGCGGCGGTGGGGTGAGCGCCAGCCCGAGCATCGCGATGGTGAAGACGGCGAGCGCGGCCATGGTGCTGTTCGGCCAGCCCAGCCCGACCGAGATCGGTGCGATCAGCACGGTGATCGCGGCTCCGGGCAGGACCACCGGGATGGCCCGGGCGGGTCGTCCACCGGTGAATCCGGTCGCGGCCAGTGCCGCCGCGACGGTCAGCAGCAGCGCGGCGAGGACGTGGGTGGGGTCGACCGCGCTGCCGGTCGGGTTCGCCAGCGTCTCCGGCGCACCGTCCCAGATCCCGTAGAGCACCTGGTACGGCTCCATCAGCGCGGCGACCAGGACCGGTCCCAGGGTCGCCACGGCAACCAGGGTCGGCAGTACGGCGGCGGCCATCGCACCCACCGCCGGGCTGATCGCCCAGCGCCCGCGCGGCTGGTCCGGCATCCGGCGTACGGTGCCGCCGAGCATCACCGACCAGCGCCGGATCGGCCGGATCCCGGAACCGGGCGGTGGAGTGGCCGACCGGGCCAGTTCGGCGAGTACGCCCAGCAGCGCGGCGGCGGCGGCGTAGACGCCGGTGGGCAGGTCGGTGGGGATCGAGGCGCAGGCGGTGATGGTCGCCCCGCCGACTACACCGAGGGTCGCGTACGGCAGGTAGCGCGGGACCCACCGGCGGGCGAGGGTGAGCAGGGCGACGCCCAGGCTCGACGCGGCCAGGGCACTGGTCAGCACGATCTCGGCCGGGGACCCGAGGGCGGCGGCGAGGGCGGCGAACGCCCCGGGCAGGGCGAGCAGGGCGCCACCGGTCGCGGCACCGCCGATCTGACCGAGGTGCGGCGGCAGGTCGTCGACGGGTTCGGGACGTCGGTCGGGGTCCCGGTCGGTTTCGTCGTACCCGAGGTCGTCGTCGTCCGGTTCGCCGGTCTCCGTACGGGCGGTGTCGGGTGCGGCGGCGTAACTGCCGAGCACCCGGGCGAGCACCGCCACCACGAGCCCGACCAGGGCGACCACCCCGAGTGCGGCTGCCGTGGTCCAGGGCCGGACCAGGCTGGCTCCGACCGCGTGCAGGGCCACCACGGCGGCGACGGTGGCCCGGGTCAGGCCGGCGCGGGGGTCGGCGGCAGCGGCGGCGGCCATCCCGTACGCGATCGCCACCGCTCCGCCGACGACGATCGGGGACCACCAGGGCAGGTCGAGGGCGGCCGGGGTGCCGATGGTGGCGAGCCCGACGCAGACACCGGCGACGTCGTACTTCCACGGGCGCGGCAGCGCGGCGGCGGCTGCGGCGGCGAGCAGGACCAGGGCGATCGGTGCCTGCCAGGCGCTGTCGCCGGTGCTCCCCATCGGCCACGCGTCGAGGTCGGCGGCCCAGATCCGGCCGGGGGTGGCCAGCACCCGCAGTCCACCGCTGAGCGCGGTGTAGCCGGCGATCAGGGCGATCACGCCACCGCTGAGTGCGATGCCGAGGATCGGGCCACGACGCCAGTCCTCGGGCAGGGCGCGTACGCCGACCGCGACGACCAGGACGAGCCCGGCGGCGGCGGCCAGTTCGGCGCCGGGGGCGAGGATGCCGGCGATCCGGGCCAGCGCGCCGACCAGGCCGGCGGTCGCGGCGGCGGCGGCGAAGTCGGAGCCGTCGAGGAGCCGGTCGGCGCGCCGCCCGGAGTCGATCGACGGGGCGAGGAAGAGCAGGACGGCGGCGACCATGAGCAGGGCGCCGACCCAGGCGTCGGCGACCGTGGCACCGGGTGCGCCGAACGCGGCGGCGGTGACGGCGAGCGCGCCGAACCCGGTGCCGAGGGTCAGCGGGAGGCTGATGTGACGTTGCGAGACCTGGGCGATGGCCGCGTACCCGAGGGTCGCGCAGACGGCCAGGTAGCTGGCCGCGAGCACCGGCTCGGTGGCGTCGCGCAGGGACATCGCGGTCGGCGTCGGGTCGACCGGTACGGTCGCGGCGACAAACGCGGCGACCGCCCCGGGCAGGGCGAAGGCGGCTCCACCGGCGGCCCAGGAGGTCACCAGGTGGGCCGATTCGCCGAGGGAGACGGCGGGCAGGCGCGGCGCCAGGCTGATCAGCAGGCCGGCGACGGCCAGGGTAAACAGCACCGCCGCGGTGAGGCTGGGGCGGGCCGCCGCCGCTCCGGCTCCGGCCAGTCCGAGCACCGCCGCCGCGCAGGTGTGCGCGAGCGCGGCCCGGCGGGTGTCGGCGGTGAGGCCGACGACGCCGATCCCGATGGCGACGAGGACCGGTGGCCACGGCGCGGCCATCCAGGGGAGCCCGAGCGAGGCGGGGGCGGCCAGTGCGGTCAGCGCGGCGCCGGTGACGGCGAACTCGCGGCGTACCTCGGCCGGGAGGGCGAGCACGGCGGCGATGGTGAGCAGGAAGGCGGTCGCGGCGAGTTGCCAGGCGGCCGGGCCGACGGTGTCCGCGAGGGTCGTCGCGTAGTCGTCGAGGTCGGCCCGCCAGACCGGCAGGGCGGCCTGGATCGGGGCCAGCGCCGCGCGCAGGGCGCCACCGGCGACGACCACACCGATGACCACCAGTGCGACCGCCGAGGCGAGCTGTGGCCCGCGTCGGGCCGCCGCCGGTACGGCGCGTACCCCGAGGCCGGTGAGGGCGACAACGACGGCGATGAGGAGCAGGGCCCGGCCGGGTAGCGCGACGGCGGCGATCCGACCGGCCGCGCCGATCACCGCGAGGGTCAGGATGCCGGCGGCGAGCGCGGGCAGCGGTGCCCGGCCGATCATGAGGGCGCCGGCCAGGCCGATCGCGGCGGCCAGCACCAGCACCACACCGGCGCGGAAGGCTCCCGGTACGGTCTCGGTGCCGACCAGGGCGATCACCGCGTAGAGCAGGGCGGCGCCGACGGCCACCCCGTGCAGCGCCCAGGTCAGTTCACGCAGCCACGGGGTGTTCGGCACGGCGGTGGCGGTCCAGGCGGCGGCGGTACGGGCGGGCCGCGGCGGGTCCGGTTGCTGCGGCTCGCGGGTTGTACGGCCGGTCCGTCCGTCCCGTTGCGAGCCGGGCACGATGAGTACGGCATCCGCCTCTTCCGGCGCCGACTCCGGCCGCCCCAGCCCGCCGTCGCCGTCCTCGTCACCGGCACGCCGTTGCTCCCCGGCACGCCGCTGCGGGTCACCGGTGCCCGGGGTGTCCTCGTCGGGGGCGACACCGGTCCGGGACGCACCGGGCCGGCGCTGTGCCGGGGGCGGCGGTGCCACGAGCCGGCCGTCGCGGGTGAACGCCCGGGCCAGGATCAGGTCGATCGCGGCAACCGCGGCCAGCACCAGCGCCCACCCGGTCGCCCCGTTGATCCACTCGTACGCGAGCAGGGGCAGTACGGGCTGTCCGGCGATCACGGTGGCGTACCGGCCGACGTGCAGGCCGGTCATGCTGCCGTACAGCCAGCCGACCCCGGCGGTGACCAGGCAGGTCAGGCCGGCGAACACACTCCCGGAGAGGCCACTGGTCCAGACCGCGTCGATGGCCCAGACGGCGTACCCGTTGAGCGGCACCAGGAGCAGGCCGACGGCGGCGATCGTCTCGGCCGTGGCGGTGAGCCCGCGCCGGGCCACCACCGGCGGTGCGATCAGCATCAGCGCGGTCGCGGTGAGCAGGATCGCCACCCGGCTGAAGTCGTTCTGGGAGCTGATCGCGACGGCGGCGAAGGCGACGGCGGCGACGCCGAGCAGCAGCGCGCCGAGGCCGAGCAGGATGTTCTGCACCTCGCGCGAGGAGGCTTCCGGTTGGTTGCCCGGCGGCGGCTCGACGCCGGGGCGGCCTCCGGGCCGGCGGACGCCGGTCGGTGCGGTACGCCGGGGCGGGGGTGGCGGCGGTGGTGGGGGTGGCGGCGGTGGTGCCTCGCCGCCGGTGGGGGTGGAGCGGGGGACCCGGGGCGGCGGTGGCAGGCCCGGTTCGGCGGTCGGGGGTCGTCGCCCGGCGCGGCGGCGCAGCACCCGCCGGGGCTTGGTCGCCTGTTTGAGTCGTTCGTCGTTGGCGTGGGTGAGGATGTCCCGCTGGAACAGTGCCGCCTGCATCTTCGCGGCGAGTTGGCGCTGTTCGCTGGCGATGGCCGCGTCCCGCATCTTGATCTCGGCGATGGAGCGTTCGATCCGCGCCAGGTCGTCCGCCCACTGGCCCTGCTCAGCCCCGCAGTGCGGGCAGCGGGGGGCGGCTTCGATCTCCCGGCCGCACGAAGAGCACCGGTACGTACTCATGCAACCTCCCGAGGCGGCGGCCAGCAATGTGGACTCACCTGGAAGCATGCCGAAAGCAGGCAACGGTTGAACAGACCCTCGCCGGTGGGAGATCGGAAAAAGCCGGTCACGGATCCGATTGGATCCGTGACCGGCCGAGTACGTTCACGTCCGGGAGTGGTGACTCCGGGTCAGGGGCGACCCATGCCCCGGTATTCCCAGCCGGCCTGGGTCCACAGTCCGGAGTCGAGGCAGTTGCGGCCGTCGACCACCCGGCGACCGGCGGCGAGTTCACCGAGGGCGACCGGGTCGGCGTTGCGGAAGTCGGCCCACTCGGTGAGCACGCAGACCAGGTCGGCGCCGGTGACGGCGTCGTTCATGCTGGCCTCGTAGTTCAGGTCGGGCTGGGCCCGGCGGGCGTTCTCCATCCCCTCGGGGTCGAAGATCCGCACGTCGGCGCCGGCCTTGGCGAGCAGTGCCGCGACAGCCAGCGACGGCGCGTCGCGTACGTCGTCGGAGTTGGGCTTGAAGGTGGCGCCGAGGACCGCGATCCGGGTGCCGGACAGGTCGGGACCGGCCGGGCCGTAGCGGCGGCCGAGCAACTCGGCGGACAACTGCAACACCCGGGTACGCCGCCGCAGGTTGATCAGGTCGACCTCGTGCAGGAACCGGAGCGCCTCGCCGGCACCCAGCTCCTGGGCACGGGCCTGGAACGCCCGGATGTCCTTGGGCAGGCAGCCGCCGCCGAAGCCGACGCCGGCCTGGAGGAACCGGTTGCCGATGCGCGGGTCGTAGCCGATCGCGCGGGCGAGCTGGGTGACGTCGCCGCCGGCGACCTCGCAGACCTCGGCCATCGCGTTGATGAACGAGATCTTGGTGGCGAGGAAGGCGTTGGCCGCGACCTTGACCAGTTCGGCGGTGGCGAAGTCGGTGACCACCAGCGGAACCTCGCGGTCCTCGGTGGCGGCCAGGTCGAAGACGCCCTTGTGGGCGGCGTAGAGCATGCCGTTCGCCCACTCGCTCTTGACCCCGACGACGATCCGGTTGGGGCGGAGCACGTCCTCGACGGCGAAGCCCTCCTGGAGGAACTCGGGGCTCCAGGCGACCTCGACACCCAGGTCGGCCGGGATGTGCTTGCCGACCAGTTGCTCGATCCACTCGGCGGTGCCGACCGGAACTGTCGACTTGCCGACGATCAGGGCCTTGCGGGTCAGGTGCTGGGCGAGCCCGGTGACGGAGGTTTCGACGTACGACAGGTCGGCGCCCATGCCGTCGGCCCGTTGCGGGGTGCCGACACAGATGAAGTGGACGTCGCCGAAGTCCGCGGTCTCCTGGTAGGAGGTGCTGAACCGGAGCCGGCCGGCGGCAAGGTTGCGCCGCAGCAGTTCGTCCAGGCCGGGCTCGTGGAACGGCACCTCGCCGCCGGAGAGCTTGGCGATCTTTTCCGCGTCGACGTCGAACCCGATCACGTCGTAGCCGAGTTCGGCGAAGCAGATGGCGTACGTCGCACCCAGGTAGCCGGTGCCGAGGAAGGTCAGCCGCGGCCGCGCCGCGCCGGATGGAGGGCTCACCGCGACGATTGCCGGCTTGGGTTGTGTGCTCGGGTACGGGATTGTCACGCCTTTTCTCTCCGCTCGCACTGGGCGGCGCTTCCTTGCGTCGCGGTGGGCAGGGCGGCGTCACCACGACGCCAATTGGGACAAATCAGTTGCTAGTGCTTTTTTAGTTCGCTACTGCGAGGGGCCGGCTCGAACGCCGACTGCGCAGGCAACGACAGAGGCAGAGCTTACGCGGCCCGGTCGGGCCACCGCCCGTTCGGTCGGCATCTTCACAATCCCGCGCGACGTGCATCCGGATGTGCGTACGTCGCGCGTTGCCGCCGTTCGCCCGATCCCACCTCGCCCAAATTGATCTTGCCCCCTCTATGTAAGGCACCTAGGCTCCGATCCACCTGACGCCCGCTTCGCAGAAGGGGACAAAAGTACTACATGAGAATATCCCGCGCTAACTACCTGCCGGCCCGTCGCCGGCTGGCCGCCGGAGCGGCGATCGCCCTGGCGACCTCGCTGCTACCCCTGCTCAACGTTACCGCCGCACACGCGACCACCCCGTCGCCTGCGTGTGTCCCCGACCCCACCGCCCACCTGGACTCGGTGCCCAGCCCGGAGGCCGCCCTCGGCTTCCCGCTCGGCACCGGCCAGGAGCGTGTGGTCACCAGCGACGAGATCCGCTCCTACCTCGGAGCCGTCGACGCGGCCTCCGACCGGGTCGTCTCCGGCACCATGGCGACCAGCGTGACCGGCCAGGCGCTGCCGTACGCGATCGTGTCGAACTCGGCGAACGTCAAGCCCGCCGCGCTGGACGCGATCACCGAGCGGATCAAGGACCTGCGCGACCCCCGCAAGACCAGCCCGGCCACGGCCGCCGGTACCGCCCTGCGCGGCCCGGCGATCGTCTGGGTCACCGGCAACGTGCACGGTGGCGAGAAGAGCGGCGCCGACGCGGCGCTGAAGACCCTGTACGAGTTGGCCGCCGGGCTCTCCTGCGACGTGGAGAAGCGCAACCAGGAACTGGTCACGGTGATCGTGCCGACCCAGAACCCGGACGGGCGCGACGCCAACCGGCGGCAGAACGAGTTCGGGTTCGACCTGAACCGGGACTGGTTCTCCCGTACCCAGCCGGAGACCGACGCGAAGCTGGAGATGCTGCGGGAGTACCCGCCGCAGGTCTACATCGACGCGCACGAGATGGGCGGCCGGGAGTACTTCTTCCCGCCGAACGCCGACCCGATCCACCACGAGATCTCCAGCGAGGTCGTCGACTGGATCAACCGGATCGGTGAGGCGAACAAGGCGGGCTTCGGTTACAACGGGGCCTGCACCGCCACGGTCACCACCGAGTGCTACTTCAACTACGACACCTATGACCTCTTCTTCATGGGGTACGGCGACACCGTCCCGGCGACCGGCTTCGGTGCCGCCGGGATGACGTTCGAGAAGGGCAGCAGCTCGGCCGTACAGGACCGGGTGCAGCAGCAGTTCAACACGCAGTGGGCGACGCTCGGCTGGGCCGCGGCGAACAAGCGCGAGGTGCTGAACGGCTACTACAAGATCTGGCAGGACGCCCTGGCCGAGGGGGTGGCCGGCACGCTCTCCCCGAACGAGGTGGTCCAGCCCACCAACGAGGTCCAGTTCCCGGTGCCGGACGTCAACATCAAGTCGTACTTCCTGCTTCCGGACCGGCAGCTCGCCGACGTCCGGGCGCTGGTCGAGCGGCTGCGCAAGATGGATGTCGAGGTCTACGAGCTCAAGGAGCCGGTGACCGTACCGACGGCGAAGGTCTTCGGCGGGCGTACGGCGACCGACGTGGTCGTACCCGCGGGCGCGTACTGGATCAAGATGGACCAGCCGCAGAAGCACTGGATCCAGGCGACCCTGGGCGAGGACCCGTACACCCCGTTCCCGTACTTCTACGACGTGTCGTCGTGGAGCAACCCGCTGCTGATGGGGATCAACACGATCTACACCGGCGACGTGGTCAACCCCCGGGCCAACCGGGTCAAGGAGAACCGCGGCGGCACCACCTCCTTCGTGGGGGACGGCGGTTCGTACCAGTGGAAGCTCGACTCGGCCGCGGCGGCCAAGTTCACCTTCGCGCTGCTCGACAAGGGCGTACCGCTGGTCCGTGACCTGAACACCAACCTGGTCGGCATGCGGTCCGCCCGGCTCACGCCGAAGCTGGACCAACTCGCCGCCTCCTACGGCGTGACCCTGCACCCGAACCGCCAGCCGGCCACGGGCGTCAAGCTCACCCAGCCCGACGTCGGCCTGTACGCCGGCACCGGGATCAGCACCACCTCCGGCTCGTACGGCGAGGCCCGGTTCGTGCTCGGCGACCAGTGGGGTCTCGACCTCACCACGGTCACCACCGCCGACATCAACGACAACACGACCCGGTTCACCGACCGGAGCACCCTGCTGGTGCCGGACGGCAGCAACGCCACCGGCGGGCTCACCGCCACCGGCCAGGCCAACCTGCGCGCCTGGATCTCGGCCGGCGGCACCTACATCGGGCTGCGCAACGAGGGCACCCGGATGGCCCGTGCGGCCGGGCTCACCTCGACCACCGAGGTGACCAAGCCGGCGGGCTACACCATGGTCGGCTCCCACCTGCGGGTGGACGTGGACCACGACAGCCCGGTGGCCCTGGGTCGGCCGGCGGAGGACTTCGAGTTCAACAACGGCGACTCGGTCCTGCGGCCGAGCACGACCGGTGTGAACGTCCTCACGTACCCGTCGGACGACCGGTTCTGGCACAACGGCTACACGGTCGGCGAGGACCTGCTCAAGGGCACGGTCGCGCTGGTCGACGAGCCGACCGGGGACGGGCACGCGGTGCTCTTCGCGTTCAACCCGCTGTTCCGGGCGTACAACGAGAGCGGCCTGCACCTGGTCGCGAACGCGCTGCTCTACCCGTCCGGCGACGAGCCGAAGACGCTGCGCCGGATGACCGACGCGGTGTCGCCGGAGCGGGCCGCGGCTGCCGCCGCACCCGCCCCGGAGAACCTGGGTGGCCAGTGGCGGCCGATCACCATCGAGGTGGCCGCCGCCGACCAGGCCCGGACCGAGGCCGTGATCGCGAAGTACACCGGTGACGCCCGCGCGTCGGTCGCCAACGGTTCGAGCTTCCTGGTCATCCCGAACCCGGACGGACTCCAGTCCGACGAGCACCCGTACCTGGGTGACCTGGTCCGGGAGCTGCGTACGGCCGGAATTCCGGTGCGTTCGCTGGTCGGTTGACCGGGTCGGGTGATCCGGTCGGCTGACCTCCCGGCCGACCTGCGAGACCCCGACTGAACACTGGTGGACCCCGGTTGACCGGGGTCCACCGGGGGCGGGGCTAGTGAACTTTGTTACCGTTCAGTAGCCCCGCCCCACCTCGGCGCGGTACAACTGGGTCCACGAAGTTGTGTTCCCCAGGGGAGGGCCGCGATGAGCAGCGAAGCGTTCGACGTCTACCAACTGCCCGAGGAGCACGGGGCGATCCGGGAGGCGGTCCGGGACGTCTGTGACGCCAAGGTCGCGCCGCACGCCGCCGAAGCCGACGAGACCGGCGAGTTCCCCAAGGCGTCGTACGAGGCCCTGCGCGCCGCCGACTTCCACGCCCCGCACATCCCCGCCGAGTACGGCGGCGCCGGTGCGGACGCCCTCGCCACCGCGATCGTGATCGAGGAAGTGGCCCGCGCCTGCGCCTCGTCCTCCCTGATCCCCGCCGTGAACAAGCTGGGCACCATGCCGCTGCTGCTGGCCGGGTCGGAGGAGCTGAAGCAGCGCTACCTGCCGCCGGTCGCCCGGGGCGAGGCGATGTTCTCGTACTGCCTCTCGGAGCCGGAGGCGGGCAGCGACGCGGCCTCGATGACCACCCGCGCGGTGCTCGACGGCGACCACTACGTGCTCAACGGCGTGAAGCGGTGGATCACCAACGCCGGCATCTCGGAGTACTACACCGTCTTCGCGGTGACCGACCCGTCCGCCCGCTCGCGCGGCATCTCCGCCTTCGTGGTGGAGAAGTCCGACGCCGGGGTCAGCTTCGGCGCCCCGGAGAAGAAGCTCGGCATCAAGGGCTCGCCGACCCGTGAGGTCTACCTCGACAACGTACGGATTCCCGCCGACCGGATGATCGGCGAACCCGGCACCGGCTTCGCCGCCGCGATGCGCACCCTCGACCACACCCGCGTCACCATCGCCGCGCAGGCGCTCGGCATCGCCCAGGGAGCGCTCGACTACGCCCTGGGGTACGTCAAGGAGCGCAAGCAGTTCGGCAAGCCGGTGGCGGACTTCCAGGGCATCCAGTTCATGCTCGCGGACATGGGCATGAAGCTGGCCGCCGCCCGTGAGCTGACGTACGCGGCGGCGGGAAAGTCGGAGCGCGGTGACGCCGACCTGACCTACTTTGGCGCGGCGGCGAAGTGCTTCGCCTCGGACGCCGCCATGGAGATCACCACCGACGCGGTCCAGTTGCTCGGCGGCTACGGCTACACCCGCGACTACCCGCTGGAGCGGATGATGCGGGACGCCAAGATCACCCAGATCTACGAGGGTACGAACCAGGTGCAGCGGATCGTGATGGCCAGGCAGTTGTTGAACGGCATCGCCTAGGCTGCTCGCCCAGCCCGAAGTCATGGTGGCGGACCGGGTTGACCTCGGTTGGCGCCGGCCGGTGGTCGAGGGCACACGGTCGATCGGCCGTGTGCCCTCGATCCCGGTCCTGGAACTGCCGGCGCGTGCCGGAAGTGGCCGACCGCTAGTTCGCAGGCGGGATGTTGTGGTTGATCCGGAACAGGTTCGCCGGGTCGTACCGCCGCTTGATCTCGCGCAGCCGGGGGTAGGCATCCTGCGACCAGGCCAGCGCCGCGGCCTGCGGCTCCGCGTCGCCCGCGAACATGAAGTTCAGGTACCGGCGGCCGGTCGACCACGGTGCCAGGGCGTCGACCAGCCTCTGCTCGTAGCCGTGCAGGGCCTCGGCGTCCGGCGGGCCACCGGCGGCCGCGAGGAAGATGTTGAAGAGCGTCGCGTCACGGTTGGCCACCGCGTTCGGCACTGCCGGCGGCCGGGCCAGTGCACCGCCCAGGTGGCGGATCTCGGCCAGGACCAGCGGTGAGGCCGCGTCCGGGCCGGCCAGCCGGAGGAACTCGTCCACCGCCTCGGCCGGCAACTCGCGCAGGAGTGCACCGTGCTCGAACAACGGCAGCGGGTCGACCGGATCGTTGTGTACCGCCGCGACGGCCGAGTACGGCATCTCGCCGACCGCGTCGATGATCGGCTCGCCCAGCGCCCGGAACGGCGCGACCAGCCGTTCGCCTTCCGCCGGGTCTCCGAGGTACGTGATCCGCAGGTGGGCCACCAACCGGTCGCGCAGCGGTTCCGGCACGAACGGTAGCGGCGGCAGGTGCAGCAACCCGACCGAAGCTGACATCTCCTCCGGCACGTCGGCCGTCCACTCGCGGAACAGGTGCAGCACCTTGCCGGACAGTTCACCCGGGAAGAAGATGCCGCCGCCATAGAAGCCGGGGATCGGGAACAGGTCGATCTCGATCGCCACCACGACCCCGAAGTTGCCCTTCCCGCCGCGCAGCGCCCAGAACAGGTCGGGCTCGGAATCCGCGGTGACGCGCCGCAACTGGCCGTCCGCGGTCACAACCTCCAGGGCGGTGACGTGGTCGGCGGCGTAGCCGTGTTTGCGGCCGAACGGCCCCAGACCTCCGCCCAGGGTGTACGAGACGACCGTCACCGTCGGCGACGAACCGTTCAGGCCCGCCAGGCCCACCTTGCCCGCCTGCTCGATGAGGTCGGCCCACCGGACTCCCGCCTCGACCCGGGCCGTACGGGTGCTCTCGTCGATCGCCAGCCCGGTCAGGCGCCGGGTCGAGATCAGAACCGATCCCGCCGACGACACCGAGCTGCCGTGACCCGCGCCCAGCACCGCGACCGGCAGTTCCCGAGCTGCGGCGAACCTCACCGCGGCCCTGACGTCGGCCGCGTTCATGGCGCCGACCACCACGGCCGGCGTGTGCACCACCGTCAGGTTGTACGTACGAAGCTCCTCCGCGTAGCCCCCATCCTCCGGCAGGAGGACGGGACCGGTCACGATCGCTCGAAGGTCGCCAACAGACGTTTGTGTGTTCATGGAGATTGGCCTTTCTGGGTGGTACCGGGCTGCTGGACCATCGAGCCCGGACCACGGTGAAAATGGGTGGAACGTGTGTCACAGGGTCGGGATCAGGCCACCGTCGATCAGGATGTCGGCACCGGTGATGTTGGTGGCACGGCCGGAGGCCAGCAGCAGGACCACGTCCGCGACCTCGTCCGGCCGGGTGAAACGCCCGGTCGCGGAGCCGCTGACCGCACCCTTGGCGACGTCCTCCGGGGCCAGGTCGCCCGCTGCGCCGACGGTTTCGGCCACCCCGCCGACGCCCAGCCACAGATCGGTCTCCACGGGCCCGGGGCTGACGGTGTTGACCCGTACGCCCTGCGGACCGACCTCTTTCGACAGCGCCTTGGAGAAGTTGGCCAACGCCGCCTTGCTGGCGCTGTAGTCGATGACGAGCGGGTCGGGAAGCGACGAGTTGACCGAGCTGACCGTGACGATCGAACCGCCCTGCGGCAGCATGTGCGGCAGGGCGGCACGGGTGACCCGTACGGCGGACAGGAAGTTGATGTTCAACGTCTCCAACCAGTCCGCGTCCGAGATCGACAGGAACCCGCCGGTGCGGGGGCGTACCCCGCCGACGTTGTTGACGAGGATGTCCAGCCGGCCACCGAGCAGGGCGGTTCCGGCCTCGACGAAGGCGGCCGGGCCGTCCGGGGTGCTCAGGTCGACGGTGACCGGGTGGACGTGGCCGGTCAGGGCGAGGGCGGCCAGTTCGGGCGTGCTGGTCCGGGCCCCCGCGACGACGCTCACGCCCTCGTCGACGAGGGCCCGGACGATTGCCAGTCCGATGCCGCGGCTGGCGCCGGTGACCAGGGCAGTCTTGCCCGAAAGATGAAGATCCATTGGTTGCTCCGGGGACGAGGGGCTGGCGATCGGCAGTTATCTGAGGAGGGTGGCCGCACCGAGCGACACCCTGGCCCGTACGCGTGGACTCAGCCTTACAGGTTCTGATCCTTCAGCCAGGTCAGGGCGGTGTCGGCGACTTCCCGCCAGCCGGAGTCGATGGTGAGCGAGTGCGCCTTGTCCGGGAAGTCGATGATGTCGGTGACGGCGTGCGAGTGGCGGTACTGCTTGAGCGTCGCCCGTACCACGGTCTCGGGCACGGTGTGGTCCTTGCCGCCCGCGATCAGCAGCAGCGGTCCGCGTGACTCGTTCGCGGTGTCCACCTTCGCCGGCGAGTGCGGGTTGAAGTTGGCGGCGGCGGCCTCGAAGAGCGGCTTGCCGGGCGCGGGAATGGACCAGCGGTCGTACAGCTCCCGGGACTCCTGCTCGGAGACGGCGTTACCGAAGGCATAGCGGAACTGCTCGGGGGTGAGCGAAACCGACCTGCTCTTGTTCGCCGGATTGCCGAGCACGGGGAACCCGGACCGCAGCGCCGACAGCGGTAGGGGCAGCACGCCCTTGATCTGGGCGGCGTCGATGGCCACCGCCGCAACGCCGAGGTCGAGGCCGAGCAGCTTCTGGGCGATCATCCCGCCGAAGGAGTGCCCGACCAGGATCGGGGCCGAAGGCAGCCGCTCGATGATGCCGGCAAAATGCGCCACCACGTCGTCGATGCCGTGGCCGGCGATCGCGTCGGGATTCGCCCGCGACGCCGCGACCGTGTCGCCGTCGCCGGGCCAGCCCGGAGCCTGTGGTGCGTAGCCGGCGTCCTGGAAATGTTGCACCCACGGATCCCAGGAGGAGGCGTGCAGCCAGAGGCCATGGATGAAGAGCACGGGCGTTCTCACGGAGGTCTCCACTCGTCACCGTCCGGGCGCCGAACGCACCACAGACGTCGCTCCCGACCGTAGGACGGCGGAGGGCCTGCCATCTTCGGTCGTGGGCGTGAGTCATCCGCGCTTGGTCACCGGCATCAGGAGCGCCGGCTAGCGTCAACTGACTGAACTTGGCCCCACCCGAGCCGGGTTGCCGGGGATGCCCAGCGCGGCACCCAGTTGACTGCGGGAGACGATTCCGAGCTTGGGGAACATTCGGTACAGGTGGGAGCTGACCGTGCGGTGAGACAGGAACAGGCGCTGGCCTATCTCGCGGTTCGACAGGCCCCGCGCCGCCAGTTCGGCGATCTGGGCCTCCTGTGGCGAGAGCAACTCGCGCGGGCTCGACGTCGGCTGCCACCCGCGTTCGCCCGTCGCACGCAGCTCCTGATCGGCCCGCTGCGCCCAGGTGCGAGCACCTATCGCGTCGAAGGTGCTCCGCGCCGCCCGCAGTGGTTCCCGGGAGTCGACGACGCGTCGTTGCCGACGCAGCCAGGAGCCGTAGGCCAGTTCGGCCCGGGCCCGGTGCCAAGGCAACTGGCGACCCGTACCGTCCATGGCGGCCCGGAAGAGCGACTCGGCCGACGCCGGGTCGGCCAGCACCGCTCTCGCGTACTCCAAGGCGATGGTCGATCCCGTCGAGGGCGAAGCACCGGCGAGATCTTCCAGGGAGGTCAACACGGATCTTGCCTCGGCATGACGGCCGGTGCGGACGGCGGCGTCGGCGAGGTAGCTGAGAGCCCACACCTGCTGTACCCGTTGAAATGCGGGGTCGCCCGGTGTGTAAATGCGGCGAAGCTCGCCGTACGCCTGATCGTGACGGTTCGCGCCCAGCTCGGCGATGCCACGAGCGAGCTGTACGCCGGCGAGCAGGGACGATGCCGCATTCGGGGTCCGCAACGCCACCTGCTCGGCTTCCGAGAGCAGATCGTGGCGGGTGTCCCAGCCCTTGGCCACCGCGTCGATCAGTGCCACGGCGATGCGTGCGGTGGCGGCCCAGAGGGACTGGCCGGTCTCGTCGGCGAGGCGCATGGCCTCGTCGGCCGAGTTCGACACGTCGAAGATGCCCAGGTAGATCTCGGCCCACCCACGTATCGCCAGCGCCTCGGCGAGCAGGCTCATCCGGCCCTGCGCGCGTAGCTCCTGGACCGGCGTGGACAGGAAGGTGATGGCAGAGCGGAAATCGCCCGTGCAGAACGCGGCGATGCCCAGCAGGCCCGCTGAGTCCGGTCGCCCACCGGCGTCCGCGGGCCACCGGGAGAGCTGCTCGATGACCATCGGCCCCTGCTCGTGGGACTCGGAGAGCGCGTAGATGGCCAGCAGCCGAGGGTCGTGGGCCGGCACGCTCACCCGCTGGGCCGCCACGACGATCTCGTGCCGCACCGTCTCACCGGGGTCGCGCCACCACACCCTGCGGGCCGCGCCGACCAGCAACTGCATCGCGAGGTCGACGTCCTGGGCGTCCGTGGCGTGCTGTGCCATGCCGACCAGGTGACGTACCTCCGCGGGTTCACCCGTCGAGCCGTCGTGGAACACGCCTTCCAGCCAGGTCAGCCTGGACCGGTCACGGTCCCGCAGTGTCATCCCCGAGACCTGCGCCTTGATCTGTTCGACCTGGCTGAACCGGCCGAGCTGGTAACCGAGTTCCGCTGCGCTGAGCAGGCGGGCGGCTCTGGACTGCGGGTCCGGACTCAGCGCGGCGGCCCGCTCCAGCCATGCGGCGGCCGAGGCGACCGCACCGCGGCGTTGGGCGTGGTCGGCCGCCTGTTCCAGTTCGGCCGCGACCTGCTCGTCGCGTCCGGACAGGGAGGAGGCTCGGTGCCACACCGCGCGGTCCGGACGGGATGCCAGGACGCGCGCGAGCGCCGCGTGCGCCCGCTGGCGTGTGGCCGGCGGCATCGCCTGCCGAAGGGCCGAGCCGACCAGCGGGTGGGCGATGCGGTACCGCTCGCCGACCACGGTCAGGAGCCCGTGCTCGAACGCCGGCTGGGCCGTGGCGCGGTCGAGGGGGGAGCCGTGGAGGATCTGGGCGGCCGCGAGGACGTCGTTGATGTCGTCGCCGTCGTCGACCGCGGCGACGGTCAGGACCGCGCGTACGGCTGGGGCGAGGTGCTCGGCGCGCGCGGCGAACGTCCGTTCCAGCCGCGTGGTCATCGGCAGGTCCTCGTCGAACTCGGTCGACGCGGACCGCCCCGACTCCAACGCGGCGGCGAACTCGAGTAGGGCGAGGGGATTGCCGCGGGCCTGCGACAGCACGCGCTCACGCAGCGCCGAGGACAGGTGTGGTGCCCGTGCGTCCAGCAACGCGGCCGACGCGGTCTCGTCGATGCCGCCCAGCTCCATCCATTCGACCGCGTACGTGTCGTTGAACGGCAACGCCTCCGGGCGGGACGTGCAGAGGACGATGATCCGCTCACTGGCGATCCGGCGGGTGACGAAGGCGAAGGCGTCCGTCGACGGCTGGTCCATCCAGTGAAGATCGTCGAGACACACGAGGACGGGCGTCTGTCCCGCCGCGTCGACGAGCAGCTCCAAGACCGCCAGGAATGTGAAGAATGGATTTGCTTCATCCGAATCGCTCATGGCGAAGCAGGCGAGGAGCGCGTCGCGTTGCAGGGCCGGCAACCGGTCGACGCGGGGCAACAGGGGCCGGAGCAGTTGGTGAAGGCTGGCGAAAGGGAGGTGCGTCTCGGACTGACTGCCCTGCGCACTGAGCACGGTGATCCCGAGCGACCGCGCGTGCTCCACGACCTGCGCCTGCAGTGCGCTCTTGCCCACCCCCGGCTCTCCGAGCAACCCGACCGCGCGACCCCGGTGACCGATGTCGTCGAGATGTCGGAACAGGGATCGCAGCTCGTCGTCGCGCCCGACAAGGCGCTGACCGGGGATGATGCTCACGGGTCGAGCATCCAACTGCCGGCGCCCCCGTGTCCAACGGGGGCGCGCAGCCATGCTGAGTGGTCCTCGCGCCTGGTGGCGACCGGGCGGATATCCGCCGGATGTCCGGATGCACCCCGATCGTCGCGCAACAACCTCACCGGCGTCGACTACGAAGATCACGCTCGCTTCGCCAGATCGGCGAAGAGGGCGACGGTCCGGTCCCGGTCCTCGGGCAGCCCGACCGGGAAGATGATCAACTCGGTCGCGCCGGCGTCGGCGAAGCGGGCCAGGGTCCGCTCGACGACCGTTTCGTCACCGACGACCAGGGTCTCCTCCGGTCCGCTGAAGCCCTGCCGGTCCAGCAGGGCCCGGAACGTGGGCAGGGTGGCGGCCTGGCTGAAGTTCCGGGCGACGCCCGCCCGGGTGGCGTCCACGTCCGAGGTCACGGACGCGAGCAGTCCGACGGCGATCCGGGGTACGACGCGTCCGGCGGCCGAGGTGGTGACGGTCGGTACGACCACCTCGTCGAGAAAGCGGGGCGTCACCCACATGGTCAGGGCCCCGTCGGTCAACTCCCCGGCGAGGGCCAGCATCCGGGGTCCGTTCGCGGCGAGCAGCAGGGACGGCGGGGTGGTGCCGGGCGCCGCCACTCCGCCGACCGCGCTCACCCCCGTGCCGCTGACCTGCACCTCCTCGCCCCGAAGTACCGGTACGAGGACGTCCAGGACCTCCCGCGTGTGCCGCAGGGGCGGGTGCCAGTCCAGCCCGTACCGGCCCCGTACGACCGGTGCGTGGCTGGGTCCGACGCCGACGGTCAACCGTCCTCCGGTGGCGGCCTGCGTCGTCAGAGCCTGCGCGGCCAGGGCGAGCGGGTGACGCGGGTACATCCCCACGACCGACGTCGCCACCTCGATCCCGGGCGCGCGGTCGCCCAGCGCGGCGAACACCGCGAGCGGATCCCAACCGCCGTGCTCGCCGAGCCAGAAACGCGAGAACCCGCTCGCCGCCGCCTCCTCGATCTCGGTCAGTAGATCCGGGAGGGGTCCGGTGCCGTAGCTGGACAAACCAATTTGCATACGGCCAGCTCACCGCGTACGGCTGCGTTGAACAATGGTCAAGTAGCCTCTCCAGCGATAAGCGATCGTGATCGGAGTGCCCGTGGAACTGCGACAGTTGCGCTACTTCGTGACCGTCGCCGAGGAGCTGCACTTCGGCCGGGCCGCCGCCCGGCTCGCGGTGGCGCAGCCGGCGGTGAGCCAGCAGGTCGCGCGGCTCGAGCGGGAGCTCGGGGTACGTCTGCTCCGGCGTACCTCGCGTCGGGTGGCGCTCACCTCGGACGGGAGTCGTCTGCTCGTGGAGGCACGGGCCGCGCTGGCGGCCGTCGACCGGGTCCGGGACGTCGCCGACGAGCTTTCCCGGGGCCGGACGGGTGTGTTGCGGCTCGGTACGAGCCGGGGACTCGGAGACCGGCTGCCCCGTGGTCTCGCCTCGCTCCGCGCGCTGGCGCCGGGCATCGAACTCGTCCTGGTCGACGGCCCCGGCCAGGCACATGCCGCCGCGGTCGGCGCGGGTGAGCTGGGTGCCGCCATCGTCCGGGGCGAGGTCGAGGCACCACGGGTACGCGCGACACCGCTCGGGCACGACTCCTACTCCGCCGTCCTCCCCGCCGACCACCCCGCCGCCGGGAGCGGAACGGTACGGATCGAGGCGCTGGCCGACCTGCGGCTGCGGCTGCCCTCGCGGACCGAGGATCCGTCGCTGCACGACGCCGTACTCGCCCGATGTGCCGAGGCCGACGTGCTGGTCCGCCGGGGACGCGACCTCACCTCGGTGGAGGACACCGTCCTCGAGATCGGTGCCGGCTCGGGTGCCTGGACGGTGCTGCCCGACACCCTGCTCGACGTGTCGGCCTGTGCGCGCAGCGTCGGAGCCCGTACGGTCGCCGTCCGGCCCTTCGATCCGCCGCTGCGTCTGCCCGTACGCCTGCTCCTGCCCGCCCGGCAGCCCGACCCGTGCGGTCAGGCCCTCGTCGACGCCTTCCGGTGACCGGTCCGGTCAGTCCTCCGCCGCTGCCGGATCCGGCCCGGTGTCGGCGGGGGTCCGGGGCGGGGCCAGGCCGGCGCGGATGATCGGGTAGATCCGGAGCATCAGGTCGCTCTCGCCGCGGAAACGCCGCATCGCCTGTAGCCCGACGATCAGTGTCTTGACGTCGCTCGCCTCCAGATCCGGCCGGACGGTCCCGGCGCGCTGGGCCCGGGCGAGGATCTCGGCCACCATGCCCATGAACTCGTGTTCGGCGTCCGGCAGCGCGGCCACCAGGTCGAAGGAGTTACCGGCCAGCGCGTCGGTGAACCCCAGGTCACTCGCGCCCTGCTCGGCCATCTGCAACAGGAACGCGTACAGCCCTTCTCCCGGGTCGGCCGCGGTCTGGGCCCGCGCCCGCTCGACGATCTGCCGCATCCGGTCGGCCACGATCGCCTGGAGCAGCGATTCCTTGGTCGGGAAGTGCCGGTACACGGTGCCCGCGCCGACACCCGCCCGGCGGGCGATCTCGTCGATCGGGACACCGGCCCCCTCCGTGGCAAAAGTCTCGTAGGCGACCTGCAACACCCGGGCCCGGTTCCGTGCCGCGTCGGCGCGCAGTGGTCGAGATCTCTCCGTCACGCCGCAGCCTCCCTGTTAAACGGGGCGCGCGTTCCGCTACGGTGGGAACCGGAACGCACGCCCCGATTATATCTGGAGGAACCATGGCCAAGTCGCGGTGGACCGCCGACGACGTACCGGGTCAGCAGGGCCGGGTCGCCGTGATCACCGGGGCCAACACCGGTGTCGGCCTGGAGACCGCCCGGGTGCTCGCCGCGCGTGGAGCGTCCGTGGTGCTCGCCGTACGCGATCTGGAGAAGGGGAAGGTGGCGGCGACCCGGCTCACCGCCGACGTCCCGGGCGCCGATGTCACCGTGCTGCGGCTCGACCTGACCTCGCTGGCCTCGGTCCGCGCCGCCGCCGAACAACTGCTCGCCAGCTATCCGGGCATCAACTTGCTGATCAACAACGCGGGCGTGATGTACGCCCCGCAGCTCGCCACGGACGACGGCTTCGAGCTGCAGTTCGGGACCAACCACCTGGGCCACTTCGCGCTCACCGGCCTGCTGCTCGACGCGATGCTGCGGACACCCGGCTCCCGCGTGGTCACCGTCAGCAGCGCCGGCCACAAGCAGGGCGGAGCCATCGACCTCGACGACCTCAACTGGGCCGAACGGCCGTACCGCAGGGTCGACGCGTACGCGCACTCCAAGCTGGCGAACCTGATGTTCACCTACGAACTCCAGCGCCGGCTCTCCGTACGGTCCGGGACGATCGCCGTGGCCGCCCATCCCGGCGGATCGGACACCGGCGGGTCCAGGAAGTCGGTCTCCCAGCAGCCCGCGCTCTTCCGGGCGGCGTTCGCCCTGGTACGCCCGCTGCTGCTCCAGTCGGCCGAGATGGGCGCGCTGCCCACCCTGCGCGCCGCGACCGACCCCGCCGTACAGGGCGGCCAGTACTACGGCCCGGACGGGTTCATGGAGAGCAAGGGGCACCCGAAGGTGGTGAGGTCGAGCGCCGCGTCGTACGACGTCGCCACCCAACGTCGACTCTGGGCCGCCTCCGAGGACCTGACGGGGGTGCGTTTCCCCGTGTGACCTCGGAGGTGCCGAACACCATGAATCATGACGAAACAGGCCGAAGATCGGAGAAGCAGATGAACACGAAGCGAGGTGGCGCGACCTACTGGACGCTGACCACACTGGGTGTCCTCGGCGGTGTCCTCGGTGCCCTGGGCGTGGTCAGCCCGGATCGCCAACTGCGGATGTCGGGATTCGAGACCCCGGCCGAGCGTGGACCGGGCGACCACACCGCCGCCGTCATGGGGAGCAGTTCGTTCGCCGCGATCGGCGAGGGCGCGGCGTACCTGGTCGGCGCCGGGAAGGGATGGCCGGGCTTTCCCGCGTACGTCATGGCGCGCCGACTGCTGATGGCCGGCGGGCTGGCCGGGTTGGCCGTCACCGGCCGGGCACCCCGATCCTTCGTCAACGCCGCGGCCTGGGAAGCGGTGGGTGCCGCCGCCATCGGAGCGGCCTCCTGGGCCGATCGCAGGGCCGCCGCGAGGCGGGCATGACCAGGGCCGCGACGCCGCGCCCGGCGCCCCACCCGGAGGACGTCCTCGCTCCGTTTGCCCGCACCCGCTACGTCAACGTGACCACGTTCCGCCGGGACGGGCGGCCGGTGCCCACCCCCGTCGGCGTGGTCGTGGACGGTGGCGAGGTGTTTGTCCTCACCGGACGCGACAGCGGGAAGGTCAAGCGGATCCGCAACAACCCCTTGGTCACCCTGGTGCCTTGCGACATGAACGGCCGGATCGCCGCGGGCGCGGCACCGGTCGAGGGAAGGGCACGGCTGCTCGATCCGGCCGGGACGGCCCGGGTACGCCGGCTCATGTCGCGCCGGTACCCCATCGCCCGGATCGCGTTCGCCTGGGACCTGCTCCTGCGGCGACGCGCCCACCGGATCGGCATCGCGATAGCGGTCTGAGGATCGAGTGGGCCCATCGCCTGTTCGGGCATCCGAACACCCGCCAAGGTGGACGGGTTTCCAACGGAGAGCGGGTAATCTCGGACCCTTGCCGGCACGGGCGGGGGTTGACGGACAGTGGACGTCCCGAGAGCGGATCGAGCGGATCCAGTGGTCGTCGGAGAGGTCGCGCCTCGATGAGTGACCCCGTAACCACCTGGCTGCCCGTACCGATCAGAACCGGCCGGGTGGTCGTCCGGCCGCCGGATCGCGGTGACGAGGACGCGATCGTGGAACTCTTCACCGATCCCGAGGTTCGACGCTTCCTCGGGGGACCCGTGGAACCGGAGGTCGCGCACGCACGGGCCGCCGAGATCGTGTCCGGGGCGACCCGGGGGCAGTTCGTGATCGTCGAACTGGCGACGGGTGTGGTCGTGGGTAGCGGCGACATCAGCCGCAAGCGCGGTCCGTGGGAGATCTCGTACCAGTTGCGCCCCGCGTCCTGGGGCCGGGGGCTGGCGTCGGAGGCCATCTCCGCCCTGGTCGACTGGTTCTTCGCGAACACGGACGAGGATCTGCTGATCGCGGTGACCCAGGACGCCAACGCGCGCTCCGCGCGACTCCTGGAGCGCAACGGGGCGACCCTCGCGACCCGGTTCGAGCAGTACGGCGCCCTCCAGCGCCAGTACGAGTTCCGCCGCGCCGGGCAGGTCGGGCCGGAGGGTCACCGCGTCCGGGTGTGACGCCCGACCCCCCACCGCGTCCGGGTGTGACGTCCGCGCCATCGCTGCCGCTCTGCTCGCATGTCTGCCGGACCTTCGGGAAAGCTCGACCGCTTGCCGCGCCCGCGACCCGAGCCGGAGTGGTGACTCGGCGTGGGGTGCGAGAGGCTTCTCCTGCGGTGGCGGTGCACCGGCGCCGGTTGCCGGAGAGCCGGTCGAGCGACGAGAGAAGTAGGGGTCGATGGAGACAGTCGAATATGACGTCGTCGTGCTCGGTGCGGGCGCCGTCGGCGAGAACGTGGCCGACCGTGCCGTACGGGGAGGTCTGAGCGCCGTACTCGTCGAGCACGAACTCGTCGGGGGCGAGTGCTCGTACTGGGCGTGCATGCCCTCCAAGGCGTTGCTGCGTCCCGCGCAGGCGCTGCGTGCGGCCCGACAGGTCGCCGGTGCCGCGCAGGCCGTGACCGGTGAACTCGACGTCGCGGCCGTACTCGCCCGGCGCGACTCGTTCACCAGCAACTGGTCCGACGAGGGCCAGGTGGAGTGGGTCGAGGGCGCGGGCATCTCGCTGGTACGCGGCCACGGGCGCATCACGGGTCCGAAGCAGGTCACGGTCACCGCTCCCGACGGCGGCGTGACGGTGCTCACCGCCCGCCACGCCGTGGTGGTCAGCACCGGGTCCGACCCGATGATCCCCGACATCGAGGGGCTGGCCGGAGCCGACGCCTGGACGAGCCGGGAGGCGACGAGCGCCAAGACGGTTCCGGTAAGTCTCGCGATCATCGGTGGTGGTGTCGTCGGCGTCGAGATGGCGACCGCCTACGCGGGCTTCGGCGCCGAGGTCACCCTGATCTCCCGCAGCGGTCTGCTGGAGGGCATGGAGCCGTTCGTGGGCGAGGCCGTCACGAAGGCGCTCCGGGACCAGGGCGTCACCGTGCTGCTCGACACCGCGACCACCCGGGTCACCCGCGACGGGGACGGGGTGACCGTGGAAACCGGGGGCGGGACCACGGTCACCGCCCGGGAGGTGCTGGTGGCGACCGGCCGGACACCGCGTACCCGGGACATCGGTCTGGACACCGTCGGTCTCACCCCCGGCGACTGGATCGAGACCGACGACACGATGCTCGTGCCCGGCTTCGACTGGCTCTACGCCGTCGGCGACGTCAATCGCCGGGCGCTCCTCACCCACCAGGGCAAGTACCAGGCGCGGGCGGCGGGCGACGTGATCTCGGCGCGGGCGACCGGTGCGTCCGTCTCGGACCGGCCGTGGGGTGTCCACGTGGCGACCGCCGACCATGCGGCGGTACCGCAGGTGACCTTCAGCGACCCGGAGGTGGCGGCGGTCGGTCTGACGGCCGAGGGCGCACGCCGGGCCGGTTACGACATTCGCGTGGTCGACTACGACATCGGCCGGGTGGCGGGCGCCAGCGTGCGCGCCGACGGTTATGCGGGCACCGCCAGGATGGTGGTCGACGCGAAGCGCGAGGTGGTGCTCGGGGTGACGTTCGTCGGTCCCGACGTGAGCGACCTGCTGCACGCGGCGACGATCGCCATCGTCGCCGAGGTGCCGCTCGACCGGCTCTGGCACGCCGTACCCGCGTACCCGACGGTCAGCGAGATCTGGCTGCGCCTGCTCGAAACGTACGGACGCCCCGAGGTCTAGACGAGTAATCCCCAACCTCCCGCCGATACCCACACCACCGATCCCCTCGACGATCTTGCACTTGTGGTGCCCGGATCAGGGCACTCATCCGGATTTGTGTCCCACCACAAGTGCAAGATCGTCGCGCTGCCTGGTCAGTGGACCGGGACCGGGGGGAGGGGGGCGGGGTCCGTCGCCGGGGCGCGGTTCACCCCGCCGACGGTACGGGCGACGAGCAGGACGCCCAGGGCGGCGACGGTGATCGCGGCGCCGGCCCAGATGGGTGAGGTGTAACCGAGGCCGGCGGAGATGGTCAGCCCGCCGATCCAGGCGCCGAACGCGTTGCCGAGGTTGAAGGCGGCGATGTTGGCGCTGGACGCGAGCGTCGGGGCCTGCTCGGCGTAGCTCATCACCCGGGTCTGCAGTCCCGGCACGGTGGCGAAACCGAACGCGCCCATCAGCAGCAGCGCCGCGTACGTGGCGGGCTGGCTGCGTGCGGTCAGCGCGAACAGGACCAGCACCACGGTCAGGCCGGCGAGCACGGTGATCAGGGTCCGGTCCACGGACCGGTCGGCGAACCTGCCGCCGACGATGTTGCCGACGAAGAGTCCACCGCCGAACAGGATGAGCAGCCACGGCACCGCCGAGGCGGGGAAGCCGCTGACCCCGGTCAGGGTGTAGGCGATGTACGTGAACGCGCCGAACATCCCGCCGAAGCCGAGGACCGTCACCAGCAGCGAGAGCCAGACCTGGCGGGACCGGAAGGCCCGCAGTTCGTACGCCAGTCGGCCCGCGCCCGCCGATCCGCGCGGTACGCGTACCAGGGCGGCGATGCCGGCGAAGGCGACGATGCCGACGAGTGTGATGGCCCAGAAGGTGGAACGCCACCCGAGTTGCTGGCCGAGCAGGGTGCCCAGCGGCACACCGAGTACGTTCGCGGCGGTCAGCCCGGTGAACATGATCGCGATGGCGCCGGCCTTCCGGTTCGGCGGGACCATGTCGGCGGCGACAACCGAGCCGATGCCGAAGAACGCGCCGTGGCACAGGGCGGCGACGATCCGCCCGGTGAGCATCAGCCCGTAGTCGGGCGCGACCGCCGACAGCAGGTTGCCGGCGATGAAGAGGATCAGCAGGGCGAGCAGGACGGCCTTGCGGGGTAGCCGGGTGGTGGCCGCGGTGAGCGCCAGTGCGCCGACCACGACACCGAGCGCGTACCCGGTGATCAGCCAGCCGGCGGCGGCCTCGGAGACGTCGAAGGTCGCGGCGACCTCGGGCAGCAGGCCCGCGATCACGAACTCGGTCAGCCCGATGCCGAAGCCACCGAGTGCGAGGGCGATGAGTCCGACCGGCATCAATATCTCCGTCTGTACGTTGGCGGGTACGACGCGTACGCTTGCACCGATAGTTGCACGCGCTGGGCTTTACAGTTGTACACACCATTAGGGCGCGTACGCAACTATCTTGGCCCGGGAGGTTTCGGATGGGGATCGGCGACGACGCCGTCGAGGTACGCGCCCAGGGATGGCGGACCCTCGCGGCCCTGCACGGCCTGATCGAGACGACGCTGGAGCGGGCGCTCACCCGTGCGGTCGAACTCTCCGTGGTCGAGTACACCGTCCTGGACGCCCTGGCCCGCCAGGACGGCTGGCACATGCGGATGCAGCAGCTCGCCCGAGCCGCCGCGCTCAGTCCGAGTGCGACCACCCGGCTGGTCAACCGGCTGGAGGAAAGGGGACTGCTGACCCGCATCCTCTGCGCTGACGACCGGCGGGGGATCTACACCGAGCTGACCCCGTCCGGCCACGACTTCCTGGACCGGGCCCGTCCCGTACACGACGCGGCCCTCGAACAGGCGCTGCGTGACGCCGAGGCGGTGCCCGAACTCCGGGATCTCGCCGGTGCCCTGCAGGAGGGCGTACCCGCCCGAAGCCGGTAGGCGGCGTACCGGGCGGTGCCGCCCGGACGGCGCCACAAGCGGCACGAGCCGTGTGTTTGCCCCAATGACGATTTACCGGACGGGTATCGGGTAGTTCCGGTCATGGCGGGTGCCCGGGACCGGCTGACCGGCTCGACGGTCGGTCGTGGCCTCGCGCGGCTCGGCGGCCTGGTGAGCCGGATCGGGGACCGGTCCGGGGCGACGGTGCGGGAGCGGGCCCACGACGTACGGGGAAACCTCCTGCTCGCCCTGCAGGTGGGGGTCGCCGCGGGTGCGGCCTGGGCGATCATGCACGACGTCTTTGGTGCCCCGGCACCGATCTTCGCCCCGGTCGCGGCGGTCGGCACCCTCGCCGCCTCGCTCGGGCACCGGACCCGCCGGACCGTCGAGCTGGTCATCGGAGTCGCGGTCGGGATCGGGGTGGGGGACCTGCTGATCCGCGCGATCGGCAGCGGAGCCGTCCAGCTCGGCCTGATCGTCACGCTGGCGATCCTGGTTACCATCAGCCTCGGCGGCGGTGTCGCGGCGCTGACCCAGGCCGCGGCCACCGCCGTACTGCTGGTGGCGTTCGATCCGAAGATGACCTCCCCGGCGTTTCCCCGGATCATGGAGGCGCTGATCGGCGGCGGTGTCGGACTGGTGGTGGCGTCGCTGGTACTGCCGCTCAATCCGGGCCGGGCGGTGGACCGGGCGGCCCGACCGGTGCTGGAGTCCCTCGCCGACGACCTGTCCATGACCGCCGCCGCGCTGGCGGAACGGAACGTGAACCGGGCCAGGGAGGCGCTGGACCGGCTGCGCCGGATCGTCGAGCGGATGGAGGGCTGGGACGAGGCGGTGGACAGCGGACGGGAGTCGACGATCCTGTCCCCGGCGTACTGGAACCGGCGTCGGGCGATCAGCCGGTACGCCGCGAGCCTGGAGTACGTCAACCAGGCCGTACACAACAGCGGCACCCTGGTACGCCGTGCGGTCACCGCGATCGAGGACGGGGAGCCGATGCCCGCCCCGTTGGCCTCGGCGGTGGGCCGGTTGGGTGACGCGGTCCGGCTGCTCTACGAGGAACTCGGTGCGCGGGCAACTCCCGACCGCACCCGTGCCTGCGTGCTGGCTGCCGTGACCGACGCCGGCCGGGCGTACGGCGAGGGGGTCGGTTTCTCCGGCAGCGTGGTGGTCGCCCAGGTCCGGACCACCGCGAGTGATCTTCTCCGGGCCACCGGCCTGGAGCGGACCGAGGCCATCCACCTGGTCCGGCAGGCGGTGAACGCGTGGCAGCACCCCGAGCAGGCAGAGAAGGCCGAGTCGCCAGCGGTGTCCCGGCGGCAGTCGGCGCACTGACGGGCGAGGCGGCGGAGTGGGCGCACCGGGACGCGAAAACCAAACCGGGACGCGAGAACAAAAGCGTGGCTGTCCGACGAGGGACAGCCACGCTTTCGTGAGCGGGAGTGGAGTTGGGAGAGGGTCGTTACTTCGGGGGAGTCTCGGTCTTCCCCGCGCTTCGGGGCGGGGCAGACCAGGGGCTCTCGCTGTCGGCACGGCGGGGCAGCGGGGTCGGTGCCACGGGAGCCGGTGTCGGTGTCGGTGCGGGTGGATCCGGGTAGCCCAGGGTCGGCGGTGCGGTGTCCCGCTCCACCAGGTCCGGCTGCAACGCCGACCAGTCGGTACGGGTGAACGTCTCGGTGCTGTCGGGCTCCTCGACGGTCGCCGTGGCCGTCTCCGGTACGGGTGCCGGTGCCGGCCACCGCCGCCAGCGCTGACCGCTGAACACCGCCATCAGCAGCAGCGCGCCGAGGAAGAAGAGGGTGCCGTTCTCCACGGGGTGGAGCAGCGGCAGCGGATCACCGAAGACCTTCCAGTTCGTCGGCACCGTGTCGCGTACCCGGAAGGGGTCGACGAACAGCCCGACGTACGGGGTGATCAGGGCCAGCCCGGCGATCAGCGGGCCGAGCGGTGACACGCGCAGCGTGCCGAGCAGACCGAGCAGGATCCCGGCGACCGCGAGGTAGACCGAGGGCTCGATCAGGTTGGCCGTGTTGTACTTGCCGATTTCCAGCCAACGGGTGACTGTGCGGGTCGACCCGTCCTGACCGAGAGTAATCAGGACCCAGGTCAACGGTGCCGCCACCACTCCGGCGAGCAAGCTCCAGAGATGTCGCATCCGCGCACCGTACCGGTTCCGGTCGGGGCGAGCCGAGTACGCCCGGCTGCCGGGAAAGGACGACCCGGTCCCGTGATGACGGGGTCGCGCTGCGTGTCCGGTTCTGCCCTTGTCTGATGGTGATCATCCAATCGTGCCCTGACATGGGCACCTCGGCCGAGTTCCGGAACCGGCGAGGCATTGACTCCTCTCGTCATGAGAGCGAAAGTGTCGAATAAGAGAGCGCTCTCACACATGTTCGACACCTTCGCGTAACCAGACCGAAGCACTGGTCCGGTTTCGCCTGCGCCAAGGAGGAACGATGGATGGGGCCGTGTTGCTGCCCGACGTCCAGCGCCGCCGGATGAACCGGTGGCGTCCGATCGTCGTGCTGAGCGCTCTTGTCGCGCTGCTCAGCGCGTACGTGGCAATTTCCGCCGACCGGGCCGGGGCGGCCGAACCGCTGCTGTCCCAGGGCCGCCCGGCGACCGCTTCCTCGGTCGAGTCGGCGGCCACGCCGGCCTCGGCGGCCGTCGACGGGAACGCCGGCACCCGCTGGTCCAGCGCGTACAGCGACCCGCAGTGGCTCCAGGTCGACCTCGGCGCGAGCGTCGCGATCAACCGGGTAAACCTGGTCTGGGAGGGCGCCTACGCCCGCGCCTTCCAGATCCAGGTGTCGACCAACGGCACCACCTGGACCTCGGTCTACTCGACCACGACCGGCACCGGCGGAACCCAGTCGTTGACCGTCACCGGCACCGGCCGCTACGTCCGGATGCTCGGCACCCAGCGGGGCACCGCGTACGGCTACTCGCTCTGGGAGTTCCAGGTCTTCGGTCCGGACGTACCCAGTGCCTGTGGCACCACCAACGCGGCCCTGAACCGGCCGACCACCGCCTCCTCGGCCGAGGCCGCCGGCACTCCCGCCAGCGGTGCGACCGACGGCAGCGCGGCCACCCGCTGGGGCAGCCTGTTCACCGACCCGCAGTGGCTCCAGGTCGACCTCGGTTCGACCCAGTCGATCTGCGGCGTGACCCTGAACTGGGAGGCGGCCTACGCGACCGCGTACCAGATCCAGGTCTCGGCCGGCGCGACCGGACCGTGGACCACCATCTACTCCACCACCACCAGCACCGGTGGGGTGCAGACCATCACCGCCGCCGGCAGCGGACGTTACATCCGGGTGTACGGCACCGCCCGCGCCACCGCGTACGGCTACTCGCTCTGGGAGTTCCAGGTGCGTACCGGCACCGGCACTCCGCCGACGACCCCGCCGACCACGCCCCCGACCACCCCACCCACCACACCTCCGACGACCCCGCCGCCGACCACGACCCCGCCGACCACTCCGCCGCCCGGCGGGACCCGGCTGCTGTCGTACAACAAGCCGGCGGTCGCCTCCACCGACCAGAGCGACGCGAACTGCTACCAGTGCACTCCGGCCAGGGCGTTCGACAACGACCCGGCCAGCCGCTGGGCGACCAGTTCCACCACGGGCTGGGTAGACCCCGGTTGGATCTACGTCGACCTCGGTGCCACCGCCACCATCTCGCAGGTGGTGCTCCAGTGGGACCCGGCCTTCGGTCGGGCGTACCAGATCCAGGTCTCGCCGAACGCGACCACCTGGACCACGATCTACTCCACCACCACCGGAGCCGGCTTCAAGGAGACCCTCAACGTCTCCGGCTCCGGTCGCTACGTCCGGATGTACGGCACCGCCCGGGGCACCGCGTACGGCTACTCGCTCTGGGAGTTCCAGGTCTACGGCACCGGCGGCGCCCCGATCACGCCCCCGGCCCAGCCGGCCGACCCGACCTTCCCGGCCACCCGGCTGATCTGGAGTGACGAGTTCAACGGTGCCGCCGGCAGCAAGCCCGATCCGGCGAAGTGGACCATCGACCCGGGCACCGGGCAGAACAACGAGATCCAGTACTACACGAACAACAACAACGCGAACATGGACGGCACCGGCTCCCTCGTCATCGAGGCCCGACGGGAGACCGCCGGTGGCCGCGACTACACCTCGCACCGGATGAACACCGGCGGAAAGTTCACCACCCAGTACGGGCGGGTCGAGGCCCGGGTCAAGGTGCCGAAGGGCAACGGGTTGTGGCCGGCGTTCTGGATGATGGGCGCCGACTTCCTCACCGGCCGCCCGTGGCCGTACAACGGTGAGATCGACATCATGGAGGTCCTCGGCCGCAACACGTTCGAGGGCTACTCCACCCTGCACGCACCGGCCTACAACGGCGGTGGCGGGTACGGCCAGAAGTACCCGGCGCCCGGTGGCGCGGACCTGTCCCTGGACTACCACGTCTGGGCCGTCGAATGGGACAGCCGGGGCATGACCTTCAAGCTCGACGGCACCACGGTCTTCTACGCCAGCAAGGCCACCGTCGAGGCGACCCGTGGCCCCTGGGTCTTCGACCACCCGTTCTACATCATCCTCAACCTGGCGGTCGGCGGCGACTTCCCCGGACCGGTGGACGGCACCACCCCGTTCCCGTCCCGGATGCTCGTCGACTACGTACGCGTCTACCAGTAACTTCGGGTAGCGATCAGCCGGCGGGTGGCTGGCCAGCGGAGACGCAGGTCATCCACCCGCCGGTGCGCGTACCGGGCGGTGGGCCGGGGCCGTACCGTTCGGGGCATGACCGAGCAGACTCCGGCCCCGCTGTCGGGCAAGCCGACCTCGTACTCGCGGGTGACGCTGAGCCGCATCATGACCGCGGTCGACGTCAACCTGTACGGCACCGTGCACGGCGGGGTGCTGATGAAGTTCGTCGACGACGTGGCCGGTGCGTCGGGCGCCCGGCACAGCGGCGGTACGGCGGTCACCGCCGCGATCGACGAGATCGTCTTCTCCGAGCCGGTCCGGGTCGGCGATCTGGTGCACGCGCACGCGCAGGTCAACTGGACCGGGAGCACCTCGATGGAGGTCGGGGTGAAGGTGGTCGCCGAGCGCTGGGACAGCGCCGAGGACCAGCCGTTGCGGGTGGTCACCGCGTACCTGGTCTTCGTCGCCGTGGACGTGGCCGGCAATCCGCGCGAGGTGCGCCCGGTGCTGCCGGAGACGCTGGACGACGAGCGGCGGTGGCGGGAGGCGGAGATCCGCCGTGCGCACCGGCTGGCCAAGCGGAACGCGATCCAGGCCAACCGGGCGGCGGCCGAGTAAGGGTCGGGCAGGATTCGGCCCTGGCCGAATGAAGCGGGGCCGGGGGTCTGGCGGGCTACCGGAAAAGTTGTTGCCCCGTAAGCTTTGCGACGCCGATTCGTCGGCGCGCCGTACCCTCTCGGCACCCCTTACCCCCTCGGCCCCGCCCCCCTGGAGCCCGTCACATGCGCCCCCGCGTGATCATGCTGTTCGCCGCCGTGATGATCCTTCTCGGTGGCGGCCTGCTGGTGCCCGCCGCGTACGGCAAACTCACCGGGCCCGATCCGGCCGGGCCGGACCCGGTCGCGACCACCGCGGCGGCGCGGGCCGCCCTCGTCCCGCCGCCACCGCCGACCCTGGCCCCGGCGCCGGTCGCGGTGCCGGCGGACGGCTTCGTCGCCTGGGCGCTGCTCGACCGCAGGAGCGCGCAGATCACCGGCTCGCCCAACAGTGCCGAGTCGACCAACTCCACCGAGTCGATGATCAAGGTGTGGATCGTCTCGGACTTCCTGCGCCGGACGGCGGAGGCGGGCAGGACCCCCTCGGCGGACCGCCTGAAACAGGGCAGCGCCGCGCTCCGGTACAGCGATGACGACGCCGCCGGAGCGCTCTACTCCGCCGGTGGCGGTACGGCCGTGACCAAACGGATGATGAGCATGTGCAAGCTCACCAACACCCGGCTCGGCACCGTGCCCGGATACGTCGGCTGGTGGAGTTTCACCGAGATGACCGCGCAGGACGCGGTACGGCTGGGCGAGTGCGTCCGGAACGGCACCGCCGCCGGTCCAAAATGGACGGACTGGGTGCTGGACGAGATGCGCAACGTCTGGGGCACGGCGGCAAAGAAGGACCAGGAACGGACCAGGGGAGGAGGCCGCTGGGGCATCATCGACGGCCTGCCGAAGGAACTGGTACAGAGCGATCCGGTCAGCATCAAGAACGGCTGGACCTCACTCGTCTACGACGGGAACTGGCACGTCAACTGCCTCGCTATCAGTAACAACTGGGTGCTGGCGGTGCAGCAGCGCTATCCCGACAAGCGTGGTCTGGAATATGGTGCCCGGGTCTGCGCGAACGTCGCCGCCCAACTGGTCACCCCGGGGGTCGGCGCCGCGCTGCGGATCCCCCGACCCCTGACCGGGAGCTGACACGTTGGAAAGCAGCACCACCACCGCCCGCTCCCACCGTCCTATCCGGCGGTCGCCCTGGTGGCTGGCCGCCGTCGCGGGCGCACTGGTCCTCCTGGTGCTGGTCGGGATCCGGGTCCTGCCGGGCGGGTCCACGGACACCGAGGCGGTCGCCCAGTGGGACGAGCCGGCCGCCCCGATCGGTGCCGGTGGCGCCCCGTCGGCAGGTGGCACGTCCATCCCGACCGGGTCGCCGTCCCCCGTGCCGTCCGGGTCGCCGTCTGCCTCCCCGACGAAGTCACCCGCGAAGTCGCCGTCCGGTTCACCCACCGGCAAGGTCACCCCGCCGCTGTCCCCGCTCGGCGTACGACCGACGACGGTCAAGCTCGACCTCCAGGGCTGGTGGGCCTGGAGCATCGTCAACCGGCGTACGGGCGCGGTCTCCGGCTCCGCCAACATGGGCGAGACGAGCACCACCGCATCGTTGATCAAGGCTTGGCTCACCGCCGACTACCTGCGTCGGGCGGCAGCCGACGGGGTGACCCCGACCGAGGCGAAGCTCGCCGACCTCACCAAGATCATCCGTGACAGCGACAACACCCGTACCGACACGCTCTTCACCGAGATCGGTCGGACCGAGTCGATCAACCGGCTGGTCGGCATCTGCAAGCTCACCGACAGCGGCCCGGCCGCGGACGGCGGCTGGAGCCGTACCGCCCTGTCACCCCGGGACACCGCCCGGCTCGGCGTCTGCATCGCCGACGGGCGGGCGGCCGGCGACACGTGGACCACCTGGCTGCTCAACGAGATGCGCCTGGTACGCGGAGTCGGCGACTTCGGCATCCGGCACGCCTTCCCGGCGGCGCAACGGAAGACGATCGCGATCAAGAACGGCTGGGTCGAACGGACCAAGGAGCAGGAGTACCACGTCAACTGCCTGGCCATCTCCGGCGACTGGACGATGGGCGTGATGACCCGCTACCCGGTCGCCCTCGGCTGGGACTACGGCATGGACAACTGCCGGAAGATCGCCGAACAGCTCCGGGCACCGGCCTGACCGGTCAGCCCTCCCGGAGACTCACATCGGGCGTGGCCAACCTGCCGTGGTGGGCGCGTACCGCGTCGGAGATCACGATGCCGAGCAGGACGACGCACGTGGTGGTCGTGACCAGGACCGGCGGCAGGAACACCATCGTCGGGGCGACCAGCACCAGGACCAGCAGCCAGCCCAGCCGGGCCCGCGAGACGGTCCGGAACACCTCGTACTCGAAGGCGCTCCGGCCGATCAGGAACAGTGCCGGCCCGCCGAAGATGACACAGATCAGCCCGGCCTGGGTGGAGCCGCCCGGCCGGTCGATGACCAGGTCGAACCCGGCCGCGCTGGAGACGACACCGAGCACCATGAGCAGGTGCGTGTAGGGCGCCCACCGGGTGATCCGGCCGGGTCTCACCTCCAGGGCGACCTGGAGGAAGGCGCCGGCCCGGAAGACGTAGATCTGCCAGAACATCAGGGTGGTGACGAAGGCCAGGACGAAGGCGGCGACCCGCATCACGGTGAACTCGCTCCCGCTGATCCGCAGGGTCGGTACCAGCAGCAGGTCGCCGAGCGCGAGGATGAGGAACTGCTGGTACCGCTCGCCGAGGTGGCCGCTGGCCTTGTCGTACTGCTTCAGCGGCACCCGGCCGATCAAGGGCGTGGGATACCGCAGCGCCGCCGAGACGTAGTCGATCGTGATCGCGAGCGCCCAGAGGCCGAACCGGTCCCAGCCCTCGGCGAAGATGCCACCGACCCACAGCGCCCCGGAGATCACGAACCAGAACAGGAACCGTGCCGCCCGGGTCCGCGCGGTGGTGCTGCGTAGCACGCTCACCAGTACCACCCCGCGACCGACGTGCATGGCCACGTACGCGGCGGCGAACAGCCAGCCCAGGTTCGAGAACGCGCGCGGCATGGTGGCCGCGAGCAGGATGCTGCCGAGCAGCTTCCCGGCGATCATCGCCTGGATCGGCAGTCGCTCCGGGTTGTAGAAGTCGGTCAGCAGCGCGGTGATCGACCAGGTCCACCAGATGGCCATCACGAGGACGAGCAACCGCACGGCCTCGGTCAGGGTCACCTCCTCCGCCAGCCGCATCGAGGAGAGGGTGAGCGCGGCCACGTACGCCACGTCGAAGAGCAGCTCGAGCAGGGTGGCCCGCTCCGGCGCGTCGGAGCTGCGGATCAGCCCGGTCCTGCCCTCGTCCGTCATCGATCATCCGCCCCGGTCCGCGCTGCGCCCATGCCGGGCCGAACGGATCAGGTTGACGAAGGAGTCGGCCACATCTGCCCAAGTTAAGCAAGCGGGGGGACCGGGCGGGCGCGTACCGGGAAATCGCCCGACGGGTCGGGACGGCACGCGGCAGAGGCCGACCACTGTGCGGTAGCACCGCCGGTAATACCGCTTGGGGTAGGCTCGGCCACATGACCTCGAAGCGCAGCATCAGCGTCCCGGACGACGTCGCCCAGTGGCTTGACGACCAGCCCAACGCGTCCGCCGCGATCACCTCAGCCCTGCGCGCCCAGATGGCCGGCGGCCGGGTCGACGAGGTGATGCGCCGCGCCGGGATCGAGGTCACCGAGGAGGGCAAGGCCCGTTGGCGTGACCGGCTGGCCGAGCCGATGCCGGCCGACGTGCTCGACGCCGGACGCCGGTTGCTCGGCGGCGCCGCGTGAGCCAGGAGATTGCCGTGATTCTCGACGACAGTGCGCTGCGGGCGTACGTCGCCGGCCAGGTCGCCGTCGGCGAGCTGATCGCCGAGATCGCCGACGAGGACCGTCAGGTCGGTGTCCCGGCCGCGTGCCTGGCCTCCGCGTACGCGGCCACCACCGACGAGGTTGGTACGGCGCTGCTGGCCCTGCTGATGACCACCCCGGCCGTGCGTCTTCTGCCGCTCGGAGTCGACCCCGGGGGCGACGACGTGCGCCAGACCGGGACGTTTGCCCGTGCGGCCGGTGATGACCTCGCTGCCGGCCACGCCATCCGATCCGCCCTGGCCCACCAGGCCCACTACGTCACCGCCAAGCGCGGCACGGCCTCCGCCATTCTCCCGAACGGGTGGGGCGTCATCGACCTCGGCGAGGCGTAGGCCCGACGACAAAGGCCCGACGAGGAAGGGCCGGCGCCGTTGCCGGCGCCGGCCCCTAAATCCTCCGGGCGATGTCAGGGTTGCTGGACCAGGCGGAACGACTGGGCGGCTGAGCCGTTGCAGGCGTACTGCACGAGTTGGACGCTGTTGGCGGTCGAGGCGCCGGGGACGTCCAGGCACTTGCCGCTGAGGCGGTTGACCAGTCGGTAGGTGCCGCCGGTCTCGGCGACCGGTTGCCACTGCTGGTTGTTGCCGCCGGTGTACGTCCAGAGCTGGATTGGTGCGTTGTCGGCGGTGGACACGTTCGTCACGTCGATCGACCGGGCGCTGTTGGCACGGTTGTTGACGCGTACGAAGCCGCCGCTCGTCGGCTGGAACTGGAACTGCTGGGCGTTGCTGTTGTTGCAGGTGTACTGCTGGATCGCGGTGCCGTTGGCGGTGCCGGCGGCGCGGCTGTCGACGCACTTGCCGTTGCCCGCGTTCACCACCGTGTACCAGGCGGTCGGGGAGATCGGAGTGGTCGGCGGGGGAGTGGTGCCGCCGCCACCGCCGAGCCAGAGCAGCCCGTCGATGAGGAACCGGTTCTGCACCTCACTGGCGAAGGTGGACGAGAGCGGGGTGTTGTTCTCGTAGTTCATCGCGTTGTGGCCGAAGTTCGCGTACAGCATCTTGTAGTTGACGTTTCGCCAGATGATCGGGTAGTAACCGCTGCGCCAGGTCTGGTTCGGGTCCGTGCCGAGCGGGAAGCTGCTCTGGTCGACCGAGGCGAGAATGTCGATGTTCGGGTTGTTGCGCAGGTCGTTGTTCCAGCTGTACCACTCACTGACCGACGAGGTGAAGGTCTGCGGCAGCCGTGCGGTCGACGGGTGCGTCTGATCCTCGACCCGCAGTACGGCCGTGGTCGGTCCCCAGGTGTTGTTGCGGAACGCGCCGGTGCCGAGGAACTGGTTGTGGTACCAGTCCCAGCCGCCCGGATTCGTGTTGAACGCGGACACGTGGAAGCCGAGCCACGCCCCGCCGTTCTGCATGTACTGCTGGAACGCCGGCCGTTGTGCCACCGGCGGCAGGTCGTCCAGAAAGAGCACCACCTGGTACTGGGCCAGGTTGGCCGTGTTGAGCCGGCTCCAGTCGGTTGTCGCGGTGTAGGTGAAGTTGTTCTGCGCCGCGATCTGCGGGAACCATTGGTTGGCTTCCCGGACGAAACTGATGTGCGCCGCGTCCCAGGTGCCGTTGTAGAAGGCAATGACGTTGAATGCGGGTGCGGCGGCAGCCGCTTTCGCATTTCCGATTGCCGGGCTGGACGATACGCAGATCAGCGCCAGGAAAAGCGCGAGGAGCTGGACCAGTCTTTTTCTGGCGACTGGCGTACGGGTACCGATATCCATGATGGGTCCTCTCGGACCACACGTGGCTGGTCGGGGTCGACCAGGGCGATGCCACGGGCGATCGACCATACGCTATGGCCCGCCCTGATCACATGTCCACCCTCCCCCGCGAACCTCCTCGTCGATCTAGGGCAGATACGTGTGATTAGAGATCAACAAGCACCCATTTGCCCTAGATCGACGAGGAGGTGTGGTGGGGACATATGGAGGGGGGTGAAGGGTGTGGGGTGGGCACGTCTCGGGTGGGCTGGGGCGTGCGGAGAATGGGCCTGGGGTACGGCAGGATGGCGGCTGGGTCACACCACGGTGTTGTGGCAGGCCCGGGGAGGGGAGGACCATGGGTGACGTGCTCTGGGAGCCGCCGGTCGATGTCCGCGAGACCACGCGGATCGGTGACTACCTGCGCTGGTTGCGGGAGCACCGCGGCCTCGACTTCGCCGACTACCCGGCACTCTGGCAGTGGTCGGTCACCGACATCGACGCCTTCTGGCGGTCGATCTGGGACTACTTCCAGGTCATCGCGCACACCCCGCCGACCGCGACGCTGAGCGGCGACCGGATGCCCGGCGTCGAGTGGTTCCCGGGCGCCACGCTCAACTACGCCGAACACGTGCTGCGCATGCCGGGCCTGGCCGACGACTCTCCCGTGGTCATCGCGCACAGCCAGACCCGCGCGCCGGTCACCCTCACCGCCACGCAACTGCGCGAGGACGTACGCCGGGTGCGTGCCGGACTACGCCGGCTCGGCGTGGGCCGGGGGGACAGGGTCGCCGCGTACGCGCCGAACATCCCCGAGACGTTCGTGCTGATGCTCGCCACCACCAGCCTCGGGGCGATCTTCTCCTCCTGCGCGCCGGAGTTCGGCACCCGCAGCGTCACCGACCGGTGGCAGCAGATCGAGCCGAAGGTCCTGGTGGCCGTCGACGGCTACCGCTACGGGGACAAGCCGGTCGACCGGCGGGGCGAGGTGGCCGCGATCCGGGCCGCGCTGCCGTCGCTCGTACACACGGTGGTCCTGGACTATCTGCACCCGGACGCCGCGCCGCCGGACGGCACCCTGGCCTGGGCGGACCTCGCGGCCCCCACGGACGAGCCGCTGGCCTTCGACCCGGTGCCGTTCGACCACCCGCTCTACGTGCTCTACTCCTCCGGCACGACCGGGCTGCCCAAGCCGATCGTGCACGGGCACGGCGGCATCCTGCTCGAACACCTCAAGATGCTCGCCCTGCACCACGACCTCGGTCCGGCCGACCGGTTCTTCTGGTTCACCACCACCGGCTGGATGATGTGGAACTTCCTGGTCTCCGGGCCGGCGGTCGGCGCGGCGATCGTGCTCTACGACGGCAACCCCGCCGTACGGGCCGAGCCAGGCCGCCCCGCCGAGCCGGACCTCGGTGCGCTCTGGCAGCTGGCCGAGGAGACCGGCACCACCTACTTCGGCACCTCCGCCCCGTTCCTGCTGGCCAACCGCAAGGCCGGCGTGCGCCCCAAGGAGATCGCGGACCTCAGCCGGCTGCGCGGTCTCGGCTCGACCGGCGCACCCCTGCCCGCCGAGGGCTTCACCTGGGTGTACGACGAGGTCAGCACCACCCTCCAGCTCCAGTCGCTGTCCGGTGGCACCGACGTCTGCACCGGCTTCGTCGGCGGCGTCCCGCTCCTGCCGGTGTACGCCGGTGAGATCGCCTGCCGTGCGCTCGGGGCCAGGGTGGAGGCCCGCTCGGCGGACGGGCGGCCGGTCGTCGGTGAACTCGGCGAGCTGGTGATCACCGCACCGATGCCGAGCATGCCGGTCGGTTTCTGGAACGACCCGGACGGCCGCCGTTACCGGGAGGCGTACTTCGACCACTATCCGGGGGTCTGGCGGCACGGGGACTGGATCACGATCAACGAGCGCGGCGGTTGTGTGATCACGGGCCGATCCGACGCCACCCTCAACCGCGGCGGCGTACGCCTCGGCACGGCCGAGTTCTACTCCGTGGTCGAGGGGTTGGACGAGGTCACCGACTCGGTGGTGGTGCACCTGGAGGACAACGAGGGCGGCGCCGGTGAGCTGCTGCTGTTCGTCGTACTCGCGGACGGGTTGGAGCTCGACGATCCGATGAAGGCGAAGATCGCGCGCGAGCTGCGTACCGCGCTCTCGCCCCGGCACGTGCCGGACGAGATCCACCAGGTTCGCGCGGTGCCCCGGACGCTGTCCGCGAAGAAGCTCGAGGTTCCGGTCAAGAAGATCCTCACCGGTACGCCGGTAGCCGCCGCCGCGGCCACCGGGGCGCTGGTGAATCCGGAGTCGCTGATCGCCTTCGAACTCTTCGCCAAGGAGCGGTCGCGGGGCTGAGCCGAGGGGCGGCGCGGGCTGACCGGTAGGTCGGTGATGTTCGTCGGGCGGTCGGTGCACTCCGTCCGCCCGACCGACAACGTGAGGGTGGTGCCTGAGCGTTTCATCTTTTGTGGGCGCCTACCTGCAACTGACCATCACCGACACCGTCCATCCGAGCACCGGTGGCGGCGGGGCACTCAGCCCGCTGGCCCGGATGGTCCGTACCGCCTGGTGTCACCTGCCGGCGGACTGGGTGGTCGACGGGGCGCTCGTCTCCGGGCGTCGGGCGGTCCTGGTCGACGGCCTGGTGGGTACGCGGACCCCGTACCGGGGGCGGTCCGTGGTGCTGCGGGTCCAGGCCACGGTGCTCACCCCGGCCGAGGCACGATCCCGTCCGTGGCTGGGTGACGTCGCCGGCTTCTACCGGTGCGGTCCGGACGGCGTGCTGCGTGAAGTCTTCCCGTCCGAGCTGTGAACACCCGGTGCCGGCTCAGGACAGGTCGAGGGTGACCCGTTCGGAGGTCAGCCGGTCGGCCAGTCGGGCCCGGTCGAGGTGCCCGCAGAGGACCACGCTGGCCCCGGCGACCAGGGGCGCGAGCAGCCAGTCCACCGGATCCGGGTGGGTGGTCGCGTCGATCAGCACCCGGGCACCGGCGGTGATCCCGAGCGTTGCCGCAGACCGGGCCGCGAGCCCGGTCAGCCCGGCGTCCTGGGGGCCACCGCCCGGTTCCGGGGTGAAGTGGTCGCCGTGGCCGCGTACCTCCACCACGTAGTCGGCGAAGCCCGGCGGGACCGTACGCAGCGGTGCGGCCATCGGGGCGAGCGCCAGCGCGTACCGGTCACCGGCCGGCCAGGCCGAGGCGGTGTCGATCCGGTCGGCCGCCACGAAGAGGACGTCGACCGGACGCGGCGGCTCCGGACTGTCCGTCGAGGCATCGGCGGGCGTCGCTGCGCCGGCCGGTACGGACACCCCGCTCCCGTGCACCGCCAACCCCGCTGACCAGCAGCCGAGCAGGACGGACGCGGTCTGCCAGTGCGGCGGCAGCAGTACGCCGGCCCGGTCTCCGGGAGCCAGTCCGGCCGAGTCGACCAGCAGGTTCGCGGTCTTGGCGACCCAGTTGGCGAGCGTCGCCCCGGACAGCTCCGTACGGTCGCCGGTGGCGTCGTCGTACCAGGTCAGCAGGGGTCTGGTCGGGTCGGCGGCGACCGCAGCGGCGAGCACGCGCGCGATGGTGTCGGCCGTCGTGGTTTTGTCCGTCATCGCCACTGAGGATAGCCTTCGCGGCTGGGTCCGGGTCCGGTCGCCGGTATCGGTTCAGTCGCCGGAAAGACAACGGGCTGTCGGGTCGCAGTCGACGCCGGGACAGCGGGGCGGCGTAGGCTTGGCAAGAGTGTTGTTCCCCACAACCCGCAGTTTGAGGAGTCGCCAAGTGACCCCCGGTCGCCCGCCCCGCGTGCTCATCGACGCCACCAGCGTCCCCGCCGACCGTGGCGGCGTCGGTCGATACGTCGATGGCCTGCTCGGCGCGCTGGGCAGAATGTGCGCATCGGGTGGGGTCGATCTGGTCGTGGTCGGACTCCGGACCGACGCGGAGCGTTACGCGCGGATGCTGCCGGCGGTCGAGGTGATCTCCGCACCGGCCGCCGTCGCCCACCGACCGGCCCGGCTGGCCTGGGAGCAGACCGGGTTGCCGCTGCTCGCCCAGCAGGTCGGCGCGCAGGTCCTGCACTCGCCGTTCTACACCTGCCCGCTGCGGGCCGGTTGTCCGGTCACGGTGACCGTGCACGACGCGACCTTCTTCACCGAGCCGGAGCACTACGACAAGTCCCGGCGGACCTTCTTCCGCAGTGCGATCAAGACCTCGCTGCGCCGGGCCGACCGGGTGATCGTGCCGAGCAAGGCCACCCGGGACGAGCTGATCCGGCTGCTCGACGCCGACCCGACCAAGATCGACGTCGCCTACCACGGGGTCGACCAGAGCGCCTTCCACGCACCCAGCGAGGAGGAGAAGGCCCGGGTACGCGCCCGGCTCGGCCTCGGCGGGCACAACTACGTGGCGTTCCTCGGGGCCAAGGAGCCGCGCAAGAACGTACCGAACCTGATCCGTGGCTGGGTGCTCGCCGTACAGGACCGGGACGATCCGCCGGCCCTGGTCATCGCCGGTGGGCAGGGGCACGACGACGACATCGACCAGGCCGTCGCGGACGTACCCGCGCACCTGCGGCTGCTCCGCCCCGGCTATCTGCGCTACGCCGACCTGCCCGGCTTCCTCGGCGGTGCGCTGGTCGCCGCCTACCCGTCGTACGGGGAGGGCTTCGGCCTGCCGATCCTGGAGGCGATGGCCTGCGCCGCCCCGGTGCTGACCACCCCACGGCTCTCGCTCCCCGAGGTCGGCGGCGACGCCGTCGCCTACACCAGCGAGGACCCGCAGCAGATCGCCACCGACCTGGCCGCCCTGCTCGACGACGAATCGCGCCGGTTGACCCTGGCCAAGGCGGGACTGGACCGGGCGAAGGAGTTCACCTGGGAGTCCAGCGCCGAGGTGCACCTGGCGGCCTGGAGCCGGATCAGCGGATGAACCGGAATTCCGCGCTCAGAGCAAGCATGCATATGAGGGGCGAAACGTCCGGCATGATGTGTTGATGTTTTTCGCCGTCATCCCAGCGGGCGGCAGCGGCACCCGCCTCTGGCCGCTGTCCCGCGCCGGACACCCGAAGTTCCTCCATCCGCTCACGGGCACCGACGCGTCACTGCTCCAGGCGACGGTCGACCGGATCGGCCCGCTCACCACCCCGGACCGGACGATGGTGGTCACCGGCGTCGCGCACGTCACCGCCGTCGCCCGCCAACTCGCCGGGCTGCCGGAGGAGAACATCCTGGTCGAGCCCTCGCCACGGGACTCCTGCGCGGCGATCGCCCTGGCCGCGGCGGTGATCGCACTGCGGGAGCCGACGGCGGTGATGGGCTCGTTCGCGGCGGACCACCTGATCGGCGACCCGGCCCGCTGGGTGGAGACGGTCCGGATGGCGATCACCGGCGCCGAACAGGGCCTGCTGATGACGGTCGGCATCACCCCGACCCGCCCGGAGACCGGCTACGGCTACCTCCAGTGCGGTCCCCTGATCGAGGGCGGCCCGCTGCGCATGGTGGAGGAGTTCAAGGAGAAGCCGGCCGCCGACGTCGCCGAGGCGTACGTCCGGTCCGGGCGCTATCTCTGGAACGCCAGCATGTTCGTCTGGCAGGTCGACGTCTTCCTCACCGAACTCGCCCGCCAACAGCCCGAACTGCACGCCGGGGTGACCGCCATCGCGCAGGCGTGGCACACCCCGGAACGGGAGGACGTGCTCGGCACGGTCTGGCCCACGCTGACCAAGATCTCGGTCGACTACGCGGTGATGGAGGGTGCCGCCGCGGCGGGTCGGGTGGCGACCGTCCCCGGCGACTTCGGGTGGAACGACATCGGCGACTTCCACACCCTCGGTGACGTACTGCCGGCGGACGCGGCGGGCAACGTGGTGCTCGGTGGCGAGGAGACGGAGAAGCCGGGTGTGCTGCTCTGGGACAGCACCAACATGGTCGTGGTGCCGCACTCGGGCCGGTTGGTCGCCGCGCTCGGCCTGCGGGACCTGATCGTGGTGGACACCCCGGACGCGTTGATGATCTGCCCCCGTGACCGGGCCCAGGACGTGAAGAAGCTGGTCGACGAGTTGAAGCAGCGGGGCGAGGAAGGCTACATCTGAGCCGGCGGCGTTGGCGCCGGTCCGTACCCTGATCGACATGACCGGCGCCGTGCACACCGTGGACCTGGCCCTCGGCGGTAACGAGGCAAGCGACCTGCTCCCCGTACGCGCACCGGCGGTGCTCGCCGCGTACGGCGCCCGGCAGGCGTTCTGGACGGTGCTGGACGAGGCACCGGTCGAGCGGAGCATCGGCCTGCTGGTCCAGGGCAACGGCGGCGGGTGGGGCGCGTACCCGCTCGCCGCGGACGCCGGGCTGGAACAGGGCCGGACCGAGGACGCCGAGGCGCTGGCCCGGTTCGGCGAGTGGATCTACGTGTTCGGCTCGCACTTCGGATCGAAGGCCGGTCCGCTGCGTCCCCGGCGGGCGTTCGTGGCCCGGTTCCGGGAGACGGACGCCGCCACCGGGCTGGCCCGCCTCCAGGTGGTACGCAACCAGTTCCGACTGCACCGCGCGGTCAACGACGTGCTGGCCGGCGCCGACATCACCGTCCTCCCGCCGGGCGACCGGGTCCGGCACCGGTTCATCGCCGAGACGGTGGCCCGGGGCAGTGCCAGGGCGAAGACCTGGGTGAGCCGACTGGCCCCGGACGACCATCCGCTGAACGTCGAGGGGGCGGCGTTCACCCCGGGCGGATCCCTGCTGCTCGGGCTCCGGTTCCCGGTCACCGACCGGGGTGAACCGATCCTGGTCGAGGTGACCGGAATGGCCGACATGTTCGAGTCGGCCGCCTGGCCACGGGTGGTCCGGGCGTACGCGTTGACCGGGGTGACCCCACCGGGTGCCCTGACCGGGTTCCGTGCCCTGTCGGCCGACGCCGACGGGTCCTACTCGGCGGTGATCGGATCGATCGACGCGCTCGGGAAGGGCTCGGTGCTGCTCGACGACCACCCGGCCGGGGGTGACGTGACGTCGCGGCACGTACGTTTCCGACTGCCGGCCGACGCCGACGTGCTGCCCCCGTCGACCGGTCCGGGGCGGCGGGAGGTGCCGGGAGAACTGGTGGCCGATCTCGCGCCGCTGCGCAATGTGGAGGGACTGGCCGAGGTGGCCGGTGGGCACCTCTACGTCACCGACGAGGACCAGCGGATCGGGCTCTGGTCCAGCGCTGGAACGGAGTGGGACGTCCGGGCGACACCTTCGCGGATCAACGGCCGCGAAACCTCGTGGTGACCTGCCCGGACGTCCGTACCTCCCCTTACCCCCGGCAAGACTTGCGTTGCGCTGGGCAATAGCGAGCATGCCGGGACAGCACCGGGGGCGTCGAGGTCTTTCAGTTCAGGCTGAAAGATGCAGGTGGATCGTGGCGGGTACGATCTGACAGGTGTCGGAATGCCCCCTGGCCGCCACCACCGGGAGCCGCCTGGATGCTGAAAATCTTCTTCTCCAGTGAGGACATCGCCCGGACCCGGGTGGCCTCGGCGGCCGACCCGGTCTGGGAACTGATCCTGAGCCTGCACCTGTTGCAGGGGCGCACCCACGACCCGGTGATGTCCGGCTGGCGGCGGGACGTGTACCGGGGCCTTCGTCGGGAGAACCAGGCCGGTCAACAGCGTCTGCTCTTCGCGCTCAACCCGCCACGCGGATACTTCCCCGACTTCCTCACCCCCTCCCAGGGATCCCGGGGGCTCGATGCGGGCCTGGACGCGATCCGGTCCACACCGGCCCGCCTGCTGCACCGCGACCTGTCCGTGCTCGCCACCGAGAACGCGCTGCCCAGCACGGCCGGCGCCCTGGCCCGGGGCGAGCCGGAGGTGCTGCGGCAGCTCACCGACTCGATGCGGCAGTACCAGTCGGTGGCGCTCGGACCGTACTGGGACCGGGTCGAGGCGGCGGTGGAGGCGGACCGGATCCGTCGGGCCAGGGCACTGCTCGACGGAGGCGCCGAAGGGCTGTTGGCGAGCCTGCGTCCGGCGGTCCGCTACTCGGCCGGGGTGCTGGAGGTGCTCGACTACCCGTACAGCCGGGAACTGCACCTCGGTGATCGTGGGCTGACGCTCATCCCGTCGTTCTTCTGCTCACGTACGCCGGTGGCCCTGTTCGACCCGGACCTGCCGCCGGTCCTGGTCTACCCGGTCGACCGGCTCGGCGGGCTCACCCCCGCCCCCGGGGAGGGCGCCGGTACGGCACCCGCCATCGGCCAGGGCGGCGGTCGGGAGGCCCTGGCCGCGCTGCTCGGCCGGACCCGCGCCAACGTCCTCGAGGTGGTGGACGAGGGTTGTTCCACCGGCGAGGTGGCTCGCCGGCTGCACATCTCGGCCGCGGCGGCGAGCCAGCACGCCACCGTCCTGCGCAACGCCGGGCTGCTGGTCAGCCAGCGCGACCGCAACACGGTCCGGCACACGCTCACCCCGCTCGGCCGAGCCATGCTGCACCAGTGAACCGAGCCATGCCGCGTCGGTGAACCCTGCTATGCCGCACTCGTGAACCGTCCGGCCCGCGACGGAGCCGTCCGGCTCGCTCGCCGGCGGTTGGCGGGTCAGAGGGTGAGGGCGGCGGACGCGGTGCTGTCGGCCGGTGCCGTGGTGACCGACGACGCGACGCCCTCGGCGGCCAGGGCGGCGCGCAGCCGGTGCAGGTCGGCGCCGAACCGGATGAGCGTGCCGGCGGTCGCGGTGACTTCGCCCGGTGCGGTGCAGAGCACCATCGAGATGGCAGCCACCGGCCGGTCGGGTACGCCGAGCGGGTCGCGTACCTCCTCGCGGGTGACCGGGGTGAAGACGGTGCCGGGCGCCACCGCGTCGGCCACGGTGGCGATCGCCCGCCGCACCGCGACCGGGTCGACCCCGGTGCCGTCCGAGCCGGCCCCGGTCGGGGCCGTCTCGGGCAGGGTGGCCGCCGCCCGGAGCCCGCTGGCCCGCGCCTCGGCGGTGCCGAGCGAGAACAGGTCGAGTTCGGCGTCGCGGACCAGGACCGAGGCGCCCGCTCCGTCGGCCGGCTCGGTCGTGTTGAGGTAACCGCGTACCACCGCCACCGGGACCTGGTCGCGCTTGCCCTTGACCAGCTCACCCGCGCCGGCCAGCTCGTCGACCACGGCCATCTGGGTGATGCTCAACTCGTTGCCGTACGGGTCGACCTCGCCCCGGTGGTCCCGGATCGCGCTCAGGCCGGCGACGCCGAGCGCCACGTCGGTGAGACCGTTGCGCCACGGCCGACCCATGGTGTCCGAGATGATCACGGCAACGTCGGCGCCGTGCCGCGCGCGCAGTGCGGCCCGCAGCCCCCGGGCGGAGGCGTCCGGGTCCTTCGGCAGCAGCACCAGCCGGGACGGGTCCACATTGGACGCGTCGATGCCGGCCGAGGCCATCACGAAACCGTGGTGGGTCTGCACGATCCGGACCGGCCCGCGCCGGGCGACCGGCCGGGCGGTCTCCGCGACCAGGATCTCCTCCCGCGCCGCGTCCCGCTCCGGCCCCTCGGCCGCCGGTACGTCGACCAGCCGCCCCTCCGCCTTCGAGACGATCTTGCTGGTGACGATCAGTACGTCCCCGTCGCGCAGCCACGGCGCGGCCGTCGTGATCATCGCCGCGAGGTCGTCGCCCTCGGCCACGTCACCGATGCCGAGCACCGGCAGGATCTCCAGTTTCACGCCAACTCCACGATCGTGCCGTATTCGCTTCTCCCGCCGGATGCGCTGATCACGCCAGCTCCAGCGCGGCCCGGACCATCGCCACGGTCGCGGTCTCGTCGGTCATCCAGAGCGGGGCGGCCCGGACGGTCAGGTCCGGCACCGACGTCTGCGCGTCCGTGGTGTCCACCAACCAGCCGTCGAGGATCCCACCGGTCGCGCGGGCGCCGTACAGGGCACCCACCCCGGCGGCGGAGACCGGCACGCCGAGCACCGACAGGCACCGGTCGGCCATGCCGCGTACCGGGGCGTCGCCGATGATCGGTGACACCCCGACCACCGGGGCCCGGTTGGCGGTCAGCGCCTCGCGCAGCCCCGGCACCGCCAGGATCGGGGCGATGCTCACCACCGGGTTGCTCGGCGCCACCAGCACCACGTCCGCCCCGGCGAGCGCGTCGAGCACCCCGGCCGCCGGTTTCGCCGCCTCGGCACCGACGAACACGAACCGGTGGGTCGGGATGGCGCCGCGGTGGCGTACCCACCACTCCTGGAAGTGGATCGCCCGCTGTCCGCCGCCGTCACCCGCGTCGTCGGCCGGGGCGTCGACCACCACATGCGTCTCCAGGCGGTCGTCGGTCGCCGGCAGCAGCCGTACGCCGGGCTGCCAGCGGGCGCAGAGCGCTTCCGTCACCGCCGAGAGCGGGTAGCCGGCGTTGAGCATGTTCGTCCGTACGAGGTGGGTGGCGATGTCCTTGTCGCCCAGCCCGAACCAGCTCGGCTCCGCGCCGTACCCGGCGAGTTCTTCCTTGATCGTCCAGGTTTCACCGACCCGTCCCCAGCCGCGCTCCGGGTCGGCGCCGCCACCCAGGGTGTACATGACGCTGTCCAGGTCGGGGCAGATCCGCAGCCCGTGCATGATCACGTCGTCGCCGACGTTGACCACGGCGGTCACCTCGTCGCCCGTCGTAGCCGCGTACGCCCGTACGCCGGCCAGGAAGCGGGCTCCGCCGATGCCGCCGGTGAGTACCACGATGTGCATACGACCATCCTCCCGCACCCCGCGTGCCGAGCCGTTATGCGGGTTGGCGACTAGGCTCACCTGCGGCACCCGTCCGCAAACCGCCCCAGGGGGAGCTTTGACCAGTCAGCCTGGACCCGCGCCGACCGACTCGGCGCAGGTCCGACAGATAACACAACCACTGCGGGAGCCGGCGGCGCTGGTGCTGGTGGGTGCCAACGCACTGCTGCTCTTCGTCGCCGTGATCAACATGCTGATCCCGCGCGGCGAGGGTGACGAGTTCACCGACCGGGCGGGGAGCAGCTTCGGCGACTTCGTCGGGGTCACCACGATCCTGCTGCCGCTGCTCGCCGTCCTGCTCGCCACGCACCTCCAGCCGGTCGTCGCCCAGGCCAAGCTGATCACGCAGGTCGCCCTGGTCGAGTACGCCGTCTCCGCGCTCTTCGGGGCCCTCGCCGTACTCGCCTGGCTGGTCGGTGTGCTGGCCGACGGGGAGTTCCGGCAGGCGTTCACCGGGCTGCTGACCCAGATCGCCTACCTGGCCATCTTCGCGGTCGCGGCCTTCCTGGTCTTCAAGGTCTGGCGGACCTTCTACTACGTCCCCAAGCCGAAGCCCCAGCCGGGCTACTACGGCCAGCCGGGTTACCCCCAGCAGGGCTACCCGCAGGGATACCCCCAACAGGGTTACCCGCAGCAGCCGGGACAGCCGGGGCAGCCGGGCTACCCGCAGGGTTACCCCCAGCAGCCGCAGCCGGGTTACCCGCAGGGCTATCCGCAGCAGGCGTACCCGCAGCCGGGTTACGGCCAGCCGACCGGGGGCTTCGGCGTACCCGCGCCGGCTTCCGCGCCGCCGGTCTCGGCGCCGCCGTCGGCTCCGACCTCCGGTGCCCAGGCACCGGTCGTACCGGCCCAGGCGCCGGGTCCGGTCGCGTCGCCGTTCGCCGCACCGACCTCCACGCCGCCGGCCTCGGGTGAGCCCACCCAGGTGATCCAGCGGTCTCCGGAGGGCGACGAGAACAGCGAGCGGACCCAGTTGATCAACCCGGCGAGCCAGCAGCCGAGCGCGGGCGGCCAGCCGCCGGCCCCCCGGATCGACGGCGACGAGCCGACCGAGCCGTACCAGCGCTGACCGTCGACCGGAGCGGGCGCCCGACGGTGGGCGTCCGCTCCGGCCGATGCGCCCGACACACGATGTGAACGGCACGCGATGCGCCCGACGCACGATGTGAGCGGCACACGATGTGACCGGGACGCTGATGTGACCGGCACCATGCGATCACGTCGGAGGTAGCGCCTAGGCTGCACTGGTGGCTGATCGCATCGACTCCGGTCCGACCGTGGCTCCGACCGAGGCGAGCCTGCGTCGGGCGTTGAAGCGCGCCGCCGACGGCCGGGCGGTGGACACCGACGAGGCCGTCGCGCTGCTGAGCGCACGCGGTGAACCGCTGGACGACCTGCTCGCGATCGCCGGTGCGATCCGGGACGCGGGCCTGCGCGACGCCGGCCGTCCCGGCGTGGTCACGTACTCCAAAAAGGTTTTCATCCCGCTGACCCGGCTCTGCCGGGACCGCTGCCACTACTGCACCTTCGCCACCGTGCCGCACCGGCTGCCCGCCGCCTACCTGGACCGCGACGAGGTGCTGGCGATCGCCCGCGAGGGCGCCGCCCAGGGCTGCAAGGAAGCGCTGTTCACCCTCGGTGACCGCCCGGAGGAACGCTGGCCGGCGGCCCGGCAGTGGCTCGACGAGCGTGGTTACGACTCCACACTGGACTACGTACGCGCCTGCGCGGTGGCGGTGCTGGAGGAGACCGGACTGCTGCCGCACCTCAACCCCGGTGTGCTCTCCTGGGCCGAGTTGCAGCGGCTCAAGCCGGTGGCGCCGAGCATGGGGATGATGCTGGAGACGACCGCCACCCGGCTCTGGTCCGAGCCCGGCGGTCCGCACTACGGCTCCCCGGACAAGGAACCCGCCGTACGGCTGCGGGTGCTCGACGACGCCGGACGGGTCGGGGTCCCGTTCACCACCGGTCTGCTGATCGGCATCGGGGAGACCCCGGCCGAGCGGGTGGACGCGCTGTTCGCGATCCGCCGCACCCACCGGGAGTACGGCCACATCCAGGAAGTCATCGTGCAGAACTTCCGCGCCAAGCCGGACACGGCGATGCGCGGCATGCCCGACGCCGAGCTGCACGACCTGGCCGCGACCGTGGCGGTGGCGCGGGTGCTGCTCGGCCCCGGCGCCCGGATCCAGGCGCCGCCGAACCTGATCGCCGGTGAGTTCGACCTGCTGCTGCGGGCCGGGATCGACGACTGGGGCGGCGTGTCACCGGTGACCCCGGACCACGTCAACCCGGAGCGCCCCTGGCCGCAGATCGAGGAGCTGGCCAGCCGTACCGCCGCCGCCGGGTTCACCCTGCGGGAACGGCTCACCATCTACCCGGAGTACGTCCGTCGCGGCGACCCGTGGCTCGACCCGAGGATCGGGCCGCACGTGGGTGCGCTCTCCGACCCGGCGACCGGGCTCGCGGTCGAGTCGGCGCTGCCGGTCGGTCGGCCGTGGCAGGAGCCGGAGGACGCGTACGTGCCCGGCGGGCGGACCGACCTGCACACGACCATCGACACCACCGGGCGGACCGACGACCGGCGCGGCGACTTCGACAGCGTCTACGGCGACTGGGCGCAGCTCGCGGCCCACGTCGACGAGGGTGCGGCGGCGTTGCGGGCCGGTGGCGGTGCGGCCGAGCGGCTCCCCGCCGACCTGCTGGCCGGGCTGCGGCTGGCATCGGAGAATCCGGCGGCCCTGCTGGAGCCACGGCACGAGGCGGCCACGATGGCGCTCTTCGCCGCCGACGGCACCGCCCTGGACGAGCTGTGCCGGGTGGCCGACGACGTACGGCGCTCGGCTGTCGGTGACGACATCACGTACGTGGTCAACCGCAACATCAACTTCAGCAACGTCTGTTACGTCGGCTGCCGCTTCTGCGCCTTCGCCCAGCGGGAACGGGACGCCGATGCGTTCCGGCTCTCCGTCGAGCAGGTCGCCGACCGGGCCGAGGAAGCCTGGCAGGCCGGTGCCACCGAGGTCTGCATGCAGGGCGGGATCGACCCGAAGCTCCCGGTCACCGTGTACGCCGACATCGTCCGGGCGGTGAAGGCACGGGTGCCGGGGATGCACGTGCACGCGTACTCGCCGATGGAGATCGTCACCGCGGCGGCCAAGGCGGGCGTCTCCGTACGGGACTGGCTGACCCAGTTGCGCGACGCCGGGCTCGACACCATTCCGGGCACCGCCGCCGAGATCCTCGACGACGACGTGCGCTGGGTCCTGACCAAGGGCAAACTGCCCGCCGCGACCTGGGTCGAGGTGGTCAGCACCGCGCACGAGCTCGGCATCCGCTCCAGCTCAACGATGATGTACGGCCACGTCGACCACCCCGGGCAGTGGCTCGGGCACTTCCGGGTGCTGGCCGGGGTGCAGGACCGTACCGGTGGCTTCACCGAGTTCGTGGCGCTCCCGTTCGTGCACACCAACGCCCCGATCTACCTGGCCGGCATCGCCCGCCCCGGCCCCACCTGGCGGGAGAACCGGGTCGTCCACGCCATGGCCCGGCTGCTGCTGCACGGGCGGATCGACAACATCCAGTGCTCCTGGGTGAAGCTCGGCGACGAGGGCACGGTGGAGATGCTCCGGGGTGGGTGCAACGACCTCGGCGGCACCCTGATGGAGGAGACCATCTCCCGGATGGCCGGCTCCGACAACGGCTCGGCCCGTACGGTGGCGCAGTTGGAGGCCATCGCGGCGGCGGCCGGACGGCCCGCGCGGCGGCGCACCACGGCCTACGGGCACACCGGCTGACTCCCGACCGGGTGACCCGTCGTCCCGTCCCGACCACCGGGCGGAGTCGACCGGATCCAGGGTTGGATATCCGACAGTTCACGGGCGACACGCCGATCGATTGGTTGGCGTGTCCCGTCGCGCCACGCCGGATTTCGGCGGCAACTCGCCGATGAGGCGTTACTCCTGCCGGGTCTCAATCGGTAGGGCAGGCGGCGACACCGGATGGGTCAGCAGGTCGTTCGAGGCGTACCGGAAGGGTGACCCCATTTATCAGGTTCGGCTTGACGACGCACGCATTACACCCGTGTAATTTCAGTGGGGTCGTTCGAACGGAGCGCATCAAACTGCCACCGTACGGACAAAAACACGCCTTCCGCGTGGGGGGTTGCGCCGGCCACGTTGCCGGCGCGCGATAAGGAGGCATCTGATGGACGGCCGACTCGAGGTGGCCGACCTGCTCGGGAATGCGCCGGAGTGGCAGGAGCGGGCGCTCTGCTCGCAGACTGACCCGGAGGCGTTCTTTCCCGAGAAGGGCGGCTCGACCCGTGAGGCAAAGCGGATCTGCTCGCGCTGCGACGTGAAGGCCGAATGCCTGGAATACGCGCTCGGGCACGACGAACGGTTCGGTATCTGGGGTGGGCTCTCCGAGCGGGAGCGCCGCAAGCTCAAGCGTCGGGTGGCCTGACGTACGCCGGCCGGGCGGTGGGGGCCGCCCGGCTCAGGCGAGTTCGTCCGGATCGACGCCGAGCAGGTTCGCGACCTGTTCGATGATCACGTCATGGACGAGGTCGGCCAGGTCTTCCCGGTCCATGGCCCGGAACTCCAGCGGTCGGCGGTACAGCACGATCCGGGGCGGCACCTCCTGCCGGCCCGGTCGGCCCGGCAGCAGCCGGGCCAGCGGCACCTCGCCGTCCTCCAGGACGTCGGAGTCGTAGACGTTCAAATCCGGGGGTACGTCCTCGACGGCGAACTCGACACCCGCCAGCTCCTTGGCGAACCGCCGTTCCAGGGTTTCCACGGTGTCCAACACAAGATCATCGAAGATTTCGGCCTTGGTACGCGCCAGCGGCACCGTCGCCGGCACCAGCCGACCGCGCAGGCCTCGGCCGTGGCGGTCCCGGCGGGTACGCCGCCCGGGCCCCGGCCGGCGGTGGTCCGGACTGGTCATGTGCACAGGGTAGACCCAGGTTGGGCAGATCCCGGATCGCGGACCACCCCGTGTCGGGACCGGGATCTCCGGCGCGTCCGGCCGTTGCCCGAATTGTGGCCAGGACGGTCGGCGTGTCGTACCGGCAAGCGGTGTGTTGGAGGCGGTAAGAGAGATACCGTGCCGCCGTGAGGTCACCACGGCGTTGTTCGCGCAACGGCTGCCCCCGACAGGCCGTCGCCACGCTGACCTATGTCTACAACGAGTCGACCGCCGTGGTGGGTCCGCTGGCCGCCTTTGCCGAGCCGCACACGTACGACCTCTGTGAGCAGCACGCCCGCAGCCTGACCGCCCCGCGCGGCTGGGAGGTGGTCCGGCACGAGGGCGAGTTCGAGCCCCCGCCCCCGACCACCGACGACCTGGTCGCGCTCGCCGAGGCGGTACGCGAGGCGGCCCGCCCGGTGCAGCGCCAGGACGACATCGACATCGACCTGCCGCCCGGTCAGCAGACCGGCCGGCGCGGTCACCTCCGGGTCATCCCACCCACTCACTGACCCGCCCCGTTCCCCGCGCCCGCCCGTTCCCCGCGCCCGCCCCGTTCCCGGCCTGCGCCGTTTCCTGCGCCTGCCCCCGTTCCTGGCCTGCGCCTACCTGTCGACCGCGTCGGCGGCGTTGGTGAGTCGAAGGCCTGCGTTGACGCCGAGCCAGCGCAGCGGCTCGGGTTCCCAGCGGCGGGACCGGTGTCCCACCCACGGCAGCGAGGTCAGGTCGCTGCTCACCCCGAGGATCAGGTCGGCGAGCGTACGCCCGGCGAGGTTGGTGGTCGCCACCCCGTCGCCGACGTAACCGCCCGCCCAGCCGAGCCCGGTCGAGCGGTCCAGCCCGACGGAGGTGGACCAGTCCCGGGGCACCCCGAGCGGGCCACCCCAGCGGTGACTGATCGCCACCTCCGCCCCGAGTACGGGGAAGAGGGTGGCCAGGCACTCACGGAGGGCGTCGAAGATCCTCGGCTCGTGGTCGTACTCGGGGCGGATCCGGGAGCGGAAGTGGTACGGCGCCCCCCGGCCGCCGAAGGCGAGCCGATCGTCGGCGGTCCGTTGCCCATAAATGATCATGCGGCGGAAGTCGGAGAACGTCTCCCGCTCGGCCAGCCCGATCCGCTCCCACACCGGCGCCGGCAGCGGCTCGGTGGCCACCATCAGCGAGTAGAGCGGGGCCAGCGTGCGCCGGTGACCGGGCAGGCCGGCGGTGTATCCCTCGGTGGCCCGGATCACGATCGGGGCCCGGACCGTTCCGGCGGGGGTTCGCACCCGGCCCGGCCCGATCGCGGTGACCGGGGTCCGCTCGTGGACCCGTACACCGTGTCGCCGGACCACCCGGACCAGGCCACGGGCCAGCTTGGCCGGGTGGATCGCGGCGCAGTGCGGGGTGAAGGTGCCGCCGAGCACGCCCTCGGCGTTGCACCGGCGGGTCGCCTCGGCCGGTCCGAGCAGGGCGAGGTGGGACTCGTCGAAGCCGTACTCACGGGCCTCGTCGACCTCGGCGCGGGCCCGGGCGAGTTGGGCCGCGCCCCGGGCCAGGGTGACCGTCCCGCCCCGGTGCCAGTCGCAGTCGATGCCCTCGGCGGCGGTCACCCGACCGACCTCGTCCACCGTCGTCTGCATGGCCCGCTGCATGGCGATCGCCGCGTCCCGCCCGTGCCGGCGGGCGAGCTTGGGCATGGCGGTGGCGAACAGCGCCGAGCACCAGCCGCCGTTTCGCCCGGAGGCGCCGTAGCCGGCAATCTCCTTTTCCAGTACGGCGATCCGCAGCGACGGGTCGGCGATCGCGAGGTAGTACGCCGTCCAGAGCCCGGTGTAACCGGCACCGACGATGGCGACGTCGACGTCCCGGTCACCGGGCAGCGGATCCTGCGGCGTCAGGTCGTCTTCTACTGTGGACATCCAGTAGGAGATGTCCCGGTAGCTCACACCAACCGCCACGCCTCGGTCAGCACGGTGCGCAGGATCTGCTCGATCTCGTCGAACTGTCGCTGGTCGGCGATGAGCGGCGGGGCGAGCTGCACCACCGGGTCGCCGCGGTCGTCGGCTCGGCAGTAGAGCCCCGCCTCGAACAGGGCGGTGGACAGGAAACCGCGCAGCAGCCGCTCGGACTCGGCCTCGTCGAAGGTTTCCCTGGTCGTCTTGTCCTTGACCAGCTCGATGCCGTAGAAGTAGCCGTCGCCCCGGATGTCGCCGACGATCGGCAGGTCGTGCAGACGTTCCAGAGTGGTCCGAAAGCTGCCTTCGTTGGCCCGTACGTGGCCGATCAGGTCCTCGCGGGCGAACACGTCGAGGTTGGCCAGGGCGACCGCACAGGAGACCGGGTGCCCGCCGAAGGTGATGCCGTGGGCGAACATCTCGGTGTTGGCGAGGAACGGCTCGATCAGCCGATCGCTGGCGATCATCGCGCCGAGCGGGGCGTACCCGGAGGTGATGCCCTTCGCTGTGGTGATGATGTCGGGCTGGTAGCCGTACCGCTGGGCGCCGAAGTACTCACCGAGCCGGCCCCAGGAGCAGATCACCTCGTCGGAGACGAGCAGTACGTCGTACTGGTCGCAGATCTCGCGTACCCGGTCGAAGTAACCCGGCGGCGGCGGGAAGCAGCCGCCGGAGTTCTGTACCGGTTCCAGGAACACGGCGGCGACGGTGTCGGGCCCCTCCCGTTCGATCGCCCGCCCGATCTCGTCGGCGGCCCACCGGCCGAACGCCTCCGGGTCGTCGCCGTGCTCCGGCGCCCGGTAGAAGTTGGTGTTCGGCACCTTGATCGCACCCGGCACCAGCGGCTCGAAGTCCGTCTTGATGCCCGGCAGCCCAGTGATCGACAGCGCACCCATCGACGTCCCGTGGTACGCGATGTACCGGCTGATCACCTTGTACTTGGTCGGCTTGCCGGTCCGCTTGAAGTACGCGCGGGCCAGCTTCCACGCCGACTCCACCGCCTCCGAGCCCCCGGTGGTGAAGAAGACCCGGTTCAGGTCGCCCGGAGTCAGCGAGGCGATCCGCTCGGCCAGCTCGATCGCGGTCGGGTGCGCGTACGACCAGAGCGGGAAGTACGCCAGCTCGGCGGCCTGCTTGGCTGCCGCCTCGGCCAGCTCGGTACGGCCGTGCCCGGCGTTGACCACGAAGAGCCCGGCCAACCCGTCGAGGTAGCGGCGCCCCTGGCTGTCCCAGACGTACGCACCCTCGCCCCGGACGATGGTCGGCACCTCCGCGTCGCGGTACCCGGACATCCGGGTGAAGTGCATCCAGAGGTGGTCGGTGGCGTTGGCCATGGCTGCCTGCCCCTGTTCCGTGATCGGGCCGGATCCCGGCCGCTGTGACCACGGTTATCGCACAGGCGTGGGCCGTGACGCAAGGGTTAACGCCACTCATTCGCGATCACGGCAACGGTTTCTGTGCATTGCGCTGCTGCCCGCAACGAAATCCGTAGGTGCTGCTAGAGGGTGGGTGCCCGCGCGATGCTCAACGTCGGCCGGGTGCTGCCGCCGGAGACGGTGGAGCAGATCGTGACGTTATGCGGGGGCAGCTCGAACACCTGGTGAAGGTCGCCGAGCTTCCGTCTGTCCAGTTCCGGGTCATCCCCGCCGCCGCGCCGTGGCGCACCGGCCTGGCCGGTCCGTTCGTCCTCGCCCAGCTCAGGGACGGCAAAGCGTTGGGACAGCCTGACCGGTGAGGCGCTGTCCCGTCGGCAGACGATCGAGCTGATCAGGGATGTGGCGCGGACATGGACATGACCGACGCCCGCGGGCGCACCTCCACCCGCAGCAGCAACAACGGCGGGGACTGCGTCGAAGTGGCGGACAACCTGCCCGGACGGGTCCTGGTCCGGACACCAGGAACCGCGACGGCGGCACCCTCAGTTTCGCCCCCCGCCGCAGGGCGAGCCTTCGTGGCCCTGGCGAAGCACTGACCCTTTTCTTCACCACCCGCCCCCGCCGCGGACACTTCGGCGCGGGGCGTTGCCGCGCGTGCCGTGCCGCGCCGTGGCGTTGCCGTACCGGGGGTGTCGCCCTGCGGGGTACTGCCGTGACGACCCGTCACGATGCGGGGACGACCTCCTCGCCGGACCACATAACGCGGAAATTTCTTACATCAAAAACGATGTACGTACACAATGCCGCTCAGTTAGGGCGGTGGGTGGTCGGGTGACGCCGGATGGTCACGGCGGCGTGGCGGAACATGGAACAACGGAACTACCGGTATGACTGTCGATCGACCAAGAAAGACCGTCTGTCCCGGGAGTTCCGTTGTCGGTTCAGTTTGCCATGCCCGCGATGAGTGGCCCAGCCCGCGATCACATCGATCTCGGGGTGTTGACCAGTACCGTCCCACCCGACCTGGTCGACGAGGTCATCGAGACCACCGGCTGCCGGGAACAACGACGCCGGGTCCTACCCGCCCGGGTGGTGATCTACTTCGTACTCGCGTTAACACTGTTCAGCGCCGCCGACGGCTACCGCCCACCGGGATACCGGGCCGTCCTACGGATCCTGGTCCTACGGTGGCGGGGCCTGTGTCAGGGATGCGTGATCGCGTCGAGCTCAGCGTTGACCCAGGCCCGGCAGCGACTCGGCGTCAAGCCCTTCCACCTGCTCTTCGACCGGGTCCGTGACTCCACCAACACCCCCACAACCGGCTCGACCTACGCCTTCGGTCGACGTCTCGTCGCATGGGACGCCACCACCCTCCCCGCCCCGGACACCCCCGCCAACGCCACCGAATTCGGCTACCACGGCCAAGCCCGCAAACCCACCAAAAAACAAGTGGACAGCTACCTACGCCGGCTCGGCAGCACCCCACTGATCCGACTCATGACACTCATCGACTGCGGCACCCACAGCATCATCGACGCCGCCTTCGACGGAGTCGTCACCTCCAGCGAACCCGCCCTCGCCCGGCGGCTCCTCGCCTCACTCACCCCCGGCATGCTCCTCCTCGCCGACCGGAACTTCACCAGTCACGACCTGTGGTCACACGCCACCGCCACCGGCGCCGACCTCATCTGGCGAGCGAAGAAGAACCTCCAACTCGTCCCCACCACCCACCTACCCGACGGCTCATTCCTCGCCACACTCCCCACCAGACGCGAGACCGCCCGCCTCAACGGCGCCCGCGCCCGCGGCCGCGCACCCCAACCACCACGCCACGGCCACCAAATCCGCGTCGTGGAATTCACCATCACCACCACCACCGGCCAAGACACCCGAACCGACGAATACCGGCTACTCACCACCCTGCTCGACCACCACCACGCCCCCGCGCAACAACTCGCCACCCTCTACCAACAACGCTGGGAATCAGAAACCCACTACAGCTTCCTCAAACCCCGCCTCATCGGCACCAACACCACCCTCCGCTCACACACACCCACCGGCATCACCCAAGAGATCTACGCACTCCTCATCACCTACCAAGCCCTCTGCCACCTCCGCACCGAAGCCGCCACCACCGCCAACCACGACCCCGACCACATCTCCTTCACCCTCACCCTCCGCACCGCCCGCACCGCCCTCCACCAACCCCCCACCCACCACACCCGCAACCACACCATCACCGACATCCTCAACGAACCACCACTCACCAGACGCCACCGCACCTACCCCCGCCAACGACGACCAACCGCCACCCCCTACCCCACAAAACCCCGCCACCAACCCCGACCACCCACCCACACCCACCACCACATCACCATCACACCCAGCCAAACCACCACCAAAATCACCAACCAACGCCTTAACTAAGCGGCATTGTGTACGCACACCATCTCTGATGTACGAACTGAACGCGCTACCACTGCCAGCGCGCACCCCACCGCCCCACCCCGCCCACCCCACCCACCCCGCCCCACCCCGCCCCACCCCACCCCACCCCACCCCGCGAAGTTGACCATGAAGTTAGCGACCTGAAATCAGCCTCATCCGGTCGCTAACTTCATGATCAACGGGGTGAACGGGGGTGGGGTTGGGAGAGCGGGGTTAGGGGGTGCCCCAGGAGTAGGTTTGTTTGCGGAGTTTTAGGTAGACGAAGGCTTCTGTGGAGACGACGCCGGGGACGGCGCGTAGGCGTTGCAGGATCTCCAGGAGGTGGTCGTCGTTGCGGCAGACGACCTCGGTGAGCAGGTCGAACGAGCCGGCGGTGATGACCACGTAGTCGACCTCGTCCAGTTCGGCGAGGCGGTCCGCCACCTGTTCCAGGTCGCCGTCGGTCTTCAGGCCGATCATCGCCTGGCGGGGGAAGCCGAGCTGGAGCGGATCGGTCACCGCGACGATCTGCATCACCCCGGCGTCGAGCAGCCGCTGCACCCGCTGGCGTACGGCCGCCTCGGAGAGGCCGACCGCCCGACCGATCGTCGCGTACGCCCGGCGCCCGTCCTCCTGCAACTGTTCGATGATCTGTTTCGCGACATCGTCGAGCAGGGCGTGATTCGCGCCCTCGCGTACGGTGACTCGTCGTGCGCGGCGATCGTCGGTGGGCCCGTTGGCCATCTTTCCCCCAGTCGCTGACCAGGCATTGGATGCCTGTTGTGTTACCGCGGTGAGTCTGGCGCATTTCGTTGCGAACAGCTACTTCCGCGACGGAATCCCTTGTAACAAGCGGTGCTGCATGCCAGGATCGTCGTCACATTGAATCAGTCGCGATGACATCCGGCCGGCGGGCGCCACCCCCCATGTTCCGCACCGCTGGCTCGACCCCCGAGGAGCCGTCATATGCGTAACCGTTTCCGCCCCCCGCCGCTCGGTGCCTCCCGTCCGACCCTGCTGCCCGGAGTCTCCCGTCGGACCCTGCTGCACGGTGCCGCCGGCTCGGCGGCGCTGCTCGCCGCCGGTGGCGCCCTGGCCGCCTGCGGCACCAAGGGTGCGCAGCAGACCGAGGCCGGCTGTGTCAGCGAGGACCTCTCCGGCACCGAGAAGACGCTCGCCTTCTCCAACTGGCCGCAGTATCTCGACGTTGACGAGGCCGACGAGTCGAAGCGGCCCACCCTCGACGCCTTCCAGACGAAGTCCGGCATCCAGGTTACGTACACCGAGGACATCAACGACAACAACGAGTTCTTCGGCAAGGTGCAGAACCAGCTCGCCGCCTGTCAGTCGACCGGGCGCGACATCATCGTGCTCACCGACTGGATGGCCGCCCGGGTGATCCGGCTCGGCTGGGTGCAGAAGCTCGACAAGGCGAAACTCCCCAATGTGGAGAAGAACCTGCTCGCCTCGCTGCGCGGTCGCTCCTTCGACCCGAACAACGAGTACGCCCTGCCGTGGCAGTCCGGCCTGTCCGGGCTCGCCTACAACGGCAGTGTCACCAAGGAGATCCGTACGGTCGACGAACTGCTCACCCGCCCCGATCTCAAGGGCAAGGTGACCGCGTTGAGCGAGATGCGCGACACCATGGGTCTGTTGTTGCAGTCCAACGGGCACGATCCGGCGAAGTTCACCGACGCCCAGTTCGACGACGCGCTCGCGAAGTTGCAGAAGGCCGTGGACAGCGGGCAGATCCGCCGGTTCACCGGCAACGACTACGCGCCCGACCTGGCCAAGGGCGACGTGGCGGCGTGTATCGGCTGGTCCGGCGACGTCATCCAACTTTCCGCCGAGAACGACAAGATCCAGTTCGTGGCGCCGGACTCCGGGGTGATGCTCTTCTCGGACAACATGGAGGTGCCGAACAAGGCGACCCACAAGGGCAACGCCGAGGCACTCATCGACTACTACTACGACCCGGCCGTGGCCGCCCAGGTCGCCGCGTACGTCAACTACATCTGCCCGGTCGAGGGCGCGCAGGCGGAGATGGAGAAGATCGACCCGGAGTTGGCCGCCAACCCGCTGATCTTCCCGGATGCCGCGCTGCTGGCCAAGGCGAAGGTCTTCATGGCCCTGACCGACGCCCAGGAACGCGCGTACGAGGGCAAGTTCCAGCAGGTCATCGGTGCGTAGCCGGCGATGACCAAAGAAACCACAGAACAGGTTGCGGGCGACCTGCGCCTGACCAACGTGACCAAGCGGTACGGCATCTTCACCGCGGTCGACGACCTCAGCCTGACCGTCCCGCAGGGGTCGTTCTTCGCCCTGCTCGGCGCCTCCGGGTGCGGCAAGACCACCACCCTGCGCATGGTCGCCGGGCTGACCGAGCCGACCAGCGGGCAGGTCCTCCTCGGCGAGCAGGACATCAGCCGGCTGCGGCCGTACAGGCGGCCGGTGAACACGGTTTTCCAGAGCTACGCGCTCTTCCCGCACCTGGACATCTTCGAGAACGTCGCCTTCGGGCTGCGCCGTCGCAAGGTCCGCGAGGTGACCGAACAGGTGCACCGGATGCTGGCGCTGGTGCAGCTCGACGGTTACGCCAAGCGGCACCCGGCGCAGCTCTCCGGCGGCCAGCAGCAGCGGGTGGCGCTGGCCCGGGCGCTGATCAACCGACCGCAGGTGCTGCTGCTCGACGAACCGCTCGGCGCCCTGGACCTCAAGCTGCGCCGGCAGATGCAACTCGAACTCAAACGGATCCAGACCGAGGTCGGCATCACCTTCGTACACGTCACCCACGACCAGGAGGAGGCCATGACGATGGCCGACACGGTCGCGGTGATGAACGCCGGGAAGATCGAACAACTCGGCGCCCCGGCCGACCTCTACGAGTTCCCGGCCACCGCGTTCGTCGCCAACTTCCTCGGCCAGTCCAACCTGTTGGCCGGGGACGCCGCCGGGCGCGCCGGGGACGAGGTTCCGGTCGAGGCGTACGGCTCGCGTTTCTCGGTGCCCGCCGCCCGGTCCCGGGTCGACCGGGGACCGGTCTACCTCGGCGTACGCCCGGAGAAGCTGCACCTGGTCGGTGCGGAGGATCCGGTCCCCGCCGGACACCAGCAGATCACCGGCGTGGTCAGTGATGCCGCCTACCTCGGGGTGAGCACCCAGTACCAGGTCCGGACCGGGTGGGGGACCGAACTGTCGGTCTTCGTGGCGAACAGCGGCGCCACCAGCGTGCTGCCGGTCGGCTCGGACGTGGTGGCGCACTGGCGCGGTGAACACGCCTTTTTGCTGCCCCGGGAACCGGGCGCGGCCGACCAGACCGCACCGATCCTCGACACCCCCGCCGAGCTTCCGACATGAGGAAGAAGGCGCTGCCGTACCTGCTGCTGTTGCCGGGCGGACTGTGGCTGCTGCTCTTCTTCGTCGTACCCGTGGTGCAACTCGCCGCCGCGAGCCTCTACGACCCGGGCGGCTCGCTCGCCACCGGGTACGCGATGACCTGGGCGTTCGGCAACTACGGTGACGTCCTGGCCGCCTACTGGCCGCAGTTCGGCCGCTCGTTCCTGTACGCCGGCATCGCCACCGTGCTCGCGATTCTGCTCGGCTACCCCCTGGCGTACGCGATCGCGCAGCGCGCCGGGCGGTGGCGCAACCTGCTGCTGGTCTGCGTCATCGCCCCGATGTTCACCAGTTTCCTGGTCCGCACCCTGGCCTGGAAGACGATCCTGTCCGACAACGGTGTCCTGGTCGGGCTGCTGCGCGACCTGCACCTCCTCGGCGCCGACGGCAGGCTGCTGGCCACCCCGTTCGCGGTGGTACTCGGGCTGACGTACAACTTCCTGCCGTTCCTGGTCCTGCCGCTCTACGCCAGCCTGGAACGGCTCGACGGTCGACTGCTGGAAGCGGCGAAGGACCTCTACGCAGGTCCGGTACGCACCTTCCGTACGGTCGTCCTGCCGTTGTCCATGCCCGGTCTCGTTGCCGGCACCCTGCTCTTTTTCATCCCGGCGAGCGGCGACTACATCAACGCCGAACTCCTCGGTACGCCGAACGAGTACATGATCGGCAACGTGATCGACTCCGCGTTCCTGGTCCGGCTCGACTACCCCCAGGGCGCGGCGCTCTCCTTCCTCCTGATGGCGGCGATCCTGGCCATCGTTTTCGTCTACCTGCGCCGCTCCGGCACCGAGGAGGTCATCTGACATGGGTCATCGGATCGGGCGCTGGGTCGCGGACCACTGGGTGATGGTGGTGGCGCTGGTGGTCCTCGGTTACCTGTTCCTGCCGATCGCGGTCGTCGGGGCGCTGTCGTTCAACCGCCCGTCGAGCCGGGTGTCGTACGACTTCAACGAGTTCACCCTCGACAACTGGGCCAACCCGTGCGGTCCGGCCGACCTGTGCTCGGCGGTCGCCCGCAGCGCCCAGATCGGGTTCCTCGCCACCGTCGTCGCCACCGCGCTCGGCACGCTGATGGCGTTCGCCCTGGTCCGGCACCGGTTCCGGGGCAGGGGTGTGGTCAACCTGCTGGTCTTCCTGCCGATGGCCAGCCCCGAACTGGTCATGGGGACCTCGCTGCTGGCCCTGTTCGTCGCCGGCGGGGTGCCGCTCGGCTTCTGGACCGTACTGATCGCACACGTCATGTTCTGCGTCTCGTTCGTGGTCGTCACGGTCAAGGCCCGGCTCGCCGGGATGGACAGCCGGCTGGAAGAGGCGGCGATGGACCTCTACGCCAACGAGTGGCAGACGTTCCGCCGGATCACCCTGCCACTGGTGCTGCCCGGCATCGTCGCCGCCGCCCTGCTGGCGTTCTCGCTCTCGTTCGACGACTTCATCATCACGAACTTCAACTCCGGCACCACCGTCACCTTCCCCATGTACGTCTGGGGAGCCGCCCAGCGTGGTATCCCGCCGCAGGTCAACGTGATCGGCACGGCCATGTTCGCGATCGCCGTACTGCTGGTGCTCGGTGGCTCGGTCGGGCGGCGACTACGGGTACGGCGCTGATATCCGTACCCGGAAGGGGTTTTCCATGCGTTTCCTCCTCCTCGGCGCAGGCGGGGTCGGCTCCGCCGCTGCCGCGATCGCCGACCGCCGCGACTTCTTCGACCTCTGCGTGGTCGCCGACCACGACCCGGCCCGTGCCGAGCGCGCGGTCGCGGGACGTTCCCGGTTCGTCGCCGCGACCGTCGACGCCTCCTCGGCCGACGCGGTCGCCGCGCTCTGCCGCGAACACGGGATCACGCACGTCCTCAACGCGGTCGACCCGCGCTTCGTCATGCCGATCTTCGAAGGGGCACTCGCCGCCGGCGCCGACTACCTCGACATGGCGATGTCGCTGTCCACCCCGCACCCCGACAGTCCCTACCAGCAGTGCGGGGTCAAGCTCGGCGACGACCAGTTCGCGATGGCGGAAAAATGGTCCGAGGCGGGCCGGCTGGCGCTGCTCGGCATCGGTGTCGAACCGGGTCTGTCCGACATCTTCGCCCGCTACGCCGCCGACGCGCTCTTCTCCGACATCGACGAGATCGGCGTACGCGACGGCGCGAACCTGACCGTCGACGGTTACGACTTCGCCCCGTCGTTCTCCATCTGGACCACCATCGAGGAGTGCCTCAACCCGCCCGTCATCTGGGAGGCCGACCGGGGCTGGTACACGACCGAACCGTTCGCCGAACCGGAGATGTTCGACTTCCCCGAGGGGATCGGCCCGGTCGAGTGTGTGCACGTGGAGCACGAGGAGGTGCTGCTCGTCCCGCGCTGGGTGCCGGCCCGCAAGGTCACCTTCAAGTACGGGCTCGGCGCCGAGTTCATCGACGTGCTCCGTACGCTGCACAAACTCGGGCTGGACTCGACCCGCCCGGTCCGGGTCGGTGGGGTCTCCGTCGCTCCCCGGGACGTGGTCGCCGCCTGCCTGCCCGACCCGGCGAGCCTCGGTGACCGGATGCGCGGCAAAACCTGCGCCGGCACCTGGGTCACCGGCACCGGAAAGGACGGCAAACCCCGCCGCACCTACCTCTACCACGTGGTCGACAACGAATGGTCGATGGCCGAGTACGGCCACCAGGCCGTCGTCTGGCAGACCGCGATCAACCCGGTGATCGCCCTCGAACTGCTCGCCACCGGAGTGTGGAGCGGCATCGGCGTACTCGGGCCTGAGGCGTTGCCGCCCAAGCCGTTCCTGGATCTGCTCACCGCGTACGGCTCCCCCTGGGGCATCGAAGACCGGTGAGCCGCCGTGCCCGGATGGGGTTCGGGCCCGCCGTGCCAGCCTTCCTCGGCGATCTTGCAGTTGTGGTGGCTGACAAAGGCCCCGAATCCGGCATCCTGGGCGCCACAACTGCAAGATCGCCAGGCGAGGGAGGGGGAGGGGAGGGAGGGAGGGAGGGAGGGAGGGAGGGGCGGGGGTGTGTGTGTAGCAGGTGGGTGGTTGATTAGGGGGTTTTCCACAGGTGGGGTGGTTGTCCACAGGGGAGCGGGTGGGGGTGGTGGGGGCGGGGGTGGGTGGTCAGTGTTGGGTGGGTGGAGATCGAGGGGACGTTTCGCTATCCGGAGTTGCGTACGGCTGGCATGTCACGGGCGGCGGTCCGTCATCGGGTCGCGCGCGGTGATCTGCGACGGGTGACCCGGGGTATCTACGTCCCGAACCCGAGCCGGCTGGACCTGTTGCGGGCGACGTTCCGGCGGCTTCCGGCCGGGGCGGTGCTCGGCTACCAGTCGGCTGCCGCGTTACACGGATTCGGGACCTCGCCTCCGGAGATGATCCACGTGATAGTGCCGACGGGCGTCGCGGTGACCAGGATTCGGGGCGTTGTCGCGCACGAGGCGGTGCTGCCGGTGCTCGGCCCGGTTGAACTTGCCGGTGTGCCCTGCGTACCGGCTGCCCGGTGCGCGATCGACCTGGCGCGGCAGTTGCGCCGGATGGATGCCCTGCCGCTGCTCGATGCCGTACTCCGGTCCGGTGCCTGCCGTACCGACGATTTGTGGGCGGAGGTCGGTCGGCATGCCGGACTGCGGGGAGTCTGTCAGGTGCGGAACCTGGTGCCGATCGCTGACCCTCGTGCCGAGTGCAGGCAGGAAAGCCAACTCCGTCTGGTGCTGATCGACGCGGGCCTGCCGGTGCCGGAGCCGCAGATCTGGGCGTGCGACCGGTACGGCTCGCGGGTCTACCGGCTCGACCTGGGATACCGGGAGCGTCGGATTGGCTTGGAGTACGACGGTGCATCCCACCTCGACCCCGAGCGGCTCCGTTACGACCGCGCCCGGATGAACTGGCTCGCCACCAACGGTTGGAAAATGCGCTACTTCACCGCCCGCGACCTCTACAGCCGCCCCGCCCACATAGCCGCCACAGTCCGCGCCATCCTCCTCCCCTAAATCCGCCCCCGCCCGCCCCGGCCCCGGCCCGCCCGCCCCGGCCCCGTCGATCTTGCAGTTGTGGCGCCTGATCCATTTCCTTTGCGGCTTATGTCTACGACCACAACTGCAAGATCGACGCGGGGAGCGGGGAGCGGGGCGAGGGGCGGGGAGGGAGCGGGGAGGGAGCGGGGTGGGGAGGGAGTGGGGCCGGGACCGGGGGGTGGGGTTCAGGTGGTGGTGAAGGCGGTTTCTAGGAGGGTCAGGGCGCGGGTGAGGGTGGGGGTGTCGATGACGAGCGGGGGGAGGAAGCGGAGAACGTTGCCGTAGGTGCCGCAGGTGAGGGTGAGTAGGCCCAGGCGGTGGCAGGCGGCGGAGATGGCGGCGGTGGTGGTGGGGTCGGGGGTGAGGGTGCCCGGCAGGACCAGCTCTACGGCGAGCATGGCGCCTCGGCCGCGTACCTCGGCGATCCTGGGGTCCTGGGCGGCCAGGGTCTGTAGGCGGGGGAGCATGGTCGCCTCGATGTTGCGGGCGGCGGTGGGGAGGTCCAGTTCGTGCATGGTCTCGATGGCGGCCAGTGCGGCGGCGCAGGCGATCGGGTTGCCGCCGTAGGTGCCGCCCAGGCCGCCGACGTGTACGGCGTCCATCAGCTCCGCGCGGCCGGTGACGGCGGCGAGCGGGAGTCCACCGGCGATTCCCTTCGCCAGGGTGATCAGGTCCGGTTCGACCTGTTCGTGGTCGAGGGCGAACCAGTCGCCGGTACGGCAGAAGCCGGTCTGGATCTCGTCGGCGACGAAGACGACCCCGGCCGCCGTCGCCCACTCCCGCAACGCGGGCAGGAAACCCGGAGCCGGTACGACAAAACCGCCCTCGCCCTGGATCGGCTCGATCAGCAGTGCGGCCACGTTCTCCGCACCGACCTGCTTCTCGATCAGCTCGATGGCGTTGGCTGCCGCAACGGGACCGGTCAACCCGCCGTCGCGCAGCGGGTACGACATCGGCACTCGGTAGATCTCTCCGGCGAACGGCCCGAAGCGGTGCTTGTACGGCATGTTCTTCGCCGTCAACGCCATCGTCAGGTTGGTCCGCCCGTGGTACGCGTGGTCGAAGACCACCACCGCCGCTCGGCCGGTGACGTGGCGGGCGATCTTGACGGCGTTCTCCACCGCCTCGGCACCGGAGTTGAACAGCGCCGAACGCTTCTCGTACGTGCCGGGGGTGAGGGTGTTGAGCTGTTCGCAGACGGCCACGTACGACTCGTACGGCGCGACCATGAAGCAGGTGTGGGTGAACCGTTCCGCCTGCTCCCGGATGGCGGCGACGACCCGGGGGGCGGAGTTGCCGACGTTGGTGACCGCGATACCGGCCGCGAAGTCGATCCACTCCCGGCCGTCGACGTCGACGATGGTGCCGCCGCTGGCATGGTCCACGTAGGACGGGATGACACTGCCGACGCCACGGGCGACCGCACCGGCCCGCCGTTTGTGCAGGTCCTCGGAGCTGGCCGGCGATGCGGGCCGGGGTGCGCTGGTCATCGGGTCAGCTCTCGATGTTGTGCATGACGTGCTTGATCCGGGTGTAGTCCTCCAGGCCGTAGATGGAGAGGTCCTTGCCGTGGCCGGAGTGCTTGAACCCGCCGTGCGGCATCTCGGAGACGAACGGGATGTGGGTGTTCACCCAGACGCAGCCGAAGTCGAGCCGTCGGGTCATCCGCATCGCCCGTCCGTGGTCCTTCGTCCAGGCCGAGGCGGAGAGGCCGTACTCGACGCCGTTGGCCCACCGGACCGCCTCGTCCTCGTCGGTGAACCGCTGCACGGTGATGACCGGCCCGAACACCTCGTCCTGGATGATCTCGTCGGACTGCCGGACCCCGGAAACGACGGTGGGGGCGTAGAAGTAGCCGCGCTCGCCGACCCGGTTGCCGCCGGACCGCAGCTCCGCGTGGTCGGGCAGGCGGTCCAGGAAGCCGCTGACCCTGGCGAGCTGGTTGGCGTTGTTGAGTGGGCCGTAGAGCACGTCGGGGTCGTCCGGTGCACCGGTCCTGGTGTTGCGCGCCTGTTCGGTCAGGGCGGCGACGAAGTCGTCGTACACGCCGGGACCGGCGAGTACGCGGGTCGCGGCGGTGCAGTCCTGGCCGGCGTTGAAGTACCCGCCGACCGCGATCGCCTCGGCCGCCGCAGCGATGTCGGCGTCGTCGAAGACCACCACCGGTGCCTTGCCGCCCAACTCCAGGTGGGTCCGCTTCAGGTCGGACGCGGCGGAGGCCGCCACCTCGATGCCGGCACGGGTGGAGCCGGTGATCGACACCATTCTCGGGGTGGGGTGGGAGACCAGGCTGCGGCCGGTGTTCCGGTCACCGCAGACCACGTTGAAGACCCCCGGTGGGAAGAACTCGGCGGCGATCTCGGCGAGCAGCAGGGTGGAGACCGGGGTGGTGTCCGACGGTTTGAGCACCACCGTGTTGCCGGCGGCGAGCGCGGGGGCGATCTTCCAGACCGCCATCATCAGCGGGTAGTTCCAGGGGGTGACCTGGGCGCAGACGCCGATCGGCTCGCGCCGTACGTAGGACGTGTGCCCGGCCAGGTACTCCCCGGCGGAGCGTCCCTCCAGCATCCTGGCCGCCCCGGCGAAGAACCGGAACTCGTCCACCGACGGCGGCAGCTCCTCGTCGGCGGTGAGCTGGCGGGGCTTGCCGGTGTTGCGTACCTCGGCGTCGACCAGCTCGGCCGCCCGTGACTCCACCGCGTCGGCCAGCTTCAGCAGGGCCCGCTGCCGGTCGGCCGGGGTGACGTCCCGCCAGCTCTCGAAGGCGGTCGCGGCGGCGGTCATCGCCGCGTCGACGTCCGCCGCCCCGGAGACCGGCGACTGGGCGAACACCTCACCCGTGCACGGGTCGATCAGGTCGACGCTGTGGCCGTCGATCGGATCGACGTACTCGCCGTTGACGAAGTTGCGCAGTACTTGCTTGTCGGTCATGTCGGGTCTCCCGGGGGTAGCCTGCGCGCTGTCGTGGAGGAGGCGGTGTCGCGGAGGTAATCGCAACCTGCCTGCCATCCTGGCTACTGAATTCGCGGCAGACAAGGGCTTGAGCGACTGTTTTAGTGCAAGCACGTGTTCGTTTACGCTGCACTGCATGAAGGCAACCCCGTTCTACGTTGCCGGTACGCCGGCCAGTGGCGACGACGTCGTGGTCGTCTCGCACCCGTACGACGGGCGGGAGGTCGGGCGTACCAGTCATGCCACCGCGGACCAGGTCGAGCGGGCGGTGGCCGCCGCCCACGACGTCGCCGCGACGGCGGCGGCGCTGCCGGCGCACGTCCGGGCCGCCGCGCTGGACCACGTGTCGCGCCGCCTCGCCGAGCGGGCGGAGGAGTTCGCCCGGCTGATCACCGCCGAGAGCGGCAAACCGGTGAAGTGGGCCAGGATCGAGGTGACCCGGGCGGTCTCCACCTTCCGGTGGGCCGCCGAGGAGGCCCGGCGGTTCTCCGGCGAACTGCAACGACTGGACACCGACCCGGCCGCCACCGGGCGGATCGCCCTGGTACGCCGGGTGCCGCGCGGCCCCGTCCTGGGCATCACGCCGTTCAACTTCCCGCTGAACCTGGTCGCGCACAAGGTCGCCCCGGCGCTCGCCGTCGGTGCACCGATCGTGGTGAAGCCGGCACCGGCGACCCCTTTGACCGCCCTGCTCCTCGGTGAACTGCTGGCCGAGGTGACCGAGCCGCACGGCGGGCTGCCGGCGGGGCTGTTCTCGGTGCTGCCGCTGCCCAACGACCGGGCCGCCGAGCTGACCGGGGACCCACGCCTGCCGGTGGTGTCGTTCACCGGCTCCGGGCCGGTCGGCGCCGCGATCCGGCGGGCCGTACCGGACAAGCACGTCACCCTGGAGTTGGGCGGGAACGCCGCCGCGGTGATCTGCGGTGACTGGGCGAGCGACGCCGACCTCGACTGGGCGGCGCAGCGGATCGCCACCTTCGCCAACTACCAGGCCGGGCAGAGCTGCATCGCGGTGCAGCGGGTGTTCGTGCACGAGGGGCTCTACGACGGTTTCCTGTCCCGGCTGGTCGGCGCGGTGAAGGCGCTGCGGGTCGGTGACCCGGCCGACGATGCCACGGACGTGGGACCGCTGATCAGCGAGACGGCCGCGGTCCGGGTCGAGGACTGGGTGAACGAGGCGGTGGCCGCCGGCGGGGCGTCCGCGCTCGGCGGCCCGCGTTCGGGCAGTTCCTTCCCGCCCACGGTGCTGACCGGAGTGCCGGGTGCGGCCAAGGTCTGGACCGAGGAGGTGTTCGGGCCGGTCCTGGTGGTCGCCCCGGTCGCCGACGACCGGGCCGCGTTCGCCGCGGTCAACGATTCGGCGTACGGGCTTCAGGCGGGGGTCTTCACGCACAGTCTCCAGACCGCGTTCACCGCCCACCGCACCCTCCAGGTCGGTGGGGTGATCGTCGGCGACGTGCCGTCGTACCGGGCCGACCAGATGCCGTACGGCGGGGTGAAGGGCAGCGGTGTCGGGCGCGAGGGCGTACGCAGTGCGATGGACGACTACACCGAACCCCGGGTCATGGTCCTCACCGGCGTCGACCTGTAGCCGGGCAGGGCCGGGGCTACCAGGTGCCGTCGTCGTGGACCCGGGCGGGTGCGCGACCGAGGAGCAGGCTGGTCAGGGCGGTGTCGATGTCGGGGCCGAGGAACCACTCGCCGGCCTCGTCGAGTGCGAAGATCCGACCCAACTCGTCGACGGCGAGGATGCTGTCGCCGCCCTCGGTGCCGATCGGGAAGAGTCGTACGCCGAGCACGGCGCCGAGTCCGGCCAGGCTGTCGGCGCTGTACGCGGCCCCGGCCGGGTTGATCTCGAAGCGCCGGATCCACACCTGCTCGCCCGGCCCGCGCCGCCCGCAGACCACGCCGGGAAACGCGGTCAGGGTCCGCTCGGCGGCCTCGAACCCCTGGTGCCGGTGGTGCACGCCCGGCACCCCGCACACCTTCGTGATCGCCTCGCCGGCCAGCAGCCTGTCCCCGAAACCCGGCCGCCAGCCCCCCTCGACCAGCGCGTACGCGACCTCGGCCGGAAACCGGTCCGGGTCGGGAACCGGCTGCGGTGCCGGTCGCCACTCCTCGGCGAAGGCGAGATGGGCCCACGGGAGCAGTCCGAAGTGGACCAGTGCGGGTACGCACGAGTCGCAGGGGCGCTCGGCGGCGCAGCCGAACGGGTCGCCCGGCTCCCGGACCCGGAACACCTCCAGGTGGGCGCTGCCGAACAGTTCCCGCGCCGACTCCTGGGTCAGTTCGGGCTGCCCGAGCGTGGCCAGCCTGCGGTCGTACTCGTGCAGCACGTCCGAGACGACCACGAGTTCGGCGTGCCGTTCGGCGCCGCGTACCAGATGTCCGGTCGGCAGGCGGTCCAGGTAGCCCCGGATCAGCCGGTGGTGCTGTAAACGGAGGTCGCCCTTTGCCGAGTGGCCGACGTGCAGGTCGTGCTGGACGGTCAGGCGGGCGGTGGCACCGGGGGTCGGCAGGCGCCGGGTGGACCGGCCCAACTCCACCGCCGGGTCCACCGTCCGGGTCAGCCGGCTGCGCCCCAACCGGTCGGTGCGGTACATGTCGCACACGACCTCCGGCGGCAGGCCCGGCCAGGTCGACACCTCGCCGGTCTCCTTGTCGATGATGGTGGTTCCACCGGCTCCGGAAACGGCGGGCGGATCGACCAGGATCACCCAGCCGACGTCGAACTCGTCCAGCGTCGGGGTGCAGGGATGGCCGAGCCGCAGTGCCTCCCGCTGCGCCCATCTGTCGGCGATTCCTTCGGCTTCCTGGCGGCTGATCATGTGCAAGTCCCCCCGTTCCTGCTCAGCCGGACACCGTCCGCGAAGTTACCGGACCACGACGTTTCGCGTCAGCCCGTACAGCTCGCGATACCGACGGTAAACGTCCGCCGGTCCACAGTGGGGGCAACGTGGACCGGGCGAGGTGTGGGAGGGCGGACGGTCCGGACCACGGGACGCCGGTGACGCAGCGCGGGGTCGATCGTTGTGGGTGTTATGCCGGGTCTGGAGCAGTCGTACGCCGAGTGCTGTCCCGATCGGTCCACCCACACCCTGACGAGTCGCGCACGGCAGGCTTCGTGAGCGCGTCCTCCGCGCGGGGCCGGCTCGGGGACCACACGAGTACGCCCCGGGTAACCGTCCTGGAACTCCTCTTCGACGTGGTGTTCGTGTTCGCCCTGACCCGGGTCGCCCAACGGGTGACCGACGATCTCACCATCGCCCGTCGCATGCTGTTCTCCGAAGCCGGCCAGACCCTGTTGCTGCTGCTCGCCCTCTGGATGGTCTGGTACCTCAACGCCTGGATGACCAGCAGGTTCGACCCGCAGCGGGCCGACATCCAACTCGTGGTCGTGGTGACCATGTTCGGCAGCCTGCTGATCGCGGTCTGTCTGCCCCAGGCGTTCGGCGACCGTGGCCTGATCTTCGCCTGCGCGTACGTCACGATCCAGGTCGGTCGGCCGCTGTACCTGGTCTGGGCGCTGCGCGGGCATGACCGGCAGGCGACCTCGATCCGGGTGCTGGTCTGGGCACTGGCCGCGGGTGTGCTCTGGCTATCCGGTGGAATCAGCGGCGGGGAGGGGCGGGCGGCCTTCTGGATCGTGGCGGTGCTGCTGGAACTGGTCGGTCCGGCGCTGCGGTGGCCGACGCCGCGACTCGGCCGACCCCGGGAGCCGGAGTGGACCCTGGCCGAGGACCACCTCGCCGAACGTTACGTACAGTTCCTGCTGATCGCGCTCGGAGAATCGGTCATCGCCACCGGAATCGAAATCAGCGTACGCCCATTCGAAACCGAGCGGATGATTGTCTTCGTCGCCTCTTTCCTGACCACGGTGCTGTTCTGGAGAATCTTCTTCTACCATGCCGGACTCGCCCTCGCGCAGGCCCTGCACCGGGCACCCAGTGCGATCCAGCTCAGCCAGTCGGCGAGCTACACCCTGCTGGTGATGGTGGCCGGAATCCTCGTCGCCGGGGTCGGTTTCCGGCTGATCATCGACGACCCCGAACCGCCGGTCGATCCGGCATGGGTGGTCGCCATCATGGGTGGGCCGGCACTTTTCCTGGCCGGTCGGGTCCGATTCGAACACCAGTTGTTCGGTCGGGTACGTCCGTCGATGTGGGTCGGGCTGATCGTGATGGTCGCCGCCGCGCCGGGAATGGTCTTCCTGCCGCCACTGGCCGCCCCGCTCGGTGCCACCCTCGTGCTGGCCGGGCTGGTGGCGTACGAGACTCTCACCGGGCGGCGTGAGCCCGCCTCGAACCCACCGCTGTGACTCGGGTGGTGGGGACGAACCGGACGGGGGAGGGATGCGGGCGGATGACGGGTGGGGACTGGCCGGAGACGGTTGCCGAGGCGGAGGCCGTACAGGATCGGTTGCGGCCGTTGGTCGACCTGGTCGGGCCGGGACCGGACCAGCCGCGTACGGTCGCCGGCCTGGACGTCGCGTACGCCGAGGACGGTGACCGGCTCGCGGCGGCGGTGACGGTCTTGGACGCGCGGACGCTGGCCGTGGTGGAGACGGCGGTGACCGTCGGTCGGGCGGCCTTTCCGTATGTTCCCGGCCTGTTCGCGTTCCGGGAGCTGCCGGCGTTGCTGGACGCGCTCGCGAGCCTTACCACCACGCCCGACCTGCTGGTCTGCGACGGGCACGGGCTGGCCCATCCACGGCGGTTCGGGCTGGCCTGCCACCTGGGCGTGCTCACCGGGCTCCCGGCGATCGGGGTGGGCAAGACCCCGCTGGTCGGGTCGTGGGATCCGCCCGGCGACGAGCGGGGTGCCTGGTCGGCGCTGCGCGACGGCGGTGAGGTGGTCGGCCGGGTGCTGCGTACCCGGGACGGGGTCAAGCCGGTGTTCGTGTCGGTGGGACACCGGATGGATCTGGCGAACGCCTGCGCCCGTGTGTTGGCGCTGACTCCGCGTTACCGGCTGCCGGAGACCACCCGCCAGGCGGATCGGTTGTGTCGGGTCGCGTTGGGCCGGTCGCGGGGGACGGACCTGGACTGATGGTGGTCGGGGAGCGGAATCCGGTGCCACCGGGGCTCTCGCGACGCACGGTGATGTCGATCGAGGGGGCCAGGAAAGACAACGATCTGTTGCTGACAAAGCACGTGCTGTGCGGGAGACTGCCTCGGGGAATCGGACAGGGAGGCACCGAATGGTCGTCGGATCACCACCCACCGTGCGACGCCGGCAACTCGGCCGCGAGCTGCGCAAACTGCGCGAGGCCGCGGGCTTCAAGGCGGAGCAGGTCGCCCTGGAGGTGCGCTGCTCACCCTCGCGGGTGAGCCGGATCGAGACGGCCCGGGTACGGATCACGCCCGGCACGGTGCACGAGCTGCTCGACGTCTACCGGGTCGAGGGAGCCGAGCGGCAGCGTCTGGTCGCGCTCGCCCGCCAGGCCCAGGAGGCGGGCTGGTGGCAGGCCCACAGCGACGCCCTGACCTGGGAGTACTCGACCCTCATCGCGTTGGAGCACGACGCCACCGAGCTGCGTACGTTCGAGTCGTCGGTGCTGCCGGGGCTGCTCCAGACCGAGGAGTACGCCCGTACCGTGCTGCGCAAGACGTTGCTGGAGCAGGCCGACGCCGCGACCGAGGAGAAACTCGTGGTCCGGCTGGCCCGGCAGCGGATTCTCACCCGAGCCCAGGATCCGGTCCGGCTCCGGGCGATCCTGGACGAGGCGGTGCTGCGCCGGCAGGTGGGTGGACCGGACGTGATGGGCCCGCAGTTGCGCCACCTGGTGGAGATGGCGGGGCGGCCGAACGTGCAGCTCCAGGTGCTCCCGTTCGACCGGGGCGCGTACGCCTGCAACACCGGCCCGTTCCTCCTGCTCGGCTTCTCCCCGGCCGACGGCGAGGAGGTCGTCGGGGAACCGGCCGACGGTGATGTGGTCTATGTGGAGAACGAGGCGGGTGACATCTACGTGGAGAAGGAGCCCGGGGTGGCCCGTTACCGGATGGTCTTCGACAACCTCCAGGCAGACGCCCTGACCTGCGACGAGTCGCGGGCATGGCTGGCTCGGCTGGCCGCCGAACTGCCGTGATCCACACGTACGGTGACCGGTCGGCGGCGTGCGCGGCAGGAGTACGGATGGCGGCGCACGGTAGCCTGTCGGCCGTACCCCAACCGGAACCGGCGAGGTGATCATGTTGGTACGGCGCGGAGCGGCTCGGTTCGCGACGGTCGGCACGCTGCTGGCCGGACTGGTCATGGTCGGCGCGGCACCGGCGTTCGCCGACGACGAGGACTCGGTCCGGCTCGGCTCGTCCAGCAGTTTCACCGCCGGTGGTTCGGCGGGCTCGATCACGGTGGCCGTCACCAAGCGGTCCAAGGGCTGTGTCTCGGCCCGGACCGCGTTGATGTTCCAGCTACCGGGGCTGTCCGCGGGTGACGTGACCCTGTTGGTCGCCCAGAACGGCCGCTGGCAGGAGGTGCCGGTGTCCGGCAACGACCTGGTCCGCAGTGGCCGGGTGGCGCCGGAGAAGCCGGAGCTGTGTGAGCGCAAGAGCGTCTCGGTCCGCTACCGGCTGTCCTTCGCCGCCGGTGTGCCGGCCGGTCGGCTGAACATTGTCGCCGAGGCGTACGCGGGCGGGGGTCCGCTGATCGCGCGGGCGACCGAGGCCCGGAAGGTGAACGGGGCCAAGGGCACTCCCACCCCGACCAAGCGGAGTTCGAAGTCGCCCAGCCCGAGCCCGACGCCGGAGGAGACGACCTTCGGGTCGGAGCCGGAGGAGACCGAGGTGGCTGCGGTCGTACCGACCGGTCAGCCGGGTCTGGGTGCCGGTGCCGGCGACAGCGGTGGTGGCGGGGTCGGCTCCATGGTGATGGTGGTCGGGGTGGGGATGGTGGGGATCGGTATCGCCCTGCTGGTGCTCCTGCTCCGCCGGGCCAGGGGTGGCCGGGACGAGCCGGGTGCCGGTGGCGTACCGGGTGCCGGGCCGCGTCCGCCGTTTCCGCCGCCGGCCGGCGCGGGTGGCGACGCGACCGTGGTCATGCCCCGGATCCGCCCCTGAGCCCGATTCCGGCGACCGCGCCCGAGTTTCCGACGCCAGATCCTGAGCTTCACCCCCGCGCCCGACCACGCTGAGCCTTGCCCGCAACCGGCCTTGCACCCGGCTCGGGGCGTTGGCTCCGATACGCTCAGGCCGTTGGCGGCGCATGACTGAGGAGCGAGACCGTTGTCTGATTTGTCCCAAATCGTCAAGGCGTACGACGTCCGCGGTACCGTCCCCGAACAGTGGGACGAGCGGGTCGCCGAGGCATTGGGCGCGGCCTTCGCACAGGTGGTGCGCGCGGACCCGGACGGCGAACCGGCCGGCGACCGCAACGCCGTCGTGATCGCCCACGACATGAGGGAGACCGGACCCGGTCTCGCCGCTGCATTCGCCGCCGGAGTCCGATCCGAGGGGATGTCGGTCATCGACACCGGCCTCGGCTCCACCGACCTGCTCTACTACGCCTCCGGCAGCCTCGACCTGCCCGGTGCCATGTTCACCGCCAGCCACAACCCGGCCCAGTACAACGGGATCAAGATGTGCCGGGCCGGTGCCCGGCCGATCGGCCAGGACAGCGGCCTGGCCGAGATCCGCGAGCGGGCCCAGGCGATGCTGGACAAGGCCGACGCGCACCCGGCCGGCGAGCCCCAGGAACCGGTGCAACCGCGCGACCTGCTCCCCGAGTACGCCGCCCACCTGCGCAAACTGGTCGACCTGAGTGGCATCCGCCCGCTCAAGGTGGTGGTCGACGCCGGCAACGGCATGGGCGGCTACACCGTCCCGGTGGTGCTCGGCGACGCCGTCCTGCCGGCCCTGCCGCTGACCATCGTGCCGCTCTACTTCGAGCTGGACGGCTCCTTCCCCAACCACGACGCCAACCCGCTCGACCCGGCGAACCTGGTCGACCTCCAGGCGGCGGTCCTGGAACACGGCGCCGACCTCGGACTCGCCTTCGACGGCGACGCGGACCGGTGCTTCGTGATCGACGAGCGCGGCCAGCCGGTCTCGCCGTCCGCGATCACCGCCCTGGTGGCCGTACGCGAGCTGGCCAAGCACCCCGGCTCCACGGTCATCCACAACCTGATCACCTCCAGCGCGGTCCCGGAGATCATCCGGGAGCACGGCGGGAAGCCGCTGTGCAGCCGGGTGGGGCACTCGTTCATCAAGGCCGACATGGCCCGTACGAATGCGGTTTTCGGCGGTGAACACTCGGCGCACTACTACTTCCGTGACTTCTGGTTCGCCGACACCGGCATGCTCGCCGCGATGCACCTGCTCGCCGCGCTCGGCGAGCAGGACCGCCCGCTGTCGGAGTTCGCCGCCGAGTACGAGCGGTACGTCTGCTCCGGCGAGATCAACTCCACGGTCGCCGACCAGGCGGCGAAGCTGGCCGAGGTCAAGCAGGTCTACCAGGGTGCCGAGACCGAGGAGCTGGACGGGTTGACCGTCCGCTTCCCGGACGGGGCCTGGATCAACCTGCGCCCCTCCAACACCGAACCGTTGCTGCGGCTGAACGTGGAGGGGCCGACCAAGGACCGGATGACCTCGCTCCGCGACGAGGTGCTCGACCTGGTACGCCGATAAGATCCCGTGCGCCGGCCGGAACGCCGATCCGGCCGCCCGGATGACGTGGAAGGAGCCGCACCGTGGCCCTTGACCCGCAGTTACTCGAGATTCTCGCCTGCCCGGACACGCACCACGCCCCGCTCGATTACGACGCGGAGGCGCAGACCCTGACCTGCACCGAATGCCAGCGGATCTTCGAGGTTCGCGACGACGTACCGGTGCTCCTGCTCGACGAGGCCCGCGGCGGTACCGCTCAGGAGGAGAAGTGATGGACGCCCACGCCGGCGTGAGCGGGCGACGGGTCCCCGACGAGGGGCTGCTCGACGACGTGGCGGCGCTGGCCGAGGCCGATCCGGGCGGCATGCTGCGGTTCACCGCCTCGGCCGGTGCCCAGGTACGCGAGTCGGCGGCGCTGGCCGCGGAGGCGAACCTGGGGGTGCTGGCCGAGGAGGGCCGCCCGCGTGCCGTGGTGATCGCGGGCATCGGTACCGCCGGACGTACCGGCGACATCCTCGCCACCGTCGCCGGGCCGCGTTGCCCGGTGCCGGTCATCGCGCACCGCAGTGCCGGGGTGCCGGGCTGGGTGGGAGCTGCCGACGTGGTGATCGCGGTGAGCGCCTCGGGACGCAGCCCGGAGGCGCTCGGCGCCGCCGAGGCGGCTGCCCGGCGCGGGGCCAGGCTGGTCGCCGTCGGTGCCCCGGACTCGCAGCTCCAGTCGGTGGCCGAGGGGGTCCGGGCGCCGTTCATCCCGGTGCCGCGGCGGGCGCCCGCCCGGGCCAGCCTCTGGGGCCTGACGGTGCCGGTGCTGCTCGCCGCCCGCGCGCTCGGGCTGGTGAAGGTCAACGAGGCGGATCTGGCCGAGACGGCCGCCCGGCTGGACGCCGATGCCGACCGGAGCCGGCCCGACGCCGAGTCGTTCGTCAACCCAGCCAAGTCGCTGGCCCTGGCGCTGGCCGGGTCGGTGCCGGTGGTCTGGGGCTCGTCCCCGCTGGCCACGGTGGCCGCCCGGCGGTTCGGCGACACGCTGTCGGCAAACGCGCGTTACCCCGTGGTCGCCGGTGCGCTCGGCGAGGCGGGCCGGGGCCGGGTGGGGCTGCTCGACGGGGTGTTCGGCGGGCTCGCCGAGTCGACCCGGGACATCTTCGCCGACCCGGAGGACGAGTCCGACTGGACCCGGCTGCGGGTGGTGCTGCTGCGCGACGGCGGGTTGAACGCCGACGACGACAGCGACGAGCCGCTGGCCGTCGAGGAACGGCGGGCGGACGCGTTGCAGACCCTGGCCGAGCGGCGCGGGGTGCGCTGCGACGTGGTCACCGCCGAGGGCGGCTCGGCCCTGGAGCGGCTCGCGTCGCTGATCGCCGTACCGGACTTCGCGTCCGTGTACCTGGCTCTGGCACACGGGCTCGATCCGATGGCGGTGCCTGCGGTCACCGAGATGAAGGAGCTTTCGAACCCGTGAACGTACAGAGCGACCGGCGGGGGACGCCGGCATGAGCGCCGGTGGGGGGACGCGGGCGATCATCGCCGCGTTGCTGGCCAACCTGGGTATCGCGATCACGAAGTTCGTGGCGTACCTGCTGACCAGTTCGTCGTCGATGCTGGCCGAGTCGATCCACTCCGTGGCCGACTCGGGAAACCAGGCGTTGCTGCTGCTCGGCGGCCGTCGGGCCCAGCGCGGCGCGACCCCACAACACCCCTTCGGGTACGGGCGTGAGCGCTACATCTACGCGTTCATCGTGTCGATCGTGCTGTTCAGCGTCGGTGGCCTCTTCGCCCTGTACGAGGGTTACCACAAGTGGAGAGACCCGCACGGGTTCGACAGCTGGCAGTGGCTGCCGATCACGGTGCTGGTCGTCGCGATCGGCCTGGAGGGGTTCTCGTTCCGTACCGCGATCAAGGAGTCGAACCACATCCGGGGCAGGGCGAACTGGGTGCAGTTCGTCCGCCGGGCGAAGGCACCTGAGTTGCCGGTGGTGCTCCTGGAGGACCTGGGTGCCCTGATCGGTCTGATCTTCGCCCTGGTCGGCGTCTCGATGACGCTGGTCACCGGGAACGGCCGGTGGGACGCGGCCGGCACCCTGGCGATCGGCATCCTGCTGGTCTGCATCGCGGTCATCCTGGCGGTGGAGACGAAGAGCCTGCTGCTCGGCGAGGGGGCCTCCCCGGAGGACGTCAGCGCGATCGAGCGGGCGGTCAACGAGGGCTCCGAGGTCGAGCGGATCATCCACATGCGCACCCTGCACCTGGGGCCGGAGGAGCTGCTGGTCGCCGCGAAGATCGCGGTCACGCCGTCGGCGTCGGCCGAGGCACTGGCCCGTGACATCGACACGGTCGAGGCGCGGATCCGTACGGCGGTGCCGATCGCCCGGGTGATCTACCTGGAGCCGGACATCTACAGCGCGCGGGCCGCGAACCTGCGGAGCGCGTCGGAGAACGTGGAGCCGCCGGTTGGCGGCGAAACGGGCGGGAAAGGCTGAGCGTGGAACCCTTGTACGGCCCGATCCGCGACTACGCCTGGGGATCCCGGACGGTGATCGCCGGGTTGCAGGGTAGATCCGTGCCGAGCGCCGGGCCGGAGGCGGAACTCTGGCTCGGCGCACACCCCGGATCCCCGGCGATGGTGTGCCAGCAGGACGCCCGGATCAGCCTGGTGGAACTGCTCGCCGCCGAGCCGGGGCGCTGGCTGGGGGACGAGGTGCTGGCCCGGTTCGACGGGCGGCTGCCGTTCCTGATGAAGCTGCTGGCGCCGGAGGCACCGCTGTCGTTGCAGGCCCACCCGGATCCCGACCAGGCCCGCACCGGGTACGCGGCCGACCAGGACCTGCCCCCGACCGCGCACCGCAACTACGTCGACCCGTACCACAAGCCGGAAGTGCTGGTGGCGATCGCGCCGTTCGAGGCGCTCTGCGGTTTCCGGGATCCCCGGGAGTCGGCTGCGGTGCTGGAGGCGTTCGACATCCCGGCGTTGAAGCCGGTGGTGGCGTGCCTGCGTACGGGGGTGGCGGGGCTGCGGGACGCCGTACAGCGGTTGTTGACGTGGCCGGCGGTGGACCGGGCCGCGCTGGTGGAGACGGTCCGGAGCACCGATCTCGGTCCGGAGTTCACCGAGGAGCAGGAACTCGTCCGCCGGCTGGCCGGCTGGTATCCGGCCGATCCGGGGGTGCTGGTCGCGCTGCTGCTCAACCACGTACGGCTGGAACCGGGGTCCGCGATCTGGATGCCGGCCGGCAACCTGCACGCGTACCTGCGGGGTGCCGGTGTGGAGATCATGGCGGCCAGTGACAACGTCCTGCGGGGCGGGCTGACGCCGAAGCACGTGGACATCGCCGAACTGCTCCGGGTGCTGCGGTTCGAGGTGCTGGAGGATCCGCTGCTCGCCCCGGCTCCGGTGGCACCGGGTGTGGTCACCTGGCCGGTGCCGGTGGACGACTTCGCCCTGTACCGGGTGCGCCTGGACGACGCGCTGCCGGAGGCCCGGCTCACGGTGACCGGGCCGCGGGTGCTGGTCGGCACCTCCGGTGCGGTGACCGTACGGGACGCGGCCGGTGCGGTGACGGTCGAGCCCGGTCGGGCGGCGATCGGGGCGGCCGACGGTGGTGAGCTGGTCTTCTCCGGTCGGGGAGAGGTTTTTGTCGGCGCGGCCGGCATTTCGGATATTCCCGGATCGGCTTGACAGGCCATTAGCGGAGTGTGACTCTATAACCACGCAGCGTCATTGCGATGGGGGTCGTAAGACGCGCGCGGGGGTACCAAACCGGGGGGATGCGCGGGGCGGAGGGATGCTGGGCGGGAAACCGTCCATGCCCCACCGCCCCGCGCGCTGTGCGACCATCGCTGGCGTAGACGCCGGCCAACCATGGCCCCCCCGTACCCGTTGTCGTTGCCAAATGTCGTGCTTGTCCGCCAGCGGACGGCACCGCCTGTGCCGGCACGGGTGCGGTCGGGCGTAATGTGGAGGGTCGCGCAGCAGACCCGTACGACAGGAGCTTTCATGACCAGCACTCTCCCGGCGCCCTCCGGTGGCGCGTCGACCGAGGCCCGACCCACGACCCTCGCCGGTGGCGACTTCAAGGTGGCGGATCTGTCGCTCGCCGAGTTCGGACGCAAGGAGATCCAGCTGGCTGAGCACGAGATGCCCGGCCTGATGTCGCTCCGCCGGGAGTTCGCCGCCGCGCAGCCGCTGCGGGGCGCCCGGATCACCGGCTCGCTGCACATGACCATCCAGACCGCGGTCCTGATCGAGACCCTGACCGCCCTCGGGGCGGAGGTCCGGTGGGCGTCGTGCAACATCTTCTCCACCCAGGACCACGCCGCCGCCGCGATCGTGGTCGGCCCGGAGGGCACCGTCGACGCCCCCGCCGGTGTCCCCGTATACGCCTGGAAGGGCGAGTCGCTCGAGGAGTACTGGTGGTGCACCGAGCAGGTGCTGCTCTGGCCGGACGGGCAGGGCCCCAACATGATCCTCGACGACGGTGGTGACGCCACCCTGCTCGTGCACCGGGGCGCCCAGTTCGAGGGCGAGGGTGCGGTGCCGCCGATCGAGTCCGCCGACTCCGAGGAGTACGCGGTCATCCTCGGTGTACTGCACCGCTCGCTGGCCGAGGACAACACCCGGTGGACCCGGGTCTCGGCCGGCATCAAGGGTGTCACCGAGGAGACCACCACCGGTGTGCACCGGCTGTACGAGATGCAGCAGGCCGGATCGCTGCTGTTCCCGGCGATCAACGTCAACGACTCGGTGACGAAGAGCAAGTTCGACAACAAGTACGGCTGCCGTCACTCGCTGATCGACGGCATCAACCGCGCCACCGACGTGCTGATCGGCGGCAAGGTCGCGGTCGTGCTCGGCTACGGCGACGTGGGCAAGGGCTGCGCGGAGTCGCTGCGCGGCCAGGGTGCCCGGGTCATCGTCACCGAGATCGACCCGATCTGCGCGTTGCAGGCGGCGATGGACGGTTACCAGGTCGCGACGCTGGACGACGTGGTCGAGACGGCCGACATCTTCGTCACCGCGACCGGTTGCTTCGACGTCATCACCAACGAGCACATGGCCCGGATGAAGCACCAGGCGATCGTCGGCAACATCGGCCACTTCGACAACGAGATCGACATGGCCGGTCTGCAGAAGCGGTCGGACGTGCAGCGTACGAACATCAAGCCGCAGGTCGACGTCTGGAAGTTCGCCGACGGGCACTCGATCATCGTGCTCTCCGAGGGCCGGCTGCTGAACCTCGGCAACGCCACCGGGCACCCGAGCTTCGTCATGTCGAACTCGTTCGCCAACCAGACGATCGCCCAGATCGAGCTGTTCACCAAGACCGACGAGTACCCGGTCGGCGTCTACGTGCTGCCGAAGCACCTGGACGAGAAGGTGGCTCGGCTGCACCTGGACGCCCTGGGCGTCCGGCTCACCGAGCTGACCAAGGAGCAGGCCGCGTACCTGGGTATCCCGGTCGAGGGTCCGTACAAGTCGGACCACTACCGGTACTGAGTCTCCGCCGTACCACCGGTCGGGTCGGTTGGCGCTCGCGTCAGCCGGCCCGACCGCTGTTGTTTCCGGCGCGGGCGGCGCGGATCCAGGTCCAGACGCAGTAGCCGAGCCAGCCGAGCGCGACCGCGGTGGCGAGCGGGCGCAGTCGCAACGCGCTGAGCGCGAAGATGACCGCCAGTACGACCAGCCACGGTACGAAGGCCTTCATGCGGTCATTGGATCAGAGAGCCGGTGTGCGGCGCCACATTGACAAGATGTAGAAGGAGGGAGCAAGGTAGGCTGTCCTAACTTAGGGACGCCTAACCGAGTGACCCGGAGTCCTGATGTTCGCCACCTACCTGATCGGTCTGCGTGAGGGACTGGAAGCCACCCTGGTGGTCAGCATCCTGGTCGCGTTCCTGGTCAAGTCCGAGCGCCGGGACCGGTTGCCCCAGGTGTGGGGTGGCGTCGCACTCGCGGTCGTCCTCTCCGTCTTCTTCGGCTGGCTCCTCGAATACACCAGCACCACCCTGCTGGCCCGGTCCTCCGACCGGGAGCTGTTCGAGGCGGTGACCTCGGTGGCCGCGGTCGCCTTCGTCACGGCGATGATCTTCTGGATGCGTCGGGCGGCCCGCTCGCTCAGCGGCGAACTGCGGGGCAAGCTCACCGACGCGCTCGCCGTCGGCTCCCTGGCGGTCGCCCTGATGGCCTTCCTGGCCGTGGTCCGGGAAGGACTGGAGACCGCCCTCATCTTCTACTCGGCCGTGCAGGGCGCGAACGTCAACGGCGGCCCGCTCTACGCACTGATCGGCGGCATCGCCACCGCGATCGCGATCGGCTACCTGCTCTACGCCAGCGCGGTCCGGATCAACCTGACCCGCTTCTTCACCTGGACCGGCGCGCTGCTCATCCTGGTCGCCGCCGGGATCTTCAAGTACGGCACCCACGACTTCCAGGAGGCCGGCGTCCTGCCCGGCATCAGGAACCTGGCGTACTCCGGCCTGTTCGACCCGTCGACCTGGTACGGCACCCTGCTCAGCGGGATGTTCAACGTCACCGCCGAGTCGACCGTGCTGGAGATCGTCGCCTGGGCGGCGTACGCGATCCCGGTTCTGCTCCTCTTCCTGCTTCCCGGACGCCGCGCGTCCGGGACCGCCGCGCCCGCCGCACCGGCGCCCGCGGCCCAATCGGCCTGACCCGTTCGACCACACCGACTGCTCGAAGCCTGCCCGTGTCCGCTCCCGCCCATCCCGGCGGCAGCCGACCGGGCCGGATCACCCGAACCGCAAGGAGAACCCGAATGCGTACCACCCGCTTTCTGGCGCTGGCCGCCGCCGGCGTGCTCGCCGGTGCCGGCCTGGCCGGCTGTGGCGCCGAGGACGACAGCGCCGGGGACGCCGCCGGTGGCGGGCCGATCACCGTCAAGGCCAGCGACACCGCGTGCGAGGTCGGCTCGACCGAGGTCGGCGCCGGCACGGTCGTGTTCAACGTGACCAACTCCGGTGCCAAGGTCACCGAGTTCTACGTCTACGCCGCCGGTGACCGGGTGATGGGCGAGGTCGAGAACGTGGTTCCCGGCCTCAGTCGCGAGCTGCACGTCGAACTGCCCGCCGGCACGTACGAGACCGCCTGCAAGCCGGGCATGATCGGCAAGGGCATCCGGGGTGCGCTGACCGTCAGCGGCTCCGCCGCCCCGCTCACCGACGACGCGGCCCTGGCCGGCGCGACCGACAGCTACCAGCGGTACGTGCAGAGCCAGACCGGTGCGCTGCTGGACAAGACCACCGAGTTCGTCACCGCGGTCAAGGCCGGCGACGTGGCGCGGGCCAAGGCGCTCTTCCCGGTGGCCCGGACCTACTGGGAGCGGATCGAGCCGGTCGCGGAGATCTTCGGTGACCTCGACCCGAAGATCGACGGCCGGGAGGAGGTGCTCGAGGAGGGCATGGAGTTCACCGGCTTCCACCGCCTGGAGAAGGACCTCTGGACCACCGGCGACGTCAGCAAGGACGGCCCGATCGCGGACCGGCTGCTGACCGACGTCAAGGAGATCGTGGCCAAGGCGAACGCGGAGAAGCTCTCCCCGCTGAACCTGGCCAACGGCGCCAAGGAACTGCTCGACGAGGTCGCCACCGGCAAGATCACCGGTGAGGAGGACCGCTACTCGCACACCGACCTGTGGGACTTCAACGCCAACGTCGAAGGCTCCAAGGCGGCCATCGCCGCGCTCCGCCCGGTGCTCACCGAGCGCGCGCCCGACCTGGTCACCTCGCTCGACGCCGGGTTCGCCACGGTCGACACCACGCTCGCCGAGCACCGCGCCGGTGACGGGTGGAAGCTGCACAACGAGCTGAGCAAGGCCGACCTGAAGGATCTCTCGGACGCGATCAACGCGCTCGCCGAGCCGATCAGCAAGGTCGCCGCGGTCGTCGCCAAGTAGGGCGGTGGTCGCCGGGTAGGGCGGTCGAGCCGGGTGGGTCGACCGGTGCCCGGCGCTGCCTCGGGCGGCGCCGGGCGGCGTGGGACGGGCGAGCGGTTGGGAGATGGGACGTGACGGAAAACCGGGTGTCGCGCCGGCGGGCGATCGGGCTCGCCGGGGCGGCCGGCGTCGCCGGGGTCGGGGTCGCCGCCGGTACGGGTGCGCTGCTGCGCGGTACGTTCGACCCGAAACCGACCTCGGCCAGTTCCGCCTCCGGTGCGGTCCCGTTCCGGGGCGAGCACCAGGCGGGCATCACCACCGAGGTGCCGGACCGGCTGCACTTCGTCGCCTTCGACGTGATCACCAAGGACCGGGCCCGCCTGGTCGAGCTGCTCCGGGACTGGACCGTGGCCGCCGCGCGGATGACCGCCGGCCAGGACGCGGGGGTCGTCGGCGCGGTGAACGGGGCACCGGAGGCCCCGCCGGACGACACCGGGGAGGCGCTCGGCCTGCCACCGTCAGGGCTCACCCTGACCGTCGGGTTCGGCCCCACCCTGTTCCGGGACGCCGACGGCCGGGACCGGTTCGGCCTCGCCGACCGGCGCCCCGCCGCCCTGGCCGAGCTGCCCCGCTTCCCGGGCGACGCCCTGCAACCGGAGATCTCCGGTGGCGACCTCTGCGTACAGGCCTGCGCCAACGACCCGCAGGTGGCGGTGCACGCGATCCGCAACCTCGCCCGGCTCGGCATGGGCGTGGTGAGCGTCCGCTGGTCGCAGCTCGGCTTCGGCCGTACCTCGTCGACCTCTCGGGAGCAGGCCACCCCGCGAAACCTGTTCGGGTTCAAGGACGGTACGGCCAACCTGAAGGCCGAGGACACCGACCTGCTCCGGGACCACCTCTGGGTCCAGCCGGGCGACGGCCAGGAGTGGATGGCCGGCGGCTCCTACCTGGTGACCCGGAAGATCCGGATGATCATCGAAACCTGGGACCGGACCTCCCTGGGCGAGCAGGAGGAACTGGTCGGCCGGACCAAGGGCAGCGGGGCACCGCTCGGGCAGCACGACGAGTTCGACCCGATCGACTTCAAGGCGACCGGCCCGGACGGCAAGCCGGCGATCGCCGAGACGGCGCACGTGCGGCTGGCCCACCCCGACCTGAACAACGGGGCCCGGCTGCTCCGCCGGGGTTACAACTACGTCGACGGCTCCGACGGGCTCGGTCGGCTCGACGCCGGCCTGTTCTTCATGGCGTACCAGCGTGATCCGCGAAAGCAGTTCGTGTCCATCCAGACCCAGCTCGCTCGTCACGATGCGTTGAACGAATATCTACGGCACGTATCCAGCGGGCTCTTTGCCTGCCCGCCCGGCGTACGGGATCAGGGCGATTTCTGGGGTCGCGCACTCTTTGACTGATCGTCGGGGTGGTGCCGGTCCCATGAACATGAACGGGGATGGAATATTGGTGCCATGAGAGCCCGGGTACTGGTGGTCGACGACGACCCCGCGCTGGCCGAGATGCTCGGCATCGTGCTGCGCAGCGAGGGATTCCTGCCCTCCTTCGTCGCAGACGGAGAGCGGGCGCTGGCCGCGTTCCGCGACAGCCGGCCCGACATCGTCCTGCTCGACCTGATGCTGCCGGGGATGAGCGGCATCGACGTGGCCCGGTCGATCCGGGCCGAGTCGGGCGTGCCGATCGTCATGCTGACTGCGAAGAGTGACACCGTCGACGTCGTACTCGGCCTGGAGTCGGGGGCCGACGACTACGTCGTCAAGCCGTTCAAGCCCAAGGAACTGGTGGCCCGGATGCGGGCCCGGCTGCGCCGGGGCGAGGATGCCGCGCCGGAGATGCTGACCATCGGCCCGCCCGGCAACCAGATCAACATCGACGTACCGGCGCACACGGTGAGCCGGGACGGCGAAGAGGTCAAGCTGACCCCGCTGGAGTTCGACCTGCTGGTCGCCCTGGCCCGCAAGCCCCGCCAGGTGTTCACCCGCGAGGTCCTGCTCGAACAGGTCTGGGGCTACCGGCACGCGGCCGACACCCGGCTGGTCAACGTGCACGTACAGCGGCTGCGGGCCAAGATCGAACCAGATCCCGAGCGCCCCGAAATCATCCTGACCGTGCGGGGCGTGGGCTACAAGGCGGGCACCGGATAGCCTGGGCACACTGTGGCTCACCCTGCGCTTCCCCCCGCACTGACCCGTGCCCGCATCGCGGCCCGGGAGTTCTGGCGTGCGGCGTTCGCCCGGTCCCGGGCGATCGCCGCCGGCCTGCACCAGGCCTGGCGCCGGTCCCTGCAGTTGCGGGTCGTCAGCATCACCCTGGTCGCGTCGAGCCTCCTGGTCGGCGGCTTCGCCGTCCTGGTCGCCGAGCGGATCACCAACATCCTGCTCGACAACGCCACCGCCGACGTCAAGCAGCGGCTGGAGAACGGCCGTAACTACGCCGAGGACCAGATCAACGTCTACACCGTGTCGTACGCGCCGAAGCTCAGCGCCACCTTCGAGACGACCGCCCTCTACCTCGCCGGCAACGACCCCGAGCAGGTCGCCGGCGTGGTGGTGGCGCTCCAGGCGGACGGGTACCGGACGATCGAGCCGGCCACCTCGCCGGTCGGGGTGGACGTGAGCCCGATGATCAGCGACGAGCTGCGCGAGCGGGTGGCCGGGGGCGAGGTGGCCCACCAGTTCCGCACCGGCAACCTCGACGGCGGTACGGCGAAGTACCTCGTCTACGGCTCCCCGGTGCCGACCAAGTTCGGCCAGGTCGAGCTCTACTACTTCGTACCGCTGACCCGGTGGGACAAGATCGCGGACGAGGCGCGGTCGACCGTGGTGGCCACCGGGATCACCCTGGTGCTCCTGCTCGGGCTGCTCTCCGCCCTGGTGACCCGACTGGTGGTCAACCCGGTACGGGTGGCCGCCCGGACCGCCCAGCGGCTCTCCGCCGGCCTGCTCGACCAGCGGATGGTGGTCAACGGGGAGGACGACCTGGCCCTGCTCGCCGCCTCGTTCAACCAGATGGCGACCAACCTCCAGCGGCAGATCGTCCGGCTGGAGGAGATGTCCCGGTTGCAGCGGCGGTTCACCTCCGACGTGTCACACGAGCTGCGTACCCCGCTCACCACCGTACGGATGGCCGCCGACCTGATCTTCGCCGAGCGGGACGAGTTCGACCCGGCGGTGGCCCGTAGCGCGGAGCTGCTCCAGGCCGAACTCGACCGGTTCGAGGGCCTGCTCACCGACCTGTTGGAGATCAGCCGGTTCGATGCCGGCTTCGCCATGCTCGACGCCGAGCCGACCGACCTGGTGCCGGTCGTGCACCGGGTGGTGGAGCGCCTCGACGGCCTGGCCGCCCGGCTCGGCGTACCGCTGCTCCTGAACGCGCCCGACCTGCCGGTGATCGCCGAGGTGGATCCGCGCCGGGTGGAGCGGATCCTGCGCAACCTGGTCGGCAACGCGGTCGAGCACGGCGAGGGACGTCCGGTCGAGGTGGTCCTGGGTGTTGACGAGCAGGCGGTGGCGATCACCGTCCGGGACCACGGGGTGGGGCTCAAGCCCGGCGAGGAGAAGCTCGTTTTCAACCGGTTCTGGCGGGCCGACCCGTCCCGGGCCAGGCAGACCGGCGGTACCGGCCTGGGGCTGTCGATCAGCCTGGAGGACGCCCGGCTGCACGGCGGCTGGCTGGAGGCGTGGGGCGCACCCGGACAGGGGGCCCAGTTCCGGCTCACCCTGCCGGTGCGCGCCGGTGACCGGCTGACCTCCGCGCCGTTGCGACTGGTGCCGAGCGACGCCGCGGCCGGTGCCGTGGTGCCGGTGCCGAGCGGGGCACGGTTGGCGATCGGCGCGGGTCCCGTGCCGGAGACCGTGGCCGCCGGACCGGACCGGCCGGTGGACCCGACCGCGTCGGAGTCCGGCGCGCAGCGTACGGAGGTGACCACATGAGTCGGAGGAATCTACCCGCCGCGACGGTGGCCCTGCTGCTCTGCGTCGGGCTGGTCGGCTGCGGCATCCCCGGCGAGACCGAGGTACGGGTCGACGGCAAGGGACCGGAGTCCGGGCAGGACTCGGGCGGCGGTTCCACCCAGCGGCTGCCGCAGCGGCTGGACAGCGAGGTTCCCGAGCAGGTCGCGGCGAACTACCTGACGGCCGCGGCCGGGGGCGAGACCGACGAGATCTACCAGCGGGTGAACAGCTACATCCCCGAAGGCAGCGGCAAGCTCAAACTCAAGGTCGGCGGCGAACCGGCGATCAACCTGGTCCGGCTGATCGGCCGACCGCAGGTGAAGGGCGATCCCGCTCGCAGCGGTAGCTGGCTGGTCACCATGCAGGTGCAGCAGGTCGGCGTACTGCGGATGAACGGAACGATCGGCGAGCCGGAGCTGACCGAACGCACCTACGTCTTCCGGATCGGTCCGGCGCCCGTCGTCGACGGCGCGGCGCCGCCCACGGGCGGGATGTGGGTGATCGACCCGCCGCCGGTACTGCTGATGAGCACCGGTGCGCTGGACGCGTACTACAGCCCGCGCACGATCTACTTCTGGAACGCCGGCCGGACCGTGCTGGTGCCCGACGTGCGCTACCTGCCGCTGTCCGTGCCGAGGGAGTCGCAGGCCACCGAACTGCTCGGCTGGCTCATCGGTGGCCCGGCACCGTGGCTGTCGCCGGCCGCCGTACCGCTGCCGGAGGGGACCAGCCGGATCGGCAACGCGCCGACGTCCGGCGGCCGGCTGGAGGTCAACCTCTCCGTGCCGGCCAGCGAGGTGACCAACGACGTCGACCTGGACCGTCTCTTCACCCAGCTCGCCTGGTCGCTGCTGCCGCCGAATCCGCAGGGCATGGGCGGCGACGACGGTGAGCTGGAGTTGAAGATCCAGAGCCAACGGCGGAAGGTGGCCGCCGTCGACGGCTACCGGCGGGTCAACCCGCCCTACCCCCTGACCGGCACCGCCACCCGCTTCTGTGTGTCCGAGGGGGCGGTGCACCAGCTGCGGGACGGGGACGAGGCGATCGAGCCGGTCCCGATCGTGCCGGAGCAGAACCGCGACGTGCACTCCGCCGCGCTGACGCGGGACGGCAACCAGGTCGGGGCGGCGCTCGTCACCCCGGACGGGGAGCGGTGGCGGCTGCGGGTGGCCAGCGGCGCCGAACCGTTGCAGACCTTCGCCCTCAGCGACCCGTACCCGAGCATGGAACGGCCGATCTGGCTGAAGGGCGTCGACCCGCGGGCGCCGATCGGGTTGGTCGTCGCGGACGGGAACCTCCACCGATTCGACTCCAACGCGCGGCTGGTCAGGATCGCGCTGCCGGGGGTCACCGGCCGGGTGACCGGGGTCGGCGCGGCACTGGACGGGCACCGGATCGCGGTGGTCGCCGGCGGCGCCGTCTACGTCGCGGCGCTGAGCACCGACGGCGGTACGGTCACCGTCGGCCGGGCCCGCCGGTTGGACACCTCCCTGACCACGGTGACGGCGGTCGACTGGAGCGGGGAGAGCCGGCTCGCGCTGGCCGGTGCCCAGTCGGACCGGCGGTCGGTGATCGAGAACATCAGTGCGGACGGGGTGCTGGAGACCGGGCTGGTGGACGACACCCGCGGTGACGTCCTGCACCTGGCCGCGTACCCCGACAATCCGCTCAGCCGTACGCAGCTCGGCGTGATGTACGAGACCAACGGCGCCGCCTCGGCGGCGGACCGGCTGATCGGCCGGGACCAGGTGGTACCGAACCCCGGCCCGACGCCCTCGGTCAGCGCGTCGAGCAAACCGAGCGCGCCGTTTTTCCGTTACTGAGCGCGGGGGGAGTACGTGACCGGAGTCTGGGCCGAGCTGGCCGATCTGGTGCTGCCGGCCGAGTGCGCCGGTTGCCGGGTCACCCGGACCGAGTTGCGGCACGGTGTCTGCCCGCGCTGTGCCGGTGCGCTCCAGGCGCTGCGTCCCGCACCGGTACGCCCCACCCCGGCACCACCGGGACTGCCCGCCTGCGTGGCGCTCGGGGCGTACGGGGGAGAGCTGCGGGAGATGCTGCTGGCGTACAAGGAACGGGGTCGGCACTCGTTGGCCCGGCCGTTGGGGCGGTTGCTCGCCGAGGTGGTCGCGGAGGCCGCCGGCGCACCGCGACCGGTGCTGCTGATCCCGGTGCCGACGACCGCGGTGGCGATTCGCGCGCGGCACGGTGACCACCTGCGCCGGCTGGCCCGGCACGCCGGTCAGCGGTTGCGGGCGGCGGGTTGGCCGGTCGCGCTGGGGGCGCCGCTGCGGGCTCTGCCCCGACCGGACTCCGCCACGCTGGACACCGCCGGTCGGGCGGCGGCGGCCCGGCACGCCTTCGCCGTACGGGCGGGACGCCTGCCGGCGGTACGCCGCAGCGGCGCCGGCCGGTTCGTGGTCGTGCTCGACGACATCGTCACGACCGGGGTGACCCTGGCCGCGGTGAGCGGCTCGCTGCGGGCGGCCGGGCTGCGGGTGGATGCCGCGGCGGTACTCGCGGCAACGAGTCGACGGGGTCGGCGGTAACGGTCCGTGCAGCCGATTTCACACGATCGTGCCACAAGTGACTGTTTCCAAAGGTTCTTGGTAGCGGGGGGTGACTATAGGAAGAACAGGAGTTAGCGTTTTGGGGACCGGGGGTATGAGGGGGACTCCACCCCGCCCCGGGTTTAAGGAAGGAGGCGGCGTCATTCTCGACCGGTCGGTGCCGAAGGACGATTCCTGGAGGCAGGCTGACCGGGTTTTTCTGTTTCCGGACCGTCCGATCACAGGAGGTCACGCATGGATGTCGTGGTCAAGGGCCGTAACGTCGAAGTCCCGGAGCATTACCGGGTTCATGTAGCCGACAAGCTCGCGAAGATCGAGCGCTACGATCACAAGCTCATTCGAGTCGACGTCGAGCTGTCCCACGAACGCAATCCGCGACAGGCTGACAACTGTCAGCGAGTAGAGATAACCTGCGTCTCTCGCGGACCCGTCGTGCGCGCCGAGGCGTGCGCCAAAGACTTCTACAGCGCCCTGGATGTGGCGATAGCCAAGCTCGACACCCGGCTGCGCCGGGCTGCCGACCGCCGCCGGGTGCACCGTGGCCGGCATGCGCCGATCTCCGTCGCCGCCGCGACGGCCGGCCTGCCAGTGGCCGACCTCGGCGACTCCGCCGTGGCCACCCTGACCGCCGACCCGGACCTCCGGGACGAGCCGGAGTCCACCGAGGACCCGTACGGCTACGGCTACGAGGAGCACGAGCCGGGCCACATCGCCCGGGCGAAACTGCACCCGGCCGAGCCGATGACCGTCGACGACGCGCTGTTCCAGATGGAACTCGTCGGGCACGACTTCTACCTGTTCCTGGACAAGGAAACCGGACGGTCCAGCGTCGTCTACCGGCGCAAGGGCTACGACTACGGGCTCATCGCGCTCACCGAGTAGGGCGCCGGTCGGTCGCGCGGGGCGCAGCGGCAACTCGCCCCGCCCGGCCGGGCCGGATCCGCCGGCGGTAGCTCAGCGGCGCAGGTCCTGCGGCAGCATTCCGTAGAGCACGTCGTCCAGCCGCCGTCCGGCGGGACCGGGCAGCCGGCCCCGTAGCTCACCCTCCTGCCGGAAACCGGCCTTCTCCAACACCCGCCGGGAGCCGGGATTGTCCGGTGCGGCGCCGGCGATCAACCGCTCGATCCCGGCGTCCTCGAACGCCCACCGGGCCACCAGCCGGGCGGCGCGGGTCGGGTAACCCCGGCCCCGCCATTCCGGGCCCATGCCGTACCCGATCATGGCCTGGCCGGTCTGCGGTTCCTGGTAGTAGAGCCCGATCTCGCCGGCCGGCGTACCGGTGGCGGTGTCCAGGATGACCAGGTCGGCGCGTTCGCCGGCCAGCCACTGGCCCGGTGCGCGGGCACACCGGTCCGCCACCTCGGCGCGCTCCGGTGCGACCGGCGGCACGCTGGTCGCGACCATCTCCGGCAGGCTCCGCAGCCGGTGCACGAACTCCGTGTCGGCCGCGGTCAGCGGGCGGAGCGTGACCACGCCGTCGGTCAGCAGCCCGCCGGGGAGGTCCGGCAGGAGCCGGGCCGCCGGACCGGGCGGATCGTCCGCCAGCCGGGCCCAGGCCACCAGGTCGTGCCGGCTGCCGTCGGGGGCGTTCCCGGCGCCGCGCCGGATCCCCTCGCGGCTGAACCCGCTGCCCAGGGCCACCCGCTGGCTCGCCACGTTCTCCGGGTCGGTGAGCAGTTCCAGCCGGGCGAAGCCGTGGGTCAGAGCCCGCCCGGCCAGCAGGGTGGTGGCGGCGGTGGCCACCCCGCGACCACGGGCGCGGGGCGTCACCCAGTAGCCGATCTCGCCCTGACCCCGCGCGGGTGCGACCTGGTCGATGCCGATTCCGCCGAGGAGGCGGTCGGTGGCCGGGTCGGCGATCGCGTACGCCGCACCGCCTCGGGCCCAGACCGCCGCCGTACCGTCGCTGATCCACCAGTGGGCGTCGGCGGCGGTGTACGGGCCGGGCAGGTGCGGGAGGAACCGTCGGGTCAGCGGGTCGTTGCAGCCCACCATCAGGTCTTCGAGGTCGGCGTCGCGGAACAGTCGCAGCCGTACGCCGGGCGCCTCGATGGTCTCCCGGTTCACGCCGTGCCCGCGCCGGCCCGGCCAGGTACGACGCCGTCCTCCGCCAGCAGCGCGCCGACCCAGACGTCCACCCGGCCACCCCGGTGCGGGATGCCCTGCCGGCTGATGCCCTCCACCACGAAGCCGACCTTCTCGGCGGCCCGCCGGGAGGCGTCGTTGCCGACGTGGGCCCGCCATTCGATCCGGGCGAGGGCGAGGCTGCTGAGACCCCAGGCGCAGACGGCGGCGAGTGCCCGGGGGCAGTAGCCGCGCCCCCGGGCGTGCGGTGCGACCAGGTAACCGACGTCGGCCACGCCGGGGTCGTTGCCGTTCAGGCGTAGCTCCATGGTGCCGGCGAAGTTGTCCTCCGGGTCGGCGATGACGAACACCGCCCCGTCGCCGCGTCCCCAGCGCAGGGCGGTGTGCCGGTGGGTGAAGAACTCCGCGTCCGAGCGCTGGTACGGGTCCGGCAGGCTCAGCCAGCGCAGCGCCCACGGGTCGCGGCAGGCGGTGACCATCGCGTCCAGGTCGCGTTCCTCCGGCCGGCGCAGCCGGATCTCCCCGTCCGCAGTGGTGGCGAACAGCACCGGTTGCGGGCGGCCGAAGACCGCGGCCCGGCGGGCCACGAGCGAGCCCGGTCCGGCCGGCCCACCGGTTCCGGTCGGGTCGGTGTCCGGCTCGGGCAGGTCCTCCGGGAGCAGCGAACCGATCCAGCCGTCGGAACCGCCCCGGGGATGTGGCTGCGCCAGCCGGAGTTCACCCTCGACCCGGAACCCGGCCCGGAGCGCGACCAGCCGGGAGGCGTGGTTGCCCACCTCGGCCTGCCAGATCACCCGGCGCAGGCCGAGGTCCCGGAACGCCCATCGGGCGACGGCGCGGGTGGCCCGGACGGCGACGGCGCGACCCCGGGCCCAGGGGGCGGTCCAGTAGCCCACCTCACCCGACCGCAGGCTCTGGTCGATCGTCACCAGGCCGCAGGAGCCGAGCAGTTCGCCGGTGGCGGCGTCGCAGACCGCGAACGGGGCGCCGGTGCCCGCCTCCCAGGCCGCCGGTGCGCTGCCGCCGACGAATCCCTTCGCGTGTTCTGGCAGGTAGGGGGCGGGAACAGTGGTCCAGCGCCGGATGTCCGGATCCTGGCAGGCCCGGTGTACGGCGCTCGCGTCCGCCGGATTCCAGGGGCGGAGCAGTAGGCCGCCCTCGATGATCTCCACGGGCTTCACGTCGGCCATCTTGCCGGAGAGTTCGCCCTGGGCGTAACTGGATTCGGCGCGTCTGCTCGAACCTATAGGGTGAATTGTCCGGTTAGCTCGGACCGGTCGACAGCGCGGCTGCCGATTGCCCCGGCGGAGCGCCTACGATGGTTCGGCAGACCGTCTAGGGGAGCGTTGATCCGTGTCGATTCTCGAAAAGTTCCTCCGCGCCGGCGAAGGCCGCATGGTGCGGCGGCTGAAGGCCGTCGCCAATGCCATCAACTCGATCGAGGACGACTATGTCGATCTCACCGACGAGGAGCTGCGCGCCCTGACCGAGCAGTACCGCCAGCGGATCGCCGATGGCGAGTCCCTCGACGACCTGCTGCCGGAGGCCTTCGCCACCGCCCGCGAGGCCGCCGCCCGGGTGCTCGGCCAGCGCCACTACGACGTCCAGGTGATGGGTGGTGCCGCGCTTCACTTCGGCAACATCGCCGAGATGAAGACCGGTGAGGGCAAGACCCTCACCTCGGTCCTGCCGGCGTACCTGAACGCGCTGTCGGGCAAGGGCGTGCACATCGTCACCGTCAACGACTACCTCGCCGAACGTGACGCGGCCTGGATGGGGCGGGTGCACGAGTTCCTCGGCTTGACCGTGGGCGTGATCCTGCCGAACCGGCCGGCCAGCGAGCACCGGGCGGCGTACGCGGCCGACATCACGTACGGCACCAACAACGAGTTCGGCTTCGACTACCTGCGGGACAACATGTCCTGGTCGCAGGAGGAGCTGGTCCAGCGCGGGCACAACTTCGCGATCGTCGACGAGGTCGACTCGATCCTGATCGACGAGGCCCGTACCCCGTTGATCATCTCCGGCCCGGCCGAGCACTCGGCCCGCTGGTACGGCGAGTTCGCCGGCGTGGTGGCGCGGCTCCAGTCCGGCAAGGACGGCGAGGGCGACTACGAGGTCGACTACGCCAAGCGGACCATCGCGGTCACCGAGAAGGGCGTGGGCAAGGTCGAGGACCGGCTCGGCATCGACAACCTGTACGAGTCGGTGAACACCCCGCTGGTCGGTTACCTGAACAACGCGATCAAGGCCAAGGAGCTCTTCAAGAAGGACAAGGACTACATCGTCAGCGATGGCGAGGTCCTGATCGTCGACGAGTTCACCGGTCGCATCCTGCACGGTCGCCGTTACAACGAGGGCATGCACCAGGCCATCGAGGCGAAGGAAGGCGTGGAGATCAAGCAGGAGAACCAGACTCTTGCCACGGTCACCCTGCAGAACTACTTCCGCCTCTACTCCAAGCTGTCCGGTATGACCGGTACCGCCCAGACCGAGGCCGGCGAGTTCCAGAAGGTCTACAACGTCGGCGTCGTGTCCATCCCGACCCACCGCGCGATGGTCCGGATGGACAAGCCCGACGTCATCTACAAGACCGAGAAGGCCAAGTTCAACGCGGTCGTGGAGGACATCGCCGAGCGGCACGCGGGCGGCCAGCCGGTGCTGGTCGGCACGGTCTCGGTGGAGAACTCCGAGATCCTGTCGCAGCTCCTGCGCCGCCGGGGCATCCCGCACGCGGTGCTGAACGCCAAGTTCCACGCCCGGGAAGCCGAGATCATCGCGCAGGCCGGGCGCAAGGGCGGGGTCACCGTCGCGACCAACATGGCCGGCCGTGGTACCGACATCCTGCTCGGCGGCAACCCGGAGTACCTCGCCGCCAACGAGCTGCGCCAGCGCGGGCTCGACCCGGTGGAGCACGAGGAGGAGTACGCCAAGGCGATGGAGGAGATCCTCCCGCGCTGGAAGCAGGCGTGCGACGACGAGGCCGACGAGGTCACCGACGCCGGTGGCCTGTACGTCCTCGGCACCGAGCGGCACGAGTCCCGCCGGATCGACAACCAGCTGCGTGGTCGTGCCGGCCGGCAGGGTGACCCGGGTGAGTCCCGGTTCTACCTCTCCCTCCAGGACGAGCTGATGCGGCGCTTCCGGGCCGGCGCGGTCGAGGCGGTGATGGAGCGCTTCAACATCCCCGAGGACGTGCCGATCGAGTCGAAGATGGTCACCCGGCAGATCAAGAGCGCCCAGGCCCAGATCGAGGGCCAGAACGCCGAGGTCCGCAAGGACGTCCTGAAGTACGACGACGTGATGAACAAGCAGCGCCAGGTGGTCTACGCCGAGCGGCTGCGGGTGCTCAACGGCGAGGACCTGAGTGACCAGGTCCAGCACATGATCGAGGACACCGTCACCGCGTACGTGACCGGGGCGACCGCCGACGGCTACGCCGAGGACTGGGACCTCGACCAGCTCTGGTCCAGCCTGAAGCAGCTCTACCCGGTCGGCGTTACGGTCGACGACCTGATCGACGAGGCCGGTGGCGAGCGCAACAACCTCGACGCCGACTTCCTGCTCGCCAAGGTCCGGGAGGACGCGCAGGCCGCGTACGCCCGGCGCGAGGAGGAGTTGGGCAGCGAGGCGATGCGCCAGCTCGAGCGGATGGTGCTGCTCCAGGTCATCGACCGGAAGTGGCGCGAGCACCTCTACGAGATGGACTACCTGCGCGAGGGCATCAACCTGCGGGCCTACGCCCAGCGTGACCCGGTGGTGGAGTACCAGCGCGAGGGCTTCGACATGTTCGCCACCATGATGGACGGCATCAAGGAGGAGACGGTCGGCTTCCTGTTCAACCTGGAGGTCCAGGTCGAGCAGGAGACCCCGCCGGCCGCCGCCGAGGTCGTGCTCGACCAGGCGCCGGTGGAGATCCGGGCGAAGGGCCTGGCCCGGGCGCCGCGCCGGCAGGGTCTGCAGTACTCCGCGCCGACCATCGACGGTGAGGCGGGCGCCGGTGGTGTGGTCCTGGAACGCCAGGAGCCGCAGCCGCAGGCACCGGCCCTCGGGGTCGGACGCCAGGGTCCGCCGCCGCCCTCGGCGGCGCGGCGTACGCCGGCACCGGGTCAGTCGGTCGGCGGCGAGGGTCCGTCCCGTAACGCCCCCTGCCCGTGTGGCTCCGGCCGCAAGTACAAGCGCTGCCACGGCTCCCCGACGGGTTCCTGACCGACCCGCTGGCGCGCAACGGGCGCCGGCAGGCAACTACCGATCCGGGTCCGGTTCCGCCCACCGACACAGGTGGCCGGAACCGGACCCGGTTTCCGTTTCCACCTTCAGGCCACCGCCCGTGGTCGGCCTGCCTCAGAGCACCTGGGCGTGGGGTCCGCCCGCCTCAGAGCACCCGCGTGTAGGTGCCGAGCCAGCTCCCCCGCCGCCGTTCCAGCCGGTACGCCATCGCCCAGCTCCGTTCGTCCGACCCGAGTACGGCGGCGGCCTCGGCGATCCCCTGGTGTGGTTCGGAGACCCGCAGCAGCCGCAGGCGTACGGCCACGTGCCCCGCGCCCGCCCCGGGTGGGCGTACGGCCGGGCGCTGGCGGCGGTGCTCGCCCAGTCGCCGGGTGGCGGCGACGAGCTGCTCGGTGATCGCGGTCGCGTCGGCGCCGACCGACAGGGGCCGGACGTGGGCGGCCGGTCGGTAGCCGTTCAGGATCTCCAGAGCGGTGCTCAGGAACCGGTAGGCCGCCTGTCGTGCCTCCGCCGAGGCGGTGGCCAACGCCTCCGGTGGCAGGGCCGCGGGCGCCACGGGTGTGGCGGGGGCCCGGTCGGTGGCCCCGGATCCGCCGACCCTCGGCACCGGAACGGACAGTGGCAGGGCGAGCTGCCCGTCGAGCCCGGCGACCCAGCCAGGCCCGGCCAGTTCGTCGTCGAACGGAGGGTCGAGCGGGGGCACCGGTCGCAGTCGTACGGCGGGGCGGGCGAGTGGCCTGGTCCGTACGGCGGGCTTGAGTTTCCCTTCTTGATCTTGCGTTTGCTTTCGTTTGCCTCCGACCAATCACATTTGTAGCGAACGATGGATGGCTCGTCAAGGTTTTCCGGGCAGCACGGAGCGGGATGCCACCAGGTGGTGACACCCGCTCGACGGGTACGGCTACTCCGGGTCGCGCTCGATCAGCGGGTTGCTGCGTACCCAGTCGGCGGTTTCGGCGTACTTGTGCTGGATGTACTGCTCCAGTTGGGCCCGTTCGACCCGCCACTGACCCCGGCCACCGATCTTGATCGCGGGCAGCTCCCCGCTGCGCACCATGTGGTAGACCTGCGAGTCCGAGACGTTCAGCTCGGCGGCGACGTCGGACAGCAGCAGGAACCTGGGCTCCACGAGTGACTCCCGGTGGTCGTGTTTGCTTCAGTTTGCCATCGACTGCCGTTTCCCGCTCGACCGTGGTTCCCACCCGGACCCCCTCCGGGGGCGCACCGGTACCGGGCGACCGGGCGGGCGTGGCCGACGTTGCTGATCGGCCACAGCCGGGAGGGGCACGCTTCCGGTCCGGCCCGGCGGGGTGTATGACAGGGACGGCGTCGGACGATTCGGCGTTGTGGGGGTCAGCGCCGCCGGTGGCGTTGTCGAGCGGGGGAGACGAGAACGGTGCGCGCAGAACTGGTTCGGGTGTACCTCCCGGCTACCGTGCCGATGCTGGCCGCCCTGCGCAAGCAGGGCGAGTTGCCCGCCACCGAGGCGCACGCGGTGACACCGATGCTGCGCGAGTGGTACGCCGAGGGCGACGAGGAGGAACTGGAGTACGTCGCCTTCACCCGCGCCGCCCAGGACGCGCTGCGGCTGCTCCGGGAGGATCCCGACGCCCCCCGTCGTCGGGTGGTGGTCTCCGCCGACCTGCCCGCCGAGGCGGTGCAGCGGGCCGAGGTCGAGCTGGGATCCAGCACCGTACGCCTGGACAAGGCGGTCCCGGTGGGCGCGGTGGCCGCGATCCACCTCGACGACAGCGAGGCGGTCGAGGACGTGAGCGCGGCGGTCGCGGTGGTGAACGAGGCGCTCGCCGGTGACGAGGACGCGCAGTTCACCGTCGACGGCGTCGAGGACCACGAACTGGCCTGGTACGACATCTCCGAGCTGGACGACCTCGGCTGACCGGGCCGGCGGCAGGGGCTACCTGCCGGGGGAGCGGAGGGTCAGGAGCGGGCGGTGTCCGGGCGGCGGTCGGCCGATCGCTTGTCGGTGCCGCCCTCGTCGTCCCATCCGATCTCGTCGTCGTCCGGATCGAGCCGTTCGCCCGCCACCGGGTCCTCGTCCGAGATCCCGTCCTCGTCCGCCACCCGGTCCTCGACCTCCACCTCGTCGGTGAACTCGGTCGCGGTCTCGTCCTCCGGCTCGGCGCCGGCCGGGCGCAGGGTGCGCCCGAAGGCGATGAGCGCGGTGAGCGCGCCGACGAAGAGCACCCAGAGGGCCTGGTTCGACCGGTATTCGCTGAGCTGGTCCTGGAGCCCCCGGTCGACCTCGCTGAGCGATCCGGCGGCGGCCAGCAGCCGGGCACCGGCGGTCTGGGTGAGCAGTTCGGCCGCGAGCAGGAGCAGCCCGGGGCCGGCGCCCGCGACCAGGTAGGCGGGCCAGCGCGGCAGGCTGGCCCGGGGGTTCAGCGCGAGGGTCCGGCGTCGGGCCAGGCCGAGGTAGAAGAAGACCAGCAGCCCGGCGACGAGCCCGCCGCCGATCGAACCGGTACGGGAGAACCACTCCAGGGCGTTGGTCTGCGACTGGTCGGTGTCGCCGTAGCCGTAGAGCGAGAGCAGCGGGTCCTTGAAGATGTTCAGAGCCGTGTTGATCACGAAGACGGTCAGCCCGGCGGCGACCACGGCTCCCACCACCGGCACCGCCCGTACGCCCCCGGCGATTCCGCCGACGGTGGCGGCCGCGGCGACGGTGCCGGCCAGGACCGTGATCGAGTCGCCGTCGCCGTAGCTCAGGGTCACGGTGAGTGCGGCGAGCAGCCCGACGAGCAGCCCGGCACCGACCGCTGCCGCGAACCTGGGGGTGCTGCGGTGGACCCCGCGCCGGGTGAGCAGGTTGGCCGCCACGACGGCCGCCGCGGCGCCGCCGACCATGCTGGCCGAGATCAGGCCGGGCAGGGCGAGCGCGGCCATGGCGATCACGATCGAGTTGATGTCCGAGGAGGTGATCTCGGCCTGGCCGATCCAGAGCATCGCGGCGAGCCAGCCGATCGCCAGCACGCCGAGGCCGAGTGCCGCAGGGGCGTACGTGGGCGGGGTGGTGCCGCCGTCCGGCGTCGGTGCGGCCGTGGTGGTGGCCGACCGGTCCGGGGGCGATACCGCGGTGCTGCCGGACTGTGTGCTCATCGTCTCCCCTTCAACGGGTACCCGCCCGCCGCGCCGCCGCAGCGGCGGGAGGGGGCGCGGCGTGGTTGGGTCGCCGGGCCTCTCAGCGTACGTGGCGCGCCGGTCCGGGCCACGGGCCGCCTGCGCGGTCCGGTCCCGCCGGGGCCGCTCCGGGTCGTGCCGTGATCCGTCCGGGCCGGCGTGCGTGGGAGGATTGGCCCAGGTCCCACCCCCGGATAACCGGCACCCCCGGTGAACGGGCCACGGCGACCGGCCGACCGGCCGGAACAGGTGGGTCCGATTTCGCCGACGTTGTCGAGATCGTTCAGGAGCATGCGATGGACGCCGTACTTTCCGTACCCGAGCCGCGTAACGAGCCGGTTCGCGACTACGCGCCGGGGAGCGCCGAGCGGGACAGCCTGCAGCGGCGGCTCGGCGAACTGGCCGCGGAGCGGCTGGACCTGCCGATGACGGTCGGCGGTCGGCAACGGATGGCTGCGGGCGCCGCGATCGACGTCGTACAGCCGCACCGGCACCAGCATGTGCTGGGGGTCACCCACAACGCAACCAACGCGGATGCTCAGGCGGCGGTGACGGCCGCCAAGGAAGCTGCCCCGATGTGGCGCGGTTTGTCCTTTGCCGACCGGGCCGCGGTGTTCCTCCGGGCGGCCGACCTGCTCGCCGGACCGTGGCGGGACACCCTCAACGCCGCGACCATGCTGGGCCAGTCGAAGACGGCGATCCAGGCCGAGATCGACGCCGCCTGTGAGCTGATCGACTTCCTCCGGTTCAACGTGCACTTCGCCCGCAAGCTCCTGGCCGAGCAGCCGAACTCGTCCGCCGGGGTGTGGAACCAGTTCGACCACCGCCCGCTGGAGGGCTTCGTCTACGCGGTCACCCCGTTCAACTTCACCGCGATCGCGGCGAACCTGCCGGCCGCTCCGGCGCTGCTGGGCAACACGGTGGTCTGGAAGCCGGCGCCGACCCAGCAGTTCGCGGCCCACTTCACCATGCAGCTCTTCGAGGCGGCCGGCCTGCCGCCGGGCGTGATCAACATGGTCACCGGGCACGGCGTGGAGGTCTCCGAGGTGGTCCTCGCCGACCCGGATCTCGCCGGCATCCACTTCACCGGTTCGACCAAGGTCTTCCAGCAGCTCTGGCGGACCGTGGGGGAGAACCTGGGCGGCTACCGGGGCTACCCGCGGCTGGTCGGGGAGACCGGCGGCAAGGACTTCGTCATCGCGCACAGCAGCGCCGACGTGGACGCGCTGCACACCGCGCTGGTTCGCGGGGCGTACGAGTACCAGGGTCAGAAGTGTTCGGCGGCGTCCCGGGCGTACGTGCCCCGGTCGCTGTGGGAGGGCGGCCTGCGCGACCGGCTCGCCGCCACCGTCGAGTCACTGAAGTACGGCGACGTCACCGACTTCTCCAACTTCGGCGGCGCGGTGATCGACGCCAGGGCGTTCGCCCGGCACGCCACCGCCCTGGACATGATCAAGAATGCCGACAGCTGCCGGGTGCTCGCCGGTGGCACGGCCGACGACTCGGTCGGTTACTTCGTCCGCCCCACCCTGCTGGAGTGCGACGACCCGGGTCACGAGGTCTTCACCACCGAGTACTTCGGCCCGATCCTCGGCGTGCACGTGTTCGACGACGCCCGGTTCGAGGATGTGGTGGCACAGGCGGAGTCGGTCGCCCCGTACGCGCTGACCGGCTCGATCTTCGCCACCGACCGCCGGGTGCTGGACTGGGCGAGCGGGGCGCTGCGGTACGCGGCCGGCAACTTCTACCTCAACGACAAGCCGACCGGTGCCGTCGTCGGCCAGCAACCGTTCGGCGGCGCCCGGGCCAGCGGCACCAACGACAAGGCCGGCTCCTGGCACAACCTGGCCCGGTGGATCTCCCCCCGGACCATCAAGGAGACCTTCGTCCCCGCAACCGACCACCGTTACCCCCACATGGGCTAACCACCCCCCTCGCCCCCCACCCTCTCCCGTGCGCGATCTAGGGCAGATACGTGTTTTTTGATCTTCATTCACACGTATTTGCCCTAGATCGCGAGAGAAGGCGGGCGGGGGTGCGTGTGGTGGGGGTGGTGGCGCGGGCTGGGGGGAACTTCTGGGTCGGGCGGGTGGAGCTTCGGGGTAATCCTTGGAAAATTGCGCGAAATGCCCGAATTGTGGCGTACTCTACCCGGCAGCGCAGGTACTTGATAGTGGTCGGCCCGCCCGAGGGCGGACCACTGTCACCCGGACGGGTGTCCCGGGGGCTTCACATCGGCCACGATATCGAGCATCCTCACTGGACAGTCTGCCTCGGACGGTGCACAGTGGAGTACAACCTGCCGCAGATCATGCCAAATCCTAGACGCGACGGCGCCAAAGTGGCAGCGTAAGGGGCATGGCGGATTCAGGAATCAACCCAACGGCAGCAGCTCTACTGGGGCTGCTCCACGAAGGACCAATGACCGGCGGCCAGTTGATGGCCGCCGCCGAGCGGCGACTCGCACCGTACTGGTCGATGACCCGGAGCCAGGTCTACCGGGAACTCCCGGTGCTGGCCGACCAGGGTCTGGTCCGGCTCGGCAAGCCCGGCCCGCGCTCCAGCCAGCCGTACGCGATCACGGCGGCCGGAAAGCGGACATTCTCCCGCTGGCTGACCGACGTGCCGGGGCGCGACACGGTGCGCAACCCGACCGCACTGCGGGTCGCCTTCGGCGAGCAGCACTCGGCGAACCAGCTGCGCAACCTCTACAGCGGGGCGAACGAGTACCACACCGAGGCCCTCGCGATGGCCCGTGAGCAGGCCAAGGACGCCAAGAAGGCCGGTGACTCGTACGGCGCCGCGGCGCTCGAGTTCGCCGTCCAGTACCACAAGGCGGCGCTCTCCTGGCTGAAGACGGCACCGGCCAGTTGATCTCCTACGGGGACCCGTCGCTGAGGTAGTGGGCCGCTTGCGCTGACGGTCGCTATTGTTGACAGTTGTGACCGCTGCCGATTACGCCGACCAGCTCAAAGACCTCGATGCCACGCTACGCAGCATCGAGGCAGTCCTCGATGTCGACCGGCTGCGCCAGGACAAGGTCAAGCTCGAAGAGGCGGCCTCCGCGCCCGACCTGTGGGACGACCAGGTCAAGGCCCAGGAGGTCACCTCCCAGCTCTCGTACGTCAACAGCGAGATCGAGCGGCTGGGCAGCCTGCGCAGCCGCCTCGACGACGCCTACGTCCTGCTGGAGCTGGCCGAGGCGGAGGACGACCCCGGGGTGCTCGGCGAGGTGGAGACCGAGATCGGCGGGCTCGGCAAGGCCATCCAGGAGATGGAGGTCCGCACCCTGCTCTCCGGTGAGTACGACTCGCGTCAGGCGCTGGTCGCGATCCGGGCCGGTGCGGGCGGGGTGGACGCCGCCGACTTCGCCGAGATGCTGCTGCGCATGTACCTGCGCTGGGCGGAACGGCACGGGTACCCGACCGAGGTCTACGAGACGTCGTACGCCGAGGAGGCGGGGCTGAAGTCGGCCACCTTCGCGGTGAAGTTCCCGTACGCGTACGGCACTCTCAGTGTTGAGTCGGGCACTCACCGGCTGGTCCGGATCAGCCCGTTCGACAACCAGGGGCGGCGGCAGACGAGCTTCGCCGGTGTCGAGGTGCTACCCGTCACCGAGCAGACCGACCACATCGACATCGCGGAGAACGAGATCCGGGTCGACGTGTACCGGTCGTCCGGGCCAGGTGGACAGAGCGTGAACACGACCGACTCTGCGGTACGGATCACACACATCCCCACCGGCATCGTGGTCACCTGCCAGAACGAGAAGTCCCAACTGCAGAACAAGGCGTCCGCGATGCGGGTGCTGCAGTCGCGGCTGTTGGAGCGCAAGCGCCAGGAGGAGCAGGCCCGACTGGCCGGGCTCAAGACCGACGCGGCCGGCTCCTGGGGTGACCAGATGCGCTCCTACGTGCTGCACCCTTATCAGATGGTGAAGGATCTGCGAACTGAGCAGGAGACCGGCAATCCGACCGCGGTCTTCGACGGGGAGCTGGATGGCTTCATCGAGGCGGGAATCCGCTGGCGCAAGCAGCGTCAGCTCGCTGGCGAGGTGGCCTGAGCGATGGCCCGCCGGGGCGCACCCAGCGCCGACGGCGGGCCACTCCTTTCCGACATTGCGGGCCGATTGATGGCCCGTGGGGCTTGGACTTTTCGTTACACCGCGTAGACTCACGACCCGTGATTCAGCTTGAGCAAGTGACGAAGACGTACCCGAAGGCGTCCCGGCCATCGCTCGACGACGTGTCGGTCTCGATCGAGAAGGGTGAGTTCGTCTTCTTCATCGGTCCCTCCGGATCCGGCAAGTCGACGATCATCAAGCTGCTGCTGCATGAGGTGACTCCCAGTAAGGGCAAGGTTGTGGTCAACAGCCGCGACGTCACCGGCATGCGCTCCTGGAAGATCCCGAACTTCCGACGCTCTATCGGCTGCGTCTTCCAGGACTTCCGGCTGCTGCCCAACCGCACCGCGTACGAGAACGTTGCCTTCGCCCTCGAGGTGATCGGCAAGACCAAGGCGGTCGCCCGCCGGGTCGTGCCCGAGGTGCTGGAACTGGTCGGCCTCGGCGGCAAGGAGCACCGCTACCCGCACGAACTGTCCGGTGGCGAGCAGCAGCGGGTGGCGGTGGCGCGGGCGTTCGTGAACCGGCCGCTGATCCTGCTGGCCGACGAGCCCACCGGAAACCTCGACCCGGACACGTCCATCGAGATCATGCGTCTGCTGGACCGGATCAACCGCACCGGTACCACGGTCGTGATGGTTACCCACGACTCCAACATCGTCAACCAGATGCGCCGCCGCGTCATCGAGATCGAGAGTGGTCGCATCGTGCGCGACCAGGCCCGTGGCGTCTACGGCTGAGCCCCGGCGCTCAGACGGCCGACCCGGCCCTGACCTGACGACGAACGACCCTCTGCGGAGATCCGGAAGGAACCCCCGATGCGCGTGAAATACGTCCTGTCCGAGGTATTGGTCGGACTGTGGCGCAACGTGACGATGACCATCGCGATGATCATCACGATGGCCGTGTCGTTGACGATGCTGGGTGCCAGCGGCCTGATGTACCTCCAGGTCGACACCATGAAGGACTTCTACTACGACAAGATCGAAGTCGCGATCTTCCTGAAGGTCGACATCCCGGACGATCAGCGGCTGGGCCTCGAGGGCGAGCTGAAGAGCGACCCGCTGGTGGAAGAGGTCCTCTTCGAGTCGGGTGAGGACGCGTACAACAAGTTCCGGACCATGTTCCAGGACGCGCCCGACCTGGTGAACGCGGTCAAGCCGGAGCAGCTCCCCGAGTCGTTCCGGGTGAAGCTGAAGAACCCGGAGGAGTACCAGGCCGTCTACGACAAGTACAAGGACACCGAGGGCGTCGACGAGATCGTCGACCAGCGGCGACTTCTCGACAAGATCTTCAACATCCTCAGCGCGGTGCAGAAGATGGGCCTGGTAGCCGCCTCGATCATGGCGATCGCCGCCCTCCTCCTGGTCGGTAACACGATCCAGGTCGCCGCGTACAGCAAGCGCCGCGAGGTCGCGGTCATGAAACTCGTCGGTGCGTCCAACTGGTTCATCCAGGCACCATTCGTGCTCGAGGCGGTGGTGGCCGGTCTCATCGGTTCCCTCATCGGCTTCGGCGCGCTGGTCCTGGGCAAGGTCTTCCTGCTGGACGGCTCGCTACGGGACCTGACCGACCTGCTCACCCCGATCGAGTGGAGCCGGGTGCTGCTGATGCTGCCGCTGATGGCCGGCGCCGGCTGTCTGGTCAGCGCGGTCACCGCCTGGGTCACCCTCCGCTTCTACCTGCGGGTCTAGCTTCCGGTACGGGTCGCGTTCGCCCCGTTCGGGGTGTAATCGGACACAAGGGCCTTCGGTGGCGCGAAAAGCGCTAACCGGAGGCCCTTGTGCACGAGGTAGCATTGCGCGGCCGTCAACGGAGTCCGGCGGCCGTCAACGCAGCGGAGAGGGGTGGCGCGGATGCCACGGGAGAAGGGGCGCAAGGTCGTCGCCTCCAACCGGAAGGCGCGCCACGACTACGCCATTCTTGACACGTACGAGGCGGGCATGGCGTTGACCGGCACCGAGGTCAAGTCCCTGCGCGCCGGCCGCGCCTCGCTGGTCGACGCCTTCGCCCAGGAGCGCAGCGGGGAGCTGTTCCTGCACGGGATGCACATCCCGGAGTACACCCAGGGCACCTGGACCAACCACGAGCCCCGCCGTACCCGCAAGCTGCTGCTCAACCGGATCGAGATCAACCGGCTGCTCGGCAAGCTGAAGGAGAGCGGCCTGACCCTGGTCCCGCTCTCGGTCTACTTCAACGACGGCTGGGCGAAGGTGGAGATCGGTCTCGCCCGGGGTAAGAAGTCGTACGACAAGCGCCAGGACCTGGCCAAGCGGGACGCCGACCGGGAGATCGCCAAGGCGGCCGGCCGGCGCGGCAAGGGCATGGACTGACCTGACCTGGGGCAACGCGCCGGGACGGGGATCCGGAATTAACCCGGTGGCGCGAGGCGTTAAGGTTGGGGTGGCTGCCACGTCAGGTGGCCCTGTCTAGGGGGTGACTGGTTTCGACTTCGTACGCTGCGTCAGGGGAAGCGAGCCGAGGAAGCCGACGTCGTCTCGAGAATCGGTCGTCGGAAACCAATAAGCGCCAAGCAAAATCGCGCTGACTTCGCTCTCGCCGCCTGAGGCGAGTAGCAAGTCTGTCGGCCTGGGAGTGCCTTCGTCCCAGTCTGCCGGCATCAGCTAGAAGGCTGGCCAATCGAACCCGGTCGCGGGGTTCGTGCGGCGAGATTAATCAGCGACTGGGCCCGTCACACCAACTCGCTCGCGTGATCGGTGGGGCCGAGTAGAGGCATAGCGAGCTGCGCTCGGAGAAGTCCTGACAATCCGACGAAGGACCCGGGTTCGATTCCCGGCACCTCCACCAGCGCTCTGCGCCCCGGTCTCCGGACCGGGGCGCAGAGTCGTTTTACCCGCTCTGTGCCCCGGAGGGGTTCGACCGGGGACGGATCGAGCACTCCGGGGGCTGGACACCGGCGGGGTGGTGGACTCACCATCAGCTCAGGCGGTAGGCGCTCAAGGAGGTGCGTCATGGTGACCGGCCCGATTCAGCACCCGGTGGCGGCGTTCCCGACCGGCGACCCGATCGCCCTGCGCGCGGCGCGGCGGCACCGGGTCACCCTGCTCCGCGAGATCCACGCCTTCGAACAGGCCCTGGCCGGTCCGGCCGACGATCCGGACTGGCGACACCGCGTCGCGCTCCGGCTGGACGGGCTGCGGGGCGAGTTCACCGAGCACGTCAGGCTGACCGAGGGACGGTCCGGGCTCTACGCCGAACTGCTCGACCGGGCACCACGGCTGGCCCGGACCGTACATGTGCTGCTGCGCGAGCACGCCGCGGTGGCCGCCGTACTCGCTGCGCTGCAACGGCGGGCGCAACTGCCCGAGGCGACCACGGAGGAACTGCGCGGCTGGGCCGGTGACCTGCTGCGGGAACTGTCCCGGCACCGACAGCGCGGGGCCGACCTGGTCTACCGGGCCTACGGCACCGACATCGGTCGCCCGAGCTGACCGGGCCGGGCCGGGTCGTCCCGGTCGGAGAGGTCCGACGCGCCGAGGACCGGGTGTACGGAACCCGACACCGCCGGACGACGTCTGATCGACATGCGACGTTTTCCCGCCCCGCTGGGCCTAGCGATGTTGTTGACCCTCGCCGCATGCGCACAGCCGGACACCTCGACCGGATCCGCCGCACCGGACCGCCGGGAGGAGGCGTTCCAGCAGCGGGCGACCGAGGTCGCGGCGGCCTGGCAGGCGGCGGTACCACCGGACTGGCGCAGCGGGTACGTCCCGTTGCAGGAGCCGACCGTGGTGCCCGCCGACGCCAGGCTCGGTGAGGACACCAAGCAGGCCCTCATCGCGGGGTGGTACCGGGAGCGGGCACCGCTGCCGTCCGCCGTCCCGGCCGACGGCATGATCGTCTTCCCGGACGGGAGGCTCACCGTGCCGCTGGTGAGCGCGGAGGCCGCGTACCGCCAACTCGACCAGGGGGACCCGCCGCCCTGTCCGAAGGGTCCGAAGCTCCCGCCGCCGCCCGTACCGGCCGACAGCGGGCCGGACGGCTCGGTCAGCGGACCGGCGATGATCGCCTGCACCCCGCTCACCGTCACCAAGGTCGAGCTGGGCACGACCACCATCCGAACCAGCCGGGGCGAGGCCACGGTGCCGGCCTGGCTGTTCACCATCGACGAGATCGCCGCCCGGATCGCCCGGGTCGCGGTCGCCGCGAGCGCGACCGGGACCCCGCCGGAGCCGCCCGCCCCCGCAGGCACCCCGGCCGAGGGGCTGGTGGGCGCGCAGGACCTGGTCGAGACCGACGGATCCAAACTGACCTACCGGCTCGGCGTCGGCGCCTGCGACACCGAGGTCACCCCACTCGTACGGGAACAGGGCGACCTGGTGCTGCTCGGCGGTACGGCAGTCCGCTCCGACGGCATCTGCACCGACCAACTGGTGCTGCAACCGGTCACGGTGACCCTGGAGGCGCCGCTTGCCGCCCGTACCGTGCTCGACGCCGCCTCCGGACGGCCGCTGATCCTGACCACGGCCCGCTGATCCTCCTCGGCGGCCCGGTCCGGGCAGCCGCGCTCGCGCGGCGCGCCCTGATCCGCCGGCGGTCTCCCTGCCGCTGGCGGATCAGGGCAGTTCGATCGGCAGGGTGATCCCGTCCAGGCTGTGCGCGCAGGCACAGGAGCGGTCCAGGGGCAGCGTCGCGACCGCGTCGAGGAGCAGTTCGCGCAGCCGTTCGGTGTTCTCCCCGAAGACCCGGAACACCTCCTCGTGGGTGACGCCCTCGCCACCCTCCACCCCGGCGTCCAGGTCGGTGACCAGGGCGACCGAGGTGTAGCAGAGTTCCAGCTCACGGGCGAGTACGGCCTCCGGATGCCCGGTCATGTTGATCACCGAACCGCCGATCGCGGTGAACCACCGGGACTCCGCCCGGGTGGAGAAGCGCGGCCCCTCGACCACCACCATGGTCCCGCCGTCGTGGGCGTCGATGCCCTGCCGCTGCGCCGTGGTCAGCACCGCACGCCGACCGTCCGGGCAGTACGGGTCGGCGAACGACACGTGCACCGCACCGGTGTCGTAGTACGTCTGCTCCCGGCCGCTGGTCCGGTCGATCAACTGGTCCGGGACCACGAACGTGCCCGGCCCCAGTTCCGGCCGCAGGCCGCCGACCGCGCACGGGGCGAGGATCTGCCGTACGCCGAGCGAGCGCAGCGCCCACAGGTTGGCCCGGTACGGGATCCGGTGCGGCGGGTACCGGTGATCGCGCCCGTGCCGGGGCAGGAACGCCACCGGTCGGCCGGCGATCTCGGCGATCGTGATCGGGTCGGACGGGGCGCCGTACGGGGTCTGTACGGCGTGCTCGGTGGCACCGTCCAGGAGGGCGTAGAGGCCGGAGCCTCCGATGATGGCAAGCTCTGCGTGTGCACTCACGGGCCTACCCTGCCATCCCCGAGCGCTCCGGTCACCGGTAGCCCTGCCCCACACCGTTCGGCGCTGTTACCGGCAAGTGGACCACTGTCGGGACGATCCGGACGGTCCGGCTTATCGCCGGTTGCTCAACTCGCACTGGCCGTCCAGACCTTAGCCAGCGACAGCCGTGCAAGCTATGGTGCGAGGCATGGCGTTGACTGCGCGCATGGTCGCGTTTGACGGTGTGGATCCGGTATGGCCGACGGTGTTCGGCCCCTCCCGTGACTGCGCCTCCGAGTAGAGATGTCCGGCGTACAGGGTGAGGGGCAGGCGATCGGGGGGCGCGCCATGGCGTCGATGACCGGGCAACTGCTGGTCGCGACCCCGTCTCTGAAAGATCCCAACTTCGACCGTACGGTGGTGCTGCTGGTCGCGCACGAGCCCGGCGGCGCCCTCGGGGTGGTGCTCAACCGCGCCACCGAGGTGCCGGTGGCCGACGTGCTCGGCGCCTGGGGCAGCCTGGCCGGTGAGCCCGCGGTCCTGTTCGAGGGTGGGCCGGTGCAGCCGGAGTCGGCGATCTGCCTGGCCCGGATGCGCACCCCGGTACGCCGGGTGAAGGGCTTCCACCAGGTCTCCGGTGCGGTCGGCACGGTGGACCTCTCCGTCGACCCGGAACGGATCGGTGACGCGGTCTCCGGAATCCGGGTCTTCGCCGGCTACTCGGGTTGGTCACCGGGGCAACTGGAGGCGGAGATCGAGAGTGGGTCGTGGTTCGTCCTGGACGCCCTGCCCGGTGACGCGTTCGTCGACCGGCCGGACGACCTGTGGCCGATGGTGCTGCGTCGCCAGGGCGGCATGATGGCCGCGGTGGCCCACTTCCCGCCGGACGTGGCCCTGAACTAGCTGGTCGGGGGCGGGTTGCCGGAGGCGACCCCCTCGGAGATGACCTAGCAGCGGGGCATGTGTAATATTGCGCGAGTGCCCGAGAGATCGGGCAGGCAAGACAGAGCGGTTGAGCAAGCTAGGGGCCGTGGCGCAGCTGGTAGCGCACCACACTGGCAGTGTGGGGGTCAGGGGTTCGAGTCCCCTCGGCTCCACCCTAGGGCGATGCCCTGGTCGAAACCCATCCGGGTCGACCAGGGCATTGTTGTTTTCGGTGGCAGGTGTGGCGTCCCGATCGTCCACCCGCGATGGAAGTCGCGGGTGGACGATCTGCGGTCCTTTCAGCGGTGGCCGGACGAGCCGTGGTGTCGGTCGTACCCGGGCGGACGGGCGGCGGTCAGGCGGCCACCGGGGCCACGGCCGGTACGGCGCCGGTGTCGCCCGTCGAACCGCCGGCACCGCTCGTGGGACGTACCCGGTCGGCGTTGTGCTCTTCTTCCGGGTGCACCGGCGGTGCCGGCTCGATCGCGGCCAGCCGCCAGCAGAGTACGGCGACGACGAGCAGTCCCACACCGGTGACGATGAGCGGGACGATCGGACCTGTCGCCGGTTGCCAGTCGCCGCCGAGCGGGTTGTAGCTTGCCGGCGAGGCCATGGGCGGGATGCCGCGGGTGTACCGCGCCTCGGCGACGAGCAGGGCGTAGAGCTGGATGGGCACCGTGATGACGATGATCGCCCGTACGGCCAGCGCGGTCTGCCCGGTGGTCAGGGTGCCGCCGCGGGTGATGATCCAGGCGGCGAGCAGCAGCGCCCCGCTCAGGACGGGCAGCAGGTAGCGGCCCTGTCCGACGAACCCACCGGTCGCGTCGGCGTTGACCGCGTCGAGTACGGACGCGACGCCCACCGCGCCACCGACGACGATGAGCAGTCGCCACCGGTCGACACCGCTGCCGACCAGTGCCGCGAGGAGCAGCAGCGCTCCGGCCGGCAACTGCCACAGGACGTACGCCGATCCGGACAGGTGTACGTCGAGCCAGCCGAGTTCACCGACCATCTGGTCCATGAGCTGTGGCCAGCGACCCACCACGTGCACCATGATCTGGCCGGGACCGAAGCCGGCCGGTGTGCCCCCGGCGAGTTTGCTCGCCTTCATCACGACGATCCACAGCACCGACAGCACGCTGACGACCGTGACGACCAGGGTGGCGATCCGCAGCGACCGGTCGACGACCAGGCGGCGCAGGTTGGCCCAGCGCAGCGGGAGCAGCAGGGCGCCGAGCGCCAGGGCGAGCCAGGCCGGACCGCCGCTGCGGACACTGACCAGGATGGCGGCGCTGATCACGACGAGGGTGAGCATCCAGGTGGGCGGCCGGTCGTCCCGAGGACCGGCGAGGACGGACAGGCCGGCGGCGAAGAGCAGGATGCCGGCGGCGATCTCGACGCCGTTGGGGTTGACCGCGCCGGCCATGTTGATCGCGATCGGGCTCGTACCGAGCAGCAGCGCGCCGAGGAGCAGGGGGCGCCGCGAGCGGACGATGCAGACCACCGCGAAGGCGAGCAACGCGGCGGCGACCAAACCGGTGAGCAGCCGTACGCCCATCACCCCCCGCATGTCGGGCCAGATCTTGAGTGGCAGCCCGACCGCCGCGTAGTACACCGGGTTGTACCGTCCCGCCGGGTTGCCGACCTCGACCGGGGTGAGGTCACGGCCGTCCGGGGCCTTGGCACAGGCTGCCGACACCTCGGGACGCATCTGCCAGCAGATGTCCGCCGCCTTCACCAGGCTCGCCGGCACCTTGTGGAAGGCGCCGGTGCCGAGCGAGGCCGCCTCCGGCTTCAGGAACACGTCGCCGCTCACGACGCCGTACGCACGGTAGATGTGCGCTATCTCGTCCGCGTTGCCGTTGTACGGGCTGGCGAGGGACCAACCGGTGATGACGAGGAAGAACCCGGCGAACGCCAGGGACCAAAGCCGTGGAAGGTGCAACTCACACTCCGAGTTAGGAGGGATGTCGGCACCTGTTCCGGCCGACGCCCGGCGGGGCGCGATGTTATCAGGGTCGGACGTTCCTGAAGGGGCGACGGCCCAGCTCGGCGACGGGTCCGTCACCGCGCGGGTAGGCCTCGGCTCGTGTGGAAACCGCCGCCTACGGGGCGACGACCGAGTTGTCGGTCACGTCGATGATCCTGATCGCTTCCATCGGGCACGTCTCCGCGGCCTCGACGACGTCGTCGTCCGGGTCGAGCAGCTCGGCCCGGGGACGTGCCCCGTCGTCGGTGAGTTCGAACCGGCCCCGCGCGATGGACACGCAGTTGCCGGAGGACACGCAGGCGTTCGGGTTGACTGAGACCCGCCACCGGGTAGTGGCCACGGCTTCCTCTCCGATCGTCCGATCCGATGCCCCGTGACGGTGCTCAGTCGCGGGCTGCGCGCAGCGGCTCCCACCAGGCGCGATTGGCGCGGTACCAGGCGACGGTCTCGGCGAGGCCCTCCGCGAACCCGATCCGTGGCCGGTAGCCCAGCTCCGCCGTGATCTTCCCGTCGTCGACCGAGTACCGCCGGTCGTGGCCCTTGCGGTCCTCGACCCGGCGGACCCGCTCCCACCCGCACTCGCAGGCGCTGAGCAGGTGGTCGGTGAGCTGGCTGTTGCTCAACTCGGTGCCGCCGCCGATGTTGTAGATCTCACCGGGCCGGCCGCCGGCCAGCACCAGGGCGATGCCGCGACAGTGGTCGTCGACGTGCACCCACTCGCGGACGTTGTTCCCGTCGCCGTAGAGCGGCACGGTCCGCCCGTCGAGCAGGTTGGTGACGAAGAGCGGGATGACCTTCTCCGGGTACTGGTACGGCCCGTAGTTGTTGGAGCTGCGGGTGATCATCACCGGCAGTCCGTGCGTACGGTGATGGGCCAGCGCCAGCAGGTCCGACCCGGCCTTCGTCGCGGAGTACGGCGAGTTGGGCGCGACCGGGCGGCGCTCGTCCCAGGAGCCCTCGTCGATCGATCCGTACACCTCGTCGGTGGAGACGTGCACGAACCGGGAAACCCCGTGCCGGTGGGCGGCGTCGAGCAGGGTCTGCGTGCCCTGCACGTTGGTCCGGGCGAACTCGGCACCACCGTCGATGGAGCGGTCCACGTGGGTTTCGGCCGCGAAGTGCACCACGGCGTCGTGGCCGGGGACGACCGTGTTCACCAGCCGGGCGTCGCAGATGTCGCCGGGCACGAACCGCAGGCGTGGATCGTCCGCCACCGGCTGGAGGTTCGCCCGGTTGCCGCAGTACGTCAGCTTGTCCAGGACGGTGACCTCGGCGCCGTGCAGGTTGTCGTACTCGCCGTATTCGCCACCGAGGGTGGCGCGGACGAAGTGTGAACCGATGAATCCGGCTCCGCCGGTGACCAGGATCCTCATGTCCGCTCAGTCCAGCGCGTACGCGATTTGGGTGAGGTACTGGCCGTAGTCCGACTGGCGCATTCCGACGCCGAGTTGGTAGCAGGTTTCGGCGTCGATGAACCCCATCCGGAGGGCGATCTCCTCCAGGCAGGCCACCCGTACGCCCTGCCGCTTCTCGATGACCTGCACGTACTGGCTGGCCGCCAGGAGCGAGTCGTGGGTGCCGCAGTCGAACCAGGTGTTGCCCCGGCTGAGCCGGATCAGCCGTGCCCGGCCCTGCTTGAGGTATTCCAGGTTGACGTCGGTGATCTCCAGTTCGCCACGGGCCGACGGGGTGAGCCGGCGGGCGATGTCGACCACCTCGTTGTCGTAGAAGTAGAGGCCGGTGATGGCGCTGTTGGAGCGCGGGCGCAGCGGCTTCTCCTCGATCGAGACGAGCATCCCGTTCTCGTCGATCTCGCCGATGCCGTACCGGCTCGGGTCCGAGACGGGATAGCCGAAGAGGGTGCAGCCGTCGAGCGAGGCCACGCACTGCTGCAGCCGCTGGGCGAATCCGGCGCCGTGGAAGAGGTTGTCGCCGAGGATCAGCGCGACCGGGTCCGGTCCGATGTGGTCGGCGCCGATGACGAACGCCTCGGCGATGCCCCGTGGCTCCTCCTGGGTGGCGTAGGAGATCCGGAGGCCGAGCTGGGAGCCGTCGCCGAGCAGGGCGCGCATGAGCGGCACCGTCGACGGCGTCGAGATGATCAGGATGTCCCGGATGCCGGCCAGCATCAGCGCGGAGAGCGGGTAGTAGACGAGGGGCTTGTTGTAGACGGCGAGCAGTTGCTTGGACGTCGCCAGGGTCAACGGGTAGAGCCGGCTTCCGGTGCCGCCGGCCAGGATGATTCCCTTCATGCCAGCTCCGTTCGTCGGGGATTCCAGTATTGGCTTGTGACCCCTTGGGAAAGGTCTCCTGTATTGCGGCGTTCCGTGGTGAGATGCGCAATCCGGAAGATGCCGCCGACCACCGCCGCCGCCACGCTGTAGCGATGACGCAGACACGCGAACCCGGGCCGTGGCCGACTCGTGGGGACGGGGAGCCGCCGCTGGTCGCCGTACTCGGGGCGTCCGGTTTCGTGGGGTCGGCGGTGACGGCGGCCCTGGCCCGCCGCCCGGTCCGGCTGCGGGCGGTCGCCCGCCGGCCGGTCACGGTGCCGCACGGCGCGGTCGCCGAGGTCGAGACGTACGCCGCCGATCTCACCACCCCCGGTGCCGTCGAGGCGGCCGTGGCGGACGCCGACGCGGTGGTCTTCCTGGTCCTGCACACCTCCGGCTGGCGTGGCGCCGACCACGACCCGGCGAGCGAGCGCACCAACGTGGGGGTCCTGGACGACCTCGTCCGGACGCTGCGCAGCCGCCGTCTGCCGGCCCCGGCGGTGGTGTTCGCCGGGTCCACGTCGCAGGTCGGCCTGCCGCCCCGGGTGCCGATCGACGGCACCGAGACCGACCACCCGGCAACCGCCTACGACCGGCAGAAGCAGGCCGCCGAAGGACTGCTCCGCGCCGCCACCGCCGAGGGTGTGCTCCGGGGCGTGTCCCTGCGGCTACCGACGATCTTCGGACCGGCCCCGGCTCCGGCGGCACCGGACCGTGGGGTCGTGGCGGCGATGGCCCGCCGGGCACTCGCCGACGAGCCGCTCACCGTGTGGGCCGACGGCGCGGTCCAGCGCGACCTGCTGTACGTGGACGACGTCGCCGAGGCCTTCGTGGCGGCCCTGCACCACGCGGACCTCCTCGCCGGCCGGCACTGGCCGCTCGGGACAGGAGTCGGAGTGAGCCTGCGGGACCTCTTCGGGACGATCGCGGAGGTCGTCGCCGGGCACACCGGCCGACCCCCGGTCCCGGTTGTCTCCGTACCGCCTCCGGCGCAGGCCACCGGGACCGACGCGCACAGCATGGTGGTGGACGCGTCGGCGTTCCGGGCGGCCACCGGGTGGCGTCCGCTGGTCCCGCTCCGGGAGGCGTTGGACCGTACGGTCACCGCCCTCGTGCACCCGACCCGGACGGCTTCGGCGTCGGGGTGAGCGCCGCCTCGGCCCGCAGGCTCGCCGTGTAGTCCGGCAGGATCCCGGCGGCCAGCGCCTCGGCCAGTGTCGGCGCCAGCCGGTCCCGCTCGGACAGCAGCGGCGTGATCTCCCGGGGGATCGGCAGCGACAACCTCGGGTCGAAGGGGGAGACGGCGAGTTCGTTCTCCCGTCGGTACTCCGTGGAGAGCAGGTACGTCATCACCGACTCGTCCTCCAGGGCGACGAACATGTGGCCGACCCCGACCGGGAGGTACACGGCCGGGAAGTCCTCGCCGCCCATCACCACCGTGTCGTGGGCGCCGAACGTCGGGCTGCCCACCCGCAGGTCGACGACGACGTCGAGGACCCTGCCGCGCGGGCAGTAGACGTACTTGGCCGTACCCGGTGGGGTGGTGGTGAAGTGCACACCCCGGACCACGCCCCGGCGGGACGAGCTGTAGCTGCACTGGGCCACCGGAAACAGCGGGTACCCGACCGCCTCGACGAACACCGACTGCTGGTACGGCGACAGGAAGACACCGCGCTCGTCCGGGAAAGCCGCGGTGGTGAAGGCGAAGGCCCCACCGATCGCCAGTTCCCGCGCGTGTTCGGACATGGTCAGCTCCGTCTCGTGTGTGGTCAGCTCACGTGTACGTGCGGCACGTACCGGATCCATTTCCCGCCGGCCTCGCGGAACCCCTGCTCCTTCGCCATGATCTCGTCGGCGTGGTTCCAGGCGAAGAGCAGCGCGTAGGCCGGGTACGGGTCGGCGAAGGCCGCCGCCGGTCGGACCGGGATGTGCGTGCCGGGCGTCAGCCGCCCCTGCTTCGCCGGCGTGGTGTCGCAGACGAACGAGACCAGGTCGGTCCCGATACCGCAGAAGTTGGTCACCGTCGCGCTCTTGGCGGTGGCCCCGTACCCGACCACCTCGTGCCCCTCGTCCCGCAGCCGCTGGAGCAGAGCCCGCAGGTCGTCGCGGATCCGCGCGGTCGCGTCGGCGAAACGTCGCAACGTCGCCGGGTCGGCGAGCCCCTGCGCCTCCTCGGCGGCGATCAGCTCGGCGACCGCGTCCGACGGCGTACGCGCCCCGGCCCGCGCGATGGTGTAGCGGACCTCGCCACCGTGTACGGGAATCCGCTCGACGTCGACGAGTTCGAGGCCGAAACGGGCCACCATCGCCCGGACCGACCGGGCGGTGAAGAAGAAGAAGTGCTCGTCGTAGATCTGGTCGAACGATGTCTTCGCCACGATGTCCCCGAGGTACGGGTCCTCGAAGACGAACACCCCGTCCGGGGCGAGCAGCGTGTCGACACCCTCCAGGATCGACCGCATGTACGGGATGTGGCAGATCGTGTTGGCCGCGAAGATGGCGTCGGCGGGCCCGTCGTCCGCCCGTACCCTGGCCGCGGTGCCCGCGTCGAAGAACTCGTTGAGCACCCGTACCCCGTGCTCCATCGCCGCCGCCGCGACCTTCCCGGACGGCTCGAAGCCGAGGTGGCGCACCCCGGCGGCGCGGATCGTCTTCAGCAGCACACCATCGTTGCTGCCGATCTCGACCATGAACGGGTCGGGCTTGGCCAACGCCGTCGCGAGAAAGCCACGGGCCGTCTCCTCGAAGTGCGCCCGCATCACCGACGACCCCGACGAGTAGTACGGGTAGTCCTCGTGGAACATCCGCTCGCGCGGCACCTGCTCGACGAGCTGCACCATCGTGCACGAGTGGCACACCCCGACGGCGAGCCGGTAGAAGAACTCCTCCGGTACGTCGCGCTCGGTCAGGAAGGCGTCCGAGAGCGGCTGCCGCCCGAGGTCCAGGAACTCCTCGACCGAGCCGTCGCAGACCTGGCACGTGGTGGTGGTGGACGCGGGCGGGGCCGAGTCGGCGGTAGGCATGATGGCTGTGCTCCTCGGTCGTTGGCGGCGGGGAAAAGCGGCGGGACTAGAGGGATCCGAGGACCTCGTGCAGGGCCTCGATCACCTGGTCCTGGCGGGCGCGTGGCAGCGACGGGTACATCGGCAGGGAGAAGATCTCGTCGGCCAGCCGTTCGGTCACCGGCAACGAGCCGGTGGCGTAGCCGAGGTGCGCGAACCCGGTCATCGTGTGCACCGGCCACCGGTAGCTGATGTTCAGCGCGATGTCGTACCGCTGGAGCCGCTCGATGATGTCGTCGCGGCGCGGGTGGCGCACCACGTACACGTAGTAGACGTGGTCGTTCTCCGGCCGGACCGAGGGCAGGACCAGGCCGCCGGGGCCGGTGAGGTCGGCGAGCCCCTCGGCGTACCGTTCGGCGATCTCGTTGCGTCCGGCGATGTACTCGTCGAGCCGGCGCAGCTTGCGGCGCAGGATCTCGGCCTGGACCTCGTCGAGGCGGCTGTTGTGGCCGGGGAGTGCGGTCACGTAGTAGACCGTCTCCATGCCGTAGTACCGCAGCCGGCGCAGCGCGCGGTCGATGTTCTCGTCCCGGGTGAGCACCGCGCCGCCGTCGCCGTACGCGCCGAGAACCTTCGTCGGGTAGAACGAGAACGCCGCCGCGTCACCCATCGTGCCGGCTAGTTGGCCGTGGTGGCGGGCGCCGTGCGACTGGGCGCAGTCCTCCAGGATCGACAGGCCGTGCTCGCCGGCCAGCCGCCGCAGCGGGGCCATGTCGACGCACTGGCCGTAGAGGTGCACCGGGAGCAGGGCCTTGGTCCGTGGCGTGATGGCGGCGGCCACCAGGTCGGTGTCCATCAGGTAGTCGTCCTCCTGGACGTCCACGAAGACCGGGGTGGCGCCGGCGCCGACGATGGCGACCACGGTCGGTGCGGCGGTGTTCGAGACGGTGATCACCTCGTCGCCGGGGCCGACGCCGAGCGCCTCCAGGCCCAGCTTCACCGCGTTGGTGCCGTTGTCGACCCCGGTGCAGTGCCCGCCACCGTGGTAGCCGGCGAACTCGGACTCGAAGCTCGACACGCTGGCGCCGAGCACGAGCTGCCCCGACTCGAACACCGTCTCGACCGCGTCGATGATGTCCACCCGTTCCTTCTCGTACTCGGGCAGGTAGTCCCAGACTCGAGTGGTCATGGCCGCCTTCCGGTTCGTACCAACGGGTGTCGCGGGGATGTTGACGTACGTTGATCTCCGGCTCTCATCGTCACACCCGCTCGCGGGGCGGGGCATCTTCCGTGTTGCCCACCGGGGTGGGCACCGCCCGAGCGCTCACGTAGTCGTTGTCCCGCCGCAGCCGCAGAGCCTGCGCGGTGAGGTAGTTGACGCCGTCCGGGTACGTGTACGGCTGCATGAACCAGCCGGCGCGTACGTCCCGGACGAGCCGGGCCAGCGGGTGCGCCGCCGAGTACGCCATCCCGCCGACGATCGTGAGGCTGTCGTTGACGATGCCCAGCGACATCTTGTTGACGATCATTTTCGCGTACTGGAACGGGGTCATCATCCGCCGGCCCCGCTCGGCCGGGTCGCCGCTGTGGTCGGCGGAGGCGGTGTCGGCGTCGGTGAGCGCGGTCGCGGCGGTCGCCCGGAGCGCGAAGAGGCGGGCGTCGATCTCCGCGAGGAGGGTGGCCGCCGCGGCCGGCGGCTGGCCGGAGCCACCCGCGCACCGGGCCACCGCGATGTCCCGGGCAGCCTGGGAGATCCCGGTGTAGATGCCGAGCATGGTGATCGAGCTGACCGTCTGGCCGGCCAGGACCGCGTCGTTCCGGCCGCCGAGAGATCGGCGGGGGAGCACGTCCTCGTCGGAGACCGGGCAGTTGTCGAACGCGATGTCGGCCGTGCCGGAGGCGCGCATGCCGAGGCCGTTCCAGTCGGTGAGCACGGTCAGACCGGGCGTGTCCCGGGGCAGCATCGCGACGGTCAGCATCGGCGGCTCGCCGTCGACCCGCGTCTGCGCGTGCACGAAGAAGTGGGTGGCGATCGGCGTCATGCTGACCAGGGTCTTGCGGCCGGACAGCGACCAGCGCCCGGAGCCGTCCCGGGTGAGGGTGGTGACCGCCGAGGGATGGTCCTTGACCGCGCCGCAGACCGCCGCCCTGCCGCTGGCCATCGAGCGCAGCAACTGTTCGGCCATCACCCGTACCGGTGGTGTGCCGTTGCGCCACTCCCAGGTGAGGGTGAGGCCGCGGCTGAGCTGGACGTGCCAGGCGAGCGCGGTGGAGGCGTCGGCCTCGGCCACGGTGGCGAGCGCGGTCGCCACGTCGTGCAGCCGGGTCACACCCAGGCCGCCGAGTTCGGTCGGCACGGTCGCGCCCATCAGGCCGTTCTTGGCGAAGGCGGCGAACGTCTCGACCGGGAAGGCGGCCAGGCGGTCGTTCTCCTCGGCCTCCGCCCGGATCTGCGGTACGTACGGGGCGGCGAGGTCGAGCAGCACGCGACCCTCCGCCGTCAGCGGCGAGCGTAGGGCACCGCCCCCCGCCTGCCGCGGGTGCTGTGTCGACATCGCGTCTCCTTCCGTGATGGTGGGTGCCGGGCGCGGAACGGCGGGGGTCAGAACCGGACCGCGCCGGCGTTGATGACGGCAAGCAGGGTCCGGGCCTGGACGTTGACGTACCGGCTGTACCGGGCCAGGGAGGTGAGCTGGCCGGGGGTGACCCAGCGGTAGCCGGGCGGCGGCTGCGCGGGCGCCTGATCCTCGTCGGCGTCCACGACCAGGTACCGGCTCTCCGCCCGGAGGAAACGCCCGCCCTCCTCGCAGTGCCGCGCCGAGTAGCGCAGCCGCGCCGGGGTGGCATTCATGACCGTGTCGAGGAAGGGCGAGCGTTGCCCGGTGAGCGGGTCGGTGAGGTCGTGCGGCTGGCACTGGACGGTCGGGCCGAGTTCGATCACGTCCAGCAGGCCACCCTCGGCCCGGGCGTTCACGAGCAGGTGCGGCACCCCGCCGAAGGAGCGGGACAGGAACGCGTGCACACCCGGACCCTCCGGCTCGATCAGCGGCTGGGTCCAGGCCGTCACCTCACGGCTGCCCGCCTCGACCGCGACCGCCACCACCCGGAAGTACCGGTCCCGGACGTGTCCGAGGGACGCGTCGCGACGGGGCCAGTCGGCCAGCCGGGACAGCGGGACGAGCCGGGCACGCAGGCGGGACCGGGACCGCTCGGTGGTCAGCCAGGACAGCAGGTCGGTGTCCGAGTGCAGCGCGCCGGCCTCGGCGTACGCGGTGGGCGCGCAGGCGAGCACGGTACGGGCGTCCATGTTGACGACGTTGTCCAGGCGCAGGAGTTCGCCGATCTGGCCCAGCGTCAGCCACCGGAAATCGTCGTCCGGCGGCACGTCGTCGAGCGTCTCGACGATCATGTTCCGGTTCGACTTGTGGAAGAACCAGGACCCGTGTTCGGACTGCAGGACGTCGGCGAGCACCCGGTGCCGGTCGAGGTTGCTGAAGAATTCGAGGTACTTCACCGCACTGCCGCCGTGTACGCGGGTGTAGTTGCTGTGCGTGGCCTGGACGGTGGGGGAGAGCTGGAGCAGGCCGGTGTTGCCCGGCTCCATCTTGGCCTGCATCAGGAAGTGCAGTACGCCGTCGAACTCCTTGGCGAGGATGCCGAGGATGCCGATCTCCGGCTGGACGATGATGGGTTGCTGCCAGATCGGCGTCGGGTCGTCCTCCGAGCTGACCTCCAGGCCCTCGACGGTGAAGAACCGGCCGCTGCGGTGCCGGAGGTTCCCGGTGGTCGCCTCGAAGTCCCACCGGTCGAGCTGGGTGAAGGGGATCCGCCGGACCCGGAACTCGTGGGCCAGGCGGCGCCGCGCGAACCACGCCGGAAAGTCGGCCGTTTGCAGGGCGGCACCGGACGTGGCGGCGGCGGAGCGGGCGAACCGGCCGGGGAGTTCGTTGTCCTCGCGCGCCTCGAGAAGGGCATCTGTGGCCATCCGAAGGATCTCCCTCTCATGGGGTTCGCCGAGGTCGCATCGCCAGGGCAACTCCAGCCTGCCGGCAGGTCGACGGCCGATCCACTTCGTCGTTGCCCTCCGTCAGGGGGCGGCGATTCCTCGACGGGCACGGCGACGCCCCGGCCGGGCGGACCGGCCGGGACGTCGGAACCGTTAAACGGCGCCGGCGGGAACCGGGGCCTTCTCCAGGACCACGTCGAGCGTCTTGTGGCCGTTCATGATGAAGGTGCCCTGCGACTCCAGGTCGTCGGGCGTGACGGCGAGCTGGATGTCGGGGAAGCGTTCGAACAGCGCCGGCAGCGCAATCTTGGCCTCCAGTCGGGCCAGCGGCGCCCCGAAGCAGTAGTGGGTGCCGTAGCCGAAGCTCAGGTGCTCCTTGTCGGCCCGGGTCACGTCCCACTCCTCGGCGGTCTCGCCGTGGACGGCCGGGTCGCGGCCGATCGCGCCGTACCCCATCAGGATCGGGTCACCCTTGGGGACGATCGTGCCGTCGATTTCGAGGTCCTCGACGGCGAACCGCAGCGGCAGCATGTTGAGCGGGGACTCCAGCCGCAGCGTCTCCTCGATGACGTCGTCCCACGAGGCGCGGCCGTCCGCCACCATCGCCCGCTGCTCGGGGTGGGTCAGCAGCTTGAGTACGGCGTGCGTCACGAGGTTCATCACCGTCTCCGAGCCCGCGCCGAGCGCGACGAACAGGGTGCCGATGAGTTCGTTGTCGGTGAGCCGGTCATCACCGTCGCCGAGCAGCAGGTCGGTGGTGAGGTCGTCCTGGGGGTGCGCCCGCTTCGAGGCGATGAGCTTGCCGAACTGCTCGTGCCAGTCGCGGATGTTGGCTTCCGCCTCCTCGGGCGTGAGGGAGGAGTCCGGCGTCTTCTCCCCGCCCCGGAGCACCGCGGCGCGGTCCGCCTCCGGCACGCCGAACAGGTCGCAGATGATGGTCGCCGGCAGGGGGTACGAGAAGTTGCGCTTGAGGTCGACCGTCTCACCGGGCGGCGTCTCGGCGAGCCGGTCGAGCAGGCCCGCGACGGTGCGCTCGATGTACGGCTGCATCGCGCGCACCCGCTTCGGGGTGAAGGCCTTGACCACCGGGCGGCGCAGGCGCTGGTGCTCCTGGCCGTACGCCGTGGTCATGTTCTCCATCGTCGGCCAGCTCGCCAGCGGCCAGTCGGCACCGATCTCGCCGCTGATCCAGGCGGGCCAGTGCATGCGTGGGTTCTTCGACACCTTGGGGCTGTTCAGCAGCTCCATCGCCAGATCGTGTCCGACGACGACCCATCCACGGACATTGCCCGGAAGCTCGACCATGGCGATGCCCGATCCCTGCTCCCGCAGTGCCTGCGCCTCAGCGTGCACGTCCTGACCGGTCACGTCGAGCTTGTACGGGCAGCGGCCTTCCATCCGAACCTCCTGGGAATAACGCGGTTGTCTTGTTGGGTCCTTTTCGACCGTACGGACACTGTTCGGCGGCCGGCATCTTCGACGTTGCGGGCCGTTGCGGCGGCCCGGTCCCCGGTCCGTATTCGAAATCCGGGCACGAACATGCCGGACACCCCGCCGGGTGACGGGGTGCGCGGCAATGCGGGGATCTGCTTCAGGAGGGCGTGTTGACCGGGCTGTTCTGGTAGGCGGCGAGGCGCCACTGTCCGTCGTCCTTGATCACGATCCAGGTGGCGCGGATGGCCCGCTCCGGCGTGACCTCCGCGTCGCCCGGGGCGAGCACACCGCCCTGGGTCACGACGATTCCGAGGTCACCGTGAACGCGCAGGTCGATGGGTTGCCCGGTCACCCTGGTCCCCTTGAACGGGCCCTCGAACGCCTGGCTCATGTACGCGCGGATGTCGTCCTGGCCCTTGAGGAACAGGCCCGGCAGGATCAGCGTGCCGTCGGCCGTGAAGACACCGGCGAAGGCGGCCGCGTCCTGCTTGGCCCACGCCTCGACGACGCGCTGCGGGACGGCCGCGATCGCGGCCTTGTCGGTAGAGACCTCGGTGGTCATCGATGACTCTCCTCTGTGGGGAAAAGCGGTCAAGCGCATTCACCGTGCGCGCACCGATGGCGTCCACGGCGGTCCCTCCAGTCTGCACACACGACTGGTCCGAAGCTTCTTCCGTAGTGCTCGTACGCACCGCATTCCAGGAGATGCGGTGGTCAAAACGCGGATGGGAGGGTTGACGGGCACGTCCGATTCACATGCGTGTGACGCTAAATGACCTGGTGGAGAGGAAGTCGATGCGGGTTCTTTTTGTGACCGTGCCGTTCAAGACGCACCTGTACGTGTTCGCGCCGATGGCGTCGGCGTTTCGTACCGCGGGACACGACGTCCGATTCGCCACCGCACCCGATCTGACCGACGCTATCGGGGCGATCGGGTTCATGGGCGTACCGGTGGGTGGAACCATTCCGATGGACGTGATGATGTCCTCGACCGAGCCGGATCGGGGACCGGACCGGTCGAACCTGCCGGTGTACCGACCGGCCCAGACCGACTACCGGAAGGTGAAGGACCCCTTCACCGAACTGGAGTTGACGGCCTTCGGGTCCAGCACCCTCTACCACCACGAGGACATCTACGAGGACCTCGTACAGCTTGCCTCCGACTGGAAGCCCGATCTGGTGCTCAGGGACCCGTTCATGTTCGGCGCCGGTCTCGCGGCCCGGGTGTCCGGGGCGCTCGACGCACGGCTGTTGTGGGGCGCGGACACGCTCGCGCAGCTCCGCGCCGACTGTTACGGCGAGGGCGGCGGGCTGCACCGCAGCGAGGGCAGGCCGGACCCGCTGCGCGACTGGCTGGCGCCGATCTACGAGCGGTACGGCTTCCCCTTCGACGAGGAGGTCCTGCTCGGAGAACGTACGGTGATCGGCTGGCCGACGTGGACGTGGCGGCCGAAGGACGTCGACTACATCCAGTCGCGCCCGATCGCGTTCCACGGTCCGCACAAGGTCGAGAAGTGGATGTTCGAAAAGCCGGAGCGTCCCCGGGTGTGCATCACCCAGGGTGTCTCGCACCGGGACTTCAACTTCGGCCAGACCGGGGCCGCCGAGACGTTGTTCAACGCGGTCGCGGATCTCGACATCGAGGTCATCGCGACGTTCAACGCCAAGCAACTCGGCTCCGCGTCGATTCCGGACAACGTCCGCGTGTTCGACTTCGTGCCGCTCAACGCGCTGCTGACGACCTGCTCGGCCGTCGTGCACCACGGCGGGTACGGCACGATGGCCACCGCCCTCGAACTGGGTGTTCCGCAGCTCGTGGTGCCCAACATCTACTGGAACGAGAAGTGGTGGGCGTCGGTCGCGCTGGCCAACGGGCTGGAGGAGCAGGGGGCGGGCGCGTACGTCGCCGACGCCGACCAGCTCACCCCCGAACTCCTGCGCGAGTATCTGGTCAAGGCGCTGACCGACCCGGACATGATCTCCAATGCCCACCGGTTGCGCGACGAGCATCTGCGGACACCCACCCCGAACGACACCGTCGCCGTCTTCGAGAAGCTGGTGGCGCAGCGGAAAGCGGGCGGAGGGACCGGACCGCTGACGTGATCTCCGGGATCGTCGCGAACCGGAGTTGTGCCGATTCTCGGACGGGAACACGACCGGCGCCGGTGTTGCTGTCAACGGCGGCGTCGGTCGCCGTATGAGAGGTACGCTCGCCGGTATTGTCCGACGTGGGCGTTCCCGACGGGGAGGCACGGTGAAGTTTCTGCTATTGATCTACAGCAATCCGGAGAACTGGGAGCATCCCATGTTCCTGCGCAATCCGGAGTTCCTGGCGATGCCGGCGGCCGAGCGCGAAGCTTTGACGGAGCAGGCCGAGGCCCTGGGCCGGGAGATCAGCGAGTCTGACGAGCTGGTGGTGGCCGCGGCGCTGGCCGATCCGGTGACCACCCGTACGGTTCGGGTGCGCGACAACGTGCTGACCACCACGGACGGCCCGTACCTGGAGACCAAGGAACAGCTCGCGGGTTACGACGTGCTCGACTGCGAAAGCATGGAGCGGGCGATCGAGATCGCCTCGCGGATTCCCGATGCGCGGTTCGGCGCCGTCGAGATTCACCCGATCATGGATATGTCCGGCCTGGAGATGTGAGCACCGGCGGGGAGATCGAGGACCTGCTGCGCCGTCCGGCGCCGCGGGTCCTCGCCGTTTCGGGGCGGCATCGCGACAATCGTCCGGCCCGGCATCGCGACAACCTCGAAACCGTCGGAGAAGCGGCCCGGTAGCGTTCGGGCCACCACGACACGGCGGCCCGAACGCAGTGCACCACAGGCCGGAATGCCTCCGGCCTGTGGTGCGTGGGATCCCGGTGGGTCAGAGGAACGGGGTGTTGGGTTCGAGCCCGCACAGGCTGCGGCCGTACAGCTCGATGTTGGTGTCCGGCAGGGTCAGCGCGTGCATGGCCATGGCGTGCAGATTGCGCTGGATGCGCTGGATCGGGACGTCCTCGTAGATCGACGATGCCCCGCTGGCCGAGGCGAGGATGTTGACCGCCCGCTCGGCGAGCTGGGCTATCCGCCCGAGTTGCACCCGGGAGTAGATGCGATCGGCTTCCGACCACGGTTCATTGATCTTCGCCTTGCGCTCCACCATCTCGGCGAAGCGGTGCGCCCGAGCCTCGGCCTCCTCCGTCAACAGCGCCGCCTCGCCCACCTTGAAATGAGTGATCGGCGCCTCGCGCTGGCTCTGGTAGTAGGTGTAGGTGATCTTCCGGCCCGGGAGCCGTTCCAGGAAGGACTCCATGGCGTATTTCGCGGCGCCGATGGTCTGCCCGGCCGTCGCCGCGGTCGAGGTGACCAGCAGCGGCACCTCGTAGATCGGCTTCGCCGCGTTGGCCCGGGACTGGCTCTGCGGGCTGAACAGATCGCTCTGCGCGACCACGTGTGCCGCGGGCACGAACAGGTCCTTCGCCACGGTGGTGACACTGCCGGTGCCGCGTAGCCCCGTCACGTGCCAGTCGTCGACGATCTCGATCTCGCTGGCGGGAATGAGCGCGGTCATCGGCACCGACTGGCCGTCCGGGCTGTCCAGCATGGCCGCCGCGAAAACCCAGTGGCTGTGCAGTACGCCGGAGCTGAAGCGCCATCGGCCGTTGTAGACGTAGCCCCCGTCGACCGGAGTGGCCGTACCGGTCGCCGAGATGTTGCCGCACACCCGGACATTGGGCGTGGCGAACACCTCGTCCTGCACCTCGTCGGGAAAACGCCCGACCAGCCAGTTGATCAGGGACCAGACCGAGATGCAGAAGGCGGCCGAACCATCACCCCGGGCGATCTCCGCGTGGACGTCGATCAGGGTACGGGCATCGCTCTCGAACCCGCCGTACTGTGTCGGCACGCGCATCCTGAGCAGGCCGGAGTCCTCGAACGCCCGGATCACGTCGTCGGGCAGCCGCCGGTTGTCGTCGATCCACCCGCTCCGCTCGCGCAACAACGGCACCAGCGACGAGGCGCGCCGGACCAACTCTTCACGCGTCGGGGCCACCGTCTGCGTCGGCGACATCATGCCCTCCTGGGTGTCGAAATCTGGGAAGTGCTCTGCAATGGAGCCGGGTCGCCAGCGATGTGGCACTTGATTCTGCATTGACGTGCGCCGTAGGCGCACCTCCGAGGATGCGATCCCGGTGGTCATTTCTTGCGCTTTGCGGGGCACGCTCGGAGATGCGGTTTTGGTACGGCGAGACCCAGAATCAGATCCGCGAGGGCTGCGAAATGCCGAAAATGCCGCATGCCCGTCTACTCGCCGCTCGCCGCTCGCGGCGGAGCCCTGTGGGATCGCGCGACCCCGTGCTCATGCCGCGGAACCGGAAGCCAGAGACCATTCACTGTTAGGGGAAAACCGATGGACGACAACCTTCGGCATCGTCAGGTGCAGGTCGGCGATTCGTCGCTGCACGTGGTGGAGGCCGGCACGCCCGGGGCACCCCCGGTCGTGTTCGTGCACGGCTTCCCGACCTCCTGGGTGACGTACCGCAGGGTGCTGGAACTGGCCGCGCCCTCCGCGCACGCCATCGCGGTGGACCTGCCCGGGGTCGGCGGCTCGCTCGGTGATCCGACCGACGGGACCAAGAAGGCGATCGCGGGAAAGTTGTACGGACTGTTCGAGGCGCTCGGGCTCAGGGACGTGACACTGGTCGGCAGCGACGTCGGCGGGATGGCGGCCTTCGCCTACCTGCGTCACTTCCCCGGACTGGCTCGCGCGGTGATCCTGCACGTTGTCATCCCCGGGGTGTTCCCGTGGGAGTTCGGTACCCGTGACCCCTCCATGTGGCACTTCCACTTCAACGCCATGCCGGGCCTGCCGGAGGCCCTGGTCGCCGGCCGTGAACGGCAGTTCTTCGACCACTGGTACGACAACCTCTCCGGGGACGGGAGCCGGATCAGCGAGCAGTCGCGACAGGAGTACGTGCGCGCGTACCAGACCGAGGGCGCGCGGCGGACGGCGTTCTCCTGGTATCGCGCGATGCCCCGCGACGTCGCGGAGAACCAGGCCGCGACAACGGACGTCACCACCCCGCTGCTCTACCTGCACGGCGCGAAGCCGGCCGGTCATTCGCTCGACCCGCACGTGAAGGGCTTCCTGGAGGCCGGTATCCGCAACGTGTCGGCCGCCTGGGTGCCCGACGCCGGGCACCTGGCCCACGAGCAGAACCCGGAGGCGTACTGGTCCCTGGTGGCCGACTTCGCCGGCATCCCGGTCCGCTCCCCGGAGCGGACCGGCTGAGACGCCACGCACCGCCGTGCCTGTTCCGGCGATCCCGATCCGCCGAAGGCAACGCATCACCGCAGGCAGCGCATCACCGAAGATGCGGCACCCGGAAAGTCGATGGGAAAGTCGACGGGCGCCCTCTCATTCAGTGCGACTAGGAGCCCAGCGTGAAGCCGTTTCGAATTGAGATTCCGCAAGCCGATCTGGATGACCTGAACCGCCGGATCGCCGCGACCCGTTGGCCGGAGAAGCTCCCGGACACCGGCTGGGACCGCGGTGTGCCCACCGCCTACCTCAAGGAGTTGGCCGAGTACTGGCGCACGTCCTACGACTGGCGTGCCGCCGAGGCCGAACTCAACCAGTACCCGCAGTTCACTACCGAGCTCGACGGCGCCAACGTGCACTTCCTGCACATCCGGTCGCCCGAGCCGAACGCGACGCCGCTGCTGATCACGCACGGGTGGCCGGGCGCGGTCGCGGAGTTCACCAAGGTGATCGGCCCGCTGACCGATCCCCGCGCGCACGGCGGCGACCCGGCGGACGCGTTCGACCTCGTCATCCCGTCGATCCCCGGCTACGGGTTCTCCGGCCCGACCGAGCAGACCGGCTGGAACCTCATGCGGGTCGCCCAGGCCTGGGCGGAGCTGATGCGCCGGCTCGGGTACGAGCGCTACGTGCCGCAGGGCGGCGACTTCGGTGCGCCGATCTCGATCCTGGTGGGTCTCGTCGACCCCGAGCACGTGGCCGGCGTACACCTCAACATGCTGGCCACCACACCCAGTGAAGACCCGGCCGACCTGGAGAACCTCAGCGAGGTCGACCAGGCCCGGATGGCGCACTCGCAGCGGTTCAACGACCACCTCGCCGGCACCATGAAGCTGCACTCCACCCGCCCCCACACGGTCTCGTACGCGCTGACCGACTCGCCGGTCGGGCAGCTCGCGTACATCGTGGAGAAGTTCAAGGACTGGACCGACTCGGACCGGTTCCCGGAGGACGCGGTCGATCGCGACCAGTTGCTGACCATCGCCACCATCTACTGGCTCACCGGTACCGCCGGCTCGTCCAACCAGACCTACTACGAGTCGGCGGAGCAGCTCCCGATCAACCTGCCGGTCGGCCGTTACCCGACGATCCAGGCGCCGATGGGGGTGGCGGTGTTCCCGCACGCCGCGTTCGTGGCCATCCGCCGGTTCGCCGAGCGCGACTTCCCGACGATCGTGCACTGGTCGGAGTTCGACCGTGGTGGCCACTACGCCGCCATGGAGGAGCCGGACCTGCTCGTCGACGACATCCGGACCTTCGGCCGCCTGCTGAAGAAGGACTGACGTCGGCCCCGGACGGGCGGAGTCGGGGTGATGAGCGGGACGGGCGACGGCCCCGCGCGGATCCGGCCGTCCGGGAGCGCGCGGCCGGTCCGTCGGGCCGGGCGCGATTCCGTGTACGGCCTGCTCGACCAGGCAACGGGCCGGCTCGTCGGCACCGGGCCCCGAACCCGCTCTGACCGCGTGACACACAGGAGGAGGAACCGATGACCAAGGATCAGATCGGAAAGCGCGCCGTGGTGCTCGGCGGGAGCATGGGCGGGGTCCTCGCGGCCCGGGTGCTGTCCGAGTTCTACGGGGAGGTGCTGGTCGTCGACCGGGACAAGGTGGTCGGTGTCAGCGAGCCCCGCCGCGGCACGCCGCACACCATCCACGCCCACGCCCTGCACGCCCGCGGCCACCTCATCCTGGAGGACCTGTTTCCGGGCCTCACCGACGGGCTGATCGCGGACGGGATCCCCACCTGCGACCTCGGCGAGATGCACTGGTACATCAACGCGCGCCGGCTGCGCGCCGCGTGGACCGGTCTGCGTTCGGTGATGGCGCCCCGGCCGATGCTGGAGGAGAAGCTCCGGGCCCGGGTCGCCGCCCTGCCCAACGTCACCTTCCTGGAGCGGTACGACATCCTCGGCATCGTCGCCACCCCGGACAACCAGCGGATCGTCGGCGTACGGGTGCAGGCGCACGAGGGTGACGAACAGGAGCGGCTGCTCGAGGCCGACCTGATCGTCGACTCCACCGGCAAGGGCTCCCGTACCCCGGTGTGGCTCAACGAACTCGGCTACACCCGTCCGGAAGAGGAAACCGTCAAGATCGGCCTGGCGTACACGACCCGCCACTACAAGCCGTACCCGGGCATGCTGGAGGGAATTCCGTCGATCAACCAGATCGCGGGGCCGTCGCACCCGCGCGGCGCGTTCTTCGGCAAGATCGGCCCGGACCTGGTCAACCTGTCGCTGACCGGAATCCTCGGCGACTACCCGCCGACCGACCCGGACGCGTTCCTCGACTTCGTCCGCAGCCTGCCGGTGCCGCAGATCTACGAGACCCTGCGCGAGGCCGAGCCGATCAACGACCCGGTGAGCTTCCGGTTCCCGGCCAGCGTACGGCGGCACTACGAGAGGCTGCCCCGCTTCCCGGAGGGGTATCTGGTCATGGGCGACGCGGTGTGCAGCTTCAACCCGGTGTACGGGCAGGGGATGAGCGTCGCCGCGATGGAGGTGGTCGCCCTCCGTGACGGGCTCCGGCTCGGCTCGCCACCCGACGCCGCCGACTTCTTCACCGAGGTGTCCCGCATCATCGACACCCCGTGGGAGATCTCGGTCACCGGTGACCTGGCCTTTCCCGGCGTCCCCGGCGAGCGTCCGCTGAAGGTACGGGTCGGGAACGCGTACATGGCGCGGTTGCAGTACGCCGCGACGAAGGACGCCAAGGTCACCGAGGGCTTCATGCGGGTCGCCGGCCTTCTCGACCCGCCCGAGGCGCTGATGCGCCCGCAGATGGTCGGCCGGGTACTGCGGCGCTCCGTCCGCCGGCCCGTGCCCGGCAAGCCCGTACCGAGTGGCGTCTCGTCCGACGCGGGTGCCAGGCCCACCGCCTGACCCCGGCGACCGACCCCGCCGAAGTCGGGCGGGGTCGCGGTGAATCCGACCGGGCCATGAGGGACCGAAGCTTTTCGGGACCTCGTGGTGCCGGAATGTCGATTCCGGGCCGTCCGCTCCGACCTCTGCTGTGAGGGAGCCATCAGGCGCCCGACGCATGCGACAAGGACCGACCGGGAAACCCCGTTTGGAGGAACGACGTGTCCGACAGCCATCGACCCGAGCCGACGGCGACCGCCGAGCCCGGGCCAGCGGTCCCCGCGCCGGATCCGCGGCGCTGGAAGGCGCTGATCCTGCTCTCCGTCACCGCCTTCATGGTGATCCTCGACGCCCAGATCGTCCTCCTGGCGCTGCCGTCGATGGAGATCGATCTGGGGGTCTCGGCCAACGTGGGCCAGTGGTTCCTGAGCGCGTACATGTTGGCCTTCGGTGGTCTGCTGCTCTTCGGCGGCCGGCTGGCCGACATGCGCGGGCGCCGCCAGATGTTCATCGTCGGCACGGCGCTGTTCCTGGTGTCGTCGCTGCTGTGCGGCCTTGCCGGCTCGGCGGGCGTGCTGATCGCCGCCCGGGTCGTGCAGGGGGTCTCGGCGGCGCTGCTGGCACCGTCCGCGCTGGCGATCCTGATGACGATGTTCCCGGAGGGGCCCGAGCGCAACAAGGCGCTCGCGTTCTGGTCGGGGTTGGGCGGGATCGGCGCCACGGCGGCCCTGCTGATCGGCGGGCCGATCACCGACACCCTCGGCTGGGAGTGGATCTTCTTCATCAACATTCCGGTGGCCATCGGCATGTTGATCTTCGCGCCGATCCTGCTGCTCGAGAGCCGTGAGTCGGGTGCGCGGGCGTACGACCCGGCCGGGGCGTTCACCAGCACCGTGGGACTGATGCTGCTGATCGCGGCCATCGTGTGGGCGCCCACCAGGGGCTGGGCCGACGGCACGGTCCTCGCCATGCTGCTCGGCGCGGTGGTGCTGATCGCCCTGTTCGTCGTCGTCGAGAGCCGGTCGGCCGCGCCGCTCCTGCCGCTGCGGATCTTCCGGAACCGGCTGTTCGTCGGGGGCAACCTGGCGATGACCCTCTTCGCCATGACGACCGTGGGCATGTCGGTGGCGATCACGACGTACGCCCAGCGGGTGCTCGGCTACACGCCGATGGAGTTCGGCCTCGGCATGCTGACGATGACGCTGATGACCCTCGTCGGAGCCTTCGCCGGTCAGGCCGCGATGACCAAGCTCGGGTTCCGTCCGGTGGTCGCCGTCGCCGCCGTGCTCATGATCGGTGCCCTACTCCTGCTGTCGCAGGTGTCGCCCGACGGCACCTACTTCGCCGACCTGTTCCCGGGCCTGCTCCTCTTCGGCCTCGGGCTCGGTGCCGGGCCGGTGGCGGCGGTCGCCGCGGCGCTCTCCACGGTGGACCAGGAAATCGCCGGTGTGGCCTCCGGCGCCACCAACGCCACGTTCCAGCTCGGTGGCGCGCTCGGTGCGGCGATCATCTCGGCCGTGGTCGTCTCCGCCGGCGGCGATTCCGGGGACCCTGCTCGGATGACCGACGGCCTCCAGGCGGGACTCCGGGCCGACGTGCTCGTCGCGTTCGCTTGCCTGGTTGTCGCGTTGGTGCTGCTGCGGCCGGTCACTCAGCGGCTCGCCAGCAGGGTGCCGCAACCGTCCTGAGCGAGATCGGCGAGGGCGGGGGAGCGCTCAAGCGCTTCCCCGCCCTCGGGTGCTGTTCAGGCGGCGGCGCGGTAGAGCGCCTGCCAGTAGTAGCTCCACGGCGGTGCCCACTCGTCGGCCAGGTCCGTCCAGCCCGCCGCCGGGCGGTACGCGTCGACGAACTTGGCCGACTGGACGCGTACCACCTCGCTGTCGTGGATGTCGATGACGTCCCGGAGCAACCCGGTGCGCAACGCCATCGCGACGAGCTCCTGACCCTCGGCGTGGTCGTCGAGGCTCGGGTCGAGGTACTTGCCGACCGGGTTCTTCACGTACAGGTGGCGGCAGTGACGGGCGACGAAGGCGAGGTAGTTCCGGACGACCTCGGCGTCCATCTCGGCGAACGAGTCGATGTTGAGGCACAGGTCGAACCGGAGGCCGGCGAGCGTCTCCTCCAGGTCCCCGGCCGGCACGAACCGCACCTTGGCGAAGTCGTCGGCGTCCAGGACCTCCCGGAGGTAGGCCCGGGCGAGGTCGAGCGAGTTCTCCAGGTCGACGATGTAGTACCCGGCCACGTCGTGGTTGGCCAGTACGGCGTGGCACGTACGGCCGTATCCGGCGCCGATCTCCAGAACGGTCCCGCCGTCGAGCGCGACATGGCGCTCCATGAACTCCAGCTCCAGCACGGCCTGCAGATAGTCCATGCAGACCAGCTCGCCGTGGATCCGTACCGCGATCGGCGCGCCCGTCTCGCGACCGCCGATCCGGCGCAGCCGCTGCCAGCCGGCATCGTCCAGCCCGTCGGCGACGTTGTAGATCAGCGACTTGAGGTAGCGGACTCCGTTGGTCCGCGGGTTCCACAGGGCGAGCTTGAAGTTGACCCCGGCCGATTTGAAGCCGGCCAGGTCGACGCTCGATTCCTTCGTGATGCGCGTCCGATGGTAGGTGTCCCACAGAGTGCTGCCACCGTACTTGTCTGCCATGCCGCCATCCTTCGCGAGTACGCGGCGCGGGACATCCGATGGAGTGCGCTCACCGGCCCATCCGGCTGTTGCGCAATTTGGGAGAAGGAAAGCGCGGCCACCGCCACCACTCGGTGGTAGCCGCGCAACACGCATGCGCGGCTACCACCGACCGTGTCGTACGGAACGGTCAGCCGATGCTCCGGGCGAAGTTGAAGAAACGGTGCGGGTCGTATCTGCGCTTGATCTGCACCAGCCGGGGGTAGTTCTCCGCGTAGTACGCCTGGCGCCAGTCCGGCAGCGACGGATCCATGTAGTTCTGGTAGCTCTCCGGCAGGGAGTGTTCACTGAGCACCCGGAAGCTGTCGGCGAGCCATTCCTCGCACGCCGTGGTGTCCTCGTCGGTGTAGTCCGGGTGGTTCAACGTACCGGTGTAGCCGATGAGCATTTCGGTGGTGCGGTGGACGTAGGCGGTGTCCGTCCGGGCCGGCACGTTCGCCGCCCCACCAAGCGTTTCGAAGTAGAGCATGCGGTTCTGCCCACTCCGTGCCTTTCCTGGTGCGGCCAAGGCTTCGAGGAGTTGGTCGACATTCGGTGCCGGCTCGTCGAACATTCGGCTGCGGGTGTGGTAGTAGTTCTGCCGGGGAGTCTGGGCCACCGGAGAGGTTCCGACGCGGTGGCACTGCTCGGTGGTCAGTTGTGCACAGCCGTAGATGTCCATGGTGGCGTCGAAGACCGACCGTTCGATGACGTTCCGGACGGCCGGAGTCACGCCGATCGTTCCCGCCAGCGTGTCGAGGTGGCCGTTGAGTTCCTCCACGGTGCCGTACCAGTTGCCGAGTACGACGAGCTGCGGGGTCTGGCCCAGGTCCGGGATCATCGCGAGCAGGATCGAGGCGAGGTCGTTGGACGAATCGATCGCCCACCGCTGCCAGTGCTCGATGACCTCCTTGGCGATGTCCCACGACCAGGACACCATGTAGCTCACCATGGTGCGGCGGTGGACCGGCTTGAGCTCGTAACTGGTGATCACACCGTAGTTTCCGCCGCCGTTGCCGCGCAGCGCCCAGAACAGGTCGGGGTGTTCGTCGGCCGAGGCGCGTACGACCCGCCGGTCCGCCAGTACGACGGTGGCCTCGACCAGTTGGTCGCACGCCATTCCGTACTTGCGGGTCTGCCAGCCGATACCACCGCCCTGCATGAATCCACCCACGCCCACGGTGGGACAGATCCCGCTGACCAGTGCCATTCCGTGCGGGGTCAGCGTGCCGAGGGCGTCGACCTGCTGGGTGCCCGCGCCGATGACGACATTCGGCCCCCTCATCCTGATCTGGTTCATCCGGGAGACGTCCAGTACCAGGCCCTGTGTGGTCGAGTAACCGCCGAAGCTGTGCCCACCGCTGCGGGGGACGGTGTGCAACGAGTGGTCCTGGGCGAACGCCAGGGCGATCTGTACGTCTCTTCTGGTCTCGCAGTAGGCGACGGCCTGCGGACGGATGCTGTCGAATTGAGCGTTTGCCAGCTGCCGGGCCTGTAAGTAGCGGCCATCCGACGGCAGGACCAGGTCGCCGTCCAGGTGGCGACCGAGTGAATTCCAGTCGACCCTGCCGCCGCGTCCCGAGGGGGTGGTGCCGGAGGCGTAGACGGCTGATGCAGAGGAACCCGCCACGGCACCGATAGCGGATACGGCGGCGAGGCCAAGGAAGCCACGGCGAGTCAGGTCTTTGGTCACAGCGATCCCTTCCTGATCAAGCGGACATCACAGGGAGTCTATCGATGATCGCGTACCTTGCATCTCCTGTCTTGCTGATTTTTGACTCAGCATCAAAGGAGTAAATCCACTTTGGAGAACAATCAACCGGTACGTGCACGAGTCGCCGCGCGTGGCAAATGCGATGCGACCGGAAAATTGCGGAGAGTAACGCCGCGAGTCCACAATGGATCGGCGAAAGGACCCGGAGATCACGGGTTCGGAAGTGCGCTGGCAGCGGGCTCGGCGCCGCCGCCGGTCAGGAGTCTTCCGGGGCCAATCGCGCCGCACGGCTGTGCAGGTAGTGCTGCTCGGGCAGGCTGGTGGTCAGACGGGCGGCCCGCCGGTACGACTCGTGTGCGCCGGCGCGGTCACCGGCCATCTCCAGCAGATGTGCCCGTACCGCGTGCAGGCGGTGGTGGTCGGGTAGCCGGCCGTCGGCCTCCAGCGGGGCGAGCAGTTCGATCCCGGCCTGTGGTCCGCGCACCATCGCGACCGCGACCGCATGACCGAGGGACACCATGGGGCTGGGCGCGACCTGCTGCAACAGCTTGTACAGCGCCACGATCTGCGGCCAGTCGGTGTCCTCGGCGCGGCCGGCCTCGCTGTGTACCGCCGCGATCGCCGCCTGGAGCTGGTACGGCCCGAGCCGCGCCCGGGACAGGATCCCGGTGATGAGATCGAGCCCCTCCTTGAGTGAGTCCGGCTGCCACTGGGTGCGATCCTGCTCGGCGAGCGGCACCAGACTGCCGTCCGGGCGGGTACGGGCCGGCCGGCGGGCGTCGGTGAGCAGCATCAATGCCAGCAGCCCGGCCACCTCGCCGTCCTGGGGCAGCACCTTGTGCGCGATCCGGGTCAGCCGGATCGCCTCGGCGGTCAGGCCGACCCGGTGCAGACTCGGCCCCGAGGTCGCGGTGTAGCCCTCATTGAAGATCAGGTACAGCGCGTGCAGCACGACCGGGACCCGCTCGGCCCGCTCGTGCTCGGGCGGCATCTCGAACGTCGCCCCGGCCGCCCGGATGCGCTGCCGGGCCCGGCTGATCCGCTGGGCCATGGTCGTCTCGGGCGCCAGGAACGCCTTGGCGATCTCGGCCGTGGTCAGGCCACCGACCGCGCGCAGCATGAGCGCGACCTGGGAGGCCGGGGTGAGGCTCGGGTGACAGCAGAGCAGCATCAGGATGAGCGTGTCGTCGGCGTCCCGTCGTTCGACATCGGCCGCGGGCGAGAGGAACTCGTCCGACGGGGTCTGGGCGTGCACCCATTCCTCCCGCTGCCGGCTCGCCTGCTCGCTGCGGAGCTGGTCGGTCATCCGCCGGGAGGCGACCGTGATCAGCCATGCCGAGGGGTTGTCCGGTACGCCGCGCCCGGGCCACTGTGTCGCGGCGGCGAGCAGTGCCTCCTGGACCGCGTCCTCGGCGGTCTCGAAGTTGCCGAAGTGGCGGACCAGCGCGGCGAGGACCCGCGGCGCCAGCCGGCGCAGCAGGTCCTCCAGCTCGTGCGTGCCGCTCACATCTCCTGGCCAGGCATCTCAGCTCACCCCTCCGCGCCGCGCCGCACCGGCCGTGGCGCAGGCGGGTGGTCAGGCCGACGGGCCGGCGACGCCGACGACGTTACCCTCCGGGTCGGAGAAGTGCCCGACAGCGAAGTCACCGGACTTCGGCTCGGGTCCCATCAGGCGCTTGCCGCCCAGGCTCTCGGCCTTCTGCAGCGCGGACTCGACGTCCGGTACGCCCACGTAGAACACGACCCGGCGCTCGTAGCCCTCGCCGCCACCGATACCGCCGTTGATCGCGTTTCCGTCGCCGTTCGTGTTTCCCTCGATGAAGTGGTAGTTGCCCGGCTGGGAGACCTTTTCCGTGGTCGCGTCACCAGCGGTGGACTCCCAGTCGAACAGCCCGGCGTAGTAGTCGCGGAGCTTGGTGGGATCCGTACCAATTATTTCGAAATGTACCACAGGTAGACCCATTGTCCAGTCCTCTCCTCGGTCGTCGGGCACCACCGGTCGGGCCCTCACATCAGAGGTCGGAGCCAGCCTCCCGGAATCGACATTCCGGTGTCATCCGGACCGGAAAAAATCGCCCGGACCAGCGGCGGGGGGTGCCGGAGGCGGGGTCAGGCCGGGACCGGGGCGGCGACGGGCAGCACGGCGCAGTCCCGGCAGCGGGCCTCGTAGGTGTAGGTCCCGTCGTCCGGCAGTGCGGTCGACGGCGGGAGCACCCGGATCATCGGCTCACCGTGTTCGAGCACCTGGGTGTAGACGGCGGTGAAGTGCCGGCAGATGTCGCACACCGCGCGCCGGTAGGTCACCGTCGCCGGACCGAGTTCGAGCAGGGCGCGTACGGGGGCGAACATCTCGCCCCGGTGATCCAGGTCGATCCCGGCCGCCACCACCCGGGTGCCCCGCCCCAGCAGGGTCCGGACCACCGACACGTCGGTGACGGTGAACATGTGCACCTCGTCGATCCCGACCACCTCCACCTGCTCGTCCAGGGCGGCGGCGAGCGAGGTCGTCTTCACCGTCGCCAGGGCGGCACCGCTGCGGGAGACGACGCCGACGTCGCGTACGTGCCGGGCGCTCTGGTAGACCCGGTGCCGGACGTTGGTGTACTGCAGGGGCGAGAGCAGGCTGACGAGTTCGAGCGACTTTCCGCTCTTCATCGGCCCCAGGATGACGGTGAGATCCACGGGCCACACCGTAGCGCCCGACCCGACCGGCGAGAACTCGTCTCTCGGTTACCCTGACCCCCGTCGATGATCAAGGCTCGACGATCAAGGCTCGACGATCACGGGGAGGACGGGCATGCGACGTACAGGTTTGGACCGGCGGACCTTCGGCAAGCTGATCGGGGCGGCAGGTGCCGGGACGTTGACCGGGGGCGCCCTGGTCACGGCGCCCGCGCGGGCCGCCGCACCGACCTGGAAGGTCACCGGTACGGCGGTGACCGCGCTGAAGAGCTTCGACGACACGATGAAGAGCTTCATGCAGGCGCGGAACATCTCCGCCGGCCAGTTGGCCGTCACGCACCAGGGGCGGCTGGTGCTCGCCCGTGGTTACAGCTACAGCGACGACCCGGCGCAGACGGTCGCGCCGACCTCGCTGTTCCGGATCGCCAGCCTGTCGAAGTCGGTGACCGCCGCCGCGCTGGCCCGACTGGCCCAGGACGGTGCGGTGGCGCTCGGCACCCCGGTAGCGTCGCTGCTCGACCTCACCCCGCCGGCCGGGCAGACCGCCGACCCCCGGCTGTCGCGGGTGACCCTCTGGCAACTGCTCCAACACACCGGGGGATGGGACCGGGCCCTGGCCTTCGACCCGAACTTCGCCGACCGGACCATCTCCCGGGCGCTGGGCGTACCGATGGAGTTGTACCCGGCCGACGTGATCCGGTACATGGCCGGCCAGCCGCTGCAACACGACCCCGGTACGAGGGTCGCGTACAGCAATTTCGGCTACCAGTCGGCCGGTCGGGTGATCGAGGCGGTCAGCGGCCTGCCCTACGCCATGTACGTGCAGCAGAAGCTTCTCGCCCCGCTGGGCATCACCCGGATGGCCCAGGGTTGGAGCATCGCCCCGCACGCCGGTGAGGTGCGTTACCGCTCCCAGTACACCGGCCCGACGGTGTTGAACGAGACCGGGGCCACCGTGGCCGCGCCGTACGGGGCGTTCAGCATGCGGTTGCAGGACGCCAACGGTGGCTGGATCGGGTCGGCGGTGGACCTGGTGCGCTGGGCGTCGGCCTTCGACGCCGCCGGTCCGGTGCTGAACAGCACCTCGCTGGGGCGGGTCTGGGCCGTTCCCGGCGGGATCGGGGTCGACCCGGCCGGCTGGTACTACGGGCTGGGCTGGCAGGTCCGCCCGGTCACCACCGGCGGGACCGGCCGCAACACCTGGCACACCGGCAGCATGCCGGGAACGTACTCGCTGCTGGTCCGGACGTACCAGGGGCGGAGTTGGGCGGTGCTGTTCAACCAGCGCGACGATGCGTCGGGTCTGGCGTACCCCGAGATCGACCCGCTGCTGTGGGCGGCCTCGGCCAAGGTGACCACCTGGCCGACGACGAACCTCTACCCGAACTACTTCTGAACCCGGACACCCTGATCGTCGGTTACCGGTGGAAACCCGCACGGCGGGTGCCCGGCGCGACAACCGACGATCAAGGGCGTCGGGGCGGCTGCCGGGTGTCAGCCGGCGTTGATGATGCCCTTGATCCAGCCGGTGATGTTGTCGACCCGGACGGTGGTCTCCTCGAGGGCGTGCGGACAGGTCGGCCCGCCGCTCTCGATCGAGACGAGGCTGCGCACCCCGCGCTGGTTGTCCCGGAAGTACGGGGCACCCGAGTCGTACGCGCAGGCGCTGGTGTCGGGGAACGGGGCCAGGCCGGTCATGCCGATGGTCGGCCCGGCAATGGACGTGACGGTGAACTCGCCGGTGCGGAGCCGGTTGGACGGGACCGGGTTGGTGCCCTGGATGGAGCCGAAACCGGTCAGCCGGACCACCTCACCGGGTGCCGGCGGGCGCAGGCTCAGTGCGAGCGGCGCGATGGTGGTGATCTGGCGGTCGAGCCGGACCAGTGCCAGGTCCCGCTCGGGGTGCTGACGAACCGTGATCACCTCCGCCTCCTCGCCGATCGAGGACGACATGTCGGCCCGCCCGACGGTGGCGAGGGTCTCGTCGGCCAGGGTGCGTTCCACCCGTACGCCGTTGAGGTCCCGGAAGCAGTGGCCGGCGGTGATGATCCACCTCTGTTGGACAAGGGCGCCCGAGCAGGCGCTGTTGCGGCGCCCGCCGTCGGCGGTCGGGATGCCGGTCATGGTCAGCTTGACCGCGAACCGGTAGAGACCGTTCGGAACGTCGACGCCATTCGCGACCGCGTTGGCCGGACCGGCGGGGACGAAGGCGAGACCGGCGACCAGCACCGGCGCGAGCAGCATCCATATCGACCGGAATCGACGCTTGCGTAACACAGGCACCACACATCCTTCGGTTGGTTGCTTGTGTCGGGATTATGGCTCAGTAGCGGGGTTGCCGCGCGCCCTGACCCCGCCCGTCCACACCGGACCAACCCCGATGCTCCCGGTCGGAGCAGGTCGGGGGCGGTACGGCAGCCGGCCCCGGATCCACGGTGATCATCCTCGATCCCCCGGGGTTGGGCGCGCCCCCGACTTCGGGGCGAGACATCGCCGCCGGCCTCTGGGCATGATCGATGCGGGCAGCTCCCGCCGCGGGTGTGATCGGTACCCGATGGGGCGGGTGCCGGGAAGGGTGCCATCCGGCGGGATAAAAGCCGTGAACGCGGGTAGACCGGCTCGGACGGGGGGAGGTGTGCCCATGGCGACGGTCCGGGACGCGACGTACGACCTGCTGCGCCAACTCGGGCTGACCACCGTGTTCGGCAACCCCGGTTCGACCGAGGAGCCGTTCCTCGGCCACTTTCCGGACGACTTCAGCTACGTCCTCGCGCTCCAGGAGGCGTCCGCGGTGGCGATGGCCGACGGGTACGCCCAGGCGACCGGAGAACCGGCGCACGTCAACCTGCACACCGCCCCCGGCACCGGGAACGCCATGGGCAACCTGATCACCGCCTGGCACAACAAGACCCCGTTGATCGTCACCGCCGGCCAGCAGGCCCGCGAGATGCTGCTGATCGAACCCCGACTGACCAGCGTCCGCGCTACCGAACTGGCCCAGCCGTACGTGAAGTGGAGCTACGAGCCGGTCCGGGCCCAGGACATCCCGGCGGCGCTGATGCGTGCGTACAGCACGGCGGTGCAGCCACCGGCCGGGCCGGTCTTCCTCTCCCTGCCGCTGGACGACTGGCATCAGCCGGCCGATCCGCCACCGCAGCTACGGCAGGTCAGCCGTCGGTACGCGGCCGACCCGCAGCGGCTGGCCCACTTCGCCGACCTGCTCGCCGAGAGCGCCAACCCGGTCCTGGTGCTCGGCGGCGGGGTGGACCGCAGCGGTGGCTGGTCGGCCGCGGTCGCGCTGGCCGAGCGGACCCGGGCCCCGGTCTGGTCCGCGCCCGCACCCGAGCGGATCGGCTTCCCGGAGAACCATCCGCAGTACCAGGGCATCCTGCCGTTCGCCATCGGGCCGCTCGGCGAGCGGCTGAGCGGGCACGACACCATCCTGGTGATCGGGGCCCCGGTCTTCCGCTACTACCCGCACGTGCCCGGCGACTACCTGCCTGCGGGCGCGCAACTGCTGCACATCACCGACGACCCGGCCGAGGCGGCCCGTGCCCCGGTGGGGGAGAGCCTGCTCGGTGACCCCGGTCTGGCCTGTGCGGCACTCGCCGCGCTGGTCCCGGTCGCCCAGCGCCCGCTCCCGCCGGTACGGTCGGCACCGCCGGAGCCGGAGGTCGGCAACCCGCTCGCCCCGGCGGCCCTGTTCGCCGTACTGGCCCGGCACTGGCCGGCCGACGGGATCCTGGTCACCGAGACCCCGTCGAACCTGAGCATCCTGCGCCGCCACCTGCCGATCACCCGCCCCGGCTCGTACTTCACCACGGCCAGCGGCGGACTCGGCTTCGGACTGCCGGCGGCGGTCGGTGTCGCGCTCGCCCAGCGGGCCACCGGCCAGCAACGACCGGTGATCGCGGTGATCGGCGACGGTTCGTTCCAGTACTCGGTCCAGGCCCTCTGGACCGCCGCCCAGCAGCGCCTGCCCGTCGTGTTCGTGGTCCCGGTCAACCGCCAGTACGGCATCCTCAAGGCGTTCGCCGAGTTCAAGGAGACCGCCGGGGTGCCCGGACTGGACCTGCCCGACCTCGACATTCCCGCGGTGGCCGCCGGATTCGGTTGCCACGCGCCCCGGTTGGCAACGCCGGACGAGTTCGTCGACGCGTTCCGGGCGGCGCTCGGCGCGAGCGGTCCGACCGTACTGGCGGTGCCGATCACCGCCGACGTACCACCGATCCTGTGACCGGGGGCGGGTGGCGGTTCAGGCGCCGGTGACCCCGTCGACTCCCTGACGGATCAGGTCGGCGTGGCCATTGTGCCGGGCGTACTCGCCGATCATGTGGACGAAGACCAGGCGCAGGGAGATCTCCTTGCCGTCCGCGCCGACGAAGGTGGCGTCCAGCGGGGCGTCCTCGACCGCGCGGCGGGCCGCCTCCTGCTCGGCGAGCAGTTGGGCGTACTCGGCCTCGGCCCGCGCCGGGTCGAGATCCTCGAAGTCGGCGTCCTTCCACTCCGGGGTCGAGTAGAGCATCTCGACCGCCTCGCCCCGGAACCGGCGCCGGAACCAGATCCGCTCCACCTTGGCCAGGTGCCGGACCAGGCCGAGCAGGGACAGGTTCGACCCGGCGACACTCGCCCGCGCCAGTTGCCCGCCGTCGAGTCCGGCGCACTTGAGCAGCAGCGTCGTCCGGTGCCAGTCGAGCAGCCCGCGCAGCAGTTCCGGCTCCGGCGCGTTCGGCGCCCCACCACTTCGCACCACCACCGGTGCTGTCCACGTCATCGCCACAGGATGTCACGAGTGGTCGTGGAGGTTTCCTTCCCCATGATCGCCGAGGATGAGTGCCCCTTCCGGCGGAGGTGTCGGTGGAGCGGGGGTGCGGGTTAAGCTACTAACCCGATCGGAATTAGAGGTAATGCGAGGAGCCCGCCGATGACCGCCAACCCCGCCATCCCGGTGCAGACCGAGCCCGCCACCGCAGAGCCGCCCACCGGCGCCGACGTCGTGGTGCTGGTCGGCAACCCGCGTCCGGGTTCCCGCAGCCGTACGCTCGCCGAGGCGGCGACCGAGGCGCTGGTCGCCGGCCTGGCCCGGTCCGCCACCGTGCTGCACGGCGTACAGGTGCTGGAGCTGGCCACCCTGGTCGGGGTGAGCTTCGACGCCGAGCCGGTGCGGGGCTCGGCCGAGGTCGCCGACCCGTTCGAGGTGGTCCGGTCGGCCCGGCTGCTGATCGTGGCGACCCCCACCTACAAGGGCAGCTACACCGGACTGTTGAAGATCTTCCTGGATCAGTTCGGCCACCGGGGACTTGCCGGCGTGGTCGCCGTACCGGTCACGATCGCCGCCTCGGACGCGCACCTGCGCGCGGTGACCAACAGCCTGACCGACCTGCTGGCCGAACTCGGCGCCACCCTGCCCGTCGAACCGCTCGCCGTGCTGGAGGGGCAGCTCGCTGCGGGGTCCGACCTGGTCGCGGCGTGGGTCGACCGGCAGGTGGGACTGGTCGGCGGGGCACTGGCCGGGCTGCGGGTCCGGGCGTAACCCGGGCGGGCGACGCCGGGTCGGGTTAGCGTGGTTCGGCGTGTTGCCGCGCCCGACCCGGCGGTCGGCGGCCAACGCGTCACCGGCCGCCGACCAGCAACCCCGTGAAGGACGAGCGTCATGGACGACATCACCGCGCTGATCCTGGACGACCACCACGCCTTCCGTCGGGGGTTCGCCCGCCTCGACGACGCCCGCGACGAGGCCGAGATCCGGGCCGTCTGGGAGGCGCTCGCCCTGCACCTGGACATCCACGCCGAGGCGGAGGAGTCGATCCTCTACCCGTACCTGGTCCGGCACGGTGACGACGGCGCGGACGAGACCGACGACGCGATCGGCGACCACAACAAGATCCGGGACGCCATCGCCGAGGCGAAGAACCACGTGCTCGGCACCGACGAGTGGTGGGCGGCGGTCTGGCGGGCCCGCAAGGAGAACAGCGAGCACCTGGCCGAGGAGGAGGACGGGGCGCTGGCCGACTTCCGGCGGCACGCCGATGTCGAACTGCGTGCCCAGCTCGGCGCCCGGTGGCTCACCTTCTACGGCGAACACCCGGGCGGCAAGGGGCTCATGTTCCGCGACAAGGACCCGAAGCAGTACATCGAGGCGCATCGCTGACCCCACCGCCGGGCGTCCGGCCGCGACAATGGCGGGGTGACGGTCCACCCGGCGTTGGCCCCCCTGGTACGGGGCACCACGTACCGCCGCGGCGTGTTCCTGCTCCTGGGCGGGGTGCTGCTGCTGCCGTACCTGCTGCTCGGGGTCCTGTTCGGCACCATGCTGACCGGTTCGGACACGCCACGCGGGGCGACCGTCCTGGTGCTGGCCGTGGCCGTGGTCATCGCCGCCGTACCGATCTTCCTCGGCGGCAGCCGGGCACTGGAGATCGCCGCCGCCCGGGCGCTGCTCGACGTCGACCTGCCGGAGCCCTCCCGGTCCGGACGGCTGGACCGGGAGACCCGGCTGCGCGCCGCGCTCTGGATCGGCCTGCACCTGGTCACCGGTGGTGTGGTGATGTGGGGCCTGATCACCGCACTGCCGATGGCGCTGGTGTTCATCGCCCAGTGGTTCGGCATCGGGGCCGAGGCGATGGCCGGGACACGCTTCGGTCCGCTGGACGAACACGACACCGGCTGGTTGGTCGGCACCGGTCTGGTCCTGCTTCTCGGCCTCGGGTACGCGGTCGCGGGTCTGGGGGCGCTGGCCACCCAGATGGCGCCGGTGCTGCTCGGCCCGTCGCAGACCGAACGGCTGGCGGTGCTGGAGGCGCGGGCCGCCAGACTCGCCGAACGCAACCGACTGGCCCGGGAACTGCACGACTCGGTCGGGCACGCGCTCACCGTCGCCACCCTCCAGGCCGGTGCGGCCCGGGAACTGCTCGACACCGACCCGGAGTTCACCCGCCGGGCGCTGCTGGCCATCGAGGAGACCGCGCGTGCCGCGATGGACGACCTCGACCACGGACTCGGCCTGCTCCGGGAACGGGAAGACGATCCGGCGGGCCGCGGGGACGACCGGCGATCCGCGCCGGACCGAGGTGACGGGGAACCGGAGCCGGCCCGGTCACCACAGCGGGACCTGGCCGACCTGGACCGGCTGGTGGCCGAGACCACGGCGGCCGGACTGCCGGTCCAGGTCGAGCTGACCGGCGCCGTCGACCGGCTGCCGGCGATGCTGTCCCGGGAGGGTTACCGGATCGTGCAGGAGGGGCTGACCAACGCGGCCCGGCACGGCGGCCGGCGGCCGGTTCGGCTGCGGATCGGCGTACCGGTGGGGTTCCTGGAGATCGAGCTGGTCAACCCGATGGTGGGGACCGCGGACCGGCGCCGGCGCGGACGCGGGCTGGCCGGCATGCGGGAGCGGGTGCTGCTGCTCGGCGGGCGGATGAGCGCCGGACCGGACGGGGCCGAGTGGCGGGTGTCGGTGCGGCTGCCGACCGAGCGGGAGGTGTTGTCATGAGCGGACCGGCGGGATTCGGCCCGACCATCGACGTGCTGATCGTGGACGACGAGGAACTGATCCGGGTCGGCCTGCGGGCGATCATCGACGCCCAACCGGACCTGCGGGTGGTCGGCGAGGCAGCCGACGGCGCCGAACTGCCGCCGCTGCTGGCCCGGCTGCGTCCCGCGGTGGTGCTGATGGACGTACGGATGCCCGCGATCGACGGCATCCAGGCCACCCGGCGGCTGCTCGCCACCTCCGTCGACCCGCCCAGGGTGCTGGTCCTGACCACCTTCGGCAACGACGAGTACGTCTACGCCGCGCTCCGCGCCGGAGCCAGCGGTTTCCTGCTCAAGCGGGCCCGCCCGGCGGAACTGGTGGCCGCGATCCGGCTGGTGGCCAGGGGCGACTCGCTGCTGTTCCCGGCGGCCGTCCGGCGGCTCGCCGCCGCGTACGGGGGGACCGGGGGCGACCGGCTCGACCGGGCCCGGCTGACCGGCCGGGAGGCCGAGGTGCTGCGCCTGATGGCCGCCGGACTGTCCAACGTGGAGATAGCGGAGGCGCTGGTGGTCGGGGTCGAGACGGTGAAGACCCACGTCGGCAACGTGCTCGGCAAGCTCGGCGCCCGGGACCGTACCCAGGCGGTGATCGCCGCGTACGAGTCCGGCTTCGTCACGCCGTCCGCCGGCTGAACCCCGACGCCGTCCGCCGGCTGAACCCCGCCGGGGCTCCCCCGCCAGGGGGAGGTGGTTCACCCCGGCACGGGAGGTAACCGGGCACCCCGCTCGCGAGGGTGGTTACACGACACCACCGCCCTCGACGAGAGGAAACATGATGACCGGGACAACCGCCCCACCACTCGCGCCGCCGGTGCGGGACCCGGCCGGCGGGTCGACGGATTACGCCGGCTGGCTGACCGCCGTCTGGGCCGCCCTCTACGGCCTGCTCGCGCTCGGCTGGACGATCACCGGCGACGGCTACCCGTACGGGGCCGGCACCCGGGGCAACGAGGCGAACCTGCTGCGGCTGCTGACCGACGCCACGGGGGCGCCGGTCTTCGCCGCGATCGGGTTCCTCACCGCGCTGCTGGCCCTGGCGATCACCGGACCCCGGGCGGTACGACCGCACGGCCTGCCCCGCGTACTGCTCCTCGGGTACGGCTGGGCCGTGGTCGCGCTGCTGCTCGTGGTCGTACCCGACATGCGGGTGCTGGCGCTCGCCGGGTACGCGCCGATGCTCATCCTCGGTGCCCCGTTCGGCTGGCCGGACGTCGACTACGCGGAGGTGTTCGACTGGACCACGATCAACAAGATCTGGGTGGTGCTCGGTGGGCTGCTGCTCGCCCGTACGCTGGTCGGCTGGCAGTCGCGTACGGCCGCCCGCGGCACGGCGCACGGGCCGGGTGCGGCCGGTGCCGGCTGGACCACGGCGGTGTCGGCGGCCCGCTGGGGGCGATGGGTCACCTGGATCGCAATGATCATCCCGGTGCTCTACGCGCTCACCCGGTTCGCCTGGCTGGCGAACATCCCGCTCGGCCTGACCGCGACCGAACTGCGCGACCTGCGCTCCGGCGACGGCGTCTGGGCCGGAGCCGGCCTCGCGGCGTTCGCCGTGGTGGGCGCCGTGCTGACCGTGGGGCTGACCCGGCCCTGGGGGGAGCGTTTCCCACGCTGGATGATCGGGATCGCCGGACGGCGGGTGCCGGTCAAACTGGCGGTGGTGCCGGCGACCCTGGTCGCGATCTTCGTCACCTCGGCCGGGGTGGGCCTGTTCAGCCATCCGGAGTTCCTGGAGCTTGCCGGCGACCTCAATCCTGCGGTGCTGCCGATGCTGCTCTGGCCGCTCTGGGGCGTTGCGCTGGGCGCCGCGACCCTCGCCTACCACCTGCGTCGGCGCGGCCCGGCCGAGCTCCGGCAACCGGCCGTCCCCCACGACGGACCAGATGATCAACCTCAGCCCTGACGGCCGGGGGTGGTAGCGAGCTAGCGTGTTCCAGGTGACGGAGATATCCCAGTTGCCGCCCAACCCGCCGGCCGACCTGCCGCGCACGCTCGGAGAGCTGCGCGCGGCGGGTCACCGCTACCGCACCGTGAAGCAGGAACTGCGGGAGAACCTCCTGGCCCGGATGCGAGCCGGCGAGGACCGGTTCCCCGGCATCGTCGGTTACCAGGACACCGTGCTCCCCGAGGTGGAACGCGCCCTGCTCGCCGGCCACGACCTGGTCCTGCTCGGCGAGCGCGGGCAGGGCAAGACCCGGCTGATCCGGGGACTCGTCCAGCTCCTCGACGAGTGGACCCCGGTGCTGCCCGGCTCGGCTCTCAACGAACACCCGATGCAACCGCTGACCCCGGCCGCCCGCCGGCTCGCCGCCGAAGCCGGTGACGACCTGCCGGTGGCCTGGCTGCACCGCTCCCTGCGCTACGGCGAGAAGCTCGCCACCCCGGACACCAGCGTCGGCGACCTGATCGGCGACGTGGACCCGATCCGGATCGCCGAAGGTCGGACCCTCGGTGACCCGGAGACGATCCACTTCGGGTTGGTGCCGCGTACGAACCGGGGCATCTTCGCCGTCAACGAGCTGCCCGACCTGGCCGAACGGATCCAGGTGTCGCTGCTCAACGTGCTCGAGGAACGCGACATCCAGGTACGCGGCTACCAGCTCCGGCTGCCCCTGGACCTGCTCCTGGTGGCCAGCGCCAACCCGGAGGACTACACCAACCGGGGCCGGATCATCACCCCGCTCAAGGACCGGTTCGGCGCCGAGGTCCGTACCCACTACCCGCTCGAACTGGAGCTGGAGCTGGACCTGATCCGGCAGGAGGCGGCCCTGGTCGCCGCCGTACCGGAGCACGTCCTGGAGGTGCTCGCCCGGTTCGCCCGCGCCGTACGCGAGTCGCCGTCGGTCGACCCCCGCTCGGGTGTCTCGGCCCGGTTCGCCATCGCCGCCGCCGAAACCGTGGCCGCCGCCGCACTGCGCCGGGGCGGCCTGCTCGGCGAGGAGGCCGAGGGGACCGGCGCACCGGTCGCCCGGGTCGGTGACGCGGTCTCGGTGACCAGCACCCTGCGGGGCAAGGTCGAGTTCGAGAGCGGCGAGGAGGGCCGCGAGGTGGAGATCCTCGGCCACCTGCTGCGTACCGCCACCGCCGAGACGTTCCGGGACCGGCTCGCCGGGCTGGACCTCTCCGGTTTCATCAACCTGGTCGCCGAGGGCGCGGTGATCGAGACCGGCGAACTGGTCGGCACCGCCGACCTGCTGCGCCAGGTGGGCACCGTACCGGGGCTGGCCAAGGCGCTGGACCGGCTCGGGCTCGGTGACGCGCCCACGCCGGGCGAGGCCGCCGCCGGGATCGAGTTCGTGCTGGAGGGGCTGCACCTGACCCGCCGGCTGGCCAAGGACGTGACCGAGGACGGTCGGACCCGCTACGGCGGGCACAACCCGGAGGGCGGCCGCTCGGCCGGTGGGCGGGGCTAACCGATGAGCCCGACGGACGTACCCGGCGGAAACCGGTTCCGGTACGGCTCCTGGCGCGGCGGCCCGGACCCGCTCGCCCCGCCGTACGACGTGCGTGCCGCGGTCGACTCGGTCGGCGCCGAGGTGCTGGCCGGCGGCAGCCTCCGGGACGCGCTGCGGGCCCTGCTCCGGCAGGGCCCGACGGGCGGCGCAGGACTGGACGAACTGCTCGCCCGGGCCCGGCGGATGCGCCGTGAGGCGATGCGCCGGGGCAACCTCGACGGCGCGGTCACCCGGGCGCAGGCGCTGCTGGACCAGGCGCTCGCCGCCGAACGCGACGAGCTGCGCGGGCGCGACGACGACGCGGCCCGGTTCGCCGAGGCGGTGCTGGACAACCTGCCGAACTCCACCGCCCGCGCGGTCGAGGAGCTGGGCGGTTACCAGTGGACCAGCGACGAGGCCCGGCAGGCGTACCAGCAGATCCTCGACGGGCTGCGCCGGGACGTGTTGGAGCAGCGGTTCTCCGGGCTGCGCGACGCGCTGCGCTCGTCGGCCGCCGACCCGGCCGCCCGGCAGCGGCTGGGCGAGATGATGCACGACCTGAACGACCTGCTCGCCCGGCACGGTCGGGGCGAGGACACCACGGACGCGTTCGCCGAGTTCATGGGCCGGCACGGCGAGTTCTTCCCGGAGCAGCCGGGGTCGACCGACGAGCTGGTGGACGTACTCGCCCGGCGGGCCGCCGCCGGGGAGCGGCTGATGCGGTCGCTGTCCGACCGGCAACGGTCCGAGCTGGCCCAGCTCATGGAGTCGGCGCTCGGCCCCGACCTGGCGGCGGAGATGGCCGCTCTCGACGGCAACCTGCGCGGCCTGCGTCCCGACCTGGCCTGGGAACGGCGCGAGCGGGTCCGGGGCGACCAGCCGCTCGACTACGGCCAGGCGACCGGTGCGCTGTCCGAGATCGCCGAGCTGGACGACCTGCTCGACCAGCTCGGTCAGGAACATCCGGGCGCGACCCTGGACGAGGTGGACGTGGAGGCGGTCCGGCGCAACCTGGGCCGGGACGCCGCCGACGACGTACGCCGGTTGCGTGACCTTGAGCGGGAGCTGCGCCGGCAGGGTTGGGTGACCCGGGGTGCAGACGGCCTGACGTTGAGCCCGAAGGCCCTGCGCCGGCTCGGCGGGACCGCGCTGCGTCGGGTCTTCGCCGACCTGGGGTCGGGCCGGCGCGGGGAACACGACCTGCGCGCGGCCGGCGCGGCCGGCGAGGTCACCGGGGCGTCCAGACCCTGGGAGTACGGCGACGAGCAGCCGCTCGACGTGGTGCGCACGGTCGCCCGCGCGGTACGCCGAGGTGGTGGCGGGGTGCCGGTGGCCCTCGCGGTCGAGGACTTCGAGGTGGTGGAGACCGAGCGGCGCGCCTCGGCGGCGGTGGCGCTCTGTGTCGACCTCTCCTTCTCGATGGTCTCCGAGGGACGCTGGGGCCCGATGAAGCAGACCGCCCTGGCCCTGTCGCACCTGGTGGCGACCAAGTTCCCGCAGGACGCGTTGCAGATCATCGGCTTCGGTCGGGAGGCCGCCGAGCTGTCCCGGGAGGAGTTGGCGGCGGTGGAGCCGGAGATGGTGCAGGGCACCAACCTCCAGCACGCGCTCCGGCTGGCCGGTCGGCACCTGCGCCGGCACGCCGGCAGCGAGCCGGTGGTGCTGGTGGTGACCGACGGGGAACCGACTGCGCACCTGGACCCGGACGACGGCGTCGGGGTGTTCAACTGGCCGCCGCTGCGGGAGACGATCGAGGCCACCGTGGTCGAGGTCGACGCCCTGACCCGGTACGGCGCCACCATGAACCTCTTCATGCTGGGCGAGGACCCCGGCCTACGCCGGTTCGTCGACGCCGTGGCCAAGCGCTCCGGCGGCCGCGTCTTCACCCCCTCTCCCGACGACCTCGGCCAGTACGTCGTATCCGACTACCTCCGCGCCCGCCAAGGCCGCCGCCGCTGACCCCCGCTCTCGTTGATCTTGCAGTTGTGGTGCCTCACGAAGTTCGCGAAACGGGGCGGAACGGGGGCCACAACTGCAAGATCGACGGGCTGGGGCGGGGTTAGGGTCGGTGGGTGGAGGCTGAGGGGTTGCGGGGGGCTTATCGGGCGTTGTTTGCCGAGGTTGACGGGGTGGGGGGGTTTCGGGGGGCGGTTGGCGAGGAACTGAGTGCGGAGCAGTTGCTCGCGCATCTGGTGGCGAACGACGAGCTGCTGATCAACGCCACCGAGGCGGTGCTCGCCGGCTCGCCGTACGCGTACTACGAGCTGGACACCATCCACCAACCGCAGCTCGACGAACTCGCGCGCCAGTACGGCGGCCTCGACGGACTGACGAGCCGGTTGCGTACCACCAGCGGGCAGCTCTGCGGCCTGACCGAGCGGCTGCTCGACAAGTCCGACACCCTGGTCCAGACCCGGGTACGGGAGGGCGCCCGGCTCGACATCGACGAGGCACTGCCCTGGGGTCGGGCCCTGGACATCCATGGCCGGGTCCACCTGCCCGCCCACACCGACGACCTGCGCGCCCTGCACGCTCCGGCCGCCGGTTGACGATGTCCCCCGCGCGGGAACTCAGCGGGCGTCGGTGACGACGTGTGAGCAGGCGGGGCAGGCGGCCGGGCCCTGTTCGGCGTACCACCGGCAGGTGCGCCGGATCGCGCAGCGGGGGAGCGAGGACTCGTCCGGTACGGCCGTCTCCCGGTACGACTCGACCAGGCGGGCGCCGAGGCCACAGTGGTCACCGGTCCAGAACCCGCAGGACGAGGTGACGCACGGTCCGGCCAGCCGGTACTGCGACTCCGCCGGTCCGGTCGAGTCCGGCAGACCGGACAGGGCCACCTCGGCCGGCATCGCCGGGGTGACGTACGCGACCCGCCCCGCCGGGGTGATCATGCCCAGGAACACCGTGGCGTTGGCCTTCGGTGTACTCGGGCACATCCGCTCCGGCGGGTCCGGCCGTAGGGGGACCTCGGTCACCGTTGGATCCAGAAACCGATATCGTTGATCTTCGTCCCGAGGTCGTCGGCCAGCGGGCCGTCCAGCACCCAGAGGCCGTACCACTCGGGACGGAGCTTGATGTTTCCGTGGCCGATGGTGAGCGGATTGGACAATTTCGCCGAAACGTTGTGCAACGCGTTCAGCCCGGCTTTCTGTATTTCACCGGCGATGCGCGCTTTCTGTGCCTCGTCCAGTTCGACCCCGTCGACGACGAACCGGAATTCGCTACGTGCCATTCCTGCCTCCTCTGACTAGTACGACTCGGTGTCCAACCCGAGCCGCAGGCTTGTCCTGGTGAATGTCGCCCAACCCGCGCGCGAGGCGATGTCGGCCGGCTGCCCGGCCCGGCGCAGCGCCCGGTTGGCGGCGCTGCGCCAGTCGGCGGTGGAGGCGGCCCGGTAACCCCACAGCTCGCGGCACGCCGAGGCGGCGAAGGCGACCTGGTCGGGTGAGCCGGTGAAACCTGCGGCGCCGCCGGTGACCCGTACGCCGTCGCCGGTCGGCTCGACGAGCGCGAAGTGGTGGTGCAGGCTGGCCAGGGTGGCCCAGTACGCCCGGTCGGTCCGTCCGGCCGCGAACCCGTCGCGTACCTGGTCGTCACGGCGGTGACGGAGCCCGGTCAGGGTGAACGTGGCACCGGAGGACTCGGTGCGACCGGCCACCTCCACCGGCTCCTGCCAGCTCGACGGCGAGTTTGCCGACCAGAACGCCAACCACCCGCCCAGCCGGTCGTGCAGGTCCACCTGGAACGGCCAGGCGGCCAGCCCGCCCCCCGGCGAGCGGATGACGGCGGTGGCGATCCGGTCCCGGGTCACGGTGACCGCCGTGGCCCCGGTGCCGGCCACGGGCGCTTCGGGCGGGGCGCCGAGTGCGGGGGTCGCGCCGGCGACGGTGACCGCGGAGGCGGTTGCCGCGGTCACCAGTAAACCCCGGCGGGAGAACCCGAATGGTGTGTCGCTCATCGTTCACCTTTCCGGTGCGACGACCTTTGCGGTGAGCGTAGCGAGCAAATGATTGTTATCAATACAGTAAACTGTCGTAACTGCGACGTAAATTGGTCGGAAAGCTGGTGGCGTTTCTGGGTCTATCCGATTCTGGCCGCATCGGTCCGGATGGCCGGTCGGGCCGGAACGCCACTTTCCCTCGGTTAAGTGGCCGAGCGTCTGAAGCAGGTGAATCCGGGCATCCCACCAGGGGCGTGGGAGCGTTCCCATGATCTGGGACGGTCGGTTCGGAACCTCGTTGTGGCGTTACGTTCCTGTTAACCGATGGGAGTAAATATGTTGCGACGTCAATCACTTGGCCGGTTCGGCGCGGCCGCGACCATCGCCGTACTCATGCCGCTCGCCCTCGCCGGGGCACCCGCCGCCGCCCGCGACGACACCCTGACCGGGTCGGCAGCGGCGGTCGGACCGGCCACGATCCAGGCGGCTGCCGTACCGCTGGACCGGCTGACCGTCAGCACCACCCAGGTCGCCTCGGGGCTGCAACGGCCGACCGCGATCTTCGCCCCGGACGACGGCAGCGGCCGGCTGCTGATCACCGAGAAGGTCGGCACCGTACGGGTCTACCACCCGAGCACCGGCCTCGCCGAGGCGCCACTGCTGGACATCACCGACCGGGTCTCCACCGCCGGCAACGAACGCGGCCTGCTCGGCATCGTCACCTCGACCAACTTCGCCGCCACCCGGGCCCTGTACGTCGCCTACACCAGCCTGCCGTCCGGCACCCTGACGCTGTCCCGGTTCACCCTCGACCAGGCCAACCAGCAGCCGGTACCGGCCGCCCGCGAGCAGATCCTGCTGACCCAGCCGCACGCCGAGTACGGCAACCACAACGGCGGGCAGCTCGCCTTCGGCCCGGACGGCTACCTCTACTGGAGCCTGGGCGACGGTGGCGGCGCGGACGACGTACTCAACAGCGGGCAGAACCTGACCACCCTGCTCGGCAAGATCCTCCGGCTGGACGTGAGCCGGGCCTGCGCGCCGCTGCTGTACTGCGTACCGGCGGGCAACCCGTTCGTCGGGGTCGCGAACGCCCGACCGGAGATCTGGGCGTACGGGCTGCGCAACCCGTGGCGGTTCTCGTTCGACCCGGCCGACGGATCGCTCTGGATCGCCGACGTCGGCCAGGGCACCTTCGAGGAGGTCGACCACCTGCCGGCCGGCCGGGCCGGGGCGAACCTCGGCTGGTCCTGCCGGGAGGGCACCCAGGTGTTCAACCAGGCGCGTTGTCCGGCCGGCGCCACCTTCGTCGAACCGGTCTTCACGTACCGCACCTCGGTCGACGGGTGCGCCATCATCGGCGGGCACGTCTACCGGGGCCAGCAGTACGCCGACATCGCGGCCGGAACGTACCTCGCCACCGACTACTGCTCCGGCACCGGCTTCGCGATCCGGCCCGGCGGCGGCACGTACGCCACCCGGGCGCTCGGTGAGCTGACCATCCAGCCGACCACGCTCGGGGTCGACGCGGCCGGGGAGATCTACCTCGCCAACGACCTGCCCGGACAACTGCACAAGGTCGCCTTCGCGGCGCTCCCGCCGCCGGTGGGTTGCACCGTCGGCTACCGGGTGGATTCCCAGTGGGGGACCGGCTTCACCGCCACCCTGACCCTCACCAACACCGGCACCCAGCCGATCAACGGCTGGACGGTCGGCTGGACCTTCCCCGGCACCCAGCGGGCCGGCACGTTCTGGAACTCCAGCGGCAGCCAGCAGGGCGCGGCGGTGACCGCCCGCAACGCCAACTGGAACGGCACCGTGGCACCGGGCGCCTCGGTCACCTTCGGCTTCCTCGGCACCAGCAGCGGCGCCAACCCCCCACCCACCACCTTCACCCTCAACAACACCCCCTGCGCCTGACCCACCCCCGCCCCGCCCCGCCCCGCCCCACTAATACAGAGAAAGAGTGGTTATTCCGCGTCGGATAGCCACTCTTTCTCTGTATTTGCGCGGTCGAGAGGGGGAGGGGTGGGAAGAGGGGGAGGGGTGGAGGAGTGGCGGAAGGTGCGGCGGTAGGTGGTCGGGGGTACGCCGATGCTCTGGTGGAGTTGTTGGCGTAGGGCGGCGGCGGTGCCGAAGCCGGAGCGTTGGGCTACCTGGTCCACCGGGAGGTCGGTGGTTTCCAGTAGCAGGCGGGCGTGGTCGGTGCGGTGCTGCAACAGCCACCGGGCGGGGCTGAGACCGGTCTCGGCCCGGAACCGCCGGGTGAACGTCCGTACGCTCATGCTGGCGTGACCGGCGAGCTGCCGCAGGGTCAGCGGCTCGTGCAGGCGGTGCTGGGCCCACTGCCGGGTCGCCGCCGTGCTGGCGTCGGTCGGGTGGGGCACCGGCCGTTCGATGAACTGCGCCTGACCACCGTCGCGCCACGGCGGGACCACGCACCGGCGCGCCGACCGGTTGGCCACCGCGCTGCCGTGGTCGGTGCGGATGACGTGCAGGCAGAGGTCGATGCCGGCGGCCACCCCGGCCGAGGTGAGGACGTTCCCGTCGTCGACGAAGAGGACCCCGGGGTCGAGCCGTACGCTAGGGTGCCGGCGCCGGAACCGTTCCGCGTACGCCCAGTGGGTGGTCGCCGGACGCCCGTCGAGCAGACCGGCGGCGGCGAGCACGAAGGCGCCGGTGCAGATGGACATGATCCTGGCTCCCCGCTCGTACGCCGCGTTCAGCGCCCGGTGCACCTCCGGATCGAGGATCGCCCGGTCGTCCAGGGACGCCCCGTGTACGCCGGGCACGATCACCGTGTCCGCCCGGTCCAGCAGCTCCAGCCCGTGGTCCGGGACGACCTGGAAGCCGGCGCTGCTGCGTACGGGGCGCCCGCCCGGGGTGCAGGTGTCGACGGTGTAGAAGTGCTCGTCCGCGGCGTTGCGGGCGGTGCTGAAGATCTGCGACGGTGTGCCAAGATCCAGGCCGACCACCTGGTCCAGGGCGAGTACGGCGATCCGGTGCGGGCGAGCGGTCATGGCCCGATTGTTGCGCATGATGGCTCTCCGGCCACTCGTCGCCGGGGTGAGTGTGATCGAGACTTCGACCGTGAAGACTCAGCGCCTGTTCCATCCCGCCTGGGCCGTCGCCGCCGTGGCCTTCGTGGCCCTGGTCGGTGCCGCCGGGTTCCGGGCCACGCCGTCGGTCCTGCTGCACCCGCTGCACGAGGAGTTCGGCTGGCCGCTGGCCACCATCTCCGCGGCGGTCTCGGTCAACCTGATCCTCTACGGGCTCACCGCACCGTTCGCCGCCGCGCTGATGGAGCGGTTCGGCATCCGCCGGGTGGTGGTCGCCGCCCTGCTCCTGGTTGCCACCGGCAGCGGGCTGACCGTGTTCATGACCGCGAGCTGGCAGCTCATCGCCTGCTGGGGCGTACTGGTCGGGTTGGGGACCGGGTCGATGGCGCTCGCCTTCGTGGCGACGGTGACCGGGCGTTGGTTCGTCAAGCGCCGGGGACTGGTGACCGGGGTGCTCACCGCCGGTGGCGCCGCCGGGCAGCTCGTTTTCCTGCCCGTGCTGGCCAACCTGGTCCAGTCGTACGACTGGAAGGTGGCCGCCCTGGTCGTGGCGGGGGCGGCGCTGCTGGTCGTACCGCTGGTGGTGTTCTTCCTGCGCGAGCACCCGGCGGACCTGGGCCTGCCGTTGTACGGCGGCACCGAGGTCGTTCGCCCGAAGCCGCTGCCGGGCGGCGCCGCCGGTGCGGCGGCGCGGGCGCTGACCGGGCTGCGGACGGCCGCCCGGACCCGCGCGTTCTGGCTGCTCGCGGGCGGGTTCGCGATCTGCGGGGCGACCACCAACGGACTGGTCGGGACCCACTTCATCCCGGCCGCCCACGACCACGGGGTGGCCGAGACGACCGCCGCGAGCCTGCTCGCCCTGGTCGGTCTCTTCGACATCGTCGGCACGATCGCGTCCGGCTGGCTGACCGACCGGGTGGACAGCCGATTGCTCCTGGCCGGTTACTACGCGCTGCGCGGGCTCTCCCTGCTGGTCCTGCCGAGCCTCTTCGTCAACACCACCGGGCCGACCATGCTGGTGTTCATCGTCTTCTACGGGCTCGACTGGGTGGCCACGGTGCCGCCGACGGTCGCCCTGTGCCGGGAGCACTTCGGTGACCGGGGACCGGTGGTGTTCGGCTGGGTGTTCGCCTCGCACCAGGTCGGTGCGGCGATCGCGGCCACCGGCGCCGGCCTGGTCCGGGACCGGCTCGGTGAGTACACCGTGGCCTGGTACGCCGCCGGCGTGCTGGCGCTCGGCGCGGCGGCGCTCTCGCTGATGTTGCGCCGCCGGGAACCCGAGCCGGTGCCGGTGGTCGAACCGGAGCCGGTCACCACCGCCCCGCGCGCCTGGCGGCTGCGTCCCACCGACGTCTAGCGGGTCGTGGCCCGGTTACCCGACCCACTGCTGGTTGGCTCGGCCGTGGCAGGCCCACTGTTGCAGGCTGGTGTCCGGGCTGGTGAGGGTGTTCTCGGGCACGTCCGCGCAGCGCCCGCTGTTGAGGTTGACCAGCGACACCTGCCCGGTGTCGAGCCCGGCCAGTCGCCACCGCTGCTCGACGGTGCCGTCGCAGACCGCGAAGTGCAGCCGCGCGCCGTCGTCCTTGCTGCCGTCCTTCACCTCCAGGCAGCGTCCGGTTGCGACGTTGACCAGGCCGAACTCGTCACCCACGACGGGGGTGGGGCGCCACTGCTGGGTCAGGTCGCCGGTGCAGACCCGCTGCTGGACCTGGGGCCCGTCCGGGTTGTCGTTCGTGTTGAGCGCGAGGCAGAGCGACGATGCCGCGGAGCGGAAGATCCGGGCGGGGATCTCCGCCGGGGTCGGGCTGGGCGGGGGTGCCGGCTCGGTGCTGCCCGCCGCCACGCCGCTCGGCGCGGGCGGTGCGGCGGGGTCGGAGACGGCGGCCGGGGCGGGCACCGCTGCCTGGTCACCGTCGCCGCCACCGGCGAAGAGGCCGGTGGCGAAGAGCACCCCGATCAGTACGCCGACGCCGCCGATCGCGAGCGCGGCCGTCATCAGCCGGTCCCGGCCGGGCTGCGGCGGGGCGGGCGCGCCGTAGACGGTGCCACCCGGCGGTTGTGGTCGTGGCTCGGAGGTGACCATCCCCAGATAGTGACTCAGTCGCCGGGTCCGGGACCAATCGGCCCGCCGCACCCCACCCGGCATTTTCCGGTACGGGTACGGCGCGGCGGGCACGCTCGGTACGGATTCGTCGATCCCCGGCGGGTGCCCGGCGCTCAGTCGACGACCTGGACGTCCTTCCAGAAGGCGACCCGGTCGCGGATCTGCTCGGCGGCGGGGAGCGGATCGGGGTAGTACCAGACCGCGTCCTGGCTCTCGTTGCCGTCCAGGGAGAGGGAGTAGTAGGAGGCTTCTCCCTTCCAGGGGCAGATGGTGTGAGTGTCGGATTCCCGAATCACGTCGTCGCGCAACGCGCTGCGCGGAAAGTAGTGGTTGCCCTCGACAACCACGGTGTCGGTGCTCTCTGCGATGACCTGGTTGTTCCACATGGCTTTCGGCACGTTTTCCAGCGTATGCCGGTCTGGGCGGGGCGGCCACGGCTAGCGCGATCTTCCCGGAACGGCAAGCCGTTACCCTCTATCGGATCACTGATAGTTACGAGATAATTACTGTATGTGGAACGCGTCAGGTGATCGGGAACTGTTTCTGCAGGTCAGTGGCCCGATGGCGGACAGTGATCGGGCCGACGCTGCCGCCACCACCGCCCTGCTCCGGGAGTTGCGGACCGGAGCGGGGATAGCGGTCGGTCGATCCGCGCCCGGCCCGGATCCCCGGACCGGTTCCGACCCGCGACCGGACCCCGACCCCGCCACCGGCCGTAAGGCCGGCGAGGCGGTGTCGCTCGCCGAACTCGTCATCACCGGCGCCTTCTCGGCCACCACCCTCGCCGCCCTTACCCAGATCGTGGTCGCCTTCGTCCGGCGGGGCGCCGCCCGGCGGATCGTGCTCCGCGACGGGGACCGGACCCTGACCATCGTCGACCCGTCGGCACGTACCGAGCAGGCGGTCGCGCACTGGCTCACCACGCCCGACCGGACCGACCCGGCGGTCGACCTCCCCGAGGTGCCCGACACCGTGCAGGTGCCCGAGGTCGGCCCGGTGCCGCAGACGGGTCCGGAGCCGAAGGTCCGGGCGGTGCCCGGGCGGGGCGCGCGGCCGGAGGTGAAGGCGGTACCGCAGGCGCGGCGGGATGTCGGGTCCGGTGGCGACTAGATCACCGGCCGGCCGGTACGCGCTGCTGATCGCGACCGGTGAGTACGCCGACCCCTCCCTCGACCGGCTGCGCGCACCGCAGCAGGACGTGGCGCGGTTGGGTGCCGTACTGGCGGATCCGGCGATCGGCAACTTCCACGTGCGTACGCTGCGCGACGCCCCCGAACGGGAGGTACGGGCGGCGATCGAGGACCTGTTGACGGACAGGGTCGACAGCGATCTCGTCCTGCTCTACTTCTCCTGCCACGGGATCGTCGACCCCTACCACCGGCTCTACTTCGCCGCCGCCGACACCGTCCGTACCCGCCCGGCGAGCACGGCCATCTCCCGTTCCTTCGTCAACGAGCAGTTCGAGGCGTGCCGGGCCGCGGCCAAGGTGCTGATCCTGGACTGCTGCTTCGCCGGTGCGTTCGCCGAGGGCTTCAAGGGAGCGCCGCAGGGCGCGCTGGAGTGCCAGGTGGGCCGGGGGTACGTCGTACTCAGCGCCTGCGACAGCTACGAGTACGCGTTCGAGTCCGACGAACTGGTCGCCTCGGCACCCCGTGGCTCGATCTTCACCGACGTACTGATCGAAGGGCTGGTCACCGGTGCGGCGGACCTCGACCGGGACGGCCTGGTCGGCGTCGACGAGCTGTTCCGTTACGTGCACGACGGGGTGATCCGCCGCCGGCCGGAACAGCAGCCGAAGTACAGCGCCTACAACGCCGAGCCGCACATCTACCTGGCCACCGCGCCGATCACGGGTGGCGCCGCCGTCCCGGTGCCGGGCGGAACGGTCGGCGGTGCCCCGAACGGGTTCACCGCCGGACCCGCCCCGGGCGCCCCGACCCTCCACCTGCCGGCCACCTACAACCAGCACCAGGCGATCGTGGCGCGCGGCTTCCGTACGGGTGCGGACCTGATCCGGCGGACCTACGGGCCGTTCGGCCGGCGGATGCTGGTCCAGGACGAGCAGGGCGGGTACCACGAGATGGCGGACGCGGCCGGGATCGTCCGGCTGCTGGCAGGTGGCGACCCCCGCGACGCGCTCGGCACCGGTTACCTGCGGGAACTGGTGGAGGGAATCCGGCACCGGGTCGGCGACGGAGCCACCACCGGCGTGGTCCTCGCCCAGGCCATGCTGGACGGCGCCTCCGCCGCACTCCGGGGCGGCGCCAACCCGGTGGCGCTGCGGCGGGGGATTTCGACCGCCGTACGGGATGTCGCCGTGGAACTCGCCGGCCTCGCGGTGCCGGTACGCACCAGAGCGGAACTGCGGGCGCTGGCGACCATCGCCTCCGGTGACGAACTCGTCGGCGACCTGGTGGCCGAGGCGGTGGACCGGATCGGCCGCGACGGCGTGATCCGGGTCGAGGCGAGCAACCTGTTCGGCCTCGAACTGGAACTCACCGAGGGGATGAGCCTGCGGGCCGGGCACGTGTCACCGGCTTTCGTGACCGACGAGGAGGAGGCGGAGGCGGTGCTCGACGAGCCGTACGTGCTCCTCGTCGACGAGCGGATCGGTACCGCCGAGGAGTTGTTGCGGTTGCTGGGCGCGGTGGAACGGGAGGGTCGGCCGCTGGCGGTGTTCGCGCCCGAGATCCGTGACCCGGCGCTGGCCGCGCTGGTCCTGGCGAAGGCCCGGCAGTTGCTCAGCCCGGTCGCGGTGACCCTGCCCTGGCCGGCCGGTCAACGCCGGGACGCGCTGGCGGAACTGGCCGCGCTCACCGGCGCGACGGTGCTCGGGGGCGAGTCGGCCGTGCGTCTCGCCGACGCGACCCTGGCCGAGTTGGGCCGGGCCCGGCGGGTGGTCACCACCCGGAGCGAGTCGGTGGTCCTGGCCGGGGTCGACGACCCGGACCCGATCGTCCGCCGCTACCAGCGGCTGCGGACCGCGCGGACCCGTGCCGATCCGCGCCGCAACGACCCCCGGGCGGACGGGAGGCGGCGGGCCGAGTCGCGGTACGGCGAGCCGCTGCGGGTGTCGGCGGAGCGGCTGTCCCGGGTGGCCGGCGGGGTGGCGGTGATCAAGGTGGGCGAGGTGACCCCGGAGCAGCAGCGGGTCCGGCGGCGCCAGATCGACGACGCGGTACGCAACGCCAAGGCTGCGGTGGAGTGGGGACTGGTCGCCGGCGGCGGTGCGGCGCTGCTCGGGGTGCACACCCGGCTCACCGGTCGGCGTACCGCACCGGTGCCGAGGCAGCGGGGAGACGACGAGGGGCTCGGGTACGCGGTTGTCGTCGACGCGTTGCCGGCGCCGTTCGAGGAGTTGCTGCGCAGCGCCGGGCGCGACCCGGACGGGGTGCCCGAGGACCTGTGGTACCGGGGGCCGGGGGTCACCTTCGACCTGGTGAGCGGGCGGTACGTGGTGGCGCGGGACGCCGGCATCGTGGACGCCGCAGCGACCGTACGCGAGGCGGTGAGCGCCGCCGCGAGCGTGGTGACCCGCTACCTCATGCTCGGCTGAGCCGTGCCGGGTCGGGCTGCGGTGGCCGGCACCGGTTGCCCGGTGCCGGCCACCGCCCGTGCTGCGACGTGGTGCCGACGTGCAGCAGGTCATCGGGTGCGAAATTGCGGCAGTGCGACGCTGGTAGGCGCGCACCGCGGCGCAAATTGCACTCGCCGAGACAACTATCCGCCAGTGCCGGTGGCTGAAGGTCAGCCCGAGCGGCAAAGAAGACGCGCGGCATGTCGGATGTGCGTTGCCGGGATGTCTGCCGTCCTAACCGTCCCAACACGAAGAGTGACGTGTCACCCTTCGTCGGAGTGGACCGGTGGGCAGCGGCGTCACGGCCGGCGTCGCCGCCGGACTACCGTCCCGGGGCGAGCGTCGGGCGGAGTACGAAGACGCCCCAGCCGAAGTAGCGGCGGCCGTACTCGAGGTGCCACCGGCGGGACAGGTCACGGAACTCGCGTACCTGCTGGGCGCGCGGATCGTGCGGGTACGCGCGCAGCCACTCGGTCAGCGTCCACCACTGCTGGGCCACGTAACGGTCCCAACTGTCGGCGTCGGCGAGCACCACCTCGACCAGGTCGGTGCCGGCCGCCTCGAACCGGTCCAGGGTGCCGCCGAGCGAGGTGAAGTCGTCCAGCCCGAACCCGTACGCCGAGTACGCCCCAGGCGGTGGCGGGTCGATCCAGTAGGGCTCGCCGACCAGGAGCAGCCCGTTGGGGCGGACCGCCCGCCGCATCAGCTCGATGGTCCCGGCCAGCCCGCCGCCGATCCAGGTCGCGCCGAGGCAGGAGACGACGTCGTAACCGGCGGGCTCGGCCCGGTACTCGGCGGCGTCGCCGTACTGGAAGCTGACCCGGTCACTGACCCCGAGTTCGGCCGCGCGTTTGCTGGCGGCGGTCAGGAACACCTCGCTGATGTCCACGCCGTGCCCACGGATGCCGTAACCCTGGGCCCAGCGGGCGAGCAGTTCACCCTTCCCGCACGCGAGGTCGAGGACCCTGGTCTGCGGCCCGACCCGACTGGCCGCCCCGAGCAGCATCAACTTCTCGTGGGTGAACGGGTTGAGGATGCGGTGCTCCGCCTCCGACAGCTCGTGCAACCAAAGCGACATCGGGCCAGGATTACCCGTTTTCCGGATCGTGTCGAGCCCCATCTTTCGGCGCAAGATCCGGATCGTCCGGCAGGGGTGGGTCCGGGGCCGGCATCCGGGCCGTTCCGGTCCGCCGCGCGCACCGACCGGTCGCGTCGTTTGTGCAGCTCAGGCGTGAAAAAATCACTGTGTCGAGTGGACACTCGAACCGGCCGTGAATCGCTCAGACTAGACCGCCTTCGATTCGTCGTGGCGCAAACCGCGCCGGCCGGTGTCGGGTGGTGGGAAAGTTCACGGCCGAGGGCGGGGAACGGGTCGACACGACAGGCTCCGGTCGGGCACTCTGTCCGCCGTGCAGCCCGAGGTATTCATCGCCGTCGGATCGGCCGTCGTCTCCCTCCTCAGTGTCCTGTTCACCACGCTCTCCGCCCGTCGGGTGACCGTGTTGCAGTACCAGCTCGAGGAGCAGCGGCACCGGCAGAGCAAGGCCGAACTCGCCGAGCAGTTGCTCAGCCGCTACCGGGAGCCGCTGCTCTGGTCCGCGCACGCGTTGCAGGGGCGGCTGTTCAACGCCGTACGGCCGGGTTTCCTCTCCACGTACCTGCACTGCGGTGACGTGGACGACGAGCGGTACACCCGCGACTACACCGTGTACGTGCTGGCCGAGTACCTCTGCTGGGTGGAGATCATCCGGCGGGACCAGCAGTTCCTCGACCTCGGCGACGTCGAGCGGAACAAACGGTTCTTCGGCTTCCTCGACCGGATGACGCAGATCGTCGCCGCGCTGGACACCCCGCCGCCGCTGCGCCTGTTCCGGGGCCAGCAACGGGCGATCGGCGAACTGCTGCTCGTACGCGTCGAGGACAGCGCCGGCACCCGGTACGAGTCGATGGGGTACGCCGAGTTCTGCGAGCGCCTCGACACCGATCCCCGGTTCGCGTCCTGGTTCACCCGGATCCGGGCGGACGTGGACGTGATCGCGACCGCGGACTACGACGGCAACGCCCGCCTGGTACGGATGCAGCACGAACTGATCGCCCTGATCGACTTCCTGGATCCGGACCAGGCCCGGCTGGCCACCCCGAACCGGGCCCTGGTCGACCGGGACACGATCGGCAAGCTCCCCGACACCACCTGAGGTCCGGCGCCCATGTCGGTCGAAGCGCAGACGCTCCCAGGAAAACCAACGCGTTGATCTCGTACATCATCTTCGATGTACGCACACAATGCCGCTTAGTTAAGGCGTTGGTTGGTGATTTTGGTGGTGGTTTGGCTGGGTGTGATGGTGATGTGGTGGTGGGTGTGGGTGGGTGGTCGGGGTTGGTGGCGGGGTTTTGTGGGGTAGGGGGTGGCGGTTGGTCGTCGTTGGCGGGGGTAGGTGCGGTGGCGTCTGGTGAGTGGTGGTTCGTTGAGGATGTCGGTGATGGTGTGGTTGCGGGTGTGGTGGGTGGGGGGTTGGTGGAGGGCGGTGCGGGCGGTGCGGAGGGTGAGGGTGAAGGAGATGTGGTCGGGGTCGTGGTTGGCGGTGGTGGCGGCTTCGGTGCGGAGGTGGCAGAGGGCTTGGTAGGTGATGAGGAGTGCGTAGATCTCTTGGGTGATGCCGGTGGGTGTGTGTGAGCGGAGGGTGGTGTTGGTGCCGATGAGGCGGGGTTTGAGGAAGCTGTAGTGGGTTTCTGATTCCCAGCGTTGTTGGTAGAGGGTGGCGAGTTGTTGCGCGGGGGCGTGGTGGTGGTCGAGCAGGGTGGTGAGTAGCCGGTATTCGTCGGTTCGGGTGTCTTGGCCGGTGGTGGTGGTGATGGTGAATTCCACGACGCGGATTTGGTGGCCGTGGCGTGGTGGTTGGGGTGCGCGGCCGCGGGCGCGGGCGCCGTTGAGGCGGGCGGTCTCGCGTCTGGTGGGGAGTGTGGCGAGGAATGAGCCGTCGGGTAGGTGGGTGGTGGGGACGAGTTGGAGGTTCTTCTTCGCTCGCCAGATGAGGTCGGCGCCGGTGGCGGTGGCGTGTGACCACAGGTCGTGACTGGTGAAGTTCCGGTCGGCGAGGAGGAGCATGCCGGGGGTGAGTGAGGCGAGGAGCCGCCGGGCGAGGGCGGGTTCGCTGGAGGTGACGACTCCGTCGAAGGCGGCGTCGATGATGCTGTGGGTGCCGCAGTCGATGAGTGTCATGAGTCGGATCAGTGGGGTGCTGCCGAGCCGGCGTAGGTAGCTGTCCACTTGTTTTTTGGTGGGTTTGCGGGCTTGGCCGTGGTAGCCGAATTCGGTGGCGTTGGCGGGGGTGTCCGGGGCGGGGAGGGTGGTGGCGTCCCATGCGACGAGACGTCGACCGAAGGCGTAGGTCGAGCCGGTTGTGGGGGTGTTGGTGGAGTCACGGACCCGGTCGAAGAGCAGGTGGAAGGGCTTGACGCCGAGTCGCTGCCGGGCCTGGGTCAACGCTGAGCTCGACGCGATCACGCATCCCTGACACAGGCCCCGCCACCGTAGGACCAGGATCCGTAGGACGGCCCGGTATCCCGGTGGGCGGTAGCCGTCGGCGGCGCTGAACAGTGTTAACGCGAGTACGAAGTAGATCACCACCCGGGCGGGTAGGACCCGGCGTCGTTGTTCCCGGCAGCCGGTGGTCTCGATGACCTCGTCGACCAGGTCGGGTGGGACGGTACTGGTCAACACCCCGAGATCGATGTGATCGCGGGCTGGGCCACTCATCGCGGGCATGGCAAACTGAACCGACAACGGAACTCCCGGGACAGACGGTCTTTCTTGGTCGATCGACAGTCATACCGGTAGTTCCGTTGTTCCATGTTCCGCCACGCCGCCGTGACCATCCGGCGTCACCCGACCACCCACCGCCCTAACTGAGCGGCATTGTGTACGCACATCAAAGGTGATGTAGAAGACGAACGCGATTGTTTGTTTCGCCGGGCGTCCCGGTCTCAGCCACGCGGTCGGGCTTGATCCGAGGGGTCCGCACCGTTCGCGGCCATTTGCGCGAGGCAGTCCAAAACATCCCACGGCCCGTCAGGACATCGTCCAGGCGTGTACCTCCAGCCGGCCGGTGGTGCCCAGGTCGAGGTGCTTCGCCACGGTCTGGGCCGGCTGTCCGGCCGCCGGGGCGACCTCCAGGTACGCGCCCTCGGCGATCTCCCCGTCGGTGACCGTGTTCCGCCAGCGCACCGAGGCGTACGCGGTGCCGCCGGGGTACACGGTGATCTCCTTCGGGCCGGGGTCCTCGCCGCCCAGCGCGGTCCCGTTCTCGACCCTCACCGCCAGCGGTTCCCGCTCCGCGTCGAGCACCCGTACCACCGGGTAGCCGTTCAGCGGGAACGGTTCGGTGCCGCAGTTGAACAGCACGATGCCCATGCCCCGAAGCCCCATCGCGGCATCGGTCGGGCTGGTGCTCACCAGTACGCCCGACGCCGGGCAACTGGCGGCCTCGCGCGGAGCCCCCGTCACGGTCGGTACGGGCAGACCGGTGGCCGACCCGCTCGGGGCGCCCTGCGCCGGTACGTCAGCGGTGCGACCGCTCTCGCCCGGTGCCGGAACCGTCCAGGGCGAGGGCGCCGGCGGGGTCGGCGCCGGCAGGACGATCGGCTGGCCGGGCACGGGACCCTCGCAGCCGGCGCCGAACAGGAGCACCGCCGCGACCGTGGTGACCAGCGGGCCGAGCCGGTGGCGGGCGGGTCGGCGGCGAGCGGGGTACGTCTGCACCCGGCGATCCTCCTACACGAGTCGGTCCGGCGGAGAACCGTCGGCCCGTGCCGTGAAGAGCATGTGCGCGAGCTGTGAAGGCGGGTGGCGATCGGGGGCGATCCCACGGTGAGCTTGTACGCTGCGTCGATGCCGGATTCCAGGTTGATGCGGGATTCCACCGAGCGCTGGTTGGAGCGGCTGCGTGGCGCCGTGGCCCCCCGACGGCACAACGCCCGTACGATCGCGGCGTTGACCGGCAATCCGGGCTGCCACCGGCGGGCGGTGCTGGACGCGGCCGGGGTCGACAAGCCCCGGCTGGCCGAGCACATCGGCTTCCCTGCCCGGTTCGGCCAGTCCCGGTTCGCGATCACCCGTGGCAACGCGTTCGAGCGGCAGGTGAAGGCGGACGGCGGGGTCGAACTGCTCCGCCTGCTGCGTGAGCGGATCGGACTCCCGATCCCCGACGCGGCCTACACCGACCTCGACGATGGCAGGCCGGACCGGACCACGGAGACGGCCGACACCGACGCCGACCCGGCCCGACCGGCCGAGACCAACGAGGAACGGTACGAGCGGTCCCGGCACCTGCTCGGCGAGGCCGCCGGGTCACCCGCGTCCGGTGACGCCCTGATCTTCGACCACCCGCTGCTCCGGCTGGAGGTCGCCGGCCAGCCGGTCTACCTGGAACCGGACCTGATCGCGTTCCGGGTCGACGGTCGGTTCCACGTCGTGGAGATCAAGTCGTTTCCGGTGATCGACGGGCAGGCCGACCCGAGCAAGGTCTCCGCCGCGGCGGTCCAGGCGGCGGTCTACGTACTCGCGATGCGGCAACTGCTGACCGAGGCGGGGCATGACCCGGCCATCGTGTCGCACGACGTACTGCTGGTCTGCCCGCGCGACTTCACCAACGAGCCGGTGGCCGCGCTGATCGACGTACGCAAGCAGTTGTCGACCCTGCGTCGGCAGCTCACCCGGATGGCGCGGGTCGAAGAGGTGGTGGCCGCGCTGCCCGCGGATCTGACCTTCGACCTGGCGCCCGACCGGGCCGGTCGGCCGGGCCGGTCGCCGGCCGCGCTGACCACCGCACTGAGCGTGGTCGAGGCGCGTTACGCGCCGGACTGCCTGGCAAGCTGCGAGCTGGCCTTCTTCTGCCGGCACGAGGCACGCGGCCAGACCGGCAGCCTGGGCAAGTCGGTCCGCGAGGAACTGGGCGGAGTCGAGCGGGTCCCGACCGTGCTCGCCCTGGCCAGCGGCGAACTGGCACCGGCCGACGGGCAGGCCGAGGCCGCCGCGATGCTCCAGGCCGCCGCGCGGCTGCGGGCCGAGGCCCTGTCATGAGTACGCTCACCGCCCTCGCCCGCGCGCAGGCGCTCGCCGCCGGAAAGGCCCAACCGACCGCGACCGTCCGGCACCTGCACCTCGCCCGGCGGCCACTGGTCCTGGTCCCGCTGACCATGGCCGGCGAGGCGAACGCACCGCTCGCGGTCCTGGTCGGCACGGACCCCGGACAGCCCCGGCTGCTGGTGGTCCCACAGCCGCGCAACCGGGACCAGCGGCTCGACTTCGTCACCGCGCTCGGCACCGTGCTCCTGCCCTACCTGGACGGTCACCGGGGCGTGTCCGAGTCGGTCCCGGTCGACCGGGGACGGGACGTGCGCTACCGGTACGTCGAGGCGCCCCAACTGATCGTCCCCAACTCGGGCGGGATCACCTTCCTGCGGTTGCTCGGCCGCAACACCCGGTTCCGGCGTACCGACGGGGACTATCCGGTCGACGCCTCGGTCCCGCTGGTCGGGCGGTGGCTGACCTTTCTCGCCGAACGGGCCGAACACCCCGGATCGTCGCTGCTGGTGGCGCTGACCGAGGCGCTCGGCCTGCACTGGGCGACCGGGCAGAGTTCGGTGGAGGACCTGAACCTGGCCGCCCAGCTCGGTTGGATAGACCCGCCGCCGGGGGTCACCGGATCGGTCGCCGCCGCCGAGGCGGAGGACCCGTCGATCTGGCCCCCGGCCGGACCGGCCACCGATCCGGAGTTCGACAACGGCGTACTCGCCCCGGCGATGGCCGCGTACCAGGCGGCGGTGGCGGCGGACGACGCGCCGGCCCGGCAGCGGGCGTACGCGAGCATGGCGGAGGCGTTGCGCGGCCAGTTGGAGCCGACCTGGCGGCTGATGTGGCGGGGGCTGTCGCTGCTGCACGCCCTGCCGCCGGGGGCGCGGGTGGCCGGACGCTGGGACGCCGACCGGGACGCGTTCACCGACTACGCCGGTTACACCGACGAGGGCGGCCAGCCGCAGCCCCGACGGGACGGGGCGGTCGCCGCCGCCCAGCGCCTGCACCGGCTGGAACGCGCCCTCAGCTCCTACGCCGTCCAGCGCGCGTACGACGACCCGCTGGTGATGGCCGACCACCGGTTGACCGGGGAGGCGTTCGTCGGCGAGGTGACCCTGGCCGACCCGGCGCGGGTCGACGACACCGGCAAGCGGCCGGTGCTCCGTCCCCGGATCATGGTGGTCACCACCGATCCGGTGCTCGTCCAGCCCGGTGCGTCCCTCACCTCACCGGCCCGGCCGGGGCAGAAGGCCAGGGTCGTGTTCGTCACCCGGACCGGTGACGGGTCGAAGACCGAGGTGGTGCTGGAGCTGTCCGGTGGGATGGGTCGGGGGCTGACCGCGCCGCCGGGCACCGTACCGGAGGTGGGGGAGCGGCTCTGCTACACCACCCTGACCGACGGGTACGCCCCACCCGGCACCTTCCCGTCCCGCGAGGACACCCCCTGGACCCACGGCGGCCCACCCACCGACGGGTCGACCGAGTCGTAGAGACCCCGGCCGACCCGTCGGCGCCCGCGCCCGGTTCGGACCGACCGTGTCCGGTCCGAACCGCCCGCGCTCAGTCCGAGGCGCCCGCACTACGGACTGAGTGCCTTCCCGCCGCGAGCACACCGCCGGTGGGGGCGGTGATCGTGTTGCTGTCGAGGGTGACGGCGGCGTTGCGGGCGAGTGCGCGGCCCTCGATGGTGACGCCGGTGGTGACGGTGATCGAGGCGACGGCGAGGATGTTGCCGCGCAGGATGGAGTAGGTGCCGAGGGTCGCCGAGCTGCCGACGATCCAGAAGACGTTGTCCGCCCGTGCGCCGTTGACCAGGTTGACGCTGCTGGCCGAGGCGGTGATCAGGGTGGACGCTGCCTTGAAGACGAAAACGGCGCCGGGGTCGCCCTGGGCGTCGAGGGTGAGTGCGCCGGTGATGCCGAAGGTGCCGGCGAGGGACTCGTAGACGCCGGGAGTTTTGGTCGTCCCGCCGAGTTCGACCGGGGTGGTGGTGCTCACCCGGGCCGCCGCGTCGTCGTACGCGGTGCCCAGGTCGGTTTTCGCCTGTGCGGCGACGGCGTCGGCGACGTGCTGGGTGCCGTTGACGACTCCCGGCGGGAAGCCGGTGACCGAGGTGCCGGGGCTGAGCCCGAGGTCCCCGGTGACGGTGGTGGGTCCGGTGTTGGTGATCGTCGAGGCGGCGAGGACCGCGAACTGGGCGGCCGTGCCCAACGACACCGCCGCTGTGGCCGCGCTCGTTCCGCTGTCTGTTGAACTCATGGCGTTTCCTTTCGTGGAGATCCTGGCGGGGTCGGATCTGCCCATGGTGGAGACCGGCACGGCCGATACGGCCGTGTTCTGCGCGTGTGATGGCCCGCCGGGTCCGCCGTGCCCGCTCAAGCTGGCGGGGAGCGGTGGGGTGACCGGCAAACGGCCGGAGATCAGCGCCCGGCCGTGGCGGGAGCCGGGACGGTGGAGGTCCGTGGTGCGGGGGCGGTGCCGGCTGATCGACTCGGTTGTGGCCGGCGGTCGGAGCAGAGTGGAGGGACCAGGAGAGAGCCCCTGGGATTCGTACCGGAGAGCCGACGCTGCGACTCTAGTTACGTACCGTAGTTGTGCTGGTCGACTCTGTCGAGGGGTGAGCCGCCGATTGGCACACATCATATTCGCAGCTCAGAGTGATAGTCTGCGCCGCGCTGCACCCCCGGACGAGGGTCGCCGCGAAGGGCAAATGTAACGATCAGTAATGCGGGGGCGTCAGCACTCTTTCTCCGTAACAGCGGGTGTTGGTGGGTGGGGTTGACCCTCACGTAGCGGGAGGCGGGAGGGTGGTTCTCGGAAGGGAGGGAACCCGTGGAGTACCCGGTGGGGGAGGTGGCGCGGATCGCCGGCGTGACCGTACGGACGCTGCACCACTACGACGAGATCGGTCTGCTCTCGCCGAGCGGTCGTACGGGTGCGGGCTACCGCCGGTACGACGACGCCGACCTGGAGCGGTTGCAGCAGATCCTGTTCTACCGGGAGCTGGGGTTCCCACTGGAAGAGATCAACGCGATCGTCGACGACCCGGAGTCGAATCCGACCGAGCATCTGCGTCGGCAGCACGAACTGCTGACCGGTCGGATCCACCGGCTGCGGGAGATGGTCACCGCGATCGAGTTCGCGATGGAGGCGAAGAAGGTGGGTATCCAACTCACACCGGAGGAGCGGTTCGAGGTCTTCGGCGACTTCGACCCGGACGAGCACGCGGCCGAGGCCGAGCAGCGCTGGGGCGACACCGACGCGTACCGGGAGTCGAACCGGCGTGCGGGGCAGTACAGCAAGGACGACTGGCTGCGGAACAAGGCGGAGAACGCCGAGTGGGGCCGGCGGTTCGTGGCGCTGATGGACACGGGCGCCCCGGCCGACAGCCCGGCCGCGATGGCGCTCGCCGAGGAGCACCGCCAGTTGATCAGCCGCTGGTTCTACGAGTGCACGTACGAGATCCACACCGGGCTGGCCGACATGTACCTGGCCGACCCGAGGTTCACCGCGTACTACGAGAACATCGCACCGGGCATGACGGCCTACCTGTGCGGGGCCATCCACGCCAACGCGATCACCCGCGCCTAGCAACCGGGTACGGAACCGGTGGCGACCTGCCCACCGGTTCCGTACCCGAGAGGTCGTACGTCGGTCGGGATCAGTTGTTGTACGGCAGGGTCGGGAACCAGCCGAACCCGAACATCGCCGGCACCCGGATGTCCCAGTAGACGACGGTGAACACGCCCAACGCGACGAGCAGGCTGCCGGTGATGACGGCCATCCGTACCGGGTCGCGGGACAACCAGGTCAGGAACCGGCCCCGGGTGCCGGCGACGACGAGGGCGAACAGCACCGCGACGATCACGATGTTGCCCAGGGACTGGAGCACGAACGCCGCGGCACCGTAGAACGGGTTGCCGGAGTCGACCGCCCAGTGGAACAGCTTGTTGAACAGCGGGTACGGCCGACCGATGAGGAAGCCGCCGACGAGTGCGCCCAGGACGACGACCCGGGCGACGGGTCGGGTGGCGAACGGGTCGGGCAGCACCCCGAGCGCCGCGAGGCCGAGATAGGCCAGCGCCAGCCCGATCACCCCGAAGACCACCGACGACTGGAGAATGCGTACCGGCATGTCGCCGACGAGGTCGGTGGAGAGCTGCGGAAGGCGGTCGCCGAGCAGGACGCCGACGAACCCGTACACCGCGGACACCGACACCATGCCGAGGGCCAGCCAGCCCACCGGACGCAGCATCGTACGCAGGGCGCCGGTTGTGCCACCGGTCGCGCCGGCCTGGCTCATCGGCCCGATCGCCGCCGCCATGGCGATGTTGCAGGCGGTGAACGTACCCGCGAGCCCGGACACGAACGCGAACAGCAGCCCGGCGGCGGTACCCGCGATGGCGGTGCCCTTGGCGTCGTGGCCGAGCAGGGTGTTCGCGACGTTGTCTCCGATGACCGCGTCGACGAAGTGGTAGGACCAGACCACGGCCAGCAGCACGCCGGCCAACACGCTGAGGACAACCACCCGACCGGTACGCGGTCGCGCGTTGGTCGGGGCGGGCGGCGCCGTGACGAGCTGGGGTGAGACCTTCACGGTTGCTCCTCTTCGGGGGTAGGACAACAGAGAGGAATGGCCCCCTGACCATAAGTGAGGGCAGGGGGCCATTCCATACCGGCGATGGATCAGGCGGTCGCCGGTTGTGGCGCCACCGGCACCGGGGCGGTCACGCCCTCCTGCCGGCGCTCACGCAGCCACCGGCTCCACCACCAGAGCCCGCGGGCCAGGCAGACGAGGGTGACGGCGAAGAAGAGGGTGTAGACGATGTTGAACACCATCAGCACCCCGTAGACGGTGGCGACGCTGGCACCGAACATGAACTGGTCCCGGAACCGGCTCGGGGTGGTGCCGGGGTCGGTGACCATGTAGTTGGTGAAGAGGATGAACGCCACCCCGGTCATCGGCACCAGCGCGCCCCACAGGGACACGTCCCAGATCCAGTGTCTGATCAGGGCCTGGAGTACGAAGCCGCCGCCCCACCCCATGATCAGGCCGACTTTCTTGGTCAGGGCGGCGTTGAGCACCGTCCCGGCCGTGAGGATGACCACCGGGATCACGATCCGGATCACGTCCGGCACGTTCTCCGTGAAGTGGTACGGCGGCGCGATGTTCACCCAGGAGAAGGCGAGCAGGGTGATCGTGATGCCGAAGTTGGAGGGGTTCATGAAGTGCCGGAACCGCCCCTTGATCGGCGCCCGGAGCACGTACTTCTGACCCACCGAGACCACGACGGCGAAGGCGATCGGCCAGAAGATGTCGTTCGCGTAGAGCAGCATGTTCGCCGCGAGCGACGTGATGTGGGTCGGTAGCAGGAAGGTGTAGACGCCCCAGGCACCGTTGCCGGCGTACTCCGCGGGTCGTTTCCCGGCCCAGGCCGCGATCGTCTCGCAGACGAACTCGGTGGTGTAGCCGACCGCGAGGGCGAACAGTGGCCACGTCCACGGCTGCTCGAAGCCGAACACCGAGTAGCCGAGGATGTTGAAGATGCTCATCGAGATGGCGAAGTTGCGCAGCGCGAGATAGCGCGGGTCCTTGCCGTCGATCCGGTTCGGCCGGGGAGGTGCCCCGGTCGCGGCGGTCGTCGCCTGGTCGGTCCGGGCCGGTGCGGTGGCGACCGGGGTACGGACGCCGACTCCGGCGGTGCTGATGCGTTCGACGTGGGTCATGAGCCCGCCACCTCCTGGGCCTGGTCGGTGAGCATGAAGTCGTGCCAACCGGGGTTCAGGTTGAGCGTCTGCATGTGCATCGTCCCGCTGAGGTCGAGCCAGCAGAGCTCGGCGGAGACCGGCTTGTTCGCTTCGTCGCCGAGCCCGAAGAAGACGTCGAAGCTGCGCTTGCCGGAGTGCCCGCTGCCGCCGTCGAGCTGGGCGACCTGCGTACGCCCGTCTGCGGTCTTGATCTTCACCTGGGCCCCGTACGCCGGGGTCCCGATCGGACCGGCCGCCCCCGGTGTCGCGCCGGCCACCGGCCGGTGCAGCCGCAGGCCGAGGAAGTTGCCCTCGGCCGGCTTGGTGTTGCGGTAGTAGGCCGGCGGTCCCCACTGCCGGGCCACCGCGAAGTCCTGGCTGCCGTCGGCGTTCACGTCGGCGACCGCGACCCCGCGCGACGGCGTGGTGTCGGTCATCCCCAGGTCCTCGTTGAGGTTGACGTACCGGCCGTTGTCCTCCCGGACCCAGAACGCGAACGGCGACGAGCCGGAGATGTCGTCACCGGGCTCGGCGTTCGGCCACATGTGCGGTTCGGCCAGCATGAGGTCGTTGGCCATGGCGAGTTCCTGGAGCCAGTTCCACCGGTTGATGTGGCCCTTCACGAAGCCGGTGGTCTGGACCACGCTGAGCTGGCCGCTGTTGTCGAAGTCGGCCATCTTGGAGTCCCAGCCCCAGCCGACCCAGGCGATGTTCGCGTCCGCCGCCTTGTTGTCGAACGGGGCCACCCCGCTGCTGAGCTTCTCCCGCGCCTCTTCGACGTTGTCCGCGGTGTTCTTCCAGAGGAAGTTGCTCTCCTCGATGCCCCAACTTGTGGTGATGTTGCTGACGAACATGTCGAACCGACCGGTGGAGTTGAGGTCGCCGAACTCGATCGACATGCCCTTGAACGAGTCGTGCCCGACGACCAGCGACTTCGGGGTGAAGGCACCCCGGCGGCCCTCGGCGAGGGTGAACTTGATGTTGCCCGGGGTGGAGACGTTGTGGAAGAACCGGTCGTTGCCGAAGTCGTTGGCGACGTACAGCTCGGGAAGCAGGTCGCCGTCGAGGTCGGCCGAGCCTGCGCCGAGGGACCACCCGGTGGCCAGGTTCGGCTCGATGGCGTTCTGTTCCTCGTACGTCACCGACGGGGTGGCGCCGACGGTGGCCGACTTCCAGCGCATGATGTGCGCGCCGCCGGCGTTCTGGGCCCGGGACATCGAGTGGTTCATCGTCACGCCCTTGAGCCCCTGCGGGTCGAGGACGGCGGTGTCCGGAAAGTAGTTGAACACCCCGATGTCGGGGTGCCCGTCGCCGTCGAAGTCGGCGATGTTCACCGCGTTGGTGTTCCACTGCGGGCCGTGGTACTGGCCGTCGGGCGCGGTGCCGTACTGGAGCAACTCCATCGGGAGGTAGGTGGCCAGGCTCAGCGGCGCGGAGGTGCCGCGCTGCATGAACAGCACCGGGCTACGACCCCAGAAGTAGACCAGCAGGTCGGTCCAACCGTCCTGGTTGAAGTCACCGGGGGCACAGCCCATCGGGGCCATCACCGAGTTCATCGGCAGCGGGGCGGGGTCGAGTACGAACGGCGGGTAGCTGCCGCCGCTCTCCGGTGCCGGTGTGACGATCACGGAGTCGCTCCGGGTGTCCACCAGGCACAGGTCGTTGGCGACTCCGCCGCCGTCCAGGTCGTTGACGGCGATCGCCGCGCCGACCGAGGAGATCCACGACTTGATGTGCTCGTATTCGGGGTTCACCTCGCGGACGGTCCGCAGCGGCAGCCCTTCGGGCAGTGCGATGGGCAGCTCGGTGAACCGGAAGCGCGAGGCCATCGATGCGCGATCTTCGGCCGACGCCTCCGGTAGTTGAGCGGCCACGAACAGGGTGCCCGTCAGGACGAGCACGAACAGGGCCGGGGTTAACCGGCGCAGGACGCCGGGTTTCGATGGCATCGTTTTCCCCTCGAAATAGACGGCACGGGGCAGCGCCCGACAACCGGCGATCGCGTACGGCGATGCGGTTGCGGAGTGCTTGTTTACTGGCGGAGTTGTCGGTCCGACGGGGCGTTTCGAATTCGTACGCCGTTCGTCGGTTCACCGCCAGTTACGCGAGGGCCCACGGCGGGGTCGGCCCGTGGAACCAGGTGGATGACCGGCCCCGGCGCCCGGCGAGTTGTGGACTGCACCTGGGCGGCCACTGCGCGACGAGCGAGCGTTCTTCCTTCCTTCCTTGACTATTCCGTCACGCCGGACCAATTACCTTCCGACCATCGATATCCTCGCGTCGTGCCCAGCCGGTGTCTTCTCAAAAAGTGCTCTAGGCCCGCGTATCGCCTGACCTGCGCAATATGGGAGAAGGGTGGCTGCCGGCGCCGGGAATAGATCGCGGCGAAAGGGGATCCGTCCCGGTGGCGCGGCGGGCGAACGGCTGCTCAGTCGGCCCGCGGGGCCTCTTCGGGTGCCGTGCCGCCGGCCACCCGCAGGGCGAGATAGTGCTCGTACGCCATCCGGCGCATGGCGGCGAAGGCCACCTCGTTCAGCACGGTACGGGCTACCGCCGTGGCGGCGGTCTCCTGCGGCGACTGGTCCAGTTCGTGCCTCGCCAGGGCGTCGGCGGCGGAGACGTACAGCCTGAAGGCGTCACTGTCGTCGTCCCAGCCGAGGTACTGAAGCGCCGCGAAAACCTGCGCCAGGGTGGATTTTGCGGGTGCCTCGGGCTCGACGCGCCAGCCGACAGTGTGGACGAGCTGGTCGATGCGCCCCAGCGCCGACTCGATGACGCCGGGCTCCGAGTCCTCGGTGGGGTAGTCCGCGAGGAGGGCCTTGGTGACCACCTTGGCCACCGCCTGAGGGGCGAGGCAATTGTCGTCGATCGCTGCCAGTACCTCGCGGACCGAGGCGATGCTCATCATTCCTATACCGGTCAACACCCGAATTAGTTTTAACCGTATAAGGTGCTCTTCGTCATACTCGGCCTGGTTCCTGGCGGTAGGTGTACCTGGTGGCAGCAGTTGTTCTCTGAGGTAGAACTTGATCGTCGCTACCGGGACCCCGCTCTGTCTGCTGAGTACCGAAATTCTCATCGAACTCCAGAGGTTTGTGGGGTCCGCTCAATGCATGCTGCCACACATGATCGAGTACCGCAAGCCTTGTAGATGTTCGCCAATATGTGTCTGACCAGGGATTTCATGGTCTCTTAAGCTTCGCTCGGCCACTGTCCGAAGGCCGTCGGTGCGGTGTCGGGGGACCGTTGCGGTGCGGTGAGCAAAGGCGATATTCCGCGAAATTAGCGGCCGAACCGATGCAACCAACATCGAAAGCGGACGCATCGCCCGCACCGGGGTCGGTCAATGGATACCAGGAATCACCACCATCTTATCTCCAAATTATTGCTCAGTTCGGACTGGTCGGGACGATACCGGACGTGTTTCCGCAGGCCAGCGTCGCGCCCGGGACTTGGGATAGGGGGCGCCACCAGGACAAACGCGGTTCGGTGACGGAGCCGTTGCTGGTCGTTACGGTTTGGTCTAGCATCGACAACTATCGCTTGGGATGTGTGCGGTCACCGGATCGGGCCAATTCGCGGACCACGTACTTCCGGCGATAGCGGGGCTTCGGGGATGCAGTGTCAGTACGGGTGAGTGTGGGGCAACCCCGTATTGATCGAGTCGAGCGACGTCAATGAAGAGGCGCTTTTGTCCCTGAGTGCTACTCCTTGGGCAACGGCTGAGATCCGGGGGAGAATCGCGATGCACGATACCGCCGAACAAGCTGTAGAACGCGTAATCGCTACGATGCTCGACAATCTGAGCGAGCCGCTCACGATCGACGACATGGCGCGGGTGGCCATGTTCAGCAAGTTCCACTTCTCGAGAATGTTCCAACGCGCGACCGGGCTGTCGCCCGGACGGTTCCTGTCCGCCCTGCGGCTGCAACGGGCCAAGCAGCTGCTGGTGTCGACCTCACTGAACGTCGCCGACATCAGCATGCGGGTGGGCTACACCAGCGTCGGTACGTTCAGCTCCCGCTTCTCCCGCAGCGTGGGACTGTCACCGACCACCTACCGCAGGCTCGGCGGGTTCACGCCGAAGATCCATGCGGACAGCGGCCCCGAGGCCGCGTGCGGCACGGTCAAGGGCATCATCCATCCCCACCCGACGACCGGACGCCAGGTCACCTTCGTCGGCCTGTTCCCCGACCGCATCCCCGAAGGCCGGCCGGTGAGCTGCGCGATCCTGGACCATGCCGGGCAGTACGCGCTGGAGCGGGTACCGAAGGGCGCGTGGTACCTGCTGGCGCACGCCGTCCCGGCCGGCACCGAGGACTCCGTCGACGGCGCCGGGCTGAACCCCGACGACCTGTCCGTGGGCATCGTCGGGCCGATCGAGATGTGCCGGGACAGCGTGGTCGAGTCGGTGGACCTGCAACTCAAGCCGATGCGGACGATGGATCCGCCGGTCCTGCTGGCCCTGTTCGACGTACGCAAGGATGCCCTGATCCGCGCGGGTGTCCGCAGCGACAGCTCCTACGAGCCGTTCGCGGTGGCCTGACCACGCGGGACCGGCGAGCGCGGCCGATGCCCCGGCCGCGCTCGCCGGAAATTGCCCGCCGGCGCGAACGCCGGCGGGCAACAACCATGTCCGGTACGCCTCAGCGCAGGCTGCGTACCGTCATCGGCAGCCCGTCGCGCATCCGCAGCGACAGCATCGGCTCCGGCACCACCTCGTGCTCCGGAGCCTTCACCAGCCGCAGCTCACGGGCCAGCATGGCGAGGACGAAGGCCGCCTCCATCATGCCCAGGTGGTTGCCGACGCAGAACCGGGGACCGGCACCGAACGGGATGTACGCGTACCGGGGCCGGTCGCCCGAACGGGCCGGGTCGAACCGCTCCGGGTCGAACCGCTCCGGCGACGGCCAGAAGTCCGGGTGCCGGTGCAGGGTGTACGTGCACACCACCACGTCCGCCCCGGCGGGTACGTGGTAGCCGCCCACGTTGTCCTCCCGCAACGCCTTGCGCGGCAACAGCCACACCGGCGGGAAGAGTCGCATCACCTCCTCCACCACCATCGCCGTGTACTTCAGCCCCCGCAGGTCCTCGTAGACCGGTGGCCGGTCACCGAGCACCTCGACCGCCTCGGCGTGCATCCGCTCCCACACCTGCGGATGCTGGTCGATCAGGTAGAGACTCCAGGTCAACGTGCTCGCGGTCGTCTCGTGCCCGGCCAGCAGCAGGGTCACCAGTTCGTCGCGCAGCCGCTCCCGTCCCACCCGGGGGTCGGACTCCTGCCCGGCCGAGATGATCAGCCGGGACAGGACGTCGTCGCGGTTCCCGGTGCTCGCCCGACGGTCGGCGACCAACTGGTCGACGATCCGTTCCAGGTCCCGCCGTGCCCGGCGGAACCGGAGCTGGGTCGGCAGCGGGATCCAGGTCGGCACCGCGCTCAGCGTCGCCAGCTCGAACATCGCCTGGTCCTGGACGGTCGAGAAGGAGCCCCCGATGGTGTTGAACGTACCCAGGTCGGCGTCGAGCAGGGTCCGGCCGAGCACCCCCAGGGTCAGCCCGGTCATCTCCTTGACCACGTCGACCGGCCCCTGGCCCTCGTACGCCCGCAGCCGCTCGACCAGGGCGGCGGCCTCCAGTCCGATCGCACCGGCCTGGGCGGCGATCCGCTTGCTCTGGAACGCCGGCTGGATCACCGAACGCTGCTTGCGCCAGAGGTCACCCTCGCTGGTCAGGAGCCCGTCGCCCAGCGCCCGCCGGGCGTGCACCAGGCCGATCCCCTTGTGGTAGTTCGCGCTGTTGTCGGCGAGGATGTGCTTGGCGTAGTCGGGGTGGTTGAAGAAGTAGAGCGACTTCGGTCCGACCGGCAGCCGGACCGCGTCGCCGTACGCCGCGGCCGCGTCGGTCATCATGCCCAACCGGTCCCGGTTCATCACCGCGAGCATCCGCATCGCGGAGCTGCGCGGGGGTCCCGGCGGCACCCGCCGGGCTCGATCCAGAGTTGTCATGGCGCCACGTCACCTCACTCGAAGTCGAACTGAGCGAACCTGCCCAGGTAGAACAGCAGGGCCTTGTCGTCCAGATGCCGGTCCAGCGACAGCAGTTCGCCGACGAAGATGGTGTGGTCCCCACCGTCGTAAGCTGCCCGCAGCTTGCACTCGAAATGGGCCAGCGCGCCGCGGACCAGCGGCGCGCCCGTGATCTGACCCGGTACGCAGTCCACCGCCTCGAACTGCTCCGCGCCCAGGGGGCGGCGCTTGTCGGCGAAGTACCGGGCCACCGCCTCCTGGTGTGCGGACAGGACGGAAACCCCGAACGTGCCGGTCTCCGCGAGCAGCCCGTGCATGATGGCCTGCCGACCCACGCACACGAGCACCAGCGGCGGGTCCAGCGACACCGTGGTGAACGAGTTCGCGGTCATGCCGTGCGGCGCGTCGCCACCGACGGTCACCACCGTGACGCCGGTGGCGTACGCGCTGAACGAACGTCGGAGCAGTTGGATCTCGGCCGTCGAGGACGGTTTCGCCTGAACATCCACAGTCGTCCTCCACTGCCGTCCGGTCAGGCCCGAGGCGCCGCGAGCACGTACGGCTCGAGCGCTCGGACCAGGGATTCCGGCACTCGGGCCGGGAGCGTACGGGTGTTCGGGCCACGCATGCACGCCACCCGCTGGTTGCCGCGGGCGACCAGGGTCTCGCCCGCGCCCGGGTCCAGCCGGACGTAGTCGAATCCGAACTGGACCTGGGTCTGTGCCAGCTCGACCAGCCGCATCCTGATCGCCAGCTCGTCGAACGCGGTGATCTCGGCGAAGAACTCGCAGTCGACCCGGAGCGTGAACAGCTTCAGGTCGTCGCGCAGGTCGTCCAGCACCGCCGGGGCCCGGTCCTTGAGGAACATCTCCCGGCACCGCCCCTGCCACCGCAGGTAGTTGACGTAGTACACGTTCCCCACGATGTTGGTTTCCTCGAAACCAACCGTGTGCCGGTACTCGTAGTACATCTCCATCACGCTCAACGCCCTTCGGTCAGGATGGCGAACGCCACGGGTCCGGCAACGTCCCGCACCGTGGTGACGAACACGGCGATCCGCAGCTCGCCCGAGCTGAGCAGGGTCCAGCCCGCGCGCTCCGACGGCAGCAGTGCCAGCGGTGCCTGGTTGGTCCGGCCCGCCTTCTGCAGGCACTCCACCGCCGCCCAGACCCGGGTTCCGGCGATGTCCGCGCTCTCCCCGGATGTCTGCGCGATGAGTTCGGCCAGTTCGAAATGCGGGCCGAGCAGGCTCTGCCAGACCGAGACCGGCCGGGGTGCGGCCAGCTCGACGTCGCAGCCCAGCGCGCCGGCACCGGCGACGCCGAGGGTGAGCCCGGCGCCGTGGGCGCTGGACACCGTACGGTCGCCGTCGACCTCCGGGCGGCCGTCCGGGCGGTACCGGACCTCCACCGGATGCCCGAAGGCCCGGCCGGCGGCGAGCGCGGTGTGTGCCCGTCGGGTGGCGATCAGGTCGGCACCGTCGGCGTCCGGGGGACCGGTCGGGTCGGGTTCGACCGCCACCGCCACCCGGGCGCCGAGCAGGTCGCCGACCGCCCGTTCCAGGTACGACCCGAGCAACGGCGCCGCCCACGGGCCACGCGCGTCGTTCTTGCGTACGGCCCGCAGCCGCAGACCCTCCCACCGCTCGACCACCGCTCCGGTACGGTCGCGCAGCGCGATGTCGTACACGTAGTTGTCGCCGTCGCGGGACCGTTCGGTGGCGCAGTACCGCAGCTCCTCGGTGCCGGACATCCGGGGGCCCGCCGGGTGGATCCGGTCGATACCGGCCGGCAGCAGGGTCGCGTCCGGTACGCACACCTGGTTGCCGTGCATCAGCGCGTCCCGTACGCCGGGGTCGCCGAGGAGCAGCTCGCCGGGGAGGTAACCGGCGAACCAGCCCACCGACGCGTCGGCGGACAGATCCGCGTCGACGTCCCGGGCGGCGGCACGGTGGTAGCGGCGTACCCGTTGGAAGCGGGGTCCCTGGAACAGGACGTCGCCGTACAGGTCCCGTTCCGGCACCAGCGGCACCACCGGGAGCCCGTCCGGGACCTGGTCCGGGGCCCCGTCCGGGACGACCCCGTCACCGCGACGCAGCCGGGCCCGGAAGTGCTCGGCGGCGAACGCCGTCTCGGCGCTGTGGATCGCCACGTCCACCGTGTCCGTACCGGTGACCACCGCGGCGATCCTGATCCGGGTGCTGCCCTCCGGCGGCACCACGATCGGCCGCAGGAACTGCGCGTCCTCGATCACCGGCACCTCGGTCCAGCCGGTCAACGCGGCCGTCACCTGCGCCATCGCCTCCATCCCGAACACCGCCGGCATCAGCAGGTTGCCGTCGAGCAGGTGGTCGGGCAGGTAGAGGTCGGTACCGCCGTTGAGGTCGACCTCGGTGACCAGTTCGACACCGTGGTAGCGGACCAGCGGCCGGTCGACGAAGCGCAGCAGCGGCAGCGTCGGCAGGTCGTAGCGGACCGTCCCGATGCCCTCGGTACGCCCGCTGATCACCACCACCTCGGGGGTGTCCGGGTCCGACAGCAGCCGCCGGAGGATCGCGACGCCCTGGTCGGGGGTGACCGGGGTGATCCCGTCGCGGGTCAGCGACTCGACCACCGACAGCCGCTCACCCATGCCCACCCCGGACCAGACCGACCACTCCAGGCAGATGCTGCGGCACGTCGGGTGCTCCCGCCCGACCTCGCGGGTCAGGTCGGCCAGCCACTCGTTGGCGGTGGCGTAGTGCGCCTCGCCGCGCAGACCGGCCCGGCCGATGATGCTGCCCAGGGTCACCAGCAGGCGCAGCCGCTCCGGGCGTACCACGTCGAGGACGACCCGGAGCCCGTCCAACTTCGGCGCGAACGTCTGGCGGAACGCCGCCATGTCGAGCCCGGTCAACGCGGCCGGCTCGTTACGGCCCGCCCCGTGCAGCAGCGCGGTGATCGGGCCGAGTGCCCCGACCAGTTCGGCGACGGCGGTGCGTACCTGCTCCGGGTCGGTCACGTCGGCCCGGGCGTAGCGTACGTTCACCCCGAGGTCGGCCATCCGCTTCAGGTTCGCCGCCAGTTCCTTGTCCGCGGCCGGGTCGGAACGGCCCAGTACGGCGAGGCTCGCCCCGCTGTCCTGCACCATCGCCAGCGCGCACTCGGCCGTGATGCCCTTGCCGCCACCGGTGACCAGGAGCACGTCGGTGGTGTCCAGGGCGGCCACCGTACGGGCCGGTTCGACCGGCATCACCCGCAGCGTCGGCACCCGCCGTACGCCCGCCTCGTCGTAGTGGACCTCGGCGTAGTCCCCGGTCGCGGCGACCTCCGCCACCACCTGTTCGACCGCCGCCGCCGTCACCGGCAGGTGGACGATCGTCGTACGCACCTTCGGCGCCTCCAGGTGCAGGGTCTTGGCCAGCCCGGCCGCGCCCCGGTCGTGCTGGACCAGGACGAACCGGTCACCGGCCGTCCCGCCGAGCACCGCCTGTGCACCCCGCAGCGCGAACTCGAGCTGTTCCTCGGTGCAGCCCTCGGGCAGGCAGACCAGCACACCCGAGCCGAGGTTCGCCCGCTGCAACGCGTGCCGCAACGGTTCGGCGATCGGGTTGTCGGTGTTGGCGTACACCTGCCACTGGCCACCGTTCGCGGCGGCACCGGTCGCCGGGCCGGGCAGCGGGACCTCGTCCAGGTCCAGGGTCCACGGTCGGGCCCAGGCCCCGGCGCCGGCCACCACCTGCGTGGGGGCCAGGTCACCGCTGTGCGCGGTCGCGGCCAGCGCCTCCAGGGCGTCGGCGAGTTCACGTACGGTCGCGGTGGCGAGGTTGGTCGGCGTCTGTGCCGCCGGCATGCCCAACTGGGTGGCGACCTGACTGACCACCTGTCCCACCGTGATCGAACTCAGGTGCAGGTCGTCGAGGAGCCGGCTGGAGTCGTGGACGAGTTCCAGCGGCAGTTCGGCCCGTTCCGCCGCCAACCGGCGGATCAGGTGGGCGGTCGACTCGTCGGTCGGCCCGGCCACCGTCTCGGTGGTTGCGGCCGGCGCGTTCGACACCCGTTGCCGGGTGGCGAGGTCCAGCGGCGGTGCCGCCTCGCACGGGCTGGCGAAGAACCGGAACTCGGTCCCGACCTGCAACGGCCGGATCAGCCGGCCGTGGAACAGGGCCGAGTCGACCGGGCTCGCGCCGACCACGTACGCCGCACCGACCACCCGCAGGAGGTTGCCGATCGACTCGTCGTCGGTGTCGAGCGCGACCGCGGGCAGTTCCGCCGTGCCGACCAGCCCGCTGAGCACCCGGCCCGGTCCGACCTCGACGAACAGGTCCACCTCCTTGGCGGCGACCGCGATCGCCTGGCTGAACAGCACCGGGTCGGTGATCTGCCGGTGCAGCAGCGCCGGCAGGTCGGTGTCGGCGGGCAGCGCCTCACCGGTGACGGTGGAGATGATCCGCCGCTCCACCGGGCCGAAGTCCTCGGCGTCCAGCGCCGCGCCGAAGGCCGCCGCCGCCGGTGCCACCAGCGGCGAGTGGAACGCGTGCGACACCGACAGCCGGGTCGCGACGAGTCCCGCCGCCTGGGCCCGCGCACAGGTCTCCTCGACCGCCTCCACCGGGCCGGCGATGACGGTCTGCTGCGGGCCGTTGTAACCGGCGATGACCACCGGCAGTCCGGCGGTCAAATCCGCGGCCACTGCCGGCGACGCGGCGAGGCCGGCCATCGTACCGGTGGCGCTGTTCTCGGCCATGGTCTTCCCGCGCAGGGCCGCGACCCGCAGCAGGGCCTGCTCGTCCAGAGCGCCGGCCCACTGCAACGCGGAGATCTCGCCCAGGGAGTGCCCGACCGCGACGACGGCCTCCAGACCCAGCGTGGACAGCACCCGGACCCCGGCCATCGAGCCGGTCACGATCCGGGGTTGGGCGACCGAGGTGGCCACCATGTCGCCGGAGCTGGGCAGCGACGCCTGGTGGTACATGTCGGCCGCCTCGGCGAACCGGCGGCGCAGGGCACCGCCGCTGGTGCCGCGCCCCGACCCCTGGCCGGGGAAGAGGTAGCCGATCCGGCCGGGCCCGCGTACGTGCCCGAGCAGGATGCCGCCGTCGGCGGCGAAGAGCTGGGTCTCGCCCGCGTCCAGCGCGTCGGCCACCCGGCGCAGCCGCTGTTCGGCCTCCTCGGGGGAGGAGACCACCACGGCCGCCCGGTACGGCAACTCGCGCAGCTCCCGGTGCAGGGTCGCGGCCAGGTCACCCAGCTGGGCGTACGCGAGCTGCGGAACGAAGTCGATCAGCCGCTGCACCCGTTCCCGCAACTCGGTCGGGGAACCGGCGTCGACCAGCAGCAGTTCGGCGTCCTGCGCCGACGACGCGAGTGACCGGGTACGGGTGTCGAAACGTACCCGTCGGCGGGGCTGGTCGTTCTCCAGCACGATGTGGGTGTTGATCCCGCCGAAGCCCATCGCGGTGATACCGGCCCGGACCGGGGCGTCGGCCACCCACGACTCCGCCTTGCGCAGCACCCGCAGCGCGGCCCCGTCCCCGTCGAGCAGTTCGTGCGGATCGACGCATCCGATCGACGGCGGGATCACCTCGTGGTGCACCGCCATCGCGGCCTTGATCAGGCCGGCGACTCCGGCCGCGGCCTTGGTGTGTCCGATCATGCCCTTGACCGAGCTGAGTGCCGCCGGTCGGGCGTGCGGGTCGGCCTCCAACCGGGCCTGGCTGAGCGCGGTGAGCTCGTTCGTGTCACCGACCTTGGTCCCGGTCCCGTGACCCTCGAACATGCTGACCGTCTCGATCCCGAAACCGGCCCGCTCGTACGCCCGACGCAACGCCAGCCGGTAGCCGTTGATCTCCGGCCGGGTGATGCTGCCCTTGCCGTCCGACGAGATGCCCCAGCCCGCGATGGAGGCGTACACGCGGTGACCGGCCCGGCGGGCCTCGTCCTCGCGCATCAGGACCACCATGCCGCAGCCCTCGCCGGGCCAGAAGCCGTTCGAGTTGCGGTCGTAGACCCGCATCTCACCGGTGGCGAGCGCTCCGGTCTTGGCGAAACCGATGATCTCGAACGGGTCGATCGACAGGTCGACCCCGCCGGCCACCATCACGTCGAGGTCCCCGTCGAGCAGGGCCTTGCACGCCGTCGCCACCGAGAGCAGCGACGACGAGCAGGCACCGTCCACGGTGTACCCGCCGCCCTTGAGGTCGAAGTGGTTGCAGATCCGCCCGGCGATGGTGTTCGACAGGCCACCGGCGAGGGTGTCCTCGTCGATCTCCGGGAACGGGCTCTTGAAGGTGGCCTCGAAGTCGTCCAGGAACGAGCCGAGCTGGTCGTCGTCCCACTCCTGCTCCTTGAGCGCCGCCGCGACCATCCGCCGCACGTACGGCCACCGCAGCCGGAGCTGGTTGGCGCGGGAGAACTCACCGGTCAGGGTGTTCCCGACCACCACACCGGTGCGCTCGTGCGGGACCCCCTCGGCCATCGGGAAACCCGCGTCCGCGAGGGCCAGGGCGGCGGTGTCGAGCGCCAGCCAGTGGGTGAGGTCGGTCGACCGGTACGTGCTCCCGGCGACCTTGTACGCGATCCGGTCGAACTCGTACCCCTCGATGACCGCGGCGTTACGGGCGTAGAAACGGTCCGGCGCCTTCGGATCCGGGTCCCAGTAGTCGTCGAGCCGCATCCGTACGTCGGGCAGCCGGCGGAACGCGCGTCGACCGGCGACCGCGTTCTCCCACAGTTCTCTCGGTGAGGTGGCGTCCGGATACCGGCACGCCATTCCCACGATGGCAATTTTGGACATGGACACGACCTCTTCTCCTGCGGACGCCCGCTGGTGCGCGTCGTCCGCGACCGGCGATGTGCGGGAAACGGTTAGGGGGCGGTGTCGAGGGAGTCGAACCGGGCGGCGATCCGGCGCCGCCACACCTCCCAGGACGGGACGTCGCCGTCGGCCGGCAGGTCGACCAGCGCCTCGTCGGTCACCCGCTGGGCCTCGACCGGTGTCATCCCGCAGAAAACCTGGGTGGCGATCTCGTTGTGCGGCACCACGAGTCCGGCCCGTACCCGGGCACCGGCGGCGAACGCCGATCCCTGCGCCACCTGGCGCTGGTACGGCCCGGCGTGCTTGGCGAACCACCGCAGTTCGGTGTCGTCACCGCCACCGGCGTACGTGGCGGCGAGTCCGGCACCGCTGTACAGATCCGACCGGCGGTGCTCCGGGAACCGGTCGATCAGCCCGGCGACAACCTCGGCCTCGGTCCCGCCGACGAACCACAGCGCCCGACCGATCCCCTGGTCGATGGCGCGGTTCGCGTACCAGCCGTGGGGTCCGGCGGGCCAGGGGAAGTTTTCCTCCTGGAATCCCTGGTGGACGTACCGCTCGGTCTGGAAGTAGGCCTGGTGGAAGCCGTACCCGTCGAGCACCAGCCAGCGCAGCAGCGGGTCCGGCGCGTACAGGCTCGACCAACGGAACCTCGGCAGCCGGGCCATCGCCCAACCCACACCGACGTACGCCATGTAGATGTGGTCGTGCCCGCGCCCGTCGAGGAAGTCACGAACCATTCCCCGGCCGCCGATCGGCAGTCCCTCCCGTACCGCGAAACCCATCGCGGCACCCTCGTACGCAAATCCGCGGAAGCGGGTCGGTACGCCTTCGAGTCGCTCCTCCGCCTCGTCTGTGGTGGCGGCCTCTGCGGCGTACGCGTAACCGGTCAGAAATGACCGGCCTACCGTTTCCAGCAGCTCCTTGGCCTCGGGATTCTTGACGTGGAATCCCCGGACTTCGAGCTTGGTCTCGGAAACGTTCGGCGTCAGGATACGGCGCCGCAACGCGCGATAAGATCTCATGGAACGCTCCCCAACATCTATTCGTCCACGCTAATCCGATCCTCGCAGGGCCCGACCGGAATTTCTTCCTCGTGATTGCCCATCTGGCCATTGTGAACGGATGCCCACACGATCGAAGAAATGACGGACCCGTCCGTTCGGCGAGCGAACGGACGGGTCCGGTAGCCGGTGCGGTCGGGCGCTCAGCGCAACCCCGAGGGAGCCGTGACCGACTCCCGTACCTTCGCCCGCCACACCTCGTACTGCGGCAGCCCGTCCGCGTGCAGTCCGCCCACGGCGACGTCGTCGGCGAGTTCCGACGCGGCGGTGACGGACAGGTCCGCCAGTGCGCCCATCGCCCCCTCGGTCCGCTCCGGCACGTGTCCGGAGAACGCCCGCGCCTTGGCGGCGAACACGGCTCCCTGGGCCAGGTCGGGTGCGTACGCGCCCGCGTCCCGGCGCAGGACGGCCAGGTCGGCCGGTCCGCACCCACCGGCGAAGGTGGCCGCGAGTCCCACTCCGCTCCACAGGTCCGCCCGCCGGTCCACGGCGAACCGTTCCACCGCCGCGGCGACGTCGGCCACCTGTCCACCATGGATGAACCAGAGGGCCCGCCCGACGCCCTGATCGAAGGCGCGGGGGAAGTAGTCGGGCCACCCGTCCCACGGATACGGCGTCGGCCGCTTCTGCTCCTGCACCCATTTCTGCGTGTCGAAGTAGGCCCGGTCGAACCCGAATCCGTCGACCGCGAGCCAACTCATCGTCGGGTGGTACGGCACCCCGGTCAGGTCCGGCACCACCCGTTTCCACAGCGGTCGCGGCAGCCGGGCCATGGCGAATCCGATCCCGATGTAGGTGAGGAAGATGTGCGGGCGTCCGGGGCCCCGCAGCAGGTCCCCGGCGAGCCGGCCGCGTCCACCGGCCATCGAGTCGCGGATGGTGAAGGCCATGGTCACGCCCTCGTACGCGAATCCGCGCAGCTCCGGCTCGACCAACTCGACCCGGCTCTGCACCTCCCACAGGCTCCGGGCGTCGATGCCCCATTCGAAACCGCAGATCACCGACTGTGGGATTGCTTCGAGCCGGCGGGTGGCGTCGGTGGGGGTGATCGGGAAGCCCCGCCCCTCGAAGCTCACCTGGGCCAGCGATGGCGTCATGAGCAGGTTGCGCAGCGAACCAAGGGCGGTAGCCATGATCTCCCCCTCGCTGAAGTGGCGGGGCCACCGGCGGCGGCGGTTCCATCGTGAACCGGCCGACCCGCCCCCCACGTCTCCTCCAGTGCCCTGTTCACCGACCGTCACCCGGCGCCCCCCGTCCACGCGTCGGGAAGGGCCCCTTCGGTCGCCGGGATGCGGCGGGAAGGAGCCCTTCCGGTGGGGATCAGTTCGGGCGGGGGCGGCTCAGGAGGAGGTAGAGCAGGGCGCCGATGAGCAGGAGGGCGACGCAGGTCAGCACGACGCTGAGCGGGTCGGCGCCACCGTGGGCGTGGGCGCCGGCGAGCGCCGGGTCGGGCGGTGGCGCGGTCCAGCGTTCCGCCGAACCGGCGGCGACGGAGAAGTCGGTTATCCCGTCCAACTCCTGCCCGTCGGGGAGCGCCACGTGGTACGCCACCCGGTACGCACCGGCCGGCACCAGGGCGAGCGGCACCACTATCCGCTGACCGTCCAGCCGTGCGGCACCGTTGCTCACCACGCGGCCGTTGCGGTCGGCGACGGTGAGGTGGAACTCCCTCGGGTCGACCGGCCCGGTGAAGACCAGGGCCACCTCCGCCGGTGGTCCGGGTACGGTCGTCCCGTCGGCGGGGCTGACCCCGGTCAGCTCGGTCTCCGGTCCACCCACCACCGCCGGTACGCCGATCGCCAGTGCCGCGAAGACCGCCAGGGCCGCGCCCAGCCGGCTCCGCCAGCGGCGTGGCCGGGCCGGCGAGGCTGGTTGCGCCCCGCCGGCCGCCGACACGTCGAGCACGACTACCGGTGGCCCGAGGAGACGAGTTCCGGGGCGCAGTTGCAGTCCGCCTCGGCCCGCTCGGTCGGGCTCGGCCGCAGGTGGTAGTACATCGCGACGACCATGGGCAGGAAGACCACGGTGTTGTAGAACAGGTGCAGCTCGACCCGGGGGAAGACCAGTTGGGCGACGCTGGTCGGCACCGCCTGGCCGAAGAAGACCACGCCGGCCTGGGCCTGGACGAACAGCAGCAGGTGTTCGATGTGGTGCCAGAACTGGATGGCGAACGCCACCATCCACCAGGTACGGGCGCGTCCGACGAAGCCCTTGCGCAGGAACCACAGTCCGGCGAGCATCACCAGGGCGTACCCGTAGTGCAGCCACTCGGAGCTGACCAGCCACGGGAACCACTGGCCGAGTACGCCACGGGACTGCTTCACCGGCCGGTCGAGGACCCAGATCTGGAACGCCTGGGTGAGGTGCTCGGCCCAGTGGGCGAGCACGATGAGCATGAACACGTTGAGGGCGGCCCGGTGCCGGGCGCCGTTCAACCGGTCGAGCAGGCCGGTTGCGGAACCGCCGGCCGGGGCGGTGTAGGCGGTCATTTCTCCTCCAGCGGGGGATGGCGTTGGTCGCTGTGCACGAGGCGACAGGGATCGCCACCGTTACAGGTTGTCAGGCAGTCAGGACCGTGAGTTGTTCAGGATTGCTCTTTTTCGATGACCCGTACGGCCTCTTCTATCGACCGGGCACCGGCTTCGCGGGCCCGGCCGCCAGGGCCGCCGGGGCGTACCAGGCGCCGACGTGGCGGGCGGTGATCCAACTCGCCCACGCGGTGACGTCGAGCAGCGCGGTGTCCTCGGGTGCCGTGGCCCGGAACTCCCGGATCACGTGCTCGTCGACCTGGTACGACGCGAACGCGGTCAGCAGGGCCAGCCGCCCCGACGCCTGTTCCGCCTCGGGTAGGTCCTCGATCAGCCGCTCGCACCACCGCCGGCTCAGTCCGGTCTCCTCGCCGTTCCACCGGCCGAGCCGGCGCCGGACCAGGTCGCGTACGGCCGGGGTCAGTGCCCGGGTCCCGGCCGCCTCGAACGCGGCGTCGGCACGTCCCACCGCCGCCGCGATGGCCCGGCTCCCGGCCGCCCACTCCGCTCCGGCGGGCAGCGGGGCCGGCGGGAGCAGGTCCACCGATCGTCCGGCCGGGCGGTCGGCCCGCAACGTGGAGCGCAACATGACGCTCGCCCCGCGCTTGAACCGCCGCCGGCCGGCGGCGTTGAGCCTCGGCGGGATGAGGAAGCTGGACAGGAAGACGTTCACCATCCGGGAGAGGTAGTGCATCGCCACCACCACACCGACCAGCTCGGCCCGTTCCACCGGTCCGAACGGCAGCGCGACGGCGAACGCGGCCTCGGGCTGGTGCGCGATCCGGGCCCAGGTCGCCATGGCACGGGTACGCGCGTCGGCGACGTCCTCGACCTTGTCGGCGACCAGGGCCTCCGCGTCGTGCTCGGTGCCCAGCTCGTACATGCCGAGGCTGTGCATGTCGACGCAGTAGGGGCAGATGTTGGCCACCGCGACCGCGGTCGCCACCGCCTCCTTGGTCTCCCGGTCCACCATGTCGACCGGGAGCAGCGTCTCGCGCATGATCATCCAGTACGCCGAGGCGAGGTCGGGCACCGGCGAGTGCAGTTGAACCGGGGGCACGACCAGCCCCATCTCCTCGGCAACCTGGCGGTACACCTCGGCGAGGTGCCCGTCGGCGGCGGCCACCGGTACCGGTGTGACGTACTTGACCTGACGCTGGATCACTGATGCCGCTATCCGCTTGACGACCATGTCGGCCTCCCCTGCCGCGATGCGCGACGAGGCCGCCGGGAGACCGGGACACGGTCGCGCTCATCGATGCCAGTATTGGCACACCGACAGGCCCGGCACCTGGCTGCGACCACACTGCGCACGTTTCGAGAAGGCGCCGCGACACCCGGCGACGGACAACCAGCCGTACGTTCTGCGCACGTTGGAAGAAATCGGCTCCGCCGGATAGGGGCGCCAGCCGGCGAATGTCCACGTTCGAGCACCTCCAGCACGTCAGGAGATGCGCCGCATCGGTGCCAATCGGACCATGAGATGTGGCGGGCCGATATCGATTAACCGTGCGATACCCGGGCCACCATTACGCCTATCCTTCCGCATTCACCCGCCGGTCCGGTAGCAATTATCCAACCGATCCGGTTTCGGTGTGTGCTGACCATTCAGTGCAGGAGGCGAGACCGTGCAAACCGGTACCGCAGACACGGACCAATGGAAGACGATGACGTTGGAGGCGTACGCCGACACGATCGTCCCGGGCGAGCGGCGTACGCCGGACGACCGGGCCGTCGCCGGGATGGCCGAGGGTGGCGGCGCGGTCGCCTCCGGAGCGGTGGAACTGCTCGAACTGCCCGGCAGCGGACTGGGTGACATGCTCGAAGGCTTCATGGCGATGCTCAACGGCCACGCCCAGGAGTACGCCGCCGAGCACGACCTCACCCTCGACGAGTCCGTACCGGCGTTCGTCGCGCTGCCGTTCGCCGACCGTACCGCCCTGGTGCTGCGACTGACCGCGCCCGGCCATGAGGAGCGGGGCGTCTGGGTCGGCCTGGCCATGTTCAGCAACATGGCCTTCGACAGCGCGGCGCACATGAGCACCGCCGACGCCCTCGCCGCGGGTCACCCCGGTCTGCTGGCCATCGGCTACGCCAAGCCGGAGCCGGACGGGGTCTGGCGGTTCCCGCGTTTCTCGTACGGCCGTGCCCTGTCCCAGCTCCACCCACACACCACCGCCACCGGGAGCCCCGCATGAGCAGCACGGAACAGACCGACGTCCTGGTGATCGGGAGCGGGTTCGGCGGCGCGATCGCCGCGTACCACCTGGCCGCGGGCGGCGCGAAGGTGGTTGTCCTCGAACGTGGACCGTGGTTGTCGGCCGACGAGTTCGACCAGGACTTCGAACTCGGCAAGTCGTTCACCCGGATCTTCGACTTCACCCTCGGCGACGGGATGAGCCTGCTCGGCGGCAACTGTGTCGGCGGCGGCAGCGTGGTCTACTTCGCGACGATGCCGAGGGCGCCCCGGTTCGTCTTCGAACGCCACGGCAGCATCGGCCGCCGGATGTGGCCGGCCGCGATCAACCGGGAGACCCTCGACCCCTGGTACGACCGGGTCAGCGAGGCACTTCCGGTGACGAAGACGAGCTGGGACCAGGTGCCGTACGCCGGTGGGCTCTTTGCCGCCGCCTGCGACCACGCCGGCCGTACGGCGAACCCGGTCCCGTCCGCGGTCGACGTCTCCATGTGCACCAACTGCAACTGGATGATGGCCGGCTGCAAGTTCGACGCGAAGCGGTCCCTGCTGCTCAACTACCTCCCGGCGGCGATCTCGCACGGGGCGGAGATCCGCCCGCTGCACGAGGTGCAGTACCTGTCGCGCAACGACGACGGCGGCTACCGGGTGCACTACTCGACCGTGGACGAACTCGACTACCGGGTGCACCACGAGCACGGCACCATCGACGCGAAGATCGTCATCCTGGCGGCCGGCGCGGGCGCCACCCCGGTGATCCTGCAACGCTCCGAGGAGACCCTCGGCACCATGCCGCACGCCGTCGGCCGCTACTTCTCCGGCAACGGCGAACGCCTCAACACCGCCATCATCGACGAGGACAAGGTACGCGACGTGCTCGGCCTCAGCCGGGAGAACGGGCTCGCGTACGCGGCGAACCAGATCGGCCGTGGGCCGGTCGTGGCGACCTGGGACCACCTGGACGGGAACCTGCCCGAGTTCGACCGGTTCTCCCTGGAGCAGCTCTACTTCCCGCCGGGTCTCGGGACCATCCTCGCCCAGGTCCCCGACGCCGAGGGTCCGAGCTGGTTCGGGGTGGAGAAGAAGGAACTGATGCGGCAGTGGCCGTCCTGGCTGACCATCTTCACCATGTCCGAGGACGACAACGAGGGCGTGTTCGGCCCACCGCCGCCGACCGGCAACGCGAACCGGATCTCCCAGCAGATGCTCGGCCAGGGCGCGTTGCAGTACCGGCCGACGGTGAACACCCGGCGCGGGTGGGACCTCTCCGACGCGGAGGTCAAGGCGATCCTGGAGAAGGACGGCCTGTCGCGGGTGATGCCGTGGACGAACGAGGTGGTCGGGGCGTACACGGTGCATCCGTTGGCGTCCTGCCGGATCGGTGACGACCCGGAGACCTCGGCGCTCGACGACCGGCACGAACTGCGCAACCACCCCGGCATCTTCGTCACCGACGGCTCGGCGGTGCCCGGTGCCCTGACCGTGAACCCGGCGCTGACCATCGCCGCCCTGGCCGAGCGGGCCATGCCCGGCATCGTCCGGGCCGCCCGGGAACGCGGGGTGCAGGTCACGTACGTCGGCGCGCTGCCCGAGTCGAGCAGCGCCTCCGTCCGTGCCCCGAGCCTGGATCTCGTCTGATCCCGTCGGCACCGGCCCCGATCCAGGGGCCGGTGCCACCCTCCTCTACCCGCTCCTGATCGGAAGGGAACCCGCATGAGTGGGTTGATCGAACGGGCGACGCGCCGCCCGGCCACCGCACACGTACGGCACGTCCAGGCGGTCCCGCCACTGGCCGCGACCGGGTTGGTCGCCCAGGTGTACCGGCAGGTCGAGCGGGACTTCGGCATGCTCGCACCCCCGATCAGCCTGCACTCACCGGCGCCCGACGCACTCGCCGCGTGCTGGCTGATGCTGCGCGAGGCGCTGCTCGCCCAGGGGAGGGCGACCAGGGAGGCGAAGGAGGCGGTCGCCGCCGCGGTGTCGGTGGCGAACCGGTGCCCGTACTGCGTGGAGGTGCACGGGGCCACGCTGCGCGGACTGCTCCGGGGCGAGTCGGCGGCGGCCGTGGCCGAGCAGCGGTGGGACGACGTGACCGATTCCCGGCTGCGCGCGATCGCCCTCTGGGCCGGCGCCTCCGGCCTGGGCGCGTCCGCCCCCGACGCCGGGCCGGTGCCGTTCACCCCGGAGGAGGCCCCCGAGCTGATCGGGGTCGCGGTGACGTTCCACTACATCAACCGGATGGTGAACCTCTTCCTCGTCGACTCGTTGCTCCCGGCCGGCATTCCCGGTCCCGCCCTGCCGGGCGTACGCCGGGTCGCCGCCTGGCTGATGGGTGCGCTGGCCCGCCGTACGGTCGAACCGGGCGACTCGCTCCGGTTGCTGCCGGCGGCCCCGCCACCGGCGGACCTGCACTGGGCCGCCGGTGACGCGACCGTCTCCGACGCCTTCGCCCGCGCGTACGCCGCGATCGACGCCGGTGCCCCGACGGTGCCGGCCGGCGCCCGGGCGCTGATCCTGGAACGCCTCGCCGACCCGGCCGCCGAACCGCCGGGGCTCAGCGCCCGGGTCTGGGCCGACGCCGCCGTGGCGGGCCTGCCGGAGGCGGAACGCCCGGCGGCCCGGCTGGGGCTGGTGACCGCCTTCGCGTCCGCGCAGGTCAGCCCGGAACTGGTCGAGACGTTCCGGCGGGCCCACCCCGGCGAGGACACGCTGATCGAGTTCACCTCGTGGGCGAGCCTGGCCGCGGCCCGGCAGGTCAGTACGAAGCTGACCCCCGCCGGCACGACCCCGCCCCCGGCCGCGCGGCACCTCGAAGCATGACCACCACCCGACCGGCACCCCGGAGCACGACCACACCCCGGCCGGTCAACCCGTGGGCCGCGCTCGCCGTGCTCTGCCTGGGCAACTTCCTGATCCTGCTCGACACGAGCATCGTCAACACCGCCGCGCCGGTCATGATGAGCTCGCTCGACACCGGGATCGGCACGGTGCTGTGGGTCCTCAACGGCTACCTGCTGGCACTGTCCACCCTGCTCATCGTCTTCGGCCGGCTCGGTGACCTGGTCGGCCCGCGTACGGTGTTCGTCGCCGGGCTCGGTGTCTTCGCGCTCGCCTCACTGCTCTGCGGCGCGGCGCAGAGCCCGGGGCAGCTCATCGCCGCGCGGGTGCTCCAGGGCATCGGTGCGGCGGCGTTGCTGCCGCAGGCGCTGGTGCTGCTCTCCGCGATCTTCCCGCCGGCCCGTCGGGGTGCGGCGTTCGGGATCTTCACCGCCGTCGCCGGCATCGCCGCGGTCAGCGGACCGACGGCCGGTGGACTGATCGTCACCCACCTCGGGTGGCAGTGGATCTTCTACGTCAACGTGCCGCTCAGCCTGGCCGGAATCGCGCTGGCCCTGCGGTTCGTACCGGACCTGCGCCAGCCGCGCCCGAAGAGTTTCGACCCGGTCGGGCTGGTCCTGGCCACCCTCGGCCTCAGCGGCCTGGTGTACGCGCTGGTCGAGGGGGAGGGGCACCACTGGGGCACGATCGTCGGCCCGGTGACGATCCCGCTGGTCCTGCTCGCCGCCGGTCTGCTCCTCGGGCTCTTCGTGCTCTGGGAACGGCGCCAGCCCGAACCGCTCGTACCGCTCGGGCTGCTGCGCGATCGCGGGTACGCGATCCCCACCGTGATCACCCTGATCACCTCGTTCGCCCTCTACGGGTTCCTACTCGTCTTCGTCATCGAAACCCAGACCCTGTACGGCATGACCCCGCTGATGTCCGGCCTCGCCGCGCTGCCGTGGACGATCACGCTCAGCGCGGTGGCCCCGGTGGCGGGACGGCTCGCCGACCGGCTCGGCGGCCGGATCCTGCTGGTGTTCGGGCTGGCCGCGTTCGCGCTCGGGGTGCTGGGCATGGCGTACCTGCCGGCGCGGGACTCGGGGGTGTGGGTGTTCTTCGCGCCCCTGGTCCTGATCGGCATCGGGATGGGCGCGGCGATCGCACCGACCACCACCGAGGCGATGCGCGGCATCGTCCCCGCCCGGGCCGGTGCCGCCTCCGGGGTGCTCAACACGGCCCGCCAGGTCGGCGCGGCGCTCGGTGCCGCCGTGATCGGCGCGGTGCTCCAGAACCGGCTCGTTGCCTCGTTGCACGACTCCGCGCAGCACCAGGCGGGTCTGCTGCCCCCGGAGGCGCGGCCGGGGTTCGTGGCCGGTTTCGCCGACGCGACCGAGCACGGCCTGCGCCTCGGCAGCGGCCAACAGGGCGGCTTCACCGCCCCCGACCACCTCCCCCAGTCCCTGACCGAACAGGTCGAACGCTCAGCGGCCAACGCCTTCGGCGACGCCCTACTAGCCGCAGCCCGCCCCACCCTGACCGTGGTAGCCGCCGTCCTACTCCTCGGCGCCCTGCTCGCCACGTTCATTCCCCGCCGCCGCCCCTAGCCCCGTCCCTGCCGACGATCTTGCACTTGTGGTGCCCCGAATCGCGTTGATTGTTCGGGAATGTGTACCACCACAAGTGCAAGATCGTCGCGGTGGACCCTCGGTGAGGGCGGCGGTCGGTTAGGGGCGGTGGGCGGTGGCGAATTGGCCGGGGCGGCGGCCGGGGCCGGCGGGGCCTCGGTAGGCCTGGGCGATGTTCAGCCACTGTTCGGCGTCGGGGCCGGTGGCGACCAGGTCCAGGTCGTCGCGGTGGCGGCGCCGGGTGACCAGGAGGCAGAAGTCGACGGACGGGCCGGTGATCCGCTGCTCGGCGTTCTCCGGGCCGCTGACGAACGGCGCCCCCGACGGCAGGGTGAGCTCGAACCGGAACTCCACCTCCGGCGGGGTCAGGTTCCGGGACAGGTAGCCGAAGTCCCAGGTCCGGACCGCGAACCCGACCAGGTGGGCGATCCGGTCGGTGAATTCCCGCCGTACGCCGAGCGCGTCGGCGATGTCCTGACCGTGCCCGAACAACTCCATCATTCCGGCGGCGGCGAGAACCGTCGCGGGCAGCGGCCGGACCAGCCACGGTACGACCTTGCCGGCCGGCACCGACGCCAACGCCTGTTCCGCGTTCGCCCGTTCGGACCGCCAGTGCCCGAGCAGGACCTGCGGCGGCGCGGCGAGGAACGGTGCCATCGCCGCGTCGACGTTGGCCCCGAAGTCGGGGCTCAACTGCTTTGTCATGGCCACGAACCCTTCGGGCTGCGACGCGGCCATCGCGGCCAGGTGGAAGGTCGCGGCCAGGTGGGCGACCTGGTGGGCGATCGTCCAGCCCTCCGACGGGGTGGGCAGTCCCCACTGGGCGTCGTCGAGGTCCGCCAGCAGACCGTCGACGTCGTTTCCGTCGGCTATCAAGGCGGGGATCACGTTCTCCGGTGTTGTCACGCGTGTCTCCTCTCACTGTCGGCCGGCTTCCGGTCCGAAGGGGACGGACCGGGCCCGCCGAGGCACCGGCCCGCCCGGTCACCCTCGCGACACGGCGAGGCGCTGAGCACGCCGACCGCTCCATTGATGCAGTCCGATCAAGCTTCGCCTCGGCCGACCTGCGCTGTCTTCTCTGTGCATGCGGAGTCGCCTTTCCGCACGATTCGGCCCCCGATCCGAATGGGCCCGGCCGGCGATCGCGGATTCGGCACGATGGAAGAAGGCCGGCCCGGCAATCTGTCCTACGGTCGGGAAATGCGGGTCTACGACATGATTGTCGACGAGCGTCGACGGGCTGCGGACCTGCTCGCCGGCCTGACCGTCGACCAGTTGCGCACCCCGAGCCTGTGTACGGGTTGGACGATGCACGACCTCGCCGCGCACCTGGTCAGCTTCCTGCGGTTCGGTCAGGTGAAGCTCTACCTGGGCATCGCGGCCACCGGGGCGGACCTCGACCGGGTCAACGTCACCCTCACCCGCTGGTACGCGAAACGCGGCTCCGACACGCTGATCGGACAACTGCGCCGGAACGCGTCGTCGCGTACGACGATTCCCCGATCCGGATACGATCCGGTGCTCGCCGACATCGTCCTGCACGATCTTGACATCCGGCGCCCGCTCGGTATTCCACGAATCCTTTCCGAGGAACGGTTGTGGGTGGCGTACCAGCATCTCGCGGCGAAGCCGTCGCCCGGATTCGCGCTGGGCGGGCGGCTGCGCGGGCTGCGGTTGGTGGCCGACGACGCCGGCTGGGACCACGGCACCGGCGCGGTCGTACGCGGCGACGCCGAGCCGCTGGTGCTGGCCATGGGCGGCAGGAGCTCCGCCCTGGACGAGCTGACCGGCGACGGTGTGCCCGTACTGCGGGAGCGGCTGGAGTCGGCGACGAAGATGCGCCCCGCGCAGCGGCTCGGCAAGGTGCTGGGGGTGCTGGTCAGCCCACCACCGCCCGACCGCCGGTCACGTCGGGCGGTCGGGCACGGCTGAGCAGCACACTCAACGGGCGCTCCCGCTGGTGCCGGGCACCACCGGATGTACCTCCAACCCGGTGCAGCCGTCGTTGGTCCAGGGGACCTGGGTCGAGGCGGTGTCGTCGGGGACGGTGACCAGGAGCCCGGCGTACGGCGTACACCCGTTGCCGGTCGCGGGGTCGAACGCCGTGGCCTCGACGGTGGCCGAGGCGGACTGACCGGGGGAGAGTGTCACCGTCGGGGCCTTCGTGTCGGCGCCGAGCCCACCGAGGTAGCCGCTGCGGGTCCGTTCGGCCTGTGCGACCTGGTTCCCGTCGCGGTCGAGCCCGGCGACACCGGGGTATCCCCTGGTCCGGCACGGCCCGGCCCCGGTGTTGGTGAAGACCAGGATCACCGCCCGGTGACCGGATCCGGCTTCCGTTGCGCGCCTGGACACCTTCAAATCGGCCTTGCGGCAGAACGGTGTCGACTGCGTTTGCGTCGATGGTGTCACGGGCGCGGTGGGGGTGGGGGCGACCGAGGACGGAGCCGGCGACGGTGGGGTGGTGGTGGGTTGGGTCGTGGTCGACGGCGGTGCGGGCGGACGCGAGGGCAGCAGGAACCCCGTGCCCACGCCGCCCACCACCAGGAGCAGCGCGGCGAGCCCGCCCGCTGTCGCCGCTCGGCGCAGGGTGCGGCGGTGTGCGCGCCGCCGGATCGCACCGACCGGTGGTCGGACGACGGCCCGACCGGCGACCTCGGCCAACTCGGCCAACCGGGAGTCGATTCCGGGGGGTTGACGGTCCGGCTCAGACATCGCTCACCATCTTCCGCGTCCCGGAGTCCCCGTCGCCGGTCAACTCACCCAGTTCGACGGCGAGGGCACGCCGGCCACGGGACAGCCGGGACTTCACCGTGCCGACGGCGACGCCGGTCTCGTGGGCGATGTCCTCGACGCTGAGCCCCACCAGGTGGTGCAGGACGAGGACGTAGCGCTGGTCGGCGTTCAGCTTCCGCAGGCCCTCGACCAGCGTGATGTGCTCCGGCCCGAGTTCCGGCACGTCGGCGGGGGCACCGTGGAGGCGGTGCGCCCGCAGCCGGTTGGTGGCCTTGCGCCAGCTACTGACCGCCGCCCGGTACGCCACCGTACGGACCCACGCCTCGGGGTCGGCGTAGTCGTGCAGCTTCGACCACCGGGGCCAGGCCCGGGAGTACGCCTCCTGCACGGCGTCCTCGGCCTCGGCCAGGTTGCCGATCATCGCGTACACGTAGCCGACCACCCGTCGGTACGTCGTCGCGTAGAAGTCGTCGAACTCGATGTAACCGGGCACCGTCAGTCAACATGCCCTTCGGGGCCGGACAGAACGCGCCCACTGTGCCTGCCTACCGACCATCCCCGCACTCCTCCGCCGTGCACCCTGCTGTCCTGTACGCAAGGGTCACGCCGGGCGGGCGTACCTGGTTCCCTGCTCCGGTCGCCAGTATTCGGGGAGCCGTCAGCGCCCGGCCGGCCGGACGGTGGCCGCCGCCTCCCGGAGGGCGTCGAGCAGGCCGCGCAGGGCCGGTCGGGCGGGGGACGACTCCCGTACGGCCGCGTAGATGACCCGTACCGGGACCGGGTTGCGGACCCGGCGTACGACAACGGCCGGATGGCGGCTGCCGAGCCCCATCTCCGGCACCAGCCCGATGCCGAGCCCGGCGGCGACAAAACCCTGTGCGGTGGCGTAGTCCTCGCTCTGCACCACGAAATCGGGGCGGAAGCCGGCCGAGTCGCAGGCGCCGATCACGGCGTCGAGGCAGGGGCCGGGCCATTCGCTGCCGACCCACGGCTCGTCGGCGAGGTCGGTCAGGTCGAGGACCCGTTTCGCGGCGAGCCGGTGCCCCCGGGGCAGGACGGCGACGTACCGGTCGTCGAGCAGGTGGGTGAACCGGATGCCGTCGTCGGCCAACCGGTCCGGGTCCCGGACCACGATCGCCAGGTCCGCACCGCCCTGCTTCAGCTCCGGCAGCGAGTCCTCGGGTTCACCGAGTCGCAGGTCGACGCGTACGCCGGGGAACGCGCGGCGGAACAGGGCGACCGCGGGTGCGACCAGGCTCGCCCCGGCGGTGGCGAAGTAGCGGACGGCCAACCGACCGGTACGCCCGGCCCGCAGGTCGGCGAGCGCGGTTTCCGCCTCGGCGACCTGCTCACCGATGGTGGCGGCGTACTCGTTGAGGAGTCGGCCGGCGTCGGTGGGGCGTACGCCGCGCCCGGTCCGCTCCAGGAGCGCGATCCCGGCCTCCTTCTCCAGAACCGTCAGTTGCTGGCTGACCGCCGAGGGGGTGTAGCCGAGGTCGCGGGCTGCCGCGCTGACCGAACCGCTGGTCACGACCGCGCGGAGCAACTGCATTCGCCGTACGTCAAGCATGTAGCTCAGCTTAACGCCGTGTGCAGATCTTTTCGCTTGTCTTACAACTGCTTCCGGGACACGGTGAACGTCGGTCCACCCGTCAGGAGGCGAACGTGTTCGGTGGCCAGCACGCAACCCTCGTACGCATGGGGGTCCTCGCCCTGCTCTGGGGATCGGGCTTCCTCTGGATCAAGGTCGCCCTCGGGGGTGGCCTGACCCCGCTCCAGATCACCGTGATCCGGTGCGCCCTCGGTGCGGCCGTCCTGCTCGCGCTCGCGTACGCCGCGCGCCAGCGCCTCCCGCGCGACCGGCGGACCTGGCTGCATCTCGTCGTGGCCGCCTTCTTCTGCAACGCCCTGCCGTTCTTCCTGTTCAGTGTCGGTGAGCAGACCGTCGACTCCGGGGTGGCCGGGGTCCTCAACGCCACCACTCCACTGTGGTCACTGCTGATCGGCCTGGCCCTCGGCGCGGAACGGCACCCGCATCCGCTCCGGCTGACCGGCCTCGGGCTCGGCTTCGCCGGCACCCTGCTCATCTTCGCGCCCTGGCACCGGACCGGCCTGACGAGCTGGGGCGCCCTGCTCCTGCTCGCCGCGGCGGCCAGCTACGCGGTCGCGTTCGCCTACATGGCCCGGCACCTGACCGGCCGGCAGACCGGGCCGCTCGCCCTCTCCGCCGCCCAACTCCTCACCGCGACCGGCCTGACCACCCTCGCCCTGCCCGCCGGGACCGCCGCCCCGTCGACACCCACCATCACCGCGATCGTCGCGGTCGTGGTGCTCGGCACCCTCGGTACGGGTGTCACGTTCCACCTCAACGCCCGGCTCATCGCCACCGAGGGCCCGGTCACCGCCGCCACAGTCGGCTACCTGCTCCCGGTCGTCTCGGTGGCCCTGGGCGCGGTTGTCCTCGACGAACGGCTCAGCCTCCGGATCATCGCCGGGATGGCGGTGGTGCTCGTCGGCGTCGGCCTGACCCGCACCCGCCCCTCCGGCGCCGTGTCCGCCGCTCCTCCCGACGACCAAGCCGCCCGCCCCGACGACCAATCGGAGACACCGTGCAGCCCCACTCACCCTGGCGGGTCACCGACTTCCGGGTCCTCTTCACCGCCACCACCCTCAGCCAGTTCGGCACCAGCATCGGATACGTCGCCGTACCGCTGATCGCGGTCACCGCGCTCGACGCCAGCCCCGGCCAGGTCGGAGCACTCGCCGCCCTGAGCACCGTCGCCTTCCTCCTGATCGGGCTGCCCGCCGGGGCGTGGGTGGACCGGATGCGCCACCGCCGGGTGCTGATCACCGCCGACCTGACCCGAGCCGCCCTGTACGCCTCGATCCCGGTCGCCTGGGCGCTGGACGCCCTCACCCTCGGGCACCTCTACCTGGTGGTCCTGCTCACCGGCGCCGCAACCGTCTTCTTCGACATCGGTTCGCAGAGCGTCCTCCCGCAGCTCGTCGGCCGCGACGGCCTGGTCCAGGCGAACGCGGCCGTGGTGAGCCTGATCGCCGCCGGCAACGTCGCCGGGCGGGGTGCGGGCGGTTTCCTCGTCCAGTTGCTCACCGCCCCCGTCGCCATCGCCGGTACGGCCATCGCGTACCTGGCCTCGGCGCTGCGTCTCACCGCCATCCGCCGTACGCCGGCACCGCCGCCCCCGCAGCGGCGCGTCCGGCTCGGGGCGCAGATCGGGGCCGGACTCCGGCACGTGTTCGGCAACCCGGAACTGCGCGCCCTCGCGCTCACCGCCGCCCTGGGCAACCTCGGCTCCCAGATCGTCAACACCATGCTCCCGGTCCTGTTCGTCCGGCAGCTCGGCCTGCCGGCGGGGCTGCTCGGGCTGTTCTGGGCGGCCGGTGGAGCCGGACTCCTGCTCGGTGCCCGGTGCGCCCGCCCGATCGCCGCCCGCCTCGGGTACGGCCGCACCCTGGGCCTGGCCGGTCTCTGCCTGGCCCCCGCCGCACTGCTCGTACCCCTGCTCGACCGGGGGCCGTGGCTGTACGTGGCCGGGGCGGGTTGGGTGTTGGCGCTGTTCAAGACGGGTCTGGACAACGTCCTCGGGGTGAGCCTGCGTCAGCGGATGACCCCCGACGTGCTGCTCGGCCGGATGAACGCCACCTTCCGTTTCCTGCTCACCGGGGCGCTCGCGCTCGGCGCCGCCGTGGCGGGCCTGATCGGCGAGCTGACCACCGTCAACACCACGCTCTGGGTCGGTGCCGCCTTCATGGCGACCGCCTTCCTCCCCGTCTTCTGCTCCCCGGTCCGTACCCGCCGCGAGCTGCCGGCCGCCGCCCTCGTACGTGGCTGACACGTTGTTCCGGTCAGTTCCAATGATGTAGCGCTAGACAATGGTGTGTGCCGCACAGTACAGTGTGATGCATGGCGAACGAAGAACTCCTGCGGACGCACCTACAGGAGCTGCGGCGGGGCACGGTGGTAGCGGCGAGCCTCGTCGCGCTGCGCCAACCCGGCTACGGCTACGCACTGCTCCAGCGCCTCACCGAGCACGGCTTCCCGGTGGACGCGAACACCCTCTATCCGCTCCTGCGCCGGCTCGAAGACCAGGGCCTGCTGACCAGCGAGTGGAACACCGACGAGAGCCGACCGCGCAAGTTCTACCGCACCAGCGACGAGGGCGAAGAGATCCTGGGACGACTCCTCGACGACCTCTCGGCCATCCAGACCTCCATGACCGGCCTGATCGAAGGAGTGGACCGATGAACACCCTGACCGACCGCTACCTCGCCGCGACCCTGCAATCGGTGCCGGCCCAGCGCCGCGACGAGATCGCCGCCGAGCTGCGCGGGTCGATCGAAGACATGATCGAGGACCGGGCCGGCAACGGGCAGGACCCCGTCGCCGCCGAACGGGAGGTCCTCACCGAACTCGGCAACCCTGACCGCCTCGCCGCCCGGTACGCCGACCGCAGGCTCCAGCTCATCGGCCCGAAGTACTACCTGCACTGGGCCAAGCTGCTGAAGACGCTGCTCAGCTTCGTACCGGCGATTGTCGGGACCGTGGTCGCGATCGTCGACGCCGCCGACGACGGAACTGTCGGTGGGGCGATCGGCACCGGGATCGGCGTCGCGATCGAGGTCGCGGTCCAGATCGCCTTCTGGGTGACCCTCGGATTCGCCATCGCCGAACGCACCAACACCCCCCTCGGTCTGCCCGAGTGGAACGTCGACCAGCTTCCCGCCGTACCGGTGAAGCGGGAGATCGGCCTCACCGACGCCATCGCCGCAGTCTTCACGATCGGGCTGACCATCGCCTACCTGGTCCTGCAGCACTTCCACTCGTGGCTGCAAACCGACAACGGGACCAACATCCCGATCATCGACCCGGCGTTGTGGAACTCGTGGCTTCCGGTCCTGATCGGTCTGCTGGTGATCAGCGCCGGCTTCGAGATCGTGAAATACCGCGTCGGGCACTGGACCTGGCCCCTGGTCGGTATCAACGTCCTGCTCGACCTGGCCTTCGCGGTCCCGGTGGCGTGGCTCCTGCTCAACGACCGACTGCTCAGCCCGGCCTTCGTCGGACACCTCGACTGGCTCGGCGAGGGCGACAACCTCAGCACCCTCGCCACCTTCAGCACCGTCGGGATCGCCGTCATCACCGTCTGGGACATCATCGACAGCATCATCAAGACCCGGCGCCGCACCGCCTGACCCACCCGGCCCGACCGGCCGCCACCCCCGTCACGTACCAGACGTGGCGGGGGTGGCGGTTCGGTGTGCGGCGGGCACGGAAGGTGCGAGCCGGCGGTGCTCGGTCGGACTCACCCCGTGGATCCGCTTGAAGGCAGCGCTGAAACCGAACGCGTCCGCGTACCCGACCTGGTGCGCCACGGCGGAAACCGTCGCGGTCGACCCGGTCAGCAGGTCCGCGGCGAGCGTCATCCGCCAGTCCGTCAGGTACGTCAGCGGAGGCTCACCCACCAGCTCCGTGAACCGTTTCGCCAACGTCGTACGGGACACCCCGGCTCGGGCGGCCAGCGACGCGAGGGTCCACGGCCGGTCCGGTGCCTCGTGCATGGCCCGCAACACGAGCCCCACCGTGTCGTCACCCAGTGCCCGGTACCAGTCGGGCGGCTCGGCACCCGGCTGGTCGAACCAGTCGCGCAGGGTGCAGACCAGCAGCCAGTCCAGCATCCGGTCCAGGACGATCTGCCGACCCGGCCGACACGCACCGAGCTGTGAGTCGAGGTAGTCCCGAAGCGACGCGCAGTCGTGGTCGTCCGCCACCACCAGTACGGGCGGAAGCACCCCCAACAGCCGGTGCGGCGCCCGACCCTGGACGTGGTACGCCCCGGCCAGCAGGACCGACCGCTCGGCCGGATCCCCGTCCGGTGCCCCGGCCGTCCGCGACTGCCCGCAGTGCACGTCCCGGACCTGTCCCGGCCCAAACTCGGACAGGGGTTCGGTGGAGAACACGAACGGCTCCGGTCCACGTACGACAACCGCCTCACCGAGCCGTACCTGACGTGGCTTCTCGCCGGTCGGGTGGCTGATCCAACCCTCGCCGCGCAGCGGCACGCACAGGGTCAGGGGCGCGCCGCCGACGAACCGCAGGGCCCCCGGCGGCGACAGCACCGACCGGCCGAACGCGGCGCCGTCCGCGCGTACGCCACGCAGCAGATCGTCGAACGGGTCCATGACTTCACCATAGGTCGCGGACGATCGAACATGCCCGGCGTACGGCTGGCCATGTCCGATTGGTGGTCACGCCGGTTGACTGGTGAACATGACAACAGGCGCGAACGACATCCTCGTCATCGGCGGCACCGGCAAGATCGGACGCCGGCTGGTCCGTACGCTCCGGGACGCCAACACGCGGGTCCGGGCTGCCTCCCGTTCCGGTGAGGTCCCGTTCGACTGGTCGGATCCGCGCACCTGGCAACCGGCCGTGGAGGGCGCCTCGGCGGTCTACCTCATGGCCCCGGAGGAACCCGCCGCCGCCGACAACTTCGTCACCCTGGCGGCAAAACTCGGCGTCACCCGTTTCCTGGCACTGTCCGGGCGCGGAATCGACCGGATCGAGGGCGACTTCTCCCCGGGCATGGTCGCCGGGGAGCAGGCCGTACGCGACTCCGGAGCCGAGTGGACAATCATCCGGCCGAACAACTTCAACCAGAACTTCGACGAGGACCTGTTCCACCAACCCCTGCGCGACGGCCGGTTGGCCCTGCCGATCGGTGCCACCCCGGAACCGTTCGTCGACGCCCAGGACGTCGCCGACGTCGCCGCCCTGCTCCTGACCACGACCTCGGACGAATATCAGGGGCAGGTGTACGACCTCTCCGGCCCCCGCGCACTCACCTTCGGCGCGGCCGTGGCGACGATCGCCGAGGCGGCCGGGCGGCCCATTCGGTACGACGAGCTGACACCGGAGGAGTACCGGGCCGAACTCCTCGCCGAAGGCCATTCGGAGGAGACCGCCGCCGCCCTCAACGTCCTGTTCGCCGGAATGCGCGCCGGACACCTCGCCGAACCGACCGACACCGTACGGCGACTCCTCGGCCGGGACCCGATCGACTTCGACACGTACGCCGCTCGGGCCGCTGCGGCCGGCGCCTGGTCGTAACCGACCCGGAAGCCGGTCAGGCGGCGATCACCCGGGCGGCGTGGAACACGTCGGCCGGCAGCTCATGGTCGAGCCGCCAGAAGATCCGCATCGGCCGATCACCCGTGTGCCGTTCGTAGACCATCGCTCCCGCGTACAGGTAGGCGGGCACCCCGAGGTCGCCGTCACGGTCCTTGGTCTCGCGGACGAACAGGTGCACGCTCGATCCACGCTTGGCGTGGTTGACGTAGCGCTGCCCGGTCGGTGACAGCGACGAGGTGGTGCTCTGCGACTCCCACTGGAACAGGTCCGGGGTGATGGCCCTGTCTGCGTACATGGTGGTGGGGGAGTAGTGCTGTTCTGACTTGACCAGGGTGACGAAGAAGATGTCGGCCTGTTCGGCCTCGACCCACTTCACCCCCTCCCGCATCGACCCCGGATCCGGTACGCCGAACGCCGCCAACACCTCGTTGCGGCTGTACCGCGCGTGCACCCGCAACGGCACGCTCGCCGAAGCGGGAGGGCCCACCACCCGGTGCATCCGTTCCCGCAGCACCCCGTAGAGCTGCCCCAACTCGGCCTGCCGGTCCGGGTGCTCCGACCAGAGCCGGACCAACCGCTCCTCCCGTTCGCTCGCCGGCACTTTCGGCCCCCAGAGGTTGAGGTGCATCAGGTCGGCCAGCCGTCCCGGCGCCGGTGATTCACCGGAGGCGAGCTGCCGGAGCAGACCGAGCCGGTCCGGGTCGTCCAGGTGGAGCATCCGGCCGATCGCCGGCCCGAGGACCCGGTCCTCCGGGCCGGGCGGGCGAGTCTCCAGCCCGGCGAGCCGACGCAGCCCCACCCAGCCACCCATGTTCTTACGCCGGTAGAGGTCTTCGACCTCCAACCCGGTCTCGTGCAGGTATTCGGCCAGGCTGACGTCTCCGAGCGCCCGCAGCTCCGAGGTCAGGTTTTTGGTCGAGCTGGGCAGGGCGTTGCGCAGGTTCGCCAGCACGATCTCCTTGGCGACCCGGTCAAGCTCCACGTGACAGCCGCTCGGCAGGGTCGGGAAGTCTTCGCGTACGGCGACTTCGATCGCCCGCCGGCTGACCCCGGTCAACGCCCGCCAGCGGAGGTCGAAGCGGAAGTTGGCGTGCTGCCCGCCGATGAAGTCGAGCACGGTCAGGCACGCTTTGTTGTCGTCCAGGCGCAGCCCACGGCCGAGCTGCTGGAGGAAAATGGTGGCGCTCTCGGTCGGGCGGAGCATCAGGATCGTGTCGACCATCGGCAGGTCGACGCCCTCGTTGAACAGGTCGACGGTGAAGAGGACCCGTACCTCTCGGCGTTTGAAAGCGTCGATCAGCGCGCGGCGGCCCGCGGCATCGACCCGCGACGTCACCGCCCGTGCCGGCACACCGGCCCGGGTGAACCATTCGGCCATGAACTCGGCGTGCCCGATGCTGACGCAGAACCCGAGCGCCCGCATGCTGCCAACGTCGACCTTGTCGGCCAGGGCTTGCAGGATGTAGCGGGCGCGGGCGTCGTTTCCGGTGTAGACCCGCTCCAGGTCGGCGGTCTCGTAACCCTGCCCGCGTTTCCACGTCAGCGTCGACAGGTCAACCTCGTCGTGCAGCCCGAAATACTGGAACGGCGCGAGCAGTTGCCGCTCCAGCGCCTCCCACAGGTGCAGCTCAACGGCCGTGCGTCCGTCGAACCACCGCCGCACGTCGCCGCCGTCAGCCCGGTCGGGCGTCGCCGTCAATCCAAGGAGTACGCGAGGAGCCACGCGCTCCAACAGCCGGGCGTACGTCGGCGCCTCGGCATGATGGAACTCGTCCACGATCACCATGTCGTACCTGGTCGGGTCGATGTCCCGCCTCTGTAGCGACTGGATCGAGGCGAAAACGTGCCGCCACTGCGTTGGTTGCTCGCCCCCGACCAGGACCTCACCGAAACTTCCGTCGCGGAGCACGTGCCGGAAGACGGATCGGCTCTGCCGCAGGATCTGCTCCTGGTGGGCGACGAACAGCAGCGACTCGACGGTCCCGCGTTGTCGCAGCTCCCGGTAGTCGAGGGCGGCGACAATGGTCTTGCCGGTGCCGGTCGCCATCACCACCAGGTTGCGGTGCCGCCCGTGGACCAGCCGCTCGGCGGCCAGGTCGGACAGGATCTCCCGCTGGTACCCGTACGGTCGGACGTCGATGTTGGTGATCTCGACGTCGGGTTCGCTGACCGTGCCGTTGCCGGTGTGCTCGTGCGACAACGCCCGACGCAGCCGCTCCCGGTCCTCGGCCGGGTCGTACGGCTCGAACGCCGGGTCGCTCCAGTAATCGGTGAAGGCCGCCTCGAAGGTGTTGATGACCGAGGGCTGTTCGAGGTTGGAGACCCGAATGTTCCACTCCAGGCCGTCGACCAGCGCCGCCTTCGAAAGATTCGAAGATCCGACGTACGCGGTGCTTGCCCCGTTGTTGCGGCGGAACAGCCACGCTTTGGCGTGGAGGCGGGTGGTCCTGGTCTCGTAGGAGACCTTGACCTCGGCACCCAAGTCGACCAGCCGGTCCAGGGCCCGTTGATCCGTCGCACCGAGGTAGGTGGTGGTGATGACCCTGACCCGGCCACCACGTTCGATCAGCTCCCGGATCGGGCGTTCGACCAGGCGCAGCCCGTACCACTTGATGAACGCGCAGAGCAGGTCAACCTCGTCGGCCGACGCCATCTCGGTCGCGACTTCGTGCCCGATGCGCGGCTGGTGCCGCCCGTTGACCAGCAGCGCCCCGGTGGACAGGGGAGTGCGCGGACGTACGGGGAAGGTCGGCTTCGCTGGTGGGGTGGGCGGGTCCGCGATGGCGGTGAGGAGCTTGTGGACGTCGGTGACCTGGTCGGCGGTGTCGACGGCACGCGGCTCGATCGACGCGATCGTCTCGGCGATCTGGTTAGCGATCGCGACCTGCCGGGCCAGACTCTCCCGGTCGGAGCCGCTGACCGCACGCAGCGCCCGAGTGGTCAGCGCAGCGATGTGCCGCCCCAACACCTCGTGCGCGTCCGCCGGATCCAGGTCCGTACGTTCCACCAGCTCAGACCCGATCCCGTCGAGCTGACCAGCCAGCCCGTACGTGATCAGATGCTCGTAGATCCCCCGCCCCAGCTCAGTCACCCCAGCAACCTAACCACCCGTACGCCCACCCGCTGTCCCGCTCTCTGGACCACGTATTCCTAAACTGGATACTGAGATCGCTGCCTAGCAGTCGGACGTCAGCCGTTTATCTGGGAATTAAGATGCGCATCAAGGCTGAGGTGAAGCGCTGGGCCCAGATTGCGGGACGCGTTTTCGAAGGCATCCCACCACCGTGAGGCGGAACTTGCACGCGGACCGTATCTTGTCGACGTCTCAAGCGCCCTGGTCCCTACAATTCCGTGTCTGGCGCGAGAGACCATGACTACAAGTGCCCTGTGTTCCTCTGTGATTTCGTCGTCTGTCTTCGCGAGGAACATGGGCACATGGCCCTCTTCCAAGCCGATGACGAACACCCAGTCGAACTGTTGACCCTTGCCGATATGGGCGTTCAGGACGTGGAGGCCTGGCCCGACCGTCCGCTCAGGATTCCCCGACGCACCTATTGCATCCAGGGCAGTGACAACGCTAGATCCTTCTTGAACGCGGTCAGCCAGAAATGCGCAAGCCTCCTGAACGTCGTCAATCGACTCAACGTCAGATGGCTCAAACGCGGCAATGGATGCTTGTTTCAACTGCTCAAGCTGCTCCTGCTGGCTTCCGCCGAAGGGTCGGATCCGCGCCATTTCCTTCCGAAGTATTCGGAGAATATCTGGCCGGTGTACTGGGCTATCCCAAACGAAGACGGGGTGAGTCGCCGAAAATTCCTTCAATAGTTGGTCAAGTGCTTTTCGTCGGTAGCCAGCGCGCGAGATCGCTCCCACGGATGCGTTAGGGTTGTGATCGAGAATGAGTTTGGCAGAATTGATCACGAAGTGAGCTTCGGCTTCTGGGGTCACATAAGCGGCCGCACCGGAGAAGCCACCGAGCTTCCATGTCGCTGGTTCCGCGCTCCGAACCTCCAGTAGACCAAGCGGCTTTCCGACTGCGTTCAAGACATCCAAGACCGCAGGTGAGGACCGGTACGATTCGGTGAACTCAATGATCCGCACGTCCGGAAGCCTTCGAAGGGTGGCAAGGACAGCTTCTGGGTCGGCTCCAGTGAACGAATAGATCGCTTGCCCCAAATCGCCTGCGTAGGTCACGTTGTTGCGAGAGATCGAAGAGACAATGGAAAGTTGTTGGGGGGATAAGTCCTGAAATTCATCCACTATGATCGCGCTGTAGTGCAGCGCGTACAATTCGGCAACTCCTTCGTTGAGCAGTATGCGCTGGGCGTGTCTAAGGAGGTCAGAATAGTCTAGCCTGCGGCTGTCGTGCCTGATCCGTTCGGCCGTGATAGCCAGGTCGTTTCCTGAGCGCTCCAACTCTGACGCGATTTCCTCATCGGAAAGAGGCTGTAACTTCACGCGCGTCAGTGTGTCCATCGCGGCTTGGCGGGTAGGATGGTGGTCGGACAGGGTGGTTAAAACCTGGCGGAGCCAACCGCGTTCCGGCATGATCGCCTCTGGGTCCAAACCGATAGTCGAGGCATGGGCCTGGTAGATTCTAGCTGCTAATCCATGGAAGTTGGTCAAATCGACTAACTGCCTATAGATGGCGGGCTGAGTTAGCTGCCGGATTCGACCTCCAATATTGTCTCGGGCCCTGTTCGAGAAGGCTAGCGCGAGGAGCTTGTTGGGTGCTGTTACTCGCTTGCTCTCGATCAGTCCCATCGCGCGGAGGGCAAGCGCTTCAGTCTTGCCGCAACCCGGCGGTGCCAATAGCACAAGGTTGCCATGCGGCTCATCCAAAAGGCTCGCTTTTTCGGCCGGGTATTCGCCAGTCAACGTCATCAGAATGCCTTAATGTCTTCTAGTAGGTCGTTCATCCCTTGCATCTGCTTGACATGCGACTCCGAAATCGAAGTCGACACAGCTAGTGCTGCTTGTACTTTGTTCTTCCGGCAGAAGTCGATTACATCCAAATCTTTAAGGTCGGCCATCGCTGGTACGGAGCGGAAATTCAATATCTGTTGCCTTGTGAAGGCGCCGGATGAGACCAGTATTGCGACGGTATCCTGGGCGCCCAATGCCCTGACGTACTCTGCTTCTAGATCGTCCCGGGAGACATAAATGGCGTGTTGCGAGAGATCGGCGATATCTACTAAGAGGTCCTTCGCCCAGATGTGTTCGGCGTCGGCGTCCACGAGACCAGCAACATCGGCGCCGAAACCGCCACGTCCGAAAAAGCGATTCGCCTGACCGAAGGCGGTGGCTCCCCCAAGTTCAACGATCGAAATTGACCGGCGATCAAGGCTGATATTCGCAGCTCGAGCGCAAGCTTCGAGTATTATCCGGTCAGCCAAGCCCTCCACGAATACTATACGGCTAGCTGTAAGGGGTTCCAGCTTCGACCCCGTCCACCATTGCGCCATGACCTTGTCAGTCTTGCTTAACAGGCCTGGTTGAAGCTGTCTGCACTCGCGACTCGCGGTAAATGCCACGATCCACTCCGGATCGAACCGCTGAACAATAAAGGGCGAGTGTGTCGAGATCACCTTCTGGTTTTTTCCTGATGCAAGTAAGTCCGCCAGCGCCCTTTGGGCGGCAGGATGGAGGTGGGTCTCAGGTTCGTCGATAGCGACGATGTTGGAGGCTGTAGACGAAAGGTCATAAAATGCCATCGCGGCAAGTGCATTCATGCCGTCTGACTGCTCGCTGAGTGGCCGCAAACCGTCGGCCCTATTCAGAAGTAGATTGAGGATTCGAACCATCTCGTCCGGGGTCGCCGCCGAGCGGAACACTAGGTCGTCCTTGGTTACCTGTCGAGCGGTCGCTAACGATAGGTGCTCGGCCATTTTGACACGTAGGTCCATCAGCGTCTTCGATTCGTTGAGGTCGCTGTTGAGTTCTTCTAGTGTCTCGCCGAGCTTTTTGCGTTCATCGCCTAGGTCGACCGTTTGAAGGAGGCTGCGCAATCCGCTCGCCCTACCCTCGACGCCCTCGGCGCCTCCTGAACGCACTGCCGGAAGATAGTGCCAGCCGACACCCGCTAATTGTTGTCTTGTTGGCGCCCGAAGGTGGCCGGATTCAGGGAAGTATCTCCGAATGGCAAGATCGGCTCCATCGCCAGGAAGCCCTTCCGCCTCGACGCAAATCCGTAACCTTTGTGATCCGTCAGGGTCCACGGTGATCTCGTCGGGAAAGAGGGCCTTTTCGTTCTGATTGAAATCTACCAGATCGACGGCGATTCGAAGGGCCTTGGCGGGATCGGCGATGTCTGAAGGCAGGATCGATTGGTAAAGGCTGGCGATGGTGGCGCCGAGCGCAAAATGAATGCATCTCAGGATGCAGGTCTTGCCAACGTCGTTGGGCCCCACAAGCACGACATGCTGTCCCATTGATAGGTCCAGGTCGGGTATGCGTGCGTAGTTGACAACGGTCAGTCGAGAAAGTCGCATGCCGGCCTCCTTCCGAGGTGGCTACGCTAGCGCCACCGGGAGACGACCCGCGAGAGGATTTGTGGTTTGATTTCTGGCCGGATGTCGTGTAGGTCAGATCATTCTCTTGAATGATTAGTACATCCGTTCGCACCACGACTCGGCCCTTGGAAGTACATCGGGCGGGATATCGGGTTTCCGACAGAGACTGGGGCTGACGTCGGCCGGACTGCCGGGTAAGGGTCAGGTCCTCCCTGACGCTGGCGCTTGGCGTCCATCGAAGACTCGCACAGGCCTGGGCCTTGACACGCCTCGTCTGACGAAAGGCAGCGATTGCGCGGTGGCGTGCCGGCGGCCTTCGGGAGTTGTTGCACGCGAATTCCGGAACTAGGTCTGGTGGGTGTTATTGGGTGGAAGATCGTCTGCGTAGGCGGATTCGCTTCCACCCGGGTGGTGGAGAATCGAGAATTATAAGCCGTTCTGGTTGTGCTCGCCCGTGCCTATTCCAGCGAAGCCCAAGGGTGTCCGTAAAGGTTATATATGTGTCGAAACTAGCGGCGAGGTGACCCTCTTCGTCATATCGAAGGGATCGCTTCAATTTCCACTCAATGATGGCTGTAGCGCCTGGCCCTACCTCGTCTCGCAGCGCGCCGCATGCGTCATGGTCGCCGGGGATGACTGCTCCGAACTCGATCTCGAAGATGGGTCCAGCGCTGTGATTGGTCAACGTGACAGTGATATCTCGGATTTGGTGGTTGACGATCCTTTTGCTTTGGACTCGTACGGTGACGAGTCGTGCTTGCGATGCGTCGCGATCGTGACCCTCGCTTCGCCTGACCTTAATTTCATGCCGTAGTAGGCCTAAGGCGGCGATCGCGGCGAGCGTGGATACGCCGGTACTCGCGACGGTTCCCCATCCCTGTAGCCAGTCAGCGAGGTTGGGAACCTCTGCGGCTCTATGGGCCAGTGCAGTGTAAATACGAGCTCCAAGCAGCTTTTATTGTTCGTGCATTCACCGCAAGATGATGCTCAGGGTATTTCGTCTTCCGAATCGGCACCGCCGGCACCGCCGGCAGCGTCGAGCGTATGAGCATCTCGCCACGCCTCCCACAGTATGTGCGACGTGCCGATTGGTTAGCGGTCGAGATGGGCGATCTTGATGGCTGCGACGAAGTCGACCCACTGGTTCGGCGCGAAGGTCAAGGCCACGCCGTAAGGGTCCTTGCTGTCGCGTACGGCCACTACGTCGGGCAGGTTGGTGGCGACCTCTACGCAGGCGCCGCCGTTGCCGCCGCTGCGGGTGCTCTTGCGCCAGCGTGCACCGCTCAGGTCAGTCATCGTTCCATCTCCCCAACGAGCCGGTTGATCATGTGCTTCGATTGTCCCTCATCCAGAGCCCTTCTGGCTAAGCCGTTCCAGGTGTCCTGGTAGGCCGTCAGCTCGTCGGGCTTGTCCAGGTAGAGAGACCCGGTCAGGGCCTCGCTGTAGACGACGGATGGCTCGGGAACCGCTCGCCCCTTCTCGGGCGGGAAGTCCAGGATCACAAAGGTTCCGGCTACCGCGCCGGCATGTGCCCCGGCCGCGAACGGCAGCACCCGAAGCAAGACGTTGGGCAGGTCAGCGATTTCCAGCAGCCGCCGGAGCTGACCTGCCATCACTGCGGTTCCTCCGACGCCACGCCGCAGTACCGCCTCCGAGAGCACCACCTCCAGGCGCGGTGGCTTCGGCAACCGCCGGGTCAGCAGCGCCTGCCGCTGCAACCGCACCTCTGCCAGACGCTCCTGCTCCTCGTCGCTCATCGTCGGCCGGTCGAGCCGGAAGAGGGCTTGGGCGTACTCCTTGGTTTGGAGGATGCCGGTGATCAGGGACTCGTCGTAGCCGCGTAGGCGGGAGGCGGCCGACTCCAGGCCGACGTACAGCTCGAACCAACTCGGGACGGCGTCGCCGTACGCGTGCCACCAGCCCTTCGACTTCGTCTCGGAGGCGAGGCCGCGCAGGGCGTCGGTCACCTCGGGGGAGACGCTGTACAACTCGCACATCGCCTTGACGTCCAGGCCGCGTACGGCGCCCATGCCGCTCTCGATCCGCCAGATCTTCTGGCGGCTGTATTCGAGCGCTTCGGCCGCCGCGTCAAGCGTCACGTGCGCCTCGGTGCGGTACTGGCGCAGCAGCCGGCCGAGCTGGCGGCGCGGGACGGTCGAACCGATCTCTTCGGGCATTTGATCGCTCCCCAGTTCCAAACTGAACACTCGTCGGGTGGCTCCTGCAACACGTATCGGTTGCAGTAAAAGAAGTCAATGTGCTGGCGCGGTTTCTTTTGCTGAAACGTTGCGCTCTCGAATCATCCTGCCACAGGATGGCTCCCAAGACGATGACCACCGTGGATAGCTGATCATCATTTGGCATAGATCAATTCAACTCGCACAACCGATGAGCAGCCCTGCTGTCGTACTGCCGATCGAGGCTGCGGTGGTGGGGCGGGGTGGTCCGCCCGTTCGCGGCGGACGGGCGGGCCGCCCCTTCCAGACCCAATCCGAACCGGAAGGCAGGCACAGGAATGCGCAACTTTTTGGCACGGTTTCGTGGGACCGAGCAGGAGAGCAGGGGCGTCCACTACCGGTCCAGGGCGTACGCGCCGTTGCGGCCGTGGCAGGTGCGCGGGCGGCGGTTCCGTACGGTCGGTTGGTTCGGGCGGCGGCGCGGGCTCGACCCGGACGAGGTACGGGAGTTCCTGGATCGGGTCGCCACCGACATGACCGGCCTCTACGACGAGCTGGCCAAGAGCAGGGACGAGACGATCCGGGTCAAGGTGGCGCTGCGTCAGTGGCAGTCGCGCCAATCTCGTACGGCGAACGTCTCGGAGCGCTACTGATGGCCGACCGGGAGCGTTTTGTCGTACGCCTGCCGATCCTTGCCCGCGACCTGGCCGGCGCCCAGCGTCTGGCCCGGGTGGTGGGTCGGTCCCTGCGGTTGCTGCCGCTGGTGGACCCCGGTGAGATCACCGTGTCGTACGAGGACGAGCAGCGCGTACATCATCGGGTTTTCTGTGACCGGCTGCTGGGTGCGGGCCGGCGCTGCCTGCTCCGCGCCGACCACGACGGCCCCTGCGCCCGCCGCCTGACGCGCTGAGCTGTTGTCCTACTCGTCCGGGTTCCAGTCGCGGAGCAGTTCGAAGACGCGTCCGTCGCCGCGCAGCTCCAGGGAGTCGAGCGGGATGCGGTTGTAGAGCCAGAGGACCACGTCACTGGCCGTGGCCCGAGCGGAGGCGGCGGGCGCGTCCAGGCCCTCGCTGGTGGGGAGGCGGGTTGGCCGTGCACCCTCGGCGTCGAGCGAGAGGCGCCAGGAGCGGCCCTCGATGGCGTGGAAGTCGAGGTCGGCCGGCTTGTGCGGCCAGGCGATCGTGGTCGCGCAGCAGGTGGTCAGGAACTCGTCCACACCGTCGAGCGCCACGTCCTCCGGCAGCGGGTGCGGGGCGCCCTGGGTGATCTGGGCGTCGTAGGTGTGGACCGCGACCTCCTGGACCCGGTGCCGGGCGACGGCACCGGCGGTCTGCGGCGACTCCGACACACCCCACCACGTCCAGCAGCCGCGATCCGGGCCGGCCTCGCGCAGCGCGTTCAGTAGCCGCGCGGTGGAGTCGTCCCACCAGGTCAGCAGGGCTTCGCGCTCCCGAGGTGCGGGCGCGAGGCCGTCCGGCGCGAACTCCGCCGGGGGAGCGGCGGCCGGACCGGCGTTGACGACGGCGGCCCATTTGCGCTGGCCCTTGCCCAGGTGTTCCACCAGGTCCAGCAGCGTCCACCCGGGGCAGGTCGGCACCGGTAGATCGAGGCTGGGTGCGGACAGAACCGCCGCGCGGAAGGCGGTCGCGCGTTCGTCGATCAGCCGCAGCAGCGCGGGGAACTCCAGGGTCTTTGCCACGACGGCTGTCTACCACCTCCGCTCCGACAACCGGAACCCATTTTTTTTTGGGGCCTGGGGCGGGGTGCATCGTGGTGGGTGAGCCGCGGGTGTGCTCGTGCAGGCCGTGTGACCGCGGTCGGGGCAGGGCGTCGGGAACCTGCCGGGTAGGGGTGGTTCAGTGCTCGCCGGCCGCCGGGTCGTCGCGGGTCTGCATCTCGCGCAGCGCCTCGTCGGCGGCGATGACCTCCTGGTACCACTGCCGGTGCACCCTGTACGAGCGGTCGAGCTGGAACCTGTAGTAGATCCCGGTCGGTTTGCCGAACCAGGAGTTGCGCGGGAGGCGGTATACCCCGGCGCGGCCCATGACGAGGATGGCGCGGTCGGTGACCACGAACGTCTCCGCCGGCACCGTGAAGATGCTCCAACCGGTCAGCGTCATGAATCCGGTCTGGATCTGCTCGCCGGGCTCCAGATGCGGTGCCGCCTTGGTGGCGAGCATCTCGGCCCGTCGTTCCCTGTAGCCCACGGCGTTCCTCCGATACCAGGCGGCGTCATTCTACGGCGTTGTCAGTCTGGTGCTTGGCCGCTGTTCCTGCACGGAGGCGTCCGGAACCTGCCAGGTAGGGGCAATTGTTCAGCAAGCCCCGATACCGTGGCGGGCGACTCCGGATCATCCCTCCACACTGGTGAGGCAATCGATGAAGCCAGCCACCGCCCGACTCGCCGTGTCGATCCTGCTGCTCGCCGCCGTCGCCGGCTGTACCGACACCTCTCCGGAAACCCGTGCCCCGGGCGCCCCGGCATCCGCGACGGACGCCCCGCTGGAACCGTCCATCCAGGCCACGTCGGCACCCTCGAGAGAGGCGCACACCCTGGTCCTTTCGATGACCGGGACGGCCAGACTGGAGAACGTCAGCTACGAGGTCAACGGCGAGGCCGTGGAGGAGAAGGCGGCGAAGCTGCCGTGGGAGAAGACGTTCCGGATCGAGTCGGGCTCGTGGAAGCTGGTGGTCAGGCACGGCTCCGGAGACGTCAGGGCGGTCGCCACGGTCGACGGGAAGCTGTTCACCCAGGGCGCCGGTGGCGGTGACGGCACCGGACAGCTACAGCTCTCCGGGTCGATCGACTGACGAGCCGGGGGTCGATGCCTCCGGGAAACCTAGCGGGAGCTGGTGGCGTTGACCTCGTCCTGCACCAGCTCGATCAGGTCCACGATCTTGGCGGCAACGCGTTCGCCGAACGGGGTCAGGCTGTATTCGACGTGCGGGGGGATGGTGGCCTGCACGTCGCGCAGGACCAGGCCGTCGCGTTCCAGCCCCTGGAGGGTCTGGGAGAGCATCTTCTCGCTGACCCCGTCGACCCGGCGGCGCAGGGCGTTGAAGCGGTACGACCCCTCGTGCAGTGCGGCCAGGGCGAGCATGCCCCATTTGCCGGCCATGTTCTCCACGATGCGCCGGGAGGAGCAGTCGCGGGCGAAGACGTCGGCGATCATCGCGTCGTCGCCGTCGTACCCGTCTTCGGCGGGGGTGGAGTCAACCATGGTGACTACGGTAGCCGTGACCAGGGCGCTGTCGTTAGTGAAGGTGCTCACTATTACTCGGCACTTTCGAAAAGTTAGTACATTCTTCAGGGAGGCTACTCGTCAGTTGATCCTTCCAAGGAGCTACGCATGATCGTCGTCACCGGGGCCACCGGCCAGCTCGGTTCCATCGTCATCGAAGACCTGCTCGCACGCGGTGTGCCCGCCGGGGAGATCGTCGCCGCCGTACGGACGCCGGAGAAGGCGGCCCGGTTCGCCGAGCGTGGGGTGCAGGTCCGGCACGCCGACTACAACGACCCCGCGAGCCTGGCCACCGCGTTCGAGGGCGCCGACAAGATCCTCTTCATCTCGGGGACCGATGTCGGGCAGCGCGAACCGCAGCACCGCAACGTGGTCGAGGCCGCCCGCGCGGCCGGGGTCGGGCTGCTCGCGTACACCAGCATTTTGAACGCCGACACCGCCAAGCTCGTCCTCGCCGGCGAGCACCAGGCCACCGAGGCGTTCATCCGTGAGTCGGGCGTTCCCTTCGTGTTCCTGCGCAACGGCTTCTACCTCGACCTCTACACCAGCAGCTTCGCCCAGAACCTCGAACACGGCGCGATCGTCGACGCCTCCGGAGACGCCCGCCTGTCGCTCGCCACCCGCGCCGACTTCGCCGGTGCCGCCGCCGCCGTGCTCACCGGCGAAGGACACGAGAACAAGGCGTACGAGCTGGGCGGCGACTCGGCCGTCACGATGACCGACCTGGCCGCCGAACTCAGCCGCCAGAGCGGACGTACGGTCGAATACCGCGACATCACCGCATCCGAGTACGCCGCCTTCCTGGTCAGCGTCGGCCTGCCCCAGCCCGCCGCCGACGTGTACGCGGACTCCCGCGTCGGCATGCTCCGGGGTGAACTCCACACCGAGACCGGCGACCTGTCCCGCCTGCTCGGCCGTCCCACCACGTCGCTCGCCGACGCCGTTGCCGCCGGGCTGAAGCAGCTCGGCTGAGCGGCCGAAACCGGTCGATGACGCCGGCCACCGGGCCGACGGGGACTGCGCCGGTCACCGCCCTCGGGTGACACCGACCGCATCCCCGTCGCCCGGTTGGCGGGATTGCCACCCGGCTCCTACGGTGGGGGAGACACGGAGGGTGGGTGGTAGTGGTCGACGCGGGCAATGCTGTGCGCTGGCTCCAGTTGACCGCGCCGCGAGGCGGGCCGGACGACCTGTCCGACCTGATCAGCCGGGCCGCCCCGGCGATCGGGGCCACCGAGATCGTCGTCTACCTCGCCGACTACCAGCAGACCCAGCTCGTACCGATGCTCGGCAACGGGCTGCACCGGGACGTGCTGTCGATCGAGGCGACCCTCGCCGGCCGGGCGTTCAGCGGCGTCGACGTCCAGGTGACCGTCGACGGCGGCAACCGGATGTGGGTGCCGCTGCTGGTCGGCTGCGAGCGGATGGGCGTACTCGAGATCGTCTGTCCGGCCACCGAAGACCCGGGCATGGAGGACGCCGCCCGGGAACTCTCCGTCAGCGTCGCCCAGCTCCTGGTCAACCGCCGCCCGTACGGCGACGTGGTCGAACGGATGCGCCGACGCCTCCCGATGCAGGTCGCCGCCGAGATCGTGTGGGGGCTGCTGCCACCGCTGACGTTCGCGACCGACGACATGATGGTCACCGCCATCCTCGAACCCTGTTACGACGTCGGCGGGGACGTCTTCGACTATGCCCTCAACGACAACGTGCTCAGCGTCGGACTCTTCGACACCTGCGGGCACGGCATCAAGGCGAGCACCCTCGCCTCGCTCGTGGTCAACGTCTACCGCAACGCCCGCCGGTGCGGCCTGGACCTGGTCGACACCGCGCTCAGCATCGACAAGTGGATCCGCTCCGAGCACCCGAATCTCTTCTCCACCGCACTGCTCGCCGAGCTGGACCGGGACACCGGTCGGCTACGGATGATCAATGCTGGTCATCCGGGTGCCCTGCTGCTGCGCGACGGTCACGCGATCCGGGAACTGCCCGGCCCGACCGCGCTGCCGCTGGGCCTCGGCCACATGTCGCCCCGCCGGCCGGAGGTGCACGAGGAGGACCTGCATCCCGGTGACCGGGTGCTCGCGTACACCGACGGGGTCACCGATGCGGTCAGCGCCGAGGGGGAACGGTTCGGGGTGGACCGGCTCGTCGACTTCGTCAACCGGGCGCTCAACGACGAGCTGCCGACACCGGAGACGATGCGTCGGCTCGTACGCGCGGTTGTCACGCACCAGAAGGACGAACTCCAGGACGACGCCACCGCGGTGTTCCTCGAATGGCGACCGCCCCGGAGCCCGCTCGCCCACCTTCCGTACTCCGACGAGCGCCGGTCGGCCTAGCCGTACGTGGGGTGCTGCGGCCAGCCGGCCGGCGAGTCCTCCCAGTCCTCCTGCCGCCCGTACGGGGTCAGGTCGAGCATGCTGTTGACAAAAACGAGCCGGTCCACGCCCCGCGAAGTGGTGTTGTACGTCCGGTAGACGTCCTCGCCGTCGCGGAGGAACATACTCAGCATGAACCCGCGGCCGGCGCCACAGTCGTCCGAGAAGGACGTGCCCCGCGACGACACGAACGGCAACGTCCACCCCATCTTCGCCTTGTACGCCTCGATCTGGGCGAGCGGCATGTTCGACACCGTCACCCACGAGACGCCCCGGTCGGCCAGCCCGGCGAGCCCGGTCACCGGGACGCTGTTGGTGAACCAGGTGCAGCCAGGACAGAAGTGCTTCGGCCCGTTGTCCATGAACTGGTAGACGATCAACTGTCCCCGGTCCTCGAACAGGTCGAGCAGCGTCCTGGTGCCGGTCGGGGTGTCGAAGGCGTACCCGTTGTCGAACTTGACCATCGGCAGTCGGCGGCGCCGGGCGGCGAGGGCGTCCAGGGCGCGGGTGGCTTCCTTCTCCGCCTTGAGCAGTTCGTCGCGGGCCTGCTGCCACTGGTCGGGCGCAACGATGCTGGGTTTCTCCATTGGCCGATTGTGGAGCCCGGGTCCGACAAGTGACCTGCCCTGAGCAGCGTGTCTCCGACCCGATCGGCACAGTCACCCGGTCCGGAAAGCGACCGGAGCCCGTACCCCGTTGTCGGGGTGCGGGCTCCTGGCCTCGTCGTACGGGTGTCAGTGCACCGGGGTGACCGGTACCGCTGCCTGCCCGTCCTGCCCTTCCTGCTCGAGTCGTTCGGTCCCGCTCAGGGTGCTCAGCGGCTTCTCCTTGATGAACAGGACCGCGACGAACGCCAGCAGGGCGATCGGCGCACCGATCAGGAACAGGTCGGCCGTGGCGGTGCCGTACGCGTCCTGCACGATCCGCAGGACCGGTTCGGGCAGGGTGGCGAGGTCGGGGACCGCCGCGGTGCCGGTGCCGCCACCGGCCGCCGGTCCCAGGTTCTCGCTCAGCAGCGAGGTGACCCGGTTGGCCAGTACCGCGCCGAGGGCGCTGACCCCGATGGCGCCGCCCATGCTCCGGAAGAAGGTCAGCACCGAGGTCGTCGCGCCGAGTTCGTGCGCGGGTACGTCGTTCTGCGCGGCGAGCACCAGGTTCTGCATCAGCATGCCGACGCCGATGCCGAGGACCGCCATGTAGATCGACAGGATCAGGACGCTGGTCCCGGCGTCGATGGTGCCGAGCAGGACCATGCCGGCGGTCATGATCGCGCCACCGGCGACCAGGTAGATCTTCCACCGGCCGTACTTGGTGATGAGTTGGCCGGCGACGGTGGACGACACCAGGAGACCGAAGATCATCGGCAGGCTCATCAGTCCGGCGACGGTCGGCGACTTGCCCAGCGAGATCTGGAAGTACTGGGACAGGAACACGGTGCCGCCGAACATGGCCACACCGACCAGGACGCTCGCCACGGTGGCCAGGGAGACGGTCCGGTTGCGGAAGATGCTCAGCGGGATGATCGGCTCCGCCACCCGCGACTCGACCCAGATCGCCAGTGCCAGCAGCACCAGGCCGCCGCCGACCATCAGCGCGGTCCACCCCGAACCCCAGGCGAACTTGTGCCCGGCGAGGGAGGACCAGACCAGGAGGGTGGAGACGCCCGCGGTGATGAGGGCGGCACCGGCCCAGTCGATGTTCACCTTCCGGCGTACGACCGGCAGGTGCAGGGTGCGCTGGAGCAGGAAGATCGACAGGAGGGTGAACGGCACCCCGATCAGGAAGCACCAGCGCCAGCCCAGCCACGAGGTGTCGACCAGGACACCGCCGATCAGCGGGCCGGCGATGGTGCCGACGCCGAAGACCGCGCCGAAGATGCCGGCGTACCGGCCCAGTTCACGCGGCGGGATCATCGCCGCCATGACGATCAGGGCGAGCGCGCTCATGCCGCCCGCGCCGATGCCCTGCACGATCCGGCTGATCAGCAGCACCTCGACGTTCGGGGTGAAGCCGGCGATCAGCGAACCGACCACGAACAGGCCGAGCGAGAGCTGGATCAGCAGCTTCTTGCTGTAGAGGTCGGCCATCTTGCCCCAGAGCGGGACGGTCGCGGTCATCGCCAGCAGTTCGCTGGTGACGATCCAGGTGTAGACGGTCTGGCTGCCGTGCAGGTCGGCGATGATGCGCGGTAGCGCGTTCGCCACCACGGTGGAGGCGAGGATCGACACGAACATGCCGACCATGAGGCCGGAGAGGGCCTGGAGGACTTCCCGGCGGGACATGCGCCCCGAGCCGGCATCCGCGGTCTCGGCGGGCGCGGCGGTTGTGGTCATCAACGCATCCTTCGTCACGAGCAGGTGTGGTGGCCCCGGCACTGACAAGGCCGGGGCGGAAAAGTCGTCGGGTCAGGCGGCGGATCGGGGATCTGGCAGGCCGGCGGCGACCCCGGCGAACGCCTCGTCGACCAGGTCGGTCAGCGGCAGGCTGCCGCCGCTGGCCGACCAGCGGATGATGGCGATCCGGAAGGCCGCCCCGGTGACGGCCGTGACCAGGGCCGGATAGACGTGGTCCGGCCCCACCCCGGTACGCGCGGCCAGCGCCTCGGTGGTCAACCGTTCGGTTTCGACACTGCCCGCCACCAGCCGGGGGAGCAGCGACGGGTTCTGCGCCACGACCTTCAGTCGCAGCAGCCAGAGCGCCGAGTCGGCCTGCATCTCCTCCAGCATCGGGGTCAGCGCCAGCCGTACGGCCTCCAGCGCGGGCACCTCCGGCGGCACGGTCGCCAGCACCGCCAGCACCCGTTCGCTGTCGCCCGCCTGGTCGCCGACGAGGGCCTCGTCCTTGGACGAGAAGTAGTTGAAGAACGTACGCGCGGAGACGTCCGCGGCCTCGCTGATCTCCTCGACGGTGACCTGGTCGAGCCCGCGCTCGGCCACCAGGCGCAGCGCGGCGGACACCAGGGCGTCGCGGGTCTGCCGCTTCTTGCGGTCCCGGCGCCCGGCGGTGGCGTCCTCGACGATGGTCACCCGGTTACCGTACGAACAAACTTGCAGGTCCTGCAAACTTTTATCGTGCGCAACGAGGTGATGTAGAACACCGCCCAGGTCAGCCGCCATACACCGCCATCGCCCGCTGGAGTCGATCATGCTCTTCCGGGGTGCCGATGCCGGCCCGGTACTCCGGATGCAGCAGGTAGTGGTTGATCGCATTGGTGAGAAAGGCCGGCTGTACGCCGAGCTGGTCCAGCGGCAGCAACACCTGCGGAAAGACCTTGATCAACCCGGTGGTACGGACCAGGTCCTGTCGGCCGATACCGACCGGGCTGGCGTCCCAGGTGCTCGGTCGCGGTGGCGGGCCAACCGCTATCGCCTCCCACGGCACCTCCTGGCGACCCAGGAGGGTGACCACCACCAGGCTCTCCGGGCGCAGCTCCAGCCGGATCCCGTCACGGAAGACCGCCACGACCCACAGCAGCGACAGCCCGAACAGGCTGACCATCAGCAGCAGGCTCACCATGAGGAGCGCGAGCGGCGGAGCGCCCTCGTCCGGTTCGAGTACCCGTAGCTGCAGGTTGGCCATGAACACCGTGAACGTCAACTGTTGCGCCGCCATCGCTCCCAGCAGCGGATACTCGGGCGGGGCCACGAAGGCCGGTCCGGTCCCCAGCCGCAGGGCGGTCGGCTTCGGCCTGCGCGCGAGCCACGGGCCCAGCGCGATCAGGCCGAAGATGATCGGCCCTGGCAGGAGCAGGCTCAGGGCGAGGCCGGGCAGGGTGGTCGCGCCGATGAACTCAGCCACCACGATCCCGGCCACCGCCAGCCCGACCGCCACCACCATGAGCAGGACGGCACCGGGCCGACCCCGGATCCACGTACGGGCGCTGCCAGGATCGGGGGAAGTGGTGGCCATCATGCGGTGCAGTGTGGACCACCCCGTCCACGGTCACCCATCCAACAAAACCCGGCTGTTGACTTCGACCGCGCTCGAAGTCCTAGCGTCGGCTCATGAACACACCCCAGCGTTCGATCGGATCGGGATTCGGCGCCCGGACCAGCGTGGACGACGTGTTGTCGGGGATCGACCTGTCCGGGAGGCTCGCGATCGTCACCGGCGGCCACTCGGGTCTCGGCCTGGCGACCACCCGCGCACTCATCCGTGCCGGTGCACGGGTTGTCGTCGCCGCCCGGCGCCCGGCGACCGCCGGGGAGGCCGTCGAGGGGATCGACGGCGTCGAGGTGGACGAGGTCGACCTGACCGACCTGGACAGCGTCCGTGGCTTCGCCGACCGGTTCCTGGCGTCGGGTCGGGACATCGACATCCTGGTCAACAACGCCGGGCTGATGGCCTGCCCGGAGACCCGGGTGGGTTCCGGCTGGGAGGCGCAGTTCGCCACCAACCACCTCGGGCACTACGCCCTGGTCAACCGCCTGTGGCCGGCGCTCGTACGCGGCGGAGGTGCCCGGGTGGTGGCCGTCGCCTCCGGTTACGCGGACTCGGCGATCCGGTGGCACGACCTCCAGTTCGAGCAGGGGTACGACAAGTGGCAGGCGTACGCGCAGTCGAAGATGGCCAACGTACGGTTCGCCGAGCACCTCGACACCATCGGCCGGGCGTACGGGGTGTGGGCGTTCTCCGTACATCCGGGTTACATCCTCACCCCGCTGCAACGTCACCTCTCCCGGTCGGAGATGGTCGCCGCCGGTTGGGTCGACGAGGACGGCAACCAGATCGGGGCGGATTTCAAGACCCCCGAACAGGGGGCGGCGACGCAGGTGTGGGCGGCCACCTCGCCCCGGCTCGCGGGTCTGGGCGGGGTCTACTGCGTCGACTGCGACATCGCCGATCTTCCCGAGCGTGCCGTCGCCGGTGACGGGACGCCGAGCGAGGCGGCGCGGCTCTGGGCGGTGTCGGCCACGCTCACCGGAGTCGACGCCGTCAGCTCGGACATCGACGCCGTCAGCCGTTACACAGGGCCGTCCTGAGCAGGTCGCCCAGTTCCGCCGCCTGGTCGTCCGACCACTCGATGACGCCGTTCTCCGCCAGGAGGGCCTGGAACTGCTGCCGGGCGTACGGGGTGCCCGGGGGGAGCGGGGCGATGTGCCAGTGCAGGTGGGAGTTGCCCTGCTGGCCGCTGCCGGATCATGCTCGGGTTGTCGGTGCCGCAGCTCAGAGCTATCGTCCTGGACATGTCTGGACAGGTTTTCCGGCTCAAGCACCAGCGGATCGCCGACGAGTTGGCCCGGGACATCCGGGGCGGGCGGCTGGCCAACGGCGCCCAACTGCCGGGGGAGCACGCCCTCGCGTCACGGTTCGACGTGAGCCGCAACACGGTCCGCCAGGCGCTCACCGAACTGGGCCGGCGGGGATTGATCTCCACCCATTCCGGTAAGGGATCGTTCGTCACCTTCGACGGGCGGGCGCTGGACGACCGGCTCGGCTGGGCCCGCGCCCTGGCCGAACAGGGCGTGCCGACGACCGTACGCGTGCTCCGCTTGGCGCTGGTCCACGAACCCGAGCTGGCGGCCCGGTTCGACCTGCCCACCACCGAGTACGTCGCCGTCGACCGGCTCCGCTCCCTCGCCGACGGGCCCGCGATCTCGATCGAACGAAGCCGGATCCCGGCGGTCGGGGCCCTGCGGGACCTGCCCGAGCGGGGCCTCACCGGGTCCCTCTACGCGGCCCTGCGCGACGCCGGCCTGGTGCCCGACCGGGGCGAGGAATGGGTCGAGCTGACCCGGGCCACCCCGGCCGACGCGGAACTGCTCGGCTGCGACGCCGGCAAGCTCTACCTGCACACCCGGCGGCTCAGCCGCGACCGGGCCGGTGACCTGGTCGAACATGTCGAGAGCCTGCTCGACCCCGACCGGTTCCGGCTGCACCTGCGCTTCGGCGGGGAGTCGTCATGACCGACGCCGGCTACACCACGACCGCCTCGACCATCCGGGCGCGGGCCGTCGCCGCGCTCACCGGACTCGCCATCGGCGACGCGCTCGGGATGCCGACCCAGTCCCTGCCCCGCGAGCGGATCAAGGACCGGTACGGCCGGCTGACCGGCTTCGAACCGGGGCCGGCGGACCAGCCGATCGCCCCGGGGATGCCGGCCGGGTCGGTCACCGACGACACCGAGCAGGCCATGCTGGTCGGCCGGCTGCTGCTCGACGGCGACGGCCGGATCGACGGTCACCGGCTCGCCCGCGAACTGCTCGCCTGGGAGGACGACATGCGCCGCCGGGGGTCCCTCGACCTGCTCGGCCCGTCCACCCGGTCCGCCGTCGCCGCCGTCGCCGCCGGGCGCCCGATCGAGGAAGCCGGCCGGTACGGCACCACCAACGGCGCGGCCATGCGGATCACCCCGGTCGGGATCGCCGTGGGAGTGGACGACCTGGACCTGCTCGTGGAGCGGGTGGTCGAGGCGAGCTGGGTCACCCACAACACCGGGGTCGCCCTCGCCGGGGCCGCCGCCGTCGCCGCCGCGGTCAGCGCCGGCCTGGACGGCGCCGACCAGGCGACGGTGACCGCCACCGCCGTACGCGCCGCGCGCCTCGCCGGCACCCGTGGGCACTGGATCGCCGCCGCCGACATCGGCGCCCGGATCGACTGGGCCACCCGCCTCGTCGCCGGGCAACCGCCTGAGGTGGCCGCCGAGACGATCTACCGCCTGGTCGGGACGAGCGTGGCCACCCAGGAGTCGGTGCCGGCCGCCTTCGCGGTCCTCGCCGTCCACCCCGACGACCCGTGGCAGGCGTGCCTGCTCGCCGCGTCCCTCGGCGGCGACTGCGACACCATCGCCGCCATCGTCGGAGCCGTCGCCGGTGCCCTGCACGGCGCCGACAGTTACCCGTCCGCCGCGATCGAGACGATCGAGACGGTGAACCACCTTCCGTTGACCGACATGGCGATCAACCTGCTCGCCCTCCGTCAGCCCCGCTGACGCCGGAACCCGCAGGGGAGAGGCAGGACAAAGATGTCCGCGACCGAACTGGCCGGAACCGCTCCGGCCGACACCAACCGGATCGGTGCCATCGAAACCCGAGGCATCGAGCCGGTACCACCCGCCGAGCGTACGGGCGGACCACGCCAACTGTTCTGGGTGTGGTTCGCGGCCAACATCTCCATCCTGGGGCTCCCGCTCGGCGCCACCCTGGTCGCCCTGCGGGGCATGAACATCTGGCAGGCGCTGCTCGTCGCCGCCCTCGGCTCGTTCGGGTCGTTCGCCCTGGTCGGCCTGATCAGCGTGGCCGGCAAGTGGGGTGGGGCGCCGAGCATGACCCTGTCCCGGGCGGTCTTCGGCCCACGCGGCAACCACGGGCCGACCGTGATCTCGTGGCTGTCCCGGGTCGGCTGGGAGACGGTCAACACCACCACCGCCGCGTACGCGCTGCTGGCCCTGATCAGCATCGTGTTCGGGGTCGGGTCGAACTCCGTACTGACCGTGATCAGCCTGCTCGTGTTCGTCGCGCTGACCCTGGTGGTCTCCGGACTCGGGCACGCCACCCTGGTCTGGATCCAGCAGTGGGCCACGTACGTCTTCGGAGCGCTGAACATCCTCGTCGGCGCGTTCCTGATCACGAAGGTGAACTGGGACGCGGTGGCACACGCACCGGCCGCCCCGGCCAGCGTGGTCATCGCCGGGATCGGCGTGATCGCCGCCGGCACCGGGATCGGCTGGGCGAACGCGGGTGCCGACATGGCCCGCTACCAGCACCGGCACGTACCGGGTCGGCGGATCGTGGTGGCGGCGTCGGTGGGTGCCGGTGTGCCGCTGTTCCTGCTCATCGGGCTCGGCGGGCTGCTCTCGGCCGGCGACGGCACCCTCGCGTCGGCCAGTGACCCGGTCTCGGCGATCCAGGTGATGCTGCCGTCCTGGATGGCGGTCCCGTACCTGCTCGCCGCGTTCGGTGGGCTGCTGCTCTCCAACAACCTCTCGGTCTACTCCGCCGGCCTCACCATGATCACCCTCGGCGTACGGGCCCGCCGGGTGGTCGCCGTCGGGCTGGACATCGTGCTCACCCTCGCCGGTGGCATCTACTTCATGCTGATCGCCGGGGACTTCTACGGACCGTTCATCACCTTCATCTCGCTGCTCGCCGTACCGATCACCGCCTGGGTCGCGGTCTTCCTCGCCGACATGCTCTTCCGCCGGCAGTACCAGCCCGACGGCCTGATGGACACCACCGCGACCGGCGTCTACTGGTACCGGGGCGGGTTCCGCTGGTCGGCGGTCCTGCCGTGGCTCGCCGGCATCGTCGTCGGCCTGCTCTTCACCACCGCCTCCACCTCGGCCACCGACGTCTGGTTCAGCGGCCCGCTGGCCGACTCGTGGATGGGCACCAACGGGCTCGGGTGGGTCGCCGCGTTTGTCGTCTCCGGCGGGCTCTACCTGCTGTTCGGCGCCACCGGTGCCCGCCGGCTCGGCGGGACGGCACGGTCCGACCGGGACCGTCCGGAAGCGCCGGTCGACGGCGAAACCCTGGCGGTACGGTCGTGAGCGCCGATCCCGTCCGTCCGGCGGGCGGTGCCGGCGCCCGCCCGGCCCGGCTGGTGCACACCGGAAACGTCGTCGTTGACGTGGTGATGTACCTGCCCCGGCTGCCGGAGACCGGCGGTGACGTGCTCGCCTCGGAGAGCCGGATCACCGCCGGGGGAGGGCTGAACGTGATGGTCGGCGCCGCCCGCCAGGGACTGCCGGTCGCGTACGCCGGAATGCACGGCACCGGCCCCTTCGGTGACCTGGCCCGAGGTCAGCTCACCGAGGCCGGGATCGAGGTGCTCCAGCCACCGCTGCCCGATCTCGACACCGGGTTCAGCGTCGCGATGGTCGACCCCTCCGGGGAGCGGACCTTCGCCACCAGCCCCGGTGCCGAGGCCCGACTCGGTCCGGCCGACCTGGCCCGGATCGAGCCCCGCCCCGGCGACCTCGTCTACGTCTCCGGCTACAGCCTGGCCTACCCGTCGAACGGACCGGCGCTGGCCGGGTGGCTGCCGGCCCTCGATCCGGGTGTCACCGTGATCGTCGACCCCGGTCCACTGGTCGCCGAGATCCCGGCGCCGGTGCTCGCCCCGGCACTCGCCCGTGCCGACTGGTGGAGCTGCAACGAGCGGGAGGCGCGACTGCTCACCGGACTCGAGGACCCGGTTGCCGCCGCGTCGGCACTGGCCGCCCGTACCGGACGGGCCGGTGTGCTCGTCCGTACCGGGCCGGGCGGTGCCGTACTGGTGGTGCGGGGCGGGGAGCCGGTTGTCGTACCGGCGTTCCCGGTCCGGGTGGTGGACAGCAACGGCGCGGGCGACGCGCACGTGGGCGCCTTCGCGGCGGCTCTGGCCGGTGGACTCGACCCAGCCGACGCCGTACGCCGGGCCAACGCCGCCGCCGCGCTCGCGGTGACCCGCCGTGGTCCCGCCACCGCCCCGACCGCCGCCGAGGTGGACGCCCTGGTCCGGTGAGGGGCGGTCGGGTCAGCGGGCGGCGTCAGCGACCGTGCAGCATGGTCAGGAAGGCCGCCGGTCGTACCACCGGGATGCCGTACTTGTGGGCCAGCCGGGCCTTGCCGGAGAGGCTGTCCGGGTCGGCGGCGACCAGCAGCGTCGTCTTCTTCGTCACCGACCGGCCGACGTCGTACCCGGCACCGATCGCCCTCGCCTCCCACACCTCGCGGGGCTCGTCCATCTGCCCGGTGAACACCACGATGTCGCCGGCCGTGAGGGAGAACCGCTGGGTGGTCGCCGGCCCGGCCGGGATCCCGCTGCCGCCGGAGAGGGCCTCGCCGATCGCGCCCTCGACCTCGTTCGGGGGCAGGTCCAGCAGGGTCGCCACGGCGTGCAGGTCCCGCAGTTCCTCGGCGGTGACCACACCGTCGTCGGCCGCCTCGGCGGCCAGCGAGCGAAGGTACTGCCGGTGCAGGACGACAACCTCCCGCCGGGTCAGCTTGAGGGCGCCCGCCGTGTCCACCAGCGCGTCCATCTCGGTCGCCGACAGGTACCGGTCCAGCAGCGCCTGGTCGAGCAGGGCCAGGTACGCGTCCGCCTGCGGCGGATCCGGTACGCGGGGCAGCCGGTCGATCAGCCGGGCGAGGAAGTGTTCCTGCTTGCCGCCGGTAGCGCTCCGGGTCATCGCCGCCACCCCGACGGGCTGCGCCAACTCGGGCCAGACCTGCTTGCCGGCCAGCCGGACCGAGTCCTCCCACGGCGGCGGTTGCCCGACCGCGCGGAGGTAGTAGGCCAGCAGGTGGGCGGCGGCCAGCGCGTCGTCCAGTGCGGAGTGTGCCTGCCGCTGGGGGATCGCCGCGGCGAGGCAGCAGTCGGCGAGACTGCGGCCGGCGAGGGGCAGGAAGTTCGCGGCCAGCCGCATCGTGCACAGCCCGTCGGCGTGGTGGAGGGGGACCGTCGCACCGAGCCGCCCGTACTCGGCGGTCACGAACCGGGCGTCGAAGGCCAGGTTGTGCGCCACCGGCAGCCGGTGGCGCAGCCGCCGGGCGACCTCCCCGGCGAGCTGGTGGAACTTCGGGGCACGGCGGGCGTCGGCGGCCCGGATGCCGTGGATGTGCTGGGGGCCGAGGTCGCGTTCGGGGTTGACCAGACTGGACCACTGATCGGTGATCTGCCCCCGACCGTCCACGTGGACCACCGCGATCTCGCAGACCCGGTCGTGCATGCCGGGGTTGAATCCGGTGGTCTCCACGTCAATGACGGCGTACACCAGCGCCACCTTCTTCTGGTCGAAAGCACGGGGACCGCCACCCTATTGATCAGGATCCCGGTGCCGGAACAGCCGAAGGGACGGGAAGACCGGGTGACCGTTCCGGTTACAGCCGACCGGCCAGCCAGGTGGTCCACTCGTGCATGACCCGCTGGGACTCGACGCCCAGGCGCAGGACGGCGTAGTTGCCGAACTTCGGGTGGGACACGTCGTCGTAGCCCTCGTCGCGCATCCAGCCGAGTTCCTGCTCGAAGGCGGTCAGGGTGGCCGCCGCCTGTTCGGCCAGTCCCCGGTACATCGCCGCCATCCGCTGTGGATCGGCACTGTTCACCGCGTACGCCTTGAGGGCCACCTCGCTGCGCGGGGCGACGGTCGGCGGCTGCGGCAGCCAGCCGGCGAGGGCCTCCCGTCCGGCGGGGGTGAGGGTGTACGTCTTCTTCGCCCGGGGGCCCGGTCCGGCGTCCTCGCGTACCTCGACGTGACCGGCCTCGGTCAGTCGGGCGAGTTCGGGATAGATCTGGCTGTGGTTGGCCACCCAGAAGTGGCCGATCGGCACCTTCATCCGCTGACTGAGCTGGTACCCCGTGGCGGGGCCACGGGTCAGCAGGGAGAGCAGGGCGAAGCCGAGAGTGGACACGCGTACATTGTGGTCCCGGTCGTGTCTATGTAAGTTCTGACATATGAAGCGCGCCTGGATGATCCTGCTCACCCTTGCCGCCGTCACCGGTGCCGCGACCGGGTGTTCGACCGCAGCCGAGGAGACCTCGACGCCGCCAACCGGCACCGAGGCCACCCTGCCGCCGGAGACACCCGCCCCCGGCGACCACACCCTGGCCTTCCGGTCGGCCGAGGGCGCGAAACTGGAGTTCCTCCTGCACGCCCCGCCGGGCTACGCACCAGGGAAGGCGTACCCGCTGGTCGTGGCCCTGCACGGCAGCGAGGCGGCGGAGACCCTGCCGGTGCGGACCGGGCTGAACGAGGTCGCGGACGCGAACGGCTTCCTGGTCGCGTACCCGAAGGAGTTCCCGGACGCCCGGGCGGTGGGTGCGCTGCTCGACCACCTGGTCCCGGTCTGGGGTGTCGACACCAGGCGGGTGCACGCCACCGGCTTCTCCCGTGGTGCCACCCTCGCCTACGACGTGGCCGAGCGGCTGGCCGACCGGTTCGCCTCGGTGGCCCCGGTCAGCGGGTCGAACCCGGACACGTCGGTGCCGTCGCGACCGTTGTCGCTGATCACCTTCCAGGGCGGCGACGACCGGCTCAGCCAGGCGTGGCCGGTGACCAACACCGGCTGGGACAAGGCCCTCGGATGCGGAAACGAGCAGGTCAGGAGCATCACGATGGAGGGCGGGCCGACCCACGTCTACACCACCACCTGCCCCGGCGGCACCGAGCACGTCGTCTACTCGGTGGCCCGGATGGGGCACGCCTGGCCCGCCGACGCGAGCAGGCTGATGTGGGAGTTCTTCACCCGGCACCCGCTGCCGTGACCGGCCGCCGACGGACCGAGCAGGCTGACGTCAGTCCTTCATCTTCACGGTGACGGTGGCGGTGTCGCTCAGCCCGCCCTCGGTGAGCCGGTAGACGAAGGTGTCGGTGAGCTTGTGGGCGGCGGTACGGACGTACTGGATTTCGTAGCGGGAGTCGACGTTGGTCAGGTAGCCGTACTTCGGTTGCTGGGTGACGGTGAGCTTGGCGGTGCTGCTGGCCAGGTCGTTGACCCGTACCTTGATCACCTTCGGGGTGGCCCGGTACGCGTACGCCAGGTCGTCGTTGGCGATCGGGGTGGTGGCGAAGGTGCCGTCACCGCGACCGAGGTAGTCGATCGTCGTACCGCTGACCTCGGAGGTGGTCCGTACGTCGGGGCGACCGTCGGCGTTGAGGTCGAGCACCTTCAGGAGGTAGCTCTCGTGGTCCTGCCCGGCGCGCAGTGGCACCTTCCGGCCGTCGTCGAGCAGCACGTCCACGTTGCCGTCGTTCGGGACGTCGACGCAATTGATCACCACGTCCTGTCGCCCGTTGCGGTTGAAGTCGGCGAGCAGGTAGCGCGGGTCGCCGCAGGTGTGGTTGATCGGGCCTTCGACCAGGGTTCCGCCTGTGGTGTTGAGATAGGTGGTGAAGCCGCCGAAGTAGGTGCTCAGGTAGAGGTCGGGCAGCTTGTCGCCGCCGAACTGGGCAACCCCGAGCTCGTCGGTCTCCCAGAGGCCGGGCAGGGTCCCGACCGGCTGGAAGTTCCGCAGGATCAGCAGGCCGTAGTCGACCGTCGGACCGCAGCACCAGCCCACGATCACCTCGGGGGTGCCGTCCCCACCGATGTCGAGCACCGTGCCGACGTCCGCGCAGGCCCCATGCGGGTCCTCCAGGATCTGGTACGGATGCACGGTCGGGGTGCCGAACCGGCCCACCCGGTCACCGGGGAACACGCTGGCCGCGCAGCTTCCCCCGGAGAAGCCCAGCGTGATCATGTCGACGTAGCCGTCACCGGTGAGGTCACCGTAGAACGGCTGGTTCGTCCTGGCCGCCGAGGCGGCGAGCGGGTGGGCGCCGACGACGGCCACCAGACTGGCAACAAGGACACTGGCGGTGACGATCAGACGCCGGTCACGATTGCGTACGGTCCACATGGGTCCACTCCTCAGATCCGACAAAGCCCACCTGACCTCGGGTTTCTCGGACGGTAGTGGTCGGCTGGCAACACAACTCGTGTCTGACGGTGTTCCGACAAACACTCTGTGTGAGATGAGATCGGCTCGGCCCGGCGACTGCGGCGGGCTCGGTGCGGGCCGATAGTGTGCCGGGAAGTCGTCGGCCGGGAGGGGTGCAGCCGCGCATGGTCACGGGTTTGGCGTTGCCGCCGGCGGTCGAGGCGGGACGGGTAGTCGACGCGGTCCTGGCCGACCTGCGCGAGGGTGCGCACCGGGGCGTGGTGGTCGACTCGCCCCCCGGTGCCGGCAAGTCGACCCTGGTGGTCCGGGCCGCCGTCGAACTGGCCGCAGCCGGTGAGCCGCTGATCGTGATCGCCCAGACGAACGAGCAGGTGGACGACCTGGTCGACCGGCTGGCGGTGGCCGCCCCCGAGTTGCCGATCGGCCGGCTCTCCGCCACCGACTACGTACCCTCCGAGCGGGTCGCCCGGCACGACCTGGTCCGGGTCGCGGCCAAGGTCGCCGACCTCGGCGGTCCGGCGGTCATCATCGGTACGGCAGCCAAGTGGGCCATGATCAGCGAGGGTTCCTGGCCATGGGCGATCGTGGACGAGGCGTACCAGATGCGCTCCGACGCCCTGCTCCGCGTCGCCGCCCGGTTCGAACGGGCCCTGTTCGTCGGCGACCCCGGCCAGCTCGACCCGTTCTCCACCGTGGACACCGTCCGGTGGACCGGCCTCACCTGGGATCCGATGCAGAGCGCGGTGGCGGTCCTGCTGCGCCACAACCCGGACCTCCCGGTGCACCGGCTCCCGGTCTCCTGGCGGCTCCCGGCCTCGGCCGCCCCGGTGGTGGCCGCCGCCTTCTACCCGTTCACCGGCTTCCGGGCCGGCACGTCGGCACGGGACCGCTCCCTGTCGCTGACCCGGCCGGGGCCCGGTGACCGGGTGGACGAGGCGGTGGAACAGGCCGCCAACACCGGCTGGGCGCTCTACCAGCTACCCGCCCGGCACACCCCGCGTACGGACACCGAGGCGGCGGCGGCCTGTGCCGCGCTGGCCCGCCGGGTGCTGGAACGGGGTGCGGTGGCGATCTCCGAGCGGACCGGATCGGGTGCACCCGTCGACGCCTCCCGGATCGCGATCGGTGCCGCCCACCGGGACCAGGTCGCGGTGATCCGGTCGATGCTCGGCCCGGCCGGCGCGGACATCACCGTCGACACCGCCAACCGGCTCCAGGGGCGGGAGTACGACCTGACCGTGGTCCTGCACCCGCTCTCCGGCCGGCGTGACGCGACCGCCTTCCACCTGGAGTCGGGGCGGCTCTGCGTACTCACCTCCCGGCACCGGCACGCCTGTGTGGTGGTGGCCCGTGCCGGCATCGCCGACCTGCTCGACGCGCACCCGTCCACCGAACCGGTGCACCTCAACGTCCCGGTGAAGTTCCCGGACGGCTGGGAGGCCAACCAGTCGATGATGTCCGTCCTGGAAGGCTCCCGCGTACTCGCCGGTCAGCCGGCACGGCGCTACTAGTAACCGTTCACGACCTCGTTGACCAGCGGCTCCCCGGCCACGTACCGGCGTAGCTGCGCCCCGGCCAACCGGTACGTGCGGGCCATCAGGCCGTGCACCATCGCCCCGACGTGCGGCGTGATCAGTACGTTCGGCAGTTGCCAGAGCGGGTCGTCCGACGGGAGCGGCTCCGGTTCGGTGACGTCCAGCGCCGCACCGATCCGGCCGGTGGAGAGTTCGGCGTACAGGGCCACCGGGTCGGCGACCTGGCCACGGGAGGCGTTGACCAGCAGGGCCCCGTCGGGCAGCGCGGCCAGGAAACGGGCGTCGACCAGTCCCCGGGTGTGCTCGGTCAGCGGCACCAGCAGGACCACGATGTCGGCCGAGGGCAGCAGTTCGGGCAGGTCGGCGACGCCGTACACGCCTTCGTCGGGGCGGGCGGTGCGGGCGGCGAGGGTCAGGGTCACCCCGAACGGGGCGAGCCGGGCCGCGACCGCCGTGCCGATCGAACCGGCCCCGATGATCAGTACGCGTTTGCCGTACAGCTCGTCGGTGGGTGCGACCTGCTCGTGTGCCCAGTGGTGCCGTTCCTGGGCCCGGACGAACTCCGGGAACCGGCGCAACTGGGCCAGGATCGCGCCGACCACCCACTCGGCGGTCGACGAGTCGTGCACACTCCGCGCGTCGCAGAGGGTGACGCTCGGCGGGAGGGCCCTGATCCAGGCGTCCGCGCCGGCGCTCGGGAGCTGGACCACCCGCAGGTCGGGCAGGTCCGGGGCGAGCCGGACCAGGGACGGCTGACCGATGAACGTCGGCACCCAGAACTCGACCCCGGTCGGCTCCGAGGGGAGCCGGAGCGGGTCGTCCGCGACCTCGACGGTGACGCCGGACGGCAGCTCACCCAGCAGGGATATGCCGGACTTATGAGGAATCCACGCCTTCACGTATTAATACGATAGCTTCTCATGATTCTTCGATGCCCTGGGTATCCGGAAAATCCCAGGTCAGCGCACCGCCGTCGATTGCCCGCTCCGGACAGCCCAGCCCCTGTGGGTTGAATCATAAGCAGCTTCTATAAGTACCTGATATATAACTGGGGTGTGGTGAACGGAACCTCCGACGGCGAAACAGACCTGCTCCGTACGGTGAACAGCTTCGACCGGGTGATCCGGCTGCTCCGGCGGCTCACCACACCCGACGGGCTCAGCCTGACCGCGGCCTCGACGCTCTACCGGCTGGACGAGTTCGGCGCCCACCGCCTCTCCGACCTGGCCGTCGCCGAGGGGGTCACCCAGCCCGGCATGACCCAGCTCGTCTCCCGGCTGCAACGCGACGGGCTGGCCGAACGCGGGAGTGACCCGGCCGACCGCCGGGTGGTGGTCGTCGACATCACCGAGGCCGGGCGGGAACTGGTACGGCGTCGCCGGGCGATCCGGGCGGAGAAGCTCGCCCAACTCCTCGCCGACCTCTCCGCCGACGAACGGGCGGCGGTGGTCACCTCGCTACAGGTACTCGACCGGCTCGCCGGGCGGGCAGAACCCCTCTGAGCAAGGAACAACTGACGTGACGGATTCGAACGGGCGGGCCGGCAGCACCGGCACGGGCACCGGCGTACGCGGCCTCACCGGTGGCGGCGCCGACAACCCGCGTTACAAGTGGATCGCCCTGTCCAACACCACCCTGGGCATGCTGCTCGCCACGATCAACTCCTCGATCGTGCTGATCTCGCTGCCGGCGATCTTCAACGGGGTCCACCTCAACCCGCTGGAGCCGGGCAACGTCAGCTACCTGCTCTGGATGCTGATGGGGTACATGCTGGTCACCGCGGTCCTGGTGGTGACCCTCGGCCGCCTCGGCGACATGTTCGGTCGGGTCCGCATCTACAACGCCGGCTTCGCCATCTTCACCGTCACCTCGATCGTCCTCTCCCTGGACCCGTTCGACGGTGGGGGAGGGGCACTCTGGCTGATCGGCTGGCGGGTGCTCCAGGCCGTCGGCGGATCGATGCTGATGGCAAACGCGGCGGCGATCGTCACCGACGTGTTCCCGGCCCGGCAACGCGGCACCGCGCTGGGCATCAACATCGTCGCGGGGATCGCCGGCTCGTTCATCGGACTCGTCCTCGGTGGCCTACTCGCCGAGTGGAACTGGCGGTCGGTGTTCTGGGTCAACGTCCCGATCGGCCTGCTCGGCACGATCTGGGCCTACCGGTCCCTGCACGACACCGGCGTACGGGTCAAGGCGCGGCTCGACTGGTGGGGCAACCTGACCTTCGCCGTCGGGCTGACCGCGCTGCTCGCCGGCATCACGTACGGCATCCAACCCTACGGCGGGCACACCATGGGGTGGACCAACCCGTGGGTGCTGACCGGGCTGATCGGCGGGGTGGCCGTCCTGGCGCTGTTCTGCGTGATCGAGTCCCGGGTGGCCGAGCCGATGTTCCCGCTCGGACTGTTCCGGATCGCCGCGTTCGCCAGCGGCAACGCCGCCAGCCTGCTCGGCTCGATCGCCCGTGGCGGTCTCCAGTTCATGCTGATCATCTGGTTGCAGGGCATCTGGCTGCCGCTGCACGGCTACAACTACGAACAGACCCCGCTCTGGGCCGGCATCTACCTGCTCCCGCTCACCATCGGCTTCCTCGCCGCCGGACCGCTCGCCGGGGCCCTCTCCGACCGGTACGGCGCCCGTCTCTTCGCTGCCGGTGGGCTGGTCGTGATGGCCCTGTCCTTCGGCGGACTGCTGCTCATCCCGAGCGACTTCAACTACTGGGTCTTCGCGATGCTGGTCTTCCTCAACGGGCTCGGCGGTGGCCTGTTCGCCGCCCCGAACACCGCCCTGGTGATGTCGAGCGTGCCGGCCCGGCTGCGTGGTGCCGCCTCCGGCATGCGGGCGACCTTCCAGAACTCCGGCATGGTGCTCTCCATCGGGGTCTTCTTCTCGCTGATGGTGGCCGGGTTGGCCGGCTCGCTGCCGCAGTCCCTCGACTCCGGACTGACCGCGCAGGGCGTACCGGCCGCCGCCGCGCACACCGTCGCCCAGCTCCCACCGGTCGGTACGCTCTTCGCCGCGTTCCTCGGTTACAACCCGATCGAGCAGCTGCTCGGCCCGGACGTGCTGGGCGCACTGCCGACCGCGAACGCGGACACGTTGACCGGCCGGGAGTTCTTCCCGCACCTGATCGCCGGGCCGTTCCACCACGGGCTCGGGATCGTGTTCTGGCTCGCCATCGCGATGGCCCTGGTCGGGGCCGCCGCCTCCCTGTTCGCCCCGAAGGCGTCCGCCGCCGGACCCGCCGACGACCTGGTCACCCGGGAGACCGAGCTGGTGGACGAACTGTACGGGGCCGAGCCGCTGACCCCGACCCCACGAGCGGCCGAGCCGCTGGTGCGCGACCGCGACCGGAGCTGACCGTACGGTCGCTCCGGCCGTGCCGGGCAGGGCGCCCGCCGTACCCCCTCGCGGCGGGCGCCCGTACGTCGGCTGACCCGTACCTCGCGGGTAGCTGACAGCGCTCGGGGCGGGGCGCGGGGATGATGAACGGTCATGACGACCACGGTCCACGCCCAGTTGCGTACGCTGACGCGCCTGCGATCGGCGCTCTGGGCTCCGGGCGCGGTCGCCGTCCTGGCTCTCCTGCTGATGCCGGTGTACGAGAGCGGCTACGAGTTCGTTGTCAACCCCGACCCACAGGGCGACGCCGAGCAGTTCGAACGGCTCTACACCACCGCCCTGCTCCGCTACACCTCGGGTTTCCTGTGCGGCCAACTCATCGCGCTCGCCCTGGGCGCCGCCCTGGGCCGCCAGGCGGTACGCGCCGGCACAACGTCCCGGCCACTGTCCATCATGGCCGCCGCCGGCCTGGCGGGTGCGGCGCTGGGACTGCTGAACCTGGCCGTGGTGGCACCGGCCGCCACACTGCGTACCGAACTGACGATGTCCATCGTGGACGTACGCGCGGCCGGGCTGGACTTCGACCCCGACCTGCTCCGGGATTCGGGGTTCTGGCAGGTGGTGCTGGTCGGGCTGCTGTCGTTCCCGCTCTGGGCGGTCGCCGGTGCCGCCGTGGGTTTGTTGCTCGATCCGGACCGGGTCGTCCCGACCCTGCTCGCCTGGGTGCTGGCCCACGGGGTGATGGCGGTGCTGTTGGTGCTCTGGGACGAGGAGTTTGCGGCCTTCGTCGTGCTGTGGAGCCCTCCGTTCGGCAGCGTCGCGTCCCCGATCGGCACCGGCACGAACACCCCGACCGTCACCGTGGCCCTGCTCGTCGCCGGAGTCGCGTACGCGGCCGTGCTCGGATGGGCCGCCGTGAGGTACCCGCCGGGTCGGCGTCGCGGGGTCGGCGGGTGATCGTGCTCATGATCGACCCAAACCGGACGTGGGGACGGTAAGCTCACCGGCGTGACCGCCGTGACGCTTTCCCGCCCCTTGTGGTGGGTGGCGCGCCGGTCACTGCGGCTGCTGACCGGCCTGATCCTGATGGCGCTCGTGCTCGGCCTGAGCGCCGGTGCCGCCGACGCCGCCCCGCCCTCCGCACACCGGGCAACCGCCCCGGTCCACGCGGTCGTCACCGGGCCGGCAACCCCGGACAACAACACCCCACCTGCGGCCATCCCGCCGACAGCCACCCGGCCGGAGACACCGATCACCGGCGCTGCCACGGCTGCTGTCCGGGCCGGCGAGCGGGTCGACTCCGACGACGCCACCGACCGCGTCCCGGCCGTCGACCGGGTCACCGTCGCACCCGGCCAGCCGGACCGGCGGACGACGCCGGACCGCCCGACACGATCGACCATCCCGGCCGGCTCCGGTCACGGCCTGCCCGCCGGTCCGCGGGCTCCGCCCCTCGGGTGACACCCGACCGGCCGTCCCGGCCGGCGAGTCCCTTCCCGCGATCCACGACGCGTATTCCCAGGTCCTTCACGGGCTGATCGGGTACGACGCCGGGCAGGATCGCGTGGCCCCGACGGAAACCCCGAACGCGATCGTTTATCGGCGAGGTGTGCTGGTTATGGACAATCTCATGTACTTCTTCCTGCTCGACATTCCCCGGGCCGCGGTGATCTGGTCCGGACTGATCGTGGTGGCACTCGTCGCCATGGCGGTCCTGATCGCCCGCCGGCCCAGCCCGGAGTTCACCGACGGTGGCGGCCCGACCGGCGTCGTACCCATGCGGGCGGCGGTCGCCGGTCGGGCCAGGCTCACCGCCGAGGCGGAGGAGTTGGCCCGTTACGCCGACGAGGTGGCCGTCGCGGCGGGTCGGGCGGCCGAGACGGCACGCCGGCGCCGGGAGGAGTGGCTGGCCGCGCAGGAGGACGCCGAGACGGCGTGGCAGGCGTACGAGTCCGCCGACGCGGACGCCCGGCGGGTGGCCGCGACGACGTACCTGCCGGTTCCGCGTACGCCGCGCACCCCGTCGGAGTACGCCGACCGGGAGCGTTACCTGCACCGGGCCGCGTTGAGCGCCTGCGGCCGGCAGGACCTGTCCGTGCTGGAGTTGGGCAACGCGCTGGCGCACCGCAACGGGTGGGACCCCCGACGGCACCCGGTCGAGCAGGAGGTCGTGCTGCGCCGCGCCGTACGCGAGAGCCGGCTCGCCGCCCAGCGGACGGCGACCGAACGCGAGCACGCCGCGTGGCGTACGGCGGAGGCTGCGGCGGTGGCCGCCCAGAGTCTGCGCGACGAGGCGTTCGCGGCGGCGCAACGGGCCCGCCAGGCGTCCCACCTGCTACCGCCCGGCGGCGGCGGTACGGGCACCAGCACCCCGGTCCGCGACGCGTCCCGCCAGCACCGGCCCGCCACCGGATGGCGTACGGCCAGCGCCGGCTGAGTCACGCCACGGACCGGGCCGAGCGGGGGCTACGGCAGGTTCGTCGCGTTCGGTCGCGGCATCTGGGGCGGGATGACCACGGGGCGCTCGTCCGGGTCGGTGAAACAGGAGGCACACGCGCCGGGCGGGTCCGGTGCGGCGGCGGCCGGGGTCGCACCGGCGGCCACGATGCCGACCAGCATCGCGGCGGCGAAGGCGATCCGCGTGGCGGAACCCCTGAGGTGTCTCATCCGTCATCCTTGTCTTGTTGTTCGGTCGGTTGGGGCACGGCGGTTCGGGACATCGGTAGGGGAGCGGCACCGGCGGCACCGAGCAGGAGCGCGAGTTGGAACCGGTTCTCCACGCCGAGCCGGTCCATCAGCTCCCGCATCGTGTACGCCACCGTCCGTACGCTGAGTTTCAGCTCGTGGGCGGCGGACACGTCGGTGTGTCCGGCGGACAGGAGCGCGACGAGCGCCTGCTCCCGGGGCGTGAGTGTGATGGGCGGTACCCCCTGTCGGTGCGGATCGCGTCCCTGCGTCCACAACCGGTCGAAGAGTCCGCAGAGTGCCTGTACCACCGGTGCATCGTCGACCTCGACGACACCGGCTTCGAAGTTCAGCGGGTCGGCCGGAAAGAGCGCGACGCGTCGGTCGAAGACGATCAGTTTGATGGGCAGGTCGGGCAGTTCCCGGTAGGTCAGACCCCCGCCCACCTGGGCCAGGTGTGCGGTGGTGCGGTCGCCGTCACCGGGGGGCCGGCCGAGGATGCGGATCTGGATACCCCGTTCGACCAGGCCACGGTCGACCGGAAGCGCCGCGGCGGTCGCGTCGGCGGTGATCACCTCCTCGGTGTTGATGGCCAGGTGCTCGTGCCGTTCGGCGGCGCCGAGGTGGGCGATCCGACGCCGGGCGAGAGAGCGGGTGGTCCAGCGCCGGATCCGGGAGTCGTCGGGCGTCGGCAGGTCGAGCCCGTCGAGCGTGCCGAAGTGCTGCCGCCAGCGATCCCGCTGGCTGCCGGGCACCGCCGGCCGGCGCAGGTGCCGCAGCACCTGCGGGACCGGGCACGGGTCCCAGCGCCGGGCGACACCGGACCGGATCGTGGCCGACCGGGTCGGTTGGGCCGCCCGTAGTGCCGCCAGCTCGTCCAGGGCGGCGACCACGCGGGACCGGGGCAGGCCGAGTTCCCGGCTCAGTTCGGTGTCCTTGCGACCACCCATCATGGTCAGCGCGCGGTAGATGAGATCCGCGTCCGGTGACACTCCCCACCGGGTGAGACGCGGAATCGTGTCGGTGGATTCGGGCACCCGATCCTCCCGTTGACCGTTCCGGAGCGGACCCCCCGCTCGCCCCGTACACAGCACACCATCACGTCAACCGTGGGGGAAGAGCGGTCGGCCGCATTGCACGATCATGCAACGGAAAAACGGGGTGTCCTTGCTCGACCGCCGCGGGCTGCCGCATTGTCAACGGGTCGCCCACGGGAGAGCTACACAACGGGGGGTAGCTCTCCCGGGCGGCATCCAGGTCCCGGCACCCCGGATTCGGGGGCCGTGACGGTGCCGGGTACCTGGCCGTAATCACCGTGGGGTCACCGACGCGGTCGTCGCGGGCCGGTGACCCCACGGTGGTCGGGGGCCGTGCACCGACCGGACGGGTACGGGGACCGCCCGGCGCACCGCCGCCGGTGGCGACCTATGGTGGGTGGCATGCCCCGTACCATCGCGACCAACACCCGGGTCGACCGTGAACAGTTGACCGAGTTCCTCGCCCCGCGCCACCGGGCCGTCCTGCTCACCACGCGGGCCGACGGCCGCCCGCAGTCGTCGCCGGTGGCCTGCGGGGTGGACACGTCCGGCCGGATCGTCGTCTCGACCTATCCGGAGCGGGCCAAGGCCGCCAACATCCGTCGCGACCCACGGGTGTCGGTCTGTGTCCCGTCCGACGACTGGAACGGGCCCTGGGTGCAGGTCGACGGCACCGCCGAGGTGCTCGACCTGCCGGAGGCGCTGGAGCCGTTGGTCGAGTACTTCCGCTGCATCTCCGGTGAGCACCCGGACTGGGACGAGTACCGGCAGGCGATGCGTACGCAGGGCAAGTCGTTGATCCGGGTGACGATCGAGAGCTGGGGCCCGCTGGCCACCGGTGGTTTCCCGGCCCGGCTCGGCGACGCCTGACGGGTCGGGTCGCCGGCCGACCCACAGCCCGGCCGGCGGAACCGGCGGTAGCGGTTTGCCCGTTCCGCCGCACCCCCGGTTCGGCTGGGGCAGCATACGGAAATGACCCGTATCGAGACGCCCTTCGGCTTCTCCTCGACCGCCGCCGAGGTGGCGGAGGGGATCGATCTGTCCGGACGGCGGGTGATCGTCACCGGGGGTGCGTCCGGCATCGGGGTGGAGACCGCACGGGCGCTGGCCGGCGTCGGGGCCGAGGTGACGCTCGCCGTACGCAACACCGACGCGGGGGCGCGGACCGCCGCCGACATCACCGGCACCACCGGCAACAAGAACGTACGGGTGGCCGTCCTGGACCTGGCCGACCGCGCCTCGGTCTCCGCCTTCGTCCACGCCTGGGACGGCCCGCTGCACGTGCTGGTCAACAACGCCGGCATCATGGCCTCCCCGGAGCAGCGCACGTCCGACGGGTGGGAGATCCAGTTCGCCACCAACCACCTGGGGCACTTCGCCCTCGCCCTGGGGCTCTACGACTCGCTGGCCTCGGCCGGTGGCGCGAGGATCGTCTCGCTCAGCTCCAGCGCGCACATGCTCTCACCGGTGATCTTCGACGATCTCCAGTTCGCCTTCCGCAGCTACGACCCCTGGTTGGCGTACGGGCAGTCCAAGTCGGCCAACATCCTGTTCGCGGTCGGTGTCACCGGGCGCTGGGGTGACGCCGGCATCACCGCGAACGCGCTGAACCCCGGCGCGATCGCGACCAATCTCCAGCGCCACGTCGGTGGCCGGCTGAGCACCCCCGCCGAGCGGATCAACTCGCCGGAGCAGGGCGCGGCGACCTCGGTGCTGCTGGCCACCTCGCCGGTGCTCGACGGCATCGGCGGTCGGTACTTCGAGAACTGCAACGAGGCGTCCCTGGTCGCCCGCCGGACTCCGGACCTGACCGGGGTGGCGCCGTTCGTGCTCGACCGCGCCAACGCCGACCGGCTCTGGGAGACGTCCCTGCGCCTGCTCGCCTGACCGCGATTCACGCTGTTGGGTCGGCGGCGGTGGGGGTCGGGTCGGCGGGACCGTCGACGACCTGTAGTTGCAGCGGCCGGTAGTCGGTCTGCGGGTCGGTCACGGTGAAACCGGCCGAGTCGAGGATGGACCAGATCGCCTGCCGCATGGCCTCGGCGATGGCACCGAAGTGGCGCAGTACGGGATCGTCCATCCGTTGTTCGGTCACGCTCACCACCACCGCGTTGCCCAGGCGCCGGTGCGGTCGCCAGAGTACGAAGACGCCGCCGGCCTCGTCGTCGCCCGGATCGACGTCCACCGTCACCCCGGCGAAGTAGTCGTCGTCGCCCTCGGCGGCGACCGGCAGTCCCGCCTCGGACAGCACGCCGCGCACCTGTGCCGCGAGGTGCTTCCATTCGTCGAGCACCGCGGCCGGTACGAGCGTGAACACCCCTGGACTCCTCCAGCGTCCGAAGCGGCCACGTCACCGCGGCCCTGACCTGATCATCTGGACCGACAGTAGCAACGCCCCTGCGCCGTCGCCCGCCTGGCAACACGGCCCGACCGGGCTGTTGCCCTCCGTTCGCGCAGGGTAGCCGTGTCGGTTCACCCCGGCGCTCCCTCCGACGCCGGGCGCGGTGGACCGCATGACCGGCTCGTCGGTACGTCGCGGAAATTCGTGGTCGTGCCATTGACACAGCTCGGACACGCTCGTAGCTTCCTGTCGAAGCGGATAGTCGAACCGCTTCGACGCGGTGCCGGCCAACTGGCCCACCCTCTCGGTGCTGTTCTTCCTCATCTTCCAGCGCACCCTGACCCGCGGCGCGATGGCCGGCGCGGTCAGGTAACGCATCAACCGGATAGGACCCGAGATGAAGTTCAGCAACGGTTACTGGCGGATGCGCGACGGCGTACACCCGCTCTACCCGATGCAGGTACGCGACGTCGCGGTCGAGCCCGCCGCGCTCACCGTGTACGCCCCGACGAAGAAGATCCTGAACCGGGGCGACACCCTCAACCAACCGCTGATCACCGTACGGTGCACCTCGCCCGCGCCGGACGTGATCGCGGTCAAGGTCGCGCACCTGCTGGGGGAGCGGCCCCGGCGGCCGGAGTTCAGCCTGACCACCGACCCGGACACCGAGGTCCACACCAGCGACGGCACCGACTTCGCCACCATCACCTCCGGTGCGCTGACAGCCCGGTTCCACCGGGGCGACGACTGGCGCCTCGACTTCGTCGCCGACGACCGGGTGCTGACCAGCAGCGGCTACAAGAGCATGGCCGCGCTCGACACCGACGACGGCTCGTACGTCCGGGAGCAGCTCCTGCTCGGCGTCGGCGAAACCGTGTACGGGCTCGGTGAGCGGTTCGGCCCGCTGGTGAAGAACGGCCAGACGGTCGACATCTGGCAGGAGGACGGCGGGACCAGCAGCGAGCACGCGTACAAGAACGTGCCGTTCTACCTGACCACCGCCGGGTACGGCGTCTTCGTCAACGACCCCGGCCGGGTCTCGTTCGAGGTGGCCGCCGAGGCGGTGTCGAAGGTGTCGTTCAGCGTCGCCGGACAGTCGATGGAATACCTGGTCATCTACGGCCCCACGCCACGGGAGATCCTGCGCAGGTACACCGCGCTCACCGGCCGCCCGGCCCTGCCCCCGGCCTGGTCGTTCGGCCTCTGGCTGAGCACCTCCTTCACCACCTCGTACGACGAGGAGACGGTGAACAAGTTCGTCAGCGGGATGGCCGACCGGGACCTGCCGCTGTCGGTCTTCCACTTCGACTGCTTCTGGATGCGCGAGTTCCACTGGTCCGACTTCGAGTGGGACCCGCAGGTCTTCCCGGACCCGGTCGGCATGCTGAAGCGGCTGCACGAACGGAACCTGAGGATCTGCGTCTGGCTCAATCCGTACATCGCGCAGCGCTCGGCGCTGTTCGCCGAGGGGGTGGAGCACGGCTACCTGGTGAAGACGGCCGACGGGGACGTCTGGCAGTGGGACCAGTGGCAGGCCGGGATGGCCCTGGTCGACTTCACCAACCCCGACGCCCGCCGCTGGTACGCCGACAAGCTGCGGGGCCTTCTGGACATGGGGGTGGACGCGTTCAAGACCGACTTCGGCGAGCGGATCCCGACGGACGTGGTCTGGCACGACGGCTCCGACCCGGAGCGGATGCACAACTACTACACCCAGATCTACAACCAGGTCGTGTTCGACCTGCTGCGCGAGCACCGGGGCGAGGGTGAGGCGGTGCTGTTCGCCCGGTCCGCGACCGCCGGGGGGCAGCAGTTCCCGGTGCACTGGGGTGGGGACAGCGAGTCCACTCCCGCGTCGATGGCGGAGACGCTGCGCGGCGGGTTGTCGCTGGCCATGTCCGGCTTCGGTTACTGGAGCCACGACATCGGCGGGTTCGAGGGCAAGCCGGATCCGGCCCTGTTCAAGCGCTGGGTGCCGTTCGGGCTGCTCTCCACCCACAGCCGGTTGCACGGCAGTCAGAGTTACCGGGTGCCGTGGGACTTCGACGAGGAGGCGGTCGACGTACTGCGGATCTTCACCCGGCTCAAGGCGCGGCTGATGCCGTACCTGTTCGGGCAGGCGGTGGTCGCGCACCGGGAGGGGATGCCGGTCCTGCGGCCGTTGGTGGCCGAGTTCCCGGACGACCCGGCGGTGGCGTACCTGGACCGGCAGTACCTGCTCGGCGACAGCCTGCTGGTCGCCCCGGTGTTCAACGTGGACGGCACGGTCGACTACTACGTGCCGGCGGGCACCTGGACCGATCTGATGACCGGGGCGGAGATCACCGGTCCGCGGTGGGTCCGGGAGTCGGTCGGCTTCGACCGGGTGCCGGTCCTGGTCCGCCCCGGTACGGTGCTGCCGCTCGGCGCCGTCGAGGACCGCCCCGACTACCCGTACGCCGACGGCGTGACCCTGGCCGTCTACCAGCTCCCCACCGGCGCCGACGTCACGGTCTCCATCCCCGCCCCCAACGGCACCGAAGCCGCCCGCTTCTCCGTAACCCGCACCGCCACCGCCCTAACCGCCACCCGCCTAACCGGCCCAGCCCTCCCCTGGCAACTCCAACCCACCCCCGGTTCCACCCCCACCCCCATCCCCCCACCCACTCCACCTGGTCCACCCCCGCCCCACCAACCCGTTGATCATGAAGTTAGGTACGGCGATCTGCCCGGATCGCGTTGCTAACTTCATGATCAACGGGGAGGTCCGGGCGGTTCGGGAGGTCCGGGCGGTTCCGCGTGGCGGGGGCGGGCGGGCTGGGGAGTTAGGGGGTGGGGTGGCGCCAGTGTTGGTGTTTTTTGTCGTCGCGGATGATGAAGCCGAGGTGGGATAGTTCGGTGCGGATGCGGGCTGCGTAGCCGGTCTTGCCGTCCTTTAGGGCCTTCTGCCTGGCGGTGAGCAGGACGTTCACGGACTCGGGCAGGTCGCCGACCGGTGCCACCCAGAGCCGGTACTCGGCCAGGTGCGGATCCTCGTCCACCCAGCGGTAGCCGTGTGCCTCGAACGCCTCCCGCAGCAGCTCACCCTTCAGGTCGGACTTCTCCCGGGCCAGCTCGGCGCCGGCCGCGTCGAGCAGCGCCAGGTGCTTGCCGTCGAGGAAGACCAGACCCACCGCTTTCCCGTCGACCTCCCGTACGGTCCCGTCGCGCCGGGCCAGGGTGACCCGGTCGGCGGCGACGGTCACCGCGAGCTGCTCGTGCACGGCCGTCACCGCGACGATCAGCCCGGCCACCAGGCCGATCCCGATGGCGCCGAGGGTCGCCGCGGGGTCGGGTAGATCCTTGACGAACTTGGCCGCGATCTTCACTGGTGCCCACGGCAGCTTCACGAGCCAGTCGGTGAGCGCGTGCAGCCCGGCGATCGCACCCGCGCCCAGCAGCGGGAAGAGGGTCCAGATCAGGAGCCGTTCCCAGCCCGGCTCGGCCACCACCCGCTCACCGGCCACCACCCGCTCACCGGCTGCCGGCCGCTCGGCGGGGGGCGCTGCCGGGGCGGGATCGGGCGGTGCTGCCGGGGCAGGGTCGGGCGGCGCCCCCGGTGAGGACTCGGTCGGCGACATCTACGAGACCTCGCGGCGCACGATCCGGATCAGTCCGGCGACCAGTGGAAGCAGCACCCAGACCGCCACCGAGACGCCCAGCCGGCCCCACTGCCCGGAGGTGACGTCGGCCGTTGTCAACGGTACGGAGGTGACGCTGAGGTCGAGCCACTCCGCCGACCGGCGCAGCCCGCTGATCATCTCGCCCAGGATGGACCAGAGGGTCGGCAGCAGCAGGTAGAGCACGATCGCCAGCGGGGTGTTCAGGAACAGCATGCCGAACGCGACGCCCATCCCCACGTTGATGATCTGGAACAGGGCGGCGTAGCCGATCATGACCGGTTCGACCGACCAGGTGCCGGCCCCCCCGAGCGCCCCGGCCAGCGCGGTGCCGATCGCCGCCACCGCCAGGCTGGCCAGCACCGAGGCGAGCGCGGCGACGCTCGCCGCGAGCAGCTTCGCCGCCAGCACCCGGTGCCGCCGGGGCACCAGGGCGAACGTGGTCATCGCGGTGCGCTGCGACCACTCGCCGGTCACCAGCAGGATGCCGAGCACGGGCAGCAGGATGCCGACCGGAAGCAGCGACGGGACGAAGAAGTTGGTGAAGGTCTGGTCCTCGTCCGGCATGACGAAGAGCTGGACGGTGACGATCGCCGCCGCGGCCAGGGCGATCACGATCAGCAACCAGTAGCCGGCCCGGGTGTCGGCCAGCTTCCGCAGCTCGACCGTGGTGAGCCGGGCCAGCCCGGGGCGGCGCAGGACGGGATGGGACGCCGGTCCGGCCGGGGAGGTGGTCGGGCTGGTGGTGGTCGTGGTGGTCATTTGACTGCCTCCCGTACGGAGTCGCCCGCGGTCAGGGTGAGGAAGATCTGTTCCAGGCCGTTGCTCTCGGCGGAGCGCAGCTCGATCAGCACCGCACCGGCGTCAGCCGCGACCCGGCCCACCGCCACCGGCTCGGCCTGCACCAGCAGTCCACCGTCGGTGCTCGTGGTGGCGGCCAACCCGGCCCGTTGCAGGGCCGTACGCAGGGTCTGCGGGTCGACCGCCCGGACCACGGTCCCGGTACCGGCCAGCAGTTCGTCCTTGCTGCCCTCGGCGACGACCCGGCCACCCCCGATCACCACCAGCCGGTCCGCCACCGCCTCCACCTCCCGCAGCAGGTGCGAGGAGAGCAGCACCGTGCCGCCCCGGTCGGCGAAGTCACGCAGCAGGCCGCGCATCCAGAAGATGCCCTCCGGGTCCAGCCCGTTCGCCGGCTCGTCGAGGATCAGCACCCGGGGCTCACCCAGCAGCGCCTGCGCCAGGCCGAGCCGCTGCCGCATACCGAGCGAGTACGCCCGTACCCGTCGTTTCGCCGCCACCGCGTTCAGCCCGACCCGCTCCAGGGTCTCGCCGACCCGCCGACGGTCCACGCCCATGGTCATCGCGGCCAGGGTCAGCGCCTCCCGGCCGGTACGCCCGGCGTGCTGGGCGGAGGCGTCCAGCAGGATGCCGATCTCCCGCCCCGGGTTCGGCAGGTCCTGGTAGCGGACCCCGTTGACGGTCGCGGTGCCGGCCGAGGGCGGGGTCAGGCCACAGATCATCCGCATGGTGGTGGACTTGCCGGCACCGTTCGGGCCGAGGAACCCGGTGATGGTGCCCGGTTCGCACTGGAACGTCACGTCGTTGACGGCGGGGTGCCCGCCGTACCGTTTGCTCAGGTGGTTGACCGCAATCATGTGACCAGCGTGGCGGCGCGGGGCCTCCCGCCGCTGCGGCCGTCGGTCGCGCATCCGCGACCTTGGTCTACGGTCCGGCCTCGACTTTGGTCGCTGTCGGTGGGCGGTGACAGTTCGTAACATAGGGGCGTGACCGGTATCGCGGCTTCGGAGAACGCCTGGCTGCTGCCGTCCGCCCTGACCGCGGCGCCGGACCGGGCCGGGCGCCAGCCCAGGCGCACCACCCGTGACTGGATCGTCGACTCGCTCTGTTTCCTGATCGCGGCCGGTTTCGCGATCATGGTCTCCTGGGACCTGCACCAACGGGACCAGCCCGGCCCGCTGGGCGGCACCATCCCGGAGTGGGTGCTCACCCTGGACGGCTGGCTCAGCGTCGCCCTCTGCGGCGTGCTCTGGGTACGCCGCCGCTGGCCGGTCCAGCTGGCCCTGGCCGGCCTGCCGCTGAGCCTGATCTCGCCCCCGTCCGGGATGCTCATCCTGATCGTGCTCTTCACGGTGGTGGTGCACCGGCCGCTCAAGATCGCCGCACCGGTCACCGGCCTGCACCTGCTCGCCGCGCTCATCTTCTGCTGGCTGCGCCCAGACCCCACCGTCGACGTGCGGTTCGCGATCGCCCTGACGCTCGCGATCATGGTCTCGGTGACGCTCTGGGCCATGGTCGTCCGGGCCCGCCGGCAGCTCGTCGTCTCGCTGCGGGACCGGGCCCACCGGGCCGAGGCCGAACAGCAGTTGCGGGTCGCCCAGGCCCGGCACCTGGAACGGACCCGGATCGCCCGGGAGATGCACGACGTACTCGCGCACCGGATCTCGCTGCTCAGCCTGCACGCCGGGGCGTTGGAGTTCCGCCCCGACGCGGCACCGGACGAGGTGGCCCGCGCCGCCGGGGTGATCCGGGACAACGCCCACCTGGCGTTGCAGGACCTGCGTGAGGTGATCGGGGTGCTCCGCGAGGAGAGCACCGGTGAGGGGCCCGAGCGCCCCCAGCCGACCCTGGCGGACCTGGCCGTCCTGGCCGAGGAGTCCAGGCGGGCGGGGATGCGGGTGAGCGTCCGGGAGCGGATCGAGCGGCCGGAGGCGGTGCCGGCGGGGATCGGGCGCAACGCGTACCGGATCGTGCAGGAGGGGCTGACCAACGCCCGCAAGCACGCGCTCGGGTCGGCGGTGACGGTCACCGTGGTCGGCGGTCCCGGCACCGGGCTCAGCGTCGAGGTCAGCAACAGGTGGCCGGTCGGGCAGGTGCCCGCGCAGCGGATCCCCGGCACCGGGACCGGCCTGGTCGGTCTCGCCGAGCGGACCAGCCTGGCCGGCGGCCGGCTGGAGCACGGCCGGACCGCGACCGGCGACTTCCGCTTGGCGGCCTGGCTACCGTGGTCGGCGTGAGCGACAGTTCAACCGGGGTCGGCGTGGGCGACAGTTCAACCGGGGTGGGCGTGGGTGACGGATCGACGGCGGCCGGCGGATCGGCCCCGGCGGGCGATTCGGCGGCGGGCGGGGACGGGGTGATCCGGGTCCTGCTGGTGGACGACGACGCGCTGGTCCGGGCCGGGCTGTCGATGATCCTCGGCGGGGCCGAGGATCTCCGGGTGGTCGGTGAGGTGGCCGACGGGAGTGAGGTCGCCGCCGCGGTGGCCGCGTACGCGCCGGACGTGGTGCTGATGGACATCCGGATGCCCCGGGTCGACGGGCTGGCCGCCACCGAGGCACTCCGGCAGGCGCCCGATCCGCCCGAGGTGCTGGTGCTGACCACCTTCGACGCCGACGAGCACGTGCTCCGGGCCCTGCGCGCGGGTGCCAGCGGCTTCCTGCTCAAGGACACCCCGCCGGCCGAGATCGTCCGCGCGGTCCGGCGGGTGGCGGCCGGCGAGGCCACCCTGTCGCCGGCCGTCACCCGCCGGTTGATCGCGTACGCGACCGGGCCCGTACCCGATGTCCCGTCCGGCACGGGTGGGCGGACCGGTGCGGACTCCCGGCGGGAACGGGCGCTGCGGCAGCTCGCCGGACTCAGCGACCGGGAACGGGAGGTGGCGCTGGCGCTCGGGCGGGGGTGCTCGAACGCCGAGATCTCCGCCGCGCTCTACATGAGCGTGGCCACCGTCAAGGCGTACGTCTCCCGGCTGCTGGCGAAGCTCGAACTCAACAACCGGGTGCAGGTGGCCCTGCTGGTGCACGACGCGGAACTGGTCTGAGCCGCGCCGGGTCGTCGGGTCGCGTCCGGGGCAGTGGCACCGCCGCCGTGGTCGCCAACTCGCCCGCCAGCCGGTCCACGGTCAGCCAGACCGCCGGGTCGGACCAGTAACCGGAGTGGCGGCCGGCGACCGGCTCCGGCTGACCGTAGATGTGCCAGCTCGTCGGCGGATCGGGCAGCTCCACGTCCACCCGCTCCTCGGGCCCGCCCCGATCGGGGAGTACGGGGCCGCCGATGTAGTCGGTGAGGTAGTAGAAGTTCCGCCACTCGTGCACCGCCGCTCCCGTCGTATCGTCGGCGGGGGAGAGCTGACGCAGCACGGTCTCGCCGAAGTACGCCGGAAACGCCCACCCGTACAGGGTGCGCAGCGGTGACCCGAAGGTCACCAGCCCCACCACGTCGTCGTCCGGCCGGCTGTGCGGCTGCAACAGGGCGGCGGCGGCGATCACGGTGCCCTGGCTGTGCGCGGTGACCACCACCCGCCCGCCCCGGTCGTGGATCCGCCACAGCCGCCGCTGCACCTCCGGCACCGCCCGTTCCGCGTACGACGGCGGGGCCAGCGGATGGTACGCGCGCGGCCAGAACGTCATCACGTCCCAGAGGACGCCGATCCGACGTCGACTCTCCAGATTGCGCCAACCCCGGCGCAGCAGCACGATGAGCGCCAGCGGGATGCCGGACGCCAGGTAACTGCCCAGGGTGTAGGCCCACTGGGTGCCCCAGGGCAGCTTGCCGTAGGCGACGTACCGCACCTGGATCGCGATCACCACCGTGGTCACCGCCACCGCCATCACGGTCATCAGCTTGTCCAGGTCGTGCGCCATTCCGGCGAACCGCCGAGCCCGCGCCAGCCGTGCTCCCCAGGCCCGCCCGGCCGTCCCGGACGCAGTTACGTCCGATGTGGACACGCCACCGCCGGCGGCGTCGTACTGCCACCTGCGCTCGTCCGTGGGCTCGGCCACGTTGCCCCGGTACCACTCGCAGATCCGGGTCACCGTGGCCCGGTCCGCCCCCGCCCGCCAGTAGACGACGAGCTCGTACAGGACGAAGAGCAGGATCAGCGCCAGCGGCGCCAGCGTCAGGTAGTTGACCATCTTCGCGACGATCGGATAGATGTACACCTCCGCCCCCGTGGTGGGCGCGGACGGCAGCTTGCTCCGGGACGACACCTCCGCCACCAGGTCGGCGAACCGGGACATCGCCCCGAGCAGTACGACGTTGAGCGCGAAGACGCCGAGCACCTGCGCCACGAACGGACCGAAGATGACAAACGTCCCCCGGCGCCAGCCCCCGCACAGGGACGCCACCAGCACCAGCAGCAGGCTGACGCCGACCGCGCCGAGCGTCAGGTTGGACACCAACGGGATGCCCGGCAGGTAGCCGAAGGGTTGGGCGTACCCGGGTTGGATCGCGGCGAACCAGCCGGCGCCGACCAGCGTGACCGCGCCCAAGGCGAACACGGCGCGGGCACTGCCGGGCGGACACGCGTCGAGCGCGGTGAGGACCAGTACGGCGAGCAGCAGCCCGCCGCCGGCCAGCAGCACACCTGTGTGCAGCCAACCGGCGGTCACCGGTGCCCCGGCCACCGACGAGGTGGCGTGCACGGTGTGGGCGAGGCTCATTCCGACGAACCCGAGTCCCGCGCCGAGATGCAGGTGCCCCAGGTCGTGGGTGCTGCGCCCACCGGCCCAGAAGGTCGGATCGGACAGGCCCACACCGGGTTGTGCGGCACTGCGCGTCGATGCCGTCGCGACCACCCGCAGCGGTGGGTTGACCGCCTCGTAGCGGCCGATCGACCGCAGGGTCAGCACCGCCAGCAGAGCGACCAGGGCGAGGGGTGCCAGCGCGCCGAGCAGCAGTCGCCGGCCCGGAAAGTCGGCGAGCAGCGGGTCACGCAGCGGGCGCAGCAGCCAGCTCTGCTCGGCGCACCGGGCCCGGCCCGCGCACTGGTACGCCAGCAGTTCCAGTGCGGTGATCACGGAGATGAGCAGCAGGTTGAGGGTGAGGAACAGGGCCGCCCAGCGGGTCGCCGTACGGTGCAGCCGGAACCGCCACCCGGAGGCGTGCGTACGCGGGGTGCACATCCACCCGGCGACGTTGGCCAGTGCGAACGGGAACAGCAGCAGCCACAGCACCCGGGAGCCGGCCCGTGAGGTCATCCCACCCCACGAGTACGCCTCGACGTGGCGCCCGGCAACGTCGGCGGTCCGGTAGAAGCCGGCGATCCGGTCGCCGGAGACCTGTAGCGGGGCGTCGTCGCCGAGCAGGTCCTGCGGGGTGGTCCCGCCGACGCCGTGCAGCCGTAGCTCGGTGACCCCTTCGAGGTCCGGAATCGGGGGTACGAGGCCGGTGGGACGCTGGACCGGATCGGTGTCGAATCGCACGAGCGGCATGGGGCAACCTCTCCGATGATCGGCATCGGAGCCTCGTTTGCCCAGCTCAGGGGCGATGTTCGAGGCGACCGGTGCTTCTCCACCGTGCTCCCGTGGCCGGGTTGGCGCAGTCGGATATCAGACTCAAATGGGCAGATAGTGGTAACTATCTGGTTTGCGCTGTCGGTGAGCCGACGCAACCGCGGTGATAGCCCGCCCGTGTAACGGGTACGGCCGGGAACCGGCCCTTGACGAGGAGGAACGATGTACCGAGCACGGGGGATCGGCGGACGGTGGAGGGCCGCGCTGGTGACGGCCGCGCTGGGCGGCGGACTGCTGCTGGCGGCGGTCGGCTGCGGAAGCGCCTCCGAACCGGCGACCGGGGGCACCGGCGGCGGAACCGTACCGACCGCGACCGCGACCATTGCCCCGCCCACTGCCCCGCCCACGACCTCGCCCGAGACGGCAGCGCCCACCGGGACGCCGACGAAGCCGGTGACCCGTACGCCGAGCCGCCCGGCGACGCCTGCCACGAAGCCGCCGGCCGGCTACGACCCGGCGCGGGACTTCACCGACCTGGTACCGCAGACCCCCGGCCTCACCCTCGACCGCCCGGTCAACGGCGTACGCCACGGCGAACTGGTGGTCACCATCCGGAACAACGGACCGTTCCCGGTCGCCCGGCTGATCTTCACCGTCGAACTGCCCGCGAGCATGTCCGCCGACGGTGGCGACTGGGCCGGCTGCGACCAGCTCCGGTCACGGCAGGACGGCTTCCCGGCCGGGTCGAAGTGTGACAAGGGCGCCCTGGGGGCCGGTGAGTCCCGGGTCTACCGTCTCGGGGTCAAGTCGCCGTCCGCCGAGGACAACAACGACAGCACCATCTCCCGCTGGCTCGTCGACGCCTGGTCCGCCGGTCCGCAGGGCGAGATGTACCGCGACACGGCGCCCGAGGACAACCGCCGGATCTTCCGCGTCACCCGCTCCTGAATTCCGCTGTCCGTCCACACCCGAGTTGCCGTCGATCCGGGGCAAATCAGTGCGTGCAGAGATCGACTGACCAGGATCTACCCTGGATCGACGGTGAAAACCGCAGAATCCACGGGGAGTGGGAATGGGACGGCAGGAAATCGATGTGACGGCCCGGTCGGTGGCCGGGGTGGAGACCGTGTACGCGTTGCTGCGGGCCGGCGCCACCTGGCCGACCTGGTCGGGGCTGGACTCGTTCGAGCTGGAACGGGCGGTACCGCCGGTGGACGGGAACGGGGCCGGGGACGGCGGGCCGGGCGCACACGAGGAGGTGGGCGCGATCCGGGTGTTCCGTACCGGGCCGATGACCAGCCGGGAGGAGATCGTGGAACTGGTGTCGGCCCGCCGGCTCAGTTACGTACTCCTGTCCGGGCTGCCGTTGCGGGACTACCGGGCCGACGTCGACCTGACGCCGACCCTGGAGGGCACCACGATCCGGTGGCACTCGACCTTCGAGGCGAAGGTGCCCGGCACCGGCTGGTTCTACCGTCTGTTCCTCGGACGGTTCATCCGGCAGACCGCCGAGGGGCTGGCCGCGTACGCCGGGAAGCAGTCCACAACGGACTGACCGCGCGCCGACGGCGGGACCCCGGTCAGGGCATCCGCTCGTACGCCGGCACGGTGAGGAAGTCGACGAACTCGTCCGCGACGGCCACCTCGAGGAAGAGGTCACGGGCGGCGGCGTACCGACCGGGGTCGCCGCCCAGCGCCACGATCTCCTCGTCGGCGATCCGTTCGACCAGTTCACGGGTGACCAACGGGCCGGGTCCGGCCCCACCGCTGCCGGCGTCGAGCGTCACCCCGGTGTGCAGCCACTGCCACACCTGGGAACGGGAGATCTCGGCGGTCGCCGCGTCCTCCATCAGGTTGTTGATGGCCACCGCACCGGTGCCGGCCAACCAACTGGCCAGGTACTGGATGCCGACGCTGATGTTGCTGCGCAGCCCGGCCTCCGTACGCGACCCGGGCGTGTGCCGTACGTCCAGCAGTTGCGCGGCGGTGACGGTGACGTCGGCGCGGACCCGGTCGAGTTGGTGCGGCCGGTCGCCGAGGCGGGCGTCGAAGATCTCCCGGCAGAGCGGCACCAGGTCCGGGTGGGCCACCCAGGAACCGTCGAAGCCGTCGCCCGCCTCGCGCGTCTTGTCCTCGCGGACCTTGGCCAACGCGGTCTCGTTGACCTGCGGGTCCCGCCGGCTCGGGATGAACGCGGCCATGCCGCCGATTGCGTGCGCGCCGCGCTTGTGACAGGTCCGGACGAGCAGTTCGGTGTACGCCCGGATGAACGGGGCGGTCATCGTCACCGTGTTCCGGTCCGGGAGCAGGAAGTCCGCGCCCCTGCTGCGGAACTTCTTGACCACGCTGAACATGTAGTCCCAGCGGCCGGCGTTCAGCCCGGCGGAGTGCTCGCGCAGCTCGTGGAGGATCTCCTCCATCTCGAACGCGGCCGGGAAGGTCTCGATCAGCACCGTTGCCCGGATCGTGCCGCGCGGGATGCCGAGCCGTTCCTGCGCGAGGACGAAGACGTCGTTCCAGAGCCGCGCTTCGAGGTGACTCTCCAGTTTGGGCAGGTAGAAGTAGGGTCCGGCGCCGTGGTCGAGCTGCCGCTGGGCGCAGTGGAAAAAGTAGAGGCCGAAGTCGACCAGCGCCCCGGCCAGCCTCTCGCCGTCGACCAGGAGGTGCTTCTCGGTCAGGTGCCAGCCACGCGGGCGTACGACGATGGTGGCCAGGTCGCCGTCGTGCAGGGTGTAGCGCTTGCCGGTGGGTCCGGTGAAGTCGAGCGTACGGTCGATCGCGTCCCGCAGGTTGAGTTGCCCGCCGATCACGTTTTCCCAGGCCGGGGTGTTCGCGTCCTCGAGGTCGGCGAGCCAGACCTTCGCCCCGGAGTTGAGGGCGTTGATGGTCATCTTCGCGTCGGTGGGTCCGGTGATCTCGACCCGGCGGTCGACCAGTCCGGGTGCGGGTTCGGCGACCCGCCAGTCGCCCTCGCGGATGTGCGCGGTGTCGGGCAGGTAGTCGAACAACCCGCCCTCGGCAAGCACCGCCTCCCGCGCGGCCCGGCGGCCCATCAGGTCCCGGCGCCGAGGCTCGAAGACGCGGTGCAGTTCCGCCAGGAACCCGAGCGCCTCGGCGCTGAGGATCTCCTCGTACCGCCCGTGCAACGGCCCGTCAACCTCAACCCCGTCGGTCAGACCCATCGACACTCCCCCCACTACCCCAACCCATCAACACCCGCCCGCCGACTCTAGACGAGCCCCCACCCACCCCGCTCCCCGCGACGATCTTGCACTTGTGGCGGTACACAAATCGGGATCAGTGCCTCGATTCAGGCACCACAACTGCAAGATCGGCGACGGATGGGGGCGGGGCGAGGGGGTGGGGACGGGGGTTAGGTCAGGGGGGTGGCCGTGACCGGGCCGGTGTCGGGGATCTCGGCGACGGTGATGGCGGCCACGGCCTGGTCGCCGAGGAGGCGGCCGTCGACCAGGACCAGTCGTACGCAGTTCGGGTCGCCGGTACGTTCCGGCAGTGAGTCGGCCAGGTCCCGGACCTTCGTGCCGCTCGCCTCGTCCAGGGTGAACCCGTCCTTGTCCCAGTCGCCCTTGACGGCGAAGAACGCCTTGCTGTCGTTGTCGAAATCGCCGTTGAGCACCACGGTCCGGTTCGCCCCGCCGAGTTCGCTCGACGTCTCGTTCAGCCCCCACACCTGGTACGACGCCGAGCCGGAGTCAGGTGCGCCGGCCACCCCGACGCCGGTGCAACCGGTCAGCACGAGCGCCGCGCCCAGTAGCAGGAGCGGGAGTGCCCGCCGCCAGTGTCCGTACGCCATCCCGACCGCCCGCCCTGTAGTGGACCGTGATGGCGAGTGGGCGCCATCGGCCGGGTGTCAGTGTATCGAGCGCGATCTTTCTGCTCCACCGGTCTCCTTCGGGCACGGGCACTCGCACCGCCACTCCCGTGCGAACCGGTACGGGCCGCCGCCGTCCCGGTCGACGCAGGGGTGGTCCGCCTCGCCCTGCTCGATCGCGCGCCGACACCGCAAGCACATCTCGGCGGGCTCTTCGTTCACGGCTGCGTCGCGTACCGGTCTGGCCGGTTGCCGGCCTGTCGGTTGGCCTTCACGTTGGCCACCGCCCAGTTCAGCGTCTCGCACCCGCCATCCAGTCGACACTGTTTGCAGGTGCCGCGCTGGTGCTGGGTGATCACCCGTTTCGATGCCCAGAGCACTGTCGCGGGAGTTTCCGGTCCGTCGTCCATCGCCATCGCGGCCTCCTCAGGGGGTGGGCAGACCCGGCCACCGATCACAGATCAGGTAGCCGGGCCGCTATCCAGGTCCCCTTGGTTGCCGACCGGAGGGACCTGTTTTCGAAGCTCCCATAGCTAGCGTTGGGTAGTCAAGGGCTTGGTGTTGGTGATTCTCTGTAAGGGCCGACCGGAGGGATCACCGTGCCACCGCGCTACCGCTATGAGGAAATTGCCGATGACCTGGAGAAACGCATCGAGGCGGGAGAGTTCGCGCCCGGCGCCAAGCTGCCCAGTCGGCGAGAGTTGATCGAGCACTACAGCGTTACCGAGCCGGTGATCGATCGGGCCATGCAGAACCTTCGGGCCAAGGGCATCACGGAGACGCTGCCCGGAGTCGGGGTGTACGTCCGGGAGCGCTGAACGCAAACGGTCGACGGCCCGGTGTGACTGGGCCATCGACCGTGCTGGACGTCCTCAGGCGACGGCGGGCGGTGCCGGTGGTTCGGGAGCCGGGGCGGGTCCGCCGGGTCCCGGGCTGGGTGCGAGGGCGGGGCTGCGCCAGTCGGGACCCAGGGTGAGCGGCAGGGCCAGGGCGGCGAGGATCCCGCCGATCAGCGGCGCCACGATGAAGACCCAGAGTTGGGACAGGGCCGCGCCACCCTCGAACAGGGCCGGGCCGAACGACCGTGCCGGGTTCACCGACGTCCCGTCCAGCGCGACGCCGACCAGGTGGCAGGCGGCGATGGCCAGCCCGATGGCGACGGCGGCGATCGCGCGCTGCTCGTACCGGCTGGTCACGGTGAGGATGACCAGGACCAGGAGGAAGGTGAGCACGATTTCCAGCAGGAATGTGCCGCCGAGGTTGATGTTGGCGCCGTACCCGTTGGTGCCGAGAGCGCCGCTCTGGTCGACCACGTCGCCGCCCTTGACCAGGATCCAGAGCAGGAGTGCGCCGATCACCGACCCGACCAGTTGGGAGATCCAGTAGCCGATCGCCCCGGCCAGCGAGATCCGGCCGGTGAGCAGGGCACCGAGCGTCACGGCCGGGTTGACGTGGCAGCCGGAGAGCGGCAGGAGCATGTAGGTCAGGACGAGCAGGATGAAGCCGAAGGTCAGGGCCACCACGACCACGCCGCCTTCGACACGGGCGGCGATGACGCTGCCGACGCCGAAGAAGACCAGCAGCAGGGTGCCGAGGAACTCCGCGCCGTAGCGTTTGGTGTTGTCCATGTTGTCAGGATAGGAACCTTTCAGTCGTTCCGGCGACATTTCCTCCCGATTATGGCTCCATGTCGGGGCTGTCATGCCGGACCGCGATGTGAGCCGACCGACGCCGGCAACCGGTACGGATCCCGCCGGCCCGGTGGTTGTACCGGCCGTGGATGGCCGTGATGTCGACGTCGTGGTGATCGGAGCCGGTCAGGCCGGACTCTCCGCCGGCTACTTCCTGCACCGGGCAGGGTTCGCGCCCGAGTCCGGATACGTGCTGCTGGACGGCGACGACGGGCCGGGCGGCGCGTGGCGGCACCGGTGGCGGACGCTGCGGTTCGACGGCGTACACGGGATCAACGACCTGCCCGGACTGCCGCTGGGGACGCCCGACCCGACCAGGGTGGCGGCCGACGTGGTGGCCGAGTACTTCGAGCGGTACGAGCGGGAGTTCGGCCTCCCGGTGCATCGGCCGGTACGGGTCGACGCCGTACGGGACCGCCCAGACGGGCGCCTCGACGTGGTCGCCGCCCCCGCCGAAGGGGCAGGGGGCGAAACGACCTGGACCGCCCGCGCCCTGATCAACGCGACCGGCACCTGGACCCGGCCGTTCTGGCCGCACTACCCGGGACAGGAACTGTTCCGGGGGCGGCAGTTGCACACCGCCGACTACCGGGGTCCGGCCGAGTTCACCGGCAAGCACGTGCTCGTGGTCGGTGGCGGGACCTCGGCGGTGCAACTGCTCGGCGAGATCTCCGAGGTCGCCCGTACCACCTGGGTGACCCGCCGGCCGCCGGTCTTCCGGGAGGGTGAGTTCACCCGGGAGGAACACGGCCGGGCCGCGGTGGCCCTGGTGGAGGAGGCGGTACGCGCCGGTCGCCCGCCGGGCAGCGTGGTCGGTGTGACCGGGCTCGTCGACACACCCCGGGTACGCGAACTGCGGGAACGCGGCGTCCTGCGCCGGTTGCCGATGTTCGACCGGATCACTGCGGACGGGGCCGTCTGGGCCGACGGTCGTACGGTCGACGCCGATGTGATCCTCTGGTGCACCGGGTTCCGGGCCGCCCTGGACCACCTCGCCCCGCTGCGGCTGCGGGCACCGGGTGGCGGGATCACGATGGACGGGACCCGGGTGGTCGCGGATCCCCGGATCCAGTTGGTTGGTTACGGTCCGTCGGCGAGCACAATCGGCGCGAACCGGGCCGGGCGTGCGGCCGTACGCGAGGTCCGGCGTTTTCTGCGCCCGGCGGTCATCGGCTGACGTTCCGCCGATTGACCTTCCACCCCTTCGGAGCAGCACCGACATCAACACATTGTCCACATAGGACGACGCGGGTCGAACGATTTGTGAAGCCTGCTCGTATTTAGGGACGTCTGTCGTTGATTGTACAGGTGTACGACCTGGTCACTGGCGGTAGTCGGGCCTAGCCTTAAGGAGGTAAATGGCATTGATCAGGTGGGAATCTCGGTTTTTCCCATAGATCAATGGATCTGTTCCATTTTCTCCCATCCCCCGCAGGCTGCCGTCCAGCCTGCTCCAGCAAGGAGCATCACCATGTCCGAATCCGCCACCAGCAAGGGCAAGTCGACCGAGCAGCCGTCCGCCAGTGCCGCCGAAGCGGCCGGAGTGGGCGTCGAGTTTGTACCGGCGACCACCGCCGGGCTGCCGCCCACCGCCCAGACCTTCTTCGCCGTGATCAACGGTGGCACCGGAGCCGTCGTACGCGGCTTCGGCGTGGTCTCGGCCGCCCGCGTCGCCGTCGGCCAGTACCAGGTCGTGTTCAGCCACGACGTCACCGGCTCGGCCTACGTCGGCACGATCGGGCTCACCGGCAGCGTCGGCACCTCCCCCTCGGGTGAGATCGCCGTCGTCGGTCGGAGCGGCGTCGCCAACGGAGTCTTCGTCCAAACCTGGACCTCCGCCGGTGTCCCGGCCGACCGGGCGTTCCACCTCGCTGTGCTCTCCTGACACCCCCGGCAGTGGTCCCCGGGACATGCCACGTCCCGGGGACCACTGGTGTCCGGGACGGGCAAGAGGTGTGGGGCGGGCAACGGGCGGGTACATGAGCGCGCGGCGCCGCCCGACCCCGTCGGGCGTCGCCGCGCTCTGGCCGTCTCCCACCACCGCAGCCCTTCGGCGGTACGCCAGCGGGGACCTGGCTCGACCGGCCTGAAGGTTCTCCGTAGCGCCGGTCAGATATTGACGTTCCCACCCATGCGGCCGGCAAACCTCCATCCCGCCACCAATTGGCGCGCGTCATCCGGTGCCCATCCGGGTAAGGAGGCGGACATGGAGCATTTCACTATCGCGACCGTCGCCGAGAAGAGTCCGGACTTCCGTCAGGTGCTCTGGACCGGCGAGCACACCCAACTCGTCATCATGACCATCCCGGCCGGCGGTGAGATCGGCGAGGAGGTCCACGAGGACACCGACCAGATCCTCACCTTCGTCAGCGGCACCGGCGAGGCCCGGGTGGCGGGCAGGACCAAGGCGGTGGCCCAGGGCGACCTGGTGGTGGTCCCGGCCGGGACGAAGCACAACTTCGTGAACACCGGCCCGAACCCACTGGTGCTCTACACCGTCTACGGCCCGCCGGAGCACGCCGACAAGGCGGTGCACCGGACCAAGGAGGAGGCCGACGCGGCCGAGGAAGCCGGCAAGGACGAACCGCCGACCTCCTGAAACCAATGATCGTCGCGCGGTGAGTGGCGGGGATCGGGGTATCCGGGGGCGGTGTCCGAGCCACCGCAGACCGACGCCCCGATCTCCGACTACGGTTTCCTCTCCGACTGCCGGTCGGCCGCCCTGGTCGGTCGTGGCGGCTCGGTCGACTGGTGGTGCCCGGCCAGGTTCGACAGCCCCTCCGTCTTCGGCCGGCTGCTCGACCCGGATGCCGGGCACTGGCTCCTGGCGCCGGTCGACCGGGGCGGGCCCGGATACCGGACCGAGCGGGAGTACCTGCCCGGCACGCTGGTCCTGCGTACGGTGCACCACACCGACAGCGGGAGCGTGGCGGTCACCGACGCGCTCGCTCTCGAACCGGGGGCGCGCGGGCACGACCTGGGGCACCGCTCGCCGGCGGTGTTGCTCCGGGTCGTCGAAGGGCTCGCCGGCAGCGTACGGATGCGCACCGAGTTCGTACCCCGACCCGAGTACGGGCTGCTGGCGCCGTACGTGCACCACCAGGGGAACAGGGTGGTGGCGGCGGCGGGGCCGGCGACCCTGACCATGAGCGCCCCGGTGCCGGTGCGCTGCGAGCGGGGCCACGCCACCGCCGAGTTCGAGGTCGCCGCGGGTCAGGTGATCCCGTTCGACCTGGCCTACACGCAGGCGTACGCCCCGGTGCCGCCGGGCGACCCGGCCCGGCGGGCCACCGTCGCCGACACCGCACGGTCGTGGCGCTCGCTCGACGCGGAGCACCACTACGAGGGCCGGTACGCAGACCAGGTCCGGCGCAGCGCACTGGTGTTGCAGGGACTGACGTACGTGCCGAGCGGGACCCTGGTGGCCGCCGCCACGACCTCGCTACCCGAAGACCCCGGCGGCAGCCGGAACTACGACTACCGGTACGCCTGGCTGCGCGACTTCGCGTTCACCATGCACGCCCTCTGGATCGCCGCCTGCCCGGACGAGACGTCCCGCCTGTTCGCCTGGGCGGCCCGTTCCGCCGGCCGGATCGGCCCCGGACCCGTGCAGATCATGTACGGGGTGGAGGGCGAGCGGGACCTGACCGAACACTCCCTGGCCCACCTGCGCGGGTACGCGAGCAGCCGTCCGGTCCGGGTCGGCAACGACGCCTGGGGGCAGCGTCAGCTCGACGTACCGGGTGAGATCTTCGCCGCTACCAAGCGGCTCAGTGACCAGCTCGGCGAGTTCGACGGGGAGCTGCGGGCGATGCTGATCAGCCTCGCCGAGGAGGTGGTCGGCACGTGGCGGGCACCGGACTGCGGCATGTGGGAGGAGCGGGGCGCCGAACGGCAGTACCTGTCGTCGAAGGTGATGGCCTGGGTGGCGCTGGACCGGGCGGTGCAACTCGCACCCAAGCTCGGTACGGACGCCCGATCGCGGGTCGACCGCTGGGCCACGGTCCGGGACGAGATCCGGGAGATGGTGCTCGCCGACGGCTGGAACGAACGTCTCGGCGCGTACGTCGGGGTGATCGGCACCGACGAACTGGACGCCTCCGCACTGATCATGCCGCTGGCGAACTTCCTGCCGGCGACCGATCCACGGATGCGGTCGACGATCGAGGCGATCGAGAGCCGGTTGGGCACCGACGGGCTGATCCGGCGCTGGTCGGGGGACCCGGCCGCGTTTGTCCTCTGCACGTTCTGGCTGGTCGAGTGCCTGGTCCTGGCCGGTGAGCGGGAACGGGCCGAGGCCCTTTTCGAACGTACCCTGGCCCGGGGCAACGACCTGGGACTCTTCGCCGAGCAGATCGACCCCGCCAGCGGCCAACACCTGGGCAACACCCCCCAGGCCCTCTCCCACGTAGGCCTCATCAACGCCGCCTGGCAACTCACCGAGGCCGACCCCGCCTTCCGGGGGTAGCGCCTCTTGTAGAGAAAGAGTGGCTACCCCCGGAGGAATAGCCACTCTTTCTCTACATGAGCGCGATCTTCAACGGGAGCGCGATCTTCAAGAGGAGGGCGGCGGGTTAGGCGGGGATGACGTCGAGGGGGCGGTCGAAGTGGCGGTGGTGGGCTATGTCCTCCACGAAGGCCGCTACGAAGTCGTCGCTGGCCGGGCCGGCGGTTGACTGGACGATCACGCCGGCTGCCCGGCCCACGCCGCTGCGGTCGGGGACCGGGGCGGTCAGCCCGGCCTGGTTGAACACCGCCAACCCGCTGCCGAGTACGCCGATCGGCTTCGCGTGCTTGTACGCCTCGGCGACGAAGTGCACCGCGTACCCGTCGGCGGTCAGCGCCAGCGCGGCGTCCTCACCGGCCGGCAGCACCACGGCGTCGTAGAGGACCGAGGCGACGGTGGTGATCGCCCGGGTGACCGGCAGGTCGACGCCGTCGGCGGTGGTGACGTTCCCGTCGACCGGCGCGAGCAGTTCCACGGTGGCGCCCAGCGCGGTCAGGGCCTGCTCCAGGACGGTGACGCTCTCCCGGTCCACCCCGTCGGTGACCAGGACGGCGATCTTCCGGCCGAGGACCGTCTCCCGGGCGGTCAGTGCCTGGCTCAGGGCGGGGGAGGTGCGGCCGTGGTTCTCGCCCTCCGGTTCCGGTACGGGCACCCCGATCCCGGCCGCGACGGCGGTGGCGAGCTGGTGGTCGATCCGGTTGAGGTGCGTCACCATCAGCGCGCGGATCGGCAGCCGGGTGACCTTGCCCAGCTCGAACCGGTACGCGGCCACGATGTGCTGCCGTTCCCAGTCGGACATGCTGTTCCAGAACAGGGTGGCCTGGCTGTAGTGGTCGGCGAAGGTGGCGCTGCGACGACGTTCCTTCGGGCCGTCCACCGTCTCCGGGTAGGTGACGAACGGCTGCTGGTCCGGCCCGGCGATCAGCGGGCCGTCGCCGCCGATCGAGTGCGGGTGGTAGTTGGCCGGCCCGCGCCGGATGGTCTGCTGGTGGAAGCCGTCCTGCTGGTGGTTGGCCACCGGCGCGACCGGCTTGTTGATCGGGATCTGGGCGAAGTTCGGGCCGCCCAGCCGGGTGAGCTGGGTGTCGAGGTAGGAGAAGAGCCGGGCCTGCAACAGCGGGTCGTTGGTGAAGTCGATGCCCGGCACCACGTTGCCGATGCAGAACGCCACCTGCTCGGTCTCGGCGAAGAAGTTCTCCGGGTTACGGTCGAGAACCATTCGCCCGACCGGGGTCACCGGCACCACCTCCTCGGGAATGATCTTCGTCGCGTCGAGCAGGTCGATGTCGTCGAAGGCGTACTCCTGGTCCTCCGGGATGAACTGCATGCCGAGTTCGTACTCCGGGAAGTGGCCGGCGTCGATCGCCTCCCACAGGTCCCGGCGGTTGAAGTCCGGGTCCTTGCCGGCGATCTTCTGCGCCTCGTCCCAGACCAGCGAGTGGGTGCCGAGGACCGGGGTCCAGTGGAACTTCACGAAGGTCGACCGGCCGCTCGCGTTGACCAGCCGGAACGTGTGCACGCCGAAGCCCTGCATGGTGCGGAAGCTGCGCGGGATCGCCCGGTCGGACATCAGCCAGATGACGTGGTGCATCGTCTCCGGTTGCAGCGACACGAAGTCCCAGAACGTGTCGTGCGCCGAGGCTGCCTGCGGCATCTCGTGCTGCGGCTCGGGCTTGAGCGCGTGCACCAGGTCCGGGAACTTGATCCCGTCCTGGATGAAGAAGACCGGCATGTTGTTGCCGACCAGGTCGAAGTTGCCCTGCTCGGTGTAGAACTTCGTGGCGAAGCCGCGTACGTCGCGCGGGGTGTCCGCCGAGCCCCTGGATCCCTGGACGGTGGAGAACCGGACGAACACCGGCGTACGGACCGACGGGTCGTGCAGGAAGGTGGCGGCGGTACGGTCGGCCAGCGACTCGTACACCTGGAAGTAACCGTGCGCCCCCGACCCGCGCGCGTGGACCACCCGCTCCGGGATCCGCTCGTGGTCGAACCGCATGATCTTCTCGCGGAGGTGGAAGTCTTCGAGCAGGCTCGGCCCCCTGGCGCCGGCCCGCAGCGAGTTGTCCGTGTCCGATACCCGGATCCCCTGATCCGTGGTCAGGTACCCGGTCAGCGGATCGACCTCGGCGGCGGCCAGCTGCCGAGACTTGGCGGTGGGTTCGGACTGCGGTCGCGGCGTCATCGCGGATCCTCCCGAGGCAACGGTACGCGCGGTCTGTCCCGTATCGAGACAGACTGCGTGATTACCGCAATTCTGCGCCGTTCACAGGCGCCTCGGGCGGTTTCGCGGAGTTACCGGCGTGGCAACCGCCCCGGCTCACGGGCGGGGCAGCACCGGAAGGTTGTCGGCGTCGATCGTCTCCGGGTACTTCAGGCCGGCGCCGGTGTTGAGCACCACCACCCGCTCGTCGGCCCGGATCCAGCCACCGGCCCGGAGCTGCTTCGCCGCCGTCAGGCACGCCGCGCCCTCGGGGCAGAGCAGCAGACCCTCCCGGGCACCGAACTCACGCAGGTCGGCCAGGATGTCCTCGTCGCGTACGGCGATCGCGGTTCCCGCCGTGTCCCGCAGCGCGTCCAGGATCAGCTCGTCGCCGAGCGGCGCCGGCACGGTGATCCCGAACGCCACCGTCTGGGCGTCGACCCACGGCTCGGCCCGTCGGGCGCCCGAACCGAAGGCGCGCACGATCGGGGCGCAGCCGGTCGACTGGACCGCCACCAGGCGGGGGAACCGGTCGCCGATCCAGCCGAGCTGCCGCATCTCGTGCAGCGCCTTGTGGATGCCGATCAGCCCGACCCCGCCCCCGGTCGGGTAGAGGATCACGTCGGGGACCTGCCACCCGAGCTGCTCGACGATCTCGTACCCCATGGTCTTCTTGCCCTCGAGCCGGTACGGCTCCTTGAGCGTGCTCGCGTCGAAGATCGGGCCCTCGGGGGAGTCCGCCGACGCGGCGATCAAGCCGGCGACGTACCGCCCGGCGTCGTTGATCAAACCGTCGATCAGGTGCAGGTCCGCACCGGCGGCGATGCACTCCCGGCGGGTGATGGTCGGCGCGGCGACCGGCATGGCGATGGTCGCCCCGATGCCGGCACGGGCGGCGTACGTGGCCCAGGCGGCACCCGCGTTGCCGTTGGTCGGCATCGCCACCCGGCGGATCCCGAGCTCCCTGGCGCGGGAGATCCCGACGGCGGCGCCGCGTGCCTTGAAGGAACCGGTGGGGATCAGTCCCTCGTCCTTGATCAGCAGTCCGGGCAGCCCGATCCCGGCGCCGTAGCGGGGGGCGGCGACCATCGGCGTCCAGCCCTCGCCGAGCGTGGTCACGTACGCCGGGTCGGCCACCGGGAGCAGTTCCCGGTAGCGCCACAGGTCGGCCGGACGACCGGCGAACTCCGCCGGCTTGACCGCGGCGGCCACCGCGTCCAGGTCGTACCGGGCGAGCAGCGGGGAGCCGCAGGAGCAGAGGTTCTGTGGCTGGTCGGCCTCGGCGGTGTCGCCGCAGCGCGGGCACTCCAGGTGGGTCAGGTACACCGTTCTCCTCGGGTGGTCCGTGCGGCGGGACGGCCCCGGACCGCGTCCCCGACAGGAAAAGGTCCGAAGATCAGAAACTGTACGCCGGGCGGCTGACCGGGCGTACGCAGGCGTCCGTCGCCGTCCGGGTCGTCACCGCCACCGGTATTCTCTCCCGGTCCGGTGACCCCGTGCATGGTCCCGGCCGCTGTGGGTAGGAGATCCCATGACCTCATCCGTGGACCAACCGACGGTCGCCCTGCCCGGCGAGGTGGCCATGCCGCTGGTCGGCTTCGGCACCTGGCAGGCCACCGGCCGGGCCTGTTACGAGGCGGTACGGGCCGCCCTGGAGGCCGGTTACCGGCACATCGACACCGCCACCGCGTACGGCAACGAGGACGAGGTGGGGCGGGCGCTGCGGGACAGCGGGGTGCCGCGCGAGGAGGTCTTCCTCACCACCAAACTCCCGCCCGAGCACGCCGGACACGAGCGGCGGACGTTGGGCGAGAGCCTGGCCGCCCTCGGCACCGACCACGTCGACCTGTGGTTGATCCACTGGCCGCCGCAGCGCGGGGGTGGGCTCGACACCTGGCGGGAGTTCCTCGCCGTACGCAACGAGGGGTTGGCCCGGGCGGTCGGTGTGAGCAACTACAGCACCACCCAGCTCGACGTGCTGATCCAGGCGACCTCGGTGGCGCCGGCGGTGAACCAGATCCGCTGGGGCCCGTCGCTGTACGACCCGGACCGGGAGGCGGAGAACCGGCAGCGCGGGGTGGCGTTGGAGGGGTACAGCCCGTTCAAGAGCACCGACCTGAACGATCCGGTGCTGGTCGAGATAGCCGGGGCGCACGGGGTCACGACGAGCCAGGTGGTGCTCCGCTGGCACATCGACCACGGGGTGGTGGTGATCCCCAAGTCGGTCACCCCGGAGCGCATCAGGGCCAACTTCGACGTGTTCGGCTTCTCGCTGAGCGCCGACGAGCTGCGCCGGATCGACGGCCTCGCCGGCTAGCCGCCGGCTCGGGTACGGTCTTAAAAAAATCGGATAGTTTGCTAGATCTGGACGCTTGCGGTACGATCAGTCCGTTTTCGTCGTAACCGCCCTCTAAGTGGCTTCGTTACATAGATCGGGTTCCAGTGGTTCCTTCCCGGCTGTCGGGAAGAGTCTGGCTTGATCTTGAGACGAGGCGAATGGTGCGTCCTTTCTGGCGGAACACATCAACGGCAGTGTTGACCCTGGCGGTCACCGGTGCGGCAACGCTCGGACTGGTGACTCCGGCCCTCGCGGCGGCGGGCGACGCGAGCGCCCGGGGCGTCGTGACCGACCTCGACGCCGAGGTGCTCGGCGTTCCGGTGATCAGCGCGAACGGCACGATCGGTACGGCGACCGCACCGGTCGGGTTCGGTACGGACAGCGAAACCGCGGTCCCGATCGTCGTACCCGGCGCGGTCGGCGTGGTGTTCGGCGGGACGGTGGACGTCAGCGCCACCCGCGCTCCCGGCATCTCCCTGGCAACGAGCACCATCCAGGGGCTCTCGATCGGCCTCCTCGGAATCAGTGCGATCTCCGCGGACGAGATCTCCGCCGATGTGACCTGCCCGGCCCTCGGCACCCAGACCGCCGACACCGTGGTGAACAACCTGGAGGTGTTCGGCACGCCCGTCGTCCTGGTCGCCAACGCCCCGGCCACCACCAGGAGCGCCCCCGTCACCGTCGCCGGCGTCGTCGACGCGGCGCTCAACATCTCGTTGACCAGCGTCGAGACGGTCGCCGCGGGCGGGGCCACCGCCAGCGGTGTGATCGCCGAGGTCACGCTCACCGGCACGGTGATCGTGCCGATCAACATCAACGTGGGCAGCGTGATCCTGACCGAGGCCACCTGCGAGCGGGCACTGCCCGCAGGGGCGCCGACCGCCGCGACGATCGTCCCCAACTCCGGACCGCAGTCCGGCGGGCAGCAGGTGACGATCACCGGCACCAACTTCATCCCCGGTGACACCGTCGTCAACTTCGACGGCGTACCGGCGACCAACGTTGTTGTCGCCCCGGCCGGCACCTCGCTGACCGCGACCACCCCGGCCGGCGAGGTCGGCCCGGCGTCCGTAGTGGTCAGCACCTCGAGCGGTGACTCCGACTCGCTGGTGTACACGTACATCGCCGACGGCAGCGACGCGGTCGTCACCAGCCTGGCCCCGACCTTCGGCCCCACCGCCGGTGGCACCACGGTCACGATCATCGGCAGTGGGTTCGAGGGCGTCACCGGAGTGACCTTCGACGGCACTCCCGGCACCGGCTTCGCCGTGAACGACGCGGCGACCGAGATCACCGTGGTGACCCCGAGCAACGCCGCCGGCCCGTCCGTGGTGAACCTGGTCTTCCCGGCCGGTACGGCGGTCGCACCGGTGTTCACCTTCGTCGCGCCGACGATCACCGACGTCGTACCCGACACGGGTCCGACCTCGGGCGGCACCAGCGTGACGATCACCGGTACCGGCTTCACCGGCGCCACCGGGGTGACCTTCGGCGGCAACCTCGGCACCAACCTGGTGGTGAACGACGCCGGCACCTCGCTGACCGTCACCACCCCGGTCGGACCGGCCGGACCGGTTGACGTGGTCGTCCTCCTGGAGGGCCCGGACGCCACCGCACCGGACGGCTTCACCTACGTCCTGGCCGCACCGACCATCAGCGACCTCGACCCGAACCAGGGCCCGACCGCGGGTGGCACCACCGTCCGGATCAACGGCAGTGGCCTCGTACCGGGCGCGACCATCGTGAACATCTGCGGGCGGTCGATCCCGGTCACCGCGGTCACGGTCAGCCCCGACGGACTGTCGCTGACCTTCGTGACCCCGCCCTGCGCGGGCGGGAACACCACCGTCAGCGTCACCACCGATCTGGGCAGTTCCAACGGGCTGACCTTCCGCTACGTCGCGGGCGGCCTGCCGGTCACCGGTGCCTCGGTGGGCACCCTGCTCACCGTCGCGCTGCTGCTGATCGGTGCCGGCGCGGTCGCACTGATGGTGATCCGCCGCCGTACGCGCCTCTCCTTCACCGTCTGATCCACCGGTGAACGATCCGGGCTCCTGGGCATCCGCCCGGGAGCCCGGATCCGTTCGGTCCCGGCCCCGGTACGGCTCTAGGGTGGTCGGGTGGCGACGTATCGGATTGGCGAGGCGGCCGACCTGCTCGGGGTCAGCGTGGACACGGTACGGCGCTGGGTGGACGCCGGTCGGCTCGCAGCGACCAGGGACGAGCACGGCCACCGGAGCATCGCCGGTACGGATCTCGCCGGCTTCGCCCGGTCGCTGGCCGAGACACCCGACGGTGGCACCGGCCGGTCCTCGGCGCGCAACCGGTTGCGCGGGATCGTGACCGCGGTCAGCCGGGACTCGGTGATGGCGCAGGTCGACATCCAGGCCGGACCGTTCCGGGTGGTGTCGCTGATGAGTCGTGAGGCGGTCGACGAACTCGGCCTGGACGTGGGTTCCACCGCCGTCGCCGTGATCAAGTCCACCACCGTGGTGGTGGAACGGGCCTGACCGATCGGGCCCCGTCCCCCGCGGATCCGACCGATCGGATCCGGATGTCGGTAAGGGCCACTTCCAATACTGAAAACGATAGGAAGAGGCCCTTCCCTACCGATTGGTGGGATGGAAGCAACGCGGTCGTCCAATTCGGATCGTGAGTGGTGGGCACCTCTGTGTAATGGCCTCGATTGCCGTAACCGGTTCCGTGGCGCCGACCATGGCGGATGCCTCCGGCAACGCGCCGATCGCTCGCCTCGACTACGCAGAGTGTTGTGACGGGCCCCATTGAGCGATGTTGTCTTGCCGCCCTGACCTGGTGTATTACCGATCTGGACGCCCGCACTGTCAATTCCGTGACTAACGGTCAGTATGTGTGGTGCCGCTGCGCGTTGCCCGTGGATTTTCTCGCAGATCTAGGGCAAAGTGGCGTCACCCACGTGACCGAACCACTCGACCCGGCCCTGCACCCGAGGAAAAAGGTCGGGCGTAGCGGGTGTGTGGAGATAGGGACCTGGGGTGGAGCCATGGGGAGGCGCAAAGATGAACAATGAAGGGAACCACGGCGGTCCTGTGCCGTCGATGTGGGGACACTACAGCGAGTCGGAACCCGATTTTGCTACCTGTCTGCTCTATCTGGACTGTGGTGACGATCCGTCCCGCAGCCTCGCGCTGCTGCAGCACTGGTACGACGAGGCAAGCCGGCTGCTGCTGCCGTTCGTCCAACCGGCGGGGGCACCCGAACCGTGGCTGTCGCTGAGCGCGTACGAGCAGCACCCGGACGGGCGGGCCCGCCGCCGCCGGCCGCAGCGCTGGGCGGACGGGCTGACCGAGGGGCTCTACCAGCTCTCGGCGCACTGGGCAGACGTCGATCCGTCGGCCGTCGCCTCCGAACTCGAACTCTACGTTTTCCGGTTCGCCCACCAGCGGCACCTCAAGCTGCAGGTGTCGGTGGGCTTCGAGGGACGTCCGGGACGCCTCGCGCAGGTGCTCCCGGCGCTGGTCGAGCTGACCCGGCGGGTCGGCGACGTGGCCAATCCGTCGTACGGCGAGATCGTCATCAACGCCGGTACGGTGGCGCCGGCCACCCTGCTCGACTCGGTCCTCGCCCGACCGGTCGAGGAGTCGGCCCAGTCCAGCCGCGGTTACCTGCGCGGGTACGAGTGGGTGACGCTCTGCCCGGAGGAGTTGCTCGGCCGCCTCGGTGGCATCGCCGCGTTGCGGGAGACCGGCGCGTTCGCCGAGGTCGTGCCGCTGTCGTACGGCGGGGCGCTGCTGCGGGCGACGTACGCGCCGGCCGACTACCGGGGTGACCGCGTACGGGCGGTGTTCCAGGCGCTCGCGCCGGTCCTGCCGCCGGGCGAACCCCGTGACCTGCCGGCCGACCTGCCGGGGCAGGACCTGAGCCGGGTCGTCTTCGCCGACGCGGGATATCCGTACGGGGCACTCGCCCTCGGTGCGCCGCTGCCGCCCAAGGGCGGTGCCGGGGCGGCACCCGTCCGGCCGCAGCAACCCGTGCAGGCGATGGCGCCGCAGGGCTGGCCCGCCTTCGGCTCACCCGGCGGTGCCGCACCCGTACGGCGCGACTTCTGAGCCCCTGGTCGTCCGGGTCCGGTGGGCCGCGTCCCGGACGACCAGGGGTGGGGTGAAGTCAGCCCCGGGTACGGCTCAGCCCCTGGTGCAGGCGGTGCCGTTCAGGGTGAACGCGGTCGGCGGGGTGTAGCCGCCCCCGTGCGTGCCCTGGTGCCCGAAGGCGACCGTGGCGCCGGGGGCGATGGTGCCGTTCCAACCGATGTTCCGGGCGGTCACGGCCGATCCGCTCTGGGTCACGGTGGCGTTCCACGCGCTGGTCACCTGCTGCCCGGACGGCAGGTTGTAGGCCAGGGTCCAGCCGTTGACCGGGGTGGACCCGGTGTTGGTGATGCCGACCTCGGCGGTGAAACCGCCCTGCCAGGAGTTCGAGGTGTAGGCGACGCGGCAGCTACCGGTCCCCGGGTTCGGCGGCGGGGTGGTGGGCGGCCCGCCGGTGGGCGGCGTGGTCGGCGGGTTGGTGGGTGGTGTGGTCGGCGGGGTGCCGCTGTTGACCGCGGCGGCGAACGAGGTGACACCGAGGCCGGCACCGCCCTGCCACGGCTCGAACCCGGCCTGGATGCTGGTCAGGTACCAGGAGTTGGTGATCGCGCCCCGGTTGCGTACGTCGTTGATGAAGTCGAGCACGCTGAAGTTCCAACTGGTGATCGGTGACGGGGCGAGGTAGGAGATGACGTTGTTGCCGCCGTTGTTGCCGGTCCACACCTCCCAGGTGCGCCCGCCGACGGTCGCACTGCCGGTACGCGAACCGATCGGCTGGATCGAGCCCTGCCGGTTGAACCAGATCATGATCTCCATCTGGTTCACCCCGGTGGTCTTCGGCGTCGGGTCGAGCCAGATGTCGTACGACGCGTTGTAGGTCGCGCCGCCGACGTACGTGTAGTTGATGCTGCTGGTGGCGCTGCTGATCCGGCTGACCTGGAGCGGCAGGTTGGTGCCCGGTGAGCAGTTGCCGTAGTGGCACCCGAGGAACACCGACGGGTACGACACCGGGGCGCCGTTGGTCGGCGCGGAGCCCTGCTGGCTCAGCACCGAGAAGCCGGTCGAGGTGACGTTGATGCACTGCTGGGCGGTGGTGCCCCAGCGGTTGTTCTGGACCACGTAGCGGCCCTGGATCGTGGTGGAGCCGTACTGCTCGCAGATCTGGGTGTCGGCCTGGGCCGGGCCGGCGGCCACGATGGCGACGAGCGAACCCGCTACGAGCAGGCCGGCCGCCGCGATGGCGCGGACGGTTCTCATGGATGCTCCTTGGACGGTGGGTGGCCGTGGAGACGGTGACTGGTGCGGGTGTGTTCCCTGGTGGTGGTTCCGGGAGCGCTCCCATCACTACGCAATACATTTACATGCGTCTAAGTGAAGCGCAACCTCGGCACCGGCCGTGGATGTCTGCGACGAAGGAGCGAGCCAGGCATCCGTTCCGCTGGGTGAACGCCGTACCCGGCGGGTGGGTCAGAGGGCGGGCAGGAGGGGGCGGGCGGCCCGGATCTGGGCCAGGGTGGCGGTGAGGGCGGCGACGATCCGGTCCTCGCTGGTGGCGTCGAGGCGGGTGGCCGGGATGGAGAGGCTGATCGCGTCGGTGGCCGGAGCCTGGAGCGGTACGGCCATCGCGAAGCAGACGATGCCCTCGGTGTTCTCCTCGCGGTCCATCGCGTAACCCCGCGACCGGATGGCGGCCAGCTCGTCGTGCAGCGCACCGGGGTCGGTGATGGTCCGCCCGGTGAGCGCGGTGAGCGGCCAGTGCAGGAGCCGGTCGACCGCCTCGTCCGGGCGCTCGGCGAGCAGCACCTTGCCCAGTGCGGTGGCGTGCGCCGGCAGGTGCCGGCCGATCGCGCTGTAGAGCCGCAGCGGGTGCACCGACTCCCGCTTGGCCAGGTAGACCACGTGCGGACCGTCGAGCCGGCCGAGGTGGACCGTCTCGCCGAACTGCGCGGCGAGCTGGTCGAGCACCCCGCTGAGCAGCCCGGTCACCGTGTCCGTCTCCAGGTACGCCGCGCCCACCTGGAGGGCGCGTACGCCCAGCCCGAACCGGGTGCCGGTGGCGTCCGCCTCGACCCAGCCGCGCTGGATCATCGTGCGCAGGATGCCGTGCAGGCTGCTCTTCGGGATGGCCAGCGCGCGGGCGAGGTCGCCCAGGGAGCGGGGACCGGCACCGTCGGCCAGCGCCTCCAGCACGTCCAGGGTCCGCCCGGCGGACTTCACCGGTTGGAAGGTCTCGCCCCTGGTCGCGTCGGCGGTGCTCGTCATGCCGGTCACTCTAGCCCGCTTGACACTTGGTAAGGCCGCAGTAGGGTCACGTATGTGACTAGCGTTCATCATCCTGAACAATCATCGGATTCGGCCTCGGCCGACGGTTCGGCCACCACCTCGACGGCGGCCGGGACCGGCGACGGGCGGCACTCGGTGCCGTCGGCCATCGCGGCGGGGCGGATCCTGCCCGTGGTGGTGCTCGAGGACGCGGCCTCGGCGGTCCCGCTCGCCGCCGCGCTGACCGCCGGCGGCCTGCACACCGTCGAGGTGACCTTCCGGACCGACGCCGCCGCCGAGGCCATCGCGCTCATGTCCGAGCGGCCGGACCTGCTGGTCGGCGCCGGGACCGTACTCACCCCGGCCCAGGTCGACCGGGCGGTGCAGGCGGGCGCCCGGTTCGTGGTCAGCCCCGGGTTCGGGTCGGCCGTGGTGAAGCACTGCCAGGAACTCGGCGTACCGGTGTTTCCGGGTGCCGCCACCGCGACCGAGATCCAGATGGCCCTCGACGCCGGACTGGACACGGTCAAGTTCTTCCCGGCCGAGCAGCTCGGCGGGCTCAACATGATCAAGGCGTTGGCCGCGCCGTTCCGGTCGGTCCGGTTCATCCCGACCGGCGGGGTCAACACCACCAACCTGCCCGACTACCTCGCCCACCCGGCGGTCCTCGCGGTCGGCGGCACCTGGATGGTCGCCCCGGCCCTGCTCACCGCCGGCCGGTGGGACGAGGTCACCCGGCTGACCGCCGCCGCCGTATCCGCCGCCCACGCCGCCACCGGCGGCACCACCACCGGGAGCCAGGTGTGACCGTGATCGAGCTTCGTCCCGCCGACCAGTGCCGCTACGACCTGGTGTCGCTCGGCGAGATCATGCTGCGACTCGACCCGGGTGAGGGCCGGGTGCGTACCGCCCGTGGGTTCCGGGCCTTCGAGGGCGGCGGGGAGTACAACGTCGCCCGTGGGCTGCGGCGCTGCTTCGGGAAACGTACCGCCGTGGTCACCGCGTTCGCCGACAACGAGGTGGGTCGGCTGCTGGAGGACCTGGTCCTGACCGGTGGCGTGGACACCGCGCTGATCAAGTGGCTGCCGTACGACGGGATCGGGCGCACCGTCCGCAACGGACTCAACTTCACCGAGCGGGGGTTCGGCGTACGGGGCGCGGTCGGCACCTCGGACCGGGGGCACACCGCCGCCAGCCAGCTCCGCGCCGACGACGTCGACTGGGACCACCTCTTCGGCACGCTGGGCGTGCGCTGGCTGCACACCGGGGGCATCTACGCCGCCCTCTCCGAGACCACCCCGGAGACCATCGAGGCGGCGATGTCCGCCGCGCGCCGGCACGGGACGGTCATCTCGTACGACCTCAACTACCGGCCCAGCCTCTGGCAGGCGGTCGGCGGGCAGGCGCGGGCGCAGGAGGTCAACCGCCGGCTGGCCCGCTACGTCGACGTGATGATCGGCAACGAGGAGGACTTCACCGCCTCGCTCGGCTTCGAGGTGCCCGGCACCGACGAGTCCCTCGCCGACCTGGACGCGGCGAACTTCCGCCGCATGATCGAGGCGGTGACCAAGGAGTACGACAACTTCCGGGTCGTCGCCACCACGCTGCGCACCGTACGCAGCGCCACCGTCAACGACTGGGGTGCGGTGGCCTGGTCGGCCGACTCCGGATTCGTCGAGGCGACCCACCGGCCGGGGCTGGAGATCCTGGACCGGGTCGGCGGCGGCGACAGCTTCGCCTCCGGCCTGGTGTACGGGCTGATGGAGCACGGTGACCTCGCCCTCGCGGTCGAGTACGGAGCAGCCCACGGGGCCCTCGCCATGACCACTCCCGGTGACACCTCGATGGCTAGCCGTAAGGAGGTTGAGGCGCTGATGCGGGGTGCCGGAGCCCGCGTACAGCGCTGACAACCGAAAACGGGAGGGCCCGGCGCCACCCCGCGCGGTGCTATCGGTGAGGGATCGCACGGAGTAGCGTCTTGGCTTCAACGCGTGCCGAGTCCCCTCCCGGAGGCGTCACCAACATGCTCGGTTCCACCCTTCGCATCCTGATCGTCGGTGGGGGCATCGCCGGTCTGGCGACCGCCCGCGCCCTCCGGCTCGCCGGTTTCCGGCCGGAGGTCACCGAGTGGCAGTCCGCGCCGATGGCGATCGCGGGCGGCATCTACCTTCAGGGCAATGCCGCCCGCGCCCTGCGTGACCTGGGCCTGGACAGCCCGGTCCGGCCACTCGGCCAGGTGATCGGCCGGCAGCGCTTCCTCGACGTACGCGGGCGCCGGTTGTGTGAGGTGGACCTCGGTCTGCTCTGGTCCGGCGTGGGGGAGTGCCGCGCGCTGCCCCGGGCCGAGTTGCACCAGGTGCTGCTGACCGCGGCCGGCGGCGAGGTCCGGTACGCCACCGGGATCAACACCCTGGAACTCGCCCGCGACGCCGTCTCGGTCACCTTCGACGACGGTCGCCAGGGCGAGTACGACCTGGTGATCGGCGCCGACGGCCGGCACTCCACGGTGCGTTCGCTCGCTGCCCTCGGCGGTCCGGCCCGGCAGGTCGGTCAGATCGTCTACCGCAGCGTGGTCACCGGTGGACCCAGGGTCACCGACTGGACCGCGCTGCTCGGCCAGCACTCCGCCTTCGTGGTCGTACCGATGGGTGCCGGCCGGCTGCACTGCTACGCCGACGAAACCTGCGCCGACCTCCCGGACGACCCGATCGCCCGACTACGGGAACGCTTCGCCGAGTACGGCGGCCCGGTGCCGGCCGTACTCGACGCGATCCGTTCGGTACGGGTCGGTACGAGCGACGAGGTCGAGTTGGGACGCTGGTCGCGCGGGCGGGTGGTGCTGGTGGGTGACGCCGCACACGCCACCGCCCCGACCCTGGCCCAGGGCGCCGCGATGGCGCTGGAGGACGCCCTGGTGCTGGCCCGTGCGCTCGCCGCGGCGGAGACCGTCACCGAGGCGCTGGCGCGGTACGAGAGTCGTCGGCGCCCCCGTACGAAATGGGTGCTGGACCGGACCCGCGACCGGGACCGGACCAGGGACGTGCCGCCACCGCTGCGCGATCCGTTGTTGCGCGGACGCGGTGCCCGGATCTTCGCCGAGCACTACCGGTTACTACTCGATCCCGCGTAACCGCGCACCGCGACGCCGTCGCTGCGGCGAAAGCCGGTGGACCGCCCCCGACGGCGCGTCCGGCCACCCGGCGCCGGAGCCGCCGCTGCTGGGGACTATTCTCGCCTCCGAGATACGGCCAACAGAGAATCAACAGCGCGTGCGGATCAGATCTGTGGGCGCAGTGGGACCAACGAGAACCGGAGGCCACTCGTGACCACCGTCGCACCGAAGCCGATCGTGACCCGGCCCTGGCCGGTCCGCCAGCCGGTAAAGGGTTCGGCCATCGCGCGGCTGCTGCGTACGACGGACGCGAAGCAGATCGGGATCATGTACATGATCACGGCTTTCGCGTTCTTCATGATCGGCGGCCTGATGGCGCTGCTGATGCGCGCCGAGCTGGCCCGGCCGGGACTGCAGTTCCTGTCGGCCGAGCAGTACAACCAGCTGTTCACCATGCACGGCACGATCATGCTGCTGTTCTTCGCGACGCCGATCGTGTTCGCGTTCGCGAACTACGTGGTGCCGTTGCAGATCGGCGCGCCGGACGTCTCCTTTCCCCGGCTGAACAGCTTCGCGTACTGGCTCTACCTGTTCGGCGGGACGATGGCCCTCGGCGGCTTCGTCAGCCCCGGTGGCGCCGCCGACTTCGGCTGGTTCGCCTACGCGCCGCTGAGCAGTGTGGAGAACTCGCCGGGTGTCGGCGCCAACCTGTGGATCGTCGGCCTGGCCATCTCCGGTCTGGGCACCATCCTCGGTGGCGTGAACATGATCACTACGATCCTCACGCTGCGTGCGCCCGGCATGACGATGTTCCGGATGTCGATCTTCACCTGGGCCATCCTCGTCACCAGCCTGCTGGTGATCATGGTCTTCCCGCTGCTCGCGGCGGCCCTGTTCGCGCTCGCCGCGGACCGGATACTCGGGGCGCACGTCTTCGACGCGGCCACCGGCGGACCGATGCTCTGGCAGCATCTCTTCTGGTTCTTCGGCCATCCCGAGGTCTACATCGTCGCGCTGCCGTTCTTCGGCATCATCAGCGAGGTCATCCCGGTCTTCTCCCGCAAGCCGATGTTCGGCTACAAGGGCATGGTCGGCGCGATGATCGGTATCGCCGCGCTGTCGATGAGCGTCTGGGCGCACCACATGTTCGCCACCGGTCAGGTGCTCCTGCCGTTCTTCTCGTTCCTGAGCTTCCTGATCGCCGTACCGACCGGCATGAAGTTCTTCAACTGGATCGGCACCATGTGGCGAGGCCAGATCAGCTTCGAGGCGCCCATGCTCTGGGCGGTCGGCTTCCTGGTCACGTTCCTCTTCGGTGGCCTCTCCGGCGTACTGCTGGCCAGCCCGCCGGTCGACTTCCACGTCTCCGACACGTACTTCGTGGTGGCGCACTTCCACTACGTACTCTTCGGCACCATCGTGTTCGCCGTCTTTGCCGGCATCTACTTCTGGTTCCCGAAGATGTTCGGCCGGATGCTGGACGAGCGCCTGGCCAAGGTGCACTTCTGGCTCACCATGGTCGGCTTCCACACCACCTTCCTGGTGCAGCACTGGCTCGGCGCCGAGGGCATGCCCCGGCGGTACGCCGACTACCTGCCCACGGACGGCTTCACCACGTTGAACACGATCTCCACGATCGGCGCGTTCATCACCGGTATCTCCACGCTGCCGTTCATCTACAACGTCTGGAAGTCGTACAAGACCGGTCCGGTGGTCGAGGTCGACGACCCGTGGGGTCACGGCAACTCGCTCGAGTGGGCGACCAGCTCGCCGCCGCCGCTGCGGAACTTCGACCGGATGCCCCGGATCCGCTCCGAGCGCCCGGCCTTCGACCTCAAGTTCCCGGAACTGGCCGCCGGCCACTCCCTGGCCGGTCCGCCCGAGGGCGGCGCCAAGCCCCTGACCAGCGAGTCCGACGGCGGCGCCAGCTACCAGGAAGACACCGCCTCCGACCTGGACCGCCGCTAAACCCCAGCCCCACGGAAAGGCGCCGCCCCTGTGGGGCGGCGCCTTTCCGCATCCCCACCCACCCGCGCCCCCCGTGCCCCCACCCGTGCCCCTAGTCGTTGATCATGAAGTTAGCGCGGATTTTTCGCGCTCAGAGTGCGCTAACTTCATGATCAACGCCGGGTCGGTGGGGCGGGGGCGGGGGCGGCGGGGGTGGAGGGGGAGGGAGAGGAGGGCGGTTAGGGTGCCTAGGAGGCCGGTGGCGGCGAAGCCCCAGGCGGGGGATGTCGTGTCGATTATGGCGCCGGCCAGGGGGGCGCCCAGGGCCACGCCGACGGTGATGGCGGAGCCGTGCAGGCCCATCGCCTCGCCGCGCACACTGGCCGGGACGAGCCGGCTGACCGCGTCGGCGGTGGCCGCCAGGGTCGGCGCGCAGAGCGCACCGGCGGGCAGCAGCGCGAGGCTCAGCAGCCACCACCGGCCGCCGCCGAGTCCGACCGGGATGGTCGCCAGACCGAGCAGTACGGTCAGCAGCAACGGGGAGACGGGGCGGGACAGCGCACCGTACGCGAAGCCCCCGACCAGCGAGTACGCCGCCCACATCGTCAGCACCGCCCCGGTCCACCCGACCTGGCCGTGCTCGCGCAGCACCGCCACCACCGAGACGTCGGTGCCGCCGAGCACCAGGGTGCCGGCCACGCTGATGGCGAGCAGCCCGATCAGCCGAGGGGTGAGCCACTCCCGGCGCGCCACCGGCCGCCCCGGAGCGGTCGCCTCCGCCACTGTCCTGGTCGGCGGGTTCAGCACGAACAGGATCACCCCGGACAGGACCATGCCGGCACCGATGGCGAACATGGTGACCTCGGGCGACACGGTGGTGGCCAGGAGCACGGCCAGCGCCGGCCCGGTCATGAAGGACACCTCGACCGACATCGAGTCCAGCGCGTACGCCTGCCGGCGCCGCTCCGGCGGAACCAGCGCGGCGATCGACTGCCGGACCACGGAGAAGACCGGCAGGGTCAGCAGACCGCCGAACAGCACCGAGCCGAGCAGGACCGGATACGACAGGTGCGGTGCGGTGAGCCAGAAGACCGCCGAGGCGATCGTGGTCAGCAGCAGTACCGGCCGCAGGCCTCGCCGGTCGACCAGCCGGCCCAGCAGGGGCGCGCCGAGGGCCGAGCCGACCGTCATCACACCCCCGACGGCTCCGGCGGCGGCGTAGCCGTACCCCAGACTGACCACGTGCAGGGTCAGCACCACGGCAGAGGCCGCCATCGGCACCCTGGCCAGGATCGACACCAGTAGCAGCGGGCGGAGCCCGGGCAGCGCGAGCGCTTTCCGGTAAGGCTTCAAATCCAACACGGTCCGTACCTCCCGGACCATCCTGGCCCAGGGGTGGGACACCGGCGCCACCGGGTTTGCGGCCCGACCCGGCTCAGCGCCTCGCTGGCCGGCTCAGTGCCCCTGGATCACCGGTTCACCCAGGAGGATGATTCCCGCCTCGTCCAGCTCGGTGACCGTCTGGTCGGTGGTCAGGCGGGCCACCCCGGCGGTCAGGTCGAGCAGGACGGTGGTGGCGAAGCCCTCCCGGGCGGCGTCGAGGGCGGTCGCCCGTACGCAGTGGTCCGTGGCGATGCCGACCACGTCCACCGCGTCGACCTCACGCCCGCGCAACCAGTCGGCCAGTGTCTCGCCCCCGTCCGAGAACCCCTCGAACCCGGAGTATGCCGCCGACCGTTCCCCCTTGCGGAACACCGCCTCGATCGGGTCCGTACGCAGGTTCGGGTGGAAGTCCGCGCCCGGTGTCCCGGCCACGCAGTGCTCCGGCCACGAGTCCACGTAGTCCGCCGGCTCGGCGAAGTGGGCGCCGGGGTCGACGTGGTAGTCCTTGGTCGCCACCACGTGCTGCCACCGGTCAGGTTCGGTTTCCAGCAGGTCGGAGATCCTCGTCGCGATCCCGGCGCCGCCGCCGACCGGGAGCGAGCCGCCCTCGCAGAAGTCCTTCTGCACGTCGACGATGATCAGTGCTCTGCTCATCTGGGTAGCGCCTTTCGGGTCGTTCCGGGTCAGGTCGTGGGCACCACGGTGACCGGGATGGTCGGGTCGCCCGCGGAGAGCTTGAGCCCCTCCCAGGGGATCGAGATGAGGCACTGCCGCAGGTGCTCGCGGGACTCGACCAGGCCGGGCAGCTCCACCGGCTCGCCCGCGACCACGAAGCTGCGCTGCAGCAACCGGTCGTTGGGCCGGTGGTCGGGCACCCCCTGGGAGACCACGATCTCCTCGGTCGCCGTACCGGTCGGCTTGTGCCGGCGGATCGCCACCTTGCGCCCGCCGACGGTCGCCTTGTTCTCCGACCGCTTGACCACCGGGCGCCCGTCGACCTCGACCAGCTTGTAGACCAGCCCGGCGGTGGGCGCGCCGGACCCGGTGACCACCGCGGTACCGGCGCCGTACATGTCGACCGGTTCGGCGGCGAGCGCGGCGATCGCGTACTCGTCCAGGTCGCCGGAGACGATGATCTTCGTTTCGGTGGCGCCGAGCGAGTCGAGCAACTCCCGCGAGTGGTGCGCCAGCACCGAAAGGTCACCCGAGTCGATCCGGATCGCCCGCAGGTCCGGGCCGGCGACCGCGATCGCGTTCCGGATGCCCTGGGCGATGTCGTACGTGTCGACCAGCAGCGTCGTCCCCTTGCCCTGCGCCGCCACCTGCGAGGCGAACGCCGCTGCCTCGTCGTCGTGCAGCAGCGTGAACGCGTGCGCGGCGGTGCCCGCCGTCGGGATCCCGTAACGCTGCCCGGCGGCCAGGTTGGAGGTGAAGCCGAAACCGGCCAGGTACGCCGACCGGGCGGCGGCGACCGCGGCCTCCTCGTGCGCCCGGCGGGAACCCATCTCGATCACCGTACGGCCGCGGGCGGCGGTCACCATCCGGGCCGCGGCGGCGGCGATCGCGCAGTCGTGGTTGAGCACCGACAGGGCCAGGGTCTCCAGCATCACGCACTCGGCGAAGGTGCCGGAGACGGTCAGGATCGGCGAACCGGGGAAGAACAACTCGCCCTCGGCGTACCCCTCGATGTCGCCGGTGAAGCGGAACCGGGACAGCCAGGCGGCGGTCTGCTCGTCGACCACCCCGGCTTCGCGCAGCCAGTCCACCTCGGCGGAGTCGAAGCGGAATTCGCGGATCAGCTCGACCAGGCGGGCCGTGCCGGCGACCACGCCGTAACGCCGTCCGGTGGGCAGCCGGCGGGTGAACACCTCGAACACGCACTGCCGGTCGGCGGTGCCGTCCTTGAGTGCGGCACTGACCATGGTCAGCTCGTAGTGGTCGGTCAGCAACGAGGAACGGGGACTGCTCACCCGTCTAGCCTAAGCGCGGGCCCGTTCGGCCGGGACGGCATGTCCACAGGCGTTCATCCAGTGGTCTTGCCGTCGTGGTCCGGCAGTGCCCGCAGCGCCGGCCAGAGTTCCCCGCGCCCGGCCACCCCGAGCTTGGTGTAGACCCGCTGGAGATGGTTCTCCACCGTGCGGGTGGAGATGTAGAGCTGCTCCGCGATGTTGCGGCTCGGTACGCCACCGGCGGCCAGCCGGGCGATCTGGCGCTCCCGCTCGGTCAGGGCAGGCTGCTCGGCGGTCAGCGCCGGGCTCCGTACGGTGTCGCACCGCTCCAGCAGCGCGCTGAGCCGTACGTTCGCCTCGTGCGCCCGGGGTGACTTGGCCTCGCGGAGCCGGGCCACGGCCATCGCCGTCGCCTCGGCGGCGAAGAGTGTCAGTTCCAACTCGTCGAAGCTGTTCGCCACCGCCAGCAGGTCGTCGCCGGACCGGGCCGCCACCGCCCGGCCGTGCCGGGCCAGCAGCGGTGGCAGCACACCCTCGACCACCTCGGTCAGCTCGGTGAGCCGGTGCGCCACGCTCTGCCGCCGCCCCTCCCGGGTGGCCTGCCCGACCTCCGTGTGGGCACGGTCCAGCCGGACCAGGTCGTGCAGGGCCAGGATCTCGTGTCCGGTGAGCTTGTCCTCGCGGAGCTTGCCGACGAGCTTGACGAGGTGGTCGGCGGCTCCGTCGAGGTTGCCGGTCGCGGCCAGTACGGCCGCCCGCGCCTGCTCCCGCCACGGGTAGAGGATCGCCATGCCGGGCGAGTGCGTCTGGTCGGAGGCGGCCATCGCGTCGGTGGCCTGCACGGTGTCACCGCGCAGCGCCGCCGCGTGGGCCCGTTCGGCGTGCGCCAGGCCGGCGAACACCCGGCTGGTGGCGAGCATCGCGCACGCGTCCGTGCTGGTCCGCAACGCGTCCGCGGTCCGGCCCCGCAGCCGGGCGGCCTGGGCCCGCAGGATCGACAGGTAACCGGAACCGAGCCGGAAGTCCCCGGCCACCGCCAGGTCGGCGAACTCGGCGGCCACGATCGCGTCGATGCCGCGCAGGTCACCGGCGAGGGCGAGCCGGGTGCCCCGGGCCAGTTCCAGGGCGAGTTGCAGGTACGGCATGTCGGTACGCCACAGGGCCGCCTCCGCCTCCACCCCGGCGATCGCCCGTCCGCTGTGCAGCAGTTCACCCTGGGCCGCCTGCAGGTGCGCGATCGTGCACCGGGCCAGCCCGCGGGCGGCGAGACTGGCCGCCGGCCGGTCCAGCACGGCCCGGCTCAGCCGGAGCGCGTCCGCGAACTCGAGCTGGTGCAGGCGCATGATCGCCTCGAAGGCGCGTACCCGGGCGCGGGCCGGCGGGTCGGTGAGCTGCTCCGCCGCGGCCGAGATCTCCTTCACCGTCGACTGCTGACTGAGCCCCCAGTAGGTCACCATCCCGCGTACGGTCAGGTAACGGCCGCGTCGCTCGTCGGAGTCGACCTGGTCGACGATGCCGTCGAGGACCGTGATCGCCTTCTCCGGCTGGTCGGTGAACATCAGGATGGTGGCGAGCAGTTCGGCGGCGTCGAACCCGCCACCGGTGTCCAGCGCGGCCCGCGCCAGCCGGGCGGCGAGCGGTACGTCGAACCGGCCGAACGCCTGCACTGCCGCCTCCAGCAGCAGGACCGGATCCTGTGCGGTGCCGGAATCCAGCCGCAACACCGCCAGCCGCAGCACGTCGTCGCGGCGTTTGTTGCCGGTGGTCTGGAGCAGGTCGGCGAGTTCGGCCTTCAACCGCCGGGCCCTGGTCGCCGGGCACCGCTTGCGGACCAGGTCACCGTAGAGCGGGTGGGCGAGCTGCACGTTGGTACGGCGGTCATCGCGGAACTCGCGGATCAGGCCGCGTTCCTGGGCCGTCTCCACGTCCAGCTCGTCCGTGGCGTTCTGCAACAGCCGCAGCCCGATCGGCTCGCCCAGGGCGACCAGTTCGAGCACCTGGCGTACGCCCGGACTGAGCTGCCCGATCCGGGTGTCGATCAACTCCTCCAGGCTCGGGGCCAGTTCCACCGGGCCGCTCCGGGTCCAGGTCCAGGTGCCGAACTCGCTCTGCACCAGCTCGTTGCTGGTCATCGAGGCGATCACCAGCTCGCGCAGCATGAGCGCGTTGCCCTGGGAGTACCTGTAGAGCCGGTCGGCGGAGATGCCGTCGAGTTGGCCGCCGAGCATCTCGTTGAGCAGCTTGTGCGCCTCGGGCTGGCCCATCGGGCTCAGCTCCGCGTGCTCGACCAGGTCGTCCCTCCACAGTGCCCGGATCGACAGCGGGATCTCCTCGCCGATGCGTACGGTGCAGAACACCTTGGCGTTCTCGGCGTGCGCGATCAGGTAGACCAGCGCGGCCGAGGACTGGTCGAGCAGGTGGGCGTCGTCGATGGCGAGCACGATGGTCCGGCCGGCGGCCTGCTGGTGCAGCGCGTCGAGCGCCCAGCGCAGCACGCCCGCGGCGGAGAGTCCGACCGGCTGGTCGGCCGGCAGCACCTGGGCCAGGCCGCCGAGCGGCAGTCCGCCGGTGGCGATGTTCCCGGACGCGTGCCAGACTGCGAACCGGTCCGCCGGCAGCCGTTTGACCGCCTCCCGGAGGAGCCTGCTCTTGCCGATCCCGGCGTCACCACTGAAAATGAGGCCGCGACCGCGTGAACTGGTCGCGGCGGCGGTCAGTCGGTCAATCTCAGCCGCGCGGCCGACGAAGTTCCACAGGGGGATCGCCATCCCCGCAGCATATCGATCCAACTCATTCCAGGTGTGACTCGCGACGCGCCGGAGTTGAGTATGGCTACGGTTCCCGATGAGTAACAACGCTGCTCGCAGCGTGCGGGCATCGACACGTAGCGTTCTCTTTGTTCGGTGCTAATGCCGGACTCGTACCTGTCCGGCGTGATCCGTCGGACGCCGCCAGTTGGTTCAGGAGGCCGCCCGCATGGAGTCCGGACCGCGGTACAGCAGCACCGGTTCCGGCCCGGCCGACGCCGCCGGTACGGAGGGCGACCGACCGGACGCAGGTCCCGGCCCGGTCCGTACGTTCGCCGGCTCGGAGCTCGACGGCGGCCGACCCGCGGAGGCACCGGACCCGGCCGAGGTACGCGCACAGCCCGGCCCCGCACCCGCCGGCACCGAACAGCCCCGCGTCGACGCCGCGCTGGTCGACCCCGCGCCCGACGAACCGCTCGCCGTGGTGGCCGTCGGACCCGCCGGAGCGGACCGCACCGCCCTGCTCGCCGCCCTGCTCGACACCGACGAGTCCGGGCTGCGGGCACCGGAGGGCAGCTACCTGGTGGTACGGCACGGCCGGGAGGTCACCGGTGCCGCCTACGTCCCCGGTTACCGGGAACCGCACGGGTACGCCACCGGGGCGACCGCCGCCGGTCCGGCCCTGGCCCGCCCGCCCCGCCGGGTCGAACTGACCCACCCCGAGCCACTGCTGCGCCGCTTCGACCTGGTCGACGCCCCGGACACCGGAAGTCTCGGGCTGGCCGGCACCCGGGTCCTGCTCGACGTGGTCGAGCGGTCCGGTGCGCTGCTGTTCGTGATCTCCGCCGACCAGGCGCTGGGCCTGGCCGACCTGGACCTGCTGACCCAGGTCGCGCGGGGCGAGGCGAAGGTCTTCTTCGCGGTCACCCCGGGCGCGGACGGCTGGCCGGAGGCCGACACCAACCTCGGTCCGCTGCGTCCGGAGGACGACCTCGGCCCGGACATCGGTTACGTCGTGGACGCGCGCGATCCCGGCCCGACGCGGGTGATCCTCGCCGCGCACCGGGCCGCCCTGCTGGCCGCGGTGCCGGCCCTGGCCGACGCGGACTGGTTCGCCGTCGACCCGGAGTACGGGGACACCGGCCCGCTGCGCGGCGTACTGGTCGACTGGGCCGACCGGGAGGCGATGCGCCGGGTCGCCGCGCATCCCCCGGTGCCGCCGAACGCCACCCGTACCGTCCCGGTGGCCCGGGACGCGCACGAGTCGGAGTGGGCCGACTGGCTCGACCGGGAGGTGCACACCCGCGCCCACCGGCTCCGCCAGCACCTCGCCCTCGAACTCGCCCACATCCACCTGCGCTGCGTGCAGGAACTCGTCTTCGGCGGCGGGTGCCGGGCACTGCCCGGTGCGCTGGACCGCGAACTGCACGCACTGTCGCTGCGTGCCGTCGCCGAGTCCGACCTGGGCGTGGAGCGGATCCTGACCGAAACCCTCACCCGGGTCTTCGGCCAGCCACCGGACGAGGCGGTACGCCGACGGGTGGCGGTCGCCGTACGGTGGGGGTTCGCCGAGGACCGGGGCGGCCGGGAACTGGCCCGGGTGCTGCTCGTCACGAGCACCGGCGGGGTCGCCACGGTCACCGGGGCGCGAGCCGTGCAGGCGCTGGCGGCGTACCCCGGCGAGCTGGGCGGGACGGTCCTGCCGCCGATCGGCGCCGGTCTGTCCGGCGGCTGCTACCAGCACTGGCGCAACCCGGCGAACGCCGACACGCCCAAGGGGCGGTCCTGGCTCCAGCGGGCGCTGCGGGAGGTCGAGCTGGAGCTGGCCCGCGAGCTGACCAGACGGTTCAAGGCGGTCCAGGTCTCCCTGGGTACGGTGCTGAACGACGCCGTCGACCACGGCATCCTGCTCGCCTAGGCATGCCCCCGCGCCAACCGCCGAAGATCTTCCCGCGCCAACTTCCGGACAACGGCGGCGTTCCGGTTCAACAGTTCCCGTGGGGCAGTGGCACGATGGAGGGCATGGCGGCTCCCCAGATCGCACCAGTCGAGACGCCGGACACCGAGGAGGTGCCGGTTTCCGACCGGGCCTGGGTCACCATCGTCTGGGACGATCCGGTGAACCTGATGTCCTACGTCACCTGGGTGCTGCAGAAACTCTTCGGCTACAGCCACGAGAAGGCCGAGCAGCTCATGCTCGACGTACACCACAAGGGTCGTGCGGTGGTGTCCAGCGGCGCCCGTGAGCGGATGGAACACGACGCGGCACAGTTGCACGGGTACGGACTCTGGGCGACAGTCGACCGGTCGTGAATAGTGGGCACCGGGTTATTCGGTCCGGTCGGGCGCACGAGGGCAGCGGGGAATCGGAGTGAGCATGTTCCGTCGGTACGGCGAACACTGCGTGGCCACCTTCGCCGCGGACGAGGTACGGGTGCTGCGCAAGGTCGCCGGCGAGGTGGTCGGCCTGCTCACCGATGGTTTCGATCATGACGATCCGGTGGTCGGCCGGCTCTTTCCGGACATCTACCCCGAAGATCCGACCAACTCGGCCGAGTTCCGCCGGTACACCGAGGGCGACCTGAAGACCGGCAAGATCGACCAGGCCGGGGCGATCCTGGCCGGGCTGCCGCCGGAGACCGGTGGTGAGGTACGTCTCGATCCCGAGGCGGCCGAGGCGTGGCTGCGCGCCCTCAACGACGCCCGGCTGGCGATGGGCGTACGGCTGGAGATCAAGGACGGCACCGACCTGGGTGACGAGCTCGACCAGGCGATCCTCCAGGACCCGACGTCGAGCCGGGTGTTCCAGCTCTCCGTCTACGCCTATCTCGGCTACCTGCAGGAGTCCCTGCTCAACGCCCTGGTCGACTAGACAACGCGTACGCCGAGGGGCCCCGGGCGCAACCCGGGGCCCCTCGGCGCGTCCACGGCTCACCCGAAGGTGAGGGTGGCCAGTTCGTCGTCGTCCAGGGTCAGGGCGGTGGCGGCCACCGAGTCGAGGATCGACTCCGGCCGGCTCGCGCCGGGGATCGGGATGACCACCGGCGACTGGGCCAGGTGCCAGGCCAGGCAGATCTGCTGCGGGCTGACGCCCCGGGCGGCGGCCACGTCGGCGAACGGCTGGAACCGGTTGCCCAGCTCGCCCGCCTGGGCGATCCCGCCCAGCGGGGACCAGGGCAGGAACGCGATCCCCAGCTCGTCGCAGAGCAGTAGTTCCGGCTCGGAGCTGCGGAACGCGGGGGAGAACTGGTTCTGCACCGAGACCAGCCGACCGCCGAGGATCTCCTGGGCCTGCCGGATCTGGTCCGGGTTCGCGTTGGAGATCCCGGCCATCTGGATCTTGCCCTCGTCCAGCAGGTCGCGTACGGCACCGATCGAGTCGGCGTACGGGACCGAGGGGTCGGGGCGGTGGTGCTGGTAGAGGCCGATCGAGTCGACGCCCAGCCGCTTGAGCGACGCCTCGCAGGCCGCCCGGATCTGCTCCGGTCGGCCGTCGGTTCCCCAGGTGCCGTCGCCGGGCCGGACCATCCCGCCCTTCGTGGCGACGAGTACGTCCGAGGTGTCGCCGCCGTAGCTGCCCAGGGCTCGGGCGATCAGCGACTCGTTGTGGCCGACCTCGTCGGCGTACTGGTGGTAGGCGTCGGCGGTGTCGATTAGCGTGACACCGGCGTCGAGCGCGGCGTGGATGGTCCGGATCGACCGGTTCTCGTCGTCCGGGCGGCCCTCGATCGACATCGGCATGCCACCGAGGCCGATCGCGCTCACCTCGACGGCGCCGATACGGCGGTTCTTCATGACGGAGCCCTCCTTGGATCACATCTCGACCAACAGCTTCCCTCCCCGTGACCGGGCTAACCCGGCTGGGGGTCCACGGGTGAGGTGGCCCCCGCCGGGGCCCCGAATCAGGCGGTAAGCTGGTGCCGTGCTGAGCATCGACCGGGCCATCCGCGACGCGATCGTCGCGCATGCTCGTCGGGACCACCCCGACGAGGCCTGCGGTGTGGTCGCCGGCCCGGCCGGGAGCGACCGGCCGACCCGTCACATCCCGATGGACAACGCCGCCCGCTCGATGACCTTCTACGAGTTCGACTCGATGGAGCATCTGCGGGTCTGGCGGGAGATGGACGACCGGGACGAGGAGCCGGTGGTGATCTACCACTCGCACACCGCGACCGAGGCCTACCCCTCCCGCACCGACGTCTCCTTCGCCGGTGAGCCGGGCGCGCACTACCTGCTGGTCTCCACCCGTGACCCGGACGCCGAGGAGATCCGCTCGTTCCGCATCGTGGACGGCGTGGTCACCGAGGAGCCGGTCGAGATCGTCGAGGCCGCGGTGGACCCGCACGCCGTGCAGTCCTACATGTTCGGGCAGAGCCCGACGACGGTCGACTACGAGTGTTCCGGCCGCTGACCCGCTCGCGGGTGGCGCCCTGTCCGTAGTCCCTCCTTCCTCCGAAACCGTCGCATCTCTAGGAGTAACACCATGGCCATCGAGGTTCGCATCCCCACCATCCTGCGCAGCTACACCGGCGGCGCGAAGATCGTCGAAGGCGCCGGGGACACCCTGGCCGAGCTGCTGTCCAACCTGGACTCCAACCACGCCGGCCTGCGCGGCCGGCTGGTCACCGACGAGGGCGCCCTGCACCGGTTCGTCAACGTCTACGTCAACGACGAGGACGTACGTTTCCTCGGCGCCCTGGACGCGAAGGTCGCCGACGGCGACACCGTGACCATCCTGCCGGCCGTGGCCGGTGGCGCGTTCGGCTTCGCCGCGGCTGCGGCGATCATCTCGCACAGCGCGGCGACGGGTCGCCGCGCACCGGTCACCACCCGCTGAGGCGGCCGCCGTGGCGCGGTACGACAACCTGCTCGACGCCTGCGGCGGCACGCCGCTGGTGGGTCTGCCGCGCCTCTCACCGACGGTGCCCGAAGGGGCACCGTCGGTGCGGCTGTGGGCCAAGCTCGAGGACCGCAACCCGACCGGGAGCATCAAGGACCGGCCGGCCCTGCACATGGTCCGGGCGGCCGAGGCGGCGGGCCGGCTCCGGCCGGGCGACACGATCCTCGAACCGACCAGCGGCAACACCGGTATCTCGCTGGCCATGGTGGCGAAGCTGCACGGCTACCGGCTGGTCTGCGTGATGCCGGAGAACGTCTCCACCGAACGGGTCCAGCTCCTCCGGATGTACGGCGCGGAGATCATCTTCTCGCCGGCCGCGGGCGGTTCCAACCAGGCGGTGGCGACGGCCAAGCAGATAGCGGCCGAACACCCGGACTGGGTGATGCTGTTCCAGTACGGCAACGAGGCGAACGCGCGGGCGCACTACGAGACCACCGGACCGGAACTGCTCCAGGACCTGCCGACGATCACGCACTTCGTGGCCGGGCTGGGCACCACCGGCACCCTGATGGGCACCGGCCGGTACCTGCGGGAGAAGGTCGAGGGCATCGAGATCGTCGCCGCCGAGCCACGGTACGGCGAGGTGGTCTACGGGCTGCGCAACATCGACGAGGGCTACGTGCCCGAGTTGTACGACGCGACCGTACTGTCCCGGCGGTTCTCCGTCGGGACCCGGGACGCGGTGCTGCGTACCCGGCAACTGGTCGAGGTGGAGGGGATCTTCGCCGGGTTCTCCACCGGTGCCATCCTGCACGCCGCGCTGGCGGTGGCACACGAGGCGGTACGCGCCGGCCGCCGGGCCGACGTCGCGTTCGTGGTCGCCGACGGCGGCTGGAAGTACCTCTCCACCGGCGCCTACGGCGGCACCCTCAGCGACGCCGAGGAAGCCCTGGAGGGTCAACTCTGGGCCTGAGACCCTCGCCGCGGTTCACAACGCGGCGAGGGTCAGCGCCAGGTTGACCGCGAGCGGCAGCGTGGCCAGACTCAGCATGATCCAGGGCAGTCGAGGGTGCCGGACGGAGAGGAACGCGACCATGGTCAGCGCGACGCCGCCCAGGCCGACGGCGGCCATCGTCGGCTCGTACCAGTCCGGCGCCGTCCCCGCGACGATCGCGACCAGTCCGCGCAGCCCGGTGGCGAGCCCGATCAGACCCAACGCGGTGGCCCAGCCGCACACGCCGAGGATCTGCCGGCTGGTGCCGCGCGGACCCGCCCGCCGGGTGCAGATCGGGTGGTCCGCGGTGGGCGCCGCCCAGGGCACCAGGGGCGGCTGCGGTGCCATGGTGGCGCCGTCGTCCGGTCCGGCGTACGCCGGGCGTACCCGCGCCGCGGCCCGCGCGACCGTCGGGGCGACGGCGTACGCGGTCTCCGACGCGTGGGTGGCCACCGGATGACCGGTGGGCGCCGCCGGCCGGATCGTGCCGGTCGCCACCAGCGGTACGGTGCCGAGAGCGACCGCCGGCATGGCCGTCTCCCGCTGCGGGGCGCCAGTCGTCATCTCAGCCTCGGTGGGCACGGTGCACCGTCCTGGTCCAGATCATCGCCCGCCACCGTCGGCGGGACTTGTCACCTGATGCAACGCTCAGGCGTGACGGGGCGTAACGGCGAGGTACGGGAAGTCGTTCGGCCCAAGTGGGAGGCGGAGGTTGGGGCGGTGTCACCTTGGCGACAACAAGCACCAGTTTTTTCTTGCCTCCCGGTGTCGAAGCGTAGGCTGCGCACCGTGACCGAGGCGCCGGCAAAGATCGTCTACTCATTGGTCGGCGGGCTGTCCGTGACCATCGGTAACTTCAGGACGACCGGATGCGACTGACTGTTCTGGGCTGTGCCGGGAGCTTCCCCGGTCCCGAGGCGGCCTGCTCGGCCTACCTGATCGAGGCCGACGGATTCCGCCTGCTGGTCGACTTCGGCTCCGGATCACTCACCGCCCTGCAGCGCTACGCCGGGCTGCACGCGGTCGACGCGATCCTCCTCACCCACCTGCACTGCGACCACATCCTCGACGCGGTCACCTACGTCGTCGTGCGCCGGTACGCCCCCGACGGGCCGTACCCGCCGCTGCCGGTGTACGCACCGGCCGGGGCGCCGGACCGGCTCGCCAGCGCGTACAGCCAGGAGGAGACCGGCGTCGACGACGTCTACACCTTCTACGGCCTGCAGCCGGGCAGCTTCCCGATCGGCCCGTTCACGGTCACCGTCGACCGGGTCAACCACCCGGTCGAGACCTACGGCGTACGCCTGGAGCACAACGGGCGGTCGCTCGCGTACTCCTCCGACACCGCCCCCTGCGAGGCGCTGCTCCGGTTGGCCCAGGGTGCCGACCTCTTCCTCTGCGAGGCGAGCTACCTCGACGGCGTGGACAACCCCCCGGACCTGCACCTGACCGGGCGCGAGGCCGGGGAGATCGCCACCAAGTCCGAGGTCGGCCGGCTGGTGCTGACCCACCTGGTCAGTGCCTGGGGAAGCGAGGCGCTGACCCACGAGGCCGCCGCGTCGGCCTTCGCCGGCCCGGTGGAAATCGCCCGACCGGGTGCCCGCTACGACATCTGACGACGGGTCGGACATCGACGGCGACATCTTGTGCGGCACTGTTTGCCAGCCGGTCAGCTAGCCGTCGCCCGCCGCACCAGCACGGGTTCCACGGTGAGCGCATGCGCATCGCGATCGTCACGGAGTCCTTCCCGCCGGATGTCAACGGTGTGGCGCACTCCGTCGTCCGCGTCGCCGAGCACCTGGTCCACCGGGGGCACACCCCGATCGTGATCGCGCCGGCGCCGTCGTCAGCCACCCGTGGTGTTCCCGGCGACCACCCGTACCCGGTGATCCGGGTGCCGAGCGTGGCCGTGCCCCGCTACCGCAGCTTCCGGCTCGGGCTGCCGTCCGCCCGGCTCGCCGACGCGCTGAACCAGCACGCCCCCGACGTCGTCCACCTGGCCAGCCCGTTCGTGCTCGGTGCCCGGGGCATGGCGGTGGCCGGTCAACTCGACCTGCCGACCCTGGCGGTCTACCAGACCGACCTCGCCGCGTACGCCCGGCACTACCGGCTCGGCTGGGGCGAGGCCGCCGCCTGGCGCTGGCTGCGCAACATCCACAACGCCGCCGACCGTACCCTCGCCCCGTCCACCCGGTCCGCCGCCGACCTGGTCACGCACGGCGTACAGCGGGTGTGGTTGTGGCGCCGGGGTGTCGACAGCGTCCGGTTCGACCCGGCGCTGCGCAGCGAAGAGGTACGCGCGACCCTCGCCCCGAACGGCGAACTCCTGGTCGGCTACGTCGGCCGGCTGGCGGTGGAGAAGCGGGTGGAACTGCTCGCGGCCACCTCCCGGCTGCCCGGCGTACGGCTGGTCATCGTCGGGGACGGGCCGGCGCGGCGGGACCTGGAACGGGCCCTGCCCGACGCGCTCTTCCTCGGTTCCCGGCAGGGGTCGGAACTCGCCCGGCTCTACGCCAGCCTGGACGTCTTCGTGCACAGCGGCCCGTACGAGACGTTCGGGCAGACCGTCCAGGAGGCGCTGGCCAGCGGCCTGCCCGTGGTCGCACCGGCCGCCGGTGGGCCACTGGACCTGATCGAGTCCGGGGTGACCGGAACCCTGGTGCCGCCGGAGGACGGGGCCGCGCTCGCCGACGCGGTCGCCGAACTGGCCGGTGACAGCGAGCGCCGCCGGGCGTACGGTCTCGCGGCCCGGACCTGGGTGGCCAGCCGGACCTGGGCGGCCGTCGGTGACGAGCTGATCGGGCACTACCGGGCGGTGCTGACCGGTGCCGGAGCCACCGCCCCCCGCCGGATCGCCGCGTGACGGCGCTGCGCATCGTCCGGCTGGCGAACTTCGTCACCCCCCGCTCCGGCGGGCTGCGCACCGCGCTGCGCTGCCTCGGCGCCGGGTACCGGGCGGCCGGACACGAACCCGTACTGGTTGTTCCCGGTGAGCGCGCCGGTGACGAGATGGTGGGCTCGGACCGGGTCATCACCCTGCCCGGACCGGTGCTGCCCGGCACCGGCGGCTACCGGGTCCTTGCCGGCCGCCGCCGGTTGCGCCGGCTGCTGGAGGAACTGGAACCGGACCGGCTGGAGGTCTCGGACCGGTCGACCCTGCGGTGGACCGGCGCCTGGGCGAAGGCTCACGGGGTGCCGTCGCTGATGGTGTCGCACGAGAGCCTGACCGGGCTGCTCGGCGTCTGGGGTGCCCCGGCACCGATCGGGCAGCGGGTGGCCGACCGGCTCAACGGGCGCAGCGCGGCCACGTACGACCGGGTGGTCTGCACCACCGACTGGGCCGCGGCGGAGTTCCGCCGGATCGGCGCGCCGAACCTGAGCCAGGTACCGCTCGGCGTCGACCTGGAGGGGTTCCACCCGGACCGGCACAACCCGGCCGTACGCGCCGAGTACGCCCCCGACGGCGAGGTGCTGCTGGTCCACTGCAGCCGCCTGTCGCCGGAGAAGCGCCCCGACCTGGCGATCGACGCGCTGGCGGCACTCCGGGCCAACGGTGTTCCGGCGACCCTGGTGGTGGTCGGTGACGGGCCCCGCCGGACCGCGCTCGGCCACCGGGCCGCCGGGCTGCCGGTGCACTTCACCGGTTTCCTGCCCGACCGGGACCGGGTCGCGGGCCTGCTGGCCAGCGCGGACGTGGTGGTCGCGCCGGGGCCGGTGGAGACGTTCGGGCTCGCCGGTCTGGAGGCGCTCGCCTGCGGTACGCCGGTCGTGGTGAACGCCGCCAGCGCGTTGCCGGAGGTGGTGGGGGAGGCCGGCAGGGGCGCGGACGGCACCGGTGACGCCTTCGCCGAGGCGATCGTGTCCGTGCTGGCCACGCCGGAGCCGGAACGCCGGGCCACCGCCCGCGCCCGAGCCGAGCGGTTCGGCTGGGCCGCCTCGGTCGAGGGCTTCCTCCGTGCCCACGACGCCCCGGTCGCGGTGTCCGTCCCCGCCTGACCCGCGCCGCCGTCCCGGCTCCGGCCGCCGGGTTCCGGGGTCTGTTCCGGCGCGACGGGGTGCCCCAGGGCGGCGGGCTGCGGTGTAACACATAGGCTGCCCCCATGGCACGACCTGATGGGCGGCAGCCCGATGAACTCCGGCCGGTGACACTGACCCGGCAGTGGAGCGTGCACCCGGAAGGGTCCGTGCTCGTCGAGTTCGGCCAGACCCGGGTGCTCTGTACGGCGAGCGTCACCGAGGGGGTGCCCCGGTGGCGCAAGGGATCCGGCCTCGGCTGGGTCACCGCCGAGTACTCGATGCTGCCCCGGGCCACCACCACCCGCTCCGACCGGGAGAGCGTCAAGGGCCGGATCGGCGGCCGGACGCAGGAGATCTCCCGGCTGATCGGTCGCAGCCTGCGGGCCTGCATCGACCTGAAGGCGCTGGGCGAGAACTCGATCGTGCTCGACTGTGACGTACTGCAGGCCGACGGGGGGACCCGTACCGCCTCGGTGACGGGCGCGTACGTCGCCCTGCACGACGCGGTCGGCTGGCTCGCCGCCCGCAAGGCACTGGCCGGTAAGCCGGCCTCGGTGATGCACCGCTCGGTCGCCGCGGTCAGCGTCGGCATCGTCGACGGTGAGCCCCGGCTCGACCTGAACTACCTGGAGGACGTGGCCGCCGAGGTGGACATGAACATCGTCTGCACCGGTGCCGGGGACTTCGTCGAGGTGCAGGGGACCGGTGAGGCCAACGTCTTCGCCCGGGACCAGCTCGACGCCCTGCTCGACCTCGGGGTGCTCGGCTGCGCGGAGCTGGCCGACGCCCAACGCAAGGCCCTGGCCGGCTGAGAGTGGAACGAGGAGAGCAGATGACCCGGGTGCTGCTGGCGACCCGCAACACGAAGAAGCTGGTCGAACTGCAGCGCATCCTGGACGGGGCGCTCGGTCCACAACGGATCGAGCTGGTCGGCCTGGCCGACCTGCCCGCGTACCAGGAGGTGCCGGAGACCGGGCTCACGTTCGGCGAGAACGCCCTGCTGAAGGCGCGCGAGGGGGTCAAGCACACCGGTCTGCCGACGGTGGCCGACGACTCCGGCCTGACCGTGGACGCCCTCAACGGGATGCCGGGTGTGTTCAGCGCCCGCTGGTCCGGCCGGCACGGCGACGACCGGGCCAACCTGGAGCTGCTGCTGGGGCAGACCGGTGACGTACCGGACGAGCACCGGGGCGCCGCCTTCGTCTGCGCGGTGGCCCTGGTGCTGCCGGGCGGCAAGGAACACCTGGTCGACGGCAGGCAGACCGGTCGGCTGCTGCGCGCTCCGCGCGGCGAGGGCGGCTTCGGGTACGACCCGGTGTTCCTCGGCGACGGCCAGGAGCGTACGAACGCCGAACTCTCCCCGACGGAGAAGGACGCGGTCAGCCACCGGGGCAAGGCGCTGCGCGCCTTGGCGAAGGTCATCGCCAAGGTGCTGCTACCCGGCTGATCCCACCCGCATCGACAGGTGCCCCTTCCTTCGCGGATCGCGACGGGAAGGGGCACTTTCGTGTGCCGGCAGGCCGATGGTCAGGCCAGGGGGCCGATCGCGGACTCGATCGCGGTGCGCAGGTCCGGGCCGGAAACCACCGCGCGGGCGGCCTCCAGGGCCGGGGCGAGGAAGATGTCCGGGCCGGGTTCCCCGGCGAACCGGGCCACCGCGTTCACCGCGGCCCGACCGGCCGGTGACGGGGTCAGCGGGGCGCGCAGTTGCAGTCCGCGTACGCCGGCCAGCAGTTCCACCGCGAGCAGGCTGGTCAGGTTGTCCAGCACCGTACGGAGTTTGCGGGTGGCCGCCCAACCCATCGAGACGTGGTCCTCCTGCATCCCGCTGGTGGGCAGGGAGTCCACCGAGGCCGGGGCGGCCAGCCGGCGGTTCTCCGCCACGATCCCGGCCGCGGTGTACTGGGCGATCATCAGCCCGGAGTTGACCCCGGCGTCCGGGGTGAGGAACGCCGGCAGGTCCCGGTTGCGGGTGATGTCGAGCAGCCGGTCGACCCGGCGTTCCGAGATCGCGCCCACCTCGGCGGCGGCGATGGCGAGGAAGTCGGCGGCGAAGCCGAGCGGGGCGCCGTGGAAGTTACCGGTTGACTCGACCCGACCGTCCGGCAGCACCACCGGGTTGTCGACGATGGAGAGGAGTTCCCGGCCGGCGACCGAGGTGACAAAACCGAGGGTGTCCCGGGCGGCCCCGGCCACCTGTGGGGCGCACCGCATCGAGTACGCGTCCTGGACCGCGTGCGCCAGGTCGTTGCGGTGCGAGTCCATGATGCCGGAGCTTTGGAGCAGCCGGTGGATGTTCGCCGCCGAGACGGCCTGCCCCGGATGCGGGCGGATGGCGTGCAACTCGGGCTGGAACGGCCGGTCGGTGCCGAGCATCGCCTCGATCGCCAGGGCGGCGGTGACGTCGGCCATCGCGAACAGGTGTTCCGCGTCGCCGATCGCGAGCAGCAGCATGCCGAGCATGCCGTCGGTGCCGTTGATCAGCGCCAGCCCCTCCTTGGCGGCCAGCTCGATCGGGGCCAACCCGGCCCGGTGCAGGGCCACCGAGGCGTCCTCGCGGGTGCCGTCGCCCTTGCCGAGGATCCATCCCTCGCCGAGCAGGGCCAGTGCGCAGTGCGCCAGCGGGGCCAGGTCACCGGAGGCGCCGAGCGAACCGTGTTCCGGCACCCACGGGGTGATGTCGTGGTTGAGCAGGTCGACCAGGGACTGCGCGACCAGGGGCCGGACCCCGGAGTGGCCGAGCGCGAGCGAGCGTACGCGCAGCAGCATCATCGCCCGGACCACCTCGCGGGGCATCGGGGCACCGATCCCGGCGGCGTGGGAACGGATCAGCGCGTGCTGCAGCTCCGCCCGGCGTTCGGGGGCGATGAAGGTGTTGGCGAGCGCGCCGAAGCCGGTGGAGACCCCGTAGACCGGGCGGCCGTCCTGTTCGATCCGGTCCACGATCGCCCGGCTGGTCTCCATCGCCGCGATCGTGGCGGGGTCGAGCACAACCGTGGCCGAGCCGCGGGCGACGGCGACGACGTCGGCGGGGGTGACGCCGGTGGGGGTGACGGTGACTACTGACATTGCGGTACTCCGTTGTGCAGGACCTGGCGGATCAGCGGTACCCCTGGCCGGTAGGCCAGGTGCAGATACGAGGGCGCGTCGAGGATGGTCAGGTCGGCCCGCGCGCCCCGGCGCAGCACGCCGACGTCGTCGCGGCGCAGCGCCCGTGCCCCGCCGGCGGTCGCGGCCCAGACCGCCTCCGCCGGGGTCATTCCCATTTCGCGTACGGCGAGAGCGATGCAGAACGGCACCGAGGAGGTGTACGACGAGCCGGGGTTGCAGTCCGTGGCGAGCGCGACCACGGCACCGGCGTCGAGCAGGCGCCGGGCGTCCGGGTAGACCGACCGGGTGGAGAACTCGGCACCGGGCAGCAGGGTGGCGACCGTCTCCGAACCGGCCAGCGCGTCGATGTCGGTGTCGGTCAGGTGGGTGCAGTGGTCCGCGCTGGCCGCCCCGAGTTCCACCGCGAGTTGCACTCCGGGACCGGGGCCGAGCTGGTTGGCATGCAGCCGTACGCCGAGACCGGCGGCCTGGCCGACGGTGAGGATCGCGCGGGCGTGGTCGGCGTCGAACGCGCCCCGTTCGCAGAAGACGTCGATCCACCGGGCGTACGGCAGGGCGGCGCGCAGCATCGGCCCGCAGACCAGGCTGACGTAGTCGTCGGGCCGGTTGGCGTACTCGGCCGGGACGACGTGGGCGCCGAGGAAGGTGGTCTCGGTGCTGAACTCACCGGCGATCCGCAGCGAGCGGGCCTCGTCGGCGACGCTGAGCCCGTACCCGCTCTTGATCTCGATCGTGGTGGTGCCCTGGCGCAGCGCCTCGATCCGCAGCCGGGAGACGTTGGCCCGCAGCGTGTCGTCGCTGGCGGCGCGGGTGGCGCCGACCGTGGTCCGGATCCCGCCGCCGGTGTACGGCTGGCCGGCCATCCGGGCCGCGAACTCGGGTGCCCGGTCACCGGCGAAGACCAGGTGTGAGTGGCTGTCCACGAATCCGGGGAGCACCGCCGCGCCGTCGGCGTCGATCCGCCCGTCGGCGGCCGGGGCGTACTTCGCCGGGCCGAGCCAGGCGATCCGGCCGTCCTCGACCAGCACCGCCGCCCGGCGCCGGATGCCGAGCGGGCCGCTCTCGCCGTAGGGCTCGTTGGTGACCAGCTCACCGATGTTGTCGACCAGCAGGCTCGGCCCCGGGTGGGCGCTCACCGCCACACCCGCCCGATCGACCGGTGAAGTTCCGCGGCCACGTCGATCGACACGTGCCGGCCGTCCCGGACCACCGCCCGACCGTCGACCAGTACGTCGGTGACGTCGGCGGCGGTGGCGGCGAAGAAGACCCCGGCGGGCGGCACCGCCGCCGTCCGTACGCTGTCCAGCCGGACCGTGACCAGGTCGGCCCGGCTCCCGACGGCGATCGTGCCGGCGTCGGACCAGCCCAGTGCGGCGTGCCCGGCGACGGTGGCGGCGTGGGTGAGCGCGGCCGGGGTGAAGTGCCCGCGCCGCTCGGTACGCAGCCGCTCGTCGTGTTCGACCGCCCGCGCCTCCTCGAACAGGTCGATCACGGCGTGGCTGTCCGAGCCGAGGCTCAGCGGGCTGTCGGCGTCGGCGAGGGCGCGGGCCGGTCCGATCCCGTCGGCCAGGTCCCGTTCCGTGGTGGGGCAGAGGCAGGCGCCGGTCCCGGTCTCGCCGAGCAGGGCCACCCCGTCCTCGGTCAGGTGGGTGGCGTGCACCGCGGTCGCGGTAGGCCCGAGTACGCCCATGTCGGCGAGGAGCTGGACCGGGGTGCAGCCGTGGGTGGCGAGGCAGGCGTCGTTCTCGGCCCGCTGCTCGGAGAGGTGGAAGTGCAGGGGGACGCCGCCGTTGCGGTAGGCGAAGGTGGACAGCGCGCCGAGCGGGACCGCCCGGACCGAGTGCAGCGCGGCACCGAGGCGCAGATGCGCCGCGGCCGGGAACTTGTCGTGCCGGTCCGACCAGGCGTCCACGTCCCGGTCGCCGAACCGGCGCTGGACCCCGTGCAGCGGCTCACCGTCCACGGTGGAGGTCAGGTAGAGCGTGTCCAGCAGGGTGAGCCGGACACCGGCCTGGGCGGCGGCCTCGACCAGCGCGGCACCCATCACGTTCGGGTCGGCGTACGGGGTGCCGTCGGGCTGGTGGTGCAGGTAGTGGAACTCGCCCACGCAGGTGATCCCGGCCAGCGCCATCTCGGCGTACGTGGCTCGGGCCAGGGCCAGGTAGGTGTCCGGGTCGAGTCGTCCGGCGACCTCGTACATCCGGTCCCGCCAGCTCCAGAACGTACCGCCGTCGGTCTGGGTGTGGCCGCGCAACGCCCGGTGGAACGCGTGCGAGTGGGCGTTGGCCAGCCCCGGCAGGGTGACCCCCGGCAGCCGCCGCACGCCTGGCGGCACCTGAACCCCGGCGGTCACCCCGCTGAACCTGCCGTCGGCGATCTCGATCAGCACGTCGGGGGTGGGTGACTCGTCGCCGGGCAGCCAGGCGTACTCGGCGTGGAACCGTTGTGTGCTCATGCGTCCTCCACCGGTTCGAAGTCGGTGCCGCCGCTGCTTCGGGCGCCGGTCGGTGCCGGTGCCGGTTCGCAGGCCAGGGCGGCCAGCACGTCGGCGAGCCGGGTCACCCCGGCCGCGCAGTCGTCGTCACCGGCGGTCTCGGCCGGCGAGTGCGACACCCCGGTCGGGTTGCGGACGAACAGCATCGCCGTGGGCAGGTGCGGTGCGAGCACCCCGGCGTCGTGCCCGGCGGCGGTCGGCAGCACCGGTACGCCGTCGTCCAGCACCCGCCGGAACAGGTCGATCAGACCACCGTCGAACTCGACCAGCGGGGTGACCGACTCGGCTGTCAGCCGTACGCCGGTCCCGTCCCGGACCGCCCGCTCGGCCGCCTTCTGCCCGACGGCCCCGACCAGGGCGTCGAGCGTGGCGACCTCGGCGGCGCGGGCGTCCAGCCAGCCACGGACCAGCGACGGGACCGCATTGGTGGCGTTCGGTTCGACCTCGACCCGGCCGACGGTGGCCTGGGCGCCGCACCGCCGGGCCTCCTTGTTCGCGGCGAGGACGGTGAAGGCGTACGTGAGCATCGGGTCGCGCCGGTCGCTCATCCTGGTCGTCCCGGCGTGGTTCGCCTCGCCGGTGAAGTCCATCCGCCAGCGCCCGTGCGGCCAGATTCCGCTGGCCATGCCGACCGGTGCGCCCAGGTCGACCAGGGCCCGGCCCTGTTCGATGTGCAGCTCCACGAAGGCGCCGATCCGGCCGAGCAGGTCCGGCCGGGCACCGGCCGGCCGGGCACCGAGCGCCTCGGCCAGGGTGGTCCCGTCCCGGTCGGTGAGCGCCGCCGCCCGTTCCACCGGCAGGTCGCCGGTGAGCAGCCGGGACCCGAGGCACGGTACGCCGAACCGGGCACCCTCCTCCTCGGCGAACGCGACCACCCCGATCGGCCGGTACGGCCTCCGCCCCTGCGCGCGCAGCCGGTCGAGGGCGAGGAAGGCGCTGACGATGCCGAGCGGCCCGTCGTAGCCGCCGCCGTGCGGTACCGAGTCGAAGTGGCTGCCGACCAGGACCGCGTCACCCTGTCCGGGGTCGCCGTACCAGGCGAACAGGTTGCCGTTGCCGTCCTGTTCGACCGGCAGGCCCCGGTGGGCGGCCTGCCGCCGGAACCAGTCCCGCAGCCACAGCTCGGCCTCGCCGAACGCGTACCGCAGGTAACCGCCGCTGACCGGGTCACGGCCGATCGGGGCGATCTCGTCCCACAGGGCCCGGAACGCCGCCACCCCGTCGGATCCCTCGGTCACCGTTGCTGACAACGCCTGCCCCTCCCTACGCCCGGTCCATCGGCACCGGCAGGCCGGTACGGGTGGCCACCTCGGCGGCGCTCGGGTAACCGGCGTCGACGTGCCGGAGCACCCCCATCGCCGGGTCGTTGGTGAGTACGCGTTCGATCTTCTGACCGGCGAGCGCGGTGCCGTCGGCAACGCAGACCTGCCCGGCGTGGATCGACCGGCCGATGCCCACCCCGCCACCGTGGTGGATGGACACCCATGATGCCCCGCTGGCGGTGTTGACCAGCGCATTCAGCAGCGGCCAGTCGGCGATCGCATCCGATCCGTCGGCCATCGCCTCGGTCTCCCGGTACGGCGAGGCGACCGACCCGGCGTCCAGGTGGTCCCGCCCGATCACCACCGGTGCGGAAAGCTCGCCGGAGGCGACCATCTCGTTGAACCGGACCCCGGCCCGGTCCCGCTCGCCGTAACCGAGCCAGCAGATCCGGGCCGGCAGCCCCTGGAACGCGACCCGTTCACCGGCGAGCCGGATCCACCGGGCCAGCGACTCGTTCTCCGGGAACAGTTCGAGTACGGCCCGGTCGGTGGCGGCGATGTCGGCCGGGTCACCGGAGAGTGCGGCCCAGCGGAACGGCCCCCGACCCTCGGTGAACAGCGGCCGGATGTACGCCGGCACAAAACCGGGGAAGTCGAAGGCGCGCTCGTACCCGGCGAGTTGGGCCTCGCCCCGGATCGAGTTGCCGTAGTCGAAAACCTCGGCACCGGCGTCGAGGAAGCCGACCATCGCCGCCACGTGTCGGGCCATCGAGGACCGTGCCCGGTCGGTGAACTCGGCCGGCTTGGCGGCGGCGTACTCGGCCGCGTCGGCGAGTTCGACACCCACCGGCAGGTAGGAGAGCGGGTCGTGGGCGCTGGTCTGGTCGGTGACGATGTCGATCTCGACCCCGCGTACCAGCAGCTCGGGGAAGACCACTGCGGCGTTGCCGACCACCCCGACCGACAGGGCCCTGCGTTCCCGCTTGGCCGCCAGCACCGCCTCGACCGCCTCGTCCAGGTTGTCGGCGACCCGGTCGAGGTAGCGGTCCTTGACCCGGCGGGCGAGCCGTTCCGGGTCGACGTCGACGATCAGGCAGGCACCGCCGTTCATGGTGACCGCGAGCGGCTGGGCGCCGCCCATCCCGCCGCAGCCGGCGGTGAGGGTGAGGGTGCCGGCGAGGGTGTTGTCGAACCGCTTGGCGGCGACCGCGGCGAAGGTCTCGTAGGTGCCCTGCAAAATGCCCTGGGTGCCGATGTAGATCCACGATCCGGCGGTCATCTGGCCATACATGGTCAAACCGAGGTGTTCCAGGCGGCGGAACTCGGGCCAGGTGGCCCAGTCACCGACCAGGTTCGAGTTGGCCAGCAGGACCCGGGGCGCCCACTCGTGCGTACGCAGCACCCCGACCGGACGCCCGGACTGGACCAGCATCGTCTCGTCGTCGCGCAGTTCGGTCAGGGTCCGGATCAGCGCGTGGTACGAGGGCCAGTCGCGGGCGGCGCGGCCGGTGCCGCCGTACACGACCAGGTCCTCGGGGCGCTCGGCCACCTCCGGGTCGAGGTTGTTCATCAACATCCGCATGGCCGCTTCCTGGGCCCAACCAACTGCGGTACGGGTACTGCCGCGCGCGGCACGAACGGGCTGGTACATCGGGGTCTCCTGGCGCAACGGTGGGGGAGTGCGGACTCAGGTGAGGAACACCTGGCGGCGGGCGGCGGACTGTTCGAACTCCTCCAACCGGCGCTGGGTGTGGCTGGGTGCGGCGTCGCAGATCGCCTGGAGCAGCACCATGGCCAGGGTCATCGGGGCGGTGTGCAGGTCGAACACGAGTTGGGCGCCGACGGCGGCGGGCAGGACGATGTCGGCGTACTCGGCGGCCGGGCTGACCGCCGAGTCGGTGATCACCACGATGGAGAGACCGGCGTGCCGCGCCTCGCGGAGCGCGTCGAGGGACTCGCGCGGGTAGCGCGGCAGCACGATGGCGAGCAGTGCGGTCGCGCCGGCCGTACGGGCCTGGTCGAGCCGGTCGGCGAGCAGGCTCCCCCCGGTGTCGAGTACGCGTACGTCCGGGTGCACCTTGGCGGCGAAGTACGCGAAGTACGCGGCGAGCGGGGCGGCGGCGCGCAGCCCGAGCACCGGCAGCGGGCGGCTGTTGGCGAGCAGTGCCCCGGCGGTGGTGACCTTGTCCGGGTCGGTGAGCTGTTCGGCGAGCCGGTGCAGGTTCTCCACCTCGGCGCTGACCGCCCGTTGCAGTTCGTTGCCGGCCGGTACGTCGGAGGCCGGGCGGCCCCGCTCGACGGCGGTGATCTGGCGCAGCCGGCGGCGCAGGGCGGGGTAGCCGTCGTAGCCGAGGGCGATCGCGAACCGGGTGACCGAGGGCTGGCTGACCTGGGCGAGTTCGGCGATCTCGGCCGCCGACAGGTACGCGGCCGAGGCGGCGTGCTGGACCAGGCTGTGCGCGATCCGCCGTTGCGTCGGGGTCAGCCGGATGCCGTGGAACAGGTCGAGGACCTGGTCCGTCGGGGGTGTCGCGACAGCACCGGGACCCGGCTCGGGTACAGCGACCATTACCGCATCTCGGACAAGTGAATCGTCATTCACGGGAGCACTCTATGCATGAAATCATTCACCTGGCAATGAGGCTCGGCCGAACAGAGATGGACGGGTATGTCCCAACGGGCCACCCGCAACGTGATACAACCAACATCGTGGATGGGACCAGACTCCGGCGCACCATCGCTCGTACTCCGCTCGCCCCCGTGGCGGCCTTTCCGAAACGGTTGCTCCGGGTGGCCCGGCACGACGCCCGGGTGCTCGGTGTCTCCGCCCGGTGGCTGCTCACCTCGCGCGAACACCACAACTACACGTACGACCTGACCCGACTCAGCCGCGACCACCTCGCCTGGTTCGTCAGCGTCATCACCGACACCCCGGTCAAGCAGATCCGGGACTACCTGGCCGAGATCGAATCCGACGCCGCGCTCCGGCAGCACATCGAGCGGACCACGGCCGCCTCGGCGCGCCGGGGACTGGCCGACCGGCACGTCCGCTACGCCCGCCGGATCGGCTGGTACGCGATCGTCCGCGCGACCCGACCGGCACACGTCGTCGAGACCGGGGTGGACAAGGGGCTCGGCACCTGCGTACTCGCCTCCGCCCTGCTGCGCAACGCCGCCGAGGGACATCCCGGCCGGGTCACCTCGCTGGACATCAACCCCGAGGCCGGTTACCTGGCCCGGGTCGAACCCTGGTCCGAGGTGGTCGACCTGGTTATCGGCGACTCGATCGCCTCGATCCGGGAGTTGGACCGGCCGGTCGACCTGTTCCTGCACGACAGCGACCACAGCGCCGGTCACGAGCGCAACGAGTTCGAGGCGGTCGAGCCGAAACTGGCGGCCGAGGCGATGCTGCTCACCGACAACGTCACGGTCACCAACGTGCTCGCCGAGCACGCCGAGCGCACCGGCCGCCGGTTCCTCGCCTACCGGGAGACACCGGCCCGGCACTGGTTCCCCGGCGACGGCATCGGAGTCGCCTGGTAGTCCGAGGCACCCGGCGGTCCCCGACGGCGTGCGATCCTGGCCGGATGCGAGTGGTCTCGATTCACACGTACCCGGTGAAGGGCTGCCGACGGATGGACCGCGACACGGCCCGGGTCGAGCCGTGGGGCCTGGACGGCGACCGGCGCTGGCTCGTCGTGGACGAACACGGGATCGGCCTCACCCAGCGCCAGCACCGGGAACTGGTGACGCTGCGGGCGGTGTCCCGGCCCGGTGGGCTGACCCTGTCCGCACCGGGGCTGGCCGCGCTCGACCTGGCCGAACCATCCGGCGGCGAGGCGATCGAGGTCCGGGTCTTCCGGGGTCGGCCGCCCTCGCCCGTACGCGCCGCCGGTGCCGAGGCCGACGACTGGCTCTACCGGCTGTTGGGACGCGCGGTCCGGCTGGTCTGGCTCGGTGATCCGGCCCGCAACCTCGTTCCCTGGTCGGTTTCGCCCGGTTCCGGGGCCGAGGTGAGCTTCGCCGACGGCACTCCGCTGCTGCTGGTCAACACCGCGTCACTGGACGCGTTCAACGACTGGCTGGCGGAGTCGGGCAGCGTCGAGGGGCCGCTGCCGCTGAGCAGGTTCCGTCCCAACCTGGTGATCAGCGGTGCCGCGCCCTGGGCCGAGGGGGAATGGGTCGGCCGGCGGATCCGGATCGGCGGGGCGATCTTCCACGGCGCCGCCGAGTGTGGCCGCTGCCTGGTCGCGACCATCGACCAGGAGACCGGGGAGCGGGGGCAGGAACCGCTACGGATGCTCGCCAGACGGCGGAACATCGGCCAGAAGCTCCTCTTCGGCCTCCAGATGACGGTGGAGGCCACTGCGGGCGGATCCTCCGGCGGGGACCGCACGGTCACCGTGGGCGACACCGTGGAGGTGCTCGGCTGACCGGTCGGGCGCGTCCGGCACGGGCTGTTGCGCGGGTGGGGGCGGTGCGGCAACATCGGACGCCGTGACTGCACCCGGCACGGCCTCAGAGAACGGCACCCCGGCCGACGACACCGGCACACGCCGGTCGAATCGACGGATCGGGCCCTGGTTGACCGGTGCAGGTGTCGCCGTACTCGCCGCCGTACTCGGCATCACCCTCGCCGTACGCTCCGGCGCCTCCCCGGCCTGCGCTGCGCCACCGACCGGCAGCACCGTCCACAAGGGAAAGGCCAGCTTCTACGACGCGGGCCGGTCCGGCGGCAACTGCTCCTTCCCGAGCGTCCCGGCCGACCGGCTCTACGTCGCACTCGGCCCGTCGGAGTACGCCAAGGCGGCGGCCTGCGGCGGCTACCTCGACGTGACCGGTCCGAAGGGCAAGGTCCGGGTGGTGGTCATGGACCAGTGCGCCGGTTGCGCACCCGGTCACATCGACCTCTCCGAGGAGGCGTTCGACCGGATCGGCGACCGGGCGCAGGGCGTGGTGCCGGTGACGTACCGGGCGGTGGTCGACCCACCGGTCAACGGAGGGCTCACCTTCCGGATGAAGGACGGCGCCTCCCAGTGGTGGTTCGCGGTGCAGGTGGGCAACCACGGCAACCCGCTCCGCTCGGTCGAGGCGAAGGGAACCACCGGCGGGTTCCGCGCGGCGGCCCGCCAGGACTACAACTACTGGATCATCGACGGTGGAATGGGCGCCGGGCCGTACAGCATCAGGGTCACCGACGTGTACGGGCACCAGACGACCGCCACCAACATCCGGATGGCCCCGGAGCAGCTCCAACGCAGCACGGTCTCGCTCTCCGGTGCTGGTACGCCGCCCAGCGCAGCCCGTACGCCCGGCTCCTCGCCCTCGGCCCCACCGGCCCCGACCGTGAGCGCCACCCCGACCGCGCCCACCCCGGCCTCGCCGTCACCCACCCCGGCGGCCCCGACCAGCCCGGCAGCAACCCTCGAAGCCCTAGCCGGCCCCGACCCTGCCAACGCCTCCCGCTGCTGACCCCGCCCCAACCCGTCGGTCATCCATGATCCCCGAGAGTTTGGCCGGCTATGGCGAGCCGAACTCTTCGCATCATGGATTTTCCGCGAAGTCGAGCGGTGGGCGCTCTGTCCCAGGGGTCTTCGGGGGGAGGGAGGGGGCCGATAGGTTTCGGGTCATGAGCGATCTGGCCTTCCTCGATCCGACCCGTTCCTCGTACGACTTCGTGGCCCAGGGGTATTCGGCCCGCTTCGCCGACGAGCTGGCTGGGCAGCCGGTGCTGCGGAGCCAGCTGACGCTCTTCGCCGAGCTGGCGTCCGGCCGGGCCGGTGAGGTGGCGTCCGGGCCGACCGCCGACGTGGGGTGCGGGCCGGGGCACGTGACGGCGTTCCTGCGCGAGCAGGGGCTCGACGTGTTCGGGGTCGACCTGTCGCCCGGCATGGTGGAACAGGCCCGGGCCAACTATCCGGAGCTGCGGTTCGAGGTCGGCTCGATGACCGGGCTCGACCACCCCGACCGGAGCCTGTCCGGCCTCAACGCCTGGTACTCGACCATCCACATCCCCGACCAGGAGTTGCCGGGCGTGCTGGCCGAGTTCCACCGGGTGCTGGTCCCGGGAGCACCGCTGATGCTGTTGTTCCAGATGGGCGACGCTCCGAAGCACTTCGCCGAGGCGTGGGGCTACGACGTCGACCTGGTCCTCTACTACCGTCGCCCGGAAGCCGTCACGGAGATGCTGACCGAGGCCGGATTCCAGGTTGTCCTCACGACGGTCTGGGAGCCGACCCAGGTGCAGCCCAGAAAGCAGGCGGCATTTCTGTTAGCCCGCAAATCGGACTGAACCTGACCCCACCCCGCCAGCGATCCAGGGCAGGCAGCGCCTGTTGACGACAACCTGCCCTGGATCGGCGGGAGGGACAGGACTAGGAGAGCCGGGTGGGCGGCAGGAGTCCCGGTGCCGGGGTGAGGGGCAAGGTCCGGGCCGTGGCGGTACGGGCGGCGTCGGTGCTCTGTGGACCGCAGAGGGCCGTGTCGAGGAACTGGAAGAGCGCCGCGCTGATCGGGTCTCCGGCGTACTGGTAGTGGCTGGCGTTCTGCGCCACGCTCACCTGTCGTCTGCCGTCGGGGGAGTGCAGCGAGAGCGTGGTGTAGCCGAACACCTGGCCGTCGTGCCCGTACGCGTCACCGCAGGCCAGCGGGAGCGACAACAGGCCGAGCCCGTAGCCCACCCCGGTCCCGGTCGGCAGGAAGCGCACCAGGTCGGCCTGTTGGGCGGGGCGCAGCAGTCGGCCGCCGAGCAGCGCGCGGTAGAAGGTGTCCAGGTCGGCGGTGGTCGAGATAAGCTCACCGGCCGTGTACCCCCAGGACATGTTGTAGACGGTGAAGTCCCGCAGCTCACCCTCGTACCAGGGCACGTAGCCCCGGCTGTGCGGGCCGGTGATGCGCGGGTCGGTGCCGGGGAAGTAGGTGTCGCGCAGGCCCAGGGGGCGCAGGATCCGGCGGCTGACCTCCTCGGCGGCGGGGCGACCGGTGACCTGCTCCACGATCAACCCGGCCAGGATGTAGTTGGTGTTCGAGTACGAGAAGGCCGCGCCGGGCGGGTTCGTCGCCGGCATGCCCAGCCCGACCCGGGCCAGCTCGCGGGGCCTGAACGTGGTGTTCCGGTGCTCCTCGACCAGCTCCGGTGTGGCGAACAGGACCTGGTCGTAGGTGCCGATCCCGCTGCGGTGGCCGAGCAGCATCCGTACGGTCACGGTGTCGTCCGGCATCAGGCCGGGCAGGTAGCGCCGGACCGGCGCGTCGAGCGAGATCCTGCCCTCACCGACGAGTTGCAGGACGGTGGCGGCGACGAAGGTCTTGGTGACGCTGCCGACCCGGTGACGGTAGTCGGGGCGTACCGGTCGGCCGGTGTTGATGTCCGCGATGCCGCTGGCGCCGCGCCAGGTGGCCCGGCCGTCGCGGACCTCGGCGAAGACACCGATCATGCCGGCGGTGTGGATCCCGGCGAGCGCCGTGTCGAGCGCCGCGACCGGCAGGCTGCCGGGCCCCGGACGTTCGGTGGGTGCGGGTCGGGCCGCCGCGGCGGGACCCGCCAGCCCGACGACCAGTACGGCCGAGGCCAGTGAGCCGAACCAGAACGAGAACAGCCTGCGTGGTGGTGGTTTGCGCATGTTTCCTCCCGGATGGACGATCCGGGACCGACCGTAGTAGCGCTTTGCAACTCTTATGGGCCGACTGCGTCGACTGTCCCGTTCGTGAGTCCGGCTGAGCTGGCGATCCGTTCATAACGTCACCCGCCCGGGGACGAAACGTGAGAATGAATCGTGAGCACCGGTGTGAGGTTGTTGCGCGGCCCCAACACCCCGATGCAGCCGGCGTTCCTGGAACTCTTCTACGACCTGGTGTACGTCTTCGCGCTCACCCAGATCACCCACCTGCTGGTGGAGGACCTGACCTGGCGCGGCGCGCTGAGAGCGTTCGTCCTGCTCCTGGCCCTGTGGTGGATCTGGGTCCTGACCGCGTGGTTGACCGACCAGTTCGACCCGCAACACCCGCTACTGCAGCTCTACGTCATCCTCGTGATGCTCGGCGTCCTGCTGATGGCGATCGTGCTGCCCCAGGCGTTCACCAGGTACGGGCTGCTCTTCGCCCTCACCTACGTGACGATCCACCTCACCCGGCACGTCTTCATCATCGTCGCCGAGTGGGGCACCCAGCTCGGGCAGCGGTCGACCCGGGCGGCCTTCTGGTTCACCGGCTCCGCCCTGCTCTGGATTCCGGGAGCGTTCGCCCACGGGTGGCTGCGCGCGGTGCTCTGGTTGGCGGCGCTGATCATCGACTACGTCTCGGCCGCCCTGCGGTGGCCCGCCCCGGGACTCGGGGAGGCACCCGGCTGGGAGATGACGATCCAGGAGAGCCACCTCGCCGAGCGGTACCGGCAGGTGCTCGTCATCGCGCTCGGGGAGATCATCCTGATCCTGGGGCTGACCTTCGCCGACGGGCAGAAGGGCCTGACGCTGCACCGTACGACGGTGCTGGTGTTCGCCTTCGCCAGCACCGCGTTGATGTGGCGGCTCTACATCTACCGTGCCGGGGAGCAGCTCGGTGCCGCCATCGCGGCTTCCACGCGTCCGCACCGGTTGAGCCAGTGGTCCTCGTACGCGCACATGGTGATGGTGGCCGGCATCCTCCTGACCGCCGTGGGTTTCACGGTCATCCTCGAACACCCGGACGGCGACCCCGAGCCGGGGTGGACCGCCGGCATCGCTGGTGGTCCGGCCCTTTTCCTGGCCGGACGTGCCGCGTTCGAATACGTGATCTTCGGTCGGGTGTCCCGGCCACGATGGGTCGCGATCCTCCTGCTGGCCGTCGTCGCGGGCACCGCGCTCTACCTCCCACCGGTGGCGACCGCCGCCGCCTCGACCCTCGTGCTGGCGGTGGTCGCCGTCTTCGACGCCCGTCGTGCCTACGGTCGTCCGCCGGAGCGACCCGCACCGGCCACCTGACCGTGGCGGCCTTCCGCGGCCGTGGGACCGGCCCCGCCCGCTGCTCAGCCAGGGGTACGGGCGAGCTGGTGCGGCATGTTCCAGCCGTCGGCCAGCCGGGACGGGTGTACGTTCCCGCCGCCGCCGAAGAACTCGCAGAACTTCATGATCAGCGGATCCCAGCCGATCGGGTCGACGTGGTGCGTACCGGGGATGACCAGGCTTTCCTCGACGTGGGCGCGGAGCACCTCAACCTGGAACGCGGTGCAGTCGGGGGTGGGGCCGAAGGGGTACGCCTCGATCACCCGGCATTCGAGCTGGATCGGACACTGGGCGACCCGAGGCGGCGCGACCAGCTCCGACGGCTGTTCGGTCAGCCCGGCCAGGGCGAACTTGTCCGGCTCGTACCGGTACCCCTGCTCGCGCTTGTGCTCGGGCACCACGGGTGTGCCGGTGGTGAGCGCGATCCGGTCGACCGCGTCGACCATCGACGACGACGGCAGGTTGAGTACGCACTCCCGCTCGCGGAGCAGGTTCGCCGTCGTCTGTCCGCTGTTGCCGAGGCCGAGCATGGCGGACCGGCCCAGCCACCAGGCCGACGACATCGGTGCCAGGTTGGTGCTGCCGTCGGGGTTACGGGAGCTGATCAACACCACGGGGGTGCCGAAGTAGAGCACCTTGAGCCCGGGGACAACGTGCATGGTCTGGCCTTTCGCGGAGTCGGTGGGACCTGGTCCACGCGTCGCCGCGCGGGCCATGAACCACTCTCCGCGCCCGTGCCGCCGGCTGCTGGCGGCGATCGGACCTGGCGTTCGGCCCGGTCAGACCAGTGGCAGCCACATCAGGATCTCGTCCCGGTCGTCGTCCGGGGCGAGTCGCAGCGCGCCGGGCAGCCGGCCGACCTCGCGGTATCCGCAGCGCTCGTAGAACCGTTCCAGGTTCAGCCCGCCCCGGACGGTCACCTGGAGCGCCTCCAGGCCCAGCTTGCGGCCGAGCCGTTCGGCCTCGCCCATCAGCGCCGCGCCGTAGCCGGTGCCCTGCCGGTCGGGGTGCACCATCACCCGCTTGAGTACGCGCCAGTGCTCCTTGAGCGCGAACCGGTTGGACGCGAAGATCAGGAAGGCGACCGGTTCGCCGGTGTCCGCGTACCCGACCAGCAGCCGGTCCAGCCCGCTGTCGATGCCGGCGAAGGCGTCCTGTGCCACGGGCAGGACCTGCTCCTCGGTGACCGGGGCGACAAAACCGACGGCACCTCCGGCGTTGGTCACCTCCGTCCAGAGCGTGACGAGCCGTTGCCGGAGCGCAGCGGTCAGCTCGGGATCGAGCACGAAGCGGAGGGTCACCGGGCCATCTTCGCCGGTTCGGTGCCGCGTACCCGGCCGGCGCTCGACCATGGTGACGACGGTAACAGTCGTAGTGGGCTGACAGAAGTTGAAATCTGTCAGCTGTCGACCCATACTTGAGTCCGAACCGAGTTGACCCCTGGACGAGGAGAAGAACCAATCATGGAAACCCGCAAACTCGGCAGCACCGGACCCACCGTCTCCGCGCTCGGCCTCGGCACCATGGGCATGTCCGACCTCTACGGCCCGGCCGACGAGACGGAGAGCATCAGCACCATTCACGCCGCCCTCGACGCCGGCATCTCCCTGCTCGACACCGGCGACTTCTACGGCATGGGCCACAACGAGATGCTGATCGGCCGGGCGCTGCACGAACGCGACCGTGACGACGTCAACATCAGCGTCAAGTTCGGCGGGCTGCGCGACCCCGACCTCGGCTGGCGGGGCATCGACGGTCGCCCCGAGGCGGTACGCAACTTCCTCGCGTACTCGCTGCGCCGGCTCGGCACCGACCACATCGACGTCTACCGGCTCACCCGGGTCGACCCGAACGTGCCGATCGAGGAGACCATCGGCGCCATCGCCGAGCAGGTCGAAAAGGGACACGTACGCCACATCGGCCTCTCCGAGGTCGGCGCCGACAGCATCCGGCGCGCCCACGCGGTGCACCCGATCAGCGACCTCCAGATCGAGTACTCGCTGATCTCACGGGGCATCGAGGCGGAGATCCTGCCGACCGTACGCGAACTCGGCATCGGCGTGACCGCGTACGGGGTCCTCGCCCGTGGCCTGCTGAGTGGCCGCTGGACCGCCGACCGGGAACTGACCCCCGGCGACTTCCGCAACACCGTGCCCCGGTTCAGCGGCGACAACCTGACGGCGAACCTGCGCCTGGTCGAGTCGCTGCGGGAGGTCGCGCAGGCCCGTGGAGCCACCGTCGCGCAGGTCGCCATCGCCTGGGTGCTCGCCCAGGGTACGGACATCGTGCCCCTGGTCGGCGCCCGTCAGCGGGACCGGCTGGCCGAGTCGCTCGGTGCGCTGGACCTGAAGCTGACCCCGGAAGACCTGGCCGCGATCGAGCGGGCCGTACCGGCCGGATCGGCCGCCGGGACCCGTTATGCCACCCCCTACATGACCCACCTCGACAGCGAGCGGTGAGATGGTGCCCATGGCCGACACCACTCTGACCTCCGGGCAGATCCTCGAAGCGGCGGAGGACGTCCTCCGCCGCTTCGGCCCCGCCAAGACGACCGTGGTCGACGTCGCCCGCGTCCTGGGCGTCAGCCACGGCAGCGTCTACCGGCATTTCGCCAGCAAGGCTGCGCTGCGCGAGGCGGTCGCCGAGCGCTGGCTCGACCGGGCGCACGCCCCGCTGCCCGCGCTGACCACCGCCGACCTGCCCGCACCGCAGCGGCTGCGCGCCTGGCTCACCACGCTCGCCGCCGAGAAGCGAGGCAAGGCGCTGGACGATCCGGAACTGTTCGCCACCTACATGGTGCTGGTCAACGAGAGTTCGGCGGTGGTGGAGGAACACGTCCAGGACCTGATCCGGCAACTCGCCCGGATCATCGGTGACGGGGTGGCCGACGGGGACTTCGACGTCTCCGACGTGGACCGTACGGCGCGGGCGGTGCTCCAGGCGACCGCCCGCTGGCACCACCCGGCACACGCTGCCGAGTGGGGCGAGCCGGGCATCGCCGACGCCCTGGAAGCCGTCTGCGACCTGCTCCTCGACGGACTGCGTCGCCGCGACTGACCATCGACGGGTATGCCGCCTCGTTCAGGCTCGCTCCAAGCTCACAGCAGGTGAATTCGCTCAATTCCGCCGTCCGGGTGCCGTACGGCGAGGCTCCCGCCGCCGTGCTCCACCAGCCCCAGCACCAGGTTGTGCACGACCAGCGCCCGGTTCATCGTGTCCGTCTTCGTGTCCCCGGTCCGTGCGCAGGCCGCGTCCAGGGCGTCAACCGCGCGCGGGCCGAGGTTGACCGTGACCTTCTTCAGCGCGGGTCGGTCCGGCTCGGTCACGGAGCCGCACCTGTCCTGCCCGGCGCCTCGCCGTACTTGACCTCGCCGCGCCTGACCTGGACCGCCCACGCGAGCTGCGCGCACCCGTCCGGGGTGCACTGCCGGCATGTTCCCGGCTGCCACGGGTGCGGACCCGGCTGGTGCTGACGCAACGTCAGGTCGACCGCCATCCGAATCGCCGCCGCGGTGAGGGGTTCGTCCATCCGGCTCATCCGGCAGACGCCTCCCGCACGATCGCGGTGACGCGTACGTAGTTGCCGAAGCACGGCAGGTGCCCGGTCCGATCCGGGTCGGTGCACGTCGACCAGTGGGCGGACACCCACACTTCCTGCTCGCCGTCGCGGGTACGCGGGTACGCGCGGTCGACGGCGACCACCCGGATGGTGGTCTCCTCCGACGCGAGGTGTCCCCTGACGTACCACTCGCCCGGCTGGAGGTGCAGAAGTGCGCCAGCGGGCACCCCGCCGGGTAGGCCGGTCACCACTCGCCCGGCGTCGCGACGAGCCCCCGCGCCCAGTCAAGGGCCGGACAGGTTCCGTCGTCCTTGCATTGCGCGCACGTACTGTCCCGGTGCTGCGCCACGATCCGGAGCGCGTCCCGGATCATCTGCGCGGCGTCGCTCATGACGCCCCCCACCAGGCCGCTTGCCGAGAGTTGAGCCGGCGCCGGGTCGCCGGATCCGACCGGTAGGCCCTTCCGACCCTCGCGGCCCCCTCCACCAGAGCCGGACGCGGATCCACCGAGCGGGCCGGCTCGACCCGTGCCGGTGCCGGACCGGGGTTCACCTGCTCGACCGGCTCAGGGTCGGGGTCCAGAAACCACTTCCGCCGGGTGCTGTTGATCGCTGCCATCGCCCACCTCCAGTAGGTGGGGCGCGAGCGACGCCACTACCGCCGCCGCGCCCCGGGGCGCCGGGCAAGCCACGGGAAGCTGGACCGGCGCCCGACCAGGGATCCCGCCACCGCCCACCTTGGTTGCTGGCCGGAGTCGGGCGGTGACGGGATCGGTTCAAAAGCTAGTCGACTAGGTAGGCTCTGGCAATAGACCACGCCAAACTTGGCGTACTAGCTTTAGTGGTCGAGCTGTGATCGACTGGTCGGGCTGACCGGAGGTATAGCCATGCCCAGAACCACACCCGCGTACCTACAGCTCGCCGCCATCCTGCGCACCCAAATCCTCACCGGCGAACTGCCGCCCGGCGCGAAGCTGCCCAGCGAAACCAAGCTCATGGCCGCCCACGACATCAGCCGCAGCGTCGCGAAGTGGGCCATCGCCACCCTCAAGGGCGAGGGCCTCGTCATTGGCCGGGCCGGGTCCGGCGTCTACGTACGCGATGGCAGCCGCCTCATCCGCTACGCCCACGGCCGCAACATGCGGGCCGCAGACGGGCCGACCTCCCCGTTCGCTCGAGACGCCGAGCAGGCTGAACGCACTCCAACATGGGATCACGACAGCCGGCACGACGTCGCCGACGACCTGATCGCCCAGCGGCTCGCCATCGAACCCGGCGCACCGGTGATGCGAACCTCGTACCGGTTCGCTGCCGACGGTGAGCCGATCCAACTCTCGACCTCGTGGGAGCCGCTGGCCATTACCGCGGGCACCCCGGTCGAGTGGCCGGAGGACGGTGCCGCGGTTGGTGTGGTGGCCCGGATGGACTCGATCGGGGTGCGGATCGACGACTTTGAGGAGCGGCTTACGGACCGCCCGGCACTGCCGGATGAAGCGGAGGCGCTGGACCTGGCCCCGTCCTCGGCGCCTGTCTGGGTCATTGTGCGGACGTACTACGCGGCCGGTGTGCCGGTGGAGACGGCCACGATCGTGCTGCCGCGCGGTCGCTACGAGCTGGTGTACCGGGTGCCCGTACTCTGACCGCCCCCACCACCGGCCGCCACACACCGGGTATCGCAAACGATCTTGCACTTGTGGTGGTTGGCAAATCGGGATGAGTGCCTTGATTCAGGCGCCACAAGTGCAAGATCGACGACGAACCCTGGTGCGGGAGGGGGGACTCGAACCCCCACGCCCGAAGGCACAGGAACCTAAATCCTGCGTGGCTGCCATTACACCACTCCCGCTGGCGGGTACGAGTCTAGAGCCTCGATGGCAGCCGCGCGCACGTACGTCCGGCGTACCGGGATCGGCCGACCGGACCGTCGCGCGGGAAGATCAGTCCAGGCCGAGGTCGCGGCGGAGCTTGGCCACGTGGCCGGTCGCCTTCACGTTGTAGAGGGCCCGCTCGATCAGCCCGTCGGCGTCGATCACGAAGGTGGAGCGGATCACGCCGGTGACCGTCTTGCCGTAGAGCTGCTTCTCGCCGTACGCGCCGTACGCGGTCAGCACCGCCTTGTCGGCGTCGGAGACGAGCGGGAACGTGATCGCGTCGCGCTCGCGGAACTTGGCCAGCTTGGCGGGCTGGTCGGGGGAGATGCCGACGACCTCGTACCCGGCGGCCTGGAGCGAGGCGAGCGAGTCGCGGAAGTCGCAGGCCTGCTTGGTGCAGCCCGGTGTCATCGCGGCCGGGTACGCGTAGAGCACGACCTTCCGACCGCGTAGCTCCTTGAGGGCAAGGGTCTTGCCGTCGTCGGTCGGGAGGGTGAATTCTGGCGCCGAATCGCCCGGCGCGAGGCGAGAACCCGTCATGGGGCGTGACATTACCCCCGCCAGCAGGCACGATCTTGATCGGTGTCAGTAGTTGTTGCAAGATGTTGGCAACAAGGGCACGTTGGCAAATACGCTGCGATCCCGCCGGCACGGACCTTCACGCCGCGGGTGGGGAGGAATCAGTGCAGTCCATCGCGATGCACATCTCGAACGGGATCATCGACGGTCCCGTAGCCGCGATCTTCGCGGCGTTCACGCTGGTGGTGCTCACGTTCTGCGTGATCCGCGCCCGGCGCGACCTCGACGACCGGCTGGCACCCATGGCCGGCCTGGTGGCCGCGTTCATCTTCGCCGTCCAGATGCTGAACTTCCCGATCTTCACCGCCGGGGTCAGCGGACATCTGCTCGGCGGCGCGCTCGCCGCGATCCTGGTCGGGCCGTGGGTCGGCGCGCTCTGCGTGTCGGTGGTGCTGGTCGTCCAGGCGCTGGTCTTCAGCGACGGCGGCGTGGCGATGATCGGGCTGAACATCACCAACATGGCGATCCTCGGTACGGCCGTCGGTTACCTGCTGATCGCCCTCCTGCTCCGGGTCCTGCCGCGTACGCCGGCCGGGCTGGCGGTGACCGGCTTCGTCTCCGCCATGATCAGCGTCGTGGTCGCCTCGCAGGGCTTCATCCTGCAGTACTGGCTCGGCGGGACCACCGACCTCGGTGACTCGCTCGGTGGGCTGGCCGCCACCATGGCCGGCGCCCACCTGCTGATCGGCATCGGCGAGGGCCTGATCACCGCCACCACCGTGGTCACCGTCGCCAAGGTACGACCCGACCTCGTCTACGCCCTGCGCGGCCTGCGGCCGGTGCCGGTCCTGGCCGACCCGATCGCCGGAGGTGCGCGATGAAGCAGCGGAACTGGGCCTTCCTCATCGGCGGGCTGCTGGTCGCCCTGCTGCTCGCCGGGGTGGTCAGCAACTTCGCCTCGTCCCACCCGGACGGACTGGACTCCTCGCTGCGTGAGGGCTGCACCTTCGACGCCGAGGACAACATCACCGGCGGGAGCTGCCCGGCACAGCAGACCAAGGACCACGAGCTGGCCGACAGCCCGCTGGCCGACTACGGGGTGCAGGGCGTGCGGAACTCGTACCTGTCCACCGGGTTGTCCGGGGTGGCCGGGGTGCTGATCACCTTCGCTCTCGGCGGTGGCCTGTTCTGGCTGACCCGCCGCCGGGGCACCGCCACGAGCGGACCCGCCGACACCGGCGACACCGCCGACGCAACCACTGTCCCGGCCGGCTCGGAAGCGGCGAAGTAGATGGGCGCCGGGCACGCGCACGTGCTCTACCGGGAGGGCGACTCGCCCGTGCACCGGCTCGCCCCCGAGGTGAAGATCACGGCGATGGTGGCCTTCAGCATCGCCGTGGTCGCCACCCCGAGACACGCGTTCTGGGCGTTCGGCGGGTACGCCGTACTGGTGGTCGTGGTGGCGGCGCTGGCCCGGATCGGCCCCGGCTGGCTGCTCAAGCGATCGCTGATCGAGCTGCCGTTCGTCTTCTTCGCCTTCGCGCTGCCGTTCCTCGGCCACGGCGAGCGGGTGAGCTGGCTCGGCCTGAGCCTCTCCGTCGACGGCCTGTACGGCGGCTGGAACATCCTCGCCAAGGGCACCCTCGGCGTACTCGCCTCGCTCCTGCTGGCCGGGACCACCACCATGCGGGACCTGATCCTCGGCCTGGACCGGCTGCACTGCCCGCAGGTCCTCACCCAGATCGCCACCTTCATGCTCCGCTACCTCGACGTGCTGGCCGGGGAGGCCCGGCGGATGCGGGTCGCCCGGCTCTCCCGTGGCGACGACCCGCGCTTCCTCTGGCAGTTGCGGGGCTTCGCGGCCGGCATCGGCGCGCTCTTCCTCCGCGCGTACGAACGCGGCGAGCGGGTCTACCTGGCGATGCTCGCCCGTGGCTACGACGGTCGGATGCCGGCGGTGTGGCAGTCCACCGGTGCCGCGACCGCCGGGCACTGGGTCGCCGGTGCGGCCGTACCGCTCGCCGCCGCCGGCATCGCCGTGACCGCCCTGGTCCTCGGATGAGCCGCACCGGTGGTCGGACGAGCGCCGCCCGCACCGGCCTGACCAGCGTCGGCGCCACCAATCCGAGGCTGTCATGATCGATGCTGTGGAAACCGCCCCCTCGCTGGACGTACGCGGCGTGCGCTTCGCCTACCCCGACGGTCACGTCGCCCTGCACGGGGTCGACCTGACCGTGCCGAAGGGGGACAGGGTGGCCCTGCTCGGGCCGAACGGCGCGGGCAAGACCACGCTGGTGCTGCACCTGAACGGGATCCTCGCCGCGGCGCAGGGAACCGTCGCCGTCGGCGGGCTGACCGTGGACCGGGACCGGGCCACCCTGGGCGAGATCCGCCGCCGGGTCGGCATCGTCTTCCAGGACCCCGACGACCAGCTCTTCCTGCCCACCGTCGCGGAGGACGTGGCGTTCGGCCCGGCCAACCTCGGGCTGCGCGGTGCCGAACTGGCCGCCCGGGTCGACGAGGCACTGACCGCGGTCGGGATGAGCGAGCACCGGGACCGGGCGCCGCACCACCTGTCGTTCGGCCAGCGTCGCCGGGTCGCGGTGGCCACCGTGCTCGCCATGCACCCGGAGATCCTGGTGCTCGACGAGCCGTCGTCCAACCTCGATCCGGCCGCCCGCCGGGAACTGGCCGAGATCCTGCGCGGACTGCCGGTGACCCTGCTGATGGTCACCCACGACCTGCCGTACGCGTTGGAACTCTGCGATCGGGCGGTGATCCTCGACGGTGGCCGGATCGTCGCCGACGGCGGCACGGCCGAGGTGCTCGCCGACGCCGACCTGCTGGCCCGGCACCGGCTCGAACTGCCCTACGGATTCGACCCCGTCGCGGCAGCCGCCCGAGGCTGATCGCCCGCCGCCGCATCCCGGTGCACGACGCCACCGGCGCCGGGGGCGTCGCGTTCCACCGCGCGCAGCCGCAGCACACCGGCCAGCGTCCCACCGACCCCGATCACGATCATGGCCGCGACCAGGACCCGCGCCGACGTCCCCGGCCAGGGCACGGGGGCCACCGACCGGCCGAACACCGCCGCGTTCGCGACCCCGGCGAACAGGGCCAGGCAGGCCCCGGACAGGGCCAGGGCGAAGTCGGCGGCCGGGCGTCGGGCCAACGCGTACGCCCCGGCGGCGAGCGCGCCGAGCCCGGTGAGCAGCGGCCAGATCTGCCCGGCGAGCAGGCCCTGCGTCACCCCGCCCAGCCCGTCCGCCCCGGCGTCCAACTCGCGGGCCACCGCGAAGGCGACCGCACCCGCCCCGGCCAGGGCGAAGCCCCCGGCCAGCGTTGCCGTCACCAGACGGCCGCGACGCGTACCGGCCGGGAGCAGGCCGAGCGTGCCGAGGGCGAGCGCGCCGACCAGGCTCACCAGCCACCACGGTCCGGGGCTCGGTGGCGGCAACCAGTCCAGGGTCCCGTGCAGCTCGATCGGGGTGACGCCGTCGCGCAACGGGACCGTCCAGTCCCGGATCCGGTGCGTCCGGTCCGGGTCGGCGCGTACCTGCTCCGGTGGGGCCTCCTCCAGCCAGTGGGTGCGCTGGTCGTGCCACCGGGCCACCGGTTCGGTGCCGATCCGCTGCCACGACGGGGGCAGGGTCGGGTCGGTCCCGGCCGGCGGTTCGGTGTCCCCGTCCAGGGTCCGGTTCAGGTACGTCGCGGGGGAGTTCCGGTTCTCGTACACCCCGTCCGGGCGGACCTCGAGGTAGGGCTCACCGGCATAGCCGAGGACCTCGACGGTCCGGCCGGTCCGGTTGGTCAGCTCCAGCCGGGCGCCCGCCTCGACCGCCCGTACGGTGAGGCCGGGCAGAGCCGGGGCGAGCGTGGTGACCGAGGTCCGGTAGTCGGTGCCGTCCGGGGCGTCCGCACCGTGGGCGAGCGCCGGGCTGCCCACCGCGAGCGCGCCGAGCAGGCCGGCGACGCACACGGTGAGCAGTCGACGGATCACTTCGTGGCCGCTGCCACTGCCGCGTTGAGGGCGTCGGCGTTCGGGTTCACGCCCTTGCCGTTGACGAGTACGGTCGGCGTGCTGTTGATGTTCGCCCGGCTCGCCGCCTCGGTCACATGCGCGGTCCACGGCTTGAACGTACCGTCACGTACGCAGGACCCGAAGGTGCCCCCGTCCAGCCCGACCGAGGTCCCGATGCTGATCAGCTCGTCGTCGCTCAGTCCGGCACTGCCCTCGGCCGGCTGCCGGTTGAACAGCGCTTCGGCGTACTCCCGGTATTTGCCCTCGTCGGCCGCGCAGCCGGAGGCGGCGGACGACCGGGTCGAGTAGTTGGTCGAGGAGGCCCGGTCGAGGTACGCGACCGGGTGGAACTGGAGCTTCACCTTGTTCTCGCTGACCAGCTGGTCGAGCGTGGCGCCGGTGGACTTCTCGAACTGGCCGCAGAACGGGCAGATGAAGTCCTCGTAGATGTCGATGGTGACCGGCCCGGTGCCGACCACTATCGCGTTGCCGTCCGCGGTGGCGTTGGCCGGCGCGGTGAAGTCGCTGGTCGAAGGCTGGCTGGCGAAGACGCTCCAGCCGATCAGACCGGCGATGACCAGCACCGCGACCGCGATCAGCGAGGTCCAGATCGTGCGTCGGCGGCGGCGCTCCCGGGCCAGTTGCTCGCGGACCACCCGGGCGGAACTCTTCTTCTGCGCCGCCTTCTGTCCCTTCTGTGCCTTCTGCGGTCCCTGTGCCTTCTGCGGGCCCTGCTGGGCCTTGTCCGGCCTGCGTCCCGAACCGCCTTGGCGGCCCGGCCCCCGTGGGCTACTCATCCTCGTCCTCCAGACGCTGCCCGCCGGCCATCCACCGGTCGATCGACAATGGGCTGGGCGGCCAGCGCAGCAGGAACGCCGCCATGATCAGGAACCCGATGTCCCGGAGGATCTCGGGCAGGTAACTCGGGGTCTGGCCGACGGCCAGCGGCCCGCCCTCGCTGAAGCACCCGCAGTCGATCGCCAGGCCACGGGCCCAGGCCGAGGCGATCCCCGCGATGAACAGCACCAGCAGGAGCGCGGAGACACCGGCGGCCAGTCGGGTGGCCAGCCCGAGGAGCAGGAGTACGCCGAGGGCGATCTCGACGAACGGCTGTGCCGCCCCGATCACCCTGGACACGTCGAAGGAGAAAATCTGGTACGCGTTCACGGCCCGGCCGGCGGCGGCCAGGTCACCGACTTTCGTGCTGCCGGCCCAGAACCACACCGCCGCCAAGCCGAGGCGTACGGCCAGCCCGAGCCACGGTTGGACGGGATCCCAACGCGCGCGTGCTGAGGTCACCATGGTCATGGCTCCTTAGTCGCCGGACCCTGCCGGGCGGTTCCGCTTCCCAGTCAAGTCCCAGCAGACCCCAGGAACCTCCCAGCCGATCCCGAAACGCTCCCAGCCGACCCCGGCGTTTTCCCGACCGCCGCCCGGTTCAGCTCGCCAGCGCATCGCCGACCGCCTCGACCAGTTCGGCCCGCGCCCGCGCCACCCGGGACCGGATGGTGCCCACCGGCACCCCCTCCACCGCCGCCGCCTCGGCGTACGACAGCCCGAGGAGTTGGGTGAGGACAAACGCGCCGCGCCGCTCGGCGGGCAGCCGCCGGAGCAGGTCCGCCGCACCGAACTGCCCGGCCGGATCCGGGTACGGGTGATCGGTGTGCGCCTGCCCGGTCAACCGCTCGTCCAACCGGCGTCGCCGGACCACCGTACGGAGATGGTCGGCGCAGGCCCGCCGGGCGATGCCGAGCAACCACGTACGCGCACTCGACCGGCCCTCGAACGCCGGCAGTGCTCGGAACGCGCGCAGATAGGTGTCCTGGAGCAGGTCGTCCGCACTGTCCCGGTCGACCAGGGCGGCGGTGAACCGCCACACCTCGGCCTGGGTGGCCCGGACGAACGCCGCCTGCGCGGACGGATCCCCGTCGCGGGCACGCAACGCCCAGTGGGTCGCGTCGTCCAGGGCCAACGTCCGATCGGCTGCCGCCACCCCCGCTACCGAGATCATCTCGGCGTCCGTGATCGTCGTCACCACCGGCGGTGGGTCGACGGTGGCGCTGGCCTGGGCGGACTCGCGCGGGACGGGGATCACGACATCCGAGGTTACGCGCGCGGCCGGAGTGCGGGGGCGGCCTTGGCTGGCTTGGGTGGGGTTGAGCACGGTCGGGAACTTTTCCGCCCCGGACATCGACTATCTCCCCATGACCTGCGACGAGGTACGGGTCGCGCTGTCCGCGCGGCTCGACGGAGAAGACCCGCGGGCGCCGCTGGAGGCGCTCGACGCGCACACCGTGACCTGCCCCGGCTGCCAGGTGTGGCTGGCCCGGGCGGAGGAACTCGGCCGGGTCATGAGTCGCGCCCAGGCGGTCGAGGTGCCGGACCTGACTGCCACCGTACTCGCGGCGGTGGCCGCCGACCCGGTGAACGCCGCAGCCGCCCGCCGCCGCGCCCAGGCCGCGTACGGCCGGCGCCAGATCCTCCGGGTCGCGGTGGCGGTGGCCGCCGTCGCCCAGTTCGCCATCGCCCTGCCGATCCTGCTCGCCGGTTTCGGCGTCGACCTCGACCTGCACACCAGCCGGGAGATGGCGTCGTTCGACGTGGCCCTCGCGGTCGGGTTCGCACTCGCCGCGTACCGGCCGGAGCGGGCGCAGGCGTTCGTACCGGTCGCCCTCGTTCTCGCGGTCTGCCTCGCCGGCACCAGCGTGGTCGACATCGTGAACTCGACCACGGCCGTGGTGCACGAGATCGGCCACCTCGCCACGGTGGTGCAGGCCGGGCTGCTCTGGGCGCTCGGCCGGGTCACCCGGCGTACCGATCCGCCGCTCGGCGCGGTGGTGGTGGCGGGACGCGGGTGACACGAGGTCGCGCCGTGGTGGGTTTCTGGGCGAGCATGTCTCGCATGACTGCCGCACAAAGATCATGGGTATCGCGGGCCGGGGCGATGCTCGGCCTCCTGCTGGCGATGTTCGCCCTGCTGCTCGGGCCCGCCAGCCCGGCCAGCGCCCACGCGGTGCTGGTCAGCAGCAGCCCGGTCGCGGACGCGGTGCTGCCCAGCGCGCCCACCGAGGTGGTGCTCACGTTCAGCGAGGGCGTCCGGAACGTACCCGACAAGATCCGGGTGCTCGCCCCGGACGGGGCGCGGGTGGACCGGGGCGAGCCGGTCTTCGACGGCGCCGTGGTGACCATCCCGGTCGACCCGGGCGGTCCCAGGGGCACCTACCTGGTCAGCTACCGGGTGATCTCCGCCGACAGCCACCCGGTGGCCGGGGGTTACACGTACTCGGTCGGTGCGCCGTCCAGCCCGCCGACGGACACCGAGAACGACACCGTCGACCCGGCGATCACCGCCGCCGTCGCGGTCGGCAAATACCTCGGGTACGCCGGGCTGGTGCTGCTCGTCGGCCCGGTCCTGGTGCTCAGCCTGCTCTGGCCGCAGCGGCTGGACCGGCGCGGCCCGGCCCGACTGGTCTGGACCGGGTTCGGCCTGGTCACCGCGGCGACCCTGATCGGGATCTGGCTCCAGGTCCCCTACACCACCGGCGGCGGTCTGTTCTCGATCAGCGGGAGCGCCCTGAGCGACGTGCTCGCCAGTACGTTCGGCGCGGTGCTGCTGGTCCGGCTCGGCATCCTGGTGGCCGCCGCGATCCTGCTCCGCCCCGTGCTGCGCGGCAACGCGGGTCGGGCCGACCACATCCTGCTGGCCGTACTCGGGGTGGCCGGGTTGTTCACCTGGCCGCTGGCCGGACACTCGGCGGCGTCACCCGTACCGGCGGTGTCGGTGCTGGTCGACGCGGTGCACGTGGGCAGCATGGCGGTCTGGCTCGGCGGGCTGCTGATGCTGGTCGCCTTCCTGCTGCGCCGGGCCGACGAGCGGGAACTCGGGGCGATCCTGCCGATCTGGTCCCGCTGGGCGGCGGTGGCGGTCTCCGCGCTCCTGCTCGCCGGGGTCGTCCAGGCACTGATCGAGGTGGCCACGCCGAGCGCCCTGATCGACACCACGTACGGCCGCCTGATCATCGCGAAGGTGGTGCTCTTCGGCCTGGTGATCGGTGTCGCCGCGTACTCCCGCCGGCTGGTCCAGCGGCGGCTCGCGACCGAGCAGCCGGGGCGGATGCGCCGGGCGGTCTGGACCGAGCTGGGCGTCACCGCGCTGATCCTCGCCATCTCGGCGGTCCTGGTACAGACCCCGCCGGGGCGGACCGCCGAGGCCAACGACGGGGCCGCCGGTGCGGGGTTCTTCTCCACCACGTTGACCAGCAACCTGCTCTCGGTCGAGGTGGAGGTCGACCCGGCCGGCACCGGCAGCAACTCGATCCACCTGTACGCGTACACCGCGGACAACAAGCCGCAGCCGGTGGTCGAGTGGACCGGCACCGCCGCCCTGCCGTCCAAGGGCGTCGAGCCGATCGAGATCCCGTTGCTGCCGCTGACCGACAACCACGCCACCGGTGAGATCAACCTCCCCACCGCGGGCGAGTGGCAACTGCGCTTCACCGTCCGGATTTCCGACATCGACCAGGCCACGGTGACCGCCACCGTGCCGATCAACTAGGAAGGCACTTCCATGATCCGTCCCCGGCGTACCGCGACCGCGGCCGCTCTCGTGCTCGGCGCCGCTCTCGTCGGCGTGTTCGGCGTCGCCCTGCCGGCGTCCGCGCACGTCACGGTCAATCCGAAGGAGGCGACCCAGGGCGGATACGGCCGGGTGGCCTTCCGCGTGCCGAACGAGAGCGACACCGCGTCCACCACGAAGATCGAGGTCAACCTGCCGGAGAACGCCCCGGTCGCGTCGGTCTCGACCATCGCGGTGCCGGGCTGGACGGTGGCCCTGGAGAAGCGCAAGGTCGACCCGCCGCTGGAGGTGCACGGCAGCCAGATCACCGAGGCGGTGTCGAAGATCACCTGGACCGCCACCGCGGGCGCGGAGGTCAAGCCGGAGCAGTTCCAGGAGTTCGGCGTCTCGCTGGGCCCGCTGCCCCAGGTCGACCAGTTGGTCTTCAAGGTGCTCCAGACCTACTCGGACGGCAACATCTCGCGCTGGATCGACGAGCCGGCGGCGGCCGGTGCCGAGGAGCCGGAGCACCCGGCCCCGGTGTTGAAGCTGGCCAAGGCGGCCGACCCGGCGTCCGGCGGGGCGACCCCGTCGGTGGCCCCCGTCGCCCAGGCCGACGACGACGATGACGAGGACGGCTCGGCCGGGGTCGGGCTGGGCATCGCCGGGCTGGTGGCCGGTCTGGCCGGTCTGGTGCTGGGCGGACTGGCGTTCGCCCGTACCCGCCGCCCGGCGACCCCGTCGGACGTCTGACGGACTGATCCGCTGGCCCGCCGGTGATCCGGCGGGCCAGTGGCGTTTCGGGCAATAAAGAGTATTAAGCCCCTTTCGGTCGGTATCGTCAGGAAGATACTTCGATCAGGGGGAAGAGCCGATGCGCGTCGTACGCACCATCGCCGGGGTGCTGCTGCTCACGGTCGGGCTGACGGCGGTGCTCGTCGGCAGTGCACTGTGGACGGTGGCGGGCCAGCGGGACCCCGGTGGCGCGTTCACCGCGACGTTGCAACGGATCCAGACACCCGGTCGCGCCATCGTCGTACCCGACGTGGACGAGCTGCTGCGCCGGGACGCCCCGTTCGCCCGTACCGGACAGGCCCGGCTCCGGATCGCCGCCGGGACCGAGTCCCGGCCCGCGTTCCTCGGCCTCGCCCCGACCGCCGAGGTCGGCCGCTACCTGGCCACCATGCCGTACGCGCTGGTCGACCGGGTCGCCGTGACCCGGGGCCGGCTACCGGTGCAGGTCACCTCGGTCTCCGGGATCGGGGTACCCAGCCAGGCCCTCGTGGCGCAGCCCGGCGAACAGGCATTCTGGGTACGTCAGGGAACCCGCACCCTCGACCTCGACCTCGACGACCTGCGCGCACAGCGGCTCAGCCTCGTGGTCATGTACCCCGACGCCGGGCCGGGTGTCGCGCTCGACCTCCGCGCCGAACTGCGGGTGGGTTGGCTCGAACCGACAACCTGGGGCCTGCTCGCCGGTGGCGTCCTGTTCGCGGTGCTCGGAGTCGCCGTCCTGGTCTGGCCGAGCCGCCCCCGCGAGGTGGTCTTCGTGGTCGAGCCCGGCCAACTCCCGGTACTGACCGCCCGGCTCGGCGTACGCGCCCTCGACGACGTCGGCGAACCCGTACGCGCCAACAAGCGCTCCCGGCGTCCCGTGCGGTCTCGGGCACTCTCCCCGTTGCCGACCCCGGTCGCTCCGGCGGCGGCCCCGGTCGGCTGGCCGACCCAGTCGAACCTGCCGGCCCCGTCCCGCCCGGTCGACACCACCAGCTCCCGCCCGGTCGACATCAGCGGCTCCCGCCCGGTCGACATCAGCGGCTCCCGCCCGGTCGACATCAGCGGCTCCCGCCCGGTCGACGTCACGAGTTCTCGTCCGGTCGACGTCACGAGCGCTCGCTCGGTCGACACCACGAGCGCTCGCTCGGTCGACGCCACGAGCGCCCGGTCGGCGAACGGGCTCCGGGCCCGCCGTACCGGCCCGGCATCGGCCCGTCCGGAGACGCTGGCGGACGTACTCAGCCCGCCCGAGGGCACCCAGGCAGGCACGACCGTGCCACCCGTCGAGGTGGCCGCGAACGGCGAACCCGCTGGCGGTACTCCGGTCTCCGGGCGCAGCCTCGACCATATTTGGCCGGCGAGCAGTCCACCGCCCGCCAAACTGGTGCTGAACTGGCCGCCTCGGGCCGCCGGTACGACGGCACCGGTGTCGAAGCAGCCCGCGAACCGTGCACCGGCCTATCCGGCGAAGACCGCCCCGGTTCGGTCCGCCCAGTTCCAACCAACCCGCGCCGAAGCCGCCCAACCCGAGGCTGCCCAGCCCGAACCCGCTCAACCCGCCGCTCCCCAGTCCGAGGCTGCCCAGCCCGAACCCGCTCAACCCGCCGCTCCCCAGTCCGAGGCTGTCCAGTCCGGAACCGCTCAACCCGGAACCGCTCAACCCGGAACCGCTCAGCCCGGAGCTGTCCAGCCCGGAACCGCTCAGCCCGGAACGGGTCGGGCCGTGGCGGTTCCGCCAGTGCCGCCAGTGCCGGTCGAGCCGGAGACGAACCCCGCCGGTACGGCACCGACCAGGCCCGACCCGGCCCCGAAGTCCGAGCCCGCTCTTGATCCGGTGCACGCGCGGGCGGAGCGGGTCACCAACCCCGTGCCGGCGTACCCGGGCAAGGGCATGGCCGAGTCGTCGGCCGCGCAGGCGTCCGGCGTACCCGTGGTGGGTGTCGGACCGGCGGCCAAGCCGGCGGCGCCCCGGGCCACCTCGACCCGGCGGACCAAGGCGGCCGGTACGGCGGAGAGCGGCGCGGTGACGACCCGGTCCAAGAAGTGCAAGCCGGTGGCGGATGCCGGTGCCCAGCCGTCAGCGGTGAGCACCGCTGACGCGGACACCGGGCCGGCGGCTGGCGGCGGTGGTCCGGCCGAGGCCGCCTCGACGAGGTGAACCCGGCGTAGGGCGATGGTCTCCGGGCCGGGAACGGGCTCGTGACAGACGGCGAGTGGCCCTCCGCGCTGCCGACACGAAGGGCCACTCTCACCGGGGGATCGGTGTACTGAAGGAACGTTTTAAAGGTGCTGGTAGTAGATTAGCCCCAACAGGGATGACTAGGGGAGATCTGTCCAGTTGGTGCAACTTCTGCCACTACCGGACAGTCAGCGCGTCACCGGGACACCGCTGCGGGGAACGCTGTTGGTGGGAGCCGCCCGGACCAGATGCCGGGTGGGCAGCACGACGAGCAGCAGCACGGCCAGCAGCACGTACATGTTGCGCAGCACGAACTCGATCGGTGAGTCGGTCGGTACGGGCTTGACACCCCAGTCGTGGAACGAGACCACCCCGTAGACGACGCTGGCGTAGACCACCCCGGCCAGCACCAGCAGGGCCCGCCTTCGGCGTCGACCCAGCCCGGTCGGCTCCCAACCGGGCGGCTGCGCCAGACCCGCGTCGGCCAGCACCAGGACGGCCGGGATGAACCAGTACACGTGGTGGGTCCAACTGATCGGGCTGGCCAGCGCGCCGACCAGGCCGGTCAGGGCCAGCCCGCTGAGCTCGTCCCCGCCTCTGGCGGCCCGGCTGGCCCGCCAGAGGCCGAACCCACCCACCACCGCGACCAGCGCCAGCCAGAGCAACTGATCGGGCTTCTCCGGCACCGTGATCCGGCTCAACAGGCCGAACAGGGACTGGTTTCCGGTGTAGTCGGTGCGGCCGACCCGCCCGGTCGCCCACAGCTCGTGGGTCCAGAAGCGCCAGGAGTCGCCGGGCGCGATCGCCGCCGCGAGCAGCGTCGCCACCGCCGCGCTCGCGCTCGCCACCGCGGCCTCGCGCCACCGCCGGGTGGTCAGGAAGTAGATGATGAAAATGCCCGGATACAGCTTGAGCGCCGTCGCCAGCCCGACGCCGACGCCGGCCCAGCGTGAGTTCCGGGGTACGGCGAACAGCAGGTCACCCAGGATCAGCACCACGAGCAGCATGTTGATCTGGCCGAACGTGATCGTCTCCCGGGTACTTTCGGCGGCGAAGACGAGCGGGATGGCCACCACGGCAGCCAGCCAGCGGGGGAAGCCCCGACGATCGGCGATCGACATGATCAGCCACCAGGTGGTCACGATCACCGCGAGGACGGTGAAGATCGTGAAGATGGTGACCGTGGCGCCCAGCGGCAGACCGGCGAACGGCCGCATCAGCAGCGCCGTGAACGGCGGGTACGTGAAGTACAGCTCGCCCTGCACCCGGTCCGGCTGGGCATAGTCGTAGAGCGGGTTGCCATTGGCCCACCAGCGCATGGCGCTCATGTAGATCTTCAGGTCGAAGAAGTTGTGCGGCGTGCCGAGCAGGTAGATGACCGGGACCACGGCAGCGAGCGCCACCGCCACGACGAGCCAACGGGCGGTGCGGCCACCCGGGTCGTCTGCGGTGGTGGTGGGTGATGCGGCGGGATCGGCTGGCACGGGAAAACCCTAGCGGTCGGTTGTGGCTGCCGCGTTGAGGCGCGGGCTGCTGGGCTGCGCGTAGTCTGTGGCGGTGGCTGATCTTCTTGTCTGGATCGACTGTGAGATGACCGGGCTCGATCTGGGCAAGGATGCGCTGATCGAGGTCGCTGCTCTCGTTACCGATCCGGACCTCAACGTTCTTGGTGAAGGTGTCGACGTGGTGATCCACGCCGACGAACAGGCGCTGGCGGGGATGCCGGAGATAGTACGGGCAATGCATGAACGCTCCGGCCTCACCGAGGAGGTACGCCGCTCCGCGGTGAGCCTCGCCGAGGCCGAGGACCTGGTCATGGAGTACGTGACCAGCCTGGTCAAGGACCCTCGTAGCGCCCCGCTGTGCGGCAACTCGATCGCGACCGATCGGGGCTTCCTGGCCCGTGACATGCCCCGGCTGGACGCGCACCTGCACTACCGCATGATCGATGTGTCGTCGATCAAGGAGCTGTGCCGGCGCTGGTACCCACGGGTCTACTTCGGCCAACCGGCGAAGGGGCTGGCACACCGGGCGCTCTCCGACATCCGGGAGAGCATCCGGGAGCTGGAGTACTACCGGCGTACCGTCTTCGTCCCGCTGCCCGGCCCGGACGTCGAGACCGCGAAGTCGATCGCCGCCCAGCTCTGACGGGTTTCCGCCACCCGGTGGGGTTCGTGCCCGACCGGGTGGCAACCCGCTCGACGCGGTACGGGTGGGTGTGGCTATTATTGGTCGGCGCCCGGCCCGGCGGTTCCTGATCCGGGTGTGGTCGACGTGGTGGCTGTAGCTCAGTTGGCAGAGCACCGGGTTGTGGTCCCGGGGGTCGCGGGTTCGAATCCCGTCAGTCACCCCACAGTCAAGCCCCCTCTTCGGAGGGGGCTTGTTTCGTTTCCGGACGGGGTGTGCCGGCAGAACCAAACGCGGGCCGGACCGGTGGGAAGCTTCCCGTGGTCCGACCCGCGTCGTGGCTTCGATCAGGTGGTGGGGGTGACGCTCGGGTCGGCGGACGGCACGTCGCTGGGGGCGGGAGCGGCCGGCGCCTCGTACGGGATGGCGCTGCCCTTGATGAACTCGTCCCAGCTCATGTTCCAGTCGGTCCAGCCGTTGCCGTTCTCCAGCTTGCGCTCGGTGCCCTTGACCGTGATCGGGTCACCGATCTTGGTCTGGTCGAAGAGCCACTGCGCGTTCGCCTGGGACATGTTCACGCAGCCGTGCGACACGTTCGTACGACCCTGCTGAGCCACCGACCAGGGCGCGGCGTGGATGAACTCGCCACCCCAGGTAAGGCGCTGGGCGTACTCGATGTCGGTGCGGTAGCGGTTGGTCGGGATCGGGTCGTCCATGGTGTCGAAGACCGTCTTCTTCAGCTTCTCGATCACGATCATCGTGCCGCTGGAGGAGGGGGTGACCGGGGCGCCGAGGCTGATCGGGATCGTACGGATCACCGCGCCGTCCTTGGTGACGGTCATCTTCTTGGTCTTGTTGTCGACCGTCATCACCACCGAGGAACCGACTTTGGCGTCGATGGTGAGGTCCGCCCGGCCGTACCAGCCGTCACCCAGGGGCAGCCCACCGGCCTGGATCTTGTAGTCCAGTTCGGTGTTGGCCTTCCAGTAGGTCTTCGGCCGGTAGTGCACCTCGGTCGGGCTGATCCAGCGCCAGGCGCCTTCCTGCGCCGGGGTGGCGGTCACGGTCATCCGCCGCTGGATGTCGTCCCGGAAGTCCTGCGGGATGGCACGGGAGAACTTCACGATCAACGGCATACCCACGCCGACCACGGCGCCGTCACCGAGGAAGCTGGTCACCCGTACCTGGTTCTCCGGCTTGGCCATCGTGGTGAAGTTGCTGGTCGTGGTCGCCGGCTTGCCGTCGTCGCCGGTCGCCGTCACGGTCGCCGTGTACGTCGTACCGTATTCGAGGGCGCCGTTGGGCAACCAGGTCGTACCGTCGGCGCTGGCCTTGCCCTCGACGGCCTTGCCGGTGCCGTCCTTCAGGTCGAACGTCGTGGTGGTCGCGTCCTTGCTGCTGAAGGCGATCTCGGTCGACGCGGGTACGTCCTTCGCGTCGGCCGCCGGGCTGGTGATCGTCGCGCTGGCCTTCGGGCCGTCCGGGGCCTTGTTGCCGCCCTGCCAGGCCGGTGAGTTACCGCCCCCGCTGCTGCAGCCTGCGGCGGTGAGCGCGAGCGCCCCGGTCAGCACGACCGTCACGAGCGTGCGCACGGTTGCCCGACGCCGCTTCGCGGTCTGCCCCATCAACTGGTCTCGACTCGCGCGCATTAGCCCCTCACAGTCCTGGTCCCCACGACCATCCTCTCCCAAAGACGCTCCCGGGCAAATTTTGGTTTCACCACGTGGCGAGAAACGCAGACAGCGGGGGTAAGTTGTCGGTATATTGCCGGGTTCGTCCGTGCAATCGCGGCCAGTCGAACCGGCCCCGACCGCGCAATGCCGGGGGAGCGGACGTCGGCGCCGGTCAGGCGCCGGGGGTGGCCCCGGTGCTCGGCGTCGGACCGGCCGGCGCGTTACCGGCGGCAAGAGCATCGGGTACGGGCAACGCGCTGCCCTTGATGAACTCGGCCCAGGTCAGGTTCCACGCGGTCCAGCCGTTGCCGTCCTCGAGCTTGCGCTCGGTCCCCTTGACCGTCACCGGGTCACCGGTCTTCGTCTTCTCGAACAGCCACCGGGCGTTCGGCGTCGACAGGTTCACGCACCCGTGCGACACGTTCGTACGCCCCTGCTGAGCCACCGACCAGGGTGCGGCGTGGATGTACTCGCCACCCCAGGTGAGGCGCTGGGCGAAGTCGATGTCGGTGACGTAGCGGTTGGCCGGGTTCGGGTCGTCGCTGGTGTCGAAGACGGTGCTTTCCTTCTTCTCCATCACCACCATGGTCCCGCTGGACGAGGGCGTGGCCTTCTTGCCCAGGCTGACCGGCATGGTGCGGACCAGGTTGCCGTTCTCGAAGACCGTCATCTGCTTGGTCGCGTTGTCGACCTTCATCTCGAACCTGTTGCCGATCTTCGTGGTGGCCTTCCGGTCGACGTTGCCGTACCGGCCGTTGCTCAGCGGGATGCCCTCCAGCGCGATCCGTACGGTCAGCTTCGTCTCCGGCTGCCAGTACTCCGGCGCCCGGTAGTACGCCTGGGTGCCGTTGTCCACCCAGTGCCACACACCCGGCTGAGCCGGCACGGTGTCGACGAACATCCGCCGCTGCACCGCCGCCCGGTCCTTCTTCGGGATGCCCGGGGAGAACTCGACCACCACCGGCATCGCGACGCCGTACACCTTGTCGTCGAACAGGTACAGCCCGGAGCCGATCTGGGAACCCGGCTTGGTCATCGTGGTGAAGGAGGTGGTCTTCGTCTCCACCTGGCCGGTGGTGCCGGTGGCGGTGACGGTGGCGTCGTACTTCTTGCCGTACTTCAGGGGGTTGGCCGGGACCCAGGACGAGCTGTCCTCGCGCAGGCTGCCGGCGACCTTCACGCCCTCGGTGGTGAGCGTCACGTCGGTGATCTTCCCGCCGGTGATCGTGGTGCCGATCTCGGTGCTCACCGGCTGCTTGGCCGCCCCGGCCTCCGGGGTGATGGCGAGCACGACCGGCTCGGCCGGCGGTGTGGGGCTGGCGGTGGGCTGGGTGGAGGCACCCACGAACTCCGGCTTGTCGCCGCTGCCGCCGCACCCCGCCAGGGCCAGTGGAGTGACCATGACCAGGGCCGTGATCATCGCCCAGCCCCGCGTGACGTTGCCCATCTCCACCCCGTTCGATCGAATCCTGCGGCACATCGTGCACCATCCGCACCAGAACTCGGTGCCCCGGACGGATCGAAGCCGGATTTTGGGCCCTTTGTCGGCCGCGCAGCCCGTACGGGTGGCCGGGGCTATCTGATTGGAGTCGGCTCCCAGGTGCGTGCTAGGGTTTCCACCGTTGTCAGAGAGCGCCGCTAGCTCAACTGGCAGAGCAGCGGACTCTTAATCCGCGGGTTCGGGGTTCGAGTCCCTGGCGGCGCACCATTGATAAAGGCCCTGACCTGGGTTTCATCCTGGGTCCGGGCCTTTTTCATTGTTGCTGGCGTGCTCGGTTGCTCGATGGGTGCTCGGAAGCCGTTGGACGGATAGCGCGTCCGTGGGATTGCCCGCCGCGTTCGTGGGCAGGCTCGGCGAATGACGGCCTGCCGTCCCTGGCAGTCAGCCCTGATCGCCGGCACCTGCTCGCGACTCTTGGGCAAGCCGGGCCGCTGTCTCGAACGCCGCCGTCCACGGGAAAACTCTCTGCCGGTCGTTGCCGCTGCCCGGTGGGTGAGGTTCCCATCCTTCGTCTTCGCCGAGCAGGACATGTACGTGTTCGTGGCGGAGGTCCGCCACGGCGCGTTGGAAGGGTGCGCGGGTGGCCAGGGCGTCGTTGACGAACGGAACGATGACGGTCGGGACCTGGCGTCCGATCAGTTCGGCGACCGAGGTCATGGCGTAGTTGTCGGCGATGCCGAGAGCGATCTTGTTGATGGAGTTGTACGTCGCGGGGGCGATGACGAGAGCGTCGGCGCCGGGAAGCGTACGGCGAGCACGTGGCGATGACTGATAGGTGGACCTGACCGGGTGTCCGGTCGTCGTCTCGATGGCTTCGACGTCGATGAAGTCGATGGCGCTGGGGGTGGCGGTGACCGCAGCCGTCCAGGCTCTTTCCTTGGCGGTAGCGAGCAGTTCTGTCACGTCTGTGGCGGGGCCGGCGCCGCAGACGACGATTTGCAGGTGGCCGGCGGTCATACCGGGATCCCAACGCGGTGAGCGAACTCGACAACCTCGGTGCGGAGGTGACCCCGGCTGAGGGCCGCGAGGTCACCAGCGATGCGCTGGACCGCTGGCCGGCACCGGAGCTCCTCGGGCGCCACGTCGTACGCGATGCGCAACGCGTTCAGGCCGTGCTCGTAACGTCCCCACTGGGTGTAGGCGCGGGCCACGTCGACGAACAGCGAGGCTCTGCGTTCGGCGAGGCGGATTTTGTCCAGTGGCACCTGGCGGGCGAGGGTGACGGCCGTGCCGGCGTCCCCCAGGGTCAGCGCGATGTTGACCTGGTGGAGCAGGACGTTCGTGGTGCCGAAGCCGGTCCACCGGTCGTTGCCGTCGTAGCCGAGCCGCGCGGCGGCACGGGTGGCCTCGTCGATCATGGCTTGCGCGCTGTCCCGATCGCCGCTGCGCGCGGCGGCGATTGCGCCGCGGAGCAGGAGGGCGCCGTAGACGGCCACCTGGTCGGTGGACCCGAGCCGGGTGTTCCGTTCGAGGGCACTGGCCGCGTTCTCGGCCAGGTTCCTCGCCTGCCTGGTGTGGCCGTTGCTCATCAGGGCGTGGGTCATGATCCGTGCGCTGCAGGCGATTGCTACCGGGTCCTGGCTGGCCGCGCCCGCGTGGGTGCTTCTCTCGGCCGCCACCAGGGCCATGCCCCGGTCCCCGATCTTGAGTAGCACGCTGCCGACGACGTGGTACAGGTCGCTGGCCAGGGCCTCGATTCGGGTCCGCTGGTCGCCCTCGGCTTCCTCCCGGGTCGGCGCCAGAGCGGGTAGCAGGGTCGCGAGGCCACCGAGAACCTGCTCGTACCGGCATGCCTGATAGGCGGCCTTCGCGGTGGCAATGTCGCGGGCGAAGTCTCGAAGGGGCAGGGCAACCGGCTCGGCAGTCCGAGTCGCCGGCGCTGAGACCAGCGCGTCGAGTAGTGGCGTGACGCCGGCCAGGGTAGCCATGCCGCCGACCGTCGCGCCCTGCAGGAACTGTCTACGCTGCACGTCACCGTCCGACTCGAAGCCAGGTTTGTCCCTGCCAGTATCGGCGTCTCCGGCGGCCGGTGGTCTGGTGGTAGCGGCAAGTGCACTACAGGTGCCTTGTTCCCGCAGGGCTTCGAAGCGTTCCAGAACGTCGGGGGCGGCCCGCGCGAGCACCGTATCGAGCGCGGCCTGCATATCGGCACGTAGTTGAATGCTTTTGCCCTGGCTGCTCCACTTGGCCACCGTGCGTCGGGCCGCGCCCAGGTGTTCGGCGAAGCCGGTGACGCTCATCCGTAACGCCCGCCGCAGGGCGTTGGCGTCCTGGCCGGTCCAGTTGGTCACTGTGGCCATCGGATGTCCTCTCAATGGGACAGGTCAGCGTGCCGATCGTAGCGTCACGTGGCGTGCCGGTGGGTGCACCGCGACTGCACCGCAGAGACATTCCCACCGTCATGCTCCCCGGAGATTCTGAGTCAGCCGGTCGCCCGTTCGTGACGAACGGGCGCCGCCACCACACCTCACGGTTCCCGCCAGGGAGGGCCGAAATGAAGCATGTAGCCATTCGAGGCCAGCAGCGTCTCTTGACGCGTCGGCCGGTCTTGCCCCCGAAGAATCGCATGCGTGTGCCTGTGACTCCCCGTCTGCGTACTGCCACGAGGGCTGCGCGGGCGGGTGAACGGCAGCCTGCTCCCAGCTGCCGACCTGCGGCGGTGGGCTTGCCTTTCCCCAGGCGAGCCCACCGCTTGCCGGCGCCTACCTGCTTCGGGAGGCGACCATGACGGTGTACGCATCGCGCAACGCGACGACGGGCGAACCGTGGCGTCCGGAGCCGCCGAGACACGTCGGCCCGCCCGAGTTGGAGCGGACAACCGAACCGCCTTTGCTCACCCACTTGTGGCGTCAGCACTTCGAACGGCAGCCCCGGCAGGAGATACGCCGATGACCGAAGCCCACTCGGACGTTGTGCCTGGGCACCGCCGCACCTCAAAGCAGGGAGAAACGGCGCGGAGGAAGCATTTGCCGCTGCGTCCGATCTGGCTGTGCCGGACCTGTGGTCAGCCGTGGCCCTGCGGGCGGGCAAAACTGGATCTCCTGGCCGAGTACGAGGGCAGCCGAGTCGGCTTGTGCCTCTACCTGGCCACCTTGCTCTGCGACGCCATCGATGATCTGCACAAACTCAACCCCGGCACGACGGGAAGCGGCGCCGGTCTGTTCGACAGGTTCCTTGGCTGGCCACGCGTACCCCACCCGCCGGCACCAAATGACCACGACGACCCTATACAGGAAGGGGAGGCAGGATCATGAGCGGCATCGGTGTCATCACCGCTGATGGGCGGGCGGCCATAGCCCGCACGTTCCACACCCTGGTGCTGCAACCCACCAGCTTCTGCAACCTGGACTGCACCTATTGCTACCTGCCCGACCGACAATTGCGAAGGCTCATGACGGTCCCGATCGCCGCAGAGTGCGCCCGATCCGTCGAGGAGCAGGGCAGCCCCTATCCGGTGAGCGTGGTGTGGCACGGAGGCGAGCCCACCGCGACACCTCTCGACACCTTCCGGGAACTGCTAGCACCGTTCGAGGACCTGAGGCAGGCCGGACACGTACGCCACGAGATCCAGACCAACGCCACCCTCGTCAACCCACGGTGGTGCGACCTGTTCACTGCCTACGAGTTCGAGATCGGTGTCAGCATCGACGGCCCCGGCGCCCTTAACCGCAACAGACTCGACCGGGCCGGAAAGTCAACAACGGCCCGGACCATCCGAGGGATACAGGCTCTCGCCGAGGCAGGATTGCCGTATTCGGTGATCTGCGTCGTGACGCCGGAAACCATCGACCAGGCGGACGACCTCATCGATTTCTTCACTTACCTGCCCGGGTGCCGTTCTGTGGGCTTCAACATCGAGGAACAGGAGGGCGCCGGGCGTACACCGGTGTCGGAGGATGCCGCCTACCGGTTCTGGCACCGGCTTGTCCAACGACGGATCGACGGCAACCCGCTACCCATCCGCGATCTGGACCGCCTGGCCGACTACCTCACCGCCACCCGCGCCGGGCTCGTCAACGACGCCCCGTACGAGCCGATCCCCACCATCTCCTGGGACGGGCACGTGGTCCTCCTGTCACCAGAGCTCCTCGGAATCAAGGATCCCCAGTACGGAGACTTCACCGCAGGCAACGTTCTCCATGAACCGATCGGCAACATCCTGGCCCGGGCCGGCAACCTACGGTACGTCACCGAGTTCATTACCGGGCTCAACGAATGCGCGGACCACTGCATGTTCTACGACTTCTGCCGAGGCGCCCAGGCCGGCAACCGCTACTTCGAGCACCACACCTTCACCGCCCGCGAGACCAACTACTGCCGCACCACCCGACAGGCCCTTGTCCGCGCCACCGCAAACCGCCTCGCAAGCTAGGAGGACCACCGTGACCAACGCGCTCACGAGCCTCGTGGACGCCACGCCGGAACACCTCGCACGTTTTGGCGTCGAGCCGCTCCGGACGATAGCGTCGATCGACGCGGCCAAGTTCGACAACCGACCCACCTGGAGCAACAAGGGAGGGTTCGACAGCCGACCCGGCTGGGACAACTGGAACAAGAAGAAGTGACCTCCTGACCCAGGAGTAGGCGAACGAACGCGGGGTGGCGCAGCCACCTCGCGCTCCTAAGCAGACTGAGGATGCATGCGGACAACCACCATCGGTGATGTGAAGATTTTGCTCCCGGATCTCGACCCGGAAGATCTTGATCGCGTCTACGCTCCGACGAGCGACCTAACCGAGGCCAGCATCGAGGGTGCCTCCTGGCGCGGCACGCAACTGGAAGACGTCAGCATCCGTAGCAGCCGGATCACCGGCGCAGACCTCAGCGAGAGCACCTGGGAAGCCGGAACCATCTGGGGCAGCGAGATCACCCGCACCGACCTTTCCGGCTCCACTCTGTCCGGGGTCACCATCGAACGCTGCGCGTTCACCGGCTCGCGGTTCACCGGTACCCGGCTGACTGACGTACGCCTGAAAGACGTCCTCTTCGACGGCTGCCGCTTTGACTACGCCACCTTCCAGCGCGTCGTAGCCGCCGGAGCCATGGCCTTCAGCGACTGCACGCTCGCCAACGGCACGTGGTCCTCCTGCCGACTACCCAAAGTCGTCATCAGGTCGTGCCAGTTGACCGATCTTGAACTTGAATCCTGCCAGCTCCAAGGCGCTGACCTTCGGGGCAACCGCCTTCACGACCTCAAGGCGGCGCTTGTCAACCTGCAGGGGATTACCCTCGGCCAAGACCAACTCTCCGAACTCACTCAGTTGGTGATCGAGGAGCTACGCGTTGACGTGCGCGCTGAATGAAAAGCGGGTCTGAGCGTCCGACCGTACTTCCATCGTTAGGTCAGCGGGGATGCTGGCACGATAGGTCAGCAACGTGGCTCCCAAGCAGGGCGGTCGGTCTTCGTCGCCTGCTGCCCTAGCGGGAGCCTCGCCCTGTCCGGAGCGACGACGCGCCGCCCTCACCTGCCCGCTCAACCACCGTCGATCACCATGAAATAGCCAATGAATCAGGGCGCGTCAAGCTTTCCGGAGGTTCTTGTGACCCCCTCGCCCATGAACGCCCGTACTGCATTCCGTATTGCCTCAGCGTGAAGATAGATATCGTCAATGGAGTCGATCAGATGACGAGTCTCCGTCTTGTTGGCGTCGAACGTTCCAAGGTATTTTCGGGCCTTGCCGTTGAAATGCAGTCGCGCGATCGGCCTGCGGTTGTTGTCGTCGAGGATGACCGCGAAGTAGGACTTGGCATCGCGGCCCACAATACGTTGAGGCTTGACCTCACTGCACGCGATCGCTTTGATGATCTGGTAGCCGGTGAGTTCTTCGAGCGTGGTCTCCACCTCCGTGTCGCGGGCGACATCGCTCAGCGCGACCTCTTCGCTCTCGAGCACTTCGGAGGGCGCCTCGGTAGTCTGCTTGGGAAGGCTTGCGTAGAGTGCGCCCTTCAGGCGATCGTTCACTTGATCTCTGACGAACTGTGAGGCAGCCTTGGCAACGAGAGACCTGAACTGATCGCGTCTCTTCTGAGTGAATGAACCTTCATACACTTTCGTCGCGAAGAACCTGACCCACTCATCCTCAGGCTCCTTGAACTGCGCCGCCATCGAACGCTTGATCTGACCGAGATACTTCAACTCCTCGGCCGCGCTGATGATGGAGTCGAGATCGAAAACTTCCTTCGTGAGCTTACGCAGCTCCGGCAAGAGGGTGTCGTCGATATCTTCCAGGTCGAGCACGAGGAAGGGCTTGGCATCCATCTTGTTGGGGGCATCGAGATCGGTGTAGAAATGGTAGACCTGTCCATTGGTGAGGACGGCGATCCGCGCATTCGTAACGGAGAAGTATCGATAGAGCTGAGATGCGTGTTCGATCTTCAGAGAGTCGCGCGGCTGCTTGCACTCGATGAGGATCTGCACCTCGCCGTCACGCATGATCGCGTAGTCGACCTTCTCTCCTTTCTTGATCCCGACGTCGGCGGTGAACTCCGGTACGACCTCCAGTGGATCGAAGACGTCGTAACCGAGGATCATTGAGATGAACGGCATGACGAAAGCATTCTTGGCAGCTTCTTCCGTCTGAATCGCGTCCCGCTGGTTCCGGACCTTCGTGGCGAGCGCGGCGACCCGTTCATCGAACTCCATTAAGCGCACTCCTTCTTGTAAATAGGTGAAACGGCGCGTACGTATGCCTGTATTCCCCGCTGTTGACGAGTCGGAGGGCCCAGGGCAACGACCGGATGTTACCTAGTGATCATGTGGCGCGGAGCCGCGAAAAAGACCGACTAACCCCTCCTTTCGTCGGTCCGATACGACGGAAAGGGCAGGTTGCAGTGTCTCGGTCGTGAGTAAAATGCGCTACCGACTGGAGGCGCGCGAGGCTCCATCATCTGTTGCGCGGACGACGCGTAGCGCACCGCTGAGCTGGGTGGTCGCACCAACGATTAGCTTGTGTCCGAGGCCATCACAACCGCAAGAGGCGGGAGTGGTTGGGTCGCTGGACGCCTCGCCGGCACTCCGCTGGTCGAACCCTGGATCTGACCCACGAGATTTAGGCCAGATCCCGATCGCCTCGGTGATCGAACCCGGTCCGCTCCTTCAGGAGTACCGGTTGGGCCAGGGTGAGGCAGTTGGTCCGGGTCCTCGGCCTCTCCGTTCGCGAGGCCGTACGCAGGTCGCCGGGTGGATTGCGTACGAGATCACCGGTCCCCACCTCGAAGGCCTCCGGCTCCAGCCGCATGTTCCCACTTCCCCCTGGCCTCCTCATGAGCAGCGCGTGCGGCGTGAGACGCGGCGAACCTCGATCTCATAATTTATGAAATATTATTGACACGTCGGCGTAACGCCTTGCAGGATCGGTCGAAACAACCCAGGAGTACCGGTCCGCCCACCGCTGCGAAGGAACCCGATGTGAGACGACATCTGTTCACCGCCCTGACCGTCCTCACGGCCAGCCTGCTGGTAGTCCCCGCACCCGCCCACGCCGCAGCCGCGCCGGACACTGTGGCGGCTACGAAACCGGCACCCCAACAGGTACTCAGCCCGACGCCGTACCAGGGCTGGAACACGTACTTCGGGCTCGGCGGTGACTTCTCCGAGCAGTCGGTACGGGAGGTCGCCGACTCGATCGTCAGCCGTGGCCTGGCCAGGGCCGGCTACGACATCGTCTGGCTGGACGGCGGCTGGCAGGACCCGGAGCCGCGTACGGCCGCCGGTGACCTCCAGGCCGACCGGACCCGGTTCCCGAACGGGCTGAAGCCGCTGGTCGACTACATCCACGGCAAGGGTCTGAAGGCGGGCATCTACACCGACGCGGGGCCGTACATCCCGGGCAAGTGTGGGCTCGGCAGCGGGGGCGGCTACTACCAGCGCGACGCGGACCAGTTCGCCGCCTGGGAGTTCGACGCGGTGAAGGTGGACTTCCTCTGCGGGATCGCCGCCGACCTGGACCCGAAGACCGTCTACACCGAGTTCGCCCGGGCGCTGCGGAACAACGCCGGCAAGCGCCCGATCATCTTCAACCTGTGCAACCCGGTGAGCTCCCCGGACTGGGGCAACTACCCGGAGGAGCAGCAGTCGACGTACTCCTGGAGTTATGCCCCGGCGATTGCGCAGTCCTGGCGGACCTATACCGACGTCGGGTTTGTCGGCGACATCAAGTTCAAGGACGTCCTGCGTAACTACGACGCGAACGCGCGGCACCCCGAGGCCGCCGGACCGGGTCACTTCAACGACCCGGACTACCTGGCCCCCGGCCTCGGCATGTCCGAGGAGGAATTCCGTACGCAGATGACGCTCTGGTCGGTGGCCGCCGCCCCGCTGGTGATCGGCAGCGACATCCGCAAGATCAGCCAGACCTCGGTCGACACGCTCACCGACCCCGAGGCGCTGGCGATCAACCAGGATCCGGCCGGTGTCCAGGCCGTACGGGTCGGCCCCGCCGGTACGACCGAGACCTGGGTGAAGCGCCTGGCCAACGGCGACCGGGCCGTGGTGCTGCTCAACCGGGGTGAGAGCTCGAAGATCCTCACCACCAGGGCCTCGTCGGTCGGCCTGTCCGGCGCCCGGTTCACCGTGAAGAACGCCTGGACCAACCAGGTCACGGAGAGCGCCGGCACCATCAGCGCGGCGGTTCCGGCGCACGGCGCCGCACTGCTGCGGGTCGGGCCGGCGCGCGGCCTGCCGGGTGTGCCGCACGTGACCGCCGGCCTGCCGCAGGTCACGAAGGTCGGCAACGCCGCCACCCCGGAGGGGACCGCGCCCGTACTCGGCGGTGGCGACGTGGCACGGGTCGAGGTGGTCGTACGCAACGACGGTCTGCTGCCCGTACTCAAGCCGCAGGTCACGCTCGCCGCGCCCGCCGGCTGGACGGTCAAGGCGCTCGACCGGGCACCGATCCTGCTCGCCCCCGGTCAGTCCACCACCTTCGCCTTCACGGTGACCCTGCCGGCCACCGCCGTTCCGGGCGAGGCCGCGCTGACCGCCACCACGTCGTACGAGGTGATCGGGCACGGGAAGTCGCGCCAGACCTCGGTGTCGACGGTGGTGATCGCCCCGGCGCCGCCGACCGGCGAGGTTGTGCTGTCGCACCACGCGTGGATCAGCGCCACCAGCGGTTGGATGACCCCGACGGTCGACCTGAGTGTGGGCGGCGGGTCACCGATCAGTCTGGTCGGCCAGGTGTACCCGACCGGCCTCGGTGTCGCCTCGCCCTCCACGGTCCGCTACTACCTCGGCGACCGGTGCGACCGGCTGACCGCGACCGTCGGCCTGGACGACGCCGTACGCAACGTCGGTCCCGACGGAGCCACCTCGACCTTCCAGGTGGTCGGCGACGGCCGGGTCCTGTTCGACAGTGGGGTCCTCACCCGTGACGACATCCGTCAGGTCGACGTCGACCTGACCGGCGTACGGGTGCTCGACCTGGTGGTCGGCGACGGTGGCGACGGCGGTTACAACGACCGCGCCGACTGGGGCGGCCTGAACGCCACCTGCTGAACGCACGTGTGATCGGGGCTCTGGCCGGGATTCAGCCCTGGCCAGAGCCTCGATCACGTTTATGCCGGCGGTCCTGGTCCTGGTGGTCCTGGTAAGCAGAAGTCAGTCGGTTTGCCTGGGGTGACCAGGACCTGCGTAGATAATCCAGGCCGTCCGACGCTCGTCGTCGATCAGGTACCAGACTCGGCCGCCGCCGGTGACCTCGTACTGCCAGCGTTCGTGCGTCTGGCCCTTCCAGACACCGCTGGCGAGGGACCCCTTGAGGCGGTGGTGTCGTTCCGGGGTGGTCATTGCCCTCGGGTTGGCGCGGATGGCGTCGTGGGCCCGCCGCAGGTTCGCGGGTGCCTGACGGGCCAGGTCCTCCCAGCCGTCGGCGGCCGAGGAGTTCGCGAACCGGAGATCGTATTCCGCGCCGGTGGGTGGTGGAGCCACCCGGTCGCCACGCTTCGGGCTCATTGCTGCTCAGTCGGAGGCTGCACCGGTCCGAAGTCCCCTTCGGGTTCGCGGTGGAGGATTTCCAGCAGCACCGGGTCGCTGTACACCTCGGCGGTGCGCCGCCACTGGGTCAGGAGTACGGCTACCGGAGTCAGGTTGTCCAGGGAGGCGGCCCCCTGCGTCACCGTCACCAACTCGGACAGGAGTTGGTCGACGTCTGGCTCGGGGAGAAAGGTGACCCACGGCAGCGCCTCGACCAGGACTCGGCGCACCGCGTCCAGGGAGCCGGACCGGATCAGGCCCGCCAGCAGGCGTGAGGTGAAGTCGACGACGACGGCGTCGCTCTCCAGTTGGTCCGCCCGGATCAGGGCGAGATCCTCCGCGTCGCGACGACGGAGCCGCAACGCACGCACGACGTTCAGCCGTTCCGCAGCGGCCCCGGGCCGATGGAGGAACTCGCTGAACGGCACCTCTTCATGTGCCGCAACCATGACATCCACACTACCGTGGAAGTCCTGCCCAGCTCGCCTCAAACCCTTGATCAAGAGCGGTGGATGAGCGGCTGGCGGCAGGGCGCCCGGCGGACCGCCGGGCGCCGTGCTTCCGGCGTACGGTGTCAGCGCCCCGGCCCGGCCCGCCTCCCGCGCTGCTTCGCCTCGAAGACCGACCGCCGCTGTCCGGCCGGGAAGGCCGTTGAGGTCCTGATCGAGCATGGTGTCCGTTTCGCTCGCATCGCCGGTTGGCGGGCTAGTGACTCCGGAAATGGTGGTGGTCTATGTTGTGGCCATTCCGGCACTGAACACAGTGGAGGCACTCATGGTCGCGCCGTCTCCGGCTCCGAGCCGCAGCACCCTCCTGCTGATGGTCGTCGGTGCGGTCTGGTTGACGCTGGCCGGGCTCGCGGCGTGGGCCGGTCTGATCGTGCGTGACCCGGACGAGCCGCCCCTGCGGATCGGCCTGGCTGCGGGTCTGCCGGTCGTCCTGGTCGGATCGGCCCTGCTCGTACGCCGGTTCCGGGCCTGGGTCGAGACGCTGGACCTGACCGTACTGATCAACCTCCAGTGCTGGCGGGTGGCCGGCTTTGCCTTCCTCGCCCTGTACGCACAGGATCTGCTGCCGGCCAGTTTCGCCCTCCCGGCCGGGCTCGGGGACATCGTGGTCGGGCTCGCCGCACCCTTCGTCGCGATCTACGTACTGCGCCGGGGCCGGGCCGCCCGGCCGGTTTTCCTCGGCTTCACCTTCTTCGGTATTGCGGACTTTGTCGTCGCGATCGGGATGGGCATCGTGAACGGCATCGGTGCTCGGGAGGCGTTGCCCGACGGCACCCTCGTCACCCCGCCGATGGCCGAATTGCCGCTGAGTCTGATCCCCACGTTCGCGGTGCCGTTCCTGCTCGTACTGCACCTGCTGTCGCTGGTCCGGTTCCGCGCCCACCTCGCCGGGCAGTAGCCGGATCCGGTGCGGCCCAACCCGTAGCCCCGGCGTGCCGGTTCGGGGGTTCCGACCCACGAACCGCGCATTACGGCTTGTTCCGCGTACCGTTCCTGAAAAGGGGGCGGTTGTCCGGCGGCGCCGTGATCCCGCAGGTGGGGCGACTAGGCTGGTGGTCATGCCGGCCACCTCAGCGAACAGGCTCGGGGAGTTCCTCCGGGCACATCGCGCCCGGCTCGAACCCGCCGACGCCGGACTGCACGGCGGTGGGGATCGCCGGGTCGCCGGGCTCCGGCGCGAAGAGGTCGCCGTGCTGGCCGGGGTCAGCGTCGACTACTACGCGCGGCTCGAACAGGGCCGGGAACGCAATCCTTCCGGGCAGGTCCTGGACGCGATCGGGCGGGCGCTCAAGCTCGACGGCGACACCCGAGGGCACCTTTTCCGGCTCGCCGGACTGGGTCCGCGCCCGACACCGGGCAGTTCGCGCGACCTGGTGGACCCGTCGTTGCTCCGGTTGCTGGATTCGTTTCCCACCTCGGCCGCCTACGTGCTGAGTCCGGCGTTCGACGTACTCGCGACCAACGCCATCGCCGCCGCCCTGCTCTCACCCTTCGACGGCATGACCAACATGGTCCGGGTCCTGTTCCAGCATCCTCGGGCCCGAGCCGTGTTCGCCGAATGGCCGATGCTGGCCGAGCGGGTGGTCCATGCCCTGCGACTGAACGCGGGCTACTACCCGGACGACGCGGAGATCCGGGCGCTCGTGGACGAGATGCTGCGTACCTCGCCGGATTTCCGGTCCCTCTGGCAGGACCAGACCGTTGGCGGGCTCACCCGCGCGTTCAAGGTCTTCGTCCACCCCGAGGTCGGCCGGATCGAGTTGACGTACCAGACGTTCGACGTCCGCGACGCCCCCGGCCAGCAGTTGCTCGTCGGTACGCCGGAGCCCGGCACCCGCAGCGCCGACGCCCTCGCCCGCCTGGGCTCCGTGTCCGCCGGAGCCTGACCCCGACCGGGTACGCGACTCAGACCTCGTTGTTCCACATCCGGAACGTGGTGCACTTCCTGCCGGCGTCGAGGGTGACGACCCAGAGGTTGTCGAAGGTGCCGAGTTTGGCGTAGACACCGGTCCCCTTGATGGCGAAGGTGTCGCCGTTGATCACCAGTAGGGACCAGTCGAAGGTCCAGCCGCCCTCCTGCCACGGGGCGCGGGTCTGCCACCCGTCGATAATCTCCTGCCGGCCGATCCACGCCGTCTCGTACGGCCATTCGTACGATTCGGCGTCCTCGGTGAAGAGGGCCTCGACATCGGCGGGATCGCCGGTGGTCCACGCCTTCACATAACCATCAACCCAGCTCTTCACCTGTCGTTCGGTGATGGCCCTGGTCCTTGCCATTGTTGTCGCCTCTCTCCAGGGATCGGGGGTTCGGGTCGGCCAATCATGTGCGGTTCCCGTGATCCGGCGGAAGGGCGCGTCTTCCTGGGTGCCTCACACCCAGGAAGTCATGTCCTTCTTCCGGGGCCGACCAGGGCGGCACGCTTGGTCCCGCGGTGATCCGCCGCGAGCCCAGCCACCTCCGGGAGTACCCCTTGACCAGCCCGACGACCGTCGATCACAAGATCGTTCTCATCACCGGGGCCAGCAGCGGCATCGGTGCGGCGACCGCCCACCGGTTGGCCGCCGACGGCCACCACGTGGTGCTCGGCGCCCGGCGGGTGGACCGCCTGGCGGCCCTCGTCGCCGAACTGCGCGCCGCGGGCGGGCGGGCCGACCACCGGGAACTCGACGTGACCGACCTCGCCAGCGTCCGCGCCTTCGCCGACACCGCCCATGAGCGGTACGGCCGGATCGACGTGCTCGTGAACAACGCGGGCGTGATGCCGCTGTCGACCATCGACTCGCTCCGGATCGACGACTGGAATCAGATGATCGACGTGAACCTGCGCGGCACCCTGCACGGCATCGCGGCCGTGCTGCCGTACATGCGGGGTCGGGGTGCCGGCCACATCGTCAACGTCGCCTCGACGTCGGCGTACCGGGTCGACCCAACGGCTTCCGTCTACTGCGCCACCAAGTTCGCCGTACGGGCGCTCTCGGAAGGTCTGCGTCAGGAGAGCCGCGAACTTCGGGTGACCGTGGTGAGTCCGGGGTTCACCCACTCGGAGCTTGGCGACCACGGCGGCGACCCGGAGGTACGAGCGGCGGTCCGGGCCGCGTCGCAACAGCTCGCCATCCCCGCGTCGGCGGTGGCGGACGCCATCGGGTACGCGATCGCGCAGCCGGACAACGTCGACGTGAACGAACTGGTCGTCCGTCCCACCGCCCAGGGCTGACGGATCGGGGCGGGAACGGCGGGCCTCAGCCCGTACGCCCGATCTTCGGGGGGCCGACGGCCTCCAACCGGTCGCGGAGCGCGTCGCACTCCTCGAGCAACCGGGTGTAGTGCTCCAGCATGGTCTCCAGGTCGACCAGGGCCGCATCACGCCGCCGCTCGGATTCGAGCAGGGCGTCGTTCAGGTCGGCCGCCCGGTCGGCGAGGATCCCCAGCTCGGTGCGGTGGCTGGCCTCCAGCGTCTCGCCCAGGCTGGCGGACAGGTCGCGCTGCTGGTTGTCCAGGTCGCGTTCGGCCGCCCGTCGCGCGGATTCGATCTTCGACAGGCCGAGTTCCCGCAACTGGGCGCCGACCTCCCGCCGACGTCGCAGCTCGTGCCGACGCTCTCCCTCCCGCCGACCCGCGAACCAACCGGAGACCTGCCCCGCCAGACCGCCGACGGCCGCCCCGACCATCGTCCCGACGCCGGGTAGCACGATCGTTCCGGCGATGACCCCCAGGAACGCACCCGTGCTTCCGTACGCGGTGACCCCGCCCCGCCCCGCGCGAACCCGCGCCGGCCGTCCCGCCTCCGGTGGGTGCTCGACCGGCCGCTGTTCGATCTCCGGGTCGGTGCCGGCGGCCGGCTCGGTGAAACCGCCCTCGGTGTACGCGTCCAGACCGTACTGCCGGGCGACGGTGCTCGCGGCGACCAGCAACTCCCGTTCGGCCCCCGCGACGATGTCGGCAGTCTTCGCGGCAACCCATCCGGCGACACCGTCCGGGTCCCGCTGTCCCTGCTCGCCGTAGCTGTCGGTGCGGAAGTCAACGGTCAGCTTGTCGAAGTCCTCGGCGAGGCGTCGCCGGACCGGTCGGGCCGCCCGTTCCAGGTCCAGCGGCAGGCTCGCCAGTTGCCGGCTCTGCTGTTTCTTCCGCGACTCGACCTCGGCACGCAGGTCGGCCAGTTCGTTCCGGAGTCCGGTTGGCGCGTCGTCGACCAGGGCGGTCAGCCGTTCGGCCTCCGGCCGGCGCAGCGCGTCGACCAGTTCCTCCCAGGTGTCGAGCGCGGCCAGGACCTGGACCCGGCAACAGAAGTCGGCGAGCTGGTCCGACAGGCCGGGGACGACAACCAGCTCCTCCGGCGGGATTCCGATCGTGCCGGCGATCCTCCCGGTCAGCTCGCGGATCACCGGTTCGGGGTCGGCCACCAGGTCGAGGAAGGTGACTACCGTGATCACCTCGGGGCAGAAGGCCACCGAGTCGGCCAGGAAGGACAGCTCCTCCGTACCGGGTGGTTCGACCGCCGACGCGACGAAGACGAGGACGTCGGCCTCGGCCAGCTCGGCCCGTACGACCTCGGTGTGCGTGGTGCCGATGCCCGGGGTGTCGACCAGTACCAGCCCCGATTCCAGCCGGGGCAGGGGCAACCCGACCTCCACCTGGCGTACGTCCCGCCGGTGGACCGGGCCGGTCGGCTCGGTGCCGAACTCGGCGAGCCGGTCGAGCGGGATGAGCTCCAGCGGTTGCCACAGCGGGCCTGGATCGCCGGGGCGCCGGTCGAAGTGGGCGACGACCTGCTCCTCGTCGGCCCAGGAGAGACTGACTACTGTGGACGTGGTGACGACGTCCGGCGACACCGGGAACAGTCCCGGCCGGTCGACCAGGGTGTTCAGCAGGGTCGACTTGCCGGACCGGAACCCGCCGCAGACCACCACCCGGTACTGCCCCGAGTCGAGCCGCTCCCAGGCCGTACGGGCCTTCCGGCCCAGGGCGTCGGGCAGTTCGGGCGCGACCATCTCGATGATCCGGGCGAAATGCGTCAGCACGTCCTGCCGTACCCGGAATATTTCCTCCACGACCGCCTCCTCGCCGGCGGCCCGCCCTCGGTGAAGCCACTTCGGACGGTACCGATGGTCAGGAAAGATGTTATGGACGTCGGTACCCGTGCTTCCCATCACAGGATGGGGTTCGTCTCTCCGAGCAGTGCTGGAATTGCGGCCGACGAGCCGCCCGCACTGACGGGAAGGTGGATTTGACAACAGATTCCGGCGCTTAGAGTGACGGCCAGTTGGAGGCAACCACGACGGAGCGGGTCGAGGTCTCGGAGCGTGTCGACAATGGCGGCTGTAGACGGCTCGTCGCGATTTGGAAATGTCCGGTGGGCGCGTGGGACGTTGTTGCACGATCTCCAGCCGGCCGACCGGTCCGCGCTACTCACACTCGGCACCCAACGATCATTCGGCGTCGGTGAGGCACTGATGATCGAGGATGACCGGGGAACCGATGCGTTTGTCCTCTTGGAGGGCTGCGTGAAGGTGGTGGGAAGCGCGGTCGACGGCCGGAGCATCCTGCTGTCGATCCGGATCGGCGGTGATCTCGTCGGCGAGCTGGGTGCGCTGCACAACACGCCCCGGTCGGCCTCGGTGTTCACCGCGACCGCCGTCGTCGCGCGAGCCATCTCGCAACGGACCCTGGCCCGTTTCATGGCCGAGCACCCGGTCGCGGCCCGCGCGATCCACGGCGCCGTGGCCGACAAGTTCCGGAGGGCGACCCGGCACCGGATCGACATCAACGGCGCCTCCGTCCGTAACCGGCTCGCTCTGGTGCTGCACTACCTGGCCGAGACCTACGGCCGACCGCACTCCGACGGAATCCGGATCGAGGTGCCGCTGAGCCAACCCGAGCTGGCCAGCCTGATCGGCGTCTCCGAGCCGAGCCTGCAGAGAGCGGTACGCGAACTGCGCGACCAGGACGTCATCAAGTCCGAGTACCGGCGACAGATCGTGCGCGACCCGGAGGCGCTGCGGAAGTTGGCGACCCAGGGAGGAGGGCCGCCGGACAACGAGAAGGGGTAGCTGCCATGACCGACCTCCCGGAGTTCACCGACCGGCTCTGCCTGGTGGTCGACATCCCGGACCACGGCTCCCGCACGGCACCCGAACAGGTGGACGACCAGTTCCGGCTCCTCCGCATCATCCAGTTCGCCTGCCTGAGAGCCCGCATTCGCCGGATCACCGGTGGCAGCATCCCGGGCGGCGCCCTCCGGGGCGGTGGTGGTGCGCAGGTGGTGGTCCTGCCGCCGGCCGTCGACCCGGTCCGGGTGGTACCCGCGCTGGTGCTCGGCCTGCGCCACGCGCTCTACGAGTCGAACCGGGAGCCGGGAGCCGCCGGTCGAATCCGGCTCCGCGCGGTGCTGGTGGGCGGAAGCATCGGCCGGGGCGCGACCGGATTCCTCGGCCCCGGCGTTGTCCTCGCCACCGACCTGGCCCACACCCCGGTTTTCGAAACCGCCTTCACCCGGCCCGAGGACGAGCAGGTCGACCTGGCCCTCGTCACCAGTGACCCGCTCTACCAGGACGTCCTCCGGCAGAACTACCCCGGACTGCCCGCCGAGGACTTCCGGCCGGTGCCGATAGCGGGACGGGAAACCACCCCACCCGCCTGGTACCACCTTCCCGCCAGCCGCCCGGCCCCCGACCCCCGCGCCGCCCGGGTCTCCTGGCCCACCCTCTCCGACGCCGTGGTCATACCCGGCCTCCTAGACCTCCCCCGACACCCACCACCCCCACCGGACAGAAGACTCCTGTAAAGAAAGAGTGGCCATCCTCGCGAGGATGGCCACTCTTTCTCTACAAGGGGGAAATCGTCAGTTGCCGCGGTTGCGCCAGGCGGCGGCGAGGGTGGTTCGTCCGTTCGTACGCAGGAGCGAGCCCTCGTACAGGCGCGCGGCGAGCAGCAGTACGGCCACCGCCGAGGCGAGCAGGATCAGCAGCGCCACCACCGGCTCCCAACCGGCGGCCTCACCGAGGAACAGTCGTACCGGCATGGCGGTCGGCGCGGAGAACGGCACGTACGACAGCACGGTCATCAGGGTGCTGTTGTCGTTGCCGAAGATCACCGCGAAGAACGGGATCAGCACCAGCATCTGCACCGGCATGGACACCGAACCGATGTCCTCCTGCCGGCTGACCAGCGCGCCGGTGACCGCCCAGATCGCCGCCAGCAGGACGAATCCCACCACGAAGAACGGGATGAACCAGCCGATCGCCGGGGCGACCTGGTCCATGATCGCGCCGCTGTCGGTGGCCGTCATGCCGATCAGCGCCACCGCCGCGATCAGGATGATCTGCCCGATCGCGAGCGCGCTGGCGGCGATCACCTTGCCGGCCAGCAGTGCGCGTACGGGCACGGTGGCGACCAGGATCTCCACGATCCGGGTCTGCTTCTCCTCGGTGACGCTCTGCGCGATCTGGATCCCGAAGGTGATCGAGGTGAAGAAGAAGACCATGCCGAAGATCAGCGGCACCAGGACCCCCACCACCGGGTCCACCGCGGCCGGGTCGAGCAGTTCCACCGGGGGAGCGGTGCTCAACGCGCCCACCACGTCGGTCGGCGCCTCGTCGAGGGCCAGCACCCGTACGCCGTTCGGGCCGGCGACCACGGCGGCGTCCACGTCCTCGGAGAGGACCAGGTCCCGGGCCGCCTGCTCGTCGGCGACGGTCCGTACGTCCAGCCCGGCCCGGTCGAGCACCTCGGCGGCCCCGGAGCCGACCACGGCGACGCTGTCCGGACCACCGGCAAGCATGGCCGGCAGTACGGTCGAGCCGACCGTGAGCAGCAGGAAGAAGACCGTGCTGAACAGGAACGCCTTGTCCCGCAGCTTGGTCCCGATCTCGCGCCCGCTGACCAGGCCGACCGCCTGCCAGAACGAGGTGGCGGGCCGGGTCGGGGCGGGTGCGGAGGTGGGGGTGTCGGTCGGCTGGGTCTGACTGGTGAGCGTCATCGTGCGATCTCCCGGAAGATTTCGGCGAGCGACGGAACGATCGGACGGAAGGCGCGCACGGGTTCCCGTTCCAGGACCCGGCGCAGCACCTCCTGGTCGTCGCTGGGCGAGTGGATGTCGATGACCGCCCGAGCACCGTCCAGGTCGACCACGGTGACGCCGGGCAGGTCCCGTACCCAGCCGGCGTCGGTGTCGACGACCAGTTCGTACCGCGGCGAGGCGTGCTTGCGGCGCAGGTCGGCGCGGCTGCCGGCGGCCCGGATGGCCCCGTCGGCGATGATCACCAGGTCGTCGCAGAGGCGTTCCACGACGTCGAGCTGGTGGCTGGAGAAGAGGACCGGTACGCCGCGCGCGGCGCGTTCCCGCAGCACCCGGACGATGACGTCGACGGCCATCGGGTCGAGCCCGGAGAACGGCTCGTCGAGCACCAGGGCCACCGGATCGTGCACGAGCGCCGCCGCGATCTGCGCGCGTTGCTGGTTGCCCAGCGACAGGGTGTCGACCGCGTCGCCGGCCCGCTCGGTCAGCCCGATCTGTTCCAGCAGGTCGTCGCTGCTGCGCTTGGCCGCCGGTGCGGTCATCCCGTGCAGCCGGCCCAGGTAGACGAGCTGCTCGCGTACCTTCATCTTCGGGTACAGACCACGTTCCTCGGGCATGTACCCGAAGCCCTGCCGCAGGTCGCGGGTGAGCGGGGCGCCGTCCCAGGTGACCTCGCCGGAGTCGGCCGCGAGCACCCCCAGGATGATGCGCATCGCCGTGGTCTTGCCGGCGCCGTTGGCGCCGACGAAGCCGGTCATCCGGCCGGCACCGATGCCGAACGAGATGTCGTGCAGCACCCGGCGATCACCGAACGTCCGGTTTACGGACGCGACGCGGAGCATGCGGTCTCCTCTGCTTGATCGTGATCCCCGCCCGGTTCGGTGCGGGTGACCTGTGAACGAGCCTAGGGGGAGGCGCCCGCGTTGGCGTCCGGCGCCGGACGGAGCCGGCGGGGTCCGTCGCGCGACGGACCCCGGTGCCACGGCGGGGTCCGCCGTCCGACGCGAGGTGGAGGCGGCGGTCAGCCCTCGGCCGTACGGGGGGTCACCACGCCGTGTTCGTACGCGAAGACCACCGCCTGCGTACGGTCGCGCAGGTGCAGTTTCATCAGCACCCGCGACACGTGGGTCTTCACGGTCGCCTCGCCGAGGAGCAACTGGGCCGCGATCTCGGCGTTCGAGGCGCCACCGGCCAGCAGGACGAGCACCTCGTGCTCCCGCTCGGTCAGCCCGGACAGCGCCCCGGCCTCCCGCGTGGACCGCTGCGCGGGCGGAATGGACTGTGCGCCCGCGCCCGGATCAATGGTCGGCGTGGAACCGGGTGCGGTGAAGGTGGCGATGACCCGCTTGGTGAGCTGCGGGGCGAGCAGGGCGTCACCTCGGGCGACCACCCGTACCGCCTCGACCAGGTCCTCCGGGGAGCCGTTCTTCAGCAGGAAGCCGCTGGCGCCGGCCTGGAGGGCGGCGAACAGGTAGTCGTCGCGGTCGAACGTGGTCAGGATCAGCACGGCAGCGCCGCCGGTGGCCGAGGCGGCGACGATCCGCCGGGTGGCCTCCAGCCCGTCCATCACCGGCATCTCGACGTCCATCAGCACCACGTCGGGGCGGTGCCGGGCGGCCAGGTCGACCGCTTCGGCGCCGTCGGCGGCCTCGTCCACCACCTCGATGTCGTCCTCGATCTCGAGGATGACCCGGAAGCCGGCGCGGAGCATCCGTTGGTCGTCGACCAGCAGTACCCGGATCGGCGCGGGCGCGCCTGCCTCGCTCATCCGGCGTCCACGGTCTCGGCCGACCGGACGTCGTCGTGCAGCGGAAGTCTGGCGCGTACCCGGAATCCGCCGCCGTCGCGGGCACCGACCTCCAGTACGCCGCCGTGCGCCGCGACCCGCTCCCGCATTCCGATCAGGCCGAGTCCGCTGCCCGACGGCGGCCGTACGGCGTGCTCCGGTGGGGTGCGACCGTCGTCGGCCACGTCCACTTCGATCTCCTGTCGCAGGTAGCGGATCCGTACGTCGATCAGGTTGGCGCGGGCGTGCTTGATGGTGTTGGTCAGCGCTTCCTGCATGATCCGGTAGACCGCCAGGGAGACCGAGTCGGTCAGCGGCACCGGTTCGCCGAACGTACGGAAGTCGACCGTCAGCCCGGCCTCCCGGGCCCCGCTCAGCAGGGTCTCCACCTGGTCCAGCCGGTGTCCGGTCGGCTGTTCGGTGAGTGGGTCGGTGGAGGCGTCGGCCTGCCGGAGCACGCCGAGCAGGCGGCGCAACTCGTCGATGGCGGTCCGGGCGGTCTGCTCGACGGCGGCGAGCGCGGTCTTCGCCTTCGGTGGGTTCTGGTCCATCACCCGACGTGCGGCGGCGGCCTGTACGCCCATCACGGCGACGTGGTGGGCGACGACGTCGTGCAGTTCGCGGGCGATCCGTACGCGTTCCTGGATCACCGCGCGTTCGGCGAGTACGGCCTGGGACCGGCGCAGCGCCTCGGTCTGCACCTGCACCTCGTGCTGCCGCCGCGCGGACAGCCACGCGGTGTTCCCGAACAGGTACGCGAAGACGAAGTACGTCAGGTTGAACAGAACCGAGGTGAGCAGTACGGCGAACAGGGGCGGCAGCGGGCCGGCGGCACCGCTGAACGCGTCCGCCGGGATGTCCGGCATCGCGAGCACGGCGCTGAGGGCGAGCCAGCAGAACATGGCCACGATCACCGCGATCCGGATCACGTCGGCCCGCCGCCGGTCCCGGCCCCAGGCGCCGAGCGTGTAGATGGCGACGAACAGGGTGACGGACGAGACCAGGGTGTCGACGTGGGCCCTTGCCTGGGCGCCGATGAACACGGCGGCGGTGAGCAGGGTGGTCACCTCCGGCCAGCGCCGCCGCCAGGCCATCGGGGCGGTGATCCCCACGATCCAGGCGAGCTGCTCGGGCCACGAGGGTGGGTGGCCGAGCGCGAACGTGCCGGAGCTGTTGAGCAGCAGCACGCTGAGCAGCCCGCCACCCACCAGCAGCGCCCCGATCTGCCAGTCGTGCCGGCGCTGCGCGGGGGTCGGCCCGGGGCGCTCCCAGTGCTGCGCCTCCTGTGTGGTCATGGTGGCGAAGCCTAGTCGGGAGCCGCCTCGGCACGTGCCCGCGCCGAAGACCGTCCGTTCCGGTGACCGTCCGTGACGGTGGATCCGGGCGGGCGGGTCAGCGGATCGACTCGGCGGTGGCCTTGAGCGCGGCCAGCCAGGCGGTGAGGGAGGCGGTCAGGGCGGCCCGGAGACCGTCCGGGTCGGCCAGCACCGGTTCACCGGCCCACGACTCCGCCGCGTGTATGGCCACCCCGTCGTTGTTCTGCTCGAACGTCCAGACGTGCACCCCGTCGATGCCGCGCGCCGGTCCGCCCCAGGCGATCCGGCGCAGCGGTTCGAGTTCCCCGATGGTGGACGTGACGGCCAGCCCGGCGGTTTCCCACTCGAACGAACCGCCGACCGCCAGCGGTCCGGTGAGCCGGGCCCGGGTGATCTCCGGGTGCCACACGGTCCACTCGTCGACGTTCGTGTGCAGCTCCCAGATGGTTTCCAGGGGAGCGTCGACGATGGTGGCCAGTTCGACGATCACCGGCGCGGTCCGGTCGATGTCCATGGCGGTCAGGCCGTTCGGGGGCGGCGCAGGCCGAGGATCCGGCGGCCGACGTCGAGCAGGATCTCCCGCAGTTCGTCGTCGTCCAGGTCGCGTACCTCGGACTTCGCGGCGGCGGCGGCGATGCCGAACAGGGCCACCTGGGCGCTGATCCCGGCGCCTACCGTGCCGTGGAGGTGGCCGGCGAGCAGGTCGCAGGGCTGTTCGAGCAGGATCGAGGCGTTCTCCTGGTCCTTGAGCAACGGCTTGACGCCGGGATCGACCTGGAGCAGGGCGATCAGGGAACGGTGCCGGATCGCCAGGTCAACCCAGCCGACCAGCATCCGTTCCGCTCGGGCGGTGGGGGTGCGCTGGGCCGAGGCGTCGGCGATCACGGCGGCCATGTCCTCGACGGCCGGCCGGATGACCGAGGCGAGGATCTCGTCCCTGGTCTTGAAGTGGTGGTAGACCGCCGCCTTCGTGATGCCCAACTGGTCGGCGATCATCTGCAACGAGGTGCCGGCGAAACCCCGGTGGCAGAACAGCGCCAGCGCGGTGTCGAGCAGCCGGGCCCGGGTGCCCTCGGCGGCGACTGTCTCGCGGGTGGGGCTCGCGGTCATATCTCCTCCTCGGCGTCGGCAGTGGCGGGCTGCGGACAGGGCCAAGCCTAACCTGCCGTCCAGCAGGCTCACAGCTTGCCGACCAGCAAGGAAACGGCTGGTCGGCCGGAGAGTCCTTACCTTGCCGCTCGGCTGGACGATAGCTTGCCGATCGGCAAGGCGCTACCTAGTCGATCGTTAGGTGTGTCACTTGCCGATCGGCTAGTGCTCGCCTTGCCGATCGGCTAGCTTCAGGGCGTACCGGCAACACCGTATCGGCGCCTTCACCTGGCGTTTATCGATCATGTTCAAACGCCTTGACGTCGTGACGGCGCAAGGATGACGTCCCCTATCTGTCCTGGAGCGGATCTCGTGGCAACGTTTCTCTACCGGATAGGCCGGTTCTCGTACCGTCGCCGATGGCTGGTGACCGGAGTCTGGGTGCTTCTGCTCGCACTGGTCGGCCTGGGAGCGGCCACCATCTCGGGCAGCATGTCCAACTCGTTCAGCGTCCCCGGCACCGAGGCCCAGCGGGCCATCGACCATCTCGCCGACCGGTTCCCGCAGGCGAACGCCAGCGGCGCCACCGCCCGGGTGGTGTTCGAGGCACCGGAGGGGCAGAAACTCACCGACCCCGCGAACCGTACGGCCGTCGGCGACGTCGTCGAGGCGCTGACCGGCGCACCGAAGGTCGCCAGCGTGGTCGACCCGTACCAGGCCAACGCGATCTCACCCGACGGCCGGTACGGGATCGCCCAGGCCCGGTACTCCGTACAGGGACCGGCGCTTGCCACCTCGGACCGTGACGCCCTGTTGGAGACCGCCGACGTCGGCCGCGCGGCCGGGCTGACCGTGGAGATCGGCGGCGACGCCCTCCAGTCGTCACCGGAGACCGGGATCACCGAGGTCATCGGCATCGTGATCGCCGCGGTCGTGCTGGCACTCACCTTCGGCTCGCTGCTCGCCGCCGGCCTGCCGCTGCTCACCGCGCTCGTCGGCGTCCTGGTCGGCCTGGCCGGGATCAGCGCCGCCTCCGGGTTCGTCGACATCAACTCCAACAGCACCATCCTCGCCCTGATGCTCGGCATCGCCGTCGGCATCGACTACGCCCTGTTCATCGTCTCCCGGTTCCGGCACGAGGTCGCGGTCCGCAAGGATCCCCTCGAAGCCGCCGGCCGGGCCGTCGGCACCGCCGGATCCGCGGTCGCCTTCGCCGGGCTCACCGTGATCATCGCCCTGGCCGGGCTCTCCGTGGTCGGCATCCCGGTGCTGCGGTCGATGGGTCTGGCCGCGGCGGCCACCGTCGCGATCGCCGTGCTGGTCGCGCTGACCCTGCTCCCCGCCCTGCTCGGCTTCGCCGGGAAGCGGATCACCGGTGGCCGGCGTGCCCGTGACCTCGAGTCCGACCGGGGCACGGCACCGATGGGCGAGCGGTGGGCCCGGTTCGTCACCCGCCGCCGGGTGCCGGTGCTGGTCGCGGCCGTCATCGGGCTCGGCGTGATCGCGGTACCCGCCGCCGACCTGCGCCTGGGCTTCCCCGACGACGGTACGGCGCCCGCCGAGACCACCCAGCACAAGGCGTACGAGATGCTCAGCGTCGGGTTCGGGCCGGGCTTCAACGGTCCGCTCACCATCGTGGTGGACGGCGAGGGCGGTGACGTCGGCGCGGCGGCCACCGAGGCGACCAGCACCATCAAGGGGCTGCCCAACGTCGTCTCGATCAGCCCGCCGGTGCTCAGTCCGGACGGCGGCACCGCCCTGCTCACCGTCGTACCGGCGACCGGACCGAACGACCCGGCCACCACCGACCTGGTCACCGACATCCGCGACCGGCAGTCCGACCTGCGTACGTCGACCGGGGCCGAGGTCTCCGTCACCGGCTCGACGGCGGTCAACATCGACGCCTCCGACCGGGTCAACGACGCGTTCCTGCCCTACCTGGGGCTCGTCGTCGGGCTGGCGTTCCTCATCCTGCTGCTGATGTTCCGGTCGATCCTGGTGCCGCTGAAGGCGACGCTCGGTTTCCTGCTCAGCGTCGGTGCGACCTTCGGTGCCATGGTCGCGGTCTTCCAGTGGGGGTGGCTCGGCTCGGTCTTCGGGGTCGAGGAGGCGTCACCGATCGCCCCCATCGTGCCGGTGCTGCTGATCGGCATCCTGTTCGGACTCGCCATGGACTACCAGGTCTTCCTGGTCACCCGGATGCGCGAGGACTACGTACACGGCCGGACCGCGCAGGAGGCGGTCGTCACCGGGTTCCGCCACGGGGCCAGGGTGGTGACCGCCGCCGCGATCATCATGATCAGCGTCTTCGGCGGCTTCATCTTCGGCGACCAGGTGCTGATCCAGTCGATCGGGTTCGCCCTGGCCTTCGGGGTGCTGGTGGACGCGTTCGTCGTACGGATGACGATCGTGCCGGCGGTGATGTCGCTGCTCGACCGGTCCGCCTGGTGGCTGCCCCGCTGGCTGGCCCGGATCCTGCCCGAGGTCGACGTCGAGGGCGAGAAGCTGAGCCGTGACCTGCCCCCGACCGCCGGGGACGGCGACCCGGTCGGCGAGCCGGAACTCGCCGGTGCCCGGTAACCACCGGGCAGACATGGAACAGGCGCTCGGCTCTCGTAGGAGAGCCGAGCGCCTGCGCGCCGGTGCTACCTCGCGGCCAGCAGGCGGGCCGCCGCGAGGGCCAGCGGATCCAACTCGTCCGGCTCGGACCCGACCCGACGATCCAACTCGGCCCGCATCCGCGGATCCCAGAACAACCGGATGTGCTCGGCGATCTCCTTCGCCGCCACCTCCGGCGGTACGTGGTGGAAGTGCGCCGCGATCTCGTTGGCGAGCCGGACCGACGGGGAGACGCCCTGGTGTGACATGGGTCAGTCCGCCAGCGCCGGCAGGAGCACCTCGTCCTGCGCGGCCTGTGCCGGCGGCCGGGAGTGCTTCAACCCGACCTGGACCGCGGTGACCTTGTACTCCGGGCAGTTGGTCGCCCAGTCGGAGTTCTCCGTGGTGACCACGTTCGCCCCGGTGACCGGGTGGTGGAAGGTGGTGTAGACGACGCCGACCGGCATCCGGTCGGAGAGGACGGCGCGCAGCGAGGTGGCACCGACCCGGCTGGCCAGGGTCACCTCGTCACCGTCGTTGATGCCGCGTACCTCGGCGTCGTGCGGGTGCAGTTCGAGTACGTCCTCGCGGTGCCACGCCACGTTCGCCGTACGCCGGGTCTGCGCCCCGACGTTGTACTGGCTGAGGATCCGGCCGGTGGTCAGGATCAGCGGGTACTTGCGGGTGCTGCGTTCCTTCGTCGGCACGAACGGGGTCGGTACGAACCGGCCCTTGCCGCGTACGAAACCGTCCACGTGCATCGTCGGCGTCCCCTCGGGGGCGTTCTCGTTGCACGGCCACTGCACGCTGCCGAGCTTGTCCAGCACCTCGAACGAGACACCGGCGAAGGTCGGGGTGAGCGCGGCGATCTCGTCCATGATCTCGCGCGGGTGGCTGTAGTTCATCGGGTAGCCCATCGCCTCCGCGATCTCGCAGACGATCTGCCACTCGTGCTTGCCGGTCTTCGGCGCCATCACCGGGCGTACCCGGTTGATTCGGCGCTCGGCGTTGGTGAACGTGCCGTCCTTCTCCAGGAACGACGTGCCGGGCAGGAACACGTGCGCGAACTTGGCCGTCTCGTTGAGGAAGAGGTCCTGCACCACCACCAGTTCCATCGCGCCGAGCGCGGCGAAGACGTGCTTGGTGTTCGGGTCGGACTGGGCGATGTCCTCGCCCTGTACGAAGATCGCCCGGAAGGTGCCGTCCACGGCGGCGTCGAACATGTTCGGGATCCGCAGCCCCGGCTCCGACATCAGCGGCCGACCCCACATGTTCTCGAACACCGTCCGTACGGCGTCGTCCGAGACGTGCCGGTAACCGGGCAGCTCGTGCGGGAACGAACCCATGTCGCAGGAGCCCTGCACGTTGTTCTGCCCGCGCAGCGGGTTCACCCCGACGCCCTCCCGGCCGATGTTGCCGGTCACCATGGCCAGGTTCGCCATCCCCATCACCATGGTCGAGCCCTGGCTGTGCTCGGTGACGCCGAGACCGTAGTAGATCGCGGCGTTGCCGCCGGTGGCGTACAGCCTCGCCGCGGACCGCAGGTCCTCGGCCGGTACGCCGGTGATCTCCTCGACCGCCTCCGGGCTGTTCTCCGGCCGGGAGATGAACTCGGCCCACCCGTCGAAGTCCTCGCACCGCTCGTCGACGAACGACCGGTCGTAGAGCCCCTCGGTCAGCACCACGTGGGCCAGGGCGTTGACCACGGCGACGTTGGTGCCGGGGGCGAGCTGCAGGTGGTGGGCCGCCTCGATGTGCGGCGACCGGACCAGGTCGATCCGGCGCGGGTCGATGACCACGAGCTTCGCGCCCTCGCGCAGCCGGCGCTTCATCCGGGAGGCGAAGACCGGGTGCCCGTCGGTCGGGTTCGCCCCGATCACCAGGATCACGTCGGCCTTGGCGACCGAGCGGAAGTCCTGGGTGCCGGCGGAGGTGCCGAAGGTCTGCTTGAGGCCGTACCCGGTGGGGGAGTGGCAGACCCGGGCGCAGGTGTCGACGTTGTTGTTGCCGAACGCCGCCCGGATCATCTTCTGCACCACGTACACCTCCTCGTTCGTCGTACGCGAGGAGGTGATGCCGCCGATCGCGCCGACGCCGTGCCGGGTCTGGATGTCGAGCATCCTGGTCGCCACGTAGTTGATAGCGGTGTCCCAGTCGACCTTCTGCCACTCGTCGGTGATCTTGTCCCGGAGCATCGGGGACATCTGCCGGTCGGGGTGGGTGGCGTAGCCGAACGCGAACCGCCCCTTGACGCAGGAGTGCCCCTCGTTGGCCCCGCCGTCCTTGTACGGCACCATCCGGACCAGTTCGTCGCCGCGCAGCTCGGCCTTGAACGAGCACCCGACCCCGCAGTAGGCGCAGGTGGTGACGACGCTCCGGCTCGGCATGCCGAGCTGGATCACCGACTTCTCCTGCAGGGTCGCCGTCGGGCAGGCCTGTACGCAGGCACCGCAGGAGACGCACTCGGAGTCCATGAACAGCTCGCCCGCACCGGCGCTGACCTTGGACCCGAAACCGCGCCCCTCGATGGTCAGGGCGAACGTGCCCTGCACCTCACCGCAGGCCCGTACGCACCGCGAGCAGGCGATGCACTTGGACGACTCGAAGTCGAAGTACGGGTTGCTGGTGTCGGTGGGCGCGTCGAGGTGGTTGGCGCCCTCGTAGCCGTACCTGACCTGGCGCAGGCCGACCGCACCGGACATGTCCTGCAACTCGCAGTCGCCGTTCGCGGAGCAGGTCAGACAGTCCAGCGGGTGGTCGGAGATGTACAGCTCCATCACGCCCTGGCGGAGCTTCTCCAGCTTCGGGGTCTGGGTGCGTACCTTCATGCCGGGGGCGACCGGGGTGGTGCACGAGGCGGGGCTGCCGCGCCGGCCGTCGATCTCCACCAGGCAGAGCCGGCAGGAGCCGAACGCCTCCAGGCTGTCGGTGGCGCAGAGCTTCGGGATGTCGATGCCGGTCAGCGCCGCCGCCCGCATCACCGACGTGCCCTCGGCCACCGTCACCGGTAGGCCGTCGACCTCGATCGACACCGTCGCGGGTCCGGCCTTCGCCGGGGTGCCGAGGTCGGGTTCCTTCAACAGGCTCATGGCTTGGCCTCCTCGTAGCGGGCGGTGAAGTCGTCGGGGAAGTGCAGCAACGCGCTGCGTACGGGGTTCGGCGTCAGCCCACCCATGGCGCACAGTGATCCCTCGGTCATCAGCTCGCAGAGATCACCCAGCAGGGCCAGGTTCCCGTCCGGGTCCTCACCCGCGACGATGCGGTCGATGACCTCGACCCCGCGTACGGCACCGACCCGGCAGGGGGTGCACTTGCCGCAGGACTCCTCGGCGCAGAACTCCATCGCGAACCGGGCCATCGAGGCCATGTCCACGGTGTCGTCGAAGACCACGATGCCGCCGTGGCCGAGCATAGCGTCGGCGGCGGCGAACGCCTCGTAGTCCATCGGGAGGTCGAGGTTGGCGGCGGGCAGGTACTGCCCGAGGGGGCCGCCGACCTGCACCGCCCGCAGCGGACGGCCGGTACGGGTGCCGCCGCCGTAGGTGTAGATCAGGTCGTGCAGGGTGATGCCGAACGCGGTCTCGAACACCCCGCCCCGGGCGATGTTGCCGGCGAGTTGGAACACCTGGGTGCCGCGCGAGCGCTCGACCCCGAGGTCCCGGTACGCCGCCGCCCCGTTCGCCAGGATCGCCGGCACCGACCCCAGCGTGAGTACGTTGTTCACCACGGTCGGCTTGCCGAACAGGCCGGTGATCGCCGGGATCGGGGGCTTGGCCCGGACCATCCCGCGCTTGCCCTCCAGGCTCTCCAGCATGGCGGTTTCCTCGCCGCAGATGTACGCACCGGCGCCGACCCGGACGAACAGGTCGAACGTCAGTTCCGAGCCGAGGACGTGCTCGCCCAGCCAGCCTTCGGCGCGGGCGATGTCGATCGCCTGGCGCAGCGTACGGACCGCGTCGGGGTATTCGGAGCGGACGTAGAGGTAGCCCTCGCTCGCGCCGACCGCGTGCGCGGCGATGGTCATGCCCTCGATCAGGGTGAACGGGTCACCCTCCATCAGCATCCGGTCGGCGAAGGTGCCGCTGTCGCCCTCGTCGGCGTTGCAGCAGACGAACTTGAGTGGACCGGGGGTGTCGAGCACGGTCTTCCACTTGATGCCGGCCGGGAAGCCGGCGCCGCCCCGTCCGCGCAGCCCGGATTCGGTGACCTCGGCGACCACCTCGGCCGGGGTGAGGTCCAGGGCCCGGCGCAGCCCGGCCAGGCCGCCGTGGGCGACGTAGTCCTGTGGGGAGAGCGGGTCGGTGACTCCGACCCGGGCGAAGCAGAGCCGGGTCTGGTCGCGCAGCCAGGGCAGTTCCTCGACCACACCTTGGTGGAGTTCGTGGTCGGCGCCGTCGAGCAGGCCGGCGGCGACCAGTTCGCCGACTGCGTCCGGGTCGACCGGGCCGTACCCGATCCTGCCCCGTTCGGTCTCCACCTCGACCAGGGGTTCCAGCCAGAGCATCCCGCGCGATCCGTTGCGTACGACCTCGACCTGGCGCCCGGCGAGGGCGGCCTCGCGTTGGATGGCGGCGGCCACCTGGTCGGCGCCGACGGAGAGGGCGGCCGAGTCGCGGGGGACGTAGACGGTGACCGGTGTTGTCATGGTTTCCCCGTTTCCGTGGGTGGTGGTCATGAGTTCACCGTTTCCGTGACCAGGAGGGCGTCGAGTCGTCGCGGGTCGAGCCGACCGACGACGCGCCCGTTGATCTGGGCGGCCGGACCGAGTGCGCAGTTGCCCAGGCAGAAGACCTGCTCCAGGGTGACCGAGCCGTCCGGCGTGGTCTGCCCGACCTTGATGCCGAGCACCTGTTCGGCGTGCGCGACCACCTTCTCGGCGCCGACCGACTGGCACGCCTCGGCCCGGCAGAGCTTGACCGTGGTGCGGCCGGCGGGTTCGGAGCGGAAGTCGGTGTAGAAGGTGATGACGCCGTGCACGTCGGCGCGGGAGAGGTTCAGCTCGGCGGCCAGGACCGGCACCACCTCCTGGTCGATCCACCCGAACTCGGCCTGGATCCGGTGCAGGATCGGCAACAGTGCCCCTCGATCCCCTCGGTGTGCCGCGACCAGCGCACGCACCCGATCCTTCACCGAGGTATCAGGACTGTCCACTGCCATCCCACCTCCACATCGCCGACGGTCACCGTGTTTACAATACTGTAGCCTGAATATCGTATGCAATACTGGCCCGTTCGGCTCGCCGCTCGGGCCGGTACCGGCCAGGTGACCTGGGGTATCTGCCACACACCGTCTCGGTCCTCGGTGCGCCACGGGCAGCGCTCACACCCCCGGAGGGTCGGGGTCGGTGCCGACGAAGCGGCGTCCTTACCTCCATCATGCCGCTCCGGACGCTCCGACGGCAGGTTGATCTTTGTCGAGATCTGTGCGCTGGTGCGGGGGTCCGATGTGGACCATCAGTAGGACCGGACCGGTGGACGGTCGTACCGCGTCGGCGGGTGCCGGAGCGCCCCGGTTATGGTGCGGCGATGAGCAACGGACAGCGCGCCCTCGTCACCGGTGGATCACGCGGCGTCGGGGCCGCCGTCGCCACGGCACTCGCACAGGCCGGATACACCGTCGCCGTGCACTGCCGGGCGGACACCACCGAGGCGGACGCGGTCGCCGCCGGACTGCCCGGCCTCGGGCACGCCGTCGTCGCCGGTGACCTGGCCGACCCGGACCGGGCCCGGTCGGTGGTCACCGCCGCGGTCGAGGCGCTCGGCGGGGTGGACCTCCTGGTCAACAACGCCGGACGGTACGTCGAACGGCCGATCACCGAAACCTCGTACGCGGACTGGCAGGCGAACTGGCGGGAGATCCTCGACGTCAACCTGCACGGGACCGCCAACGTCACCTGGTGCGTGGTGCACCACCTGCTCGAACGGCCCGAGGGTCCGGCCGGCGGGCGGATCGTCAACATCGGCTCCCGGGGCGCCTACCGGGGCGAGCCGAACGCGCCCGCGTACGGGGCCAGCAAGGCCGGGGTCCACTCGCTGACCCAGTCCCTCGCCGTCGACCTCGCCCCGCACGGGATCGGCGTGGCGGCGGTGGCACCGGGGTTCATCCGTACCGAGATGGTGGCGTCGATGCTCGACGGGGCGGCCGGGGATCCGATCCGGGCGCAGAGCCCGTTCGGGCGGGTCGCCGAGCCCGCCGAGATCGCCGCCGCGGTCGCCTGGCTCGCCTCGCCGGAGGCGGTCTGGGCCAGCGGCGCGGTCCTCGACCTCAACGGCGCGTCCTACCTGCGCTGAGCCGGCGGACCGACGTCGGTCAGTCCTACGCGGCGCAGCCGCCGACCTCGGTAATACGAGGCGCAGCCGCCGACCTCGGTCAGTCCTGCGCGGCGAGGAGCAGGTCGCGTGCGTCGGCGACGAACCGGGCGCCGGCACCGGAGAGTTCCCGGTGGTCGCCGCTCTGGTGCAGGACCAGCGCCTCGGCGACCAGCGGGTGGTGCGGGGACCGGGACAGGTACCACCGGCCCGCCTCGACCTTGGCGCAGAGGTTCCCGTCGGCGAGGAAGCGCAGCGCCCGGCACGCGTTCAGTACGGCGTACCCCTGCGCGCCCTGGACCAGCGCCCAGTCGAGCTGCCCGCAGATCGCCTCGCGCAGCCGGTGGGCCGGTACCGGGCTGAAGACCCGGTCCGGCGGTGGGCCGGTGACCGCGAGCCCGTACCGGCGGCAGACCTCCAGGTGCAGGACGAGTTCCGGGTCACCGGGATGGCCGCTGCCGGGGATGACGTGCGGGGTGCCGGTGGCGGTGCCGGCCACCCGTACCTCGAACGGGCAACCGCCGGGGGTGCGGGCGGTGGCGGCGGTGATGACGGTCAGTTCCAGGCCCCGTCCGGGGCAGCGGTCGACGGTCCGCCCGACCGCGGTGCCGAGCCGGTACTGGCCCGCCTCGCCGGTGTTCCGACCAACCACGGCGAGCAGGTCGACGTCGCTGTGCGCCGGGGAGAAACCGCCCAGCACGGCGGATCCGTGCAGGTAGAGCCCGACCAGGTCGGTACCGGGCAGGGTACGCAGCACCGTCGCGACCTGGCGGGCGTATCCGACCACCCGGTGGGGGGCGCGGGCAGCGACGGTCATAGACACGCATGGTAATGGTCGGGCGCTCGCATTCCGCCCCGCCGACCGTGCCCGGAGCCGGTCCGGACCGGCTGTACGAGTGCACGACCGGCGCCGCCCGCTTCGGCGTACGCTGCCGATTGTCGCCAGCCAACGATCCGGACGCGTTAGGAAGGGCCCCTTGCTCGACACACGCCTCTTCCACCATCTGGTGAGCTGGCTGGGGCAGTGGCCCACCCGGCAGCCGTTGCAGGTGGTGGGCTCGGAGCGGCGGATCCGGCCGGCCTGGGACGGGCAGGTACGCCCGGCGGTCGGGGTCGGCGCACCGGGTGGCCTGGTGCTGTCGGTGCCGCCGGACCGGTTGGCAGCCGTACGCGAACTGGCCGGGAAGCCGTTCGACACCCTGCTCGCCGAGCTGCCGGCGGTGGTCGGTTACCCCGCCTGGCAGTCCTTTCCGGCGGTCTTCCGGTATTCGCTGGCACCGACCCCGCTGCCGGACGCGGGGGAGTGGGTCGCCGCCGACGATCCGGTGTTGCCCACCTGGCTGCGTCCGTTCGGTGATGTCCTGGTGGCCCGCGACGGGGACGGCGAGTACCTGGCCGGGGTGGGGATCAAACGCCACGACCGGTACGGACACGAGTTGTCGGTCGGCACCACGCAGGCCGCCCGGGGGCGGGGGTTGGCCCGGCGGTTGGTGGCGCAGGCCGCCCGGCGAGTGCTCGACGAGGGCGCGGTGCCGACCTACCTGCACGCGCCCGACAACCGGGCCTCGGCGCGGGTGGCCGAGGCGGCGGGTTTCCCGGACCGGGGTTGGACGGCGTACGGGGTCTTTCGCTCGGAGTAATCGCCGCTGGCAGTGACCGTGGTGGATGCCTTTCGAGGGGGTCGGCTGCGTTCAGCCTGGCTGCGGTGGGTTGACAACGTATCGACCGAGATGGTCATATCGAAGTAGTTAACACTCTTAACAGTTCGGTGTCGGTCACCCCCGCCTGCCCGGCCGAGCCGAGCCAGTCGGCCACTCCCACCAGGAGGACCTGATGTCCCATCCACTCCGGCACGCCAGGTGGGCGTTCGCCGTCACCGCGGTCACCGCCCTGCTGCTGACCGCAGCCCCGGCCGCCACCGCACAGGTGAGCGGCGCCGCCGCCGCAGCCCCGGCACCCGCGGGTGACGTCGTGATCGCCGCACCGGCCACCTTCACCCACCCCGGTGTGCTGGTCAGTCGGCCACAGCTCGACTTCATCCGGGGCCGGGTCAACGCGTACGCCCAGCCGTGGCGCGCCGCGTACGACCAGATGATGGCCAGCCGGTACGCGTCCCTGACCCGGACCGCGAAGCCCCGCGCGGTGGTCGAGTGCGGGTCGTACTCGAACCCGAACAACGGGTGCACCGACGAGCGGGAGGACGCGCTGGCCGCGTACACGCTGTCGCTGGCCTGGTACATCACCCAGGACAGCCGGTACGCCACCAAGGCCATCCAGATCATGGACGCCTGGTCGGCGGTGATCCAGGACCACACCAACAGCAACGCACCGTTGCAGACCGCCTGGGCGGGCTCGTCCTGGCCCCGGGCCGCCGAGATCATCCGGTACACGTACACCGGGTGGTCGTCGGCGAGCATCACCCGGTTCGGCAACATGCTGCGCAACGTCTACCTGCCGGAGATCATCAACGGCAACACGTACAGCAACGGCAACTGGGAACTGAGCATGATGGAGGCATCCATCGGCATCTCGGTCTTCCTGGAGGACCGGACGGTCTACGACCGGGCCCTGGCCAAGTTCCGCGCCCGGGTGCCCGCCTTCCTCTACATCACCAGCGACGGGGCGTTCCCGAAGGGTCCGGCCGGCAGCACCATCGACACCCGGGCCGAGGTGGCAAGCTACTGGCAGGGACAGAACACCTTCGTCGACGGCCTGTCCCAGGAGACCTGCCGGGACTTCGTCCACACCGGGTACGGCCTGTCCGCCATCGCCCACGTCGCCGAGACCACCCGTCACCAGGGCCAGGACCTCTACCCGGAGTTGCAGGACCGGCTCCGGCACGCGCTCGGCCTCCACTCCAAGTACCAGCTCGGCGAGGCGATCCCGAGCTGGCTCTGCGGCGGCACCCTGACCAAGGGACTGGGACCGGTCACCGAGGTCGGGTTCAACGCGTTGAACACCCGGATGGGCATCGCGATGACCAACACCCAGCGGCTCACCGAGCAGCAGCGCCCGGCCGGCACCAACAACCTCTTCGTCGCCTGGGAGACCCTGACCCACGCGAACAACCCCAACTGACCGTACGGCACCACGGAAAGTCGCCGGCACACCCGCGCCCACGGGTGTGCCGGCGCACCGCGTACCGACTCGAACGCGGAGCGACAGCATCTCCACCCTGGACCGCACGCGGGGTGACGGAAGATATCCGCAGAGCACTAAGGATGGACAGCCCTGGGCGTGCCTCTTTAGAGGCGACGCGGCCTTCTGCATGGGGAATAGGTGTGAACAGTCTTTCGGCGCGACTCAAGCAGCTACGCGCAGAGCGCGCGGTCACCCAGGACCAGGTGGCCGACGCGATCCAGGTCAGTAGCTCGTTGATCGCGGCCTTCGAGACGAACCGGCTGGTCCCACAGCCCGATACGGCTGCGACTCTGGACGGGTACTTCGGAACCGGTGACGAGATCCAGGTGACGTCGACCGAGGCCCGGAAGGAGCGCCGCCCGGCACCGAACTGGTTCCGGCCATGGCGGGAGGTTGAAGACTCCGCGTCCTTGCTCCGCTACTTCCAGGCCACCCTGATTCCAGGGTTGCTTCAGACCGAGGCGTATGCGCAAGCAGTGTTCGCTGGATCGGGAACATTGACTGCTGACGAGGTTGCGTCGAGGGTTGCGTACCGCATGGAGCGACAGAGCGGCATCCTCGACCGAGATCAGCCGCCGTTCTGCGCCTTCATAGTGGATGAGTCCGCATTGCGTTGCGGACGGTCCGAGATCGCCAGGGATCAGTTGAAGCACTTGGCCGACGCGAGCGACCGCACCAATCTCTTCGTCCACGTGGTTCCCGGTGCGGCCGGACTGTATGTAGGCCGTTCGGGGTCGTTCGCCCTGGGCACGATGCTCGGCGGAGGGATGGTCGGCTACCTGGAGGACTTCTACGAGGGCCGGGTCGTTGCCGAGCCAACCCGCGTAGGTGGCCTCGATCGGACGTGGCAGGCTATAACGGCGGTCGCGCTCCCGTGCGATCAGTCGAGAGACCTGATCTTGAAGTTGGTGGATGAGTGATGACGACTGAACCCCCGAACTGGCGGAAGTCCAGCCGCAGCAACCAGTCCGGTGGGGACTGCGTGGAAGTGGCCGACAACCTTCCCGGTCGCGTACTCGTCCGCGACAGCAAGGACCAGTCCGGCCCGGTGCTTACCTTCGGGTCAACGGCATGGCGCAGCTTCGTTGGCCAGGCCAAGCAGGGCTGACGCCCCGCGCTGGCTGCCCTTCGTGATCGCGGAGAGTTTGGCCGGTCATAGCGAGCCAAACCCTTCGCGATCACCAGGCGCCCACCAGCAGCGCCGTGAGACTTGGCTAGGGGGCGAGCGCGGCTAAGTTCACGTCGTCGTTGATGGGTGGCTGGTGCCTCCCGATCCTGGCGGTGCGTCCAGCCGGCGACCGCCGTACGCGGAGGGGTTTTTCCGTTGCGGGGCGGGCCCGGGGCGGTCGAGACTGCCGGGATGAGCACGACGTTGCCGACCTTCGACGAGCTTGTCACCGAGGGCGCGTCCGTGCCGGTGGAAGGCTGGGACTTCTCCTGGTTCGCCGGCCGGGCCACCGAGGAACGCCCCTCCTGGGGTTACTCCCGGCTGCTCGCGGACAGGATGTCCCGGGCGAGCGCCGCACTCGATCTGCAAACCGGCGGGGGCGAGGTGCTCGCCACCATCGCGCAGGCGCCGCCGCTGCTGGTGGCCACCGAGTCCTGGCCGCCGAACGTCGACGTCGCCCGGCGCAACCTGGCTCCGCTGGGTGCCCGCGTGGTCGCCGCCACCGACCGGTCCGACCTGCCGTTCCGCGACGCCGCCTTCGACCTGGTGGTCAGCCGGCATCCGGTCGACACCCGGTGGCCGGAGGTGACCCGGGTGCTCCGCCCCGGCGGCGTCTTCCTCTCCCAGCAGATCGGCCCCCGCACGGTCGGCGAACTGGCCGAGGTGATCGCCGGTCCGCTGCCGGCCAATCCCCGTCGGGGCACGGCCTGGATCGCCGCCGAGGCCGGGGCCGCCGGCCTGGAACTGCTCGACCTGCGCGAGGAGTCCCTGCGTACGGTCTTCCACGACATCGGTGCGGTGGTCCACTTCCTGCGCAAGGTGATCTGGATCGTGCCCGGCTTCACCGTCGAGCGCTACCGCGACGAACTCGCCGCGCTGCACCGGCGGATCGAGGCGGACGGCCCGTTCGTCGCGTACGCCCGGCGGATCCTGGTCGAGGCCCGCAAGCCTCGGTGACCTGATCCGCCGGGCGTCCCCCGTTCCCTCGCGCTACCGCTGGCGGTGCCAGAGGTAGATGCCGGATCCCACCAGGAGCAGGCTGACCAGGCTGGCGGCGGCGCGTACGGTGTTCCAACCGGACCAGCGGGACGAGTAGTCCGCCCAGACCCGCGCCGCCTCCGCCGGATCGGCCGGCACCGTCGTCGTGGCGAGCAGGTCGTTCATCGGTACGTTGACTGCCACCGTCGGGAGGAACGCGCCGAACAGGTAGACGGCGGCGGCGAGCAGGAAGAGCACCGCCGCCGGCCGGTGCCCCAGGACCAGCAGCAGCACGCCGGTCAGCGTCGCCGTGACCAGTGGCCCGAAGAACGTGACGAAGAAGATCGGATTCTGGATCTTCACGTTGATGCTGTTCATGGCCCGGATCGCGGAGCCACCGTCGACCGCGTTCAGGCCGGGCATCACCGAGACCGAGTAGGCGTAGTACAGGCCGGCGATCGCCCCGGTCACCGCCAGCGTCACCGCCGCCGACCAGGCGGCCAGGGCGGAGGTCACGACGCGTCCACCGGCGCCGGCGCGGCCCAGACGCCGGTGGCGGCGGCCTCGCGGGCGTACTCGGCGAAGTCGCGGGGCTCGCGCCCCAGGGCCCGCCGCACCCCGTCGGTCAGGTACGCGTTGCGTCCGTCCAGCACCTGACCGAAGAGGTCGACCAGCACCCCCACCAGTTCCGCCGGTACGTCGTACCGGGCCATCTCGGCGGCGTACCCCTCGGGCGGCATCGACTCGTAGTGGATCGGCCGTCCGGCGGCGCGGGCGATCTCGGCGGTCGCCTCGGCGAAGGTGAGCAGCCGGGGGCCGGTCAGTTCGTAGAGCTGTCCCGCGTGCCGGTCCCCGGTCAGGGCCTCGGCCGCGATCTCGGCGATGTCCTCCGCGTCGACGAACGGCTCGGCCACCTCGCCGGCCGGCAGCAGCACCGCGCCGTCGGTGACGAAGTCGGCCAGGAAGTCCTCGCTGAAGTTCTGGTTGAACCAGCTCGCGCGCAGGATCGTCCACGCCACCCCGGAGTTCCGGACGACCTCCTCGCTGAGCTGGGCCGCCGGCTCGCCCCGGCCGGAGAGCAGGACCAGTCGCCGTACCCCGGCGGCGACCGCCCGCGCGGTGAAGGCACGGACCGTGTCGACCGCGCCCGGTGCGGCCAGGTCGGGGTAGTACACCAGGTAGACCGACTCCACCCCGGCCAGTACGCCGTCCCAGGTGCGCTCGTCGGTCCACTCGAACGGCGGCTCGCCGGTACGGGAACCGACCCGTACCGACCGGTTCGCGGCGGTGAGGTGGCGCACCACCCGGCGACCGGTCTTGCCGGTGCCGCCGAGCACCAGGATCGGTGCGTCAAACGTGTTCGCTGTCATGCCACCAGTCAAGTCCGGGCGGCTGCCGGCGGGAATCGTCGAGACACTCGACCGCATGCGCCGGCGTCTAACCTTGGGCGCATGGATCCACTCGCGGGGCTGCTGGACGGGCCGAGGGCGCGCGGCGCGTTCCTGATCCGCTCGGTGTTCGACCCACCCTGGTCGGTACGGATCGAGGACCACGCACCGCTCACCCTGATGTCGATGGTGCGCGGCGAGGCGTGGGTGCTGCCGGACGGCGGCGAGCCGGTACGGCTGCGCCCCGGTGACGTGGCGATCGCGCGCGGACCGGAGGCGTACACCGTGGCGGACGATCCGGCGACCCCGCCGCAGGCGGTGATCCATCCCGGCGAGCTCAGCACCACACCGGCCGGTGACGAGCTGTGCGAGGTGATGGACCTCGGCGTACGGACCTGGGGCGAGCGGGTCGACGGAACGGCGGTGCTGCTCAGCGGCACGTACCAGGTCGAGGGTGAGGTCAGCCAACGGCTCCTGCGGGTCCTGCCGCCACTGCTCGTGCTTCCGGGCGAGGCGTGGAACAGTCCGCTGGTCGGGCTGCTCGCGGAGGAGATGACCAGGGAGGAGCCGGGCCAGGAGGTGGTCCTCGACCGGCTGCTCGACCTGCTGCTCATCGCCGTACTCCGGGCCTGGTTCTCCCGGCCGGAGGCGGCGGCCCCGGCCGGCTACCGGGCGCACGGCGACCCGGTGGTGGGGCCCGCGTTGCGGCTGCTCCACGACCAACCGGCGCAGCCGTGGACGGTGGCCACGCTGGCGGCGCGTACCGGGGTCTCCCGAGCGGCCCTGGCCCGCCGGTTCACCGAACTGGTCGGTGAGCCGCCGATGGCGTACCTGACCAACTGGCGGCTCGCCCTCGCCGCCGACCTGCTGCGGGAACCGGACGCGACGGTCGCCGCGGTGGCCCGGCGGGTCGGTTACGGCAGCCCGTTCGCGCTCAGCTCCGCCTTCAAGCGCGTACGCGGACTCAGCCCGGCCCAACACCGCACGCTGGCCTGAGCCCGGCCCGGCGGACAGGGGTCAGGTGAGTTCGGGGACGTTGGCGAGGTCGAGGACGATGGACTGGGCCACCTCGACCAGCCGCTGGTTGGTCGATCGGGCGTGCCGGCGGATGAGCACGAAAGCCTCGTCCACGCTGACGCCGTTGCGCTGGGCGATGGCGCCCTTCGCCTGCTCGATGGTGACCCGGCTGTTCAGCGCGTTCTGGAGCTGGGCGGTGAGTTCCTCGCCCCGGCTGATCGCGCGTTCGTGCAGGATGGCGATCGAGGCCAGGTCGGCGAGCGCCTGCACGATCGGGATGTCGTCGCTGTTGAGCGGTTCGCTCCCGGCGGCGCCGAAGACGTTGAGCGCCCCGATGACCTGCGTACGCAGCCGGAGCGGGAAGGCGTGCACGGCGCGGAACCCGGCTGCGGTGGCGTACGGCACGAACTGTGGCCAACGCTCGACGGCGCTGTCCAGATCGGTGTTCACCACCGGGATACCGCTGCGGAACGCGTCGAGGCACGGCCCCTCGTCGTTCTGGATCTGGAACAGCTCGAGAACCCGGGCCTCCTCCCTGGACGCGGCGATGAACTGGAGCTGGTCGTAGTGGTTGGCGAGGACCAGACCGACGACGCCCGCCTCCGCGAGCTCCGCTGCCCGCTGGGTGAGCGTCTGTAGGAAGTCGATGAGGTCGAACTCGTCCACGAGGGTGTCGGAGATCTCGACGAAGATCCTCGCGAGACGTTGTGGTGAGACTGCGGTCATGACAAGCTCCTGGCCCCTGTTCCTAAGGATGCTGTCGTTCATTCCTGGGTCTGGTCGAATCGCAACTTGCGGTCGACGACGTCCTGCGCGACGTGGTGCAGCGGCCGTCCCTCGGCATAGGCGTGGGCGCGCAGTCGGATCAGGGCCTCCTCGATGGTGACGCCGAGTTGGACCATGATCATGCCCTGTGCCTGTGCCACCTCCGCCCGGAAGCCGGGCGACTGGTCGAACCCGACCGGCAGGGTGCGACCCGTCGTGGTGCCCTGGCCGTCGAGCACGACGGTCAGCGCGATCTCCGCAAAGGTGAGCGCCTGGTCGAACGCGTCCTTGGTCAGCGGGCCCGTCTGGTGGCGGAACAGGTCCAGGGCGCCCAGGTGCAGGGCCCCCACCTGGAGCGGAAGCGCGAACACGGCGCGGATGTCATGCTCACGGACGGCTGGTGCGTAGACCGGCCAGCGCCTCAGCGCCGTGTCGGCGGTGAGGTCCGGGACCAGGACCGGTCGGCGCGTCTCGTACGCGTCGATGCAGGGACCCTCCCCGAGGGTGAACTGGAGTTCCTCCAACATGTACGCGGTCTCGTCCGAGGCGGCGGCGAACCCCCGGCCCCCCTGCTCGCTCAGTACGGTGACGCCCGCGCCCGACCCGCCGAGTTCGTGCGCGGCGGCGCGGCAGATCCTGGACAGGCTCTTCGCGACGTTGTCGGCCCCGTTGTCCGGAGCCTCTTGTTGTGCGATGGTCGAGAGTGCTCGGACCCATCGGCCCGCAGGGTGATTCGCCGTCATGCCTTGATCACACCACGGCAGGTCCGCCGATTTCGTTCGGAGTATGTCCGTGAAGACATCATCATTGGAGGCGCACCTTCCGGATTAGTGAGAGGTGCCGCCGGGTGGAAGCGACATCAACATAGACAGAGGAACGATACATGCCGTGGCTCATCCTGCCATTCACCCGTCTGCATGATTCTTTGTCTGGTCCGCTTGACACCCCCTCTGACCTGGGATAACGTTGTTCCATCCAGTAGTGGATGTTGCCCCAGACCTTGGCAATCGAGGACGACACACCAAAGGTGGGGCCCGTATGAATTCCCCTCATCTGTGCTAGGGACCATTCCGCGCTAAGCGCTCACCGCCGTGGCCGTGTGCCCGGACCGGGCCAATGTCCGTGCCCGGATCCGACTGGATCTGTATCGCGACAGATGCCCGCCCAGAAATGTCGCCGTGCATTTTCCACGCACCGCCGACCCGGCTCTCATCGACCCGTGACCGGTCCCGCCTGCCCTACGCCCGGCACCGGACGGTCACCGTGGACATGAGACCACAACTGATTCGAATTTCCTTGTGCGACTTCGTTCGGCGACCCAGGGCGGTGTCGGACAGAAGGATGGCAACATGAACGAGAAGTCGACTTCGGGGAGTCGTCTCGACGAATCGACGCTCCCCTGCCACCGCTCGCCGGCCACCGTTCGCTTTGCGGGGGACCGTGGCCGTACCCACCGGGATGCCCGTCGCAACCGTACCGATCGGTTTGCGGTGCGATGCCGGGCGGCCGGGGACGAGCCGGGTCTGGGCGCAGACGGCCCGCCGCTCAGGTAACCGCCGGTCGGAGCCCGAATGGTCATACCCGCCTCCGCGGCGATGTTTCCGCATCGTGCCCGGGCGTTCCGGCGCGGGAGATGACGATCCAGGACGGCATTGACTCCTGTCGTCCGCACGGTGGTCACGAGAGAGTTTGCCGCCACCGATGTCCGGTCCCGAATGAAACTCTTTTCGATTCGCGACCGAGGTCAGGAGCGGGGCATATTGCTGCCCTAATTAACGCGATATGTCATATAGGTGTCGTATAGCGGTCATCCACTGGCTTATGGACATATAGGCGAATTAGTGTCGGCGAATAAGCCAGCCACCGCAACGGGTGTGGAGGCGAAGGGAAAACATCATGTGGGCAAGACGCATTGCCGTGGTGACCGTGGCCGTGACCGTGACCGCCTTGGGTGCCGCCGTACCCGCTCAGGCGGGTGCGCAGGGTCAGACGCTGTTCGGCGACGTGAACGGCGACAGACGTACGGACAGGGTCCAACTCACCTCGGCTCCACCGGACAGGTGTGGTGTCCTGGTGCAGTTGGGCAGGGCGGGCGGCGGTTTCCAGGGGCCGACGTTGTACGTGTATCCGAACCCCGCCGGAGTCGGCGCCGTCCTCCAGTGCCCGGATATCGGAACCCTGGTCGACCTCGGGCGGAACGGGTCCATGGAAGTGGTCGTCGGATGGTTCGCCGGCCGTCCGGTGGGGGTGAACCAGGATCTGCTGATCCTGCGGAACTTCCGTCCCTCGGGGGGAACCACCGGCCTGTTCCAACCCAGTTACATAGACACCTCCGACTTCAACGGCGACGGACGCAGGGACGTTTACCAGTGGACCGACCAGGGTGAGGGAATCACCACGCTCCTGAACACGTCCGACGGCGGGCTGGCCCAGGGGCAACTGCAGTTCTGCGCCACGCCCATCCAACCTCCGCAACTCGCCGACTTCACCCAGGACCGGGCCACCGAGGTGGTGTTCTCGTACTTCGAGCGCTGCGGTGCCCCGCAGTCCGGGGTGGCGGTGCTCTTCAACAACGGCGAGGCGGACTACCTGGAGCAGGACCTCGCTGGATCGTCCGTCTGGCACAGCTCGATCGTGGACGCCGACCTGGACGGTATCCCGGATGTGCAGACCGTCAACGACGTCACCGCCGAGGTGTCGCACTACCTGGTCCGCCCTCCGGTCAGGTTCGTCGAGGCGCCCAGCCCGGAACCGGACGTGGCCGTGGTCACCGCACCCGTACCGACGCCCATCCCGGTGCTGGCCAACGACGCGGTGACGGTCGAGGTGCAGATCGAGATCGACACCCCCCCGCGCTACGGCCGGGTCGAGATCACGCCCCAGAAGACCCTGCTCTACATACCTCCGGCAATCCCTCCGGCGACCGTCGACACCTTCACCTACCGGGTGATCGACGACGGCAAGGTCGCCGTCGCCCCGGTGACGGTTGCGCTCCAGCTGCCGCCCGCCCGATCGGCGAGCGCCACTCCGGCAGCGCCGCAGGGCACCGAGCCGGCGCGGTAGTGGGCGCCCGAGGCGACCACCTGAACCGATGTGCTGCTCGGATCGCGCGAACCCGCGGATCGAGATCCTGATGGGAGGAATCATGTCCAGAAAATTCATCACCCTGGTGACCGTTCTGACGACGATGGTCGCGGTGGGCGCGGTCTCGGGGACCGCTCGGGCGGGTGGACCGAACGCGGCCATCACCGGCGACGTGACCGGGGACGGGCGCAACGACCGGGTCACCCTGGTCGACGTCGATCCCGACGATTGCGGCGTGGTGGTCGAGGCGGGCCTGGATGGCGGGGGCTTCGATCTACCGGTCGCCTACTCGTACACGGATCCGCCCGGTGCGGGAACGCCCGGTGACTGCCCCAACATCGGCACCGCTCTCGACCTCAGCAACGACGGAACGAACGACCTGCTGGTGGGATGGTCCAACGGCCGACCCGCCGGATCCGACGTCGACCTGCTGGTGTTGGAGAACTTCAGCGCGGCGGACGGCTTCATCGCACTGGCCAAGCCCGACTTCATCGGGTCGGGGCACTTCAACGGTGACCTGCGTCGGGACATCTACGAGTGGTCCAACGCGGACCGGGCGTTCGCCACCTATCTGAACGGAGAGGGCGGCGACCTCACCCCGGGCCCGATGCGGTTCTGCGCCAGCGGCCTCACCGCCCGGCTCTCCGACGTCGACCGCAACGGCACGATGGACGCGGTCATCACCTACGAACAGGGATGCGAGGACACCTCGTCGGGTGTGGTGGTGCTGCTCAGCTCCGGCACGGTGGTGAACCTCGAACGCAGCCCCACCGGCGCCACCCGGTGGACGGCCACCGTCCAGGACGAGAACGGCGACGGCAATCCCGACGTGGTCACCACCAACATCAACAACGGTTCGGTGAACCACTGGATTGGGAACGGCGGTGGCGCCTTCAGCCGGGCGCCGATCGCCAACGCCGACACCGCCACAACCACCGGCACCAGGAAGGTGGACATCGCGGTGCTGGCCAACGACATCGCGACCAACAGTGCGGCGCTCACCATCGCGACCCCGCCGTCACACGGCACGGTGCAGATCACCAGCCGTCGGACCGTGGTGTACACGCCGAACGAGTCACACGGCTCGACCGACAGGTTCAGCTACCGGCTGACGCTCGAGGGACGCGTCGTCAGCGCCTCCGTCGCCATCCAGTTCTGACCCCGGGGCGGTCGCGTCACCGTTTCCGAACCGCCGGGTTCCCTCCGCGCAGCGCGTGCGGGGGGAACCCGGCGAGCTATCAACCCACCCATCGATCTCGAACCACGGCATGTGAGGGGGCAGCGATGTCCAGGAGAACAGCAACACGACGCGGAGTTTCGGCCGTACTGGCGCTCTGCCTCGGGCTTGTCGCGGCGGTCGCTCCGCCGTCCGGGCAGGCGCGACCGGTACGGGCTGCCGCGCTCCCGCCCGGCTTCACCGACCAGGTGGTCTTCTCCGGGCTCGTCCAACCCACAAAACTGGTCTTCTCACCCGACGGTCGGATCTTCGTCGCCCAGAAGAACGGCATCATCAAGGTCTTCCACGGGTTGTCCGACTCCACCCCGACCACCTTCGCCGACCTGCGAACCAACGTTTACGACTTTTCCGACCTGGGCCTGGTCGGCCTGGCGCTGCCACCCGGCTTTCCCACCAACCCCTGGGTCTACGTCGGCTACACCTACGACGGCGTTGTCGGCGGCACCGCGCCGACCTACGGCGACACCTGCCCGGTGCTCGGGAACTGCCTGTCCAGCGCCCGGGTGTCCCGCCTGCACATCAGCGGTGACGTGATGAACGGCGTCGAGCGGGTGCTGCTGCACGACTGGTGCCAGCAGAGCGACACCCATTCCATCGGTGACATCGGGTTCGGCCCGGACGGGCGCCTCTACATCGCCGGTGGCGACGGGGCGTCCGGCAACACGATGGACTACGGGCAGCTCGGCACCCCGAGCAACCCGTGCGGGGACCCGCCGTCCCCGGTCGGTGGCCCGATGAGCCCGCCGACGGCCGAGGGTGGGGCGCTGCGGTCGCAGGACCTGCGTACCACCGCGGACCCGACCGGCCTGGACGGGACGATCGTCCGCGTGCACGAGACCACGGGCAAGGCCCCGGCCGACAACCCCCTGGTGAAGAGCCCGGACGCGAACACCAAGCGGATCGTCGCGTACGGGCTGCGCAATCCGTTCCGCTGGGTGTTCCGGCCGGGCACCGGTGAGATCTGGGTCGGTGACGTCGGTTGGCGCAACTACGAGGAGATCGACCGGGTGGTGGCCCCGGTCGCCGGGCCGGTACGCAACTACGGCTGGCCCTGCTACGAGGGGCCCGCCGTGCAGGGCAACTACCGGGCGGCCCACCTCAACCTCTGCGACAGCCTCTACGCCGCACCCGCCGGTACGGTCACCGCGCCGCACTACAGCTATGCGCGTACGCAGGTGATTGCTCCGGGGGACGGGTGCCTGGTCGGCCGGGCCGTGATCAGTGGGCTCGCCTTCTACCCGAGGACCGGAGGCCCCTACCCGGTGACGTACGCCCGCGCGCTGTTCTTCTCCGACTTCCTGCGCGGCTGCGTCTGGGCGATGCTGGCGGGTCCGAACGGTGTACCGAACCCGGCCACGATCGTTCCCTTCGCCACGGCGGCCACCCCCGTCGACCTCCAGATCGGGCCGGAGGGTGACCTCTACTACGTGGATCTGTCCGGCGGGACGGTCCGCCGGTTCCACTTCGGCTAGCCGGTTCGTGGCGCGGACCGTGGACCCCGGCGGGCCCACGGTCCGCATCCTTCCCCAGGCCGAAGTCCTCGGTGCCGCCCGCCGGCGCATGGCTGGCTGGGCGGTGGCCGGTGGGTCGCCGTGATGGGGTGCGAACCTGTCGGTACGACCAGTGGTAACGCTACGAATCCGAGCGGTTGCTTTCAAGACTGCGGGAGAGCCGTCCAAAATGTCCGTTCGGGGGACTTGACGGGTAAATGCCCATTGCCCCTATCGTGCCCGTCCCGCCGCAGGTGCCAGGCGCAGCATCCGCAGCAGGCGTACGGTCGGGCCGCATGCCACCGTCACCGTCGCGGCGGCCAGCACCCCGCCCAGGATCAGCCCGGCCAGGACGTCGTGCGGATAGTGCACCCCGGCCACCACCCGCAGGAGTGCGGTCAACCCGGCCAGCGGCAGGGTGAACAGGGCCAACCGGGGTACGACCAGCGCCAGACCCACCGCGAGCGCGCCGGCGATGGTGGCGTGGTTGCTCGGGAACGACCAGTCGCCGACGTCGGGGCAGGCGGCCAACGACTCCACCCCGGTCAGCGCCCGGCACGGCCGCTCCTGGTCCACCACCAGCTTCGACGCCTCGCTCAGCGCGTACGCGGCACCGGTGGTGACGAGGACGAGCACCGCCCCGGCCAGCAGGAGCGGGTCGCGCCGCCGTCCGAGCCAGCCGATCCCGGCGACGAGTGCGAGCAGTATCAGCAGGGCGGCGTCGGTGGTCAGTTCGACCAGTCGGTGCAGCCATCCGGGCGTGCCGGCGATCGCCTCGACGATGGTCCGGTACCCGTCGGCCGAGACACCGTCGGTGACCAGGAGCACGGCCGGGTCACCGAGTCCGCCGGGCGCGAGCCAGCCCACCAGCCCGGCTCCGCCCACCACGAGCCCCAGCGCCGCCCAGAGCCGGACCGCTCGGCTCCCGGTACGGCGGCGCCGCGTCGGACCGCCCGCCCCCGTACCGGTATCCGTTGGTTTCGCTGACCGTTCCGTCGACCGTTCGCGCTCCGCCATGGTGAACACTGTATGAACGCGAGGTGGCCGCAGTCTTGTTCCGTTCGTCGGTGTCGCGACCCGACGAAGGTCAGTCGGGCTGGCCGGAGGCGGTCAGCCGGCCAGGCCGAGGGTGTCGGCGGCGGCCCAGCCGTTGGCGTGGCTCGCGCCGTACGTGGTGACGAAGGCGCGTACGCCCGCCGGCCGCCAGGTCGACGGCCAGCCCATCTCCACCACGGTCACCGCCTGGTCGACCGCCAGCGCCTCGATCAGGTCGGCCGCGCCCGGCAGCCGGTGCACGTGCCGGCCGACCAGCACGATCGGTCGTCCGTCGGCCAGCTTCGCCAGCGTCTCCGGGTCGGTCTCGGCGGCCACCAGCGGCAACTGCTCGGTGCCGCCCAGGTGCGGTCCGAGGCCCCAGGGGACCCGCCCCTCCGCGATCGTCGAGCTGGAGACGAGCTGCACCACGAGCGGATCGTCCAGGCCGGACAGCACCCCCTCGACCCGTACCGCGCGCTTCGCGGCGGCGTACCCGAGGTTGCCGGCGGTGATCTCGGCGGTCCCGGCGGCCCGGGTCCAGGCGGCGAGGGCGTCGGCGCGACCGGCGGCCTCCTCGACCCGCTCGGTGGAGAGCCGGCCGTCGCGCAGCGCGGCGACGATCTCGGCGGCCACCTCCTCGACCAGGGCGGCGTCCACGTCGGCGCCGATGCAGAGCAGGTCGGCGCCCGCGCCCAGGGCGCGGACCGCGGCCGGGCCGATGCCACCGGCGGCCAGCGCCGCGCCCTTCATCTCCAGCGCGTCGGTGATCACCGCACCGGCGAAGCCGTATTCGCGGCGGAGCAGGTCGACCAGGACGGCCCGGCTGAAGGTGGCCGGACCGTCGCCGGTCAGCGCCGGCACCCGGATGTGCGCGGTCATGATCGCCTTGGTGTCGGCGGCGACCACCGCGGCGAACGGCGGCAGGTCGCGGACCCGGAGCAGGTCCAGCGGTACGTCGACGGTCGGCAACTCGTAGTGCGAGTCGGCGATGGTGGCACCGTGACCGGGGAAGTGCTTGGCACAGGCGGCGACCCCGACCGACTGGAGGCCGGCGACGGCGGCGGCGGAGTGGGCGGCGACCCGGACCGGGTCGGCGCCGAACGAGCGGGTGCCGATGATCGGGTTGTCGTCCGCGCTGTTGACGTCGACCGTGGGGGCCAGGTTGACGTTGATCCCGACGGCGGCGAGTTCGGCACCGATGGCCTGGTAGACCCGCCGGGTCAGGCCGACGTCGTTGACCGCGCCGAGCGCGGCGTTGCCCGGGTACGGGCTGCCGGTGGCGTGGGCCAGCCGGGTGACGTCGCCGCCCTCCTCGTCGATCGCGATCAGGACGTCCGGGCGGACCGCGCGCAGGGCGGCGGTGCTGGCCGCGACCTGGGCCGGGTCGGTGACGTTACGCCCGAACAGGGTGTGGCCGGCGAGCCCGTCGGCGACCAGGCCGAGCGCCCAGTCGGGCGGCGAGTCGCCGGGAAAGGCGGCGAGCAGGGTACGCAGTGCCAACCGGCGGAGCCCTGGATCAGTCCCCACGTTGTCTCCTCTTCGCGGCCACCACTGGTCCGAGTGTCGCACCAAGCAGGGCCATCTCGTGACCAACCGGTGCCCTGTCGGCTTACCGCCGGAGCACCGACTGGCCGTTACGCTACGGCTACTCGGTAAAGGCTAACCCATCTAATAACAAACTTTACTAATAATTAGGGGACCTGAATGGCTTCCACCCGGCTACCCGGCACGCCCCGGCTGCTACGCGCGCTCAACGACCGCGCCGCGCTCGAACTGCTGCTCTCGCAGGGGCCGCTGACCCGGGCGCAGCTCGGCGAGCTGACCGGGCTGTCCAAGGTGACCGCCTCCCAACTCGTCGAACGGCTGGAGGAGCGCGGGCTGGTCATCCGGGTCGGCGAGCAGGCCGGTGGGCGCGGGCCGAACGCCCAGCTCTACGCGGTCGAGCCGGGCAGCGCGCACGTGATCGGGGTGGACGTCGGCCCGGACCGGGTGGTCGCCGCCTGCGCCGACATCACCGGCAAGGTGATCGGCCGGGTGGAACAGTCCACCCGCGACACCGACGACCCGGTCGGCGTCGTACACAACGCGGTGGTCCAGGCGGCGAGCAGCGCCGGAGCGTCGCTGGGCAGCGTACGGCGGGTGGTGCTGGGTACGCCCGGTCTGGTCGACCCGACCACCGGCGACATCACCTTCGCGTTCAACCTGCCCCGCTGGCACCGGGGTCTGCTCGCCGCCCTCCGGGAGGACCTGCACACCCCGGTCGTGTTCGAGAACGACGTCAACCTCGCCGCCCTCGCCGAGGCACAGTCCGGTGCCGCCCGGGGCGTCGACGACTTCGTCCTGGTCTGGGTCGGTGTCGGTGTCGGCCTGGCCATCGTGCTGAACGGCAAGCTGCACCACGGCAGCAGCGGCGCGGCCGGCGAGATCGGCTACCTGCCGGTGCCCGGAGCACCGATCCCTCGTGACGTCTCCCGCCGGGCCAAGCCCGCGTTCCAGCAACTCGCCGCCGCCGACGCGGTCCGGGTGGTCGCCCGCGAGCACGGCTTCCGGGCCCAGACCGCCGCGGACGCGGTACGGGCCGCGATCGCCGCCGGCACCGAGGGCGGTCAACTGCTGGACGAACTCGCCCGCCGGCTCGCGCTCGGGGTGGCCAGCACCTGCGTCGTGCTCGACCCGCCGCTGGTGGTGCTGGCCGGCGAGGTCGGTCAGGCCGGCGGCAGTGCCCTGGCCGAGCGGGTGCAGCACGAGGTCGCGGCGATCACCCTGGTCACGCCACGGGTGGTGGTGACCGAGCTGACCGACGAGCCGGTGCTGCGCGGCGCGCTGCGTACGGCCCTCGACGCGGTCCGGGACGAGGTGTTCGGCTCGACCGTCGGCTAGTTACCCCGTGGTTACCCAAGCTCCCTCGACATCGACGAACGTCGCACTATAGCGTTCCGTCATCCGGTGATCCGGATTTAGGATCATCGATCCCCTGGGGAGGAGTGACGGTGACTGTTCGGTTTCCCTTACGGCGTGCGAGCTACCTGCTCGGCGCCACCCTGATCCTGGCCGCCGGTCCGGCCGGCCAACCCGCGCTGGCCGCCGGCCCGGCCGACATTCCCGGCAACGGTCCGGTGGCCGGCGCCGAGGCACGGTCGCCGCTGGCCGGCGCGTTCGACCGGGCGGCGGCGCGGTACCAGGTGCCGGCCGACCTGCTCGCCGCGCTCGGCTACGCCGAAACCCGGCTCGACGGGCACGGTGGCGCCCCGAGCGCGTCCGGCGGGTACGGCGTCATGCACCTGACCAACAATCCGAAACTGCGCACCCTGGACCTGGCGGCCACGCTCACCGGCCTCGACCCGGCCGTACTGCGTACCGACAGCACGGCCAACATCCTCGGTGCGGCGGCGGTGCTGCGCTCGTACGCCGACGCCGCCGGGCTGGACGCGACCCAGCGCGCCGACGTCGACCACTGGTACCTCCCGGTCGTCCGGTACGGCGGCGCCGGTGACCCGGCCGTTGCCCGGCTCTACGCCGACGCCGTGTACGACCTGCTCGGCACCGGCTTCAATGCCCCGTCCGTTACGTCGGTCGCCCCCCGGACCGTCTCGCCGCACCGGGGCGGGTACGCCACCGTCGCCCCGCTCGGCTCCTCCGGCAACGCCGGCACCGGCGGGGTGGGCACCCTCAGCACCGACTACGGCCCGGCCGCCTGGGCGCCGGCGTACTCCGGCAACTACACCGCGTCGAGTCGCGAGTCGGCGTACCCGATCAACTACGTGATCATCCACGTGGCGCAGGGCTCGTACGCCGGGACGGTGAACTGGTTCCAGAACTCGGCCGCCGGGGTGAGCGCCCACTACACCTTCCGCTCCTCCGACGGCGCCGTCACCCAGTCCGTACGCGACAAGGACATCGCCTGGCACGCCGGCAACTGGACGTACAACACCCAGTCGATCGGGATCGAACACGAGGGTTACGTCAACCAGGCGTCCTGGTTCACCGACGCGATGTACCGGGCGTCCGCCGCGCTGACCCGGCACCTGTGCGACAAGTACGGCATCCCGAAGGACCGGTCGCACATCATCGGGCACAACCAGGTGCCCGGTGCCACCCACACCGACCCCGGCCCGAACTGGAACTGGACCACCTACATGCAGTACGTCACCGGCTCCGGTGGCGGCGGCGGTGGCGGCTGGACGGCCACCGTGGACAACACCACCTCGGGCCGGTTCACCGCGAGCGCCAACTGGGGCGTGTCGACGTACTCCGCGCAGCGTCAGGGGGTCGACTACCGGTACGCCAACCCGGTCGCCGCCAGCGACGTCGCCTGGTACCGGTTCAACGTGCCGGCGACGGCGAGTTACCGGGTCGACGTCTGGTACCCGGCCGACCCCGGTTACAACGACTCCACCCCGTACGTGGTGGCGACGCCGAGCGGGAACCAGACCGTGATCGTGAACCAACGCACCGGCGGCGGGCAGTGGCGCTCGCTGGGCTCCTTCACCCTCGCCGCCGGCGACGCCAACAAGGTCGGGGTGAGCCGCTGGGCCTCCGGCACCGGTTACGTGATCGCCGACGCCGTCCGCCTCACCCGCCTCTGATCTCACGGGCGGCAGCAGGGGCACGGTCGGTAGCGAGCAGGGGAGGGGCACCCGGTCAGACCGGGTGCCCCTCCCCGGTCAGACCAGGTCCCGCTTGCGGAAGTTGGCGAACGAGGCGAGCACGAAAGCGCCCACCACGACCAGCAGCACCAGCAGCGCCGCCGGCCAACCCAGCACGTACTGGGTGACCTGGCAGTAGCCGGCGGGTCCGGGGTCGCAGACGAAGCCCTGGTCGGTGAGGTGGAGTTGGCCGAGCACCCAGGCGCCGACGTAGGTGGAGAGCATCAGGACGTCCGGGCGCGGGGCGTCGATGATCTCCATGACGATCCGGCCGCCGCCCTCCCAGATCACCGCGTAACCCGCGAGCACGCCCAGTGCGGCGGCGGTGTGCCGGCCCAGAACCGCGATCGCGAAGCCCAGCGCGGCCACCAGCAGGGTCAGGAACCACCCCCGGACCGTGGTGGTCAGGATCGTGTTCCAGAAGTCCGCGTCCAGGATGCCGGGGTAACCACGCGTCTGGCCGACCAACCAGAACGCGCCCAGGTACAGCACCGAGGAGACCATCGACAGTCCGAGTACGGCACCGAGCAGGGTGCCCAGCTTGGTTCCGAGCACGGTGAGCCGCTGCGGTCGCCAGAGCAGCAGGTTGGTCATCCCGCCCGAGTTCAGGTCGGCACCGATGTACGACGCCCCGACCAGGAAACCGAACAGCGCGAGGAACGTGATCAGGAAGTAGACCAGCCCCGGCATCTGCCGTTCGAAGACGAACACCCCGGTCAGGTAGTCCTCGATCTGCGGCGTACGGGTGTACATCTCGTCGCAGTCGACCGGGTAGTTGGACCGGAACTCCTCCGGGTTCTCCTCGCGGGTTTCCCGGCACTCGCGCAGCCAGCGTTCGTTCGCGTCGATCTGCTCCTGCACCGCGACCCGCGCCCGTTCGACCTCGCCCGCACCGGGTTGGCGCGACCCGGCGATGGTGGTGACGACGGTGATCGCGAACGCGACCACCAGCACCGCCAGCATGAGCTGGACAAAACGTCGGGCACCCAGCCGCTCCAACTCGGCCTGGATGAGATTCACGCCTTCGTCCCCTCGTCGGTGGTGACCGGCGCTCCCGCCCCGATGGCGGCCGGCGGTTTCCCGTCGTCCGGTCCCGCGGTGGAGCCCAGCTCGATCTGCGCCGCCGGTCCGTAGCCGGTGTCCGGGCGCTGCGGCAGCACCGAGTCGTCGACCTGGTGCGGGTTGCCCTGCTGCGGCACGGTTCCGGTGAGTTCGAGGAAGACGCTCTCCAGGTCCGGGGTGAGCGGGGTCAGCTCGCGTACCCAGAGGTCCTGCTCGCCGAGGATGCGGCTGAGGGCGGCCGGATCGGACACCCCGGAGACCACCAGGCGGTCGGGGTACGTGACCACGTCGTGCCCGGCGGCCGTGATCAGTTCCGTGGCGCGGTCCTCCGGGTCGTCGACCCGTACCAGGTATTCGCCCCGGTCGAAGCCGGCCAGCACCTCGCCGACGGTTCCCGAGGTGACCCGCCGTCCCCGCGAGATGATGGTCACGTGGTCGCAGATCAGCTCGATCTCGGCCAGGATGTGACTGGAGACCAGGACGGTGACCCCGGACGACGCCAGGTCGCGAACCAGGTCCCGCATCTCGCGGATCCCGGCCGGGTCCAGCCCGTTCGCCGGCTCGTCGAGGATCAGCAGCTCCGGGTTCTTGAGCAGGGCCGAGGCGACCGCCAGCCGCTGCTTCATGCCGAGCGAGTAACCCTTGACCCGGTCCTCGGCCCGGTCCCGCAGACCGACCCGTTCGAGCACCTCGTCCACCCGTACCGGCTCGACCCCACCGGCGGTGGCGAGCAGCCGCAGGGTGCGCCGGCCGGTGAAGTTGCCGAAGAACTGCGGGCTCTCCACGATCGCACCGAACCGGGGCGCGACCGCCGGCAGCCGTTCCGGCGCCGGTTCACCGAGCACCCGCATGCTTCCGGCGTCGGCCCGGACCAGGCCGAGCAGCGTACGCAGGGTGGTGGTCTTGCCCGAGCCGTTGGGGCCGAGGAAACCGTGCACCTGCCCCGCCTCGACCAGCATGTCGAACCCGTCGAGTGCGACCCTCGGCTCGCCCCTCAGGGGGCGGAAGCTCTTACGCAGCCCGTGTATCTCGATGACCGCGCTCACGCGACCCCCTCGCCGCGTCCGCCCATGTGGACCTCCGGTCCGTTCAGCGTGATCAATGACACGGCGCCCCACCTTACGGGGAGGCCGCCGTCCGTGGGGGGCGGCGACGCGTGCGTGGTTGGATGGACGGGTGCCTACTGACCTGGTCCACAACGTCGCCGGTGCCGTTGCCACCGGCCCGAACCCGAGCCCGGCCAGCGACGACCTGGTGATCGACCTTGCCGGGGTGAACGTGGTCCGCACCGGTGCGTTCCTGCTGCGGGACCTGAGCTGGCGGGTGGAGTTGGACGAGCGCTGGGTGGTGCTCGGCCCCAACGGCGCTGGGAAGACGACCCTGCTCAATCTGGCCGGCGGCCGGTCGCACCCGACCAGCGGCACGGTGCACGTGCTCGGTGAGAAGATCGGCCGCACCGACATGGCCGAGTTGCGGACCCGGATCGGGTTGACCACGGCCGGGCTGGCCGAGCGGATCCCGGGCGACGAGTCCGTACGCGACGTGGTGCTGACCGCGGCCTGGTCGGTGGTCGGCAGGTGGCGGGAGAGCTACGACGCGGTGGACGAGGCGCGGGCGCGGGCCCTGCTGGACCAGTTCGGCGTCGCCGGGCTGGCCGACCGGCGTTACGGGACCCTGTCCGAGGGGGAGCGCAAGCGGGTGCAGATCGCCCGTGCCCTGATGACCGACCCCGAGTTGCTGCTCCTGGACGAGCCGGCGGCCGGGCTCGACCTGGGCGGGCGCGAGGATCTGGTCGGCCGGCTGGCCGGACTGGCCCGGGACCCGGACGCCCCGGCCCTGGTGCTGATCACCCATCACGTGGAGGAGATCCCGCCGGGCTTCACCCACGCGCTCCTGCTGCGCGAGGGCGGCATCGTCGCCCAGGGCCTGGTCGGCGACACCATCACCGGGGACAACCTCTCCCGTACGTTCGGACTGCCGCTCACCGTCGAACGCTCCGGGGACCGCTTCACCGCCCGCGCCGCCTGAGCCGCCCGACCGGTGCCGCCAAATATGGACAAGTGTCGTCATGTTGACGTGACTGTTAATTAAATTTACTGTTCCTCCATCGATACGTGTCGTCATGTCGATCCGATCGTCAGGGGAACAGGATGAACAGATTCCGTCGGCTGGCGACGCTGGTGTCCGCCACCGCGCTGGCCGTGACCGCAGGTCTGCTGGTGGCGCCGGGCGCGTACGCGGCGACCGCCAGCTTCACCAAGACCCAGGACTGGGGCAGTGGCTACGAGGCCCTGTTCACCGTCCGCAACAACACGACCAGCACGATCACCGGCTGGCGGGTCGAGTTCGACCTGGCCGCCGGCTCGACCATCGGCAGCTCCTGGGACGCGACCCGGACCACCTCCGGCAACCGCCACAGTTTCGTCAACCAGTCCTGGAACGGCACCCTCGCCGCCGGAGCCAGCACCACCTTCGGCTTCACCGTGTCGGGCACCGGCACCCCGACCAACTGCACCGTCAACGGCGGCTCCTGCACCGGCGGCGGAGGAGGCGGCGACACCCAGGCACCCACCGTCCCCGGCAACCTGCGCAGCACCTCGGTCACCTCGACCAGTGTCTCGCTGGCCTGGAACGCCGCCACCGACAACGTCGCGGTGACCGGGTACGACATCTACCGGGGCGGGACCCTCGCGACCACGGTCACCGGCACCGGCGGCACCGTCGGCGGGCTGGCCGCCGCCACGGCGTACACCTTCACGGTCCGGGCGCGGGACGCGGCCGGCAACCTGTCGGCGGTGAGCAACCAGGTCACCGCGACCACCGCCTCCGGCGGGGGCGGCGGCACCACCCCGGCGGCGATCAACGGCCAGCTCCGGGTCTGCGGCGTCAAGCTCTGCAACCAGTACGGGCGCCCGATCCAGTTGCGCGGCATGAGCACGCACGGCATCCAGTGGTACGCCCAGTGCGTCAACAACAACTCCCTCGACGCGCTCGCCAACGACTGGCGCGCCGACGTGCTCCGGATCTCGATGTACATCCAGGAGGACGGTTACGAGACCGACCCGCGCGGTTTCACCGACCGGGTGCACGACTTCATCGAGCGGGCCACCGCCCGTGGCCTCTACGCGATCGTCGACTGGCACATGCTGGATCCGGGCGACCCGAACTTCAACCTCAGTCGGGCCCGTACCTTCTTCACCGAGATCGCCAGCCGGCACAGGGACAAGACCAACATCCTGTACGAGGTGGCGAACGAGCCGAACGGCGTCGGCTGGTCGACCATCAAGTCGTACGCCGAGCAGATCATCCCGGTGATCCGCGCGCAGGACCCCGACGGGGTGGTGCTGGTCGGCACCCGCGCCTGGTCCTCGCTCGGGCTCTCCGACGGTGCCAGCGAGACCGAGGTGGTCAACAACCCGGTCAACGCCACCAACATCATGTACACCTTCCACTTCTACGCCGCCTCGCACGGCACGTCGTACCTGAACGCGCTGAGCAGGGCCGCCGACCGGATCCCGATGTTCGTCACCGAGTTCGGCACCCAGACCGCCTCCGGTGACGGCGCGAACAACTTCACCCAGGCGCAGGCGTACCTGGATCTGATGGCCAGCAAGCAGATCAGCTGGGTCAACTGGAACTTCTCCGACGACTTCCGGTCCGGTGCCGTCTTCAACACCGGCACCTGCAACGGCACCACGTACGCCGGCACCGCCGTACTCAAGCCGGCCGGCGTCTGGATCCGCGACCGCACCCGCACCCCCGACAACTTCCCCACGAGCTGACCTGCCGGGGGCGCGTCGCCCCCCTGCCGAGAACACCCGCTTTTGTAGAGAAAGAGGGGCTATCCGACTCGGGATAGCCCCTCTTTCTCTACATGAGTGCGCCCGGGGCTTGCCGAGGATTGTGTGTCGTGTAATCTAATGTCATGACACAGAACGCGGCGGTCGCGCCCAAGCTCAGCAACCCGATCAAGGCAGTCTCGGTGGTCAGCACCGGCACGGTGGACATCCGCCCGCAGCACGTCCGGTCGAACGGCACCCCGTTCCTGTGGTGGCTGATGACCTCACGCCGGTGGACCGACCCACGACCGATCAACGTCTACGTGATCGAGCGGGAGGACGGTCTCGTCCTGTTCGACACCGGGCAGGACCGGGCCTCGGTCACCGACCCGAACTACTTCCCGACCTCCGGCCTGACCGGGCTGATCTACCGGCGGCTCGCCCGGTTCCAGATCGACTCCGACCAGACGTTGACTGCCCGACTGGCCAGCATCGGTTACGACATCGCCGACGTGCACACCGTCGTGCTGTCGCACCTGCACCAGGACCACATCGGCGGCCTGTCCGAGCTGAGCCACGCCGAGATCGTCGTCGACCAGCGCGAGTGGGACGACCTGCACCAGCCGAACCCCGAGAACCGGGGCATGCTCACCAGTCACATCAACCTGCCCGGTCTGCGCTGGCGGCAGGTGACGCCACGCGCGACGAACGACCCGGCCGTCGCACCGTTCACCGCCGCCCACGACCTCTTCGGCGACGGCACTCTCGTTCTGCTGCCCACACCGGGACACACCCCCGGCTCGCTGTCGCTGCTCGTACGCCAGCCCGGCGCGACCCCGCTGCTGATGGTCGGTGACGTCACCTACGACGTGCACCTCATGCAGGACGGACACATCCCCGGCGTCGGCGAACGCGCCCGGCTGCGCGAGACGACCCGCGCGATCAACACCCTGCGCGGCCGGTACCCGAACCTCGCCGTCCTGCCCGCACACGACCCCGCCGCAGGCGGCCACCTCTCCGGCAGTTCCTGGGCCGAGCGAGCCGGCGTAACGACAGCAAACTGACCGCCGCCAAAGCCCGCCCACCCCCGCCCCCCACCCCCCCCCCCACCCCCGTCGACCCGCCGTCGATCATGAAGTTAGCGACACTTTTCGGCGCGGAAACCGTCGCTAACTTCATGATCAACTAGGTGATCCGGGGGTTATCCGGGGAGGAGGGTGGGGGCGGCGAGGGTTATTTGGGTTACGGCTAGTTGGGGGTCGGTGGGGGGGATGAAGATGATCGAGTCGGCGGTGGCGTCGGTGAGGGCCTGTAGGGAGGCGGCGCACTGGTCGGGGGTGCCGGCTATGGCGAAGCGGTCTACGTAGTGGTCGGGCAGGGCCCCGGCCAGGTCTTCCACCTTCGGGTGGGCGGCCACCAGGGCGGCGATCTCCTCGGCCAGGTCGTCGTCGGCGGGGGAGAGGGGCGGACCGCCGAGGAAACGGCCGGCGATCGCCTGACGGGCGTACGACCGATCGGAGTCGAAGTCGAGGAAACCGTAGACGGTCAGGCGGTGTGGGTCGTCGTTCCGGCCGGCGTCGGCGCGGCCGGCGTCGATCAGGTCCCTGGCCCACCGCAGGTACGCCGGGCTCGCGCACTCGGCCAGGATCGTCCCGTCCGCCACCTGCCCGGACAGCCGCAGCGACTTCGCGCCGCGTACGCCGGTCGAGATCGGGGGCGGTTCGGCCGGCGGGAACGCCAGCTTCACCCCGTCCAGCTTGGCGTACTGCCCGTCGACGGTGACCGTCTCACCGGCCAGCAGGGCGCGTACGACGGTGACGGTCTCGCCGAGCACCGCCAGCGGGGACGGGTGGTGGGCACCGACCTGGCGTACCCAGTCCGGCATGCCGTGGCCGAAACCGGGCAGGATCCGGCCGGGGAAGAGTCGTTCGAGGTTGCTCAACTCCATCGCGGCCAGGGCGGGGTTACGGAACGCGGCCGGCAGGATGCCGATACCGATCCGGATCGTCTCGGTGACCGAGGCGGCGACCGTCGCGGCGGAGACCGCTCCGGTGAAGAAGCAGTCCTCGACCACCCAGAGTTCGTCGTAACCGAGTCGCTCGACCAGACGCGCGTAGGCCGGGAGCTGCTCCGGGGGGCTGTCGCAGCGGTACATGACCCCGATTGCCGTCTTTCCCATCCAGGCAGCCTGCCAGAAAACCACCCCAACCGCCGCCTCTAGAATCATGGTCCGCGTCCCACCAGCAGGAGGTGCCCATGAGTCGGCCCCGGGTTGTTGTCGTGGGCAGCGCGAACATGGACCTGGTGGCCATGACCCCGGTCCTGCCGGCGGCCGGGCAGACGGTGCTCGGCAACGACTTCGTGATGGTGCCCGGCGGCAAGGGGGCCAACCAGGCGATCGCCGCGACCAGGGCCGGTGCCTCCGGTGTTTTCCTCGGCGCGATCGGCTCGGACTCGTTCGGGGTGACGCTGAAGGCGCGGATCGCCGCCTCCGGCGTGGACACCGGCCAACTGCGGGTGGTCTACGGCGCCTCCGGCGTGGCCGTGGTCACCGTCGACGCCAACGGCGAGAACACGGTGGTGGTGGCGCCCGGCGCGAACGCCGCGTTCGTCGGCCTCACCGAACCGGAGCTTTCCGCCGTACGCCGGGCGGACGTGCTGGTAACCCAGCTCGAGATCCCGCTCGAAACGGTCCTCGAAGCGGCCACCGCGGCCCGTGCCGCCGGTACCCGGGTGGTGCTCAACGCCGCCCCGGCCCGGGAACTCCCGGCCGAGTTGCTCGACCTGGTCGACCTCCTCGTGGTCAACGAGCATGAGGCGCAGGCGGTCAGCGGAGCGGGCCGGGAGGATCCGGGGGCGCTGCTGGACGCCGTACCCCGGGCGGTTCTGACCCTCGGCGCCGACGGCGCCTGGTACGGCGACCGGGACGGCACCACCGCGCACATCCCGGGCTTTCCGGTCGACGCGGTCGACACGACCGGTGCCGGTGACGCCTTCACCGGCGCGCTCGCCGTGGCCTGGGGCGAGGGTCGTGACCTGGTCGACGCGGTGCACTGGGCCTGCGCCGCCGGTGCGGCCTGCGCCCGGCACGTCGGCACCTCCGGCTCGCTGCCCCGACGGGACGAGATCGACGCCCTTTTTGCCACCGCCACCGCCCGCCCCGGGCACTGAGCCGCGGCGTTCGCCGCCCCCGGTGGCGGGGGTTGGGCACTATGAGGGCATGGTGCGTTTCATCCTCAATCTCCTCTGGCTCATCTTCGGCAGCGGCATCGTCCTCGCCATCGGGTACGGCATCGCGGCGCTGATCTGCTTCGTCCTGGTCGTGACGATCCCGTTCGGGGTGGCGTCGCTGCGGTTGGCGTACTACTCGCTGTGGCCGTTCGGCCGGACGCTCACCCCGAAGCCGGGCGCCGGACTGGGTTCGGGCGTGGCCAACGTGCTCTGGGTGATCCTGGCCGGCTGGTGGCTGGCGCTGATGCACGTACTGGCCGGGGTCGCGCTCTGCATCACGATCATCGGGATTCCGTTCGGTATCGCCAACTTCAAGCTCGTACCGGCGGCGTTCTGGCCGCTCGGGCGCGAGGTGGTCGAGATCGACGACCTTCGCCGTCCGGGCGTGGTCGCCTAGCTGCGATAAGTGACGTCCCGGGGGGTCACCACACCCGGACAGACTCGGCGTACGCTCCCGCGACATGAGCGTTGGTAGCGGGCCCACGGGGGCGCCGGGCCGGGGTAAGCCACAGTGGACGGTCGGACTGGTCGTGGTGCTGGCCTTGGCGGGGCTCGTGGTCGCGTTTCCCGGACCGACCACCAGCCCGGCGACCGCCCGGCTCGCCCGTACCGTCGCACCCACCGCCACGGCGACCGCCCGGCCCACCGTCGCGGCCACCCCGGTCGGCGTCTACGCGGCCAGGTTGCCGCGTTTCCCGGCCGCGCCGGTGCCGGAGCCGGTGACCGTACCGGCCGGGGCCTCGGCGGGCTGGTACTCGCGCATCCCCACCACCCAGCCGGTGGCGTTCGTGACCATCGACGACGGCTGGATCAAACGGCCCGAGGCGCGGCAGTTGCTCGCCGAGGCGCAGGTGCCGGTGACCCTCTTCCTCACCATCGACGCGATCAAGGAGAACCCGGACTACTTCCGGCAACTCCAACTCGCCGCGCCCAACGTGGCGATCGAGGCGCACACCCTCACCCACCAGGGACTGCGGGGCAAGTCGTACGCGACCCAGAAGCGGGAGATCTGCGGTTCCGCCGACCGGCTCGGCACGCTGTACGGCCGCCGCCCGGTGCTGTTCCGGCCGCCGTTCGGGGAGAAGGACGGCACCACCCTGCGGGCCGTGCACGACTGCGGTCTGAAGGCGGCCTTCTTCTGGACCGAGTCGGTCGACAAGGGCAAGGTGCGTTACCAGGGTGAACACAAGATCCACCCCGGCGACATCATCCTGATGCACTTCCGCGACCGGTTCGTGGACGACCTCATCGCGGCGCTGAACGCCATCCACGCCGCCGGGCTGACCCCGGCCGTCCTCGGCGACTACATCCGCTGACCGGGCTTTCCGCTGACCGGTGGGTCAGCTCTCGTCCGGGGACCGGTTCTCGCCGCGCCGACGCAGCATGGCCAGGCCCGGAATGCCGGCGATGGCGAGCTTGAGGTCGCGGGTGACGTTGAGCAGGTCGTGGATGTCCGGGCCGACCCGGTCGAGGGTGGCCAGGATCGGCAGTACGTCTGCCGTCAGGTGCCCGGTCAACTTGGGCAGCTCGTCCACCAGCCGGATCGCCGCGTCGACCTCCTCCGGGGTGAGCTGCTCGACAAAACGGCTGGCCATCGGGGCACCCTTGCGCAGCGTGACGGCGTACGCGCCGAGCAGTTCGTCGACCGTACCCATGGTGACCTCGGCCCGGGCCATGGTGGCGGCGGCCCTGCCAGCGACGAGTTCCGCCTCGGCGACCACGACCGCCGCGGCGGCGGCCACCCGGCTCGCCTCGTCGATCGGGGCGGCGGCACGGGCGGTCAGCGTCTGCACCTGGTCGACGGCCTTCTCCGTCGCCCCGACGATCCGGTCGGTCCGCTCCAGTGTGGACTCCATCCGGTCCAGCGCGGTCTCCACCCGGTCCAGCACGGTGCCGATCCGCCGTACCAGCTCCTCGGCCTGGTCGAGTACGCCGATCGCGCGGGCGGGCAGACCGGCGAGCGTGGTCGCGGCGTCGGTGGCCTGACCGACGGCCTGACCGACGGCGAATCTGGTCAGGTCGAGCAGGGCGGCGGGCCGGGGGAGGGGGAGCACCATCCCGCAATTGTGCGTCGCCCGGTCGAGTGCCGCCCGACGGCTGATCCACGGCGGGCGGTGTCCTTCCGCCGGCGTGCCGGTCCCCCGTCCCCCCGTCGGCGGCAACCCGCCGGTTTGCCGATTCCCGGTCCCCCGTTCCCGTCGGCGGCAGCCCCGCCGGTTTGCCGATTCCCGGTCCGGGCGGGCGTCGAAGACCGGAAAATGGAACGGACGGACCGCCAGGGCAGCGGCACGGGCGTGGGCGACGGCGACGGGGGCGGCACAGTGCGCGGAGGCACCGGAACATGACCACGGTCGGTGAGCTGCTGCTGAGCCGGCTGCACGACCTCGGGGTACGGCACGTCTTCGGCCTGCCCGGCGACTACAACATGGAGTTCCTCGACCAGATCGAGGCGTTCGAGGGCATCGACTGGGTGGGTAGCTGCAACGAGCTGAACGCCGCGTACGCGGCCGACGGCTACGCCCGCCTCGCCGGCATGTCGGCCATCCTCACCACCTTCGGTCCGGGTGAACTCTCCGCGGTCAACGGGCTGGCCGGGGCGATGGCCGAATCGGTGCCGATCGTGTCGATCGTCGGCGGACCACCGGTCCGGATCATGGACAAGCACACGTCCATGCACCACTCGCTCGGTGACGGCGATTTCGACCGGTGGGTCCGGATCGGTCGGGAGGTGACCGTCGCCCAGACCAGCCTGACCGCCGAGAACGCGGCCACCGAGATCGACCGGGTGCTGTGCGAGGCGTGGCTCGCCCGGCGGCCGGTCTACGTACGCCTGCCCGGTGACGTGGCCCGGCAGGAGGTGGCCGCGCCCCGGTCACCACTGCCCCGGCCCGAGCCGGTGGTCGACGCCGCGCAGCTCGACGCGTTCACCGGGGTCGCCCGGCGGTTGCTGGCCAACGCGAGCCGACCCGCCCTCCTGGTGGGCAACCTGGCGATCCGGTACGACCTCGGGCAGCTCGTACGGTCGGTGATGGTCGACCGGAACTGGCCGGTGGCGACCCAGGGCATGGGCCGGGGCTTCGTCGACGAGTCCGACCCGCACTTCGTCGGCATCTACAACGGTGGGGACAGCGCCGATCCGGTCCGGCAGGTGATCGAGGGAGCGGACGCCCTGGTCTGTGTCGGCACCAAGTTCTTCGACTGGGACGGACTGTTCACCGCCGACCTGGACCTGTCACTGATCATCGGGCTCAACAGCACCTCCGCATCGGTGGCCGGGGCGATGTTCGAGGGCGTACCGCCGGACGCGGCGCTGCGTGCCCTGTACGGGATCGCGCCGGCGCGTACCGTCGACTGGGAGTCGGCCGTGGCACCCGCCCCCGACCTGGCCGGCGCGCTCGACCCGGCCAGTGACGAGCCGATCGGGCAGGCGCGGCTCTGGCCCGCGCTGGCGGCACTGCTGCGCCCCGGTGACGTGCTCCTACCGGAGACCGGCACCCCGTCGTACGGGGTGGCGACCATCCAGCTCCCGCCGGGAACCGACTGCCTCCAGGCACCCCTGTGGGGATCGATCGGGTACGCCACACCGGCCGCCTTCGGTGCCGGGGTGGCGGCCCCGCAGCGGCGGGTCGTCCTCGTCACCGGTGACGGGTCGTTGCAGCTCACCGTCCAGGAGATCAGTCGGATGCTGGCCACCGGTCAGCATCCGATCATCGTGGTCCTGAACAACGGCGGTTACACGGTCGAGCGCGCGGTCGACGGGGCGCACCAGCGGTACAACGACATCGACAACTGGCGGTACGCGCAGATCCCGTCGGTGTTCGCCCGGGACGCCCCGATCGACGCGCACGTGGTCTCCACCGAGGGCGACCTGGCCCGGGTCTTCGCCGGACTGCCCGGCAGACCGGACCGGTTGACCATCATCGAGCTGCTGCTCGACACCCGGGACATGCCGACCGGCATGCCGCGCTGGGGCCAGGAGACAACCGCCCTCGACTACCAGGCACGGATGGCCGAGGACCCTCCCCAGCTTCCCTGGGGCGGCCTGCCGGAGCAGACGACCTGACCCTCCGGGTTACGCCTCAGCGCGTGTCGCCGTGTTGCTCGACGGCACGCTGCACCGCCCGGTAGATCTGGCCGAACCGCATCGCGTCGGAGATCTGCAACAGCATCAGTTCCTGCCCCTGGCGCTGCACCCAGAGTTCGTAGACGCCCGACCCCCGGTCGTACGAGCGGTCCAACCAGCTCAGCGGGACCTCCAGGAACGGCATCAGGGCCAGTGCGCCCACCACGCAGATGCCGAGGATCGCCGCCGCGAGCAGCCAGTTCCCCCGATCCTGGGCCGCGTACGCGAGTGAGACGACGCAGATCGTCGCGATCAGCGGGGGGACCGAGAGCAGGAAGATGAGCGTGCCGCGTCCGAGTAGCCGGGAGCGGGACCGCAGCGTGCCGCGCCCTCGGGTGTGCCAGACGTAGGTCAGTTCGGCGACCGGTACCCGGTGACCGCCCGCCTGGACCGTCTCGGAGGTCACCTGCACCGTGTCGTCCCGGTAATAGACGGTCACCACTCAAGCAAACCGCGCCTGTCAACAGCCCCAAGCAAACCCCCTCCACCCCTCCACCCCTCCTCCCCTCCTCCCCGTCGACCCCGTCCGGCCACCCCGACGATCTTGCTGTTGTGGTGGTGCACAAACCCAGCCGAATGCCCTGATCCGGGCGCCACAAGTGCAAGATCGTCGAGGGGTCGGGGGTGTGGGGGTTCGGGGGTCGGGAGGGATTGACCGTGATCGGTAGCGTGGGGGCGCGATGGGGTGCGTACGGGGATGCCGGGTTCGTACGACGGGGGTGCGGTGGGCGTGACGGGCTGGAAGAACGCGGGGTGGGCCGTGTTGTTGCTGGTTGGCCTGGCCGCCCTGGCCGGTGTGCCGGCGTTGCTGGCGATACCGCTGCCCAGCGAGGGCGCACCGCTCTCCGACGAGCGGGTCGACATCGGCTTCGGCGCGACCATCGCCCCGCCACCCGGTGCGCGGCTCGATCTGTCCGAATCCCGACCGGGAACCGGCGCCGTGACACTGCTGGCCGGTGGGGTACGCCTGCGCCTGAGCGCGCAGCAGTTCCGCGGCGACGTCGGGCCGTACGTCGCACACGTACGGCACAAGCTCGATCGGGACGAGTGGCTGCGACCGGTCGGCGAACCGGAGCGGGTCACCACCACCGCCGGTGTATCCGGTGAACGGGGCTCGTTGCGTGGTGACGACAGCGTCGACGTCGACCCCGGTTGTTACGCCGTACTGACCGAGCGGTCGATCGGTGTGGTCGTGCTGGCCACCCCGGTGGCGAACTGCGCCGAACTGCCGGCCCCGGTCTGGGCAGCGGTGACCAGCATCGAGATCGACCCGGCGGCGGCACAGTGAACCGCCCGTGGTCGCTGGTCCGTACGCCGAGCTTCTGGATCCTGCTGTCCGTCACCGCGCTCGCCACCGCGGCGACCCTGCTCGTCACCGTGTTCTTCGCCGTACTCGCCCCGTGGTCGACGCTGGTCGGCACGCTCCTGGTCTCCGTCTACGCGGCACTCTTCCTGCTCCTGATCCGGCAGTTCGACCGCCTCGGCACCCGTCCCTGGTGGCTGGTCGCGCTGGCGGGGCTCTGGGGCGCCACGGTCTCGGTGCTGGTCGGCGGGACCGCCGGTTTCACCATCGACGACCTGCTCGGGCGCCTGTTCTCGCCCGAGTTCGCCGGCATCTGGGGCGCCATGATCGTCGCCCCGCCGGCCGAGGAGCTGGCCAAGGTCGCCGGGGTGGTGTTCCTGTTCCTGGCCGCCCGCCCCCACCTGCGTACGGTCTTCGCGGGTGCGGTCTACGGGGCGATCATCGGGGTCGGGTTCGCCGCTGTGGAGGATCTCGGTTACGCCGCATTGGCCGCGGACGACACGCTGCCGGACGACGTCGGCGAGGCACTGCGGATGCTGGTGCTGCGGTTCACCCTGCCAGGTGCGGTCGGTCATCCGCTCTTCACCGCCGTCGCCGGTGCCGGGGTCGCGTACCTCCTCGTCCGTACCGACCGGACGAGGGCGCGGCGGGTGGGTGTTTTTGTCGGCGCCCAGGCGCTCGCCTGGCTGACCCATGCGGCGGTCAACTCGCCGGTGGCGATCGCGGTGTCCGACGGGCTCGACCGGCTGCCCGGGTTCGCCGTGCTGACCGGTTACCTGCTGGTGATCGCGATTCCCGGCGCGGCGTCGTTCCACTGGCTCGCCACGCTCCGCCACGCGGACGCGGTCCGGCTGGCGGAGCGGCTCGGCGCCGGTGGACCGGGGCTGGCGACGGCCGACGAGGCCGCCGCGGTGACCACGCTGGGCGGCCGGGGCCGGGCGGCGCGGGCGGTCGTCCGGGCCCACGGCTGGCGGGCCGGTCGGGCGGCGCTGCGCGTCCAACGGGCCCAGTTGCGGCTCGTCGACCTGCCACCGCAGCCGCCGGTCGTCCCCCAACCGATCTGGTACGCCGCACCCCCGCCCCACCCCTGGCCAACCGCCCATCCCCAGCCGGTCTCGTCTCCCCAGTCGGCCGCTTTCCCCCAGCCGGCCCCGTATCCCTGGCCTGTTCCCCCTGCCCCGCCGGCCGCGCACCCCTGGGCAGCCCCGTATCCATGGCCTGTCGTGCATCCCCGGCCGGCCTGGTACCCATGGCCGCCAGCGCCGGTCCCACCCTTCCCAGCGGTGCAACCACCCGCCGACATCCAAGCCCTGCCCGCCCCGGTGCAACCGCCGGCCGAAATCCAAGCCCTGCCCGCCCCGGTGCAACCGCCGGCCGACGTCCAGGCCCTGCCCGCCCCGGTGCCACCGCCGGCCGACGTCCAGGCCCTGCCCGCCCCGGTGACGCCGCCACCATCGATCGCGTCGGCGGGATCGCTTCCGCCCGCTACTCCCGTGCCGACCGATACTCCGGCTCAGTCGGCCCCGGTGCGGTGGACCCCGCCGATGCCCCCGCCACCGGCGGCGGCTCCGCCGTGGATGTCACCCCCGCCGTGGGGACCCCCTCCGCCGTGGGGACCGCGGCCGCCGTGGGGACCGCCGCCCCCGCCGTGGGCGGGGGTGCCGGGGGGAGTGCCGGTCTACGGGGGTGCGCCGGGTGTGTGGGTACGGCCGTACCCGCCGGTTACCTGGACGAGCGTGGTCCAGCGGCGTACGGCTGAGCTGGCCAAGGCCCGGACGGCGCTGGAGGGGCTGACCGGATCACCCGCCGTGCCGGCCGCCGCTGCCGTACCGGTGCCGGCGCCGACCTGGTTGACCCGTACGGCGATCGGGTTGGCCGTGGTCGGGCTGGCGGCGTGGCCGGCGGTGCCGGTCGCCGGGCTGCTGGTGGCGGTGCCGCTGGTCGGGGCGGCGCGGCGGCACGAGCCGGTGCACCGCGGGCTGCGGTTGGCGACGATCGGAGTGCTGGTCAGTGCCTACTGCTGGGGGGCGAGTGTGCTGGCGCTCGCGCTCTTCCCCGACGTCATCTGAGTGGTCCCGGCAGTCGGGGGTCGGGTCGGCGGGGGCGGTTGGCCGGCTGCCGGTGCTCGACGGCGCGTTGCAGCGCCCGGTAGATCTGACCGAACTTCAGGGCGTCGTGGGTCTGCAGGACCCGGATCGGCTGGCCGTGCCAGCGGACCCAGATCTCCAGCCGGTGCGAACCCCGGGTGTACGACCGGTCCAGGAATTCGAGCAGCAGGTCGGCGACCGGGCCGACGGCGAACCCGACCAGGCACGATACGCCGATGATGGCGAGCGTCACGATGAACGAGGAGTGGAAGCGGATCGCCAGACCGATGCCGAGTACGGCGGCGACCACCGGACCGATCAGGCCGAAACCGAGCGCCCCGCGTCCGGCCAGTACCCGCCAGGAGCGGTCGCCGCGCTGGTGCCAGATCTCGGCGAGTTCGAGCAGGGGATAGGCGCGTTCGCCAACCCGGATCGCCTCGGAGGTGACCCGTACGGACCGGTCGTCGTAATAGGTGATCATTTTCTTCACGTCCTGGTCACGGGGGACACCAGACAACGTACCCAACGAGGGGCGTCGTACTGTGGGTACGCGACTTCGATGTGGAGGTGGAGTGTGGGCGACTTCGTCCGGCTGGAGATCAGCGACGGTATCGGCACCATCCGGCTGGAACGGCCGCCGATGAATGCGCTGAACACCCAGGTGCAGGAGGAGTTGCGATCCGCGGCTGCCACCGTCACCACGGACTCCGACGTCCGTGCGGTCATAGTCTACGGCGGCGAGAAGGTGTTCGCGGCTGGCGCGGACATCAAGGAGATGGCCGACATGTCGTACGTGGACATGGCGGCGCGGGCGGTCGAGCTGTCCAGCGCGCTCGGCGCCATCGCCCGGATCCCCAAGCCGGTGGTCGCGGCGATCACTGGGTACGCCCTCGGCGGCGGCTGCGAACTGGCGCTCGCCTGCGACTGGCGGGTGGCCGCGCAGGACGCGAAACTCGGCCAACCGGAGATCAAGCTCGGCATCATCCCCGGTGCCGGCGGGACCCAGCGGTTGGCACGGCTGGTCGGCCCGGCGTGGGCCAAGGATCTGATCATGTCGGGGCGGATGGTCGACGCCACCGAGGCGCTGGCGATCGGGCTGGTCGACCGGGTGGTGCCGGCCGACCGGGTGTACGCGGAGGCGGTCGCGCTGGTCCAGCCGTACCTGTCGGGTCCGGCCCAGGCGCTGCGGGCGGCGAAGCTGGCTGTCGACGGCGGCCTGGACATGGATCTGAACTCCGGTCTGGCCTGGGAGAGTCAGCTCTTCGCGGCGTTGTTCGCCACCGACGACCGGCGCGAGGGCATGGCCGCGTTCGTGGCCAAGCGGAAACCGGATTTCACCGGCCGGTGACACCGGAGCGGCCGGAAGGGCGAGGGTGGTCCGTCCCGGAGAGAGAGGCGAGTCTTCTTCATCTTTTCCGGGTCGGCCGATAACCTGGGCACCCACGGCGAGGATGAGGGAGCGGCGATGACGGAGCGGATCGAAGGTCACGGCGGCGACTTGGCGGTGGCGGCGCTGCGGGCGTACGGCATCACCGAGATGTTCACCCTCTCCGGCGGCCATGTCTTCCCGCTCTACGACGCCGCACACCGCAGCGAGGTCGACGCCGCCGGCCGACCGCCGATGCGCATCGTCGACGTACGGCACGAGCAGTCCGCCGTCTTCGCCGCCGAGGCGGTGGCCAAGCTGCGCCGCCGTCCCGGGCTCGCCGTGCTCACCGCCGGCCCCGGCGTCACCAACGGCATCTCCGGGCTGACCAGCGCCCACTTCAACGGCTCACCGGTGCTGGTCATCGGGGGCAGGGCGCCGGCCTTCCGCTGGGGCTCGGGCAGCCTCCAGGAGATCGACCACCTGCCCCTGGTCACCCCGGTCACCAAGCACGCCGCCACCGTCTTCGACACCGACGGGATCCCGGGCGCGATCGAGACCGCGCTGACCGCCGCGCTCAGCCCGCACCGCGGCCCGGTCTTCCTCGACCTGCCGCTGGAGGTCGTCTTCTCGGTCGGCGAGGCCACCGCGCCGGGCGCCGCGGCGATCGCCCCGCTCGAACCCGATCAGGACGAGGTGGCCAAGGCCGGTCGGCTGATCGCCGGCGCCCAGCGCCCCGTGATCATCGCCGGTTCGGACGTCTACGCCGGTGACGCCACCGCCGCGCTGCGCGAGGCAGCCGAAGCGCTACAGGTCCCGGTCTTCACCAACGGCATGGGTCGGGGATCCCTCCCGCCCGAGCACCCGCTCGCCTTCGCCAAGGCCCGCCGGACCGCCCTCAACGGCGCGGACGTGATCGTGGTGGTCGGGACCCCGCTCGACTTCCGGCTCGGCTTCGGCGACTTCGGCGACGCCCAGCTCGTACACATCGTGGACGCGCCCACCCAGCGGGCCACCCACGTCCAGCCGGCCGTCAGCCCCGCCGGTGACCTGCGCCTGATCCTCTCCGCGCTCGCCGACCACGAGGGCGACCGTGAGGACCACGCGAGCTGGATCGCCGACCTGCGTTCGGTCGAGAACGCGGCGAAGAAGCGGGACGCGGACGAGATGGCGGCCGAGTCCGACCCGATCCGCCCGGCGCGGGTCTACGGCGAGCTGCGGCGGGTCCTGGACCCGGACGCGGTCACCATCGGCGACGGGGGCGACTTCGTCTCGTACGCCGGTCGGTACCTGGAGCCGTCCCAGCCCGGCACCTGGCTCGACCCCGGCCCGTACGGGTGCCTCGGCACCGGCATGGGCTACGCGATGGGGGCCAGGGTCACCCACCCCGACCGTCAGGTCTGTGTGCTGATGGGCGACGGGGCGGCCGGGTTCTCGCTGATGGACGTCGAGTCGCTGGCCCGGCAGAAGCTGCCGGTGGTGATCGTGGTCGGCAACAACGGCATCTGGGGGCTGGAGAAGCACCCGATGAACGCCATGTACGGCTACGACGTCGCCGCCGACCTGCAACCCGAGCTGCGCTACGACGACGTGGTGACCGCGCTCGGCGGGGCGGGGGAGACGGTCGCCAAGGCCGGCGACCTGCGTCCGGCGCTGAAGCGGGCGTTCGACTCCGGGGTGCCGTACCTGGTCAACGTGCTGACGGACCCGGCGGACGCGTACCCGCGCTCATCCAACCTGGCCTGATCCGGCCGGTGCCGCCCCGGCGGACGCCTCCCCGGCCGGGGTCGGCTCCTCGGCCGGGGTCGGTTCCTCGGCCGGGCGGCGGGCGGTCAGCAGCAACGGGAGCAGGACGACACCCAGGACGTACGGGGTGAACATGTACCGGGCGCCCTGCATGTTGTTGATCGCCAGCACCGAGAGCTGGTTCCCGGCGGTGAGGCTGGCCAGGGCGAGTACGCCCAGGTCACGGCGTCGCCAGGCGACCAGCCCGACCACCAGGTACGCCGCGTACGCCCAGCTCGCCCCGCGCCACCAGAGCCACTCCGGGGCGACCGTACGGGCGTTGAGCTTCACCGCGAGATCGGCGGCCCGCTGGCTGAGCGGGGCGGAGTACGCCGCGTGCGCGGCGGGACTGGCCCGGAACAACGGGTCCCGCGCGACGTACGCCTTGACCGACCACGGGTTCGGGTTGCGGGCGACGTTCCCGGTCGACGCGGGGTTCCAGGCGATCGAGCTGCGGCAGAGCCGGGAGCCGATCACCTCGCCCGGTGAGCGTTCCAGCAGCCGTCCCCAGATCGCCACCAGCTCCGACTTGTGCTCGGCGGCGGCCTCCCGGTCGAACGGCGTCGCCCAGACGGTCGGGTCGACCGAGTAGCAGTCGGCCGACTCCCGCCAGTGGCTCAGCGGCGCCACCTGGGTCATCACCGCCGTGTCGGCGGCGGGGAAGCCGGCCGGGTCTTCGGCGTAGCCGACCGCGATGTCACCGAACAGGGTCTCCAGCGCGACCAGCGAGCCGGCGTCGCGTACGCCGAGGGCGGGCAGCAGCAGCCAGTTGGTCAGCAGCGCGAGGGTGATGGCGGTGACGCCCGCGACGATCATCCGTACCGCGGTTCCGCGCAGCACCAGCAGGCAGACCACGATCAGGACGGCGGTCACGATGAACCCGTTCTGCCGGAACAGGCAGAGCAGGGTCAGTTCGGCCAGCAGGGCGAGGAACAGGCCACGGGGGAGCAGCGGCGTTTCGCCGGCCCGGCGGCGGGCGACCAGACGGGCGACGGTGCCGAGCAGGAAGACGTGGACGATGACAAACGGCACGTCCTTCCAGACCGCCAGCACGAACGAGCCGACCGGTGGGAGGGCGACCAGTACGACGGCGGCGGCGGTCCAGAGCCAGCCGGGTCCGCCGAGCCGCCGCAGCCCGGTCACCGCGTACGTCAGCCCGGTGGCGAGCGCCACCGTCTGGAGCAGGGCGAGCGCGCCGACCCCGCCGGTGATCTGCAGCGACAGCCAGACCAGGGCGGTGTACGTGATCGGGTGGTGGGTGTTCCAGTTCCCGGTGGTCGACTGCCACATGTAGTTGAGCGAGTCGGGGCTGAACAGGCCGGGATAGAAGGCGACCCACCAGAACAGCAGGACGAGCTGGGTGGCGGCGAAGCTGACCAGCGCGTACACCGGCAACCGGTCGCGGCTGACCAGACGCCACCGGGCGGGGGCGGGCGGATCGGTGTCGGAGCGTGGGCCGGTCTCGACCGATGCGTCGTCGTCCATCTCCGCCGTCTCTGGAAGCGTCTCGCGCGGGCACCGTGACCGTGCGTACCGGCCGGTGCCGGACGCGGGTCAAGGCGCCATGGTACGACCGGCCGCCCGCGCCGGGTGAATCGGAGCGGTCGATCCGTACACCCCGGTGGTTCCCGCCCGATTCGTTCGGGTCACGCCTCGGGGCGCTTCTCCTCCACCGGCGGGTCGTCGGTCTCCCGGCGCCGGATCTCACCCTCGCGGCGGCGCAGGTCCTGTTCCCAGCGCTCGAACAGCTCCCGGTCCTTTTTCGCCTGCTCGTCGGCGAGGGAGGTGAGGAACTCGGGGTTGTCGTCCGGTGCCACCGGCCGGCGCCGCTCGGGGGCGCGTCCACCGGCGGTGCCGCGCTGGGCGGCGGGGACCGGGCGGCCGGCGAGGAACCAGGCGATCGGGCCGACCAGCGGGACGAGAATTATCGGCACCCAGAGGAACCGGGGCAGGGCACGGATGTCAGCCTTGTCCGCGCTGAGGCAGCTGATCAGCGCGATCGCGGCGAGGACGACGTGCGCGACAAAGGCAAATAACATCAGGCGAACCATAAGGCAATGATGACCCACCGGGGCACCTCATCCTAGTGCGCCTACCACCAGCAGCAGGCCAAGTCCGGCGTAACCGACGGTGACCAGGGCCAGCAGGGGCACGGTTCGGCCGCCGGCGGGTCGCGACGGGTTCCGGCTCGCCCGCCGGGTGATCGTGGCCCCGAGGGCGAGCAGCGCTGCCGCCAGGCCGGCGGAGACCACCAACGTGACGGCCATCCCGTCCGCCAGGGCCAGCCGTACGGTGAGCGCGGCGACGGCGGCGAACGCCAGCCCGGTACGCCGACGCGCCAGCCGGGTCCGTTCCGGTTGCAGTCCGGGATCGCGGTCGATCCGTTCCGGTGGCCGACCGGGATCCGGGTTCATCCGCTCCGCACCACCTTCAGCAGGACCGTCGCGACCAGCAGCAGGGCGCCGACGGCGACCGCGAGGGCGAGCAGGGCGGGGAACCGGGACGGGGGCAGTTCGGTGCCGAGCCGGATGGCGCGCTCGGTGCGTACCCAGCGGTCGACGGCGTGCAGCGCGACCGCCCCGCCGAGCACCAGCAGTGCGACGGAGATCGCCTCGCGCAGGTGGGCCAGTGGCAGCGGGGGGAGGAACTGGGCGATGGCCAGGCCCCCGGCGATGAGCGCCAGCCCCGTACGCAGCCAGGCGAGGAAGGTGCGCTCGTTGGCGAGGGAGAACCGGTAGTCGGGCCGGGTGCCGACCTGGTGCAGCCGTTCCGGGTTCCACCACTGCCTGATCGTTTCGCGCACGACCCGAATTATCCGGTCGACGTCGCCCGTAGCCTGGGTGGGTGACTGATCTGGACGTTTTCACACTGCGGACCGCGTACGACAACCAGTTGCGGGCGCGGGTGCCGGACCCGATGCCGGCCGGGGCGTCGGTGGAGCGGGACGGGCCGCTGCTGCGGTTCCTCGGGCTCGACCACGGGGGTTTCCTCGGTTACCGGGACCTCGGCGGGTTGACCGGTGCGGCGCTGGACGACCTGATCAACCGGCAGCGGGAGATCTTCGCCGAGCGGGGCGAGTCGGTGGAGTGGAAGCTGCACGGGCACGACGAGCCCGCCGATCTGCCGGACCGGCTGCGGGCCGCCGGGTTCGTGCCGGAGGAAGAGGAGACCGTGGTGATCGGCCCGGTCGCGGCCCTGTCGGCCACGCTTCCGGTGCCGCCGCCCGGCGTACGGCTGCGTGAGGTGACCGCCCGCGCGGACCTGGACCGGATCGCGGAGATGGAGTCGATCGTCTGGGGTGAGCCGCGCGACTGGCTGGCCGACGCGCTGGAGCGGGAGCTGGCGGTGGACCCGGCCGTCTCGCACGCAGGGGCGGGCGCGGACGGCTCGGAGGTCTGGCCGCAGTCGCTGACCGTGGTGGTGGCCGAGGACGTCGAGTCGGGCCGGGTGGTGAGCGCCGGTTGGGTCCGGTACGTCGCCGGCACCGGGTTCGCGACCCTCTGGGGCGGTTCGACCCTGCCGGACTGGCGGGGTCGGGGGATCTACCGGGCGCTGGTCACCTACCGGGCGCGTCTCGCCGACGCCCGTGGTTTCACCCTGTTGCAGGTGGACGCCTCGCCGGACAGTCGGCCGATCCTGGAGCGACTCGGCTTCGTCGTGGTCACCACGACCACCCCGTACGTCTACACTCCTTAACCGTGTCCGAGCCGCTCAGTGATGAGGAGAGGATGACCCTCAAGAGGGCGGCGTTCGGCGCGGTCTTCCTGGTCTCCAACGCCGATCCCGGCGTGCTCTCCATGGTCAGGGAGAGCTTCGCCGCCTCCAACGCGATCGCCGGGAGCACCGGCCTGGTCCGGGAGGTGCTGACCACCGGTGGCCTGCCCCGGTTCACCTCGGCCCGGCCGGGCGACCTGAAGCCCGACGAGGTGGAGTCGGTGGCGCTGCCGGCGCTGCGCAGTGCCGTACGGATCCTGCGCGCCAAGGCCCCGGACGAGTTGGAGAACTACCGGGAGACGGTGCTGCGCGCCGGTGACGAGGTGGCGCGGGCCTCGGACGGGGTGAGCGAGGCGGAGTCGGCGATGCTGGACAAGATCAGGGACGCGTTGTCCATTTCCTGAGCCCACCCCACCCGGCCCGGTCGGGCAGCGGTGAGCTGTGTCACCCTGAGTGCCCGGCCAAGCAATGCTACTGGTAGGTAACATAGCGGGTGGGCAACTCCACAGCGTGCCGCGGTTGACCGATCGTTAAGGAACGCGGGACGCTGCGCCCCGGAACCGGGCGAGGCCGGCAACACCAACAGGAGGGTCGTCGAAGCGCGATGAACATCGTCGTACTCGTCAAGCAGGTGCCCGACTCGGGCGCGGACCGCAACCTGCGCAGTGACGACAACACCACCGACCGGGGGTCGGCAAACAACGTCATCAACGAGATGGACGAGTACGCCATCGAAGAGGCGTTGCGGATCAAGGAAGCGCACGGCGGCGAGGTGACCGTGCTGACCATGGGCCCGGACCGGGCCACCGAGTCGATCCGCAAGGCACTGTCGATGGGGCCGGACAAGGCCGTACACGTGCTCGACGACGCGCTGCACGGATCCTGCGCCGTCGCCACCTCCCGGGTGCTCGCGGACGCCCTCGGCACCCTCAACGCCGACCTGGTCATCTGCGGTGCGGAATCCACCGACGGCCGGGTCCAGGTGCTCCCGCACATGCTCGCCGAACGGCTCGGCGTCGCCGCGCTCACCGGTGCCCGCAAGCTCACCGTCGAGCCCGGTGCCGACGGCACGGTGCTGACCGCGGAGCGGCAGACCGAGGAGGGCTACGAGGTGGTCAGCGCCAACACCCCCGCGGTCGTCTCGGTCTGGGACACCATCAACGAGCCCCGGTACCCCTCGTTCAAGGGGATCATGGCGGCGAAGAAGAAGCCCGTACAGACCCTGTCCCTCGCCGACCTGGGCGTGCCCGCGGCCGAGGTGGGCAGCGCCGGCGCGACCAGTGTCGTGGTCGAGCACAGCAAGCGCCCGCCGCGCGCCGGCGGCGCCAAGGTCACCGACGAGGGCTCCGGCGGCGTCGCGCTGGTGGACTACCTCGCCACCGAGAAGTTCGTCTGAGCAGGTTCGAGAGAGAAGAGACGGTCATGGCTGAAGTGCTTGTCGTGGTCGAGGCCACCACAACGTTCGCTGTCAAGAAGGTCACCCTCGAACTGCTCACCCTGGCCCGCGAGCTGGGTACGCCCTCGGCCGTGGTGCTCGGCGGCCCCGGTGCCGCCGACGCGCTCACCGAGAAGCTGGGCGAGTACGGCGCGGCGAAGATCTACGCCGCGGAGAGCGAGGAGATCGACGGTCACCTGGTGGCCCCGAAGGCCACCGTGCTGGCCGAGCTGGTCAAGCGGGTGCAGCCCGCCGCCGTACTGCTCGGATCCACCCAGGAGGGCAAGGAGATCGCCGGCCGGCTGGCGGTCAAGCTGGACAACGGCATCCTCACCGACGTGGTCGAACTGGCCGCCGACGGCACCGCCACCCAGATTGCCTTCGCCGGTTCCGCCATCGTCAAGTCGAAGGTGACCCGCGGCCTGCCGCTGGTCACCCTGCGGCCGAACTCGGTCACCCCGAGCCCGGCCCCGGCCACCCCCGAGGTGGAGCGGCTCACCGTCGAACTCGGCGCGGCCGACAAGCTGACCCGGGTGGTCCAGCGGGTCGCCGAGCAGAAGGGCTCCCGGCCCGAGCTGACCGAGGCGTCGGTGGTCGTCTCCGGCGGTCGCGGCGTCGGCAACGCGGACAACTTCAAGCTGGTCGAGGAGCTGGCCGACCTGCTCGGCGGCGCGGTCGGCGCGTCCCGGGCCGCGGTCGACTCCGGGTTCTACCCGCACCAGTTCCAGGTCGGACAGACCGGCAAGACCGTGTCGCCGCAGCTCTACGTGGCGCTCGGCATCTCCGGTGCGATCCAGCACCGGGCCGGTATGCAGACCTCGAAGACCATCGTCGCGGTGAACAAGGACGGCGAGGCGCCGATCTTCGAACTCGCCGACTTCGGCGTGGTCGGCGACCTGTTCAAGGTGGTCCCGCAGGCCGCCGAGGAAATCCGCAAGCGCAAGTAGCACCCGCTCCACGGCCGACCCGGCATGGGCCGGTAAGGAGCGGCAAGTCGTACATGAGGGTGGCCGTCCGGATCCGGGCGGCCACTTTCGGCGTACGCGTTGACGGGGTCGGGGCGGCGTCGATCCGGGCGGGTCGCCGCAATCCGCGCCGAACCGGGCGAGCGGCGGCTGCCTCCGAACCGGGCTCGGATTACCGGGCCGGCCGCCCGTGCACTCCTTACGACTGCGGATAGGCTTGTCGCGATGACTTATCTGGATCACGCCGCGACCACGCCGATGCTCGAGTCGGCGCTCGAGGCGTACGTCGCCACCGCCCGCGAGGTCGGCAACGCCTCGTCGCTGCACTCCTCCGGCCGGTTGGCCCGCCGCCGCGTGGAGGAGTCCCGCGAACGGGTTGCCGCCGTCCTCGGCGCCCGCCCCTCCGAGGTGATCTTCACCGGCGGCGGTACGGAGAGCGACAACCTCGCGATCAAGGGCATCCACTGGGCCCGCCACACCGCCGAACCGGCCCGCAACCGGGTGGTGGTCAGCTCGGTCGAGCACCACGCCGTACTCGACTCGGTGCACTGGCTGGAGCAGCACGAGGGCGCCGACACCGGGCTGCTGGCGGTCGACGCCACCGGTCGGGTCGACCCGGAGACGCTCGCCGCCGAGCTGCGTGAACACGGCGAGCGGACCACCGTGGTCAGCGTCATGTGGGCGAACAACGAGGTGGGCACCGTACAGCCGATCGCCGCGCTCGCCGAGGTCGCCGCCGCGTACGGCATCCCGGTGCACACCGACGCCGTCCAGGCGGTCGGCCAGGTGCCGGTCGACTTCGCCGCCAGCGGGGTGGCCGCGCTCACCCTGACCGGGCACAAGCTCGGTGGCCCGGTCGGCGTCGGTGCCCTCCTGCTCGGCCGGGACGTGCCCTGCGCCCCGCTGCTGCACGGCGGCGGCCAGGAGCGCGACGTTCGCTCCGGCACCCTCGACGCGGCCGGCATCGTCGCCTTCGCGGTCGCGGTCGAGGCCTCCGTCACCGCCCAGCGCGAGTACGCCGCCCGGATCGCCACCCTCCGCGACGACCTGACCAAGCGCCTGGTCGAGGTGGTTCCGGAGGTGGTCCAGAACGGCGACCCGTGCGACCGGCTGCCCGGCAACGCCCACTTCTCCTTCCCCGGCTGTGAGGGCGACGCCCTGCTGATGCTGCTCGACGCCCAGGGGATCGCCTGCTCGACCGGTTCGGCCTGCTCCGCCGGGGTGGCCCAGCCGTCGCACGTACTGCTCGCCATGGGTGCCGACGACGACCGGGCCCGCTCGTCGTTGCGCTTCGCGCTCGGGCACACCTCGACCGCCGAGGACGTCGACGCGCTGATCGCCGCGCTGCCCGCCGCCGTCGAGCGGGCCCGCCGGGCCGGCGCGACCAGGTCTGCCCGGCGCTGACCGTGCGGGCCGTAGAGCTACCCTCGAACAGGTTGAAGGGGGTTTCCCGGTGAGGGTTCTGGCAGCAATGTCCGGCGGGGTCGACTCGGCGGTCGCCGCCGCGCGGGCGGTGGAGGCCGGGCACGAGGTGACCGGCGTGCACCTGGCGCTGTCGCGCAACCCGCAGACGTACCGGACGGGTGCGCGCGGCTGCTGCACGCTGGAGGACTCCCGGGACGCCCGGCGGGCCGCCGACGTGATCGGCATCCCGTTCTACGTCTGGGACATGGCGGACCAGTTCCACGAGGACGTGGTCGACGACTTCGTCGCCGAGTACGCCGCCGGCCGTACGCCGAACCCCTGCCTGCGCTGCAACGAGAAGATCAAGTTCTCGGCGGTGCTCGACCGGGCCATCGCCCTCGGCTTCGACGCCGTGGTCACCGGACACCACGCCCGGCGCGGCGAGGACGGTCTGCTGCGGCGCAGCGTCGACCTGGCCAAGGACCAGTCGTACGTCCTCGCGGTGCTGACCCGCGAGCAGCTCGACCGGTCGGTCTTCCCCCTCGGCGACTCGACCAAGGCCCAGGTCCGGACCGAGGCGGCCGAGCGCGGCCTCTCCGTGGCCGACAAGCCCGACTCGCACGACATCTGCTTCATCGCCGACGGGGACACCCGCAAGTTCCTCGCCGACCGGCTCGGAGAGGCGCCCGGCGACATCGTCGACGCCCGCACCGGAGCCGTCGTCGGCGCCCACGCCGGTGCGTACGCGTACACCGTCGGCCAGCGCAAGGGGCTCTCCCTCGGCGTGCCCGCCCCCGACGGCAAGCCCCGGTACGTGCTCTCCATCACTCCCAAGACCAACACCGTCACCGTCGGGCCGGTCGAGGCGCTGGAGGCCAGCGAGGTCGCCGCCCGACGTCCGGTGTGGACCGGTGGCGCCCTGCCGACCGAGGCCACGCAGTGCCAGGTGCAGCTCCGCGCCCACGGTGAGGTGGTTCCGGCCACGGTCCGGGTCACCGGCGACACCCTGCACGCCGAGCTGGGCCGGCCGGTCCGGGGCGTTGCCGCCGGTCAGGCGATCGTGGCGTACCGACCGGATCCGGCCGGCGACGTGGTGCTCGGGTCCGCGACCATCACTGGCTGATTTTCCCGCTTGGTGCACTAACCTCCGGCCTATGGACGCTCAGTCATGGCCATGGCCCACCGGTGCGGCTACCGGTATCGGTTCGATGCCCGGCACGGATGTCGCGGAGGTGCAGCGGATCGTGCTGGGCGAACTGCCCGCACTGCCGCACCTGGCGGAACTGCCCGGCCGGGGGCCCGGTGCCGACGTGATCGGCCGTACCGCCGGGTTCCTGGTCGACCTGCCGGTGGAGTTGTACACCGGCCGGTGGCGGGTGGCGGCGCGTTCCGGCAAGGACCTCCGCCGCGCCCATGACCTGCTGGAACGGGACCTCGACCAGCTCACCGAGCAGGCCGACGGCTTCACCGGCACCGTCAAGATCCAGGCGGCCGGACCGCTGACCCTGGCCGCCAACGTCGACCTCGCCATCGGTGGCAGGCTGCTGCGCGACCCCGGTGCCGTACGGGACCTGACCGACTCGCTCGCCGAGGGGCTGCGCGGGCACGTGGCCGACGTACGGCGACGGCTGCCCGGTGCGACCGTACTGCTGCAACTCGACGAGCCGTCGCTGCCGGCGGTACTCGCCGGGCACGTGCCGACGGAGAGCGGCTTCAGTGCGTACCGGGCGGTCGAGACGAGCGCCGCCCGTGACCTGCTGCGGATAGTGGTCGACGCCGCCGACGCCCCGCTCGTCGTGCACTGCTGCGCCCCCGACGTACCGCTGGACCTGTTCCGTACCGCCGGAGCCGTCGCCGTCGCGTTCGACCTCGACCTGATCACCCAGCTCGACCCGCTCGGCGAGGCGATCGAGTCCGGCCTCGGCCTGCTGGTCGGCGCCATCCCGTCCACGCTCCCCGCCTCCGGCGTGGCCCCCTCGGCGGAACAGGTGGCCGACCGCGTCCGCACCCTCTGGGGCAAACTCGGCTTCCCCCGCCCCCAGTTGGCCCAGCAGGTGGTAGTCACCCCCACCTGCGGCCTGGCCGGCGCCACCCCCGAGTACGCCCGCACCGCCCTCACCACCGCCCAAGAAACCGCCCGCCGCCTCCACGAGGTCTAACCCCCCGCCCCCGCCCCCGCCCCCCGCCCGCCCCCGCCCCGCGCGACGATCTTGCAGTTGTGGCGCCTGAATAGCGGTACTACTCCTGATTTGTGTACCGCCACAAGTGCAAGATCGACGCGTTGAACGGGTGGGGGGAGCGTTTTTGTGTCGTAGTCAGGGGGAAGGGTGGGGGCATGGTTGGTGAGTTGCGGAGTGTGGTGATCGACTGTCCGGATCCTCGGGGGCTGGCTGGCTTCTACGGGGAGTTGCTGGGGCGGTCGGTGGTTTACGACAGTGATGACTGGGTGACGCTCGGGGGAGGGCCGGGGCAGTCTCGGGTGGCCTTCCAGCTCGCTCCCGACCTGCTCGAACCCCGGTGGCCCGATCCGGAACGGCCGCAGCAGGTCCACCTCGACGTGACGGTGGAGGACATCGAGGAGGCCGAGCCGAAGGTGCTCGCCCTCGGTGCCACCCGGCTCTCCGGTGGGGGAAAGGACTTCCGGGTCTACGCCGACCCGGCGGGCCACCCGTTCTGCCTGTGCTGGGACAACTGACCGACGTCGGAACGACCGTTGCGCTCGCCGAATCGGGTTGACGACGACCGGCATGATCACCGCATGGGTGGGACGGAACCGGGTCGGCCGGCGCTGGGCGCGTCGGGGTCGTTGTTCGGGCTGGCGTACGGGGACGCGCTGGGCAAGCCGACCGAGTTCATGACGGTCGCGCAGATCGAGGCGCGTTACGGCCCCGGCGGCCCGCGCGACCTGACCGGGGATCCCGCCCTGGTCACCGACGACACCCAGATGGCACTGGCCGTCGGTTGGGCCTTGCGCGAGGCACCGGCAGCCACCCCGGAGGTCCTCGAACCGTTGCTGCGCGCCCGGTTTCTGGCCTGGGCCGTCAGCCCCGACAACAACCGGGCGCCGGGCATGACCTGCCTGCGGGCCTGCGGTGAACTGGCCAAGGGCGGCCCCTGGCAGGCGGCGACCGTGGCCGGATCCAAGGGCTGCGGCGCCAACATGCGGGTCACCCCGGTCGGGCTGGTGCCGACGTACGACCTGGACACCCTCGCCGGAGTCGCCCAGCTCCAGGCGGGGCTCACCCACGGGCACCCGACCGGGCTCGCGGCGAGCGAGCTGACCGCGTACGCGGTGCGGGTGTTGCGCGACGGCGCGGCGCTGGCCGAGGTGCCCGGCCTGCTGCGGCAGCGGGCCATCGGTCAGCGGATTGTTTACCGGGGTGACTGGCTGGGGGACCTGTGGCAGCGTCCGGGGGTCGGTGACCCGGCCGAGTTCATCGCCCTCGGTTGGGACGAGTGCCTGGGCGCGCTCGATCGGCTCGAAGAGGTGTTGGCGGAGCCGGACGACGGGGAAGATCCGTGCCTGGCCACCGGTGAGGGCTGGATCGCCGAGGAGGCGTTGGCGACCGCGCTGCTCTGCGCGCTGCGGCACCCGGACGACCCGGTGTCGGCCCTGGCCCGCGCGGCGACCACCTCCGGTGACTCGGACTCGATCGCCGCCCTGGCCGGTGCGTTCCTCGGCGCGGCGGACGGCCTGGCAGTCTTCCCCGAGGACTGGCTCGACCGGATCGAGTACGCCGACCAGCTCACCGCCCTCGGCGACGCCTGGGACTGAGCCGACCCGCGCCGGCCACCGCCACCGTCACCTGGTCATGGGGATGAAACGAGCCACCTCGTGCATCCCGAGCCCGGTGTAGAGCCGACGTGGCAGGGGATAGCCGTTGTCGCCACGGGGGCCGACGATCGCCTGGTCGGCGCCGAGATCACGGGCCACCTGCAACATTCTCGTGCACAACGCCCCCGCCAGACCGCGCCTGCCGTGCTCCGGGTCGGTCCCGACCGGCTCGAAGAGTACGGACCCCGAGTCGACGTCCAGCCAGCCCAGCCCGTACGCGGCGAACGAACCGTCCGCCGCCACGGCGACCAGGTCCAGTTCCGGGTGGTAGACCGGCGAGGCCAGCACGGCACGGTGCTTGTCGACCGAGTAGCTCGAACCCGGCTCGTCACCGGTCACCGGCAGGCCCAGCATCCTCTTGATCCTGGCCGGCGCCCAGCACCGGCGATGTACGTCAACCCGCTCGGTGAGCTCGTCCCCGCGTACGGGACGGATCGTGTAGCCAGCGGAGTCGGCGCGGGTCCCGAGGTCCGCGAGGTCCACCAGGCTCCGCCAGAGCTGTGCGAACCACGGCCCTTCGGCGTGCCGGAAGCCGCGCTCGGCCAGGACTGCGGTGAGGGCGGTGTCGTGATCGCTCACCTCGACGGTGACCCGGGGTGCCAGGTGGACCAGTTCGTCGACGGCGGCGGCGCGCTGCGCGGCAGTCAGGTCGGGCCCCAGGTGCAGGGACGCCTGCGCGGGCTGGTCCGATGCTCCGGACAGCCACACGTCCGCGAATCCCAGGAGGGGATCACCCCAGGTGAGGGTGGCGTCGGGAACCGGGCTGCCGTCACCCCGGGCGCCGGCCCAGGCCACGTTACCGGCATGCAGGCGCTGCCGAGGGTTCCAGGATCGCCGCACACAGTCCAGCCGCTCGCCGAGTTCGCTGCCGCTCATGGAACAAGTCGTCCCGGCCGGGGCCGTACGGTCAAGTGGTTTTCCGTGAGCTGATGCATCCTGTGAGCTTCGGCGGGTGGTTCCGTTTCGGGACATTGCCTCGCGCTGCGGTACGGCATGCTGGCCGACGTGGCCGCCTTCGATCGTGAGACGGATCAGGATCGGGTGGACTACCGCCTGATGATGCGTTCACCCGTGCGAATGATGCACAGTCGAGCACTCCTCGACGACACCGTCACCTGGCTACGGGAGCACGACTACCACGTCGTGTCAGTGGACGCCTCCTGGATGATCGCCTCCCACATGTTCCGTGACCTTGCCTCGGCGCTCGGCAATGTCTGCCACGACCAGTGGCAGTGCCTCAGCGAGGGAGTCTGGGAGGCGGTGGCGGACACGTGGGACCGGTGCGCTGGCTTTGTCCTCGTACTCCATGGCTTCGACGTGTTCGTGCAGTACCACCGTGAAGAAGCCCAGACCCTCCTCGACGTGATCGCCGAACGGGCGTGGCCAGCCGCCCTGCTCGGCAAACGCGTCATCTGTCTGGTCCAGACCGACGACCCGGACCTTCGGCTGCGACCGGTCGGCATGTCCACCCCGTCCTGGACGGACGCCGAGTGGAGCCATGCGTCACGAGGACTCTGACGCTCGACACGCGCGGATCACCGTGCGGCCTCTCGGGCTGTGGCGGATTCGTACCCCTGGAGGGGCAGTGGAACGCCACAGCCCGGCCCGGCGGGTCAGGACGGGTCAGCGGGTGCGGCGTACGCGGTGGAGTTGGGTGACCCGGTGCCACAGGTCGGCGTCGCAACTGCCGGCCCGGTTCTCGAACGAGGTCAGTGAGACCGTGATCGGGTCGGACAGGTCGAGCCAACTGTCCCGGGCGGCGGTCCGGTCCCAGCTCCGGGTGGGGATCTTCACGTGGTCGTCGCGCTCGCTCTTGTCCTGGCTGGTGATCTTCAGGACGTCCGCGCCCCGACGACCGCCGCGCAACACCAGGCACGGGCGTACCTTCGAACCGGTTCCGTCCTCGAACGGGACGTCGGCCCACCAGATCTCGCCGGGCTGCGGGCGTACCCTCGGCTCGGCCGGCTTGGTTGCGGGGCCGGACCTCGGGCGCGGCGGTGCGGTGGGACGACCCCGGGGCCGCCGTGGCGCGCGGCCCGGACGGGACGGGCGGCCCGGACCCCGACGGAACCGGCGTACGGCCCAGCCGGTCACGCCCGCGACCAGGCCGATCCCGATCAGCCAGAGCAGCCAGGTGGGCATCGGTACTCCCTGATCATCGGAGGTCTGTCGGCCGTGGCGATCCTCGCACGGCACCGGGCGGGCGGCATCCGGAGCCGGCGGGTCCGGCTCGGCGGCATCCGGTGGCAGCGGGTCCGGCGCCCCGGCCTCCGGATGTCCGACGGGACCTATACGGTGCGGAGGTAACGCGAGCACGGAGGTCAACTGGTGTCAGAGGAAGCGATCCCGCAGCAGGTCAGCGCCGAACAGGAGGCGGCGGCCGGCGCCGATCCGAGCGCGGCCGACCGGGAGCGGCACGCCGAGCTGGCCACCGAGATCACCGACCACCAGTACCGGTACTACGTGCTGGACACGCCGAGCATCCCGGACGCCGACTTCGACCGGATGCTGCGCGAGCTGGAGGCACTGGAGGAGGGTTTCCCGTCGCTGCGGACGCCGGAGTCGCCCACCCAGCGGGTCGGCGGGACCTTCTCCACGCTGTTCACGCCCGTCGACCACGCCGAGCGGATGATGTCGCTGGACAACGCCTTCGACCTCGACGAGCTGGCCGCGTGGGCCGAGCGGGTGGAACGGGACGCCGGGGGAGCGGTCAGCTACCTGTGCGAACCGAAGGTCGACGGGCTGGCGATCAACCTGACCTACGAGAACGGCCGGCTGGTCCGGGCCGCGACCCGAGGTGACGGTCGCACCGGCGAGGACGTCACCCCGAACGTACGGACCATCCGGACCATCCCCGAGCGGCTGGCCGACGGCGCCGACGTCCCGGAGCTGCTGGAGGTCCGGGGCGAGATCTACTTCCCGGTCGCCGACTTCGCCGACCTGAACGCGTCCCTGGTCGAGCAGGGCAAGGACCCGTTCGCCAACCCGCGCAACGCCGCCGCCGGCAGTCTGCGGCAGAAGGATCCCCGGATCACCGCGTCCCGCCCGCTGAGCATGGTGGTGCACGGGATCGGCGCCCGGCGCGGGTTCGAACCGGTGGCCCAGTCCGAGTCGTACGCGACGCTGCGGGCCTGGGGGCTGCCGACCAGCGACCGGTGGCGGGTCGTCCCGGACCTCGCCGGGGTACGCGACTACATCGACTACTACAACGAGCACCGGCACGACGTCGAGCACGAGATCGACGGGGTGGTGGTGAAGGTCGACCCGGTCGCCATCCAGGGCCGGCTCGGCTCCACCAGCCGCGCCCCCCGGTGGGCGATCGCCTTCAAGTACCCGCCGGAGGAGGTGACCACCAAGCTGCTCGACATCGAGGTCAACGTCGGGCGTACCGGTCGGGTCACCCCGTTCGCGGTCCTGGAACCGGTCCGGGTGGCCGGGTCCACGGTCGCGTTGGCGACCCTGCACAACGCCCGCGAGGTGGAGCGCAAGGGGGTGCTGATCGGCGACACCGTGGTTATCCGGAAGGCCGGTGACGTCATCCCCGAGGTGCTCGGCCCGGTGGTCGACCTGCGCCCGCCGGACGCCCGCCCGTTCGAGATGCCGACCCACTGCCCGTCCTGCGGCACCCCCCTGGCCCCGGCCAAGGAGGGCGACGTCGACATCCGCTGCCCCAACACCCGGTCCTGCCCGGCCCAGTTGCGGGAGCGGGTGTACCACCTGGCCAGCCGCAACGCCCTCGACATCGAGGTGCTGGGGGAGAAGGGGGCGGCGGCTCTGCTCGACGCGCGGGCGATCGTCGACGAGGGCGACCTGTTCTCGCTGGACGCCGACAAGCTGGCCTCGGTGCCGCTGTTCGTCAACAAGGACGGCAGCCTGGGCAGCAACGCGGTCAAGCTGCTCGACAACCTGGTCGAGGCCCGCCAGCGCCCGCTGTGGCGGGTGCTGGTGGCGCTCTCCATCCGGCACGTCGGGCCGACCGCCGCCCAGGCACTGGCCCGGCAGTTCGGGTCGATCGAGCGGATCGAGCAGGCCAGTGAGGAGGAACTCTCCTCGGTGGACGGGGTCGGCCCGAGGATCGCCACCAGCCTCCGGGAGTGGTTCACCGTCGACTGGCACCGCGAGGTCGTACGCAAGTGGACCGAGGCCGGGGTCCAGATGGCCGAGGAGCAGGTCGAGCAGGGGCCGCGCCCGCTGGAGGGGATCACGGTCGTGGTCACCGGCACCCTGGCGTCGTATTCCCGTGACCGGGCGGCGGAGGCGGTGCAGTCGCGCGGCGGAAAGGTCAGCGGTTCGGTTTCGAAGAAGACCCATTTCGTGGTGGTGGGCGACAACCCGGGGAGTAAGGCTGACAAGGCGGCGTCACTGAAGGTGCCGATCCTGGACGAGGCCGGATTCGAGATTCTGCTGGCCGAAGGCCCGGAGGCGGCGGTCGAGACGGCGGCTAACGCGGCAAAAGCTAACGAAGAGTAAGCATCTGATTAGCGCTGCGTTATAGTTCGCCCCTGGCGAGATGCCGCGTATTTCAAGTTAGTCACGACTACAACCGATTCGCGTCTGTCGCCCCCCACATCCGTCCGATGAGGGCGTTTGATGGTTGCACCAGCGCGGCAGGTGGCCGCGCCCCGGGACCACGGGTCGGGAGGTCGCATGGAGGCCGCAGTGTTGCGGAACTCCGTTCCTCCTGGACGGGCAACCGCATTCTTCGGCTTTGTCTGGGCGGTCGTCGTATTGGCGGCCCTGCTCTCCGCCGTACCGCTGATGTCGTTGCCCGACCAGATTCCCCAACTGCCGCCGGCATTCTGGGTCATGGCCGCGCTCGCCGCCGTATCCGACGCGCGACCATTCACCCCGCCGGGCCGCCGGCAGAGTTCGGCGGTATTTCCCAGCATCTGCTTCACCTTCGCCATCCTGCTCGGCTGGGGACCCGCCCCGGCGATCGCCGTGCAGGCGGTCGCCGTACTGGTCTCCGGGTTCCGGCTGCGGCACGCCCCGTGGCGGATCGTGTTCAACATCGCCCAGTACGCCTGCGCCCTCACCGCCGCACACGCGGTCGCCCGCCTCGGCCCCGAAGCCGCCTTCGGTGCCCGCCCCCACCCCACCTGGGCCGACGTGGCGATCGTCGCCGTTGCCGCAGCCGCGTGGTTCGCCGTCAAGTACGGCTCCGTCACCCTCGCCGTACGGTTGCGCTTCGGCACCCCGTGGTGGCCGGCGTTCCGGCACGGACTCGGCTTCGAACTGCTCTCCACCGGGTCCCTGCTGCTGCTCGGCCCGGTGGTGGTGGCCGCCGCGCGGGTCAGCCCCGCGCTGATCCCCCTGGTCCTGGTGCCGCTCTACGCGGTCTACCGGATGGCCCGGCTCTCCGGCGAACAGGAACAACTCGCCCGGCTCGACCCCCTCACCGCGCTGCCGAACCGCAAGGCCCTGTACGCCGAGGTCGCCGACCAGATCGCCATCCACGCCGAACAGGCCGCCAAGGGAGCCGACGGCCGGCACCTGGCCCTGCTCCTGCTCGACCTCGACCGGTTCAAGCACGTCAACGACGCCCTCGGGCACGGGGTCGGGGACCGGCTGCTGGTCCGGGTCGGCGAACGGCTCACCGTCACGGTCCGACCCGCCGACCTGGTCGCCCGGCTCGGCGGGGACGAGTTCGCCGTACTGGCGACCGGGTTGGTGGAGGTGGACGAGGCCCGTGCCCTGGCGGAACGGGTGGTCGAGGCGCTGGTCGAACCGGTCGCCCTGGACGGGCTGCCGTTGGACGTCAGCGGCTCCATCGGCATCGCGGTCTACCCCGAACACGGCGAGGACTTCGCGACCCTGATGCGCCACGCCGAGGTGGCCATGTACGACGCCAAGAACCGGGGTGACACCGTCGCCGTCTACGCCCCCGAGTCCGACCACAACTCCCCGGAGCGGCTGAACCTCCTGGCCGACCTGCGCCGGGTCCTCGACCGGGCCGGTGGAGCCGACGCCGGTGAGATCACCATGTACTACCAGCCGCAGATCGCGATCTCCACCGGCGAGGTCGTCGGGGTCGAGGCGCTGCTGCGGTGGCGGCACCCCAAACGCGGCCAGGTCGACCCGGAGGAGCTGATCCGGGTGGCCGAACAGAGCGCGGTGATGCGCCTGTTGACCCGTCGAGTCATCGACGACGTGGTGGAACAGCTCGCGAAGTGGTCGGCCGCCGGGATCGCCGTACGGGCCGCGGTCAACGTCAGCGTCCGTGACCTGCACACCGGGGAGATCGCCGACCAGCTCGCCGATCGGCTCACCCGGTACGGCGTACCGCCGTCCTGGATCCAGTTGGAGATCACCGAGGGCGCCCTGATGGCCGACCCGCACCGGGTCCTGGCCACCATCGCCCGGCTCGACAAGATCGGCGTGGCCATCGCCCTGGACGACTTCGGCACCGGCTACTCCTCCATGCAGCACCTGCGCCGGCTGCCGCTGGCCGAGGTGAAGGTCGACCGTTCGTTCGTACTCGGAATGGCGACCGACGCCGACGACGCCGCCATCGTCCGGTCGGTGATCGAACTGGCCGGCGCGCTCGGCCTGCGGGTCGTTGCCGAGGGCGTGGAGGACGCCCGGACCTGGCGGCTGCTGCACGCCGCCGGCTGCGACGTCGCCCAGGGCTGGTTCTACGCCCGGCCGATGCCGGCCGACGAACTGGTCTCCTGGCTGGCCCGCTACCGTCCGTTGGTGCCCGGCCCGGTTCAGGAGACCCCCGGCCGGCACCGGACCAAGCCCCCGATCGCCGTCGAGGCCCTCCCCCGCGACCCGGACCCGACAGCCGACACCGACACGTCCGCCCCGGCGCAAGCCCCGACCGCCCCGGCGCAAGCCCCGGCCGAGGCGGGGTCCGAACCGGTCGGCAAGGGCGAGTCGTACGTCCTGGAGCAGGTCGGAGGCGACGGAACGTACCTGACCGTGCAGATCGAGGACGACGGGTCGTTCCTGCCGGAGCCGCCGAGCGGGGAGCCGGCCGAGCTTGCCGGGGCGGGGGGAGTCGGGGAGAGCGCGTCTCCGGCTGACAAATAGACTCGCTCGGGTCACGGCGCGCGTGTCACGCTGCGCCGGTAAGCACGTCCACGCACGAAGGGGGCACCGATGGCCGCCATCTCCCGCGAGGAGGTCGCGCACCTGGCGCGGCTGTCGCGGCTCGCCGTCACCGAGGAGGAGCTGCAGACCTTCGCCGGCCAGCTCGACGTGATCCTCCAGTCGGTGGCCCGGGTCGGTGAGGTGACCGCGGCCGACATCCCGCCCACCTCGCACTCCGTGCCGCTGACCAACGTGCTCCGCGAGGACGTCGTGGTGCCGTGCCTGACCCCGGCCGAGGCGCTGTCCGGTGCACCGGATGTCGATGAACAACGCTTCCGCGTACCGCGGATCCTGGACGAGGAGGCCTGACCGGCATGAGTGACGTGACCAGGATGACCGCGACGGAGGTCGCGGCCCTTGTCGCCGGTGGCGAGGCGTCCGCGGTCGAGGTGACCCGGGCGCACCTCGACCGGATCGCCGAGGTCGACGGCCGGGTGCACGCCTTCCTGCACGTCGACACCGAGGGGGCGCTCGCCGCCGCCCGCGACGTCGACGCCCGCCGGGCCGCCGGTGAGCCCCTCGGCCCGCTCGCCGGGGTGCCGGTCGCGGTCAAGGACGTGCTCACCACCAAGGGCGTGCCGACCACCGCCGGGTCCAAGATCCTCGAAAACTGGCGCCCGCCGTACGACTCGACCATCGTCCAGCGCCTGCGCGCCGCCGGTACGGTGCCGATCGGCAAGACCAACATGGACGAGTTCGCGATGGGCTCCTCCACCGAATACTCCGCCTACGGACCCACCAACAACCCGTGGGACCTGGGCCGGATCCCCGGCGGCTCCGGTGGTGGCAGCGCCGCCGCCCTGGCCGCGTACGAGGCGCCGCTGGCGATCGGCTCCGACACCGGCGGCTCGATCCGCCAGCCCGGTGCGGTCACCGGCACCGTCGGCGCGAAGCCCACCTACGGCGGCACCTCCCGCTACGGGCTGATCGCCTTCTCGTCGTCGCTGGACACCCCCGGCCCGTGCGCCCGTACGGTCGAGGACGCGGCCCTGCTGCACGCGGTCATCGGTGGGCACGACCCGCGCGACTCCACCTCCATCCCGCAGCCGGTCCCGGACGTGGTCGCCGCCGCCCGGCTCGGCGCGACCGGTGACCTGACCGGCGTACGGCTCGGCATCGTCACCGAGTTCTCCGGCGAGGGCGCCGAACCGGGTGTCCTGGCCGCGTTCCGCGAGTCGGTCGACACGCTGACCAAGCTCGGTGCCGAGGTCGTCGAGGTCTCCTGCCCGCACTTCGAGTACTCGCTCCCGGCGTACTACCTGATCGCGCCGAGCGAGTGCTCGTCCAACCTGGCCCGGTTCGACGGGGTCCGGTTCGGGCTCCGGGTCGGCGACGACGGAGTCAAGTCGCTCGAAGAGGTCATGTCCCTCACCCGCGAACAGGGCTTCGGCCCCGAGGTCAAGCGGCGGATCATCCTCGGCACGTACGCGCTGTCGTCGGGCTACTACGACGCGTACTACGGGCAGGCGCAGAAGGTCCGTACCCTGATCACCCGGGACTTCAACGCCGCGTTCGAGCAGGTCGATGTGCTGATCTCGCCGACCACCCCGTTCGTGGCGTTCCCGTTCGGGTCGCGGACCGGGGACCCGTACCAGATGTACCTCGCCGACCTGTTCACCATCCCGACGAACCTGTACGGCGGCCCGGCGATCTCGGTCCCCTGCGGCCTGTCCGAGGGGCTGCCGGTGGGTCTTCAGATCATGGCGCCGACCATGGCCGACGACCGGATGTACCGGGTCGCCGCCGCCCTGGAGTCCGCGGTCGGCACCTTCACCCCGCCGGCACTCTGATTACGCTTGAACATGCTTTGTCCGGATGACGCTCGAGAGCTGGAGTATTGATGAGCGCGATCGTCCTGCCCTCGTACGACGACGTCGTCGAGCGGTACGAGCCGGTGGTCGGCCTGGAGACCCACGTCGAGCTGGGCACGAACACCAAGATGTTCTGTGGCTGCCCGACCGACTTCGGCGGCGAGCCGAACACCCGTACCTGCCCGGTCTGCCTCGGCCTGCCCGGTTCGCTGCCGGTGGCCAACAAGGCCGCGATCGAGGCGACGATCCGGATCGGTCTCGCGCTCAACTGCACCATCGCCGACTGGTGTCGGTTCGCCCGGAAGAACTACTTCTACCCGGACATGCCGAAGAACTTCCAGATCAGCCAGTACGACGAGCCGCTCTGCGTCGACGGTTACCTCGACGTCGAGGTGCAGGGCAAGACGGTACGGATCGGCATCGAGCGGGTGCACATGGAGGAGGACACCGGTAAGTCGCTGCACGTCGGCGGCGCCACCGGTCGGATCCACGGTGCCACCGAGTCCCTGGTCGACTACAACCGGGCCGGCATCCCGCTGGTCGAGATCGTCACCAAGCCGATCCCCGGCACCGGTGCGCTCGCCCCCGAGACCGCCCGCGCGTACGTCACCGAGCTGCGCGACGTGCTGCGCTCGCTCGGCGTCTCCGACGTACGGATGGAGGAGGGTTCACTGCGCTGCGACGTGAACACCTCCCTCAACCTGCCCGGTGACGAGTGGGGTACCCGTACCGAGACGAAGAACGTCAACTCGCTGCGTTCGGTCGAGCGGGCCGTACGGTCGGAGATGCTGCGGCAGGCCGCCCTGCTCGACGCCGGTACGAAGATCATCCAGGAGACCCGGCACTTCCAGGAGGACACCGGCGACACCCGTCCCGGCCGGTCCAAGGAAACCGCCACCGACTACCGCTATTTCCCCGAGCCGGACCTGGTGCCGATCGCACCGGACCGGGCCTGGGTCGCCGAGCTGAAGGCCGCCCTGCCGGAGCTGCCCCGGGTGCATCGGCAGCGGTTGCAGGAGCAGTGGGGGCTGTCCGACCTCGACATGCAGTCGGTGCTGAACGCGGGTGCGGTCGAGCTGATCGAGCAGACCGTCGCCGCCGGCACCACCCCGGCCGGCGCCCGCAAGTGGTGGCTCGGTGAGCTGTCCCGGCGGGCCAACGAGTCCGGCGTCGACCTCGCCGCGGTCGGGGCGACCCCGGCCCAGGTGGCCGAACTCCAGCGACTCGTGGACGAGGGCAAGCTCAACGACAAGCTCGCCCGTACCGTGCTCGAAGGCGTGGTGGCCGGCGAGGGCGGCCCGAGCGAGGTCATGGCGGCCCGTGGGCTCGGCGTGGTCTCCGACACCGGTGCGCTGACCGCCGCCGTCGACGAGGCGATCGCCGCGAACCCGGACATCGCCGCCAAGATCCGTGACGGCAAGGTCGCCGCCGCCGGAGCCCTGGTCGGCGCCGTCATGAAGACCACCCGAGGCCAGGCCGACGCCAAAACCGTCCGCGACCTGATCCTGGCCCGCCTCAGCTAGCCCCGGCCGCCGCCCGCTCACCTCGCGGGCCAGCAACGATCGGGTTCGCTCGGATGTAGAGAAGGAGTGGCTACCCCCCAGGGGGTAGCCACTCCTTCTCTACATCCGCACCTCCCACCCCGCCCCCTACCCTGCGGGTGCACGGGCCGGTCCTGGTTCGTCGATCTAGGGCAAATGGTGGCGAGTTGATCTCTGTGCGCCACCATTTGCCCTAGATCGACGAGATGAGGGGTGGGGGGAAGGGGTTGGTTAGCGGGTGGGGGTGGGGGTGGGGGTGGGTGGGATGACGGGGGTGGGGTGCCGGGTAGGGAGGGGGCGGGGATGGTGGCGCCGGGGGAGGGGGTGGCGCTGGTGGTGGGGGTGGGCTGCGGGGGCTCGACCAGGTGGCGTTCGAGGCTGACCTGGGCCTGGCCGGTGCCGCCGACCTGGATGTCGTCGTAGGCCTGGAGCATCTTCTGCTGGTCGAAGTAGAGCACCGACAGGGCCAGGGGCAGCGGCTTCTCGCCCTCCAGGCCCCGCAGGCCCGCGCCACCGGTGGACCCCTCCACCAGCATCAGGGTGGGCGGTTGACCGGGCAGCGGGGGCAGCGGGTCGATCTCGCGGTGGTGTACGTGACCGGCCAGCACCAGCGGGCACGCTCCGTTGAGCGCGACGCCGGACGCGGGGTCGTGTACGAGCGCGATGTCGACCGGTGGCTGCGCCGCCCGTACGGTCGCGGCCAGTTTCTCGCCCGCGCCGGTGACCTGTTCCATCACCTGGGGCGTGCCGCCGGACCCGTTCGGCGAGGTCTCCTTGTCCGGGGTGAAACGGGGGTCGCCGATCCCGGCGATGGTCAGCCCGGCGACCGTCCGGACGGTGTTGTCCAGGACGATCGCGTTCGGTTGCCGGGCCACGGCGGCGGCGGTGGCGGCCGAGTCGTGGTTGCCCCGGATGAAGACGTACGGCACCTGGAGGACGCCGATGGAGCCGAGGAAGGACGCCTCCGGCTCGCTGCCCCAGTCGGTGATGTCCCCGGTGTCGATCACCACGTCGATGTCGAACTGCTCCACGACGGTCCGTATCACCTGCCACCCGGTCGGATTGAGGTGGATGTCGGAGACGTGCAGCACCCGGGTGGTGCCCTGGGCCGGTTCGAAGACCGGGAGGGCGGAGACGGTGGTGTAGAGCTTGCTGACGTTGCCGACGAGTCGTTGCACCTGGTCGGCGTACTTGCCGTAGTCGTTGGCGATGCGTCGGGCGTCACCGACCACGGCCGGCGCGTTGACCAGCAAACCTTCGTAGCGGGGTTCCTCGACCGACTCCGGTCGGATGGTCAGCGCGGCGACGCCGAGACTCCCGCCGCTGAGCAGCAGCGCCAGCCCGCCGGCCCAGGCGACCCGTCGGGTGTTGCGGAACACCAGGAAGGCCAGGACCAGCGTGGCCAGTACGGCGACCGAGACGGTACGCAGCCCGACCCGGATGACGCCGTTGGTGACGTCGGAGACGGCGGACTGGCTGGCGCGGGCGATCCCGGCCGGGTCGCCGATCAGCGCCTCGGTGCGGCGCAGGTCGAGGGAGCCGAGCTGGATCGACAGGTGGGCCGGGCCGGCGTGGCTGTCGATCTGGAGGGAGCCCAGGGGCGGGATGTCGACCGAGGTGCCGCCGCTGACCGTGGGGGTGATCGCCATCTCGGCCCGGAACGGCCCGATGTCGACGTTCACCCGGCCGGCGAGCAGCACTCCGCCGACCACTCCGGCGAGCGCCACCAGGATGATGCTCAGGCCCATCCCCGTACGCCGGGCGGGTTTCGAGGTCAGTGCCCGGCCGGTGAGGCGCAGGACCGCCCGTACCGGGCGGGTGATCAGGCGCAGCGTCGAGCCTGCCCGGCGGCGGGTGGCCGGGGTGTGGCCGGTGCCGGGGGGCTGTTCGTCGTCGTTCCCTTGCCTGTCCATGTGCAAATCATTCCCTGCCCGGTACGGGTTCTCCGGAAACCCGGTCAGGCCGGTTGGAATACATCGTGTGGTGCCCGTCCGTCTCGGTCGTGCGGTGTGTGCGGTTCCGTCACCGCCGGTCGGTCGGCTCCGGCCGGCTCCGGCGGTGTCGGTCGGTCAGCTCCGGCCGGCGCCGCCGCCGGAGAAGACGAGCCGGATGATCCGGTCGTCGGTCGCGGCGGGTTCGCCTCGGCCGTCGTGGTTGGAGGTGGAGATCCAGAGTGAGCCGTCGGGTGCCAGGACGGCGGTACGCAGGCGGCCGTACTCGCCGGTGAGGATGGATCGGGGCTGCCCGAGCACACCACCGGCGGCGGTCAGTTCGAGCAACCAGATCCGTTCGCCGCGCAGGCAGGCGGCGGCGAGCAGGTTCTCCACCACGGCGACCCCGGAGCAGGAGGCGTCGGCGGTCTTCCAGACCGCCAGCGGCTTGCTGAACTTCGGGTCGGTTTCGGCCCCGCCCTCTCCCTCGACCTCGGGCCAGCCGTAGTTCTTGCCGGGCTCGATGAGGTTGATCTCGTCCCAGGTGTTCTGGCCGAACTCGCTGGCGTAGAGCCGCTTGTTCGCGTCCCAGGCGATGCCCTGGACGTTGCGGTGGCCCAGGGACCAGACCAGCGAGTTGGGGAACGGGTTGCCGGGGGCGGGTTTGCCGTCCGGCGTCATCCGCAGGATCTTGCCGCCGAGGCTCTTCGGGTCCTGGGACAGGCCGCGCTGGGAGGCGTCGCCGGTGGTGGCGTAGAGGTAGCCGTCCGGGCCGAACGCGAGCCGCCCGCCGTTGTGGATGCCGGAGAGCGGGATGCCGGTGACGATCGGGGCCGGCTTCTCGCCGAGGACTAACCTGGCGACCCGGTTGTCCTCGCCGGTCGAGTAGTAGACGAAGACGCTCTTGTCCTGGTCGTAGGCCGGTGAGACGGCGATCCCCATCAGCCCGCCCTCGCCGGCCGCGTCCACCTCGGGCAGGGTCTGCACGGTGGTGACCTTGAGCCCGTCGGTGTCGGACTCCGGCCCGACCTTGAGGATCTTGGCGGTGTCCCGCTCGGTGACCAGGGCGCCGCCGTCGGGCAGGAAGGCGATGCCCCACGGCACCCGCAGGCCGGTGGCCAGGACCGTCGCCGCGACCTGCTGGTCGACGCCGCCGGGCCGGGCGGTCGCGGTGACCGACGGGGTGGGGAAGGTGGGTGGTTCGCCGGCGGGGTCCGGCTCCGGGTCGCCGAAGGCGCATCCGCTGGTCGCGAGGACGGCCGCCGCGCAGAACGCGACCGCCGCCCGGGTCCGGGTGCGGCGGGGGTACGGGGGGCGAACGTTCACCCGGCCCAGCCTAGCCGGAGCGGACGGGCACCCCGTGCCGTGCTCGATCAATCGGCACACTCCTTCGACGAATCGCTGGTCGGGCGACCCGCCGGTGACCGGGGCGTCAAACGGGTAAACCACGGCAAACGTGTAAGACTCCGGCCGTGGTGGTCGGAACGGTGGCGCAGCCGGCGGAATCCGAGGCGGCGTACGACCGGTCCCGGCGCCTCGCGTTGCCGGTGGCGGTCGCGTTCGGCCTGCTCGGGGTCGCGTACCGGCTGGTCCTGTTGGTGAACGAGGTGCCGCCGGCCAACAGTGACGAGGCGACGAGCGGGCTCGTCGCGATGCACGTCGCACAGGGCCGGGAGTTCCCGCTGTTCTTCTACGGCCAGCACTACATGGGTGCGCTGGAGTCGTACCTCGCGGCGCCGCTGTTCGCCCTTTTCGGTCCGTCCACCCTCGCCCTGCGCCTGCCGAACCTGCTCCTCTACGCCGCCTTCCTGGCCCTGGTCTGGCAACTCACCCGCCGGCTCTACACCCCGTGGTTGGCCACCGTCACGGTGGGGCTGCTGGCGCTCGGCTCCGACCGGGTGCTGAAGAACCAACTGGTGAGCGCCGGGGGCTACCCGGAGATGAACCCCGCCGGTGTCCTCCTGGTGCTGGTCGCGGTGAACCTCGGCCTCGCCGGTTGGACGGGCCGGCGCCGGCTGTTCGCGTACGCCGGGTTCGGGCTGGTCGCCGGGCTCACCCTCTGGGACGACTGGCTGGTGCTCCCGTACGTCGGCGCGGCCGGTCTGCTCCTGCTCGTGGTCGGCCGGCGAGAACTGCGCGGCAGGGCGGGACTGGCCCTCGGCGGTGGTCTGCTGGCCGGGCTGGTGCCGATCGTGGCGCACAACCTGACCGCCGCACCGGAGAACCGTTCACTGGCCAGCTACGCCACCCTCGGCGGTGATCCGGGCGCGTCGTGGCCGGACCGGCTGCACGGCGGGATCCTCTTCGGCCTGCCGATGGGCACCGGGTTCTGCGCACCGGGCCGATGCGCGCCGTGGCAGCTCTGGTGGGGTGTGGTCGGTCCGATCCTGCTGGTGGTGGCCGGGGTGCTGGCGGTCCGGGCGCTGCGCGCCGGGTCCGGTGTCGAGCGGATCCGCCAGGGCGGTCGGCTGGTCCTGGTGGTCGGTGCCGCGCTGAGCCTGATCGCGTACGCGACCAGCAGCGCCGCAGCCGACACGCGGGTGGAGAGTGCCCGTTACCTGTCCTGCCTGCTGATCTCGTTCCCGGCCCTGCTCTGGCCGCTCTGGTCGGCGGCAACCGTGCCGCCGTGGTCGCATCGGTCCGGGTCGGCCCGGTCGCGCCGGTCCGGGTCGGAGCCCGGCGAGCGGGTACGCCGGGCCGGATGGCTGCGCTGGTCGGCGCGGGGTCTGTTGGCCGCGTTGGTGGCGAGCCTGGCGGTGGCCACCGGGCAGTTGGTGAGCCGGGTGCCGGAGTTGGGTCGGGTGGCCGACCAGCGGCGGGAACTGGTCTCGGCACTGGACCGGCTCGGCGTGTCGCGGTTCTACGGCGAGTACTGGACCTGCAACAACATCACCTTCCAGACCCGTGAGCGGCTGGTCTGTGCGGTGATCAGGGACGACCTCCGGGCCGGTTGGGACCGCTACCTGCCGTACCGGGACGCGGTCGGTCGGGCGGGACGTCCGGCGTACGTGCTGCCGGCCGGTACGGCGTTGAGCGCGGCCGTGGCCGGGTACCTGGGCGGGACCGGGGTGCCGGTGGACACCACGACCGTCGCCGGGTACGACATCTACCGACCCGTGGCACGGGTGGACCTGCCGAGGCGGTGAGCGCGTACGGCGGTTAGGGTCGGCGGCTGTGAAGGCTTGGATTCCGCACGAGCACGGCCGGTCGATGCTCGGGGAGCTCCCCGACGGCGTACGCGTCGAGATCGCCCCGGACCCGGACCGGTTGCCGTCGGACCCGTCCGGGGTGCAGTTCTGGGTGCCGCCGTTCCTCGCGCGCTCCGAGGTCGTACGCCTCGCGGCCGACCTGCCCGACCTGCGGGTGGTCCAGTTGCTCACCGCGGGCGCGGATGCCTGGGCCGACCGGCTCCCCGACGGGGTGGTCCTCTGCGACGCGCGGGGTGTCCACGACTCGCCGACCGCCGAGTGGGTGGTCACCGCGATCCTCGCCCACCTGCGGATGTTCCCGTACTTTGCCCGCGCCCAGTCCCGCCACGAGTGGTCGTACGCCCAGGCGACGCCGACCGACGAGCTGGCCGGCAAGCGGGTGCTGATCGTCGGCGCCGGTTCGATCGGGGCGGCCCTGACCGCCCGCCTGCGGCCGTTCGAGGTGGAGCTGACCCTGGTCGCCCGGACCGCCCGCCCCGCCGAGGGCGTACGCGGGGTCGCGGAGTTGCCGGCGTTGCTGCCGGCGGCGGACATCGTGGTGCTGCTGGTGCCGCTGACCGGGGCGACCCGTGGGCTGGTCGACGCGCGTTTCCTGGCCGCGATGCCGGACGGTGCGCTGCTGGTGAACGCGGCCCGTGGCCCGGTTGCCGACACCGACGCGCTGGTGGCGGAGTTGAAAACCGGTCGGCTGAGCGCGGCCCTCGACGTGACCGACCCGGAGCCGCTGCCGGCGGATCATCCGCTCTGGGAGTTGCCGAACGTCCTGCTCACCCCGCACGTCGGCGGCACCGTACGCGGCCTGCTGCCGCGCGGTTACCGGCTCGCCGGTGACCAGTTGCGCCGCCTCGTGGCCGGGGAGCCGCTGCTGAACGAGGTGGTCGACGGCTACTGAGCCGTCGAGGGCGCCTGGTCGTCCGTACCCAGGAGGTGCTGACCGCTCGCGGCGACCAGCCGGTGCAGACCGTCGGCCGGCACCGCGGGCAGCGACACGACCTGACCGCCGGTGAGGAACGCGATCACCCGGCGCCGATCGTCGACGCCCAGTTGGACCACCTCGTGCCAGGGGATCAGCCGCTGCCCGAACAGGGCCCGGACCTTCATCCCGGCCCGGTCCGCGTCGGTGCCGGCGCGCCAGGCCCAGATGCCGATCAGCAGCGGGATGAGCAGTACCGGGGTGAAGTACCAACCGGCGCTGGCCAGCGGCAGGGCGCTGATGAACGCGATCACGGCGGCCACCCAGATCGCCTGGCTGTACCGGAAGTGGACGGTATCGGTGCTGGTCACCTCCCTAGTTTCGCACCCGGTCCGGACCCCGCCACCGGTGGGAGTCGACCCGTCCGGGCCGATCTGACCCGACCGGAAGCACCGAAGCGACCAAACGGGTAGCCGTGGGATTACCAAAAGTGAGCGGCGTCACCGGGATATTTCGTACCGGGGCGTAACCGCGCCCCGGATCCCTCGTTGACGGTTGATAGGTGCGCCGCAACCCTCCGCCGAAACCGCCCGTGGCGTACCTGCCCCGCACCGAACCGCCCGCGCACCACACCGTCCCCGTGCCCCCTGCAGAAGGCGACTTCGCCGTGTCCGTGGCGCCTCCCCCGCGCGCCGGAAAACGCCGGCGCACCATCCGGCTTCCGGAACTCGTCGCCGGATCGGCGGCAGTGAGTTTCCTGCTTGCCGGTTCCACCGGTCTCCTGTCCGCGTACCTCGCCCTGGCCGCCGCCGTCGGCGTGGTCTCCGCCCTGGCCGCCGCCCGGCTGATCCGGCTCGCGCTGGCCATCCACTCCGCCCGGCGCAGCTCCGGCCCCTGTCGGGGCGTCGGCTTCCTCGGTGTCGGTGTGGTGGCAACCGGGCTCACCGCACTCGCCCTGCCCCTGCTGCCGGCCGCGGCCCACCCCGGCGTGATCCTCACCGGGCTGCTCGTCGCCCTGCCGCTGTACCTGCTCGGCGCCCTGCTCCTGCCCGGCGCGGCGAGCACCACGTCGATGCGGCTGCGCCGGGGGTTCGACGGGCTGAGTCTCGGCATCAGCCTCGCCTTCGCCGGGTGGCTGATGCCGCCGGCCGGTGGGATACCACCGGTCGCCCTGGCCGTGGCGCTGCTCGTCGTGGGCGGGTTGTCGATCATCGCGGTCACCGCCCTGCGCTCCTCCGGCTACCGGCGGGTGGCCGGGCTCTGCGGCGCGGGTGCCGGGGCCTCGGTGTTCGGGCTCGGCACGCTCGGCGTACTGCTGCACTACGACGTGCCCGGCTGGGCGCCGCTGGCCGCGGCGGTCCCGCTGGTGATCGGGCCGATGCTGACCGCCACCGGCACCCGGTACGCCAACCCGGGCGCCAAACCGCCGGCACCGGGCGAACCCGAGACGCACCTGTCCGCGTACCCGTTGCTCACCGTGCCCGCCGTGGTCGCCACCCTGGCCGCGATCTACCACCTGGTCACGGTCGGGGAGTTCGACCACACCTCGATCGTGCTGGGGCTCGCGGTGATCCCGACCCTGGTGGTCCGCGAGGTCTTCGCGGTGCTCGACATCCGCAGCTACGCCCGACGGCTGGTCAGCCAGGAGGCGCACTTCCGGGCGCTGGTCGCCGGTGCCAACGACCTGACCCTGGTGGTCGGCGCCGACCTGCTGGTCCGTTGGCAGTCACCGGCCGCCGCCCGGCTGTTCGGCCTGGCCGACGCCGACGTGGTCGGGCGGGCGTTCGCCGACCTGATGCACCCCGACGACGCCGCCCCGGTCACCACCATGCTGACCGGAGTGCTGACCGCCCCGGCACCGGTGACCGGGCGGACCCCACTGGTCACCGCCCGGTTGCGCGACGGGCACGGAATCTGGCGGGACACCGAGTCCACGGTGAGCGACCAGCGGGGCGTGCCGGAGGTGGGCGCCCTGGTGGTGCACGTCCGGGACGTGGGCGAACGGCGGCAACTGGAACACCGGGTGCACCAGCTCTCCTTCACCGACCAGCTCACCGGGCTGGCCAACCGGCGGGACCTGATGCGGGCGATCGTCACCCAACGGTCGCTGGCCGGGCACACCGGCACCCTGCTCGTGGTCGACCTGCACGGCATGTCGGCGATCAACGAGACCCGAGGGCGGGAGGTCGGCGACGCGGTCCTGGTCGAGGTCGGCCGGCGGCTGCGTACCGGCGCCGGAGGTGACGACGTGGTCGCCCGGCTCGGCGGGGACGAGTTCGCGGTGGTCACCGTCGACGGCCCGATGCTGGCGTACGCGCTGGGCATCCGGTTGATCGGCGCGCTGACCGAGCCGTACCAGTTGCCGGGGACGATCGTGAGCCTCCAGGCGAGCATCGGTCTGGCCGACCTGGCCGGCGGCACCGGCGTGGACGACGTGCTCCGCCGGGCGGAACTGGCCCGGCGCCGGGCACAGCAGCTCGGACGCAACCGGATCGAGTGGTACGACAGCTACCTGGAGGAGCAGCTCGTACGCCGGATGGACCTGGAACGGGAACTGCCCGGCGCCGCCGCGCGGGGTGAGCTCGACCTGGTCTACCAACCGGTGCTCGACCTGCACGACCGGCGCCCGGTCGGCACCGAGGCGCTGGTGCGCTGGCGCAGCCCCGTGCTCGGTACGGTCCTGCCGGCCGAACTGGTCCCGGTGGCCGAGGCCCTCGGGCTGATGGACGAGCTGGGCGGCTGGGTGTTGCACAAGGCGTGCCGCCGGCTCGCCGAGTGGTCCCGTGGCGGACGCCGGCTGTGGATGTCGGTCAACGTGTCGGCGTCCGAGCTGACCGGGCCGGATTTTGTCGGCCGGGTCGCGGCGGCGCTCACCCTGTACCAGATCGAACCGGAGCGGCTGCTGATCGAGATCTCGGAGCCGAGCGGCGAGGTCGACGTGTCGGGGGTGGTGAGCCAGCTCGGCCGGTTGCGGTCGCTCGGGGTGCGTACCGCCCTGGACGACTTCGGTCTGGGGCCGGCGTCCCTGGCCCACCTGCGCCGGATGCCGGTCGACATCTTGAAGATCAACCGGGCCCTGGTGTCGGAGCCGAGCGGCTGGCAGGGCCAGGGCAAGCCGGTCATCGACGTGGTGGTGAGCCTCGGCCGGCGGCTCGGGATGGAGATCATCGCCGAGGGGCTGGAGTCCGCCGAGCAGGTCGAACAGGCCCGGCTGGCCGGGTGCCGGTACGGCCAGGGTTACGTGCTGGCCCGTCCGGCAACCGCCGAGCGGGTGGAGGCGTACCTGGAGGAGTTCCCGACCCCGTCCCGCTGACGACTCGATCCTTTGTGGACGGGCGCCCCTGACGCTCCGGCGACCGGATCCGGTTGTCAGAGCGGCCCGGAACGCGCCCGGTGGGGGAGTCCCGGTCGGTCGGGTGAGGGACCGGGGGTCCCCCGCCGGCCGGTGCCCCGCGCCGCGCATCTTCACTACCGTCGATGCCGGGGTTCCGCCGGACGGGCGGACGGGAGGGGCGAACATGAGCGACGACGCGGGCCGGCAGGTCCTCGCGGCGGTCCGGGACCTGGCACCCGGGATCAGCGGTCGGGCCGCCGAGACCGAGGAGGGTCGCCGGCTGCCGGCCGACCTGCTGGCCGACCTGGTCGCCGCCGGCTGCTTCCGGATGTTCGTCCCGCGCAGCCACGGCGGGTACGACCTCGACCCGCTAGCCGGCATCGCGGTGCTGGAGGAACTGGCCCGCGCCGACCCGGCCACCGGGTGGACCGTGATGCTCGGCAGCGAGGCCCCGCACCTGCTCGCCCTGCTCGACCGGGAACAGTTCGACAAGGTCTACGCCAACGGCCCGGACGTGATCGTGGCCGGTGGTTTCAACCCGCAGGGACGGGCGCAGGTCGTCGACGGTGGTTACGAGGTCGACGGCCGGTGGGCGTTCGCCAGCGGATGCGAACACGCGGACTGGATCTTCGGCAACTGCGTGGTGGTGGAGAACGGCGTACCGAGGCCGGGGCCGGGCGAGGGAATGCCGGAGACCCGGGCGATGCTCTTCCCGGCCGGCGAGGTGCAGGTCGTCGACACCTGGCGGGTGCTCGGACTGCGCGGGACCGGCAGCCACGACATCACCCTCACCTCGGCGTTCTGCCCGGACGCGTACACCTTCGACATCTTCACCGGGAAGCCGTCCGTACCGGAGGCGAACCTGGTGGCGCCGCTGGTGCAGTTCGTCCTGCACCTCGGGGCGGTCGCGGTCGGGACCGCACAGGGCGCACTGGACGAGGTGACCAAACTGGCGCTGGGCAAGCAGCGCCTCTACGCCCGTACGTCCCTGGCCGACTCGGCGGTGTTCCAACTGCACCTCGGCCGGGCCGAGACGTCCGTACGGGCGGCCAGGGCGCTCCTGCGTGACCTGGCCACCGAGTTCGTCGCCGCTGCCGCCGCCGATCCCGGTGCGGTGGCCGGCTTCAGTCCGGCCGCCTCGGCGGCCCTGTCCTGGGTCACCGAGGTGACCTCGGCGGCGGTGGACATGTGCTACCGCTCCGGCGGGGGCGGGGTGGCGCGGGACTCCGCCCCGCTCCAACGCCGGTTCCGTGACATCCACACGTTCAGCCAGCACGCCGCCGCCGCGGAGGGCTTCCTCGCCACCTACGGCAGCGCCCTGCTCGGCCGCCCCGTCGGCATCGGCTACTGACCCGACGAAGGGGCCCTTCCGATCGGAAGGGCCCCTTCGTCAAATACAAGAGCCAGGGGTCAGGCGGTCGTGTAACCGGGCATCGGGTACGCGGCCAGCAGGTCGCTCACCTCGCCGGCGATCCGGTCCAGGGCGCCCTCGTCGTCCTTGAGCGCGGCGGTGACCGCCTCGTCCATCCACGTCGCCACCTGCGGCATCTGCTGCTCGGTCAGGCCACGGGTGGTGAGCGCCGCCGCACCGAGCCGGATCCCGGACGGGTCGAACGGCTTGCGGGTGTCGTACGGCACCGTGTTGTAGTTCAGCTCGATGCCGGCCCGGTCCAGCGCCTGCGCGGCCGGCTTGCCGGCGATCCCCTTGCTGGTCAGGTCGGCCAGGATCAGGTGGTTGTCGGTGCCACCGGAGGAGAGTTCGAAGCCCCGCTCGACCAGTGCGGCGGCGAGCGCCTGCGCGTTGGCGACCACCTGGTGGGCGTACGCCCGGAAGTCCTCGGTCGAGGCCTCCTTGAGTGCCACCGCGATGGCGGCGGTGGTGTGGTTGTGCGGGCCGCCCTGCAGGCCGGGGAAGACCGCCTTGTCGATCGCGCTGGCGTACTCGGCGGTCGTCATGATCATGGCGCCACGGGGGCCGCGCAGGGTCTTGTGCGTGGTCGTGGTGATGACGTCGGCGTGGCCGACCGGTGACGGGTGCGCCCCGCCCGCGATCAGGCCGGCGATGTGCGCGATGTCGGCGACCAGGATCGCGCCGACCTCGCGGGCGATCGCGGCGAAGCCGGGGAAGTCGATGGTCCGGGGAACCGCGGTGCCACCACAGAAGATCACCTTGGGGCGCTCGCGCAGGGCGATGTCGCGTACCTCGTCCAGGTCGATCCGGCCGGTCTCGCGGGAGACCTGGTAACGGACCGGGGTGAACCACTTGCCGGTGGCCGAGACCGACCACCCGTGGGTGAGGTGCCCGCCCATCGGCAGGGCCATCCCCATCACCTTGTCACCGGGGGACAGGAACGCCAGGTAGACGGCGAGGTTCGCCGGGGACCCGGAGTACGGCTGGACGTTGGCGTGGTCGACGCCGAACAGGGCGCGGGCCCGCTCGATGGCCAGCGTCTCGATCGGGTCGATGAACTGCTGGCCCTCGTAGTACCGCTTGCCGGCGTACCCCTCGGAGTACTTGTTGGTCAGCACGGTCCCGCTGGCCTCGAGTACGGCGGTGGACACGTAGTTCTCCGAGGCGATCATCCGCAGCTTGTCGTGCTGGCGCTGCGCCTCGGACTCGATCAGGGCGGCCAACTGCGGGTCGGCGGCGGTCAGGGCGGGAATCGGTGGTACGTGCACGAGGATCCTCCTGGCTGGTCGGCGCTTGCCCGGCTGCGGAGTGCGGACCGGACAAGGCTCTGCCGGAGCCGTCCCGCCCGGCCATGGCCGGTCCAGACAGTCCCGGTTGACGTGCACCCAGGCGCGCGGTGCACTATCTCGGTCGCTCCCCGGTGGTTTCTTCCACCTCGCCGCGCCAGTCGCCTTTAACCGCCCTGATGGTAGCGGCCCGCCGGTCGTCCCCGCATGGCGCGCCACCCCCACCCGCCGCACTTAACCGCTTAACCCGTACGGATCAGGCGGTGCGGGGCGGTGCGGTGCTGCCCCGGGGGGTCAGGTGGGCGGTCTCGTCCTGGAAGCCGTCGATGGGCTCCCCGGCGATGGCGGCGAGGAGTTGCCGGGCGGCGTTGGCCCCGTACGCGGGGATGTCCCGGCTGAGCGCGGTCAGCGCCGGGTGCACGAGCCGGCACAGGGGTGAGTCGTCCCAGGCGACGATGGAGAGGTCGGTGGGTACGGACAGACCCATCTCCTGGGCCACCGACAGCCCTGCGATCGCCATCACGTCGTTGTCGTAGACCAGGGCGGTCGGCCGTTCGGCGGAACTGAGCAGCCGGCGGGTGACCCGGGCACCCTCCTCGCCGGTGTAGTCCGAAGCGACCGTGCGGGTCCGGTCCAGCCCGAGTCGCCGGCTGACCTCGGTGAACGCCTCGGTACGGATCTCCGTGTGCAGCAGGCCGGGCAGGCCGCCGATCCGGGTGATCCGGCGGTGGCCGAGGGCGTACAGGTATTCGACCGTCTCGACCAGGGCCGCCGCGTCGTCGGACCAGACGCTGGCGAGCCTGCCCGTGTGTCCGGGGCCGCCGATCACCACGGTCGGCAGTCCCAACTCCTCCAGTGCCGGCACCCGCTGGTCGTCGACCCGCAGGTCACAGAGGAAAACGCCGTCGATCCGGCGCTCGCCCCACCACCGCCGGTAGACGGCGATCTCGGTTTCCGGGTCGGCGACGATCTGGAGGGTCAGCGCGTACGACCGGGCGGAGAGTTCGGCCTCGACGCCACTGATCAGCTCCATGAAGAACGGCTCGATGCCGAGGGTACGGGCCGGTCGGCGCAGGGCCAGCCCGACCGCGTTGGCGGTGGCGCCGGACAGGGCGCGGGCGGCGCTGTTCGGGTTGAAGCCGATCTCGCGGGCGATGGCGATGATGCGCTGCCGGGTGGTCTCCGAGACGCCGGGCTGGCCGTTGAGGGCGTAGGAGACCGCCCCCTTCGAGACTCCGGCCTGGCGGGCGATGTCCGCGATGGTGGGCCGCTTCACCGGCGCTCCCTCTGCTGGTCGGCCGGAACGCTCCGGTCTGGTTACTGGCTCGGCGCTGGAACGGCCTTGCGGCGGCGGCCGCTTGTCCGGTTAAGCATAACCACCGACGATCTCGATTACGCGATGCCCACGCTGTTAACACGTCATTGACACGGCTGAGACCCGACCGTACGGTGGCTTCACTTATCCGGTTCAGTCAACGTTCCTCGATGTCGGGAGCGTTCCCACGGTGTGGAGGAAAACATGGCAGGGTCCGGGGCCCGATGGGTCCGGCTGGTCGCCGCGAGCGCGGCAGGGATGCTTCTGGTCGCGGGTTGCAGTGGCAACAGCGGCGGCGGTTCGGAGTCGGGTGGCGCCGTCACCCTGAAGATCGCCTACTGGGGCGACTTCGGGCTGGACGAGCTGAAGGGCAGGTACGAGGCCGCGAACCCGAACGTCAAGATCAGCCTGAACACCGGCGAGTACAACGCCCAGCACGAGGACCTGCAGAAGAAGCTGATCGCCGGGGACGGCGCCCCCGACATCGCCGCCATCGACGAGGGCTTCGTCGTCCAGTTCCGCGGCCAGGCCGACAAGTTCGTCAACCTGCTCGACTCCGGCGCCGGCCAGTACGAGAGCAAGTACCTGTCGTGGAAGTGGAAGCAGACGCTGACCCCCGACGGCAAGGCCCAGATCGGCCTCGGCACCGACGTCGGCGGGCTGGCCATGTGTTACCGGACCGACCTGTTCCAGGCCGCCGGCCTCCCCACCGAACGGGACCGGGTCTCCGCCCTCTGGCCCACCTGGGACCAGTTCATCAGCACCGGTGAGACCTACACCAGGGCGACGGGCAAGAAGTTCATCGACTCCGGCACCAACATCTTCAATCCCGTACTCGGGCAGCAGTCGGTCGGGTTCTACGACCAGGGCGACGCGCTCCAGATGAACGGTGGGCCGAAGGTCGCGTTCGACACGGCCGCCAAGGCGATCCGGGCCGACATCTCCGCGAACCTGCCGGCCTTCCAACCGGAGTGGAACGCCGCCTTCGCCAAGGGCAGTTTCGCCGTACTGGCCTGCCCGGCGTGGATGCAGGGGCACATCAAGAACAGCGCCCCGGACACCGCCGGCAAGTGGGACGTGGCGGCGATTCCCGGCGGTGGCGGCAACTGGGGCGGCTCGTTCCTCACCATCCCCAAGCAGAGCAAGCACGCCGACGAGGCGTACAAGCTGCTGGAGTGGCTGATCCAGCCCGAGCAGCAGATCGAGATCTTCAACAAGGTCGGCAACCTGCCGTCCCAGCCGGCCCTCTACCAGGACCCGGCGATCCGGGACTTCACCAACCCGTTCTTCAACAACGCACCCGTCGGCCAGATCTTCTCCAAGACCGCCGAGGGCCTGACCCCGCAGTACCTGGGCAGGAAGAACGGGCCGACCCGGGTCGCGGTGGAGAACGTACTGAACCGGATGCAGAACGGTGACCTCAAGGGCAAGCCGCTGAACCAGGCCTGGACCGAGGCGACCAAGGAAGCCCAGAAGGCGGCCACGTCCTAGGAGGTCCGATGTCCGTCACCCGTGCCGACCCGGCGGCGCCGCCGGGCGGACCGGCCGGGCGCCCCACCGGTCGCGACGAGCCCGACCGGCACCGCTGGCGCAACCGGCTGCACCGCTTCGACATGCGCTTTACGCCGTACCTGCTCGTCGCCCCGTTCTTCCTGCTGTTCCTGGTGTTCGGGCTCTTCCCGATCATCTTCAACGGAGTCGTCGCGCTGCGGCACTGGCGACTGGACGACGCCACCCTGACCGGGTGGGCCGGGCTGGCGAACTTCGAGAAACTGCTGACCGACGACGACTTCTGGAACGCGCTCTACAACACGTTCGGCATCTTCGTCCTGTCCACCGTGCCCCAGTTGACCCTGGCGCTGGTCATCGCGTCGGTGCTCAACCGCCGGCTGCGCGCACAGACCTGGTTCCGGGTCGGGGTGCTGCTGCCGTACGTCACCCCGATCACCGCCTCGACCCTCGTCTTCGCGGTGGTCTTCGCCCGCGACGGCGGGGTGGCCAACTGGGTCCTCTCGGTCCTGCACCTGACCGGCGACGAGCCGATCGACTGGCGCAGCGCGAAATGGTCGTCCTGGTTCGTGCTGGCCACGATGGTCAACTGGAAGTGGATCGGCTACAACGCCCTGCTCTACCTCGCCGCGATGCAGTCGATCCCGCGCGACATCTACGAGGCAGCCGCCGTCGACGGGGCGGGGGTCTGGCGGCAGCTCTGGCGGATCACCGTACCGATGATCCGGCCCGTGGTGATTTTCACGGTGGTGCTGTCGACCATCGGTGGCCTGCAACTCTTCACCGAGCCGATGCTGCTGGAGCAGAACGCCCAGGCGGCCCGGGGCGGCGCCAACGGCGAGTGGCAGACCATCGCCCAGCTCATCTACAAGGTCGGCTGGAAGGACCTCAACCTCGGGTACGCCGCCGCCATGTCCTGGGCCCTGTTCCTGATCATCGTGGTGGTCGCCGCGGTGAACGCACTGATCACCAACCGGCTCGGCGGGGGGAAACGATGAGTACGACCACCACCCCGCAGACCCCGCGCAGCCGCCGACGGGCCGCGTTGACCGGACGGGCCCCGGCGGACACCCCCGGCAGCCTGTGGAACTACGTCTTCCTCTCCCTGGTCATCCTCTTCTCCGCCTTCCCGCTCTACTGGATGCTGGTGATCGCCACCAGCACCGACGCCGCCCTGGCCAAGATCCCGCCGCAGGTGGTCCCCGGCGACCAGCTCCTGACCAACCTGCGCGAGGTCTTCTCGATGCAGGACGTCTACTTCATCCAGTCCCTGGCCAACAGCGCGATCGTCTCGACGGTCGTCACCGTCGCCGTCCTCTTCTTCTGCTCGCTGGCCGGCTTCGCCTTCGCCAAGCTCCGGTTCAAGGGCCGCAACGTCCTGATGGTGATCGTGATCCTCACCCTGACCGTGCCGAACCAGCTCGGCGTGGTCGCGCTCTACATCGTGATGGGCAAAATCGGGTGGAACGGCACCCTGCTCGCCGTCATCGTGCCCGGCCTGGTCAGCGCGTTCGGGGTCTTCTACATGCGGCAGTTCATCCTGGAGGCGGTGCCGGACGAACTCGTCGAGGCGGCCAGGATCGACGGGGCCACCACGATGCGCATCTACGCCAGCATCGTCCTGCCGGCGGTACGCCCGGCGCTGGCCGTACTGGGCCTGCTCACCTTCGTCGGCACCTGGAATGATTTCCAGTGGCCGTTGATCACCCTGAACGGGACCGACTACCCGACCTCGATGGTCGCCATCTCCGACCTCGCCAGCGGAAACTACGTGCTCTACCGCCGGGTCCTGGCCGGTGCACTGGTGGCCACCATCCCGTTGCTCATCATGCTGTTCGTCGGTGGACGGCAGATCGTACGAGGAATCATGGAAGGCGCGATCAAGTCATGACGCTTCGCTCAACCGAACCGGCTGTCCTTCCCTCCCGGCGTCCGCTGCACGACGGCTGGTCGGTCCGGCCCGTGGCCCACCCCGCAGTGCCCGCGTCCGTGTCCGACCAGCCGGTCCCGGCGACCGTACCGGGTTGTGTGCACACCGACCTGCTCGCCGCGGGGCTGATCCCGGACCCGTACCTGGACAGCAACGAGCTGGCCGTGGCCTGGATCGGGCGGACCGACTGGGTCTACCGGACCACCTTCGAGTGGGACGACCAGGCCGCCGACCGGGTGGACCTGGTCTGCGCCGGGCTGGACACGGTGGCGACGATCCAGCTCAACGGGGTCGAGGTCGGGCGTACCGCCAACATGCACCGGAGCTACCGGTTCGACGTACGGTCGCTGTTGCTGCCGGGGGAGAACACCCTGGAGGTCCGGTTCGACTCCGCGTACCGCTACGCCGAGGGGTTGCGCGACTCGCTCGGTGACCGGCCGAACGCGTACCCGGAGCCGTTCAACTTCATCCGGAAGATGGCCTGCAACTTCGGTTGGGACTGGGGTCCGACGCTGGTCACCGCCGGCATCTGGCAGCCGATCGAGCTGCACACCTGGTCGGTCGCCCGGCTGGCCGAGGTCCGCCCGCTGGTCACCGTCACCGACAACACCGGCCGGGTCGAGGCGGTGGTCACCGTCGAACGCGCCGCCGCCGAGCCGCTGACCGTCAGCCTCGCGGTCGCCGGGGTACGCACCGAAGCCGTCATCCCGGCAGGCGTCACGAGTACGGTCCTGACCGTCGACGTGCCCGACCCCGAACTGTGGTGGCCGCGCGGCTACGGCGAGCAGACCCGGTACCCGCTCGACGTGACCCTGCGCGGCCCCGACGGCGCAGCCCTCGACACCTGGCAGCGCCGGATCGGTTTCCGCTCCACCAGCCTCGACACCAGCGAGGACGAACACGGCTCGGCGTTCACCATCCTGGTCAACGAAACCCCGATCCTGATCCGTGGCGTCAACTGGATCCCCGACGACGTTTTCGTCACCCGGGTCACCCGCGAGCGTTACGCCGCCCGCTTCACCCAGGCCGTCGACGCGAACGTCAACATGCTCCGGGTCTGGGGCGGTGGCCGGTACGAGTCCGAGGACTTCTACGACCTCGCCGACGAGCTTGGCCTCCTGGTCGAGCAGGACTTCCCGTTCGCGTGCGCGGCGTACCCGGAGGAGGAACCGTTCGCCACCGAGGTCGAGGCCGAGGCGCGCGCGCAGGTCGTACGCCTCGCCAGCCACCCGAGCCTGATCCTCTGGATCGGCAACAACGAGAACATCTGGGGCTGGCACGACTGGGGCTGGCAGGAGCCACTGGGGGACCGGACCTGGGGCGCCGGCTACTACTTCGAGCTGCTCCCGGCGATCGTCGCCGAACTGGACCCGACCCGACCGTACTGGCCGGGCAGCCCCTGGTCGGGGCGGACCGACAAACACCCGAACGATCCTGCGTACGGCAGCATGCACATCTGGGACGTGTGGAACCGCGAGGACTACACCAAGTACCGGGAGTACCGGCCCCGGTTCGTGGCCGAGTTCGGGTATCAGGCCCCACCCGCGTACGCGACCCTGCGCCGGGCGCTGAGTGACGAACCCCTGGCCCACGACTCGCCCGGCATGGCCCACCACCAGAAGGCCGGCGGCGGCGACGCGAAACTGCAACGGGGACTCGACGCCCACCTGCCCGCCCCGGTCGACTTCGACGACTGGCACTACCTGACCCAGCTCAACCAGGCCCGCGCGATCAGCCTCGGGGTGGAACACTTCCGGGCGCTGCGCCCACTCTGCATGGGCACCATCGTCTGGCAGCTCAACGACTGCTGGCCGGTCACATCGTGGGCCGCCGTCGACGGCGACGGCCGTCGCAAACCCCTCTGGTACGCCCTGCGCCGGGTCTACGCCGACCGGCTGCTGACCGTACAACCGGGTGACGGCGGCGGGTTGAACCTGGTCGCGGTGAACGACGGGGGCGTGCCCTGGCGTACCTCGGTGACCGTGACCCGGCTGACCCTGGACGGGGAACCGGCCGCCAAGACGGCCCTCGACCTGGAGGTGGCGCCGCACTCGGTGGCGACGGTTCCGCTCCCGGCGGACCTGTCCACCACCGACCGTCCCCGGCACGAGCTGCTGCTCGCCGAAGCAGTCGGTACGGGCCAGCGCGCGTTCTGGTTCTTCGCCGAGGACAAAGATGTTGCGTACCCGACCGCTGCTTACGAGGCCGTGGTCGAGTCTTCGGCAGCCGCCACCGGTCAGGTGACGCGGGTACGGGTGACCGCTCGGACGATTCTGCGGGATCTGGTGCTTGCGGCCGACCGGCTGGATCCGACGGCTGAGGTGGACGAGGCCCTGGTCACGCTGCTGCCGGGGGAGACAGCCACGTTCACCGTCCGCTCGGCTGGGGCGTTGGAGGCGGCGGCGTTGACCAGTCGACCCGTACTGCGCTGCGTCAACGACCGGTAGCCATCTGAGAAAGAGGAAACAGACGCACCCGCACCGTGGCAGAAACAATGCAGTCAGTCTTGACGCCTCGGTGAGCGGTGAAACACTTTCTACGCGCGTTGAACACAGCGGCAGTCTCGGTGTATCGGGTCCGGTCGGGCGATGCGCACCTGCCCGGTGTTCAGCCCAGCCGAGTGGGTGAGGTGATTAGGTCGCTTTCTGGGTTCTTGCCCGTTCTTGGCGTACCTGTTCGAGTGTGGCAGCGTCGGATGCTAGGTCCGGGTGGCCGACTTGGCGGTCGAGGTTGACGACGAGTTCTAGCTCGCCGATTGCCCAGTCGAGGTTTCCCTCCGCCCGGTGGATCATCCCGATGTTGTACCGGGTGACTGCTTCGCCGACCCGGTTGCTGACCTCCCGCGTAATGGAAAGGGCCTGTTGGTAGTGGGTGAGGGCTTGCTGTTGGTCCCCGAGCCCGTTGTACACGGCGCCGATGTTGTTGAGGGTGGCCGCTTCGCCGGCGCGGTCGCCGACTTCCCGCCGGATGGGGAGGGCCTGTTGGTAGTAGGTGAGGGCTTGCGGCAGGTCCCCGAGGTTGTCGTGCACGCCGCCGATGTTGTTGAGGGTGGTTGCTTCGCCTGCGCGGTTGCCGACGTCCCGTTGGATGCGAAGGGCCTGTTGGTAGTAGGTGAGGGCTTGCTGTTGGTCCCCGAGCCCGTTGTACACGTGGCCGATGTTGTTGAGGGTGGTTGCTTCGCCTGCGTGGCTGCCGACGTCCCGTTGGATGCGAAGGGCCTGTTGGTAGTAGGTGAGGGCTTGCTGCCGGTCCCCGAGCCCGTTGTATACGAGGCCGATGTTGTTGAGGGTGGCCGCTATGCCGGCGTGGTCGCCGACGTCCCGTTGGATGGGGAGGGCCTGTTGGTAGTAGGTGAGGGCTTGCTGCCGGTCCCCGAGGCTGTCGTACACGCCGCCGATGTTGTTGAGGGTGGCCGCTTCGTTGCCGCGGTTGCCGACCTCGCGGTACAGGTGCAGGGCCCGCTCGTAGTTGTCCAGGGCCTGTTGGGGTTGCCCTGTGGAGGATTGGGCCCAGCCCAGGTCGTAGAAGGCACCGGCGTCCGGGCCGAGGGTCAAGGTCGCGTTAGCGAGGGCCGCGACGTCGGCGAACCGGGACCTGCCCAGCCACACCCTCGCCACCCGCTCCCCGACGTCCCGGGCGATCACCGACTCCCTACCGGCCACCGCCAGCCGATGCACCTCCCCTAACTGGGTGAGGGTGGTCATGACGCGGACTTGGGGGTGGCGGGGTCGGTGACCCAGAGTTGGTAGAGGGATCGTGCGCCGGCGGCACAGGCTTGGGCGTACTCGTCATCGGTGAGCAGGGGGCGGATGAGGGGGCGTAGAACATTGGAAACGTAGTAGCGGGGTTGGCGGGTTTCGGGGTCGGTGCCTTCTTCGATCAGGCCGAGTTGGGCGGCGCGTTTGATGTGGCCGGTGGTCTCCGGGTGGTTGTGGATGGCCTTGATGGTCTCAGCGGGGACGGGCAGTTCGACGACGTTGACCTTCGCGAGCATCTTTTGCAGATCGGAGGTTTGAGAGCTGAGGAGGTTCTTCGCGAGGATGGTCTCCCGGCGGAACCGGTCGGCCTCCTGCTCGATGGTGGCGATGAGGCCTTCAATGTCGAGGCTGGTGTCGGCGACGATCAGGTCGAGCCAATCGAGTAGGCGGGGGTTGCCGGCCGCAGCCTGGATGGCGCGCTTGCGGATGTCGGGGTCGACGGAGGATGCAGGGCCCAGGTTCGGCAGGTTCGCGAGTTTCTTCTTCTGTTCGATCTCGCTGAGGGATTCGAGTGACTCGACGACGATCGCGGTTGCGGCGGGCCTAGGGAACCGATAGCGGCTGGTGATGATAACTCGGCTGGGGCTGCCGGTTTCGCGGATGGCCTTGAGTAGGGCGGGCAGGATGTCGGCCATCTCATAGGAGAGCACGTGAGTGCCGTCGCGTTCGTCGAGGTTGCCGTCCTCGAAGTCGTCGAACACGAACAGGCAGGGGGTCCGCCCGAGAGGCCCGTCGACACGGAGCAGGTGGCGCAGGCGGGCGGCAAGGGGAGCCTGATTGTTGTCGAGGAGCTCGGCTGCCTGCAATTCCTGCTCAAGGGTGGGGAGTTTGACCTTGGTGGTGAGTTCTCGAAACTTGGTCAGGTCGACGCGGCCGTACCAGACGACCCGCTGGTGGCTGGGCATGCGTTCCAGTAGCCGGGAGGCGAGGCTGCTCTTGCCGAGGCCGCCCATGCCGTGCAGGATGAGGGCCTCAGCCGCGCCGTCGTGACCGTGGGGTTGCTTGAGCGTGCGCAGGCAGCGCTGGATGACGCGCCGTCGTCCAACGAAGGCGGCGCGGGTGGCAACCCGGGAAAGCTGAGTTTGCCGGTCGAGGAAGTCCTGGTCGGCGGGCCGAATCTGGATCCATGCACGCCCCTCGGTGCGCAGAGGCGTGACCATGGGTGCCAGCGGGGACTTGTCGGCGTAGACGCGTAGCAGGTGCCAGTTGCCCCGCTTGTGCTTGTAGAGATGCTGGCGGGCCTCGATGACGGCCCGGTCGAGGGGCTCACCGTCAGCCAGTGTCTGGTAGAGCTGGGCGGCGAACTCGGTCGCGGAGACGTCGCCGACCGGCAGCGCCCACCCCAGCACGGCGGGGGCTCCAGCACGGACGAGGCTCTCGCTCATGGAGGGGAAAGTGCCTGCGTCGGGGGCGCTACCGGTGAGGCAGCCGGAGACGAAAACCAGTCGGGGCCAGCGCCCGGCCATGGCCTGGGCGATCTCGTCAGCCGTGGCGTAGGCCAGCCCGCCGAACTCGTTCTCCGCCAGGAAAGTGGGTTGGCTGTCCGTGCTGATGGTGGCGTGGCCGCTCAGATGCAGGACGTCGAAGTATCCCGCACCATAGTCGCGACTGATAAAGCGAAGCCCTTCCAGGGTGCCGCTCTCCTCGACGACCAGTTCAGTGCCCGTACGCGAGGTCGCAGACAGGATGGCCGCCTCCTCCGCCTCGTAGTGGAGCACGGGCTCGACACCCTCCGGGGACGTCGCCATGAACAGCACCCGCAGGGGACGGTTTCCAGGGGAGGTCGAGGTTTTGAGGGCCGTGTTGGTGCCGACGGCACGTACCGGTAGCAGCGGTGCGTGGCCGGAGACGGTCAGGTACGAGCCGTTATCGGCGAGCAGCTCCCAGGGGAGGTGCCGTAGCCGTTCCCCGGCGGTGATCCGCAGCGTGGCGCCGGACGGGTGGTCCAGCACCGGAGTCAGCCACCGTTCGTCGCCGTCGAGGAAGGTGGCCAGTTTTGCGCCGAGGTCACGTAGCTGCGGGGAGCCGAACACCTTTTGGGCGACCGCATCCTGGCTGTAGTCGCGCTCCACCATCTCAATGAGGTGGTCGATCGCTGCTCCGTCCACGACACGGGTCTTCGGGGTGCCGCCATCGGCCGACAAGCGCAGTTCCCAGTGGCCTGACGTCTGCTGAAAAATCCCCAGCTCGTAGCTGTTCATCTCGCTCATCCAGGTTGTCTCCGCCCTCAACTCTGCTGCGATTCGTCATGCGGAAAAACGATCTCCAGCTGCCCCTGGCCGACGTCGGACAAGTCGAGCCAGGCCCCGTCGTTGAGCAGGATCTTGACGGTGACACCTTCGGGGTGGAGGGAACGTGACACACTGCCGCCGGGCCTAGTGGCCGCGACAAGGGCGACGTGGAGATCCGCTACCCAACGCGTGGCGTCCGGTCCCGAGACTTCAAGTGAGGCAGTACCCACTGTCAATCATTCTTCCGCTTGTTTGAGCTGGATGAGAAGTGCTCGGATTTGGTCCAGTGCCGGATGACTCGTTCGCTCGGCCAAGGCGATGGCTCGGCGCTGGAAATGCGCAGCATCGTCGACTCGTGCCATCTGCAACAGCATGACAGCCATGTTGAAACTCGTCGTCGCCTCTGATATGCGGTCGCCGATAGCGTGAAATATCGCAAGGCCTTCGTCGTAGTTGTCCTTTGCTCCTGCGAAATCGCCCTGCTGGAACCGGATTGCGCCGATGTTGTTGAGGGTGGTCGCTTCGCCGGCGCGGTTGCCGACCTCTCGGTGGAGGGGCAGGGCCTGTTGGTAGTAGGTCAGGGCCCGCTGCTGGTCCCCGAGCCTGTCGTGCACGAGGCCGATGTTGTTGAGGGTGGCCGCTTCGCCGGCGCGGTCGCCGACCCCTCGCAGGATGGGGAGAGCCTGCTTGAAGTAGGTCAGGGCCTGCTGCTGGTCCCCGAGCCCGTCGTGCACGGAGCCGATGTTGTTGAGGGTGGTCGCCTCGCCGGCGCGGTCGCCGACCTCCTGCCGGATGGACAGGGCCTGTTGGTAGCGGGTCAGGGCCTGCTGCTGGTCCCCGAGGTTGTTGTGCGCGCCGCCGATGTTGTTGAGGGTGGTCGCTTCGCCGGCGCGGTCGCCGACCTCCCGATGGAGGGGTAGGGCCTGTTGGTAGTAGGTCAGGGCCTGCTGCTGGTCCCCGAGCCCGTCGTGCGCGCCGCCGATGTTGTTGAGGGTGGTCGCTTCGCCGGCGCGGTCGCCGACCTCCCGCCGGATGGACAGGGCCTGTTGGTAGTAGGTCAGGGCCTGCTGCCGGTCCCCGAGGTTGTTGTACACGAGGCCGATGTTGTTGAGGGTGGTCGCTTCGCCGGCGCGGTCGCCGACCCTCTGCATGATGGGCAGGGCCTGCTGATAGTAGGTCAAGGCCTGCTGCCGGTCCCCGAGATTGTCGTGCACGAGGCCGATGTTGGTGAGGGTGGTCGCTTCGCCGGCGCGGTCGCCGACCTCCCGCCGGATGGACAGGGCCTGTTGGTAGTAGGTCAGGGCCTGCTGCCGGTCCCCCAAGTTGTTGTACACGGCGCCGATGTTGTTGAGTGTGGCGGCGTCGTAGCCTTCCTTGCCGGCCTTGCGGTACAGGTGCAGGGCCCGCTTGTAGCTGCTCAGCGCCTGTTGGGGTTGCCCGGTGGAGGATTGGGCCCAGCCTAGGTCGTGGAAGGCATCGGCGTCCGGACCGAGAGTCAGGGTAGCCCCCGCAAGGGCGGCGACGTCCGCGAACCGAGACCCGCGAAGCCACGCCCGCGCGACCTGTCTCCCGACATCCCGGGCGATCACCGGCTCCCGACCGGCTACCGCCAGTCGATGCACCTCCACCCACTGGGAGACCGTGGCAGCCGACCTGCCGGACAGAGGCGCCGGTTCCCAAGCCCGCCCGTCGTCGGCGGCTGCGCCTAGGGCATCAGTCAACCCAACACCGTCCCCGCTCGGCTCTGCGACCTCTGACACCGCGCAATCTCCTCGACAAGGGACTCACAAGAAACCGAACCGTACACAGTTCTGGCCCAAAGAACCGGCAATTCCTCACAACCGACGCCGCTAACCGCACGACACCGGAAAAGCTACATCCAAAATCAATCTGCTGACCCTCAAGCTCCACTCCATCTCACGGTCCAGAGCGACTTAAGATGCCCATGCCGAATCACACAGCCGCCCCATGGTTCGATTCACCTGAGCTGCGACCGACCGTCGTCCTCAAGCAAAGGCCGCATCACTCCAGACGTTGGGGCGCACCGGGCCCGTTCCAGTCCACGGTCAAACGCCGGGCGCCGTCGCCCAGCAACCGGAATCCCTCCACAACGGCCAGCACGATACCGCTGACTCCGAGCTCGTAGCCTGTAACGACCATGATCTGACACTTGAGACCGTGCCCTTCACGGCCAAGAATCAGTCGGCTAAACGCGCTCGGCCGCACCTTAGGGGCACCGACCGGGTCTGTCTCGTGAAGGGTGGGTCGCGTATTTGATCCGCGCGAGTTCGGTCGTCGAACCGTCCTGAGGACGAAGCGCGGTGACGGTGAAGGTGTGCCCGGCCATGCAGATGTCGCGGCACCGATTTTGATCATGGGTCTGGCTGTGGTCGAGGCCGACGGCGACCTGCTCCATGACGGGCAGGGGCGGTTGGGGATGCCACAATGCTTCGGGTTCCGACCATGGGGGGATTCATGTCCGTGGAGCTACAGGCAGCGATGCCGGTCGCCTTCCCCGTCGTCGCGCTGGTGACCACGACCCGGGAGGTACTGACCGAGTTGCTGGGCGGCTGTTCCGTACCGGCGAATGCTGTACGCACCGGCCGCCGGTACGACCAGGGTGAGTTGGTCGATCCGGGTCGGGTCCTGACCCTGGCCGAGCAGGAGACGACCATCGTCGGCGCCGATCTGGTCGGGCCTGACTACGGCCGCTCCGGCCCGTTCTACCGGCTGGTGGTAGGCGACAAGGACGACGGTGCGTTCTTCTATGTCAGCGCATACCCGGCCTATCCCGAGTTCGACGAACCAGCACGGACCATCCTGTTGTGCATCCCGGACCGCACCTGCGTCGGCGTCGCCGTCGGGGCAGCAACCACGCTGGCCGCGGCCATTCGCGGTGGAGGTCAGATCGAGGAATGCCAGCTTGACCTGTTCCCGGTCGTCGACCCACATGCGGCGATCCAGGCGTTGCGCCTGCCCGATGCGGGAACGGGATTCGTCGACCAATGCGTACGGTTCGTGCGCGCGATCAGGTCGCTCAACGGCTGGCCATCGACGGCCAATGCTGCTTCCTGGCCCAGCTCGTGGCCTAGCTGAGGACGCCGCGTACGCCTGGGTGTTGGTGCACGTGGTGGCCGCCGGTCTGATTCTGGGGCCGTCAGCCGGTCTCGGCCGTTATGGCGGGACCGGCCCATCCGGGCTGACCGGGCGTCACCAACCCCAACGTCACGGTCGACCGTCGAGGAACATCCGTAGCCGGGTGAGGGTTTGCTCGTTGTCGCCGGGCACATGCCCGTTGACCGCGCGGCACACCCAACCGAGCCGCAGCGCCACCCTGGTCGCGGCGACAAGGTCGCCGTCAAAACCCTTGGTGTACGGGACCAGGTAGGCGTCGCGGAACGGGGTGGTGTCGACGGACTGCTCGACGTCGTCCAGGCCCCACGCCAACACCCCCTCAAGGGTCACCGACAGGGTGAAGAACGGGTGCGAGATGCACGCGTCGCCCCAGTCGAGCACCAGGTGGCGGCCGTCCCGGACGAAAACCTGTGCGTCGTGCAGGTCGTCGTGCTGGAGGAGTTCCGGCAGCGCGTACGCGGCAAGTTCGTCGCACAGGTCGGCCACCATCGGCGACGCGTCGCGGTACCGCCGCTCGGCGCCGATCTCGTCCAGCAGGCGTTCGTACGCGCCCGGCAGCACGGCGAGCCGCATGTCCGGTACGCCCAGGGCAAGCAGGTCGTCCACGTCCCCGGCGAGGTCGAGCTGGATGCCGGCGTAGAGCGGCAGGACGTCGTACCAGCGGTCGAGGTTTCCCTCGCGTGGCGCCACCGTACGCAGACTTTCCCCGCCATCGGCCATCAGCATCCAACCGGCGGTGGTGTCGGCGGCGAGCAGCGGTGGCACCGCATCGGGCCGGCGAGCGGCGATCCGTTCGACGACGGCGGCCTCGTGCCGTAGCGGGTCGGCATTCGCCTTGAACCAGACCGAGCCCATCTCGGTCGGGATCCGCAGCACCGTCGACCACGGGTAGACATGCGGCTGCTCGATCGCCCCGGTACGGGCCATGCCCAGCTCATCGAGGCGGCCGTCGATCCAGCCGTGCACCCCGGCCAGCCAGTCCCGATCGCGCCAAAGCCCGTCCTCCATGGCGGGGAGATTACTGACCCACCGAGCCTCCGCGACATCGGTTATCCCGGCCGTCAGCAGTGGTGCCGCCCGTACACGGATGGCCCTTTCTCCCACGTGGAGCGCCGGCGGCCGTCGCTGCCTCACCGGTGCGGGCGTCGGTGACCACGGGCGGGCGGCGATCCGCCCGGACTACCGGTCGTACCGGCCGCCGTCCATTCGGATGGTGGCGCCGGTGATGTAGTCGGAGACGGGGCTGGCGAGGAAGGTGATGAGGTCGGCGTACTCGCGGGGATCGCCGATGCGGCCGACGTCGGTGCCGGTACGGGTCGGGAGGTGATGCTCGACCTCCTCCCAGGTTTCACCCCATCCGTTCGTACGCCCGAGTTCCAGGAGGTATTCGCGGGTGGTGGGGACGAGGATGGCGCCGGCGGCGATGGCGTTGGAGGTCACCCCGGTGTGCTTGAGTTCACGGGCCAGCGAGCGGGCGAGGCTGAGCCGGGCGGCGTTGCTGGCGGCGTAGTGCGGCTGCGCGGCTGATGGCGTTTCACCGGTCACGCTGCCGACCTGGATGACACGGCCCCAGCCCTTGGCCCGCATGCCCGGAACAAGATGCCGGATCAGACGTACGGAGCTGAGCACGTTGATGTTGTACATCTCGGCCCAGGCATCTGCGTCCGTGTCCGCCCACCCGGTCGCGGGATCGTAGAAGCCGGCGTTGTTGACCAGGATGTCCACCTCTCCGGTCCGGCTGGCCACCGCTTCGGCACCGGCATCGGTGGTGAGGTCACCGATGACGGCCTCACCACCAACCTTCCGGGCGGTCTGCTCGGTACGGGCCTGATCCCGGCCGTGCACCACCACGCGGACCCCTTCGGCTGCCAGGACAGCGGCGATCTCCGCGCCGAGGCCGCCGCTCGCACCCGTGACCAGAGCGCGCTTACCAGCGAGCTGCAGATCCATGCGTTTCTCCCATCACTTCCCGATACGCCTGGGCCGACGCTCGATACCGGTCGAACTATGGCGCGCCAAAATTGGACCGGCAAGTCCAGATTGTGGGCCAGGGCGCGGAGCCCGTCCAGGTGCGGCACGTCACCAGTTGGGGAACTCCGCGAGGAGCGAGATCGGCGGGCAGGAACGCCGCGCCGTGACGCGCCGCGTCGACGAAAGTGGGACGAATCGGCCGGAGACAATGACCTCCTCGATGCGCGAGGGACACTGCCTCCGGCCGTTCAGGGTCGGCGTGGCTTTCCGGTGTGTCAGATCCGGGTCATGTCGGAGGCGTATCCGCCTCCGCCGGGGTAGGTCCATTCGCCGGTGACGGTGGTGTCGTCGGCGCTGAACGTGCCCTCGTAGTAAGCGGGGCCGCCCTTCGCGCCGGCCCAGATGGTCAGCTTGTCGCCGACGAGTTCGTAGACGTAGTCGAAGGTGTTGCCGGCCGCGTCGTAGAACCGCGACACCACGTCCGCCCCGACCGGCTCGCCGAACGGGTGTAGGTGTCCGATGACCTCCAGGCCGGTGACCGGCTGGTCGAACTGGCTCAGTTCCACGTGCTGGAGCAGGAAGAACCGGCCGGGCATCCACTCGTACCGCACGGTTCCCTCGGCGCCGCCGGTCACCGACCAGGTGCCGACCAGGCGGTCCAGGGCGGTCAGTTCGGCGCTCGGCTGGGTGTTCTCAGACATCGTGTCCTCCTCGGTGGGTGCTTGCCGGTACCTCGGAGGCGACGTCCGGGCCTTGACGTCGACAATGTGTGACCTAGCTCATGCTCTGGAACGTCAAAGTCCGCGGAGCGGCCACGAGGTAGCGGCAAGCACCCACCAAGGAGGAAGTCATGGCCACCGTCGCCGCCACCGTTCCCGCCGTCCGCCGTTCGTCCGACCGGCTGCTCCTCGCTGGTGCCCTTGCCGGGCCGGTCTTCTTCGCCTCGGCCGTGACGCAGATGCTCACGCGTGAGGGCTACGACATCACGCGGCACCCGATCAGCCAGTTGGCCACCGGAAGTCTCGGGTGGATCCAGATCACCACGTTCGTGCTCGCCGGCCTCGGCGGCCTGGCGCTCGCCGTCGGTATCCGACGCACGCTCACCGAGGGCACCGGCCGGCGTGTACTGCCGATCTTCGTCGGGATCTTCGGTGCCGGCCTCGTCGCGGCCGGGGTGTTCACCATGGATCCGGAGTACGGCTTCCCGGTAGGGACCCCTGAGGGGCCGGTCGACGAGATGTCCTGGCACAGCATCGTGCACTCGACGGCGGCCGCCGTCGCCTTCACCGCGTTGGCCGTCGCCGCCATCGCGCTGACCGTCCGGCACGTCCGCCGTCGGGCCGCCCTGCCGGCGGTGCTGAACGGCCTCGCCGCGCTCATCCTGCTGATGCCGATGTCGCCGAGCCACATGAGCATCCAGATCGCCCTGAACGGCCTGGTCGCCTTCACCTGGACGACGGTCGTCGCCCTCTCCCTACGCCGTTCCAGCCGGTCGGCGTAGCGTGATCAAAGCCCCGCGAACACGAGGACAACTGTGAAGTATCTGCTGCTCAGCTACACGCCGGCCGCCGCCTGGGACGCCGCGACCGCCGACACCCCGTCCGAGGAGGCGCTGGCCGCGTTCGCCGCGTACCAGCGGTTCGAACAGGAGCTGATCGAGACCGGCGAGTTCGTCAGCAGCGAGGGACTCGGTCACCCGGCAGTCAGCACCACGGTCCGCAGGACACCGACCGGCGTGGTGGCGACCGACGGCCCGTTCGTCGAGCTCAAGGAGGTCCTGGCCAGCTTCGCGGTGATCGACGTGGACAACCAGGAGCGCGCCGTCGAGATCGTCTCGCGGATGGTCGAGGTGCTGGGCGAGCCGATGGAGATCCGCCCGATCATGGGCGCGGACTTCGCGACATGACCCGCCGCATCCGGCGTCATCGGACGGCGGCAGGCCCGGCGGGCACACGAACGGCAGCACCGGCGTGACACCGGACGTCGAGCACCTGCTGCGTACCGAGGCACCGCAGGTCCTCGGTGCGCTGGTGCGGCGCTTCGGCCACTTCGACATCGCCGAGGACGCGGTACAGGAGGCACTGCTCGTCGCGAGCCGGGCGTGGCCGACGGACGGCGTGCCGGACAACCCGCGCAGCTGGCTGATCCGGATCGGGTACCGGCGGATGGTCGACCTGCTCCGCACCGATCAGGCCCGGCGCCGCCGCGAGCGGCACGCCGGCATGAGCGAGCTGGCGATGCGGGACCCGACCCGCCAGGCAGATCCCGCGCTGGAGACCGACGACAGCCTCACCCTCCTGCTGCTGTGCTGTCACCCCACGCTGAGCCCCACCTCCCAGGTGGCGCTCACGCTCCGCGCAGTCGGCGGCCTGACCACCACGGAGATCGCACACGCGCACGGGACGACCGAGAACACCATGGGCGCCCGGATCAGCCGAGCCAAGCAGCAACTGGCCCGCGCCGGAGCCAGGTTCACCCCGCCGACCGACGCCGACCGCGACAGCCGGATGAACGCCGTCATGCAGGTGCTCTACCTGATCTTCAACGAGGGCTACACCGCCTCCACCGGAGACGAACTCACCCGTGTGGACCTGACCCGCGAGGCAATCCGGCTGACCCGGATGCTCCACGACTCCCTGCCGGACGACCCGGAGGTGACCGGGCTGCTCGCCCTGATGCTGCTCACCGAGTCGCGACGCGCTGCCCGTACCGACGGCGACGAGTTGGTGCCGCTGGACGAGCAGGACCGGACACGGTGGGATCCCGAGCTGATCCGCGAGGGCGCCGACCTCATCGACAGCGTCTGGCGGCGGCGCGAGGTCGGCACGTACCAGCTACAGGCGGCGATCGCGGCCGTGCACGCCGCGGCCGCGTCGCCGGACCAGACGGACTGGCCCCAGATCGCGGCCCTGTACCTGGGACTGGAACGGCTCAGTCCGACCGCGCCGGTACGCCTGAGCCGGGTGGTCGCGGTCGCGCACGCGTACGGGCCGGCCCGAGGACTGGCCCTGCTCCACGACCTCAACCGGAGCCACCACCTGGACGAGAACCCACTGACCCGGCAACGCGAACGCGCGATCCGCGCACATCTGCTCGAAATGACCGGTGACACGACCTGCGCGGCGGCGCGGTTCCGCGAAGCAGCCGCCCTGACCCAGAACCAGGTCGAACAGCGATACCTCCAACGCCGAGCCCACCGCCTCGGCTGACCGATCGCCGGCCGGCGACCGCGATCAGGGAGTCGGTACGGCGGACGCGCGCAGGGCCGCGGCCAGCCACTCGTACGGAAATCGCTCCGGCGGCACGTTGTTCACGGCGGTGACCAGCTCCATGTACCGGTCGAACGGGTCCTCCGGGTCCGGCGGGGTGCGGTCCCACTCCGCGCCCTCCAGCATGTGGTCGGCTGTCTGGATCCGGAACTCTGGCGTGTCCGGCATCCCGGGGCTGTCCGGGGTCGCGAAGATGCCGGTCAGCCACCCGATCCACTGGTCGGCGATCTCCCGCCCCCTGGGCGAGTCCGGCGGCACCTGCTCCCGCGCCGCGTCCATCACCGGCTGGGCGATCGCCGCGCCCGCTTCCAGGGTGTCCAGCATCGGCGACGAGGTCATCAGCGGCCCGGCCCCGGTGGTGCACGCCTCGTACAGCTCACGGCGTACGGCCTGCCGGACCTCGGTGTCCCGGACCAGTTCGGCCAGCTCGATCCACGCCTCCAACTGGGCCGCGGTGGGTTGTTCGGGCAGCTCCGGGCGGGCCGCCCGCCACCACTCGACCATCCGCTCCGGTGCCTCCCAGCCGGTGGTGACCTCGGTCCAGAACTCGTCGATCAGCCGGTCGCGTTCCTCGTCCGGCATGCCGACCAGCTTGTGCATCAGCGTGACCTGCTCGGCAGTGGAGTCCTGCCGGAGGATGACCGACAGCACCGCGCGGCGGCTCCGCAGCCGTGCCTCCTGCCGTGCCAGCAGGGCCAGGTGGGTGGCGGCCAGCTCGCGCAGTGTCGCCTCGCCGGCCAGCACCCGCCGGATCTCGTCCAGGCCGGCTTCGAGTTCCCGCAGCGTCCGTACCAGTTCCAGCCGGGCGATGGCCGACACGTCGTACAGGCGGTGGCCGGCCGGGGTGCTGGCGGCCGGCGTGACGACACCGGCGTCCGCGTAGTACCGGACGGCGCTGACGCTCAGGCCCGTCCGCCGGGCGACATCCCCGATGGGGTACAGCTCGTTCATGTCCACGACGACCACTATGCGATCTCAAGCGGCTTGAGATGCAAGCCCCCACTCGGGCCGGCGGTCATCGTTCAGTAGCCGGCGAGCTGCGGGGCCAGCGCGAGCGTCACGAACGCGACCGTCAACCCCGCGACGAACCGTTGGTGACCGTCGTCCTACTGGCCGGGTACGACGCGTAGGGCCAGTTCGACCACGCGTTCCAGGTCCTGCTGGGTGGCGCCGGCCGAGGCGTGCACGGCCAGCCCCTCGGACACGGTCATGATGTAACGGGCCAGGTCGTCCGGGCTGTTGGCGGCGGGTAGGTCACCCTCGTCGACCGCACGCTGGAACCGGTCACGCATCGCCAGTTCTCCCGCCTTGCGGGCGCGGGCCAGGGTCGCGGTCACGTCGGCGTTCGCCGGGCCGCAGGCCAGGCCGCCCTGGATGGAGAAGCACCCGGCGGGACGTCCGGGGGTGGTCACCGCCTTGGCGTTTTCGCGGAGAAAGGTCTCGGCGACCTGCCGGGCCGTGGGTTCGGCGAGCGCGGTACGGGCGTACGCCATGTCGATCTCGGCGTACCGGGCGAGCGCCTTGTCGAAAAGATCCCGTTTGTTGCCGAATGCGGCGTACATGCTTGTTTTGTTGATTCCCATGGCCTCGGTGAGGTCGTGGAGCGAGGCGCCCTCGTAGCCCTGCCGCCAGAAGATCTCCAGGGCGCGGTCGAGTGCCCGGTCGGCGTCGAAGCCACGGGGTCGGCCGATGGAGGTTGGCTGGGTGGTGCTCATGCAGCCATGGTAGCCCGCTCGGGACCGATCGGTACACAAGTCGGCCGGGACGTGCTACGGTCGACTTCAGTACCGATCGGTACCGAAGAAACCCCTGGAAGGAACTCCGATGGGACAACTGACTGGCAAGACCGCGGTCGTGACCGGGGCCACGAGCGGCATCGGCCTCGCCGTGGCTCGACGGTTCGCCACCGAGGGCGCTCACGTCTTCGTCACCGGACGCCGCAAGGAGCACCTCGACGCGGCCGTCGCGCAGATCGACGGCGACGTCACCGCAGTGGCCGGCGACGTGTCCGACCTGGCCGACCTCGACCGCCTGTACGAAGCGGTGGCGCAGCAGGGCCGCCGGGTGGACGTACTGTTCGCCAACGCGGGTGGGGGAGAGTTCGCCTCCCTGGAGCAGGTGACCGAGGAGCACTTCGACCAGACCTTCGACACCAACGTCAAGGGAACCGTGTTCACCGTGCAGAAGGCGTTGCCGCTGCTCAACGACGGTGCGTCGATCATCCTCAGCGGCTCCACCGCCGCCACCAGCGGCGCCGAGGCGTTCGGTGTCTACGCCGCATCCAAGGCCGCCATCCGCTCGTTCGCCCGTACCTGGGCCAACGAACTGCGCGGACGCGCGGTCCGGGTCAACACGATCATCCCCGGCCCGACCGACACCCCCGGCATCACCGGCCTGGCCCCCAACGAGGAACAGGCCGTACAGCTCAGGGGCTACCTCGCCGGGTCGGTACCGCTGGGCCGGATGGCCCAGCCGGCCGAGATCGCGAACGCGGTCCTCTTCCTCGCCTCCGACCAGGCCAGCTTCGTCACCGGCGCCGAACTGTTCGCCGACGGCGGACTCAACCAGATCTGAACCGGGAAGTCGGCGGTGGTGTAGGTCGTACGGGTCGTCGGGCCGCCGCCACATTCTGGCGGAACGTCGGTGGGGCGGCTGCCCGACGACCCGGTGCGGCGCTCGCCTCGCTGTCCGCCGTGCCGTTACGCGGAGGAGGTCAATGGCGAAACAGGCGAACGCCGGTACGCACAAGGGTGATGCCCTGTCGCTGACATTCGGCGAGCACGTCTGCGGATCGGATGGAGTCACCCGGCTCGGCGATGTACCGGACGCCGTGCCGTTTGGCCTGTTCGACGTTGTCGGCGAACGGGAGCGCGCCGTCGGAGACGAACGCCACCTGATCCAGCCTCCGCAGCCACCGGGTCCGGTCGGCGGAGTCGAGAGGTTCGCCTTCCACGGCGGTCCGGCGGATCTGCTCATTGACGTGATCTTGAATTTTGGTGTTGGCGTCCACGTCGAGCGCCTGAATGCTCGGGTGGCGACGCAACCACCAGGTGTCGACCTTGGCGCCGGCGAGCTGAGTGCAGTCCACCCGTGACTGTTGACCGGCACCGATCCCCAGGGTCATCCCATCGCGAAGGTACGCCACGGAGTTCGACTGGGTGTACCTGACAACGATGAGGCCGAGCAGCAGGTCGTCCACGGCCGAAGCGGGCAACTGCGGGTCTGACAACATTTCGCGGGTCAGCGGGACGTCGTCTCGTGGCTGGGTGAGCCGCAGGCCGTAGACATCGCGAGTCTCCGTCAACGGTGGCTGAAAGTCCGGGTCGGCTTCCACCACGAGGAAGCGGCCTCCTTTCTTCGCCGACAACACGGACACGACTCCAGGCTCGTAACCCGGGGCGACGATGCCGTCCGAGACCACCCGGCGCAGCAGGTCGGCGAGTTCCGCGTCGACGGTCTCCGACACCGCGACGAAGTCGCCGTACGAGCTTTTCGGGTCGGCGTCCCGGGTGCGTACGTATGCGCTGGTCAACGCCCCGATCGTCGTCGGCTCCAGCCCGTACGTCCGCGCCATGACGGCGTCGATCGGACCCGCCGCCGCAGCTCCGGCTGGTGAGACGTGTTTGAAGGAAGCCGCGACGGGCCGACCCAGGGCGTTCGCAGCCTCACGAACGAGTTGCCAAGCGGCGGCGGCGTCAAGGATGTTGATGTAGGACGGATCGCCGTGGAGGAGCCGGAAGGGTCGGCGGGTCGGATCGACCGGTGTCGCGGTCGCCGGGCGCTGGTGCGGGTTCATGCCGTAACGCAGGTTCATGGTGCCTCCGATCGCAGGACATCTGCTTCCGGAAGCGCCCAGGCGGACGGCGCCACACGCGCAATGCGGCCGGTTCCCCGGTGGTGCTCCACCCTCGCCAGTAGCGGCCCCTGAGCAGCCTACCCGGCTGCGCTGACGGCGCGGCCGACGTAGCTGAACGCCGAGGGCGCCCTCGCTCAGGGCTGGGTGCGGGTCCGGATCGCGGTGAGGCCCCAGGTGGCGTACGCCAGCGTCACGGTGCCGCCCAACTCGTCAACCGCCGTGCCCACGGCCGCCAGCACCTCCGCCACCCGGTCCGGCGGCAGACTGGTGAGCCCGCCCGAGGTCGGCACCAGGTCCAGGAGTTCGCCGCGGGTGTACGAGCGCTCCCAGTCGTACCGCCACAGCTCGGGCTCGTCGAACCCGCCCGCCTCGCGGATCCCGTCCGCGGCCCTGGCGTACAGCGCCCGGTACGCGTCCAGGATCGAGCCCGCCGGCCGCGCGTTGAAGTTGATCGGCGAATCGGGGGCTGCCCGTCGGTACGCCGTGGCGAGGGCGTCCGCCACGGTGGGCGGAAGCTGGTACACGTGTCCGAAGGGTGCCAGTAGGCCACCGGGCCGCAGGATCCGGGCCGCCTTCGCCGCGCCCGCGATCGGGTCGACCCAGTGCCAGGCGGTACCGGAGACGACCGCGTCGAAGGTGCGCCCGGTGGGCTCCCACGCCTCGAAGGTCGCGACCTCGACCTCGATGCCGGTCGCCCGAGCGAAGTCGGCCATCCGGGCGCCGGCCTCGACGCCGAGCACGGTGCGGCCGGCGGCCAGGAACTGGCGCGCTTCGATGCCGGTGCCGCAGCCGACATCGAGGAAGTCGGTGCCGGGGCTGGCGGCCACGATCCGCTCGATCACGGCGTCGGGGTACGGGGGCCGGTTCCGGTCGTACCGCTCGGGGTCGACCCCGAACGACTCCGCCATCCGGCGGTGCAGGTGCGGTTCCGGCCCAGGTGAGGACGGTATAGTGACCATGCGCCCACTCTAGTGGGCGCTCGCCCACTTCGGCAATCGCGCGCGCTCAACAAGGGAAAGGGGGTAGCCGTTGCCCACCGGCGTAGCGCTACAGGACCCACGCCGACAACTCTTCGACGCCGCCGTGCGGGTGCTGATCCGAGACGGCGTCACCGGCCTTACCGGTCGGGCGGTCACCACGGAGGCGGGCGTCGCCAAGGGGGTGCTGCATCGACACTTCGCCGACTTCGACGTCTTCCTCGCCGAACTGGTGCTGGAACGCATCGCCCGGGTCGAAGCTCAGGCCACGGCCCTGCGGGACGAGGCCGGGACCGGCACCGTCGCCGACAACCTGACTCGTGCCCTGATGGACCTCTTCGAGCCGGTCATGGTGGCGATCGTGGTCCTTGTCATCGCCCGTGACGAGCTGCGCGCGAGGCTGCGTGCCGCCGGCACCGCCCGGTTCCCCCTCGTCGGCGAGGGCACGGCCATGGTCGCCGGATACCTGACGGCCGAGCGCGACCATGGCCGGATCGAGTCCGGCGCCGACGTCGAGACGCTCGCGCCCACCCTGATCGGCGCCGCGCAGTTGCTGTTCACCGAGCGGAAGGACAGCCCCCCAGAGCCTGCGGCCGTCCACAGGGTCGTGACCACCGTCCTGGCCAGCGCCCTGCGGTAACCGCGATCCCACACCTGGACTCGGCGCAGGCAGCCACGAGCGCGAGAACGGTCCAGCGGCCTGTCAGGCCGTGCCTAACGCGTAGATCGCGGCATGACAGGATGGTCGTACATGCTTCGTCCAGTCAGCCTGGGGGTCGGTCGATGTCTCAGATGGGCCAGTCGTTGGACCACGCCGCCGGCACCGGCGCGGGTTCCGATGAGGTCGACGCGTTGCGCGCGGCCGAACGACGGCTACAGCAGGCCCAACTCGCCTCGGATGTCGCGGCGCTGGACCGGCTGATCGACGACCGGCTCGTGTTCACCGGACCGGACGGCGCCCTGTACTCCAAGCAGGACGACCTGGACGTACACCGGTCGGGTCGGCAGTCGATGACCCGGGTGGAGGAGGAGGACCTGGCGGTGCTCGTCGTCGGCGGCACCGGGGTGACCTGGTTCCTCGGCACGCTGGAGGGCACCATCGCCGGTGACCCGTTCCTCGCCCGGGTCCGCTACACGCGCACCTGGATCCTCGACGGGGACAAGGGGTGGCGCCTGATCGCGGCACACGTCAGCCCCACCGCCCCGGACACCGCCACAGCGGAGTAACCGGTTCGGGACCTATAGTCGCGCGATGACATCGGAGCAGGTACGGCAGGCGTACGCCTCGGTCGCGGACCTTTACATCGAGTTGTTCGGTACGGTCCAGCAGGCGCACCCCGACGACCTCGCCTTCATCGGGGACCACCTGTCGAGCCAGCCCGGTGTGGTGCTCGATCTGGGCTGCGGGCCCGGCCACTTCACCGGTTACCTCCGCTCGCTGGGCATCGACGCGAGGGGGATCGACATGGTTCCCGAGTTCGTCGCCCATGCCAAGGCTGCCCACCCGGACAGCGAGTTCCAGCTCGGCTCGATGGACAATCTCGACGTCGCGGACCACTCCGTCAGCGGCATCCTGGGCTGGTATTCGTTGATCCATCTGCCGCCAGGGGACCTCGACGGCGTGCTCGCCGAGTTCCGGCGAGCGATGACCCCGGCCGGTACGTTGGTGGTCGGTTTCTTCGACGGCGACGAGGTTGGCGCCTTCGACCACAAGGTGGTGACGGCGTACCGCTGGCCCGTTGACGAGTTCTCCGCGCGGCTGAGGGAAGCGGGCTTCGAGGAAGTCGGGCGGGCGCAACGGCCCGCCGATGGAACTCATCGGCCGCACGCCGCGATCGCGGCCACCGCGACGAAACGGTGAGCCGCCTCAGGGCAGCGGGACGACGTACGAGTCGACGCGGGCGATGAGCCCGTCCCGGAAGGTGAACAGGTCGTTGAAGGCGAAGCGGAACGACCCCTGCTCGACGCTGACGCCCCGGCCCTCGCCCGTGGTCACGACCACCGGCCCGTCCTCGTAGACACGCTGGACGTCGAGTTCGGGGCTGCCGGTGAACGCCGGATTCTCGATCTCGCCGTCGAACTCAGCTCTGCCGCGGGTGGTCCGGTGGCCGTGGATGACCCACTCCACGTCGTCGGTGAGGGTCGCCAGGATGCGCGGGTGGTCACTGGTCCGGAAACCGGCGAAGTACTCCGCCACGAGGTCGCGTTGGGTCGTCGGGGTCATGGCGTTCTCCGTACCGGTGCGGTCCGGTGGTTCGACAGGTGTGTGGCGAGGGCGTCGAGGATCGAGGCGAGCCCGTCGGCTGCCTGGGCCGTTCGCAGCTCAGGGGGAAGTCGACGCTGGTGGACGGTGAGGTCCGTGCCGTCGCCGGCGGGACGGACGGTGATCGTCGTACGGAGGCCGGTGACGGGTTCGTCGAACACGAGCTCGTGCGGCGCGTCGATGCTCACGTAGACGAACCGGAGCCGGCGGGTTGCGCCGTCCGGGGCGCGGGTGTCGAGCGCGAACTCTCCGCCGGGACGCAGGTCGACGGCCACGGACTCGGCGGGGACTGTGGCGTGCGAGCCGCCCCAGAACGCCGCGATGCTTGCCGGCGAGACGAAGGCGGCCCAGACACGTTCGGGCTCCGCCGGAAGGTGCCGCTCGGCGGTCAGCTCGTCGCCGCGGAGTTCTGCTCTGGTCAACGGGCTGCTCCGTCGTCGGTGAGGTGCTGTTCGAGGGCGTCGAGCCGGTCGTCCCAGGCGCGGCGCTGGTCGTCGATCCACGTACGGAGCAGCGAGAGCTGGTCGATCCTCAGCCGGCAGGGGCGTTTGGTGCCCTCGCGTCGCTGCTCCACCAGGCCACATCGTCGCAGGACACCGATGTGGTGCGAGATCGCCTGCGGGGTCAGGTCGAACGGCTCGGCAAGCTCGCCCACCGTGGCGTCACCTTGGGCGAGACGAGTCACCAGGGCGCGACGGACAGGGTCTCCGAGGGCCGCGAAGGTCGAGTCGAGGTCCGGCCCGGGGGCCACGAGCGAGGTGAGCACGGCTCCACCCTAACGCAAACATCCATTTGTGCAAGCCATCGTTTGTGAAGAACGAGGTCTCGCGGGACGTCGATCGATGGTGGTGATGTGCTCTACTGCCAACCATGGGGCGGCGGGCTGGTTCGATCGTCGGAGTGGTGGTGCTGCTCGTCGCGGTCGGAGGCGTTGCCGGCTGGCGGTGGTGGCACAACCGGCCGCCGTACGGTCCGGAGGCGCTGGCCGCCACCGCGACCCTGAGCCTGGTCGACCAGGTCACCGCGGACGCCGCGATCAGCCCGGCCCAGGTGGAGCAGGCCGGTGCGGGCGACCAGATCGTCCTCGGCCGAGTTACCTGGGTACGGCCCCCCGAACCCCAGGTCGACGGCTCGTTCCGCATCGTGGTGCTGGACAAGCGCACCCGCCTGATGCCCGGCTTCATCAACGTGACAGCGGCGCGGCCGGACGCTGTCGGCGCAGGCTCGGACGGATCCCTGGACCGCGCCGAGAAGCGCTATCCATGGCTCCAGGGCATCGGCAAGCGCGAGGTCAATGGGTCGTTCTGGAGCGCCGGCAGCGCCGTCACGGTGTCCTCTGTCGACGCGTCACCGGTGACACTCGTTGTCGTGCTGCATCCGGCCCGCCGGGGCACGCCACCCGAGCAGGCCGTCGCGACCGCACCCGTCGCGGTCACCGACCTCCTGGTCGCCCTGATCAACGTCGGGCCGGACGGCCAGGTCTACTGGGCCCAGCGCCTGCTGAACTGACGCCCTGGAGAAACGAGCCACCGCCACCGCCCACCGGCACCAGACGCGTTGCTGGCAATGGATGCCGGGTCGTACGGGGAGCTCGTCTCGGCCAGGGCGAGCGAATAGCATCCCACTACGGGTAGTTGCGGCTACTGGTTGGCGGACGCTGGGCCGCGATCCCACCCGGGATCGCGGCCCAGTCGAATAGTCGCCCCTCACCCGGTGCACGACGACTGTCGATACGCCTGCTACGGGCAGCGTTCCTGCACCCGAATCGTGATCGGGACGGTCTGCGTCTCGACCGCGTCCGACGCCCACAGCACCGCGCCGTAGACCCCGATCGGGGTCGGCGGTACGACCACCGGGACCAGGGTGAGCACGTTGTGGTCGTCATTCGATCCGGGTGGAATGAACGCGTGGGGCGTGCCGGCTGTCGAGCCGGCGGGCAGCTCCCGCGCGGTGACCTCGATGGGTGCCGACCAGCTTCCCTGGATCACGATCAGGAAGTACGTGCTTCGGCCGTACCTGGTGTCGACACAGATCGCCTGCTGGTAGTCGAGGAGTTTCCAGGTGACCGGGGCGGCGTCGTACGTCGCCGAGGTGGCGCCGCCCGCTGCCGCAGCCGGTGGCCCGCTGAACAGTGCCAGCGCCAGCCCGATTGTCAGGCCGAGCGCCAATCTCACGCTACGGTGCGTCGATTTCACAACCAACCCCCTGGGAAGTGGGTAGCCGTACCTGGCACCGCAACAAATTAGGCGACGAATCTCAGTCGAATTTCAGAGACATCGGTAGGTCCTCGCTCGCAGCATTTCCTTGGCCGTACCGATGACTGGGACAGAGACCGGCCCGGACCATCGCGGTCCGGGCCGGTTCTTCGTCCTACTGCTTCGTGCGGGCTACTCCGGGACGCGGCGGTACGCGCCGTCGCTGGCCGAGGTCGCCATCGAGGCGTACGCCCGGAGCGCGGCCGACACCGGGCGCTGCCGGTCGACCGGGGTGTACGGCTTGTCGCGCTTCTCCTGGGCGACCCGCCGGGCGTCCAGCACCTCGGCCGGCACGTTCAGCTCGATCGACCGGGTCGGAATGTCGATGACGATCTCGTCGCCGGGCTCGACCAGGGCGATCAGGCCACCGCCGGCCGCCTCGGGGGAGATGTGCCCGATGGAGAGGCCGGAGGTGCCGCCGGAGAACCGGCCGTCGGTGATCAGGGCGCAGTCGCGGCCGAGGCCGCGTCCCTTGAGGAACGAGGTGGGGTAGAGCATCTCCTGCATGCCCGGCCCGCCCTTCGGGCCCTCGTACCGGATCACCACGACGTCACCGGCGACGACCTCCTTGGCGAGGATCGCGGTGACCGCGTCGTCCTGGGACTCGTACACCTTGGCCGGGCCACGGAAGCTGAGTCGGTCGGCCGGGACACCGGCGGTCTTGACCACGGATCCCTCCGGGGCCAGGTTGCCGTGCAGGATGGCCAGCCCGCCGTCGACCGTGTACGCGTGCTCCCGGTCGCGCAGGCAACCGTCGGCGGCGTCGGTGTCCAGGGTCGCCCACCGGTTGGTGGTGGAGAACGCCTCGGTGGTACGGACCCCGCCGGGGGCGGCGTGGAACAGCTCGACCGCCTCGGGGGTGGGGCTGCCGCCCCGGATGTCCCAGTCGGCGAGCCACTGGTCGAGGGTGGGGGAGTGCACCGCGTGCACGTCCCGGTGGAGCAGGCCGGCGCGGTCCAGCTCGCCCATGATCGCGGGGATGCCGCCGGCCCGGTGCACGTCCTCCATGTGGTACTTCGGGGAGTTCGGGGCGACCTTGGCCAGGCAGGGGACCCGGCGGGAGATGGCGTCGATGTCCGCGACGGTGAAGTCAAGCTCGGCTTCGCGGGCGGCGGCGAGCAGGTGCAGGACCGTGTTGGTCGAGCCGCCCATGGCCACGTCGAGGGCGACCGCGTTGTCGAAGGCGGCGCGGGAGGCGACCGAGCGGGGGAGTACGGAGTCGTCGTCGCCGTCGTACCAGCGCTTGGAGATCTCCACGATGGTCCGGCCGGCCTCCTCGAACAGCGCCTTGCGCGCGGCGTGGGTGGCCAGGGTCGAGCCGTTGCCCGGCAGGGCCAGCCCGATCGCCTCGGTGAGGCAGTTCATCGAGTTGGCGGTGAACATGCCGGAGCAGGAGCCGCAGGTCGGGCAGGCGGAGCGCTCGATCTCGCCGAGCTGGGCGTCGGTGACCGCGTCGTTGGACGAGGCGATCATGGCGTCGATCAGGTCGATCTTGTCGTGCACGATCCCCTCGATCGCGATCGTCTTGCCGGCCTCCATCGGGCCGCCGGAGACGAAGACGGTGGGGATGTTGAGCCGGAGCGCGGCCAGCAGCATGCCGGGGGTGATCTTGTCGCAGTTCGAGATGCAGACCAGGGCGTCCGCGCAGTGCGCGTTGACCATGTACTCGACCGCGTCGGCGATCAACTCGCGGCTCGGCAGCGAGTAGAGCATGCCGCCGTGGCCCATCGCGATCCCGTCGTCCACGGCGATCGTGTTGAACTCCCGGCCGACCCCGCCGGCCTCGGCCACCGAGTCCGCCACCAGGCCACCGAGGTCCTTGAGGTGTACGTGACCGGGTACGAACTGGGTGAAACTGTTGGCGATGGCCACGATCGGCTTGCCGAAGTCGTCGTCGGTCATCCCGGTGGCGCGCCAGAGTGCACGGGCCCCGGCCATCGTCCGGCCATGAGTGGAGGTCTTGGACCGCAGGTCAGGCATTGCACCAGTGTTACACCGTCGGTGCCGTACCGGCCCGCTCGGCGGGGGCGCGTCCAGAACGCGGGATGCCCGGACGGGACTCCGGGCGGGCGGTCCGCAGGCCACCGGGCGGGTCGCCGCTGGTGGATCCGGTACGTCCGGCTGGTCGATCCTGCACACCCCGTCCCCCACGGGACGGCCCGTATCCGGCACAGTGGATGCGTGCAACTCCCCTCTGGCGTGGTGGTCGGCGCGGTGGCGAGTGGGCTCGCGGCGATCGCGGGTACGTCAGTGTTGATCTTCTCGACGCTCCGGCGTACCGGCGACCGGCGCCGGGCGCACCTGCTGCTGGCGTCGGGCGTCGTGCTGGCCACCCTGACGGCGGTCACCGGCCTCGTCGGCATCATCGGGATGGCCGGGCACTGGAGCCACCACCAGCACCAGCGGATGACACTCGCCACCGTGGTCGCGGTCGGGCTGGCGGCCAGCGGGCTGGTGCTCTGCGCCGGGTTGCTGCGGCTGCCCGGGGTCGCCCGTACCCGGTCCGCGGCACTGCGGCTGGTGCTGGACGGGCTGGTGATCGGCGCGGCGCTCTGGTTCGTCGGGTGGGTGCTCGCCGCCGAGCCGACCCGGCTGCTCGGTGACTGGACCCCACGGGCCTGCCCGGCCATCCTGCTCGCCTCCGCGACCGCCGCCGGGGCGATCGGGCTCACCTTCGTCGTCGGCGTCCGGTCCCCCCGCCCGCGTCGCGAGCTGGTCCTGATCGGGTCCGGGGTGACCCTGGTCGGATTGGCGGGACTCGGGCTGGCGGTCGGGATCTGCCAGGCGGGTCCGGTGGTCGCGCTGACCGGTGCGGCCGTACTGCCGGTCGGCTTCCTCCTGATCTTCCTCGGCGGGCGGACCACCGAGCGGGCCGGGGAGGTCGACGCCGACCTGATCCGCAACGGCACCGGGTACGCCTTCCTCCCGATGCTCGCGATGGCCGTCTCCGCCATGTACCACCTGCTCCGGATGGGCGACTTCACCGTGCTCGGGATCGTCTCCGGCAGCGTGGAGGGCTTCGCCCTGGTGGCCAGGCAGTCGCTGGCCCTGCGCGACGTACGGGCGTACGCGCGGCGGCTGGCCGAGCGGGAGGCGCACTTCCGGGAGTTGGCGCACACCGACCCGTTGACCGGGCTGGCCAACCGCCGGGGACTGCTGCGTGCCCTGCAACAGGGTTCGGCGTCGGCGGCGCCGTGCGTACTCCTGGGCCTTGATCTTGATGGTTTCAAGAACGTGAACGACCTGCACGGTCACGACGTCGGGGACGCGGTCCTGGCCGAGGTCGCCCAGCGGCTGCGGCTCAACCTGCGCCCCGGCGACCTGGCGGCCCGGCTCGGCGGGGACGAGTTCGCGGTGCTGATGTGGGCCCGGCCCCCGGAGGCCCAGCGGGTCGCCGAGCGGCTGCTGGGCATCCTCGGCCGCCCCTACGACCACCCGGCCGGGCGGATCTTCGTCTCGGTCAGCGTCGGGGTGGCGGCCCAGTCCAGCGCCCCGGAGGTGGAGACGCTGCTGCGCAACGCCGACCTGGCCCTGCGCTACGCCAAGCAGCGGGGCAAGAACCGGGTCGAGCGTTACGACGTCGCCTACGACCACCTGCTGCGCCGCCGGACCACCCTGGAACACGAGATGCGCGGCGCGATCGAGCGCAACGAGCTGCACCTCGTCTTCCAGCCGGTGGTGGCGGTCCCGTCGGTACGCCCGGTCGGCGCGGAGGCGCTGCTGCGCTGGTACCACCCGGAGCTGGGCAGTGTCCGGCCGGACGAGTTCATTCCGCTGGCGGAGGAGTGCGGCATGATCGCCCCGCTCGGCTCCTGGGTGCTGCACCAGGCCTGCCACCAGTTGTCGATCTGGCTGGCGGACGGGCACGACGTCTGGTTGTCGGTGAACGTGTCCCCGAGGGAGCTGCACGCCCCGGAGTACGTGGTGCAGGTGGCCGAGGCGCTGCGGGCGCACCGGGTGCCGCCGCAGCGGCTGGTCCTGGAGGTCACCGAGCACGCGGTGGCGACCGACCTGGACGAGCTGATCCGCCGGCTCGCCGCCCTCCGGGCCACCGGCGTACGGATCGCCCTGGACGACTTCGGCGCCGGGTACTCGTCGCTGGGACAGTTGCGCAAGCTGCCGATCGACATCCTGAAGATCGACCACAGTCTGGTCGCCGAGCAGGAGCCGATCCGACCCCCGGGCGAGGGCGAGCGGCGGGTCTTCGCCCCCATGGTCGACGTGGTGATGCGGCTCGGCCACCAGCTCGGCCTGGAGGTGATCGCCGAGGGGGTGACCAACCCGTTGGAGCTGGCTGCGGTGGTCGAGGCGGGGTGCCGGTTCGGTCAGGGACAGCTCTTCGGATGGGGGGTTCCGGCCGAGCACCTGGAGGCGATGCTCGATGCCGCGACCTCGCCCGGAGCGCGGGCGGTGCCCGCCCCGCGCAACCGGTCTGCCCAGAATCTGGGATCAGTTGACTCATCGCATGAGATGCGTCAGGCTTAGCCCCATGTCGTCGACCAGGTCGTTTCGAGTACTTACCTGAGCGCACTCTCGAGTTGGAGAGTGCGCTGGCCCCGTGCATCTGCACGAGGGCCGTTTTTATTGGTCAACTCCCAGTCATCGAGGCGGGTTCCCAACCTCGGCCGGAGCGCCCAGCCCATGTGAGCGGGCGACCGGCAGGCGGGTTCCCCCTCATCGGGCGGACTTCCTCCGCAACGCGCCAACGCTGACAACACCGATCTGAGTTAAAGGCCTGAATCGCTATGACGAGACCCACGCCAGAGACACTCGCCCACACCGCCCGCCGAACTCGGCCGAGCACCGAGGCGGTAACCGAAACAGCCGACCAGTTCAACCGGCGTACCCGGTCCGGCGGTGTCGAGGGTGGCCCGGCCGACCAGGCCCGGCGCGGCCGACCGGCCGGTGACGGCGCCGACGCGGCCCCGCTGCCAGGCCCGGTCCCCGGACCCGCCCGGCCGGTGGCCCCGGTGCCGGTCACCGGCGCGGGATCGCTGGTCAAGTCGCTCGAGGCGCTCGGAGTGGACGTCGCGTTCGGCATCCCCGGTGGCGCGATCCTGCCCGCGTACGACCCGCTCTACGATTCGTCCGTGCGGCACATCCTGGTCCGGCACGAGCAGGGCGCCGGCCACGCGGCGACCGGTTACGCCCAGGCCACCGGCAAGGTCGGGGTCTGCATCGCCACCTCCGGCCCGGGGGCGACCAACCTGGTCACCCCGATCGCCGACGCCTACATGGACTCGGTGCCGATGGTCGCGATCACCGGTCAGGTGGCCCGCCCGTCGATCGGTACGGACGCGTTCCAGGAAGCCGACATCCAGGGCATCACGCTGCCGATCACCAAGCACAACTTCCTGGTCCAGACCCCGGAGGAGATCCCGAGGGTGCTGGCCGAGGCGTTCCACCTCGCCGCCACCGGCCGTCCCGGCCCGGTCCTGGTCGACATCCCCAAGGACGTGCTCCAGGCGCAGACCACCTTCTCCTGGCCGCCCACCCTGGACCTGCCCGGCTACCGGCCGACCCTGCACCCGCACGGCAAGCAGATCCGCGAGGCTGCCCGGCTGATCGCCGCCGCCCGCCGCCCTGTCCTCTACGTCGGCGGCGGTGTGCTCAAGGCCGGTGCCACCGAGGGGCTGCTCCGGCTCGCGGAACTGACCGGGATCCCGGTGGTCACCACGCTGATGGCCCGTGGCGCGTTCCCGGACTCGCACCCGCAGCACCTGGGCATGCCGGGCATGCACGGCACCGTCGCGGCCGTGTACGGGCTCCAGAAGGCCGACCTGATCGTGGCCCTCGGCGCTCGGTTCGACGACCGGGTGACCGGGAAGCTCGACTCCTTCGCCCCCGGCGCGGCGATCGTGCACGCCGACATCGACCCGGCCGAGATCGGCAAGAACCGGGCCGCGGACGTCCCGATCGTCGGCGACGCCCGGCACGTGATCGACGAGCTGATCGACGCGGTCCGCGCCGCCGGCCCGGTCGAGCGGCAGCCCGGTACGAGCAGCCGGGTGGCCGGTGACCGTACCGACTGGTGGGCGCAGCTCAACGACCTGCGCGAGCGTTACCCGCTCGGCTACGACGAGCCCTCCGACGGCACCCTCGCCCCGCAGTACGTGATCAAGCGCCTGGGTGAGCTGGCCGGTCCGGACGCCATCTACGTGGCCGGTGTCGGCCAGCATCAGATGTGGGCGGCGCAGTTCATCTCGTACGAGAAGCCGAACACCTGGCTGAACTCCGGTGGCCTGGGCACCATGGGCTACTCGGTGCCGGCGGCGATGGGGGCCAAGGTCGGTCGGCCGGACACGATGGTCTGGGCGGTGGACGGCGACGGCTGCTTCCAGATGACCAACCAGGAGCTGGCGACCTGCGCCCTGGAGGGCATCCCGATCAAGGTCGCCATCATCAACAACGGCAACCTGGGCATGGTCCGGCAGTGGCAGACCCTGTTCTACGGGGAGCGTTACTCCAACACCGACCTCGGCACCCACAAGCACCGGATCCCGGACTTCGTGAAGCTCGCCGAGGCGCTCGGCTGCATCGGCCTGCGCTGCGAGACCGCCGCCGACGTGGACAAGACCATCGAGGCGGCGATGGCGATCAACGACGCACCCGTCGTGATCGACTTCGTGGTCGGCAAGGACGCGATGGTCTGGCCGATGGTCGCCGCCGGCACGAGCAACGACGAGATCATGTTCGCCCGGGGTGTCCGCCCCGCCTTCGAAGACGACGACCTGTGAAGCGCCGACCAGTGAAGCGGAGTACGACATGACCATCCACACGCTCTCCGTGCTGGTGGAGAACAAGCCCGGCGTGCTGGCCCGGGTCAGCGGCCTCTTCTCCCGGCGCAGCTTCAACATCGACTCCCTGGCGGTCGGGGAGACCGAGAACCCGGACGTCTCCCGGATCACCATCGTGGTCAACGCCGACTCCTCACCCCTGGAGCAGGTGACCAAGCAGCTCAACAAGCTGGTCAACGTACTGAAGATCGTCGAACTGGATCCGGGCGTGTCGGTCGCCCGGGAACTGGTGCTGGTGAAGGTGCGGGCCGACCGGGCCGCCCGGGCCCAGGTGCTGGAGACGGTGAACCTGTTCCGGGCCCGGGTGGTCGACGTGGCGCCGGACACCCTCACCATCGAGGCGACCGGTACGCCCGACAAGCTGGACGCGCTCCTGCGCGACCTGGAACCGTTCGGAATCAAGGAAATGGTGCAGTCCGGTCTGGTGGCCATCGGGCGCGGGTCGCGTTCGATCACCACCGGTTCGGCGTTGCGTGCCGCTTAGGTCCGGTGGCCCGGCCATCGGGCGCCGCATGAAAGGGAAGTCATGAGCATCGAGATTTACTACGACGACGACGCCGACCTGGGTCTGATCCAGGACAAGAAGGTCGCCGTGCTGGGGTACGGCAGCCAGGGCCACGCCCACGCGCTGTCCCTGCGCGACTCGGGTGTCGACGTCGTGATCGGTCTGCCGGAGGGCTCCAAGAGCCGGGTCAAGGCCGAGGAGCAGGGCCTGCGGGTGCTGACCCCGGCGCAGGCGTCGGCCGAGGCGGACGTGATCATGGTGCTCGCGCCGGACACCGCGCAGCGCACGCTCTACACCGAGGCGATCGAGCCGAACCTGACCGAGGGCAAGGCGCTCTTCTTCGGCCACGGACTCAACATCCGGTACGGCTTCATCACCCCGCCGGCCAACGTCGACGTGGCGATGGTCGCGCCGAAGGGTCCGGGTCACCTGGTCCGCCGCCAGTACGTCGACGGCAAGGGTGTGCCGGTGCTGGTCGCGGTCGAGCAGGACGCCACCGGTACGGCGCTGGCCCTCGCTCTCGCGTACGCGAAGGGGATCGGTGGCACCCGGGCGGGTGCGATCCGGACCACCTTCAAGGAGGAGACCGAGACCGACCTCTTCGGCGAGCAGGCGGTCCTCTGCGGTGGCGCGTCGGCGCTGGTCCAGACCGGTTTCGAGGTGCTGACCGAGGCGGGTTACGCCCCGGAGATCGCGTACTTCGAGTGCCTGCACGAGCTGAAGCTGATCGTCGACCTGATGTACGAGGGCGGCATCGCCCGGCAGCGCTACAGCGTCTCCGACACCGCCGAGTACGGCGACTACTCGCGCGGCCCGCGCGTCATCGACTCCCGGGTCAAGGACGAGATGCGCAAGATCCTCGGCGAGATCCAGTCCGGTGAGTTCGCTCGCGAGTGGATCGCCGAGGACGACGCCGGCCGGCCGAACTTCAACAAGTGGCGGGCCGAGGGTGCGGCGCACCCGATCGAGGAGACCGGCAAGAAGCTGCGCGGGATGATGAGCTGGGTCGACCGCCCGCTCACCGAGACGGCCTGACCCTCCGGCCGATCCGACGGCCCGGCAGGGCCGCGCAACATGTGGGACCCGGCGCCCCCGGTGTGTGGAAATCCACCACCGGGGGCGTTGTGTCGTTCCCTGGCAGGTCATCGCGCGTTTACGATCGCTGAGGACCGATGTTTCCGCCACGTAACGCGAGTGGTGGCGCGGCCCGCCGCAGCCGATCGTCTCGACGACAAGAGGACGCATGAAGCCTGTCGTACTGATCGCCGAAGAACTCGCCCCCGCCGCCATCGACGTACTCGCCCACGACTTCGACGTACGACACGTCGACGGCACCGACCGGTCCGCCCTGCTCGCCGCGCTGGGCTCGGCCGACGCCGTCATCGTGCGCAGCGCCACCCAGATCGACCGGGAGGCGGTCGCCGCCGCACCCCGGCTCAAGGTGGTCGCCCGCGCCGGGGTCGGACTGGACAACGTGGAGGTCCCCGCCGCCACCGCCCGAGGGGTGATGGTGGTCAACGCACCCACCTCGAACATCGTCTCCGCCGCCGAGCAGGCGATCGCGTTGCTGCTGGCCGTGGCCCGCAACACCGCCAGCGCCAGCGCCGCGCTGAAGGCGGGGGAGTGGAAGCGGTCCCGCTACACCGGTGTCGAGATCCAGGGCAAGACCGTGGGGGTGGTCGGGCTGGGCCGGATCGGGGTGCTGTTCGCCGCCCGGATCGCCGCGTTCGGGACGAAGCTGATCGCGTACGACCCGTACATCCAGCCGGCGCGGGCGGCCCAGCTCGGGGTCCGGCTGGTGAGCCTGGAGGAGTTGCTCCGGGAGAGCGACTTCATCTCCATCCATCTGCCGAAGACGCCGGAGACGGTGGGGCTGATCGGGGAGAAGGAACTGGCGATGGTCAAGCCCGGCGTACGGATCGTCAACGCCGCGCGCGGTGGCCTGGTCGACGAGCAGGCTCTCGCCGACGCGATCGCCGAGGGCAGGGTGGGTGGCGCCGGCATCGACGTCTACAGCAAGGAACCGTGTACGGCGTCGCCGCTGTTCGCGTTCGACAACGTGGTGGCCACCCCGCACCTGGGCGCCTCCACCGTGGAGGCGCAGGACAAGGCCGGTCTGGCGGTGGCGCGCAGTGTCAAGCTCGCGTTGCAGGGGGAGTTCGTACCGGACGCGGTGAACGTGCAGGCCGGTGGGGTGGTGGCCGAGGACGTACGGCCGTTGTTGCCGCTGGCCGAGCGGCTGGGCAAGGTCTTCACCGCGGTCGCCGGTGGGGTCGCCGCCAGCGTCACCGTCGAGGTACGCGGTGAGATCGTCACCAACGAGGTCTCGGTGTTGAAGCTGGCCGCCACCAAGGGTCTGTTCGCCTCGGTCGTCTCCGAGCAGGTCACGTACGTCAACGCCCCGCACATCGCGGCGGAGCGCGGCGTCGAGGTGGTGCTGACCACGCACGAGGAGACGATCGACCACCCGAATCTGGTGACGTTGGCCGGTGCGCTGCCGGACGGCCGCGCGGTCACCGTTTCCGGGACCGTGAGCAGCACCGCCACCCGGGACGTCTTCAAGCTGACCGAGGTCGACGGGTTCGACCTGGAGCTGGGTGCCGAGGGCATCCTGCTCTTCCTCCGGTACGCCGACCGGCCGGGCGTGGTGGGTCTGGTCGGCTCGATCCTCGGCGAGGCCGGGGTGAACATCGCGGCGATGCAGGTGGCGCGGCGGGAGGCCGGGGGTGAGGCGTTGATGACGCTGACCGTGGACTCGCCGGTCGGCGCGGAGCTGCTCACCTCGGCGGCCGACTCGATCGGGGCGGTCGCGGCCAGCGTCGCCGACCTGCGCGAGGAGTAGTGAGACTGGGCCCGCCGGGGCTCGGCCGTGGCCGAGCCCCGGCGGGTTAACGGATCACCGTATGCGGTGGTGGATAGACCGAGCCGTCCTGGGGATCGAGCAGCAGCAGGCTGTGTTCGCCGGCCAGCCGCTCGATCAGGAGTAGCACCGCGTCGTCGCAACTGGGACTGAGTCGCATTTCGATGTGGTCCGCAGCGAGGTGCAGCGGAACCACCTCCCAGGGCGAGGCGGGTGCGGCGACCCGGTCCGGGTATATCGCCATGAGCGCCCGGTGGAACATGACCAGCCGGGGCTGCGGCGCACCCTGGACGTGCTGACCCTGACGGCACCGCGCATGGGCCGCCCGCACATCCGCTGACGTGGCCCCGTGCTCCAGGGCCCACACAACCAGATCGAAACTCACGGTGGTACAGGGTGCCATCCGTCGTTCATCAATTTGTGCATACCCCGCCTGACGCGCGGTGCATATCCTCAAGCGACGCATCGTGCAAGCGGCCTTGCGGCGAGTTGCGTCGATTGGTTAGGTTCCATACTGGATACCCGGTGAGTTCCCTGACGTGGACTCGTCTTCGGGTGATGAGCGCGCGTCGACACACCGGGTAACCGGCACCCCGTGTACGCGAGCCACGCGTACCCGTCGCTGGCCGGCCCCCACGATCGTTGCCGAGACGTGGGGGCCGATCGCGGCGTCGGGTTCAGCCCTGGACCCCGACCTGCCGGGGTACTGCCATCAGTGCGCGGTAGCCCTGTGCGGTGGGGAACCAGTCCAGTCCGGCCGGGCCGGCGGCGTACAGCGCGGTGGCGTACCCGTCGGCGACGGAGAGTTCGGGGCCGGCGACGGTGGTCGCGACGAGCTGACGGGCAGGCAGACCGGTGTGCGGGTCCACCACGTGGTCGTGGCGTCCGGCCACCCCGGAACTGCCGATCGCCCCACTGGTCAGCTCCAGGGTCAGCGGAGTGCGCTGGGCGCCGACCGGATGGCTCCGGTTGATCGGGTACCTGCCCTCGTTGGGGTGCTGCGGTCCGGCGTACGGCTGCTGCACCGCGACCCGCCACGGACCGCCGTGCGGCGCGCGGCCCTGGACCACCAGGTCGCCGCCGCTGAGCACCGCGTAGTCCTCGCTGCCGGCGGCGCGCAGCCGGGCCGCGGCCCGCTCGACCGCCCAGCCCTTGAGCAGGCCGCCGGGGTCGAACCCGCCGGGTACGGCCCAGGCGTCGAACCAGCCGTCGGTGGCCGCCCGCATCGCCGCGCACCGGGCGACCAGGTCCGCCAGCGGCGGGTACGCGTCGGGCGAGATCTCGCCGCGGCGGAGCCGGGAGACGAGGCTCTCCGGTCGGGCCGGGCTGTAGGTGAGGTCGATCGCGCGCAGTTCCGCCACCGCGTCCCGGATCGCCTCGCCGAGTCCCCGCCGGCCCCACCAGGCCGGACCGTTCACGACCAGGGAGTATTCGGCGATCGAGGTGCGTACGGTGTGCCGGGCGACCAGCCGGTCGGCGCGGGCGATGGCCAGCCCGGCGCCCGGTCGACCGGGCAGGCCGGGGCTCGGCCCGCCACCGAGCCGAAAGTCCGGTGCCGGTGGGCGGTTCTCCACCCAACGGTGACGATCGGTTCGGCTGCGTTCACTTATCGGCATCTCCCCGCCCCCTTTGCCAATTCGCTGCGGGACCGGCCCGGGATCCGTCTTCGACCCACCTGAAGCACCATAAGCAGCGAAGATGTCCAACTCATGGGTATCGGCTGAGAGTGTCCTGAGGGTTTTCCCATCCCAGATGCTAGGACCCGCGTACCGGAAATCGAGACGGGGCCTTAACGTTTCCTAGACGGCGCAAGAGACAAAGGGGTATCGACGTGTCGGTGGCACGGATCGCGGTGGTTGCTGGTGACGGCATCGGACCGGAGGTGGTCGCGCAGGCGCGCAAGGTCATCGACGCGGTGCTGCCCGGAGTCGAGGCCACCGAATACGACCTTGGCGCCGCGCGCTACCACCGGACCGGCGAGGTGCTGCCGGACTCGGTCCTGACCGAGCTGGCCGAGCACGACGCCATCCTGCTCGGCGCGGTGGGCGACCCCACCGTGCCGCCGGGTGTGCTCGAACGCGGCCTCCTGCTCAAGCTCCGCTTCGACTTCGACCAGTACGTCAACCTGCGCCCCTCCCGGCTCTGGCCCGGTACGGTCAGCCCGCTCGCCACGGTCAAGCCGGGCGAGATCGACCTGGTGGTCGTCCGGGAGGGCACCGAGGGCCTCTACGCCGGGGCCGGCGGCACCCTGCACCGGGGCACCCCGGCCGAGGTGGCCACCGAGGAGAGCCTGAACACCCGGCACGGCGTCGAGCGGGTCATCCGGGACGCCTTCGCCCGAGCCGAGCGGCGCGAGCGGCGCAAGGTCACCCTGGTGCACAAGACCAACGTCCTGACCCACGCCGGCTCGCTCTGGGCCCGCGCGTTCGAGGCCGTCGCCGCCGACCACCCGGAGATCGAGACCGAGTACCAGCACGTGGACGCGGCGGCGATGTTCCTGGTCAGCCAGCCCCAGCGGTACGACGTGGTGGTGACCGACAACCTCTTCGGTGACATCCTCACCGACATCGCGGCCGCGGTCAGCGGCGGCATCGGGCTGGCCGCCAGCGGCAGCATCAACCCCGAGCGGGCGTACCCGTCCATGTTCGAACCGGTGCACGGCTCGGCCCCGGACATCGCCGGCCAGGGCGTCGCCGACCCGGCCGCCGCGGTCCTCTCCGCCGCCCTGCTCCTCGATCATCTCGGTCACGCCGACGCCGCCGCCCGAGTAACCGGGGCGGTCGCGGCCGAGCTTGCCGCCCGTACCCCGGGCGCGGCGCTGCGCACCGCCGAAGTTGGCGACCGGCTCGCCGCCCACGCCGCGGCCTGACCACCGGCCACCGGTCCTTCTTTTCCTGGTCGGCGCCCGCCCCTGAATCCACGGGGCGGGCGCGGGCATTGCCGTGCGTGACCGTCTCGGGTTGGTCCCGGTCGATGAGCCGACCGGAGACTCCCGTTGAACGAACGTTCGGGGTAAGTTTTCAGGCACCAGTTTCTCTTTCGGTACGCCCCGTCCGCGTGCCGTACCCCATGGAGGTCAGCGCTATGAGCGGTGGTGACAAGCTCGACTTCGAGATCCGTCCGAATCCTCAGCCGGTATCCGCCGCCGAGCGGGCCGCGCTGATGGCAAATCCCGGATTCGGTCGGGTCTTCACCGACCACATGGTCACGATCCGCTACGCCGAGGGTAAGGGCTGGTACGACGCACGGGTCGAGGCCCGCGGCCCGATCCCGATGGACCCGGCGACCGCCGCCCTGCACTACGCCCAGGAGATCTTCGAGGGGCTCAAGGCGTACCACGTGGCCGATGGCGGGGTGACGCTGTTCCGGCCCGAGGCCAACGCCGCGCGGTTCGTCGAGTCGGCCCGCCGGATGGCCATGCCCCCGCTGCCGGAGCAGGTCTTCCTCGACGCCCTGCACCACCTGATCGAGGCCGACCGGGAGTGGATCCCGACCGCCGACGACGGCACGCTCTACCTGCGTCCGTTCATGTTCGCCAGCGAGGTCTTCCTCGGGGTACGCCCGGCCAACGAGTACCTCTTCGTGGTGATCGCCTCCCCGGTCGGGTCGTACTTCTCCGGTGGGGTCAAGCCGGTCAACGTCTGGGTCTCGCCGAACTACACCCGCGCCGCCCCCGGTGGCACCGGTGCGGCCAAGTGCGGCGGCAACTACGCCTCCTCGCTGGTCGCCCAGGCCGAGGCGTTCGAGCACGACTGCGAACAGGTGGTCTTCCTCGACGCGGTCGAGCGCAAGTACGTCGACGAGCTGGGCGGGATGAACATCTTCTTCGTCTACGACGACGGCAGCCTCGTCACCCCGCCGCTGACCGGCACGATCCTGCCCGGCATCACCCGGGACTCGGTGCTGACCCTGGCCCGTGAGGAGGGCCGGACCGTGGTCGAGCGCCCGGTCGCCTTCGACGAGTGGCAGGCGGACGTGGCCAGCGGCAAGCTCCGCGAGGTCTTCGCCTGCGGCACCGCCGCCGTGATCACCCCGATCGGCCAGGTCCGTTTCCCGGACGGCGAGTTCACCATCGCCGACGGCACCCCCGGCGAGGTCACCACCGCCCTACGCCAACGCCTGGTAGACCTCCAACGCGGCCGAGCCACCGACCCCCACAACTGGGTCCACCACATCGCCTAACCGCCCTCCGCCGGCCCGCCCTTCGCCGTTGATCATGAAGTTAGCGACAGTTTTTCGCCCTGGGGGCGTCGCTAACTTCATGATCAACGCGTGTGTCGGGGGGTCAGGTGAGGAGGTGGGTGCGGAGGGTTTGGAGTTGGGTGGGGGTTAGGCCTGCGGCCAGGAGGTATTGCTCTACTGAGCCGTGGTGGTGGCGGAGGTTGGTCAGGAAGATGATCATTGCTTCGGCGGGGGAGGAGTAGTAGGGCTGGGGGGTGGGGAAGTCGCGCGGGGGTAGCTGGGTGGTGATCCAGAGGCGGAAGCGTTCCGAGGCGTCGGTGCTGAGGGCGTAGTCGGCGGCGATGTCGGCGTCGCTCACCCCGAGCACGGACAGGGTCAGCGCGCACACCACCCCGGTACGGTCCTTGCCGGCCACGCAGTGCACCACCACCGGTGCCGCGTCCTCGTCCGCGATCGTCCCGACCGCCTGGGCTATGCCGGCTGCCCCGGTCTCGGCCAGGTCCCGGTACCGCTCGGCGAGGTAGTGGGCGACGCCCAGTTGCTCGTCGTACGGGACCTCGTCCCACTCCCGGTGCTCCGGGTGGATGTGCCGGTAGTCCAGCCCCTCGTAGGCGGGCACCCGCCCGTCCCGCTTCACCTCGTGCGGCCGGCGCAGGTCCAGCACCGTACGGATGCCCAACTCGGCGAGGATCGCCTGGTCGGCGTCGTCGATCCGGTGCAGTGAGTCCGACCGGTAGAGCCGTCGCCAGCGGACCGTACGCCCGTCGAGTCCGGCGTAACCACCGACGTCGCGGAAGTTGAAGAGGCTGGCGAAGGCGGTCACGCGGCTGACCGGGGAAGCGTCCATGGACTCACCATATCGGCTCCCCCGTGCCGGTCGGCGACGTCATGATCATGGCGCCGGTGGCCCGGGGATCGCGGTGCGCGGGACCGGCGGTGATCAGGGCAAAGCACATCCCCCACGGTGGCGAGACAGTGATTGTCTTGATTGGGTGCACAGTTACGGGGAAGACCTGCACCTGTTCCGGGACCGTCGCTTCGCCCTGCTGTTCGCCGCCCGTACCGCGTCCGTGCTCGGTGGTGCGTTCGCGCCGGTGGCGCTCGCGTTCGGCGTACTCGGGTTGGCGGGGGCGACGCCGACCACACTCTCCCTGGTGCTCGTCGGGCAGGCGGTGCCGCAGATCGTCTTCATGCTCGCCGGTGGGGTACTGGCCGACCGGCTGCCCCGCTACCGGGTCATGATCGCGGGTGAACTGCTCTGCGCGGCGGCGTACCTGTTGCTCTCGGTCATGTTGGTGACCGGCCGCGCCCCGCTGCCGGCGCTGGTCGCGGGCGCCGCGCTCTCCGGGGTCGGGGTCGCGGTGCTCTTTCCCGCGATCCTGGGCATCGTGCCCGAGGTGGTGTCCGCGGACCGGTTGCAGACCGCGAACGGCCTGCTTCGCATGGGTACGAACACCGCCCGGCTGGCCGGCTTCACGCTCGGCGGCACGACGGTGGTGCTGCTGGGCGGCGGCCCGGCGCTGGCGTTCTGCGGTGCGTTCTTCGCCCTGTCCGGGGTGTTTGTCGCCGGGCTGCGACCGCCCCGGACGGGCGAGGTCAAGGTCGCGCACGTCGTGCCCGATGCCGGATCCACAGCCACAGCCGGATCCGCAGCCGGATCCACAGCAACAGCCGTGGCCGGCGCAGGTCCGGGACGGTCGGTGGTGGCTGAGCTGCGGGCGGGGTGGCGGGAGTTCGTGGGTCGGCAGTGGTTGTGGGTGATGGTGGTCCAGTTCGCGTTCACGGTGGCGACGACGCAGGCGGTGCACGGGGTGCTCGGGCCGGTGCTGGCGCAGCGGGAGTTGGGCGGGGCGGGGGCCTGGTCGGCGGTGCTGGTCGGTGAGGCGGTCGGAATGCTGATCGGGGTGGCGATCGTGATCCGGCTCCGACCCCGCCGGCCGATGCTGGTGGCGGTGTCGGCGTGTCTCGCCGCCGTCCCGCTCTACCTGCTGCTCGGCCTGAGTGCACCACTGTGGACAGTGGTCCTGGCAGGCGTGGTCACGGGAATCTGCGTCGACATCGGCAACGTCCTCTGGGAGACGACCCTGCAACGGGAGATCCGGCCGGAGTTGCTGTCCCGGATCAGCGCGTACGACGCCCTCGGCTCGTTCATGTTCGGCCCGATCGGGCTGCTCCTGGTCGGGGCGGCGGCGACCGGGTTCGGCCCCCGGCCGGCGATGCTGTGCTGCGCCGGGGTGGTCCTGCTCGCCGCCGTGGGCGCCCTCTGCTCGCCGTCCGTACGCCACCTGCGGGCGCCACAGCAGCACGACACGGCGGCAGACGGACGGCGGGCCGGTGGGGATGAAGCCCACCGGCCCGCCTCGGTTGTCCGACCGGGTTGAGCGGTCGGCCCGGTCTGGTTGGAACTACCGTCCGGTCACGGTCAGAGCGGCCGTGTGCCGGGCAGCCCGTACATGCCGCCGTAGTAACCACCGATCTTGTCCAGGTAGACCGGATCGGTCTGGTCACTTTCGACGTACTCGGGAGCGGCCTTGATCTGGGCCTTGTCCCGATCCACGTAGACCTTGCGGTCCTCGTGGTCGACGTGATTGACCACGCCCGCGGGCAGCATGACCTTCTTGCCGAAGATCCACGGCCCGGTGTCGACCACCAGGAAACTGGCGTCGACCTCGTAGTTGGCACGGTCGATCTTGCCGATGCTGCCGTCGGTCGCCTCCACGTGGTAGCCGACCAGGTCGGCGCCGGTCACGCCGGCGTCGTCCCGGTAGCGCCACGGCTGGAACGAGCCGTCAGGCTCATACGCGCCCGGCGGAAGGGGCGTGCCCGTCGACTGGTACGTCTCCGCGGAGGCGGTGCCGGTCCACTCGTCGGGTCCGCGACGGCTGGTCGGGTCCAGCGCCTGGTCCGGCGTCGGCTCCGGGGTCCGAAACGGGATCGGTTCCGGGTTCTGGTCCGGGGTCGGCTGAGGATCGAGCCTGTTCATTGGCTTTCACTCCTCTTCTCGTCCTCGACTTCGCTGTCCCGGAACCTGCTACCCAGAGTCGCCGGAAGCTACACCTACCGGTCACCCGACCCGTTCCGACGCGACCGGTCCGAATGGTGCCGGGCCGTCCGGGGTCGCGGGCGGTCCGGCCGGGTGTGAGGATCGGTCGGTGAGGATGCACGCCGATCAGGTCGAGATCACCACGGACGTCGTGGCCGCACTGGTGGCCGCCCAGTTCCCGGACTGGTCCGCCCTCCCGGTACGCCCGGTGACCTCGTACGGCACCGTCAACGCGCTGTTCCGCCTCGGCGAGGACATCGTCCTGCGTTTCCCGCTGCAACCCAACCTCGACCCCGAACTGCGCGACGACCTGCTCACCGAGCAGGCCAACGCCCGGCGCATCGCCGCGTACGTGTCGGTCGCGGTTCCGGAGCCGCTCGCCATCGGTGAGCCGGGGGAGGGGTACGGCGGACCGTGGACGGCGTACCGGTGGATTCCCGGTGAGACGGCGAGCGCCGGGAGCATCGGTGACCGCGACGTCTTCGCCCGTGACCTGGCCGGATTCGTCACCGCCCTGCACGGGATCGACACCGGTGGCCGGAAGTGGGCAGGTCACGGGCGGGGCGGTCCGCTACGGACCAAGGACGACTACGTACGCGACTGCCTCGCCCGCAGCGGGCACCTCACCGACACGGCGACGCTGGCCCGGATCTGGGCGGACTGCCTGGACGCGCCCGCCAACGACGGCGACGACGTGTGGATCCACGCCGACCTGATGCCGGGCAACATCCTGGTACGCGACGGCCGGCTCGCCGCCGTCATCGACCTCGGTGCGGTGTACGTCGGCGACCCGGCGGCGGACCTCCAGCCGGCGTGGAACCTGCTCGGCCCCGGTGCCCGGGAGTCCTACCGGCGGGCGCTCGGTGTCGACGAGGCCACCTGGCGGCGGGGGCGCGGATGGGCGCTGCTCCAGGCGATCGGCGCCCTCTGGTACTACGTCGACACCAATCCGGTGATGGCCGACACCGCCCGCCACACCCTCGACGCCCTGCTCGAATGACGGCTGCCGACGGCCACGATCCGGTCCGGCAGTCCCGAGATGTGGATTTTCCCTCCCGGAATCCGGTCGGGAGTGGCAGAGTACCGAGCGTGACCCAGCACGTACTGATTATTCGCGACTAGCGCGCCGGCAACCCCTCCGCCGAGCGCGCAGACCTCCCGCATCAGCGGGGGGTCATTTTGTTTGTCCGGCCTTGGGGCCGCAGCCGGACGGACAGTGCTGCTCTCGAAAGGAATCAGATGGCTTTCCAGGTCTTCGACACGACGCTGCGCGACGGTGCACAGCGTGAGGGGATCAGCTACTCGGTGGTCGACAAGCTGGCCGTGGCCAGGCTGCTCGACGAGTTCGGCGTCGGCTTCATCGAGGGCGGCTGGCCCGGCGCGATGCCCAAGGACACCGAGTTCTTCCACCGCGCCCGTACCGAACTCCAGCTTCGTCACGCCACCCTGGTCGCGTTCGGTGCCACCCGCAAGGCCGGTCTGGCGGTCGCCGACGACCCCCAGGTACGCGCCCTGCTCGACGCCGAGACGCCCGCGGTCTGCCTGGTTGCCAAGTCCGACATCCGGCACGTCGAACGGGCCCTGCGCACCACCGGGGCGGAGAACCTCGCGATGGTCCGGGACAGCGTCGCGCACTTCGTCGCCGAGGGACGCCGGGTCTTCCTCGACTGCGAGCACTTCTTCGACGGCTTCCGGTACGACCCGGCGTACACCGCTTCGGTGGTCGAGACCGCGCTCGCGGCGGGCGCCGAGCGGGTGGTCATGTGCGACACCAACGGCGGCATGCTGCCGTCCCAGATCACCGCCGCGATCAACGACCTGACCGGGCGGCTCGGCATCAGCCCGAACCGGCTCGGCATCCACTGCCAGAACGACACCGGTTGCGCGGTCGCCAACACCGTCGCCGCCGTCGAGGCGGGCGTCGAGCACTTCCAGTGCACCGCCAACGGGTACGGCGAACGCCCCGGCAACGCGGACCTGTTCACCGTCGTCGGCAACCTGCAACTCAAGCTCGGGCTGCCCGTCCTACCGGACGGCTGCCTGGAACAGATGGTGCGCGTCTCGCACGCCATCACCGAGATCGCCAACATCGCCCCCGACACCCACCAGGCATATGTCGGGGCCGCCGCCTTCGCCCACAAGGCGGGGCTGCACGCGAGCGCGATCAAAGTGGATCCGGTGCTCTACAACCACGTGGAGCCGACGCTGGTCGGTAACGACATGCGGATCCTGGTGACGGAGATGGCCGGTCGGGCCAGCATCGAGCTCAAGAGCCGTGAGCTCGGTATTGACCTGGCCGGCCATCCCGAAGCCCTGTCCCGGGTCACCAAGCGGGTCAAGGAGCTGGAGGCCGGCGGTTGGTCGTTCGAGGCCGCAGACGCCTCGTTCGAGCTGCTGGTCCGCTCCGAGTTGCCCGGTCAGGACGTGCCCCGGCCGTTCACCCTGGAGTCGTACCGGGTGCTGGTCGAGCACCGGGAGGACGGCTCGGTGGTCTCCGAGGCGACGGTCAAGATCCGGGTACGCGGTGAGCGGGTCATCGCCACCGCCGAGGGCAACGGTCCGGTCAACGCCCTGGACGAGGCGCTGCGGGTGGCGCTGACCCGGCACTACCCGGCCCTGCGTACGTTCGAACTGGCCGACTACAAGGTGCGGATCCTGGAGGGCAGCCACGGCACCGGGGCGATCACCCGGGTCCTGGTCGAGACGACCGGTGACCGGGGCCGGGACTGGACCACGGTCGGCGTACACAACAACGTGGTGGAGGCGAGCTGGCACGCCCTGGTCGACGCCCTCACGTACGGCGTCTCCCGCGAGCCCGCCGAGGTGTAAGGAGTGACTCCTTCCCGCCGGTCCGCCAGCGGGAAGGAGCCTTCCGTTGCTCAGGCGGCGGGGAGGGAGAGTTCGGCGAGGAAGGGGCGGTGGTCGCTGTCGGCGAGCGCGTGCACCCGCACCTCTTCCACGGCGATCCGGCGGTCGGCGAGCACGTGGTCGATGGCGATCGGGGGAAGCGGGTCACCGTCGTACGGGCCCCAGGTGCCGGTGAGCCCGCTGCCGGTGGCGTCGGCGGCGTCGACGTAACCGGTGTCCAGCAGTTGACGCAGCGGCGCGTGGTCGAGGGTGGCGTTGAAGTCCCCGGCCAGCACCCGTAACGGGCCGTCCGGGGTGGCCGGCGGTTCGGCCTCCAGGTCCGTACGCCAGGACGGCAGCGCCTCCAGCGCGTACGGGGCCATCGGGTGCACCGACTCGACCAGCACCGGCGGCGCCCCCGGCACCTGCACCGTTGCATACGCCTGGTGGAAGCCGCCCGGGTTCTGCCGTACGCCGCCGTCGCGCAGCGGGAACCGGGCGTAGAGCGCCGAACCGGCCGCCCCGGTCTCCGCGCCGAGTTGCCGGTACGGCAACACTTCGGCGAGGCCGAGCCGGACGAGCGCGTTCCCCGCCTCGGCCGTGAACTCCTGGAGGGCGAGCACGTCCACCCGTTCGTCGCGGACGAGGTTGATCAGCGCCTCCGCGTCGGCGCCGCCGAAGAGCAGGTTGGCGGTCATCACCCGCAGCGCCGGCCCGGTGGTGTCGGGCTGGCTGTCGGGCAGCGCCCTCGGCACCACCACGGCGGCCAGTGCGAGCGTGACCAGGGCGGCGACGCCCGCGGCGGCGAAGCGCCGCAGCGCCAGGGCCAGCCCCAACGGGACCAGGGTCCAGAGCACGACGTACGGGGTGAAGGCCACTCCCTGCGCCAGGGCTCCCCGTTCCAGCCCGCCGAGCCGCATCACCGCCCAGACCAGACCGGGCACGACCAGCACCCAGCAGACGATCGTGACGACCCGCCGCATCCGCCCGTCGTCCCGTGCCGGTGGCGGCTGTTGCGTTGGCGGTGCCGGTTCGGTGCTCGTGTTCGGGGCGGTCATGCCGATCAACGTAGTGGGTGGATGTGGTGGTTTCGTGTCGCTCCCGGTCTGATTCAGTAGTAAGGGGCGCCCTGCACCGTTCCGTGGCCGGTTGGACAAAGACCGGTCCTTACATGTTTGCCCGTGCCCTGACGGGGAAGCTTGCACCGTGACGGACATGTCGGACACCTTGGCCAGTGGGCCCAGGCCGGTCGAGACAACGTCGACCGGCCCCGAACTTGAACAGACCCTGTTTGAGGTCAAACGGGTCATCGTCGGCCAGGACCGCCTGGTCGAGCGGCTTCTCACCGCGCTGCTGGCGGACGGGCACTGCCTGCTGGAGGGCGTACCCGGGGTGGCGAAGACGCTCGCCGCGCAGACCCTGGCGAACGTCGTCGGCGGCAGCTTCTCCCGGATCCAGTTCACCCCGGACCTGGTCCCGTCGGACATCGTCGGTACCCGGATCTACCGGGCGTCGAAGGAGACCTTCGACGTGGAACTCGGCCCGATCATGGCGAACCTGGTGCTCGCCGACGAGATCAACCGGGCCCCGGCGAAGGTGCAGTCGGCGCTGCTGGAGGCGATGGCCGAGCGCCAGGTCTCGATCGGCGGCACCAGCTATCCGGTCCCGAACCCGTTCCTGGTCCTCGCCACCCAGAACCCGATCGAGTCCGAGGGCGTCTACCAGCTCCCGGAGGCGCAGCGGGACCGGTTCCTGATGAAGGTGACCGTCGACTACCCCAGTGACGTGGACGAACTCGCCATCCTCTACCGGATGAGCACCGACCGCCCCCGGGTACGCCGGGTGCTGGACCCGCACCGGCTGCGTACGTTGCAGCACCGGGCCTCCCAGGTCTTCGTCCACCACGCCCTCGCCGAGTACGTCGTCCGGCTGATCCTCGCCACCCGCAACCCGGCCCGGTTCGGGCTGCAGGACGTGGCGCCACTGCTGGCGTACGGCGCGAGCCCGCGGGCCACCCTCGGCCTGGTGGCCGCCGCACGGGCCCAGGCCATGCTGCGTGGCCGCGACTACGTGCTCCCCGAGGACATCCGGGAACTGGCGGTGGACGTCATCTCGCACCGGTTGGTCCTCTCCTTCGACGCGGTCGCCGACGGGATCCCGGCCGAGGCGGTGGTCCGCCGCCTGATCGAGGCGGTACCCCCGCCCCGGATCGCCCCCGCCCGCCGCGACGACAACCGCGCCCCCGGCCTGGCCGCAGCATGACCAGCTTTGACCGGGAACACGGCGACGGCGCGTCGTTGGGGGAGCTTGCGCCGGAGGGGCGGCTGCGTCGGTTGGAGTTGGCGATCAACCGCCGGCTCGACGGGCTGCTGCACGGCCAGTACCTCAGCCTGCTGCCCGGACCGGGTTCCGAGTGCTCCGGCAGCCGGGAGTACCGGCCCGGCGAGGACGAGGTACGCCGGATGGACTGGGCGGTCACCGCCCGGACCACGCTGCCGCACGTACGCGAGGTGGACGCGGACCGGGAACTGACCACCTGGCTGCTGGTCGACTCGACCCCGAGCATGGACTTCGGCACCGCCGAGGTGGAGAAGCGGGAACTGGCGGTGGCGGCGGTGGCGGCGATCGGTTACCTGACCGCCGGATCCGGCAACCGGCTCGGCGCGCACGTACTCGGTCCGGAGGGCGTCCGCCGCTTTCCGGCCCGTACCGGTCGTGACCATCTGATGAGCCTGCTGCGTACGCTGCTCGTCGCCCCGCGCGGTGGCGACGGCGTACGTCCGCCTGCCCTGGCCGAGGCGATCGCCGCGCTGAACTCGTCCACCCCTCGGCGTGGGCTGGCCGTGGTCGTCTCCGACTTCCTCGACGGGTTGCCGGACGCCGACGTCGGCGAACCGACCTGGGAACGGCCGCTGCGCCGGCTGACCGCCCGACACCAGGTGCTCGCGGTCGAGGTGGTCGACCCCCGCGAGCTGGAACTGCCCGACGTCGGGGTGATCACGTTCGTGGACCCGGAGGGCGGGCAGCGCCGCGAGGTGTCGACCGGCGACCGGCGGGTACGGCAGCGGTTCGCCGAGGCCGCCCAGGCGCAGCGGGAACTGGTCGCCGGGGCGGTACGCCGATCCGGCGCCGAGCACCTCGCGTTGCGTACGGATCGGGACTGGATCGCCGACATCGCCCGGCACGTGCAGTCCCGGCGACGGTTGGCCAGAGCTGCCCGTCCACCGGCCCGTCCGGCCGGCACGACGGTGGCGGCGGGACCGGGGGGTGGCTGGTGACCTGGCAGTCTCCGGAGCGGTTGTGGCTGCTCGCGGGCGTACTGGCGGTTGCCGTCGGGTACGTCCTGATGCAGCGCCGACGCAGCCAGTACGCGGTCCGCTTCACCAACCTGCGCCTGCTCGACCGGGTGGCGCCGAAACGTCCGGCCTGGCGCCGGCACGTACCGGCGAGCCTGTTCCTGGCGATGCTGGCGTTGCTGGTGGTCGGGTTCGCCCGCCCGGCGGCGGAGGTGCAGGTGCCCCGGGAACGGGCCACCGTCATGGTCGCGGTGGACGTGTCGACCTCGATGCTCGCCACCGACGTGGAACCGGACCGGTTGGCGGCGGCGAAGATCGCGGCGCAGAAGTTCGTCGACGCGCTGCCGGACGAGTTCAACGTGGGACTGGTCGCGTTCGCCGGGAGTGCCGCCGTACTGGTGCCGCCGGGGACCGATCGCAGCGCGCTGCACCTCGGGATCAAGCGCCTGGCCGAGGGAAGCACCGGGGTCCAGGGGACCGCGATCGGTGAGGCGATCAGCACCTCCCTGGAGGCCGTACGGACGCTGGACTCCCAGGCCGCGCAGGAACCGCCGCCGGCCCGGATCGTGCTGCTCTCCGACGGGGCGAACACCTCGGGTCGGGATCCGATGACGGCGGCGGACGACGCGGTGAAGCTGAAGGTGCCGGTGCACACGATCTCGTTCGGCACCGCCGCCGGCTACATCGACCGGGGTGGGCGACCGATCCGGGTGCCGGTCGACGGTCAGACCCTGCGGACGGTGGCGGAGGAGACCGGCGGCGAGTTCCACGAGGCCGGTACGAGCGCCGAACTGCGGGCCGTCTACCAGGACATCGGTACGTCGGTCGGCTACCGCACCGAGGAGCAGGACGTGTCGGCCCGGTTCATCGGGGTGGGGTTGCTGCTGGCCCTGGGCGCGGCGGCGGGGTCGATGGTCTGGTTCTCCCGGCTTCCCTGAGCGGGCCGGGCGCGGAACGTGTTCGGGAACTGGCTGGATGGGGATGCGGGAGCGGGACCGACCAGACGAGGAGTGCGCTATGGCACAGCAGAGCGGGCTGGGCGAGCCGCGCGGCCCATGGTTCATCTCACCCGATCTCGACCCGGCGGCGGGTGGGCGGGGCCACGGGGACGGCGACGGTTCCGGTTCGGCCGGGCGGCGGTGGCGACGGATTCTGCTGACCGGGCTGGCCGTGATCGCGCTCTCACTCGCCTCCGGCGGGCTCGCCGGAGGTTATGTCGCCGGGCAGGACGGTGCGGATCCGCAGGCGTCCGCATCGCCGACCGCGCTCCCGCCGGACATGGTGGGCGCGGCGGCGCAGGTCGTACCCGGTGTGGTGTCGGTGACCGTGGCCAGTGGCGGCGGAATGGCCACCGGGTCGGGCTTCGCCATCGACGACCAGCAGCATCTGATCACGAACGACCACATAGTGGCCCAGGCCGGTGCGGCTGCCGCGTCGGCCGGTCCGGGGGCGGCCGGCACCGGTTCCAGCGCCGGCAGTGAGCCGACGGTGATGGTCGAGACGCCCGACGGCCGGCAGTTGCCGGCCCGGGTGGTGGGGCGCGACTCGGGCAGCGACATCGCCGTACTCAAGGTTCCGGCGGGCGCCGGCCTGGCCCCGCTGGTCCTGGCCAAACCCGGCGCGACCAAGGTGGGTGAGCCGGTGCTCGCGGTCGGTTCGCCGCTGGGACTTTCCGGTACGGTCACCGCCGGCATCGTGAGCGCGCTGGACCGGCAGGTGAAGCTCGGCAACAACCGGCACCGGGCGGTGCAGACCGACGCCCCGATCAATCCCGGCAACTCGGGTGGCCCACTGGTCAACGCCCGGGGTGAGGTGGTGGGGGTGAACACCGCGATCGCCACCATCGACGGCAAGGGGTCGATCGGTATCGGTTTTGCCATCCCGATCGAGCAGGTCCAGCAGGTGGCCGACACGATCATCGGCAAGGGCGGCTGAAATTGCCGGCGGGAGTAGCGGGGCGGGAGGCTAGCCTCTAGCCATGGCTGACGACATGACGATCGTCCGAGCCGGACGGCCGGCGTCGTGACGTTGCCCATCCGCCCCGGTACGGCGATCCCCGACGCGGAACTGAACTGGCGTTTCTCCCGGTCCAGCGGTCCCGGCGGGCAGGGCGTGAACACGACAGACTCCAGGGTGGAGCTCTCCTTCGACCTGGGCCGGTCGACCGCCCTGCCGGAGCATCTCAAGGCGCGGGCGTTGGACCGGTTGGCGAACCGCCTGGTCGACGGGGTGCTGACCATCACGGCCTCGGAGCACCGGTCGCAGCTCATGAACCGGGAGGCGGCACGGGAGCGGCTGGCCGCCCTGCTGGCCGAGGCCACCGCGCCGCCGGCTCCGCCGCGCCGGGCGACCCGGCCCTCGCGGGGCGCGAAGGAGCGCCGGATCGCGGACAAGAAGCGACGCGGTCAGACCAAGCGCCTACGCCGCTCCGACGACGACTGAGCGAGTTTGCCGTCACAAAACGGCGCGATGGTCACTTCTTCACAGGATCCACACGCCCCCCGACGATCATCGCAAGGGTGTCCGCCTCCACTCACCTCCGCCAAGATCGACGCTCTTGTAGAGAAAGAGTGGCCTCCCTCGCCGGGATAGCCACTCTTTCTCTACAAGAGGCGCGCCCTTCGGCGGGAGGGGCGGGGTTGGGGTGGGGTTTGGTGGTGTAGACACTGCGTGTATACATGCTGTGTATAGTCGCGCAGGGTGTTGGTGGGGGACCTGGTCGGGCCGGGGTGCGGCTCGCATTTACCCGATATATCGCGAGAAAGGACCTATCTGGTGACTCCCTGTGTTGCGGGGCACCCGTTCCTCTCGTGGTTGTCGGCGGACCCGGCGACCGCGCTCCCGCTCGGGCGGGCCCGATGAGCGGGCAACTGGCCGAGGCGGTGATCGACCTCTCGGCGATCGGGGACAACGTCCGTACCGTCGCCGGGGTGGCCCGAACCGGGCTGATGGCGGTGGTCAAGGCCGACGCCTTCGGGCACGGCGCGGTGCCGGTCGCGCGAGCCGCCGTACGGGCCGGAGCGACCTGGCTCGGCGTGACCTCCAGCACGGAGGCGCTGGCCCTGCGTACGGCGGGGATCCGGGCGCCGATCCTGAGCTGGCTGCACCGCCCGGACGAGGACTTCACCCACCTGATCACCGCGCGGGTCGACATCGCGGTGTCGACCCTCACCCACCTGCACTCGGTCGCCGGTGCGGCCACCCGGCTCGGTACCCCCGCGACAGTGCAGCTCAAGGCCGACATCGGCCTGTCCCGCAACGGTGCCAACGGCGACGACTGGCCCGAACTCGTCGCCTGGGCCCGCAAGTACGAGGCCGAGGGCAGCGTCCGCGTACGGGGGGTGTGGTCCCACCTCACCAACGCCGAGGAGCCGGGCAGCCGGAGCGTCACCGGTCAGGTGTCGACGTTCCGGGAGGCGCTGCGGATCGCCCGGGACGCGTGCCTGACCCCCGAGGTGGTCCACCTGGCCAACTCGGCGGCAGCGCTCGGCGTACCGGAGGCGCGGTACGACCTCTGCCGGATCGGACTCGCCCTGTACGGCGTCGACCCGTTCGACCCGACCGGTCCCGGACGGTTCGGACTGCGCCCCGCGATGACCCTGCGAACCAGCGTGGTCAACGTCAAGCGGGTGCCGGCCGGCAGCGGGGTGTCGTACGGGCCCGAACACGTCACCGACCGGGCGACCACCCTCGCGCTGATCCCGCTCGGGTACGCCGACGGGCTGTCCCGGACCACCGAGGATCGGGCGTCGGTGTGGCTCGGCGGTCGGCGGTGCCCGATCGTCGGCCGGATCGCCATGGACCAGTGCGTCGTCGACGCCGGTGACCTGCCGGTGGCCCTCGGCGACGAGGTTGTCGTCTTCGGTCCCGGCGCTGCCGGCGCTGGCGGCGGGGCACCGGGTGCTGCGGCGGCGGAGCCGACGGTGGGGGAGTGGGCGCGGTGGGCGGGGACCAATCCGCACGAGGTCATGACCGGGATCGGCGCGCGGGTGGCGCGGGTACATCTTCACTTGGAGCGATGAGTTGACGAACATCCGGCTGGCGGTGCTCTTCGGTGGGCGCAGCGGCGAGCACGACGTTTCCCGCCGCTCGGCGGAGAGCATCCTCGCCCACCTCGACCGCGACGCGTACGACGTGACCGAGGTCCTGATCGAGCGGGACGGCCGGTGGCGTATCGACGGCCACCCGGCCACCCTCACCACCGCACTCAAGGCCCTGAGCAGCCAGGACGTCGTGTTCCCGGCACTGCACGGCCCGTACGGGGAGGACGGGACGGTCCAGTCGATGCTGGAGTGGCTCGGCGTCGCGTACGTCGGAAACGGGGTCTTCGCCAGCGCAGCCGGGATGGACAAGGAGGTCACCAAGCGCCTCCTCGCCGCCGACGGACTGCGGGTCGCCGACGGGGTGACCCTGCGTCCGGGGCAGGAACTGTCGGCGGCCGACCGGGACCGGCTGGGCCTGCCCGTCTTCGTCAAGCCCGCCCGCGCCGGCTCCAGCATCGGTGTGTCCAAGGTGGAGCGGTGGGAGCAGTTGCCGGCCGCGTTGGAGTTGGCGCGGGAGAGTGACACGCGGGTACTGGTCGAGGCGGCGGTACGCGGACGCGAGATCGACGTCGCCGTACTGGAACACCCGGACGGCCGGATCGAGGCCGGTCCACCGCTGGAGATCAGTGTCGCCAGCGCCGCCTTCTTCGACTACGACGCCAAGTACGACGGCGGGGCGGTCTTCCACATCCCGGCCGCGCTCGACCCCGACTCGACCCGGATGCTCCAGGACCGGGCGGTGCGGGCGTTCACCACCCTGGGCTGCCGGGGGCTGCTCCGGGTCGACTTCTTCCTCCCGCACACCGGGCAGGAACCGGTGGTCAACGAGGTCAACACGTTCCCCGGTTTCACCGCCGCCTCGCAGTACCCGCAGATCTGGCAGCGGGCCGGGATCACCTTCCCCGCCCTGCTCGACATCCTGGTCGCGGGTGCGCTCAAGGAATCCCGGCTCGGCGCGGCGGCGGCCTGACCCATGGTCATCTACAGCGCGGAGCACCTGCGCGGGATCCGGGTGGTCGTCACCGGCGGCGGGACCGGCGGGCACACCTATCCGGCGTTGACCACCATCCGTACGCTGCGCGCCCGGCTCGCGGTCGCCGGCACCGAACCGGAACTGCTCTGGGTCGGTGTCGCGCACGGCCTGGAGGCGAAGATCGCCCGACAGGAGGGCATCCCGTTCCAGGCGATCACCACCGGGAAGCTGCGCCGGTCACCGAACCTGCGGGAGCTGGGGCGCAACTTCGCGGACGCGTTCCGGATCCCGCTCGGCATCCTCCAGGCGATCATGATCGTGGCCCGTACCCGGCCCGCCGTGGTCCTCTCCACCGGCGGGTACGTCTCCGTACCGATCGGGATCGCGGCCTGGTTGACCCGCCGGCCGCTGGTCATGCACGAGCAGATCCTCACCCTCGGGCTGGCGAACCGGATCCTGGCCCGGATCGCGGACCGGATCCTGCTCAGCCACGAGTCCTCGGTCGACCACCTGCCCGAACGGGCGAGGGCCCGTGCGGTGGTCACCGGCAACCCGATCCGGCCCGAGATCCTGCGCGGTGACCGGGGTCGGGCGCTGGCCGCGTACCGCCTCGACCCGCACCTGCCGCTGCTGTACGTCACCGGCGGCGCCCAGGGCGCGGTCCAGGTCAACAACCTGATCGCGGAGATCCTGCCGGACCTGCTCGCCGGCTGCCAGATCCTGCACCAGTGCGGCGAGTTCTCCTTCGACCGGATGCGGCTGATCGCGGACGGGCTGCCGGAGCACCTGCGGGACCGGTACCGGGTGGTCGACTACGTACACGACGAGCTGCCGGACGTGCTCGCCGCCGCCGACATCGTGGTGGCCCGCAGCGGGGCCGGAACGGTCGCCGAACTGACCGCCCTCGGCAAGGCGTGCGTGTTCGTTCCGCTGATCCCGACCGGGGGTGACGAGCAGCGGCGTACCGCCCGGCACTTGGCCGAAGCGGGTGCGGCCCGGATGCTCGCCGGCCCCGACGCGACCCCCGACCGCCTCCGCGAGGAGATCATGATGCTGCTCGACCACCCCGACCGGCGCCAACATCTGGCCGACACCGCCCGCCGCTACGGGCGCCCCGACGCCGCCGCGGCCGTCGCCACCGCGATCATCGACGCCGCCGGGCGGTACGGGTCATGATCCTGCTCTCCGACCGGCGGATCTCCGCGATCCCGCTCGGTGACAACAACGAACCCCTGGTCGACCTGCGTCGGATCGACGGGTTCCGGGTCGACGACCGGCTCGCCGACCCCGCCGGTGCGTACGCCCACCTGCGGGAGGAGACCGCGGCCCGGCTGCTGACCGCCCAGCGGACCCTGCCGTACGGGTTGCGCCTCCTCATCGTCGAGGGCTACCGGCCGCTGACGTTGCAGACGACCTACTTCGAGGACTACAAGGACGAACTCCGCCAGCGGTATCCACGGTGGGAGCCGGCGCGCCTGCACGTCGAGGCCAGCAAGTACGTCTCGCCGCCCGAGGTGGCCCCGCACAGCACCGGCGGAACCGTCGACCTGACCCTCTGCACCGCCGACGGCGACGAACTCGACATGGGTACGGCCGTCAACGACAGCCCGGTGGCCAGCGCCAACGCCTGCTTCACCGGCTCGCCCGACATCTCACCCGAGGCCAGGGCCAACCGCGACATCCTCGGTACGGCACTGTCGGCCGCCGGCATGGTCAACTACCCGACCGAGTGGTGGCACTGGTCGTTCGGCGACCGCTACTGGGCCCTGAACACGCGGGCCGACAGCACCCGGTACGGCCCGGTCGACCTGACGTGAGGCGGCTGTACGAAGTCGACCTCCTGCGGATCATCGCAGCGCTGGCGGTCGTGGTCTTCCACTACACCTTCTCCGCCTGGATGCAGGGCCTCAGCCCGGTCACCTTCCCGGTGCTCGGCGAGGTGACCCGGTACGGCTACCTCGGCGTCGACCTGTTCTTCGTGATCAGCGGGTTCGTCGTCCTGTCGAGCGCCTGGAACCGTACCCCTCGGGAGTTTGTCGTCTCCCGGATCGTCCGGCTCTATCCGGCGTTCTGGGTCGCGGTCACCCTCACCGCCGTGGTGAGCGTCGTCTCCGGGAGGTTCCCGGTCGGCCCGGTGCAGTACCTGGCGAACCTGACCATGCTCAACCCGGCGGTCAACGTCGGCAACATCGACGTCGTCTACTGGACGCTCTGGGCCGAACTGCGGTTCTACCTGGTCGTGTTCGTCCTGGCGCTGGTCGGACTGACCCGCCGCCGGGTCCTGGCCGCGCTCTGGGGGTGGCTGGCCCTGACCGGGCTGCACGAACTCGGGCTGCTGCCGTCCGCCGCCGACCTGCTGCTCCAGACCACGTTCTCGCACTACTTCATCGCCGGGATGGCGCTGAGCCTGCTGCTCCGCTTCGGCCCGAGCTGGGAGCTGGTGGCGATCCTGGTGCTGGCGTACGCGAACGCGGTCTACCGGGGGTTGGGGTTCGCGGCCGACGTGGCCGAGCGCTACCGGACCGGGTTCCACCCGGCGGTCATCATCGGCGTCATCTGGCTGATCTTCATGGTGGTGACGCTGATCGCGCTGGAGGCCACCGCCGGGATCGGCCGCCCGTGGTTCCTGGTGGCCGGATCACTGACCTACCCGCTCTACCTGGTCCACGCCCACATCGGGTTTGTCCTGCTGGGCTGGTTCGGCCCGCTGGTGACGCCGTATCCGGGGCTGAAATGGGTGCTGCTCGCCGCCCTGATCGGCGGCATGGGCGCCCTCGCGTACGCCATCCACGTGGTGGTCGAACGCCCGCTCGCACCCCGGTTGAAGCGCGCCCTGAACCGCCTCGCGCGGGTGCCGGTGCGGTCCCGTCAGGTCGGGTCGCATCCGGTCTGAGCCGGAGCCGCCCCGAACGGTCACGTCCGGCCCGTCACGGGGCGGAGCCGGACGTGACCGATCGGGGCGTGCCGTGCGAGCCCGGCAGCCTGTCAGCCCGGCAGGAAGAGGCAGAACGGGTGACCGGCCGGGTCGAGGTAGACCCGTACGTCATCCTGGGGTTGGAAGTCCGCGAGCGTGGCACCGGCCGCGAGCGCGTGTGCCCCGGCGACCTCCAGGTCGTCCACCTCGATGTCCAGGTGCAGCATCATCTGCTGGTCGTCCGGGCCGGCGGGCCAGGTCGGCCGCACGTACGCCGACTCGGTCTGGAACGACAGCCCGGCACCACCCACCGGAGCGGAGAGCTTCACCCAGTCCGGCTCGTCCTGCTCCACGTTCCACCCGAGCAGCCGCCGGTAGAACGCCGCGAGTTCCTGGGCGTCGGGCGAGTCGAGCACGATGCCGGAGACGATCATGCGAGGCGGCGGGGCCATGGTGTCCCTCCCGGATCCTTGGGGATGTTCCCGGCATTGTTCCCCACTCACCGCCCACCTACCGCCCCGCCGAGCCGTCAGATCGGGCGGATCCGTCAGATCGAGCGGAGTCGGCGGCGCGGCGGCGGGTCCGATATCCAACCGAGGAATCGGGCCTCGATCTGCGCCGGGGGGAGGTCGGCCAGATCGACCGCCGCCCGTTCCCGGAAATGCCGCATGAATGTTGTCAGCTTCTCCGTGTCGCCGCGATAGAGCGACCGGAGCCGACCGCGAAACACCGGACACGGCCACAGCTCGCCGCAGTCACCGCAATTCCACGCCGGATCGGGGCGGTGCGGGGCGAGCAGATCGTCGTTGTCCACGCTGGCCGCACCTTTTCTCGAAGATTTGTCAGATCAGGTAGATCTCGCGCGGTACGCCATCCTCCCGCACGATCGTGAAATGCCCCTCGGGCGCCAGGTCATGCAGGAGTGCGGCGATTTTCACCGCATGATTGAGCGCGTCGGTGCGATTGCCGTCGAGTTGGGCGAGCCGGTCCAGTGCCGTGTTGGCCGACGGGGTGAGGTTGAAGGTCACCTTCACCAGTCGGGGACGTTCCGGTTCGGTCATCGGCGCGGCACCGGCGGCCAGGCGATGAAACGGTTGTAGAGGTTCTCGCGGGGCGCGTTCGGTGCGTACTCGGCGAGGTCTTCCAGGGCGCGGACGTACTGGGCGGAGAGGTAGAGGCAGAGCGCGACCCGGTTGCGGTGGAACTCCGCCAGCAGCGCCAGTCGGGCCGGACCGCACGGCCAGTCGGCTGCGCAGACCCGGCACCGCCACGTCGGCCGCATCGGCAGGTGCGGTCGCCTTCGGGTACGCGTACGCGCGGTCACGCCGGCCGGTGAGGATCACGGCGTACGCGTCCGGAGACGCCGACCGCGAACAGTTCGAGTGGGGGGACCGGCGGGTCGTCGTACCCGGGTCCTCGGTTTGTCGAACGTCTTCTCGGCGCGCGGGCCGGCGGCAGGTCCGGGGTCATCTCGCGCGGTGGAACTTCCATTGTGGGTCTGTCGTGCTGACCGATTGTCTCGTTGTCTTCGCCGGACATGAATCGTCTCCGTTCTCGTCGTTGGAAGGGGCCGCCCCGGGGAGGTTGGGCGGGGAAGCCGGGGCGGCCCCGCAGTCCCGCCCGTCCGAGTCCACTTGCCGATGGGTCCGAGCGGTTCCGCTAGTGACACTCTGCTGTGGACTTCACTATGTTGGGGAGACTCATTGGGCAGACCGCCCATCGAGTAGGGCCTCATGATCCGTTGGTAGCAAACTTGTCCGGAGGTTGTCCGTGCAAAGATCACCAATGCTCGACCACTTTGGCGAAGAGCTGAAACTGATCCGCATCGCCGCTGAAATGTCCCAGCAGGAACTCGCCGAGGCGATCAGCTATTCGACCGCCCTCGTCGGCAAGATCGAAAACGGCGACCGTCGCCCCAGCGCCGATTTCGCCCGCCGCTGCGACTCGGTGTTCAACACCAGTGGCCTGTTCGTCCGCATCCAACGCCTGATCAGCCGAGACGGGATGGTGGCCTGGTTCCGCGAGTGGGCCGGCATCGAGGCGGAGGCCATTGCCCTTCGAAGCTTCGAGCCCCTGTTTGTGCCCGGCTTGCTCCAGACCGAGGCATATGCCCGAGCGTTGCTTGCTGCCTCGGCCTTGCTTGCACCGGGAGAGATTGAGCAGCAAGTGGTCGCACGACTGGAGCGGCAGGAAATTTTGACTCGGGAAAATCCACCGCTGCTGACCGTGGTCATCGACGAGTTCGTGCTGCGCCGGCCCGTTGGTGGTCCCACGGTCATGAAGGAGCAGCTCCAGCACCTCGTGAAGCTCGGAACATCGATGCCACGGGTGCGAATCCACGTCGTGCCGCTGTCCGTCGGCGCGTACGCTGGGCTCAACGGCCCCTTCGTGATCGCCACCCCGCCCGTCGGCGAGGACGTTGTCTATATTGAAGGTCAGTTGCATGGGCAGACGTTCGACCGCGCAGAGGACATGAGACACGCGGTTCAGGTGTGGGAATCCATCCGGGGCGAGGCTCTACCCCATCAGCAGTCCCTCGAGTTGATATCGGAAGTGGCAGAGACATGGACCTGACCGGCGCCCGGTGGCGTAAGAGCAGCCGCAGCAACACCAATGGTGGCAACTGCGTCGAAGTGGCGGGGAACTTGCCGGGGCGGGTGTTCGTGCGGGATACCAAGGACCGTGAGGGTGGGACGTTGGCGTTCGGTCCTGCCGCTTGGCAGGCGTTCGTGGCCGACGTAGCTGCTCGCCGCCCCTAACTCGATCGCAATCCACTCACAGAGCATGCCCAGCAAGTCCCTTGCCTTGACTTCGGGAGTGGCAGAGACATGGACCTGATCGGCGCCCGGTGGCGTAAAAGCAGCCGCAGCAACACCCAGGGTGGCGACTGCGTCGAAGTGGCGGACAACCTGCCGGGGCGGGTGTTCGTGCGGGATACCAAGGACCGTGAGGGTGGGACGTTGGCGTTCGGTCCTGCCGCGTGGCGGGCGTTCGTGGCCGACGTAGGTTCTCGCCGCCCGTAACCCGTTTCGAGTACTGCGCAGAGCGTTCCTCGTCCGGGGACGAGCAGTGAGGCGGGCGATGGTTTCGCCCGCCTCAGCGCTGCGTTGCTGTCACCGGTCGATGCGGTTTCACGGTGCTACGCGTCCGGGTCCCAGTCGATGAGCAGGTCGAAGATCCGTCGGTCGCCGTCGACCTTCAGGTAGTCCACCGGAACACGGCCGTAGAAGACCAGGACCAGCTCACTGGCCGTACCCCAGAGGGAGGCGTCGACAGCGTCCGGTCCCTCGCCGGCAGCGGTGGCGGTCATCGTGCCGGGCGTGGGGAGACGGGCGACCCGTGCGCCGTCGGCGGAAAGCCAAAGGCGCCAGGAGCGGCCCTCGGTAGCGTGGTAGTCGACGGCGGCACGCTCGTGCGGCCAGGGGGCCGTCGTCGCGCAGCAGGTGAGCAGGAAATCCTCGACACCGTCGAGTGCCACCTCTTCCGGCAGCGGCTGTGCGGCACCAAGGGTGAGCTGGGCGTCATAGGTGTGCACCGCGACCTCCTGGAGCTGGTGCCGGGCGACGGCACCGGAGGTCTGTAGCGACATCGACCTGCCCCACCACGTCCAGCACCCGCGATCCGGGCCGGACTCCCGCAGCGCGTCCAGCAGTTGCTCCGTGGACTCGGCCGACCAAGCCAACAGGGCCTCGCGCTCACGGGGGCCAACCAGCGGACCCTTCGCGGCGGTCTCGGGCGGGGGAGCGTCGGCAGGCCCCGCGCCGACGATCGCGGCCCACCGTCGGCGTCCCTTGCCCAGATGCTGCACCAGATCCAGCAGCGTCCACTCGGGGCAGGTCGGCACCTGCACCTCCAGGCTGGGCGCGGAGGCGAGCGCGGCCCGGAACGCGCTCGATCGTTCGTCGATCAGCCGTACCAGGTCGGGGAACTCCGGAGTCTCTGCCACGCTGCCTGTCTACCACCACGCACCGGCAAACCAGGCAGGGCTTTTCACCGCCGACGCGGCGGGCAGTTGGCGTACGGGGGCGGGCGGCTGGTGTCGTACCGACGGGTTAGCGTTCCGAGGTGACGCCACCGCAGGTTCGTACCTCGGACGAGAAGACGACTCTCGTCACCAGCCTCGCCCGCCATCGTGCCGTGATCCTCTGGAAGGTCCGGGATCTCGACGACGAGCGGCTGCGTCGGCCCATGGTCCCGTCCGGCACCAGCCTGCTCGGCCTGGTCAAGCACCTGGCCGGCGTCGAGTACGGATGGTTCTGCGAGACGTTCGGCCGGCCGGTCGAGCCGATGCCGTTCGACCTCGACCAGGACCCGGAATCCGACATGCGGGCCGATCCGGGGGAGACGACGGCGGACATCGTCGCCTTCTACCAGCGAGCCTGCGCGGCGGCCGACGAGGCGATCTCCGAGATCGACCTCGACGCGCACGGCACTTCGTGGCGCGGCGACACCGTCTCCATGCGCTGGGTGCTGGTGCACATGATCGAGGAGACCGCTCGGCACGCCGGTCACATGGACATCATGCGAGAACTCCTCGACGGGGCAACGGGCGACCACGCTTCGTGACACAACACCGCCGCCCTTCCCGGCCAGGCGTATAACGCGTCAGGTTCGTACATCGTCTTTGACGCACATCAAAGACGAGGCTCTTGTGACTGGTCCGTGGGTTATCTGGCGGGGAGATTGGGTCGGTGGCCGCCGAGGGTGAGCATGGCCAGGGCGATGACGGCGTCGGCGGAGTGGAATCCGTAGGCCCTGCGGATGATGAGTCGGATCTTGGTGTTGGTGGACTCCACGATGGCGTTGGACAGGCGGTGTTCGATCGAGGCGATGATCGCGTGACGGTGACGGACGATCCGTTGCTGGAGTTTCACGAAGCCCGGGATTCGGCATCGGCGGGCCCAGCTGATCCACCTGTCCAGGGCCTCGACGGCTTCGGCCGGGCTGCGTCTGGCGATCGCGAACACGGTCCGTAGGCCCTCTTTCAGGGCCCAGGCCCGGTGCAACACGGGGTCGGTCCTGGCGATCCAGGCCAGTTGCTCGCGTTGACGTTCGCTGAGGTTCTCGGGGTTCTTCCACAACGCCCACCGGGCGTTGTTCAGCAGCTTCGCCGTCCCGCGTGATCTCCGGTTGTGGCTGATACCCCGCGCCGCCCCACGGGCCGCGTTCCACGACTGACGCCGCTGGACGTCAAGGGCCTCGGTCGCCCACGCCACCACATGGTAGGGATCAGCACAACGCACCGCCTGCGGGCAGTAAGCGGTGATGACGTCACTCATCCAACGAGCCCCGTCGCAGGACACGTGACTGATCTCCGCGCACCGCCGTTCGCCGAGAAGGTCGAAGAACCGGCCCAGGGTGGTCTGGTTCGCCCCGTTGGCCACCCAAACCAGCCGACCCGAGTCATGATCCACCACCACGAGCAGATACTTACGGCCCTTCCGGTAGGAAATCTCATCGATCCCCACCCGACGCAACCCCGCCAGCAAATCGTTCCCGGCCTCAACATCCGCCCAGACCCTGGCCACCACGGCACCAACCGTCCGCCACGCGACCCGCATCAACTCCGTCACCGCACTCTTCGCACACACCGTGGCAAGCCACGCCACCGTCTGATCGAAACCACGGGTATGTCCGGCACCATGCCGCGCCCACGGCACCGCGGCCACCACCACCCCATGAGTGACACAACGGACCCGAGGCGCGTCAGCCTCGACGAACATCCGGACCGTTCCCCAATCCAACGCCCGCCACCGACGACGCCCCTCACCCCGGTCATAACCAGGACACCGCCGCCCGCAGACCCCACACCGACGCCGCTGACCACGCCCCGGCCGCACCGACGCCACCACCACACCCGCATCCTCATCGAACTCGACACCCTCGACCACCGTCTTCTCGACGCCGAGCAATCGAGCCCATAACCTGGCATTACGCACGCCGTTCTCCCGCCACTGAAAGTTCTGACCTTCGACAAGCCAGAACCTAGGCAGGACAACGGCGTGCCCCACAACGACGCGCCCAACCACCCACGGAAGCGTCACAAGAGCCAAAGACGATGTACGAGTTGAAAGCGTTGCTTAGTTTTCCGGAGCGCGATGGTTCGGGGCGCGATGGTTCCGAGCTGAGGGCGGCTCGCGGGCGGACCGGGCGGATCAGCGGTGGTAGCGCCAGACGCGCAGGACGTTGGACTCGTCCTGGCAGACGATGATGTCCGCATCGAGCTGGCAGTACCCCGCCCCGTAGGGCACTATCCCGAGCAGGTGCACCTCGGTCGCGCCCGGTTCGAGCAGACCGAACCAGGTCGCCGCGCCCGACTTGCTCGGGGCCGTGAGCAGTGCCGGTCTGCCCGGCGGTGCGGTGCTCATCTGCACCCAGCCGGTCAGGTCGGCCAACGTCCGGCCGGTGGCCGGGTCGACGCTACGAGCCAGCCCGCCGTCACCGGGCCCCAACTCGACCACATGGCTCCCGTTCATCACCCGGACCGTGTTGGGATCGGTCTTCGGACCGGTCTGCTTTCCGGTGCCCGGGTCGAGCACCGTCCAGCCCGAGCCGTTGCCCACGCAGGGCTGGTCGCCGCAGTTGTTGACGGCCACCTCCGGACTTCCCAGGGTCCGGTGCCACCGTTCGGTGAACGTGTCGACCGCGTACGCGGTCAGTACCCCGTCCGCCCGTTGAACCAGCAGCAGGTCCCCGGCCACCACCACCGCAGGCGGCTCCACCGTGACAGCCGGGAGGCTCTGCCTGGCCTTGCCGGTCCGGGCATCCCACTGCTCGACCCGGCCGTCCACGGTCGTGACCACCACCGCGGCACTCTCGGCCGGTGGGGCGTTCGACCAGTTGGTGGCCATCGCGTCCGCCACCGGCACCGAAGTCCAGAGCGCCTGCCCGGTGCCCAGGTCGTACGCCCGCACCACCACCCCCAGCGGCGCGACCAGGTGGGCGTCGCCGGGCGCGGACGGGTAGTACGAAGAGGACAGTTCCAGTGCCTCGGAGTTGGGGGGAAGGACCTTCTCGATGGTCAGCCCCGTACGGCCGTCGGTCATCGTCCGCAACTCACCCGGCACCGACCAGCGGACCTCGCCGATACGCGCGTCCACAGCGGTCGTGCTCGTGCCCTCGCCCCGCAGCACCCGGGTCAGCAGCACGTCCCCGACCTGCCGGGCGAGCGATCCGGCGGCGGTGCTGTCCCGGTCGTACTCGGTGGTCCAGAGCAACCGCCCCTGACGCGGCTCGTACGCGGCGACGGACTCGCCGGCCTGGCCGGGCTGGTCCACCCCGACGAACAGCCGGTCGGGAGTGAGGACGAAGCCCCGGTTCGGCGCCACGATCAGGGTGGTGATCTCGGTCAGTGACGACGGTCCGGGTGCCGCCGAGCCACCGAGGGCCAGCAGCAGCGCCGCCCCGACCGCCAGCGCCCCGAAGCGCAGCCGACGCAACGACACCGGCAAACCGGGTACGGCACCCGCCGCCGGTTCGTCGCCCGACAGGTCGAGATCGATCAGTACGGGCGTGTCGGCATCCGTTCGCGCTCCGCTGCTCGTACTGCTGCTCGTAGTCACTCGTCCTCCGCCTGGACCGGGGTCCGGTAGCGCCAGATCCGCAGCGCGTTGTCGGTGGTGGTGCAGGCGATCACCTTCGCGGTGAGCTGGCAGTCGGAGACCCCGACCGGGACCATCCCGAGCGCGACCGGAGCCACCCAACCCGGTCGGAGCACTCCCAGCCAGGTCGGCCCGCTGAACGTCTCCGGGTTGACGAAGAGGACCCGTCCGCTGGCCATGACGTCGGCGCGTTTCCAGTTCATCAGGTGGAGCCGGGGCGCGCCGGTGAGCGGGTCGACGGTACGCAGCGGTCGCATCGTGCCCTGGGGCACGAACTCGATCAGGTGCCCGCCCGCTTCGGCGATCGCGTGTTCCCTGGGAATCGGCCAGAGCCGTTTGCCGTCGGCCCGGTCGATCGTCCACGCGCCCTGCGGACCGGACTCGCAGATCAGTTCATCCGAGCTGCAGAAGCCCAGAAAGGTGTCGTCACGTACCGGTCGGCTCCACACCTGCCGGTAGGTCTGCGTGGAGTACGCCGTGACCTCCAGGGAGTTGTGCCGGACCAGCACCAGATCCCCGCCGAGTTGCAGGGCGCCGGGGTTGACCGTGGGGAAGCGGTGCCGCACCGCGCCCGTACGCGGATCCCGCAGTTCGGCGGCACCGTCGGCGGTACGCACCGCCAGGTCGTAGTCCCGGTCCGGCATCCGGCTGAGAGTGCCGTCGCTGAACAGGACCCTGACGTCGATGACCGCGCTGCTCAACAGCTCGGAACGCCACCGCACCTGACCTGTGCCCAGGTCGATGCCGGTGACGACCCTCCCCAGCGGTGGCCCGCCGTAGAACGTTCCCCACGGCGACGCGTAGGAGGAGCTTCTCCCCTCCGGTGAGTCGGCAAGAGCGGGATCGTCGGGGAAGACCATGTCGATGGCGAGCGCCGTCCCGTCGTCGCCGAGCGACTGCACGTCGTTCGGCAGTGACCAGCGTTCCCGACCCGTACGGTCGTCGACCGCGACCGTACGCATGCCGGTCCGGTCCGGTCGAGGTCCGGTGAGCAGCAGGATCCCGGCCCGGTGCTGGAGTTCCAGTTTGGTGCCCGGCCACACCGGCAGGTCGTACGTCCACACCCGACGCCCCCGGTCCAGCTCGTACGCCGAGACCCGCCAGATCAGGTCGCCCTGCTCCGGGGCGGCGATGAAGAGCCGGTCCTCGGTGAGCAGCATGCCCCGGTCGGGGAAGGCGGCCTGTTGGCGGGCGGGCGGGTGCGGGAAGCTGGCGATCTCGCTCAGGATCGGCTCCGGCGGCAGCCCGGACCCACCGGTGGTGAGCAGCAGCGCCGCCACGAGTCCGAGCGCCACCGGTCGCAGCCGGCGCCAGGTGAACGGTCGACGGGGTTCGACGTCGACCGGATCGTCCCGTACGGCACCGAGGTCGATCATCAGTTCCGGTGGGTCCCCGGCACGTTCGCCGGTGCGTGCCGTGCCGACCATCGCCGTCCCCCGTTTGCCGGTGTCACCCCGAATGGTAGGCGGCGATGAATGTCAGGTGGGGAGCGATGTCACGTGGAGATCGATGTCGGGTGGGGGACGGACGTCAGGTGGGGATGGCGGCGAGCAGGCGGGCGCGCAGTGGTGCGGCGCGTTCGGCGAAGGCGCGCTGGGCGGAGGCGTACTCGGCCCGTCCCTCGGCGGTCTCCACCCGGACCGGCGGGTGACCGAGAGCCTCGAGGTCGTACGGGCTGGCCCGCATGTCCAGCGTCCGGATCTCCCGAGCCAGCTCGAAGGCGTCGGCCACCAACTCGCTCGGCACCAGTGGCGACAGCTTGTAGGCCCACTTGTAAAGATCCATGTTGCCGTGCAGGCAACCGGGCTGCTCCAGGTCGTGCTGGGTCTCCCGGGTCGGATTGAGCAGGTTCAACGGCCGGGCCGGTGCGGTGAAGAACCGGTACGCGTCGAAGTGGCTGCACCGTACGCCGGTCCGCTCGACGGTCTGCGCGGTCTGCTCCGGTGACAGTCGCAGCGGCCAGGAGTTGTGCCGAACCTCCTGCTGGGTCTGCCGGTAGACCATCGCCCACTCGTGCATCCCGAAGCAGCCGAACTGGGCGGGACGGTCGGCGGTCCGGCTCAGCAGCGTACGGATCCAGTCGATCGAGTCGCCGCGCCGTGCGCGTACCGCATCGGTGTCGAGGGTGAGCCCGGCGGACGTCGACCGGTAGTCGCGGCCGAAGTCGTCCGGGTCCGCGTCGGCCAGCACCACCCCGGCGCCCGGATGCCAGCGTCGCAGTTGCGCCGGCCGGTGCGAGTAGTAGGTGAACAGGAAGTCCTCGACCGGGTGCCGCTCGCCGGCCTGCCGCCGCCGCAGGTGCGGCGCCAGCCAGTCGTCCGCCCGGCGTTCGTGGGCCGCCCGCCGGGCCTGCCACGTCGTCGCGTCGAGCACGACGGTACGGGCGGCAGCAATGGTCACCGGCCCAGCGTACGCACTGGCCAGCCGGCCACCCCAGCCAGCGGCGGTGGCCTCCCGTCCGCCCAGCCAGCGGCGGCAGCGTGGGCAGTGGCCCGTCGTCCGCCCCAGCCCGCGGCGGGGCTACCCGGTGGTGAACCGTTCGACGTACCGCCGCTGCCACGGTGTCTCGACGGCGTGGCGGTCGTAGTGCTCCCGGACGTAGGCCACCGCCCGGTCGGCCGGCACCCCGTCGACCACCGCGATACAGGCGAGCGCCGTCCCGGTACGCCCCCGCCCGCCCCCGCAGGCGACCTCCATCCGCTCGGTGGCGGCCCGCTCCCAGATGTCGGCGAACACGCTCCTGGCCTGCTCACGGTCGGCGGGCAGGCGGAAGTCCGGCCAGCGGAGCCACTGCGCCGGCCAGGTTGTCGGCGGTGGCGGGCGGCCGAGCAGGTAGACCCCGGACGTCGGCTCCGGACCGGCCGGGAGCGGGTGCCGCAGGCCACGTCCCCGGACCAGGCGCCCGGACGGCAGCCTCAGTACGCCCGGTCCCGTCGGTTCCCAAAGCTCCGTCACCCGGCCAGCGTAGGCGGGCGGCCCGGTCCGGATGAGCCCGACTTGCGGGCGGGCGGCTTGGTGGGGCGGGCGGCTTGGTGGGGCGGCGGCTTGGTGGGGCGGGCGGGCGGCTTGGTGGGCGGTCTTGATCCACGCGCGCTGAGCTGTTGCCGGGTGCCCCTGTAGAACAGATCAGAGCGCAGTGATCATGAGCGGCGGCGGGCGTGGGTCGATCATGAGTGGTGGCGGGCGCGGGTCAGGTCACGGCGACGCTGACGCCGGCGGAGAAGACCGCGCCGCGCAGTTCGACCCGGGTCGGCGGGTTCGGCCCGTCCATGGTGAACACGATCGGGAAGAGCATCCGCTCGCTCGGCGGCACCGGCTCGGCGAAGATGTCCCGCCCGCCGTTGACCGCCCTGGTGGCGCCGAGGTCCGTGGTCACCCAGTTGCCCGTCGCCGCGTACGCCCGCTGCGATTCGCCGTACCAGAGTTGAGGTTGTTTGCTGACGTTGCGGGCGCTGATGGTGGCCAGGCACCGGTGTCCGGACGGTCGGGGTCCGGCCGGTTGCTGGACCGAGTCCCCGCAGTTCACCCGGTAGATGGTGAACTCGAAGGTGGCGTCGCGCATGGTCGCGCCGATCGTGCCCGTACTGGTCCGGCCCACCCAGGCGCCGCTGGTCGGTTGTTTGCCCGTGTCGATCGCGCTCACCTTCGAGGTCGCCGCCCAGGTAGCCGCCGTCACCACCAGTCCGACGATCACCACCGCGATCCCGATCACCCCCCAGACCGGCGGCCCCGTACGCCGTTTGCTCCGCCCCGGTACGGCCGGCCGGGGCGGCGCCGTTGGTGACCCACCGGAGAGGAACGTGTTGGGGATGCCGTCGGGCATGCTCGGGATCGTGGCCGAGAGCTGCCGCACCTGATCCTGCTGCCGGCTCGATCCTGACTGGCTCGGGCTGGCCTGGCTCGGGCTGGCCTGGCTCGGGCTGGCCTGGCTCGGGCTGGCCTGGCTCGGGCTGGCCTGGGTGGGGCCGGGCTGGCTCGGGTTGGGTTGGGACGGGGATGGGGACGGTGCGTCGGTGGTGGCCGGTGGCAGGTCTACCGAGGCCCAACCGGTCGCCGGTCGTTCCTCGGGCGGGATGTTCCCGCCCCACGTCGGCCTCGGCGAAGGCCACGACTCGGCGCCGTCACCCGGCCGGATCCGGGCCACACCCCGGGCAAGCCCCCGGGCGAGTCCGGGCGGCGGGCGGTCCAACGTCGCCGGCCGGTCAAGGAACGGCGGCTCGCCCACACCCGCCGGTGCGCCCACACCCGCCGGTGTTCCGCGGCCGGGTGGCATTCCGCCCCCGGTGGGTGGCCCGACCCCGCTGGATGGCCCGCTGCCGGGTGGCGCCCCGCCGCCGGTCGGTGGCCCACCGAAGCCCCGTGAGGCTCCGCCGCCCGACCCGCCGCCCGACCCGCCGCCGGGCCCTCCGTCGCGGCCACGGTTGGCCCGCTGGCGGATCCGGCGGCGCCACCACCAGAGTCCCGCCACCAGGAGCAGCAGGAGCACCACCGCCGCGCCGAACAGGTACGCCGGGCGCTGCCAGATCGCCGTGTCGGCGTCCTCGGCCTTCTCCGCCTGGCCGGCCTGCCAGGTCGCGCTCGCGCAGTCGAACGGGATGTCGCCGGCCCCGGCGAAGGCGCAGGCGGGTGCGCTCATCGGGACGCCGGGCGGGGTCGGAGCCAGCGCGGTGTTCAGCGTGTGCATGCCGCCGGGCGGGAGTTGCAGGCGCCAGGAGACCTCCGTACCACCGGTCTGTCCGGCGGGCAGACTGGTCTGGCCGCCGTCGCTGACCACGGTCGGGGTGGTGCCCCGCGGCAACTCCTGGCGGACGGTGGTGTCGATGGTGCTGGTGGTGCCGTTGTGCACCAGGATCTGATAGGTGGGCGCGTGGTGGCCACCGCTCGCCATCACGACCGTGACCGCCGAAGGCGCTGCCCGTGCGGCCCCGCCGGGCAGGATGGTGGAGAGCAGACAGCCCGCGAGGACCGTACTGGCCAGGCGCCGTCGGGTCGATGCAGAAATCACAACGAGACCTCCTTTTCTGACGCTAAGCCGCCGTTCGGTCAATGGTGTTTGGAAGGGGCGAATCGCATCGTCCGGCCGAACGGCTGGAGTATGGTGCCGCGTCGCCGTACCCGTACCGACGGTGGTCACCGGCCGGATTGGCGCTGGTACGGCTAGATTGGCCAGGTGCGTATCGTTCGTTTTGCTCATGCCAAGGGAATGTCGTTCGGCGTCGTGGAGGGTGAGCCGGACGCCGGCCCCGGCGCCCTCACGGTCGCCGAGATCGAGGGTCACCCGTTCGGGGAGATCAAGCTCACCAACGCCCGCTGGGCGCTGGCCGACGTACGGCTCGTCTCGCCGATCCTGCCCAGCAAGGTGGTCGCGGTCGGGCGGAACTACGTCGAGCACGCGGCCGAGCACGGAGCCGAGGTGCCGACCGAGCCGCTGCTCTTCCTGAAGCCCTCCACCTCGGTGATCGGGCCACGGGACGCGATCCGACTGCCGACCCAGTCCAAGCAGGTCGAGCACGAGGCGGAGCTGGCCGTGGTGATCGGCGTGACCGGTGCCCGCCGGGTCGACCGGGCGACCGCCGCGAAGGCGATCTTCGGTTACACCGCCGCGAACGACGTCAGCGCGCGCGACCTGCAACGCGCGGACGGCCAGTGGACGCGGGCGAAGAGCTTCGACTCGTTCTGCCCGATCGGGCCGTGGATCGTGACCGACCTCGACGTCAGTGACCTGGAGATTCGCTGCGAGGTGGGTCGCAACCCCGACCAGATGGAGGTACGTCAGCTCGGCCGTACCAAGGACATGGTCTTCGACGTACCGACCCTGGTGTCCTACATCTCACACGTCATGACGCTGCTGCCCGGCGACGTGATCCTGACCGGCACCCCGGCGGGGGTTAGCCAGCTCACCGACGGGGATACCGTCACGGTGCGGATCGACGGGATCGGCGAGCTGTCGAATCCCGTGGTGGCGCTGGACTGAACGACCCGCCCAGTACGCCGAGCGGCCCGGCCAACGGCCGCTCATCCGCTGGTGGAGGCCGGATCCATAACCCGATTTGGCCTCTCCCAGTCGGTCCGGTAAAGTCTTTTCTCGGTGCCGGAAGGCACCGATGGGGTATGGGGTAATTGGCAGCCCAACTGATTCTGGTTCAGTTAGTCTAGGTTCGAGTCCTGGTACCCCAGCCACCGACGCCAGAGATGGCGCCGGTAGCTGGTCTCTGATAGAGTTCAGCGGTCCTCTTCGGAGGACAAAGTAAGACAGAAAGTCCTGGCCCCGTCGTCTAGCGGCCTAGGACGCCGCCCTCTCAAGGCGGTAGCGCGGGTTCGAATCCCGTCGGGGCTACAGGTTCGGAGCCCGTGTCACGCAAGTGGCGCGGGCTATTTTTATTATGCGATAGCGAGCGCGGTGCCGCCGGCACTTCGCTCGCTTTTTTCGTCGCCCGTTCCGCACCTGCGGCGATCCACCCCGCCCACGCCCGAGCTTCCACGCCGTCGCGCCCGCCGGAGCCGCCCCGCGCCCTCAACCTGTCGTCGTACCGCCCGTGCACGCCGAACACCTGCTCCGCCGAACACCTGCTCCGCCGAACACCTGCTCCGCCGAACACCTGCTCCGACGGAGATGACCACACTTGTAGAGAAAGAGTGGCTATCCGCGATGGGATAACCACTCTTTCTCTACAAGAGCGCGGATCTGGGGGAGGGGGAGGAGGGGGAGGAGGGGGGAGGGGGTGGGTTAGAGGCCGCTGAGGCGTTGGCCGGCGCGGACTACGGCCATGGCGTGGCGGTCACCGGGGCGGCGGCCCAGGCGTTCTATCGGCCCGGAGATGCTGACCGAGGCGATCACCCGGCCGGTCCGGTCGCGGATCGGGGCGGAGACGCTGGCCACACCGACCTCCCGCTCGGCAACGCTCTGCGCCCAGCCCCGGCGGCGTACCTCGGCGAGGGTGCGGCCGGTGAACTTGCACCGGGGCAGGAGCGGCATGACCGCCTCCGGAGGCTCCCAGGCGAGCAGGACCTGGGCGGCCGATCCGGCGGTCATCGGCAGCACCGCACCGATCGGTACGGTGTCGCGCAGCCCGCTGGCCCGCTCGGCGGCGGCCACGCAGATCCGCTCGTCCGCCCGGCGCAGGTAGAGCTGTGCGCTCTCCCCGGTGGCGTCGCGCAGCGCGGCGAGCAGTGGCTCGGCGGCGGTCAGCAGCACATCCGGTGCGGCGTTGGCCAGCTCACCCAGCCGGGGGCCCGGACGCCACCGCCCCTGGGTGTCGCGTACCAGCATTCGATGGATCTCCAGGGCCTGTGCCAACCGGTGCGCGGTGGCTCTCGGCAGCTTGGTGCGATCGACGAGTTCGGCCAGGCTGGCGCCGTCCACGCAGGCGGCCAGGATGACCACCGCCTTGTCGAGAACGCCGACACCGCTCATACTGTGTCCCACAAGCCGAAACATACCTCCCAGAATTTAGGATGTCCAGATGGTGGGAGTCACGCCAACACCGTCCTCGCCCAGGACCCTGGCCGAGAAGGTCTGGGACGCTCACGTGGTGCGATCCGCCGACGGCGAACCGGACCTGCTCTTCATCGACCTGCACCTGCTGCACGAGGTGACCAGCCCGCAGGCCTTCGACGGGCTGCGGATGGCCGGTCGCCGGGTCCGGCGTACCGACCTCACGCTCGCGACCGAGGACCACAACACCCCGACCGGGTACGCCGACCCCGCGTTCCGGGCCCGTCGCGGTGACCTGCTCACGATCGACGACCCGACCTCGCGTACGCAGATCGAGACGCTGCGCAACAACTGCGCCGAGTTCGGGGTCCGGCTGCACCCGCTCGGTGACGAGAACCAGGGCATCGTGCACGTGATCGGCCCCCAGCTCGGGCTGACCCAGCCGGGACTCACGATCGTCTGCGGCGACTCGCACACCGCCACCCACGGCGCGTTCGGCGCGCTGGCCTTCGGCATCGGCACCAGCGAGGTCGAGCACGTCCTGGCGACCCAGACGCTGCCGCAGATCCGGCCGAAGACGATGGCGGTCACGGTCACCGGTGAACTCGCCCCCGGCGTCACCGCCAAGGACCTGGTGCTGGCCCTGATCACCCAGGTCGGCACCGGCGGCGGGCGCGGCCACATCGTCGAGTACCGGGGCGAGGCGATCCGCAAGCTCTCCATGGAGGGCCGGATGACCATCGCGAACATGTCGATCGAGTGGGGCGCCAAGGCCGGCATGATCGCGCCGGACGAGACCACCTTCGCGTACCTCAAGGGTCGCCCGAACGCGCCGCAGGGCGCCGACTGGGACGCCGCGGAGGCGTACTGGCGCACGTTGCCGACCGACTCCGACGCGACCTTCGACACCGAGGTCTTCCTCGACGCGACCCGGATCACCCCGTTCGTCACCTGGGGCACCAACCCGGGGCAGGGTGCCGCGCTGAGCGCGATCGTGCCGGACCCGGAGGACTTCGTCACCGAGGCCGAGCAGACCGCCGCCCGCAAGGCGCTGGAATACATGGACCTGCGCCCCGGTACGCCGCTGCGCGAGGTCCCGGTCGACGTGGTCTTCGTCGGCTCCTGTACCAACGGCCGGCTGGAGGACCTCCGGGCGGCCGCCGACGTGCTGCGCGGGCACAGCGTCGCCGAGGGCGTACGGATGCTCGTCGTACCGGGTTCGGCGGCGGTACGCGAGGCGGCCGAGCAGGAGGGGCTGGACAAGGTCTTCATCGACGCGGGGGCCGAGTGGCGGTTCGCCGGGTGCTCCATGTGCCTGGGTATGAACCCGGACACGCTCAAGCCCGGGCAGCGTTCCGCCTCCACCTCCAACCGCAACTTCGAGGGCCGGCAGGGCCGTGGCGGGCGTACCCATCTGGTCTCCCCGCCGGTCGCCGCCGCCACCGCCGTGATCGGCCGGCTGGCCGCCCCGGCCGACCTGTGAAGGGCTGATACGACATGGAAAAGTTCACCGTGCACAGCGGCACCGCGGTCCCGTTGCGTCGCTCCAATGTGGATACAGATCAGATCATTCCGGCGGTGTATCTCAAGCGGGTCACCAGAACCGGCTTCGCCGACGGCCTCTTCAGTGCGTGGCGAGAGGACCCGGCATTCGTACTCAACGATTCCATTTATTCCGGTGCGTCGATCCTATTGGCCGGGCCGGAGTTCGGCACCGGGTCATCGCGCGAGCACGCCGTGTGGGCGCTGCGGGACTGGGGATTCCGCGTAGTGATCTCTCCTCGCTTCGGTGACATCTTCCGTGGCAACTCGCTCAAGGAAGGTCTCTTGCCGGTCGAGCTCGAATTGAAGGCCGTCGAGGAACTGTGGGACCTGGTCGAGGCCGACCCGACCACTCGCATCACCGTCGACCTGACCGCCCGGGAGGTTCGGGCAGGTGACTCCACCTGGTCGTTCCCGCTCGACGACTTCAGCCGCTGGCGGCTCATCGAGGGCTTGGATGACATAGGACTGACCCTCCGCCACGAGACCAACATCACCGAGTACGAGCGCCACCGGCTCCCCTTCCTGCCGGTCGTGGCATAGCCCACACCGCCCTCCCGGGAGCCGTTTTCGCCCCCGCCGGACTTACGGATTCGTTGCTGCCCTACGCCTTCCGGGCAGCTCCGAGCCGCCGGTGGGGGCGAATCCGTTGCGACACAATGGCTTTTTTCCCGCAGATGTTTGTGTCCCGGTGGCACAGGGCATACCGTGCGCGCAGAATGGCTCGCGTTGAGTCCAGTTGCACATACGGGAGGGAAGTCGTGAACAAGGCCGAGCTCATCGAGGCGCTCGCCGCTCGCCTGGGGGACCGGAAGACGGCGACGGCGGCGCTCGACGCGGTCCTCGCCGAGGTTCAGGGGGCGGTCGCCAAGGGGGAGAAAGTGGCGATCACCGGTTTCGGAGTCTTCGAAAAGCGTGTCCGGGGGGCGCGAACAGCGCGGAACCCTCGAACAGGCGAGTCGGTGAAGGTGAAGAAGACATCGGTCCCGGCCTTCCGGCCGGGCGCCGGGTTCAAGGACATGGTGTCCAGCGGCAAGGTGCCGAAGACCGCCGCCGCGGCGAAGAAGACCACGGCGACGGCGACGGCGACCAAGTCGACGGCGACCAAGTCGGCGGCCACCAAGGCAACCACGGCCACGAAGGCGGCGGCCACCAAGAAGGCGACCGCCACCAAGAAGGCCGCGGCACCCGCCAAGACCACCGCCACCAAGGCGGCGGCCAAGAAGACCGCACCGGCGACGAAGTCCGCCGGGGCCAAGAAGACCGCCGCGGCCAAGAAGACCACGGCGGCGAAGAGCACTTCCACCCGCGCCACAGCGGCGAAGAAGGCTCCCGCGAAGAAGGCCCCGGCCAAGAAGGCCGCCGCCCGACGCTGAAACACCGCACCACCTGGGCGCCCACCGGTTCCGCCGGTGGGCGCCTTCGTGTGCGCCACCGCAGAAGGACAGCGCCGGGGCGGGAAACGGGGCCGGGACAGGCGTGTCGGGGCGGGGCGCGCCGGCCGGGCCGGACAACGGGTACGAACACCGACCGCGTACGGGCGTTGACCCGTCGATGGGTTCGCCGGAGAATGGCCCGACCTCGTCCGCCCCCGCCCCCACGGGAGTCCCGGTGCGTCGTTCGGCTCCTGCGCTCATCGCCGCCGCCCTCGGCGTGCTGCTCCTCGTCGACATCCTGCGGGTCTGGCTGCCGTCGATCATCACCATCTTCGGGCAGGCCGCATCCACCCCGGCCGAGCTGATGGGCGCCTTCGCCCTGCTCTGGTTCGTGCTCCCGCTCGGTGCACCGGCGCTGTTCCGGCTCCTCGGCGCCGGTCGGGTCACCACGGTCGCGGCGGTCGTCCTGGTCGGGAGCCGACTCCTGCTGCCCGCCACCGAGGGCGGGCAGGCGCAGCTCTACCTGGCCAGCGCCGGCCTGCTCGCCGGACTGGTCTGGCTCGCCGGACTCGCCACCACCGCACCGGTTGCCGTACCGGGGGTGGTGGTGGGGTTGGCGGCGACGACCGTACTGCACACCGCACTCGGCACGTACGACCTGGTCTGGCGCGGGAACGTGGACTTCCTGGTGCTCGTACCGGTGGCGGGAGCGTTCCTCGTCGCGCAGTTCTCGGCGTGGGGCCCGTACCGGGCGGGGCCGGCACGGCCGTGGCTGCTCGTCGGCCCGGCCCTGCTGCTCTGGGGCATGCTCGCCGGTTCACCCGCGCTCGCCGCGACCGGCGCGTCCTACCTGGCCGGTGTCGCCGCGGGGTTCGACCGGGTGGCGGTCCCGCCGGCGGGGGAGCCGCTGCCGGTGACCGTCCTGGTCGCGGCGGCGGTCGGACTGTTCCTGGCCACCGGGCTCGGGCCGGTACGCCAACGCCTGCTCCGCTGGCTCTACCCGGTCGCGTTGCTGGCCGGGAGCGTCCTGTTCGCGCTCAACCTGCCGCTGGCGCTGCCGTTCGCGATGCTGCTCGCGGCCGCCGGGCTCGGCGGTTGCCTGGCCCTGGCGAACGCTTCCGCCGGTGCGTCCGTGGTGGACGACGGTACCGGTGGGACGGACGGGTCAACCGGGACTGCTGGGCCGTCGTCCCGGCCGGGTTACGCCGCGCTCGGCGGGACCCTCGTTTTCGTCGTCGGTGCGATCGGTTACTACGCGGCCTACGACATCGGTTACCCCAACGGGGCGTTCCCGGTCCTGGTCGCGCTCCTCGTGGCCGTGCTGGCGATCCGGGCTCCGGTCGCGACCGGGGCGGTGCGGGCGGGGGGCGTACTCGAAACGGATGACGGAGTGCGGGCTGAGGGCGTACCCGAAACGGCCGGCGGCGGGGTGCGGGCGCCGCTGCGGTCCTGGCGGCGGACGGCGGTGATTTCCGGTACGGCGCTCGCGGTGGTCGGCGGCCTGCTGGCCCCACCGGGCGCCGACGCCGCGCCGACGCCGGACGGCAACCGGGTGCGCCTGGTCGCCTACAACATCCGGATGGGCTTCGGGCTCGACGGGCGGTTCGACCTGGACGGGCTGACCGACGTGCTCGCCGGCCAGCGGCCCGACGTGGTCGTCCTGAGCGAGGTCGACCGGGCCTGGCTGCTCAACGGCGGACACGACACCCTCGCCCTGCTCGCCGGCCGCCTCGGCATGCGGTACACGTTCGCACCGGCCGCCGACCCGGTCTGGGGCGACGCCGTGCTGACCTCGCTGCCGGTCGACTCGGCCGGCACGGTCGTCCTGCCCCGGCTGGGTGCGGTCACCGGCGCCCAGGCGCTCGGCGTGGTGCTCCGGATCGGCGGCACCGAGCTGGTCGTCGTCTCCACCCACCTGCAACCGCCGCCCGACGACGGACCGGTGGCACAGGCCCGTGAAGCGGCCCGCTACGCCGTCGAGCTGGCCGCTGGGCGGCCGTTGGTGCTGGCCGGGGACCTGAACACCCAACCGGTGGAGCCGGCGTTCCAGGCCCTCCTGGACGCCGGACTGGTCGACGCGCTCGCCGCCGACCGGCCGCTGCCGACCAGCCCGGCCGACAACCCGGTGGAGCAGATCGACCACGTACTCGTGGCCGGCGGTCTCACCGCGACCGAGGTGACCGTCGTACCCGGCACCGCCTCCGACCACCTGGCCGTGGCCGTCACCCTCACCCTGCCCGGCTGACGAGCCCGGCCTGCCCGGCCGGGCGCCCCGCTACAGGCGGTCCGCGCCGAGCAGACGGTCGCCGGAGAAGGCGAGCAGCCAGCCCCCGCCCTTCGGGGTCCGGTAGTCGCCCGGTACGCCGGTCAGGTGCTCCAGCGCGCCCGGAATCACCTTGCCCTGGCTGCACGCCACCGTCGTACGCCCGTCCGCCGCCAACTCCGTCAGCCGGGCGGCCAGGGCCAACGCGCACTCGGCCACGTCCTGCCCCGGTTTCGGCTCGTCGAGATCGGAGTCGACCTCGATCGGCAGGTCGAACAGCTCGGCCAGCGGCTCGACCGTCTGTACGCACCGCCGGGCGGTCGCCGAGCGGAGCCGTACCGGACGGATCAGCGCCCCCAGCGACGCCACCGCACGGGCCTGGGCGATGCCCTCCTGATCCAGCGGGCGGGCGGTGTCCGGCCCGGACCAGGTGGCCCGGTTGCCCGCCTGGGCGTGCCGGAACACCGCCAGGACCGCGGTCACCGGTGCCAGGGCGGCGAAGTCGCGCAGGACCCAGATGTCGTGCGGGTACGTGACCAGGCCGATCGCGTCCTCCAGCGGAAGCCAACGGATGTCGTCGACCTCCGTACCCGGTTCGAACCCGCCCGTGCCGACCGCCCGCATCGACCAGTAGTCGACCCGCTTCGGCCGACCGTCACTGAAGTACCGGACGCTGCGCAGCCGGGCCTGCGGCACCGCCCGTACGTCGGACTCCTCGGCGACCTCTCGTACGGCGGCGGCCAGCGGGTGCTCGTCCCGGTCCAGCTTGCCCTTCGGCAACGACCAGTCGTCGTAGCGGGGGCGGTGCACCACACACACCTGCACCCCCTGCTCGGACGGGCGCCAGACGACACCGCCGGCCGCTCGGATCAGTGGGCTCACGGCAGCCAGTCCGTCCGGCTTCCCTTGGAGGTCCCCTGCCACGCCTGCGGGAACTCCGCCCGGATCCGGCGGATCGTGGTCCGCTCCCGCTCGGCCAGCCGTCCGGCGGTCACCGCGAGGGCATGGTCGGTCGGATCGTCCGCCGCCACCCCGAGCCAGGTCTCGGCGGCCACCGCCGCGTCCTGGTGCTCGCCGAGCAGCTCCTGCACCCGCGACAGCGACTTGGCCAGCTTGCGGGCCCCGCCGCCGAGGACCGGGGCGACCGCGTCGACCGCGTACCGGGCCTTCTTGCCGTTGATCCGTACCGCGTGCCACCGCTCGTCCGGGGCCAGCGGGTCGAGGTCGGCGGCGGCGTCGCTGTCCTTGCCGCCGTGGGCCAGCCGGCGCCACGGCTTGGCGACCAACTTCGGGAGTACGTCCACCGCCCGTCCCCGGGCCGCCCCGGTCAACTGCGGCTCGCGGGTGGCGGCGACCAGCGCCTCGACCAGGGCCGCGTACCGCTCCGAGCCGAGGGCCTCGTCGACCGAGGTCAGCGCCCGCTCGTGCCGCTGCTCCAACACCGCGTCGATCCGGTCCACCGCCGCCCGGTCCAGCCCGCTGAGCGGATCCGCGTCCGCGGTCACGTGCAGCCGGTCCCGGAGCACCTCCGCGTCGCGGGCCTCCCCGAGCACGTCGGCGAGCCACTTCAGCTCGTCACGCAGCGGGTTGACCCACTCGGGGCGCAGTAGCGACCGGAACGTACGCAGGTCGCTGCGCAGCCGCCGGCAGCCGACCCGCATCTGGTGTACGGCGGTGTCGTCGTCGCCTACCGGTTGGCGCAACCGGACCAGCGGGTCGTGCGCGAGCACCTTGCCGACACCACGCCGGATCGCGTTCGTCACCACGTCACCGGCGGTGGCCTTGCCGGGCAGTTCCGCCGGTGCGACCAGGTCCGCCGGACCGGCCGCCGCCTTCCCGAGGGCGCGTACGTGCTTGGGGGTGAAGCCGCCCGCGACCGCACCGGCGTCGCGCAGCACCGCCTCCACCCGGTCGAGCAGGTCCCCGTCGCCGCCCTTGCGTTCGACCTCGACCTCCCGGAACCGTTTGCGTACCCGGTCGCCGTCCAGCACCGACACCGCGTCGTCGGCGATCTCGGCCAGCACCCGGTCGGCGTCGTCACGCAGTTCGTACGCGTGCCGGACGCTGCGGACCACCGCGGCCGGCACCAACGGCACCCCCCGCGAGTACGCGGTGACGAGCGCGGTCAGCTCGGCGGGGGTCTCCCGGCGCTTGCCGGGGCGGGAGATCTCGTGCCGGGTCCCCGGCACGTCGGACGGGAGCTTGACCGTCCAGGGCAGCGGATCACCCTTGCGGTGGCGCAACGAGACACCGGCGCGGGCCAGCCGCAGATCGGTGGTGTCGAGGTAGGTGGCGGTGAGGGTCACCGGGGGCAGGGCGAGCACCCTTCCCCCGGGCGGCACCGTCGCGGACAGGTCCGGCAGCGTGAAGTTCTCGTCAACCTCGTACTTGCGTTCCTCCTCCAACATCCGCCAAGCCTATCCACGACGGTCCCCCCGGCGGACTTCTGCGCCGATCCGGCACCGTCACCGGGGTCCGCCCGCCTCGCCGTGCGCGGGGCGGCCCGGCCGCCGGGGCCACCCGGCCTCACTTGGCGGCGCGGTACCCGGCCCCTACTTGGCGGCGCGGGCCACCCGGCGCAGCATCGCGTCCTGGAAGTCGACTAGCGGCCGGTCCGGCTCACCGATCCGCCGGCTCCAGGTCCCGTCCGGGTGCAGCTCGAACGAGGCCACGTCGTCGCTCATCGCGGTGGTCAGGACCTGGTCCAGCTCGGCCCGTGCGACCGGGTCGGTGACCTGCACCAGCGCCTCCACCCGACGGTCGAGGTTGCGGTGCATCAGGTCCGCCGAGCCGATCCAGAACTCGGCCGAGCCGCCGTTGCCGACCGGCCGTCCACCGGCCGCCGCGTCGGCGGCGAGCGTTCCGCCGCCGTTGCCGAACCGGAACACCCGGGAGTGTTCGAGGAACCGGCCGAGGACCGACCGGACCCGGATGTTCTCCGACAGGCCGGGTACGCCGGGGCGGAGCGTGCACATCCCCCGGATCATCAGGTCCACGTGCACTCCGGCCCGCGAGGCGCGGTAGAGGGCGTCCACGATCTCCTCGTCGACCAGGGAGTTCACCTTGATCTGCACGAGACTCGGCACCCCGAGTGCGGCGTGCGCGATCTCCCGGTCGATCCGCTCGATCAGACCGCTGCGTACGCCCTCCGGGGCGACCAGGAGCCGGCGGAACCGGGTCTGCCGGCTGTAACCGGTCAGTACGTTGAACAGGTCGGTCAGGTCCGCGCCCACCTCCGGGTCGGCGGTGAGCATGCCGAAGTCCTCGTAGAGCCTGGCCGTCTTCGGGTGGTAGTTGCCGGTGCCGATGTGGCAGTAGCGGCGGATCTGGTTGCCCTCCTGGCGTACGACCAGGGCGGTCTTGCAGTGCGTCTTCAGGCCGACCAGGCCGTACACGACGTGGCAGCCGGCGCGTTCCAGCACCCGGGCCCAGCCGATGTTCGCCACCTCGTCGAACCGGGCCTTCACCTCGACCAGGACCACCACCTGCTTGCCGGCGGCGGCGGCGTCGATCAGGGCGTCCACGATCGGGGAGTCGCCGCTGGTCCGGTAGAGGGTCTGCTTGATGGCGAGCACGTTCGGGTCGGCGGCGGCCTGCTCGATGAACCGCTGCACGCTGGTCGCGAACGAGTGGTACGGGTGGTGGACCAGGATGTCGCCGTCGCGCAGGGTGGCGAAGACGCTGCGCGGCACCTCGCCCTCGACCAGTCGCGGGTGGGTGGCCGGCACGAACGGGCGTTCCTTGAGGTCGGGCCGGTCGCACTCGTTGTAGATCTGCCAGAGCGAGGAGAGGTCGAGCAGCCCCGGCACCCGCAGGACGTCCTGGTCGTCCATGTCGAGTTCCCGGACCAGCAGGTCGAGTACGTGGTCGGAGATGGACGAGGCGACCTCGAGGCGTACCGGAGGACCGAACCGGCGCCGGGCCAGCTCGCGTTCCAACGCCTGGAGCAGGTCCTCGTCCCGGTCCTCGTCGACCTCCACCTCGGCGTTGCGGGTGATCCGGAACAGGTGGCACTCGGCCACGGTCATCCCGGGGAAGAGCTGGTTGAGGTGGGCCGCGATCAGGTCTTCCAGCGGCAGGAAGCGCATCCCCGGGGTGTCCCGTTCGACCCGGACGAAACGCGGCACGTTGTTCGGCACCTTGACCCGGGCGAACAGCTCCGGCCCGCCGTCCGGGTCGCGTACGGCCACCGCCAGGTTCAGCGACCGGCTGGAGATGTACGGGAACGGGTGCGCCGGGTCGACCGCGAGCGGGGTGAGCACGGGGAAGATGTGTTCCCGGAAGTAGGTGCGCAGCCGTTCCCGCTCGGGTGTGGGCAGTTCCGCCCAGCGGATCAGGTGGATGTCGGCGGCGGCCAGCCGGGGCACCACGTCGTCGACGAAGCACCCGGCGTGCCGGGCGCCCAGGTCGGCGGTCTTCTCCGCGATCAGCTCCAGTTGCGTACGCAGCGGCAGCCGGTCGCCGCCGCGTACCGGCAACCCGGCCTGCAGCCGCCGCTTCAGGCCGGCGATCCGGACCATGTAGAACTCGTCCAGGTTGCTGGCGAAGATGGCCAGGAACTTGGCGCGTTCCAGCAGCGGGGTGGCCCGGTCCTCGGCCAGGGCCAGGACCCGGGCGTTGAAGTCCAGCCAGGAGAGTTCCCGGTTGAGGAACCGGTCCTCGGGCAGCGGCTCGGCCACGGCCGGCGGATCCTGGGCCGGCGGCGGGGTGCTCCCGGTGCCGGGCAGGGGACCGTTGTCGGAGTCCTTGCCGTTTTCGGCCGGTCGGACGAACCGCCCGTTCGCTCCCCGATGGGGCGTACCGGGCGGAACGAGCGGTTCGGAGTCCGGCAGCGCCGAACGCGGGGTGGTGGCCAGGGCGCGGCCGGGCGACTGGGGGCGGGGGTGGGCGGGCGGGGTGCTCACCGCTTCATCATTGCCCGAAGCGGGTGAACGCAAAATGAACTTGCCATCTTCGGATCACGGCAAGTCGGACAATGCGCACACGGGAGCCGCTACAACCCGGTCATCTCGCCCAAAAAGGGCTCAACCTTGCACCAATAATTCCGCTTAAATCCGCTGGGTTGATGATCACACCAGGCCGGGCAGAGTGATCCGGGTAACCTCGCCGGACGCGCCGTACTCGATCTTCAGCCGCTGCCCGAGACGGAGCAGTCGCAGCCCCGAGGCGTCGAACGCGGTGGCCGGGAAGGCGACCTCGGTGCCGTCGTCCAGCAGGAGCGTGCCGGACCGGGTCTGCGGGTCGTACGTCGCCACGGTGCCCTGCATGCCCAGCACCGTACACCGGGGCCGGCGGCGTCGGCTGCCGGCCGGGGAAGAGTGCCGCCGGCCGGGGAGGGATGGGCGGCGGGGGACCGCGCCGGTCAGGGGAGCAGGGCGGCGGTGTGCCGGCCGAGGCCGAGTGCCGCCGCCGCGAGCAGGTCCGCTCGGGTGTCGACGTCACGGCGCAGGGTCGGCCCGGCCCCGGTCAGGGCGAGCGCCCCGGAGGCAGTGTGCGCCGCCGCCGACGGCCCACCGAAGCGCGGATCCAGCGGTACGCCCGCCGGCGCCACCAGCAGCACCGTACCGGTGCCCGGGGTGTCCGGGGCGAACCGGCGCAGTCGCGGCGGACCGGCCCCCACGGCGGCCAGCGCGGCGGTCAGTTCGGCCGTACGCAGGGCCGGCAGGTCGGCGGTGAGTGCCGCCACCCCCGCGCCGTCGACCAGGGCGGCGCCGAGGGTGAAGGCGCCGTTCAGCCCGCCGGTCGGCGGATCCGGGGTGATCCGGGCGCCGAGCGCGCCCAACGCCCGACCGGCCGCTATGTCGTCGGTCACGACCAGCACCCCGGCGACCGCCGGGCTCGCCAGCGCGGCGCTGACCGTGTCCAGCGCCAGGGCCAGGGCCAGCGGCTCGTGCGGAACCCCCGGCAGCGCGCCACGCAGCCGACTCTTTGCCGCGCTGAGCCGCTTGACCGGCACCACCACAGTCCAGGTCGGTTCGGTCACACGATCATCCTGCCAGCCGCGGGGACCGGCCCCTCGCTGGCCGTACCAGGGGCGAGCAGGCATGATTTCGCTGCGGGCCGGGGTGGTTGGGCGGCGCCGGGGCGACCGGTGCTCCCCGGGCCCGGGGCACAACGAGGAGGGCATAGTGGCACGGCGCAGGCTGGGGTTCTGGCGGCGGTTCGCGATCGCGTTGGTGAAGCCGCCGATGTGGGTCTGGACCCGGAGGACCTGGGCCGGCATGGAGCACGTACCGACCTCGGGCGGCGTCATCATCGTGCCGAACCACATCTCGCACGCCGACCCGCTGGTGGTGGGGCACTACATCAACGACACCGGACGGTGGCCGCAGTTCCTCGGCAAGGCCAGCATCTTCCGGGTGCCGGTGGTCGGATACATCCTGCTCAGGTGCCGCCAGATCCCGGTGGAGCGGGGCACCGTCGACGCCGCCCGGTCGCTGGAGACCCTGATCTCCGCGGTCAAGGACGGCGGCGCGGTGGTGATCTACCCGGAGGGCACCACCACCCGCGAACCCGACCTCTGGCCGATGCGCGGCAAGACCGGCGCGGCCCGGCTGGCCCTGGCCACCGGTGCCCCGGTCGTCCCGATCACCCACTGGGGTGCGCAGAAGCTGTTCGACCCGCGCAACGCCAAGCTCAGCCTGCGCCCCCGGATCCCGGTCTCGGTGGTGGCCGGACCTCCGGTCGACCTGAGCCGGTGGGCCGGTGCCGCCCCGACCAAGCAGGTGCTGGACGAGATGACCAACGAGATCATGCTGCGGCTCCGGGATCAGCTCGCCGAGATCCGGGGCGGCACACCACCGCCGATCTGGGCGCCGAACGGCCCGCGCCGGGCCGTCGACGAGTCCGCGCACCGCGACGGGGACGCCGCGTGACCGGCCACGTCGCCGTCCTCGGTGCCGGTTCCTGGGGTACGGCCTTCGCCAAGATCCTCGCCGACGCCGGCCGGGACGTGACCATGTGGGCCCGGCGCGAGTCCGTGGTCGACGCGATCCGGACCACCGGCCACAACTCCGAGTACCTTCCCGGACTCCGGTTGCCGCAGCGGGTCACCGCGACCGCCGACGCCGCCGCCGCGATCGCCGGTGCCGACCTGGTGGTGCTCGCCGTACCGTCGCAGACGCTGCGGGGCAACCTGGCCGACTGGGCCGCGTTCATCGAGCCCGACGCGACGCTGGTCTCCCTGATGAAGGGGATCGAGCTGGGCACGACCAAGCGGATGAGCCAGGTGATCATGGAGACCGCCGGGGTGGCCGAGGACCGGGTGGTCGTGGTCTCCGGCCCCAACCTCGCCCCCGAGATCGCCCAGGAGCAGCCGGCCGCGACCGTGGTCGCCTGCACCGACATGGATCGGGCCACCCTGGTCCAGTCCTCGATCACCACGCCCTACTTCCGGCCGTACACGAACGACGACGTCATCGGGTGCGAACTCGGCGGCGCGGTGAAGAACGTGATCGCCCTGGCGTACGGCATGGCGAACGCGATGGGACTCGGCGACAACACCAAGGCCACCCTGATCACCCGTGGACTGGCCGAGACCGCCCGCCTCGGCGTGGCGCTCGGCGCCGACCCGCTCACCTTCGCCGGGCTCGCCGGCCTGGGTGACCTGGTCGCCTCCTGCTCGTCCCCGCTGGCCCGCAACCGGACCTTCGGCGAGCACCTGGGCCGGGGCGAGACCCTCGAACAGGCCCAGGTGGCGACCCGGCAGACCGCCGAGGGGGTCAAGAGCTGCCTGGCGATCCGGGACCTGTCCCGGGCACACGGGGTGGAGATGCCGATCACCGAGCAGGTCGAGCTGGTCTGCCACGAGGGCGCCAACCCGAGGCTCGCGATGGCGGTGCTGATGAGCCGCAAACCGCGACCGGAATGACCAACAAAAACGCCGTACGGGCTGGAGAACCGATGATCGACGAGCAGGACCCGCACGGCTACGGCGACAGCACCCGGTGCGTGCACGCCGGACTTCCCGAGCCCGAGCCGGGACAGCCGTTCCTGCCCGGTCCCGTGTTCGCCGCGCCGTACCACCTCGACCCGGAGACCGGACAGGGGACGAACCCGAACGGCTACGGCCGCCCGGACAACCCCACCCGCCGCGCACTCGAATCGGCGATCGGTGAGCTGGAGGGGGGCGACTGCCTCGCCTTCGCCACCGGGCAGGCGGCGATCAGCGCGGTCCTGCTGGCACTGCTCAAGCCCGGTGACGGCGTGGTCCTGCCGACCGACGGCTACTTCCCGGTACGGGCCTTCGCCACCTCCACCCTCGCCACCATGGGCGTACGGGTCGAGTTCGCCCCGACGGCCGGACCGTACCCGTCGTTCGAGGGCGTACGCCTGTTGCTGCTGGAGACGCCGGCCAACCCCGGCCTGGACGTCTGCGACGTGGCCGAACTGGCCGACCGGGCGCACGCCGCCGGTGCGCTGGTCGTGGTGGACAACACCACCGCCACCCCGCTCGGTCAGCGCCCGCTCGACCTCGGCGCGGACCTGGTCGTCGCCTCCGGGACCAAGGCGTTGACCGGTCACTCCGACCTGCTGCTCGGTTACGTCGCGACCCGGTCCGCCGAGCTGCTCGAGCCGCTGCGCGCGTGGCGGGCGACCACCGGCTCGGTACCCGGTGCGTTCGACTCCTGGCTGGCGCACCGGTCGCTGGCCACCCTCGACCTGCGGCTGGGTCGGCAGAGCGCCAACGCTGCGGCGGTGGCCCTGGCACTGAGCGAGCGGTCCGACGTCACCGGCCTGCGGTGGCCGGGGCTCGCCGACGACCCGTCGTACCCGGTGGCGAGCCGGCAGATGCGCCGGGTGCCGGGGGTGCTGTCGTTCGACCTCGGCGACGCCGACCGGGTGACCCGGTTCCTGCGCGCCGCCAAGCTGGTCTTCGCCGCGACCTCGTTCGGTGGCCTGCACAGCAGCGCCGACCGCCGGGCGCAGTGGGGCGACGACACCCCGGAGGGCTTCGTCCGGCTCTCCTGCGGGGTGGAGGACACCGCCGACCTGGTCGCGGACATCACCGCGGCACTCGATGCGGCGAGCTGAGAACGAGGTACGGCCGGCTGAGAACGAGGTACGGCCGGCTGGGACGAGGCACGGCGGAAGCCCCGATCGGAGTGATCGGGGCTTCCGGTGTTGCTGGTCGCGCCTGCTCGGTCGAGGCCGCCGAATCCCCACTGGACCGGTCCGGCGCGGTGTGGCTGTGGTCGTTCAGGAGCCGGTGCGGCTCGTCAGTCGATGATCGGGCCGGTCGGTACGGCACCGGCGAACGCCGACCACGCGGTGGCGGGGAAGGTCAGGATCGGGCCGCCCGGATCCTTCGAGTCCCGGACACCGATCGCCTCGGTGGTGACGGCGAACTCCACGCAGGCACCCTGGTCGCCACTGCGGCTGCTCTTGCGCCAGGCGGCGGTCGCGAAAGCGGCCATCGTGGTGGTGGTTGGAGCGGACATGTGTCTACCGTCCCTTCAGGAGGTTGGAGATCAGCTCGCAGCTCGCCTCCGGGCTCAGGGCCACGGTGCGCAGGTGCTGCATGATCTTCATGCAGGTGTCCAGCTCGGGCGTGGTGTCGAAGGAGAGTTGACCCGCGACAGTCTCGACCGAGGCCAAGGGTTGATCTTCTCGGCCGAATTCGAGGATGTGCAGCGATCCCCTGGTGCCGCGGTGGTAGCCGGCGATGAGCGGGATCACTCCGATGGTGATGTGCGGAATCTCGGAGATCTTGATCAGGTGTTCGAGTTGCTCCGCCCAGACGTCGTGACCACCGACCTTGCGTAGCAGCGCGACCTCGTCGATCACCGCGTCGAGGACCAGCGGGTCGGGGGTGGCGGTCAGCCGCTTCTGGCGGTTGAGGCGGATGTCGACCCGTTCCTCGATCCCGTCGTCGGTGAGGACGTGCGGGCCGCCGCGCATGATCGCCCGGATGTAGTCCGGGGTCTGCAACAGGCCCGGCACCAGCGAGGGCTCGAAGGACTGGATGGAGGTCGCCTCGGACTCCAACGCGATGAAGTCGGCGGTCTTGCGGTCCAGCAGGTACGAGTACGACACCCACCAGCCGGGCTTCTTGGCTTCCTTCGCCAGCTCGATCGTGCCCTTCAGCGCGTCTCCGTCCACGTTGTAGTGGGTGAGCAGGGCGCGGACGGTCGCCGGGCTGGGCAGGCTGAGTGCGTTCTCGTACCTGGACAACGTGCTGCGGGTGCTGTTGATCTCCTCGGCCGCGCGTTCGAGGGTCAGCCCGGCAGCCTCGCGATAGGACCTGAGGGCGATGCCGAGGCGGCGGGCGCGGGCGGTCTTCGGTGCCATGGAGCGAGTTTGACACACCTCGGCGAGAAAGTGTGCATGAGAGATCGCCCATGAGAGTTGCATTCACGCTTTCACGGATGGCAACCTGTGTTGGCGTCCTCGCTGCCGGTGGTCGTGTCGACGGTGGCGGCGAGTGACGGAAAGGGGAATGAGGCGCACGGTGGTCGGGGACTCCCCCGTACCCGGCCGCCGTGTGCCCCACCGCCGCGGACCCGGAGGTGTCGGATGACAGCGACCCCCTGTTGGCCTCGTGTATCGCGTTGCCGATGGTGTACGCGGCCGGTGCTGCGGGACAACGACGGCGCGTGGATCCATGCCGACCTGGCGTACGTCTGCCGGGACCGCTCCGGCGGCCTGGCCGGCACCACCGCCGAACCCGAGGCGGTCGCCCGCCATGCCGGTTGACCAGGACGAGGAGCAGGACCAGTGCCCGCAAACGCGCTCGTTTCCATGCCCGCAACCGCACCTGCACCGGCTCCGGTGCCCGCAACCGCCCCGGTTCCGGCGCCTGCAACCGCCCCGGCAGAGGTGCCCGGACCCGCACCTGCTGCCTCTGCGCCGGCACCGGTGCCCGCAAAGCCACCCGCAGCGCCCCGGCCGTGCCGGTCGGTCCGCTCGATCGGCGCCGGTAGGCCGCCCGTGGTGACCCGCTACCTCGTCGTCCTCACCGACGTCCGTCCGCTCGGCATCGAGGGGCGCAACGAACGGGTGGAGCCGGAACGGCGCCGCCAGGTGGTCGGCGCCACCAGCAGGGACGCCGCGGACCGGATCGCCGGGGCGTTCGCCGCGCTCGGCATGGTCCGGGCCGGACGGCAACGCGTCAAAGTGATCGCCGTCGGACGGCGATCTCCCGAACCACACTGAACGCCGGGGTTCCCGGTGGTCGAGGTCCCCGACCATCGTGACCCTGGCCCGCGCCGCCCCGGGGCACCGGCTGGTGCCCGCCTGGCCGAGAGCCCCGGGGCGGGTCCGCGGAACCGCACGTCGCAATCGTGATGTTGGTCGGACTCACGAGGGTCGTCGGACCGGCCCCATACCATCGGTCGGGGTGAGGCCGGGGCCTTGATCGAACTCCCGGCCTATCGACCCGCGCGGTGGCCACGCAGAGTAGGGTCACCCGCGTGACAAGCCCACGGAAGACCCGCGTCGCAGTCGTCTTCGGCGGTCGTAGCACGGAGCATGCGATCTCCTGCGTGAGCGCCGGAAGCATCATCAACGCCTTGGATCCGGACGAATACGAGGTGGTGCCCGTGGGCATCACCAAAGCCGGCGAATGGGTGCTGACCAGTGGTGACCCAGAGCAATTGGTCATTACTGACCGTAATCTTCCGGAGATCACCGCGAGCGCCGGAACCGCCGTCATGCTGCCGGCCGACCCGACCGGCAGCGGCCTGATGGTGCTCGACCCCACCGAGGGTCCGGCCGCCCTGGCCGACATCGACCTGGTCTTTCCCGCCCTGCACGGCGCGTACGGCGAGGACGGAACCATCCAGGGGCTGCTGGAGATGGCCGGCATCCCGTACGTCGGGTCGGGTGTCTTCGCCTCCGCCGCCGCCATGGACAAGGAGTTCACCAAGAAGCTCGCCGTGGCCGAGGGCATCCCCACCGGCCCGTACGTGGTGCTGCGCAGCGGGATGACGCTCACCGAGGAGGACAAGGAACGGCTCGGTCTGCCGGTCTTCGTCAAGCCCTCCCGGGCCGGCTCGTCGTACGGCATCACCAAGGTCTCGGACTGGGCCGACCTCGAGGCGGCGATCGTCACCGCCCGACAGATCGACGCGAAGGTGCTGGTCGAGGCGGCGATCGTCGGTCGGGAGATCGAGTGCGGGGTGCTGGAGGGCGAGGCCGGAGGCGGCCCCGAGGCGTCCCTGCTGGCCGAGGTCCGGGTGGCCACCGACCGCGAGTTCTACGACTTCGAGGCCAAGTACCTCGGCGACGCCTGCGAGTACGACATCCCCGCCGGGCTGCCCGACCGGGTCACCCGCCAGGTCCAGGAGTACGCCTGCCGTACCTTCACCGCGCTGGACTGCGCGGGCCTGGCCCGGGTCGACTTCTTCGTCACGCCCGACCTGGACATCTACCTCAACGAGATCAACACGATGCCGGGCTTCACCTCGACCTCGATGTTCCCGCAGATGTGGGCGGCGGCCGGGTTGGAGTACCCGAAGCTGGTCGACCGGTTGATCCGTACCGCGCTCCGTCGCGGCACCGGCCTGCGCTGACCCGGCTGCCCCGCCCTGCCGAGCCCAGCGGTGCAGCCGGTCGGTGCAGTCGGCCCAGCCGGTGCACTCGGCTCAGCCGGTGCAGCCGGTCGGTCGGGTCTTCCCGGACGGGACGGCGGCGACCACCGGCTCGGCGACCGGGGCGATCCACTGCAACGGCGGGTCGTAGCCACGGGGCACGGTGACCTGCACCGGCACCTCGCGGTCCACGGTGACGAACACCGTCGAGTCGGTCTGCTCCTGTGCGTGCCAGCAGACCGAGTTCACCACCCAGACCTGGTCGGTCGGTGGGAACGAGGGGAGCGGGGTGCCGCAGGCCACGGTCACCGCCGGGTCGCCGTACGCGGCGTTCTGTTCCGGGCCGGTGGTGACCGGCCGCTGCGCCAGCTCACCGAGGCTCGCAGGGAGCCGGGAGAGCAGGGCCCGGCAGACCGTGGCCGCCCGTTCGCCGAGCGGGACGGCGGTCACCGGGACCGGTGCGGTGGACTGCACCCGTGGGGTGGCCGAGGTGGCCGACGGGGTCGGGTTGGCGGCGGCCTCCGAGTCGGGTGCCAGCCGCCCGAAGGCGAACACCGCCACGAGCACGGTCAGCGGCAGGGCCACCACGGTCGCCCAGATCGCGGCCTGCCGCATCGAGCGGTCCGGGGCCACGGGCCCGACCGTCGCGCCGCCCTCGTCTGCTGCGCCGGATCCGGTCGATTCGTTCGGTTCGGTTGGTACGGGAACAGGCTGTGCCATTTAGAGCCGCACCACCGAGCAGGTCAGGGTACGGGTGATCCCCGGCACCAACTGGACCTTGCTGACGATCATCTTGCCCAACTCGTCAACCGTGTGCGCCTCGGTGAGAACGACCACGTCGTACGGCCCGGTCACGGCATCGACTCGGACCACGCCCGAGATATCCGTGATCTGCGCGGCCACGTCACGCGCCCTTCCGACCTCGGTCTGGATGAGGATGTACGCCTGGACCACGACCCGACCTCCGTCCGCCGCCGAGCGGCTCGACCGTGAAAATACCGTACGGAGTGGGTCGGTTCCCCACCGGTGGTCAAGGGAGGCGCAAGTGAGCGTGCGTTGCGAGCGGATCGGTTGGTGTGACGTGACGACGTACCGCCCGACGTCGGATGCCGGGGTCGGCGCGTGAGCGTGGCCAAAGCCGGTGAGTTCGGTCTGATCGCCCGGGTCACCGCCCGGCTGGGCACCGGGCCGTCGGTGCTGCTCGGGCCGGGGGACGACGCCGCCGTGGTGAGCGCCCCGGACGGGCGGGTGGCTGCCTCGACGGACGTCCTGGTCGAGGGGCGACACTTCCGGCGGGACTGGTCCTCGGCGGTCGATGTCGGGCACCGGGCCGCCGCCGCGAACCTCGCCGACATCGCCGCCATGGGAGCCCTGCCGACCGCCCTGCTGGTCGCGCTCTGCATCCCGCCGGACCTGGAGGTGCGCTGGGCCGAGGAACTCGCCGACGGGCTCGGCGCGGAGGCGGCGCTGGTCGGGGCGAGCGTGGTCGGCGGCGACATGTCGTCGAGTCCGACGCTCACCATCGCCGTCACCGCCCTCGGTGACCTGGGCGGCCGGGCGCCCGTCGTGCGCAGCGGCGCCCGGCCCGGCGACGTGGTCGCCCTCGCCGGCCGGATCGGGTACGCCGCCGCCGGCTACACCGTGCTCTCGCGCGGATTCCGTACGCCGAAACTGCTGGTGGAGGCGTACCGGCGACCGGAGGTGCCGTACCGGGCCGGACCGCAGGCCGCCCGACTCGGCGCCACCTCGATGATCGACGTGTCGGACGGGCTGCTCGCCGACCTCGGGCACGTGGCCACCGCCAGCGGGGTCGGCATCGACCTGCGTACCGCCGCCTTCGAGGTCCCCGCCCAGATGCGGGACGCGGCGCACGCCCTCGGCGTCGACCCGTACGCCTGGGTCCTCGGGGGTGGGGACGACCACGCCCTGGCCGCCACCTTCCCGGCGCACCTGGCGCTGCCCGACGACTGGCGGGTGATCGGGCGGGTGGTCGACGGGAGCGGGCTGACCGTCGACGGTAAGGCGTACAAGGGGCCGGCCGGCTGGGACCACTTCCGGTAGCCCCGCGACTCACCGGATAACCGTTCTCCGGTGAGATCTTCGTGACCGGAATCCGGATCAGTAAGGGACGGCTGCGGCCGTACCCTTTACGGGTGAGTGAGATCGAGATCCGCGTGGTGCGCTACGACTCGCTGGTTGCCCAGCAGCTCGTGGCCGACGCACTGGCCGACCTGGGCGTCCGGTACGGGGGCAGCGGCGACGAGACGCCGGTCGAGCCGGCCGAGTTCGAGTCGCCGTCCGGTGCGTTCCTGGTCGCGTACCGGGGCGGGGAGCCGGTCGGTTGCGGCGGCTGGCGCAGTCACGGCGACGCGGGGGACACCGCGGAGCTGAAGCGGATGTACACCACCCCGGCGGCTCGGGGTCGGGGTGTGGCCCGCGCGGTGCTGTCGGCGGTGGAGCGCTCGGCCCGCGAGTACGGCCGCAAGCGGCTCATCCTGGAGTGCGGCGACCAGCAGCCCGAGGCGATCTCGATGTACCAGTCCTGCGGATACGTCCAGATCGAGAACTTCGGCTACTACCGGAACGAACCCGGCACCCTCTCCTTCGCCCGCCCCCTCTGACCCACCCGCCCCGCCTCCCCGCCCCCCGCCGCGCCGCCGCGAGCGCGGCGGCCAGCCACTCTTGTAGAGAATGAGTGGTTATTCGGGCGACTGAAGCCACTCATTCTCTACAAGAGGGGGCTTCAGTCGCACGGGGTGCGCGGGGTGTGTGCGGGAGGGGGTACGCAAGTAGCCGTCGGGTCCTGGGGACCCGACGGCTGATGCTTGGGTGGTCCGGTGGTGTGCCGGACCGGGGGACGCGGCGAACGCGTCAGGCGCGGACGACCTTGCCGGCCTTGATGCAGGAGGTGCAGACCTGCATCTTGCGGGTGTTGCCGCCACCGGCCGGGGTGCGCACGGTCTGGATGTTCGGGTTCCAGCGGCGGTTGGTCCGCCGGTGCGAGTGGGAAACGTTGTGGCCGAAGCCCGGCCCCTTGCCACAGACGTCGCACACGCTAGCCACGGGATACTCCTGGGATTGATCGTTCATGAAGTTGCCGGCAGGGTGCTGTCCGGGCAACCTCGTCAGGTTACCCGATGCCCTGCTCGGCCGGCGAATCGGCTCCGCCCGCCCGGCCAGGATGCCATTCCGGTCCCATCCGCGACGGCGTCGAGAAGGGCCGTTCCCACCCAAAAACGATAACAACGCCCGCTGACTCGGCGCCCGTCGCGGCGGCGGGCGGGCGTCGGGGGCCACCAGTAGGCTTCACGCCGTGCTGGAGACCCTCGACGCCGCCGCTGTCCGGCGGTGGTGCGCGGGCGGACTGGCGGCGCTCAAACGGCACCAGGCGGAGATCGACGAGCTGAACGTCTACCCGGTGCCCGACGGCGACACCGGCACCAACCTGGTCCTCACCCTCACCTCGGCCCAGCAGGCGCTGGCGCTCGACCTGGACAACTCACCCGAGGCCGCGCCGACCAGCACCCAGCCCACCGCTCAGACGGCCGAGCAGAGCACCGAGCAGGTGACCGCGCGGGCCGGCGCGCAGACCGCCGCGCCCGTTCGGCAGAGCCCGCACGGTCGGGTGCTGCGGTTGATGGCGCGGGGCGCGCTGCTCGGTGCGAGGGGCAACTCCGGTGTGATCGTCTCGCAGATCCTGCGCGGCCTGGCCGACACGCTCGCCGCCTCGACCGCCGTACGCGGCCGGGACCTCGCCCGCGCGCTCGAGGCGGCCAGCACGGCGGCGTACGCGGCGGTGGCGGTGCCGGTCGAGGGGACCGTACTGACGGTTGTCGCGGCGGCGGCCCGAGGGGCTGTCGCCGTCGACAGCGACGATCTGGGCGAGGTCGCACGGGCTGCGGCGGATGCCGCCGCGGACGCGCTGGCGCGTACACCCGAGCAGTTGCCGGTGCTGGCCCGCGCCGGAGTGGTCGACGCCGGCGGGCGCGGCCTCTGCGTGCTGCTCGACGCGCTGGTCGAGGTGATCACCGGTGTGGCCCCGCACCGACGTGCGCCCGCTCCGGCGCCGACGGTCCCGGCCCCGCCGGTCACCGCCGTCCGGGAGACCGGCGCCGAGACGTACGCCTACGAGGTGCAGTTCCTGCTCGACGCCGAGCCGGCGGAGGTGGAGCGGATGCGGGGCGTCCTCGCCGGGCTCGGCGACTCGCTGGTGGTGGTCGGCGACGAGGCGACCCCCGGCACGGTGACCACCTGGAACGTCCACGTCCACGTCAACGATGTCGGCGCGACCGTGGAGGCGGGGGTCGCCGCCGGGCGGCCGTACCACATCACGGTCGTACGCTTCGCCGACCTGAGCGGAGACGAGGGCGTCGAGGAGGGTGGAGACCGGAGCACCGGCCGGGGCGGCGAGCACAGCATCGGCCAGGGCGGCGATGTCGCGGCGGGGGTGGCCGTCCCGCCGGAGCCGTCCCGCCCGCACGGCCGGGCGGCGGTGGTGGTCGCGCACGGGGCCGGGCTGGCCGAACTCCTCACCGCCGAGGGTGCCACCGTGGTCCGGGGCAATCCGTCGACCCTGGACCTGCTGACCGCGATCCGGTCCACCGGTGCCGCCAAGGTGGTGGTGCTGCCCAACGACCCGAACACCCAGGCGGTGGCCAACGTCGCCGCGAAGGAGGCGTACGGCCACGGGGTCAGGGTGAGCGTGGTGCCGACCCGTTCACCGGTGCAGGCACTGGCGGCGCTCGCCGTACGCGACCCGGGGCGCCGGTTCGAGGACGACGTCATCGCGATGGCCGAGGCGGCCGGGGCGTGCAGGTACGGCGAGGTCTGTTACGCCACCCGGGAGGCGCTGACGGTGGCCGGCCGGTGCCAGCCCGGTGACGTACTGGCACTGGTCGAGGGCGAGGTGCACCTGATCGGCAACGAGCTGGTGTCGACCTGCGCCGGGTTGCTCGACCGGATGCTGGGCGGTGGCGGCGAGCTGGTCACCCTCCTGCTCGGTGCCGACGCGCCGGCCGGACTCGCCGACTCCGTACGCGCTCACGTATCGCGCCGCTGGCCGTTCGTGGAGGTGCACGATTATCCCGGCGGGCAGCCGTTCTACCCGCTGCTGGTGGGGATCGAATGACCGAGCGGAGAGCTGGCATGACCGAGCCGTTGACGCCCGACGCGCCGTTGAGGTTGACGCCCGACACGCCGCTCAAGACACCGCTCGGCGACAAGACGGCCAAGGCCCTCGCCAGTCACCTCGACCTGCACACCGTCGGTGACCTGCTCTACCACTTCCCCCGCCGGTACGACGAGCGCGGCGAGCACACCGACATCCGGTCGCTGGAGATCGGGGAGCAGGTGACCGTGCTCGGCCAGGTGCAGCGCACCACGGTCCGGCCGATGCGGCAGCGGCGCGGCAACCTGCTGGAGGTGATCGTCGGGGACTCCTCCGGCGGCACCCTGACCCTGACCTTCTTCGGCAACCAGGCCTGGCGGGAGCGGGAGCTGCGTCCCGGCCGGTGGGGACTGTTCGCCGGAAAGGTCACCGACTTCCGGGGCAAACGGCAGCTCAACGGCCCCGAGTACGTCCTGCTGGGCGAGGGCGTCGCCGACGGCGAGGTGGCGGCAGCCGAGGAGGTCGAGGAGTTCGCCGGGGCGCTGATCCCGGTGTACCCGGCCGCGGCGGCGGTGCCGACCTGGGTGATCGCCCGCTGCGTCCGGGTCGTGCTGGACACCGTGACCATGCCGGAGGATCCGTTGCCGGCGACCATGCGGGCCAGCCGGAACCTGATCGGGCTCGGCTCCGCCCTGCGGGAGATCCACCGACCGGCGACCAAGGAGGACCTGTACCGGGCCCGGCACCGGCTCAAGTGGGACGAGGCGTTCGCCGTACAGCTGACGTTGGTGCAGCGCAAGCACCGCGCGGCGGCGTGGCCGGCGCGACCCCGGCCACCCCGCGACGCCGGCCTCCTGGCCGCCTTCGACGCGCGCCTGCCCTACGAGCTGACCGAGGGGCAGCGGTCCGTCGGTGAGGAGATCGCCACCGACCTGGCCACCGCCCACCCGATGCACCGGTTGCTGCAGGGCGAGGTCGGATCGGGCAAGACCGTCTGCGCGTTGCGGGCCATGCTCCAGGTGGTCGACGACGGGGGACAGGCCGCGCTGCTGGCCCCGACCGAGGTCCTCGCCGCCCAGCACTACCGGGGCATGCTCGACCTGCTCGGACCGCTCGGCCGCGCCGGTGAGCTGGACGGCGACCCGGCCGGCACGCGGGTCGCCCTGGTCACCGGGTCGCTCGGCGCGGCGGCCCGGCGGGCCGCGCTGGAAGAGGTGGCCGCCGGCCGCGCCGGCATCGTCCTGGGCACGCACGCCCTGCTGTACGAGGGGGTCGACTTCGCCGACCTGGGGCTGGTGGTGGTCGACGAGCAGCACCGGTTCGGGGTCGAGCAGCGGGACGCGTTGCGGGCCAAGGCCGAGCAGCCGCCGCACGTGCTGGTGATGACCGCGACCCCGATCCCGCGCACGGTGGCGATGACCGTCTACGGCGACCTGGAGATCTCCACCCTGGCCCAGTTGCCGCGCGGGCGCTCGCCGATCGCGTCGCACGTGGTGCCGGCGTCGGAGAAGCCGGCGTTCCTGGATCGCGCCTGGCGCCGGCTGCGCGAGGAGGTCAACGCCGGACACCAGGCGTACGTGGTCTGCCCGCGCATCGGTGACGGCCCGGCCTCGGCCGAGGAGGCACCGGCGGACGAGTCCGCGAAACGCCCACCGCTGGCGGTGACCGAGGTGGCGCCGTTGCTGGCCGAGGGGCCGCTGCACGGGCTGCGGATCGGGGTCCTGCACGGTCGGCTGCCGGCGGACGAGAAGGACGCGGTGATGCGCTCGTTCGCCGCCGGGGACCTGGACGTCCTGGTCGCCACGACCGTGGTCGAGGTGGGTGTGGACGTACCGAACGCCACCGTGATGGTGGTGCTCGACGCGGACCGGTTCGGGGTCTCCCAGTTGCACCAGCTCCGGGGCCGGGTGGGCCGGGGTTCGGCCGCCGGTCTCTGCCTGCTGGTCTCCGAGGCCCTGGAGGGTACGCCGGCCCGTGAGCGGCTGGACGCGGTCGCCTCGACCTCCGACGGTTTCCGCCTGGCCGAGCTGGACCTGGAGCAGCGCCGCGAGGGTGACGTGCTCGGCGCCACCCAGTCCGGTCGCCGTTCGCACCTGCGGCTGCTCTCGCTGCTGCGCGACACCGACCTGATCCGGGACGCACGGGCCGAGGCGATCACCCTGGTGGACGAGGACCCGGAGCTGGCCGGTCATCCGGGGCTCGCCGCCTCGGTGGCCGCCCTGGTCGACGAGGAACGCGCGGAGTACCTGGAAAAGGGCTGACCCGTACAGAGACCCGCGGGCGCACCGACCGGATGGTCGGTACGCCCGCGAGTGCTGTTGCTTCAGTTCACCCGGATCCGCAGGATCAGACGGTGAAGGTCAGCCGGCGACGGCGGGCCACCACGAAGAGCGCGATGCCGGCGGCGAGCAGGACCAGGGCACCGGCGGCGATGCCACCGGCCGCGGCACCGGTGACCGGCAGACCGCCGCCACCGCCCCCGCAGTCCTCGGGCTTGTCCTCGTCCCAGGAGACCGGCGCCCCGGCCTCGTAACCCTCGACCGCACCGACCACGGTCAGCCCCGACGTCCCCGCGAAGGTGACGCTGCCGCTCTTGCCCGGCTCCACGGTCAGCGTCTTCTTCTCGCCGGTGTTCGGGGTGAAGGTCGCGTTGACGGTCTCGCCGTCGGCCGGGTTGGCGATGGTGAACGTCAGGTCGTCGCAGGTGGCCTCGTAGGTGCCGTCGATGCAGGTGGTGTTCGCGGGCGGGGCGGCGTCGAAGAGCGGCTTCTCCACACCCTCGGCGGTCACCTTGACCCTGGTGGCCTTGTCGGCCGGGATCTCCACGGTCTCGGTCTTGCCGGGGGCGACGGTGACCGGCTTGCCGGCCGTACCGGTGCCGTCGGTGACCACGAAGACGGCCGGCGCGGTGGCGTCGTCGCCGTTGCTCAGGGCGACCAGGGCGGTGCCGTCGCAGTCCGTCTCGACATCGGCGGTGGGCTTGGCCGCCTTCGGCTCGGCCGGCGGGGTGGTCGGCGGGGTGGTCGGCGGGGTGGTGGGGGGCGGGGTGGTCGGCGGGACGTCCTTCTTGCAGTCACCGCCGAGCGCGACGTCGTCCCGGTTCCACTTGAATTCCTCGGTGCCGTTGTCCCACTTGGCCATCACCTGGAGCGAGGCCCCGGTGCTGTTGCCGGGCACCCGGTGCTTCCCGGTGACCGAGCCGTGTGCGTCGTGCGGGTAGTTGTCGCCCTCGGTCTTGGCGATGCCGGGCACGTCGACCTTGGTGAACTGGTTTCCGACGTACTTCTTGGCGAGCACGTCGGTGAACTTGAACTTCTGCACCTCGGCCGGGGCGTCGCTGGTGACGGTCCAGGTGATTTCGTACTCGCCGGTGGCGGGGAGGCATTCGAACACGCCACTCACCGCACTGTGATGGGCACTGGCCGGTACGGCAACGGCGAGTGCCGCGGCGAGACCGAGGACGGTGGCTCCGAGTACGGCGAGCGGTCGCCGGGACGACAGCTTGGGACGGATCACGCGTGGCTCCTGAGGGATTGAAGCTTCAGGGCACGGCGCAGAGGTGGCGGAAACGGTCGCTGTCCGGTATGGACGCGTACCCGGTGGGGCGCCTCCCCGACGTCGTAGGCCGGTTCTCACGTACCGGCACAGCGCCAGACCTTAGCGACGTCAACGGCAAAGGAACAGCCTTGAGCCGCAGCTAATGATTCTGTTATCCACCCGAGATAGTCGACGTTGCATGAAGTTGGACAGGATTTTGCATCCGGGCACGTGACCGGATTTCCGTATCGGTCCGATTGCTCAGGGTGATAGTTGTCGATCATCCCATGTCTGGTCGGGGTGATTGTGTGACAGAAATGCCGAAGGCGCGTCGACCGCTTGGTCGACGCGCCTTCAGACTCTTCGTTCAGGTACGGGTGGAGCAGTCAGCCGGATCAGGCGGTGAAGCGGACCCGACGGCGACGGAACACGAGGAAGAGCACCACACCGATGGCCAGCAGAACGGCCGCGCCGCCGGCGATACCGCCCGCAGCCGCACCGGTCAGGGCCAGCTCGTCATCGCTGCCGCCACCGGCGCCACCGCAGTCGTTCGGCGCGGTCCATGCCACGGTCTCGTCGGTGACGCCCTCGGCGCTCGGCGTGACCTTCAGACCCGCGTACGCGTCGAAGGAAACCGAGGTGGTCTTGCCGGGCTCGGCCTTGAGTTCCTTGACCACACCCTTCTCCGAGGTCAGCGTCACGGTGAAGGCGATGCCGTCGGCCGGGTTCTCGATCAGGAAGGTGAGCTTGTCGCAGGTCTCCTGCAGCTCGAAGGTCGGCTCGCCCGGCTCCGGCACGACAACCGGCGGGGTCGGGGTCGGGCTGGCCGGCGGGGTGGTCGCCGGCGGAGTCGTTGCCGGCGGGGTCGACGGCGGGGTCGTGACCGGCGGCGTCGGGGTCGGGGTGGTCGCGGACGGCGTCGGCGTCGGCGGCTTGGTCGGAGTCGGCGTCGGGCTGGTCGGCGTGGTCGGGCAGTTGCCGATGTCGCGCGCCTTCTCGGTCTGCGTCTTGGTGACGTCCTCGCGCGGCTTGTCCCAGAACGCCTTGATCGTGAGGTGGCGGTCCTTGTTAGCCGGCACGATCTGCACACCGCTCAGCGCCGGCTTGTTGGAGCTCAGCTTGGGCAGCTTGGCGCCGACCACGATGTTGGTGATGGCCGTGCGCGAGGGGCTGGTGACGTTCTCCACCACCGCGTCCCAGTCCCGCTCGCTGTTGGCGACGGTCCACTTGACCTCGTACTTGCCCTTGTCGGTACCGCTCGTGATCTTGCATGCGGTACCCGAGATCACGGGGTGGTGGGCGCTCGCGGGGGCCGAAACCGTCAGGACGGCGGCGAGGCCGACGACGGCGGCCCCGAGGATGGCGAGCGGCCGCCGGAGCGACAGCTTCTGCTGAGTCACGCGTACTCCTGAGGGGGTAAATACGTCAGGGCACGACGAGGGGTGACGAGTTCGGCCACTGTCCGAATGAGACGCGGCCCGGGTTGACGCCTCCCCGACGTCGTACGCCGGGCAAATTCGCACCGGCACAGCGCCCGACCTTAGCGATGTCGGCGCGGCGGGGACACCCTTGAGCCGCTCTTAAACATTCTGTTATACATTCGAGATAATTGATCCACGTCCGGTTTCCCGGTTTTTCTCATCCGGTTCCGATGTCGCGGTGGTGGGCCAGCGGGTATCGCAGACGGTAGTCGGACCCGTGGTCGGGAGTAATCGGGGTGACCGTTCAGCTAAAGGACCGAACGTAAGGACCGGCGGGAATCGATCATTCGTCCGGGCCCACGGACCGTCCATTCCGGAGAAACGCGATCGCGGCGGCGGTGAATGCCGAGGGCGCGCCGACCGGATGGTCGACGCGCCCTCAGTCCGTTCGTACTGATCCGGTCTTCGATCACCCCGGGCCGTTGCCGGTCCGGGCCGTTCTCAGGCCGGTTCGGTGGAGATCGCTCAGGCGGTGAAGGTCAGCCGACGACGGCGGGCCACCAGGAAGAGCGCCACACCGGCGGCCAGCAGCACCAGGGCTCCGGCGGCGATGCCACCGGCGGCGGCACCGGTCAGCGGCAGGTCGCCACCGCCCGCGCCCGAGTCACAGTCGGCCGGCTTCTCCCAGGCGACCGGGGTGGTGTCCAGGACGCCCTCGCCGCTCGGCGTGATGGTCAGGCCGGTCTCGGCCGGGAACGACACGCTGCCGGACTTGCCCGGCTCGACGGTGAGGGTCTTCGGCTCGCCCTTGTTCGGCGTGACGGTGATGTTGACCGTCTTGCCGTCGGCCGGGTTGGTGACCGCGTAGGTGAGGTCGTCGCAGGTGTGCTTGACCGCGGTCTCCGGCGTGACCACCGCCGGCGGGGTGATGCTCGGCACCGGGCTCGGGGTGGCCGAGCTGCTCGGGCTCACCGACGGGCTCGGCGAGGCCGAGGTCGAGGTGCTCGGGCTGGCCGACGGGGTGACCGGAACGGTCGGCGACGGGGTCGCCGAGGCGCTCGGCGACGGGCTGGGGGTGGTCGCGCACTTGACCGTGGGCTTGTTCACCCAGCTCGAAGCGGCCTCCTGCTTGATCTCCTGCTGCTGGCCCCGGTTGGTCCGGATCCACTTGGCGGTCACCGTGAGCTTGGTGCGGTTCTGGTTGGCCTTGAGCACCTGCTCGCCGGCCAGCTTCCCCTTGCCGCTGCGCGGCAGTTCCGCTCCGACCTTGATGCCGGTGAGGGTGGTGTTCGCCGGGTCGATCTGGACCTTGGTCAGGTGGCCGACGATGTCGCTCTCGCTGTTGGCCACGGTCCAGTTGACTTTCCAGTCACCGGAGGGGAGGACGCAGGGGGCCTGCGCTTCGACGATCGGGTGGTGCGCGCTCGCAGGCGCGGCGACGACGGTCGCGGCGGCGAGACCGATGAAGGCGGCCCCGACGACGGCGAGCGGACGCCGCAGCGACAGCTTGGGATGGATCACGCGTGACTCCTGGAGATGGAAGCGTCAGGGCACGGCGCTGGGGATGGCGGAGATGGCCGCCGCCGACTCGGGCGCGACCTGTGCCGACGCCTCCCCAACGTCGTACGCCGGCGAGAACGCAGCCGGCACAGCGCCCGACCTTACCGATTCCGGTGATATTGAGACAGTCTCGAGATCTTTCGTACCACGATGTTGTGGATTCGAGATATTTGATCAACTAGGCGTGTCCAAATGATCTCTGTCGGTGGGTGGGTGGTGTCCGTCGGCCCGTCCCGCCATCCGGCGTACCGTCGTTGCGTGCAGAGCGGGAGGTCGCGGTGACCCGGATCGTGGCGGGCAGCTTCGGTGGAAGGCGGATCGTCGCCCCGCCGGGTGCGTCCACCCGACCCACCTCCGACCGGGTACGCGAGGCGCTGTTCAGCGCGCTCGACACCCAGGTCGACCTGGACGGTGCCCGCTTCGCCGACCTGTACGCCGGCTCCGGCGCGGTCGGGTTGGAGGCGCTCTCCCGGGGTGCGGTGCACGTACTGCTGGTCGAGGCCGACCCGAGGGCGGCCCGGATCGCCCGGGACAACCTCGCCACCCTGCGGGCCACCCCGGCGGCGCGGCTGGTCACCGGGAAGGTCGCCCAGGTGCTCGCCGGTGGCCCGGACGGCGGCCCGTACGACGTGATCTTCGCGGATCCGCCGTACGCGGTGCCGAACGAGGAGATCACCCTGATGCTGACCGCACTGGTCGAGCACGGCTGGCTGGCCCCGGACGGGGTGGTCGTGGTCGAGCGGTCGACCCGTACCGGTCCCCTGGACGAGGTGCAGGGGATCACTGTCGAGCGCGGTCGGCGTTACGGAGAGACCACTCTTTGGTACGGTCGCGGATCATGAGACGTGCGGTCTGTCCCGGCTCGTTCGACCCGGTCACCAACGGCCACCTCGACATCATCGGGCGGGCCAGTCGACTCTTCGACGAGGTGATCGTCGGCGTGCTGATCAACCAGTCCAAGAGCGGGCTGTTCACCGTCGACGAGCGGATCGCGATGCTGCGCGAGGTGACCTCGTCGTACGACAACGTACGGGTGGCGTCCTTCCGGGGGCTGCTGGTCGACTTCTGCCGGGCCCAGCAGGCGACGGTCCTGGTCAAGGGGATCCGGGCGGTGAGTGACTTCGACTACGAGCTGCAGATGGCGCAGATGAACATCGGGCTGGCCGGCGTCGAGACGCTCTTCATGCCGACCAACCCGCTCTACTCGTTCCTCTCCTCGAGCCTGGTCAAGGACGTCGCCAAGTGGGGCGGCGACGTCTCCCCGCACGTGCCCGACCTGGTACGCCGGGCGCTGCGGGAGCGGCTGAACACCACCGCCCCGGCCTAGCTTCCGCCGTCGGAGGCGATCGATCCCCACCGACGGCCGAGCGTGTCTACCGCACCCGGCGCGGGTGTGCTCCGCGCCACGCCGGGCAGTTTGGTCCCCTCGTCCCCCGGGCACCGCATCATTGGTTGAGCAGCAACCCGGTTGGACGCCGCATCATGTAGGTCGGCAGACGAACGACAGGAGTGAGGTACCGGTGGACCCGCTCGACCGCATCGACGAACTCATCAACATCGTGGAGACGGCACGCTCCGTCCCGATGTCGCGCACCAACTGCATGGTCGACCGGGCGGACTTCATCGCGGCTCTCGACGAGCTGCGCGCCGACCTCCCGACCGACCTGCGCCGGGCAGCCGCCCTGCTCGACGAGCGGGACAACATCATGGATGCCGGTAAGCGCGAGGCGGACCGGATCATCAGCGAGGGTGAGGCGGAACACGCCCGCCTCGTCTCGGTGAACGAGATCACCGTCTCGGCCGAGCACGAGGGCGCCCGGATCATCGCCGAGGCGCGGGCCGAGTCGCAGCGGCTGCGCGCCGAGGTGGACGATTACGTGGACACGGCGCTGGCGAACTTCGAACAGTTCCTCACCCGCGCGCTCGCCTCGATCGAGCGGGGCCGGGACAAGATGCACGCTCTGCGCGAGATCGGCACTTTCGCCGGCGAGGAGAGCGAACGCCCGCTGCCGTTCTGATCGTCACCATCACCGACCGACGAACGGGCGGGGGGAACCGCCGGGCTACGGCGGGCCGATGAGCGTGGAGTGCGCTTCCCGGTGCCCCGGTTCGACGCCCGGGCCGCCGCCCAGGTAACCTGTTTCGTCGGCCTCCAACAGGCCGGAGTCTGATTATGCCCAAACACACGCCAAGCCAACTCGATCCCAGGTCGCCGCTGGTCCTCGACACGAGGGAACTGCCGCGTCGGCCTGGTGCGTTGCGTACGGTCACGCGGGTGGTAAAGGCGCCGGCGGACCTCGGCGTGGAGATGGTCGGCGTGCCGGAGGGCACGGACCTGAGTCTCGACCTGAGCCTCCAGTCGGTGTCCGAGGGCGTATACGTCTCCGGGACCGTCTCCGGGGCCGTGCAGGGCGAGTGTGGTCGCTGCCTGCGCCAGATCGACGACTCCGTGGTCGTCACGATCCAGGAGCTGTACGCGTACGCGAACAGCACCACGGACGAGACGACCGAGGAGGACGAGGTGGGCCGCATGCAGGGCGACCTGATCGACCTGGAGCCGGCGCTGCGGGACGCGGTGGTGCTCGCACTACCGACGAACCCGCTGTGCCGAGAGGACTGCCCGGGACTGTGCACCGATTGTGGGGTGCACTGGGACGATCTGCCGGCTGACCACAGCCACCAGCAGATCGACCCGCGCTGGGCGGGCCTGACGCAACTGACCCGTAAAGAGGAGTAGGAACCGTGGCCGTCCCGAAGCGCAAGATGTCGCGCAGCAACACCCGGTCCCGCCGGGCGAACTGGAAGGCCACGGTGGTCGCGACCGTGGCGTGCCCGCAGTGCAAGTCGCCGAAGCTGCCGCACGCCGCGTGCAGCGTCTGTGGCACCTACAACGGCCGCCAGGTCCTCGAGGTCTGACACCGGCATCCGAGTGACGCTCCCGACCCCGGGTCGGGTTGCGCCCACGCCCTGGCGACTGCCCGGTGCACCGGCTCCCGCCGGCGCCGGCCGTATTGTGACGGCCGGCGTTCCCGTGGAGCCGGGCACCGTGCGGATCGCCGTCGACCTCCTCGGCGGGGACGGAGCTCCCGCCGTCGTGGTTGACGGCGCTCTGCGGGCGTTCGGCGCCGACCCCGACCTGCACCTGCTGCTCGTCGGCCCGCCTGAGGCGGCCGACGAGCTGTTGGGCGTTCTGCACCCGGCTGACCGGGACCGGATCTCCGTCCGACCGGTCCGGCACGGGGTCGCGATGGGCGACGACCCGAGGCGGGTGAGCCGGGCCGACACCACCGTCCGGGCGGCGGTCGCCGCGGTGGTCGAGGGGACCGCCGACGCGGTTGTCTCCGCCGGTGCCACGGGCGCCACCGTCACCGCCGCCGTACTCGGGTTCGGCCGCTGGCCGGACGTACGCCGTCCGGCACTGGTGGCCACCCTGCCGGCCCTCGGCGGGCCGGTCGTCCTGCTCGACGTCGGTGGCTCACTCGAGGCCCGACCGGGCACCCTGGCCCGGCACGCGGTGCTCGGCGCCGCCTACGCCGCCGTGGTGCACGGGGTGGCCGAGCCCCGGATCGGGCTGCTCTCCGTCGGCACCGAGGCGGGCAAGGGGGACCGGGCCCGACGGGCCGCCGACCCGGTGCTCGCCCTGGCCGCCCTGCCGCCGGGCGCGCACTACGTCGGCCTCGTCGAGGGGTACGACGTCGCCGTCGGCAACCGGGCCGACGTGGTCGTCACCGACGGATTCACCGGCAACATCCTGCTCAAGGGCATCGAGGGCGCGTACGCGATGGCCGGCGGGCCCCCGGCCAGCGGAGGGGCGCCCCGGGCCGCCGCCCTGCTCGGTGTGGCCGGTACGGTCGTCGTCTGCCATGGCGCGGCGCGCGACGACGATCTCGCCTCCGGGATCGCACTCGCCGCCCACCTGCACCGTCGCGGTGCGACCGCGGCGATCTCCGGGCTGCTCGCCGACCACACCCGGGACGGCCGTACAACCGAGCGGAGTACGGCGACCGGCCGTACCGGTCATGGCGCAGACGACCGGACCGAGGAGACTCCCATGACCGACACCGAGGTAACCGGATGACCAACGACAAGCGCCGTCGCGCACCGATCGGGTACCTGGAGGCCGCGTTCGGCGTCAGCCTCGACCCGGAGCTGCTGGAGCGGGCGCTGACCCACCGCTCGTTCGCGTACGAGAACGGTGGGCTCCCGACCAACGAGCGCCTGGAGTTCCTGGGCGACTCGGTGCTCGGTGTGGTCATCACCGCGGCGCTCTTCCACAACCACCCGGACCTGCCCGAGGGGCAGCTCGCCAAGCTGCGCGCCAGCGTGGTGAACATGCGGGCGCTGGCCGACGTGGCCCGTGGACTCGGTCCGGAGGGGCTCGGCCCGTACCTGCTGCTGGGCAAGGGCGAGGAGACGACCGGTGGCCGGGACAAGGCGAGCATCCTGGCCGACACCCTGGAGGCCCTGCTCGGCGCGATCTACCTCCAGTACGGGCTGGACACGGCCGGGATCGTGATCCACCGCCTGTTCGACCCGCTGATGGCGGAGTCGGCCGGTCGCGGGGCCGCCCTGGACTGGAAGACCAGCCTCCAGGAGTTGACCGCGGCGCTGGGCCTCGGCGTCCCGGAGTACCGGATCGACGACACCGGTCCGGACCACGCGAAGACGTTCACCGCCTGGGTGGTGGTCGCCGGCCGGCGGTACGGCGGCGCGGACGGCCGGAGCAAGAAGGAAGCCGAGCAGCGGGCCGCCGAGGCGGCCTGGCGGATCCTGTCCGAGCCGGCCGAACCCGACGAACCGGCGACCGAGGACCCGGCGGCCGACGGCGCACCGGTCGACGTACCGGCGGGGCCCGCCACCGGAGCCGGCGTGCTGGACCCGCCCGAGGCGGAACCGGACACCGCCGGACAGGTCGACGGCACCGGCGACGCCCGCTGAGTACGCTCGATTCCCGCAGGCCGTGAGGAAGCATCCGGCATACCGGAGGCGTTGGTTGCGGTGTGCCCGAGCCGGTGCCCCCGGCGTATCCGAGTGAGGTGACGAAGTGCCTGAGCTGCCCGAGGTGGAGACGGTCCGGCAGGGCCTGGCCAAGTGGGTCACCGGTCGACGAATCGCCACCGTCGAGGTCCGTCACCCGCGCGCCATCCGCCGGCACGTGGCCGGTGACGCGCACTTCGCGGCCGTGCTCGCGGGTAGGACCGTGGTCGACGCGTGCCGGCGGGGCAAGTACCTGTGGCTCCCGCTGGACAGCGGTGACGCGGTGATCGGACATCTGGGCATGTCCGGGCAGTTGTTGCTGCAGCCGGCGCAGACGCCGGACGAGACCCACCTGCGGATCCGGTTCGGTTTCGACGACGACGGTCCGGAGCTGCGCTTCGTCGACCAACGCACCTTCGGCGGCCTGTCGGTCTCCGAGGGCGGCGCGAGCCTCCCGGCCGAGATCGCGCACATCGCCCGGGACCCGATCGACCCGTCCTTCTCCGACGAGGGGTTCGTGACCGCGCTGCGCCGTAAGCGCACCGAGATCAAGCGGGCCCTGCTGGACCAGACGTTGATCTCCGGGGTCGGCAACATCTACGCCGACGAGGCGCTCTGGCGGGCCAAGCTGCACGGCGCCCGCCCGGCGGACGCGCTCACCGCACCGGCCGCGCGCCGGCTGCTCGGGCACATCCGGGACGTCCTCGGCGAGGCCCTGACGGCCGGCGGGACCAGCTTCGACGCCCTGTACGTGAACGTGAACGGGGAGAGCGGCTACTTCGACCGGTCGCTGAACGCGTACGGCCGGGAGGGGTTGCCCTGTCACCGGTGCGGGGCGGCGATCCGGCGGGAGTCGTTCATGAACCGCTCGTCGTACAGCTGCCCCCGCTGCCAGCCCCGCCCCCGGGGCTAGGCACGGGCCGGTCGGCGTTGGGCAGGGCCGGTCAGCGGGCGACGGGGACGGCGGGGCAGAGTTCCCGCCAGGCGGTGAGGTCGCGTTCCTTGCGGATGGTGGCGAACCCGTAGCCCTGGGCGGCGGTGCAGAAGTCGTCGGCCAGGGACTCGTACTCGACCTGGAAGACCGGTTTGCGGGTCTCGACGAACGGCAGCAACTGGTCGCACTCGGCCCGGCGGAAGCACTCCTCGTTGACCGCGAAGTCGAAGTACGGCTCCAGCGCCACCACCTGTTCGAGGTCGTTGGTCAGCCCCGGTGACAGTTTCGTCGAGCGGGCCAGCGCGGCCAGCCGGCGGTTGAACACGAGCTGGTCGTCGAAGGTGAGCGGGAAACCGGACTCCCGGGCGTAGCCGTCCATGTTCGCCGGCATGACCGCGGTGAAGCCCTTGCCGTAGCACAACCGGAACCGGTCGGCGATCACCGGTTCGAGGGCCGACCACTGCCGGATGTCGAGCCACCGCTCGTCGGCCCCGTCGACCGGTGCGCCGATCAGGGTCTCCGGGAACCGGTCCGCGTCCGGCCGCTCGCGCTCGTACGTCCCGACGTTCACGTGGCAGACCGCCCGCCGGTCGCGTTCGCGCAGCCGGCGTACGTCCTCGACCGGGGTACGGAAGGCGTCGAGCACGAACACCTCGGCGTCGACGTTCGGGTCGAACTCACCACGTAACTGCCACTGCCAGGTGGGGGTGGGGCCGAGCGGCCACGGCGGGATCGGCACCGGCCGGGCCCACTGCGGTACGCACCCGGCCAGCGCCGGCACCAGCAGAACGAGGATCACCAGCAGGAGTGCACAGCGGGGCGAGCAGGCCCCGGTGACCGGCACCGGCGGTGGCTGGGCGGCGAGGTGTCCGGTTCCGGCCCGTTGTCGCGGTCGGAACCTGGGTCCGGGTGCCCGCCCGGGCACGGATCAGTGGGCCGCGGTTGTCAAGAGCAGCACACCCCCTCGTTGTGCCCAACGACCCAACCCCCGGTACGGCACGGGTCATGCCCTCGGATCGGAACAACGGCGGATCGGGTCAGGCCACCGTGCCGAACATCTGGGTCCAGTAGAGCCGGCCGGCGGAGTTGGCCGCGATGCCGACTCCGATCGCCTTGGCGTCGCAGTTGAGGATGTTGGTCCGGTGGCCCTGGCTGTTCATCCAGCCGTCCATCACGGCGGTCGGCGAGGCGTACCCCATGGCGACGTTCTCGCTCATCGGGTTGTTGTACCCGGCCTCCTTGGCCCGGTCGACGAACGAGCTGCCGTCGCTGCCGTCGTGCGACATCTTGTCGTGGGCGGCCTGGTCCTCGCTGTGCAGTCGGGCCGCCTCGGCCAGCTTGTTGTTCATGGAGACGGAGGAGCAGCCGTTCGCCGCCCGCTCCTGGTTGACGATCTCGACCACCTGCGCCTCCCGGCTGTCCGCGCCCCCGCTGGTCGCCTTCGGCGCCCTGCTCGGCGTACGGGACGGGGTGGGGCGGGCCGGTGGCGGGGTGGTCCGTCGGGCGCTCGGGGAGGGGCTGGCGGTGGTCGGGGTGGGTGCCGCACCGAGGATGCCGACGCCGACGGCCTCGGTGACCGGTTCGCCGGTCGGGGCCGCGTCGGGTGCGCTGGCGAGGCCGATCGGCATCACCGCCGCGCCGACCCCGAACATGACCAGCAGCAGGGTGACCGCGGTGGCCACGCCGACCGGGCCGGGCAGCCGGCGCGGGTCGCGGTGCCGGCCGGTGAAGTTCTCCGGTGCCGAGTGCCGCTGCGCCCTGCCGCCGCCGTGGGCTCTCCGTTCGGTTCGCCCCTGCACGCGTACGCCTCCGGCTCGGTTCTGGGGGTGGGCCGGTGCGGACGCTACGCGGGGCGGGTCGGCCGGGCAACGTGGCTAAGGAAGATCTAAGACAGCGGGTGGTGGCCGGATGACCAGGTGGAGTTAAACTTCAAAGGTCCGAACAGTGATCTTTGTTCGTGCCTCGCGGCGACCCTCGGCAAGCAAACCGGTTGACATGAGAGTGATCTGCGCCCCGTCCAACTTGACGAGACAGGGGACATCGGCACACTATATAGGTGTCGCCAGTCGCGCCCAGGCATGCCCGCGTGTTCCTGCGGGTAGGTAGTCGCGAACGAGTTGGGCGCGCGTTGGCCGGCCTTTCCGGCAGCGCATTACAAGGAGACGCAATATGGCGAAGGCCCTCTACGGCCACGTTGGTGCGGCGCCCGACCGGCGCCTGCTCGACGAGGTCACCCGACTGCGTTCCAGGGTTCAGGCACTCGAGTTCGAGATCACCCGGTTGCGTGCCGACAATGATCGGCTCGAAGCGGCGGTGTCCGAGGCAGACGACCTGCTGCGGCTCGCCGAACCGGCACTGACCTGAGCGTGCGGACGCCGGGGACCGGCGTCCACCGCCTGTACGGCTGAAACGCACCAGCACCGACCGCGCGCCGACACATTTGTGGCGGCGCGCATCTTTTTGTCCGGAAAGAGTCGTGCACCTCACCGGGCGAAAATCACCGTCCGTGACGGCGTACTCCGGTGATGGTCCACCCGGAGGGCCGCTGCCAGGCATCCGACGCGCTCGGGAGCGTGTGCCGCGTCGGCCGACACACCGGTTCGGGTTACGCTGCGGGTTGACCAGGTCCCCGCAGCCGGGAGCGGCCGGCCGGCCCCGACGACCGCGGTGGTGACGAGTCCCGGTGGCCGGATGCTCGGTACGGCTGCCCGACAGACCGGCGCTCACGTCGGACGAGGATCGGCAACGTGTATCTGAAGAGCCTGACGGTGAAGGGTTTCAAGTCCTTCGCCTCCGCGACGACGCTCCGGCTGGAACCGGGCATCACCTGTGTGGTGGGCCCGAACGGCTCCGGCAAGTCGAACGTCGTCGACGCCATCGCCTGGGTGCTCGGCGAGCACAGCGCCAAGGCGCTGCGGGGCGGCAAGATGGAGGACGTCATCTTCGCCGGCACCGCCGGTCGGGCGCCACTGGGCCGGGCCGAGGTGACACTCACCATCGACAATACCGACGGTGCCCTGCCGATCGACTACACCGAGGTGTCGATCACCCGTCGGATGTTCCGCTCCGGCGAGAGCGAGTACGAGATCAACGGCAACTCCTGCCGGTTGCTCGACATCCAGGAACTTCTCTCCGACTCCGGCATCGGGCGAGAGATGCACGTCATCGTCGGACAGGGCCAGCTCGACGCCGTACTGCACGCCAAGCCGGAGGACCGGCGCGCGTTCATCGAGGAGGCGGCCGGCGTACTGAAGCATCGCAAGCGCAAGGAAAAGGCGCTGCGCAAGCTGGACGCGATGCAGACCAACCTCAACCGGCTCAACGACCTGACCGCCGAGTTGCGCCGCCAGCTCAAGCCCCTGGGCCGGCAGGCCGAGGTGGCCCGCCGGGCCGCCGCGATCCAGTCCAACCTGCGTGACGCCCGGCTGCGGCTGCTCGCCGACGACCTCGCCACCCTGCGTACGACCCTGGACAAGGAGATCGCCGACGAGGCCGCCCTGCGGGACCGGCGGGAGCAGGTCGAGGCGGAGCACACCGAGGTCCAGCGGCGCCTCGGTGAACTGGAGGAGGCGCTCGCCGAGGACGCGCCGCTGCTCACCCGGGCCCAGGAGACCTGGTACAAGCTCTCCGCGTTGCAGGAGCGGTTCCGCTCCACCGAACAGCTCGCCCGGGAACGGCTCCGGCACCTGAGCGCCACCCCGGACGACGAACGACCCGGCCGGGACCCGGACCAGCTCGCCGCCGAGGCGGAGACGGTCCGGGAGCACGAGGCGGAACTGCGCGCCGCCCTCACCGACGACCAGATCCGCCTGGCCGAGGCGGTGGAGAACCGCCAGCAGCTCGAACGGCAGCTCGCCGAGGCGGAACGGGCGCTGGTCACCGCCGCCAAGGCGATCGCCGACCGGCGGGAGGGGCTGGCCCGGCTCACCGGTCAGGTCAACTCGGCGCGGGCCCGTACCGGGACCGCGGCAGAGGAGATCGCCCGGTTGGCCGCCGCGCACACCGACGCCCAGGGGCGGGCGGAACGGGCACAGGCCGAGGTGGACGCGGTGGCCGCCCAGTCGACCGCGGCCGAGCGGGACAACGTCGACCTCGACGCCCGGCACGCCGAGGCGCAGGCCGCGCACGAGGCCGCGAACGCGACCGTACGGGCGCTGTCGGATGCCGAGCGCCGGGCAGAGAAGGACGCGGCGACCTGGAAGGCGCGCGAGGAGGCGCTGGCCATGGGGCTGCGCCGCAAGGACGGTGCCGGGGCGCTGCTGGCCCGCGCCGACCAGGTGCCTGGGCTGCTCGGCGGGCTGGCCGGGATGCTGACCGTCGCGCCGGGAAACGAGGCCGCGCTGGCCGCCGCGCTCGGTGCGCTCGCCGACGCGGTCGCGGTCAGCGGGGTGGACGAGGCAGCCGAGGCGATGCGGCTGCTCAAGATCCAGGACGCCGGCCGGGCCAGTCTCCTGGTCGGCGGTGCCGCCGGACCCGGCATGATCGGCTCACTGGACGCGCTCCGCCCCGCCCTGCCCGACGGTGCCCGCTGGGCGCCCGACCTGGTCGGCGCCCCGGAGGAGATCCGCCCGGCGGTGCACCGGGCGCTGCGTGACGTCGTACTCGTCGACGACCTTGAGGCGGCGACCCGGCTGGTCGGCGCGAACCCGGAGCTGCGCGCGGTCACCCCGGACGGTGACGTGGTCGGCGCCTACGCCGCGGCCGGCGGCTCGGCCAAGGCACCGAGTTTCATCGAGGTCCAGGCCGCCGTCGAGGAGGCCCGGACCAACCGGCTCACCGCCGAGGCGACCATCGCCGAACTCACCGGCCAGCTCGCCGACGCCCGAGCCGAGGTGGCCGAACGCAAGGACGCCGTCACCGCCGCCGCGGCCGTCAAGCGGGAGGCCGAGGGCCAGCGCAACGCCGCCGCCCGCCGGCTCGCCGAACTCGGCGCCGCCGCCCGCTCCGCCAAGGCCGAAACCGACCGGCTGGGTCAGTCCCGGGCCAAGGCCGAAGAGGCCCGCGACCAGGACCTCGCCGGGCTCGCCGAGTTGGAGGAGCGGCTGCGGCTGGCCGAGGTCACCCCGATCGACGCCGAACCGTCCACCGAGGAACGCGACGAACTCGCCCGCTACCTGCCGCCCGCCCGGCAGAACGAGATGGAGGTCCGGCTCGCCGTCCGTACCGCCGAGGAACGGGTCGCCGCCATCGCCGGCCGGGCCGACTCCCTGGTCCGGCAGGCGAACGCCGAACGGGCCGCCCGCGAGCGGGCCGCCGCCCGCCGGGCCGCGCGTACCCGTGGGGCCGGGATCGCCCGCGCGGTCGAGTACGGCGCCCGCGAGGCGCTCACCCGGGTGGTGGCCTCCCTCACCGCCGCCGAGCGGACCCGCGACGAGGTCGCCCGCGCCCGCGCCTCCCGCGAGGCAGAGCTGCAGGAGGTACGGGGCGCGGCCAAGCGGCTCGGCGCCGACCTCGAGCGGCTGACCAGCGCGGTGCACCGGGACGAGGTGGCCCGAGCCGAACAACGGATGCGGATCGAGCAGCTCGAAATCAAGGCCGCCGAGGACTTCGCCCTCGACGTGGAGACGCTGATCAGCGAGTACGGACCGCAGCAGCTGGTCCCGCCCACCCCGGCGGACGTAGCCATGGCCGAGCGGGACGGTACGCCGGTGCCCGAGCCGGTGCCGTTCGAGCGCCCGGTGCAGGAGAAGCGGGCCGCCAAGGCCGAACGGGAACTGGCCCTGCTGGGCAAGGTCAACCCGCTCGCCCTGGAGGAGTTCGCCGCCCTCGAAGAGCGGTTCAAGTTCCTCTCCGAGCAGCTCGAAGACCTCAAGGCCACCCGCCGTGACCTGCTCACCGTGGTCAAGGACGTGGACGACCGGATCCTCGAGGTCTTCGCCAGCGCGTTCGCCGACACCGCCCGCGAGTTCGAGCAGGTCTTCACCGTCCTCTTCCCCGGCGGCGAGGGACGGCTGATCCTCACCGAGCCGGACGACCTGCTCACCACCGGCGTCGAGGTCGAGGCCCGCCCGCCCGGCAAGAAGATCAAGCGGTTGTCGCTGCTCTCCGGCGGGGAGCGGTCGCTGACCGCCGTCGCCATGCTGGTGGCGATCTTCCGCGCCCGGCCCAGCCCGTTCTACATCATGGACGAGGTGGAGGCGGCGCTCGACGACGTCAACCTCGGTCGCCTGATCACCCTGATGGCGCAGCTCAGGGAGAAGAGCCAGCTCATTATCATCACCCACCAGAAGCGCACCATGGAAGTGGCCGACGCGCTGTACGGCGTCACCATGCGCAACGGGGTCACCGAGGTGATCAGCCAGCGGCTCAGCAGGGAAGAGGACTGATGGCTCGGGAAAAGGCGACGGCACTGCTGGTCGACCTCGACGGGGTACTGCGACGGTGGGATCCGGCGGTCAACGAGGCGGTGGAGCGGGAGTTCGGCCTCCCGGCCGGCGCGCTGCTCGACACCGCGATGCGCTGGTCTCTGCTCCAGCCGGCGGTCACCGGTCAGATCAGTCACCTGGACTGGATGGCCGGGGTAGCGGACGCGCTGGCCGAACCGGCCGGCAGCCGGGAGCGGGCGCTGGCCGCCGTCGACCAGTGGCAGGCGTACCGGGGCGAGGTCGACCAGGAGGTCCTCGCGTTCGTCCGGGAGGTGCGCGCGGGCGGCGTACGGGTTGGACTGGCAACCAACGCCACCGACCGGCTCGACGCGGATCTGGCCGAGCTGAACCTGGTGGACGAGGTGGACCTGGTCCTCAACTCGTCCGTACTCGGGGTGCACAAGCCGGCTCCCGAGTACTTCCGTACCGCCTGCGAGGCGCTCGCCACCCCGCCCCGCCGGGTTCTGTTCGTGGACGACGACGACCGCTCCGTACGCGGAGCCCGTGCCGCCGGCCTGCCGGCCCACCGCTGGACCAGCCCCGCCGACCTCCCCTACCTCCGCGCCGCCCTCACCCCCTGACCCCTGCGTCGCCCTCCCCCTGCGCCGCGCTGCCGCGTCCGCGCAGGGGCCTCCTGTAGAGAAAGAGTGGCAATCCGGGCCGGAATTACCACTCTTTCTCTACAAGAGGCGCCAGGCGGGGGAGGGGGCGCGGGGACTACGGGACGACGGTTACGGGCCAGTGGCCGGATTTGACCAGGCGGGTGGCGATCGAGCCGACCAGGCGGTGACCGGCCTGGGTGGAGGCACCGACCACGACCATGTCGGCCCGCATCTCGTCGGCGACCGTACGCAGTTCGGCGTACGGGTCACCGCGGCGGCCGAGGAAGGTCAGCGGTACACCCAGTTCCTCGGCGGCGCTGCCGACCTCGTGACGCAGCTCGGCGCCCAGCTCGTCCAGGGCGTCCTGCACCTGGCTGCCGATCCCCGGTGTCAGTCCGGCGAGTACGGACGGGGCGGCCACGAAGACCACCACCAGTTCGCTGTTCTGCCGGCGGGCCAGGCCGGCGGCGTACGCGACCGCCCGCATCGAGGTGACCGAACCGTCGACCCCGGCGAGCACCACCTTCGGGCCGTCCGTACCGCGTTCGAACGGTGACGGGGCGGTGGCCGGGCCGTACCGTACCCGGTCGGGCTGCTCGGTCCGGGGCGGGTCGTACGCCGGTTGGTCGGCGGGTTCGACGGTCATCGGACCGCTCCCGGCGCGGCGGTGGCCGTCCCCGGACGGAGCTGGCCGCCGGACTCGTGGGTTCCCGGCCGGTGCTGGCCGCCGGGCCCGGGTGTGCCCGTGCCGGACGGGTCGGTGCCGCTCTGCTGACGCAACGGGACCTCCTTGATGAAGATGACCGCGACCAGGGTGATCAGCGCGAAGGGTGCCGCGGTCAGGAAGATATCGCCTGCTCCGTGACCGTACGCGATCTCCACGACGGCACGGATCGGGCCGGGCAGGGTGGCCACGTTCGGGATCGCGCCACCGCTGTCGGGTGCGGCCACCCCGAGGTTGCCGAACCCGTCGGCTAGGTAGCCGGCGACCCGGTGTCCGAGTAGCGCACCGAGCGCGGAGACCCCGACCGCGCCGCCCAGGCTGCGGGAGAACGCGACCAGGGAGCTGGCCGCGCCGAGTTCGCGGACCGGGACCGTGTTCTGGACCGCGAGTACCAGGTTCTGCATGGTCATGCCGAGTCCGATACCCAGCACGGCCATGTAAACGCTCATCAGCGGGAAGCTGGTGTCGGCGCGGATCGTGCCCATCAGGGCGAAACCGACGGTGAGCAGGACCGCGCCGCTGACCAGGTAACGCTTCCACCGCCCGGTACGGGTGATCAGGCGTCCGGTGAGGGTCGAGGCGACGAGCAGTCCGAGGATCATCGGCAGGGTCATCAGCCCGGCCCGGGTGGGGCTCTCGCCCCGGCTGATCTGGAAGTACTGGCCGAGGAAGACGGAGGCGCCGTAGATGGCCACGCCGACCGCGACGCTGGCGAGGGTGGCCAGGGTGACGGTCCGGGAGCGGAACAGGTGCAGCGGGATGATCGGCTCGGTGGCCCGGGACTCGACCAGCAGGGCGAGGGCGCCGAGGGCGACCGCGCCGAGCACCATCACCGGGGTCTGCCAGGCCAGCCAGGCGAAGCTGTTGCCGGCGAGTGAGACCCAGATGAGCAGCAGCGAGACCGATGCGGCGATCAGCGTCGCGCCGAGGTAGTCGATCTTGACCTTGCGGGTGACCACCGGGAGGTTCAGGGTCTTCTGCAGCACCACGATCGCGGCCACCGCGAACGGCACCCCGACGTAGAAGCACCAGCGCCAGCCGAGCCACGAGGTGTCGACGATGACGCCGCCGATCAGCGGTCCGCCGATGGTGCCGAGGGCGAGGACCGCGCCGAGGTAGCCGCTGTACCGGCCGCGCTGCCGGGGCGCGATCATCGCGGCCAGGATGATCTGGGCGAGCGCGGTGAGGCCCCCGGCGCCGACGCCCTGCACGGCCCGGCAGGCGATCAGTTCGCCGGTGGTCTGGGCCAGACCGGCCAGCACCGAGCCGAGGACGTAGATCACCAGGGCGAGCTGGACCAGCATCTTCTTGCTGGTGAGGTCGGCGAGCTTGCCCCAGATCGGCGTGGTCGCGGTGAGCGCCAGCAGCGTCGCGGTGACCACCCAGGTGTACGACGACTCGGTGCCGTGCAGCTCGGAGATGATCCGGGGGAGGGCGTTCGAGACCACCGTCGACGACAGGATCGCCACGAACATGCCGAGCAGCAGCCCGGAGAGGGCTTCGAGGATCTGCCGGTGGGTCATCGGGGTTCCGGGAGCCGCGTCCGCGCTCGGATCGGATGCCGGGACCGCCGGCTCGGTTGCCTGGGTCATGGAGTGGTTCCTTCGGCGGATAGCTCTCCCCGGCGGGTTCCGCCGTCGCCCGCCGGTTGGTTGCCGTACCCCACGCTAGGCAGAACTAGTTGCCCCAGGCAACTAAAGCCGGGGAAGTGTGATCGGTCAGTCCGGCAGCGGGGGCGGCTGTCGCCGGTGGTCGTTCCCAGCCGGCAGCGGGAGCCGGCCGGCAGGCCCGGACGGTTCAGCGGGACTCGGCGTTGTACCGGGACAGCAACCGGGCGAACTCGACCTGGTCGGCGGTGGGCCAACCGGCCAGGGCCCGGTGCAACTGCTCCTGCCGGGCACGGCGGGCGTCGGCGAACCGGCGCTGCCCCTCCTCGGTCAGGTCGAGCAGGGCGGCGCGCCCGTCCACCGGGTCGGGTTGCCGCCGTACCAGGCCCAGTTCCGCCAGGGCGGCGATCTGCCGGCTGAGCGTGCCCTTGCCGATGCCCAGCTCCGCCGCCAGGTCGGTCAGCCGGGTCGGACCGGACCGGAACAGCAGGAGCAGCAGCCCGTACGCGTTCGGCTCCAGGCGCGGGTGCACCTCCCGGGCCACCTCCCAGGAGACCGCCCGGGCCCGGCGCAACAGCACGGTCAGCTCGTGCTCGACCGCACGCAGCGGTTCCGGCTCGGCCGTGTCCCGGCTGCCGTCCCCGTCGCCCCGCTCGCCCGCCACCGATCTCCCTCCCCGGAGGATCACCCCGTCCGCCGGTCACCGATCTCCACCGGATCGCGGACCGGGGCGGGTCGGGCACGTCGCACGCCGCCCGCCCACCGTCCGTCGGCGGAAACCGCCCTGATCAGCCTACGACCGGCTCGGGCCGGCGGCCTCCGTCGGCCGGGCGAGGTGCTGGTGGCCGACCACCCGCAGGACCCCGTCCTTGCCGGTGCCCTCGATCACCACCTCGGCCGCCGGGCCGGTGTGCCGCAGGCTGCTGATCGCGTTGCCGAAGTACGGCCCGGTCAGCCGCCGCCAGCGCACCCCCGGCCGCCGCACCCCGGCGGTACGGGCCAGCGCCCGCGCCGCCCCGCTCGGGCCGGGGTGCCACCCCAGCTTCAGCAGCGGGCGCATGAACGCGGGCACCTGGTTGTGGATCGGCGAACAGGTCAACTGGTGTACGGGGGTCTTCACCTCGTCGGTGAACCGCGCCCGGGCGACGTACGAGTGGTGCACGTCGCCGGAGAGCACGCTGATCGACGCCGGTGCCGGGTACGCCGGACCCGCCCCGACCAGCGCCGGGGCGTCACCACCGTCGGCACCGGCATCCTCGGTCCGGCCGGTCCCGATCCGGGCGAAGAGGGCGGCCAGGGACTCGAACGACCGGTCGAAGGCGGCCCAGTGCTCCAGGTCGAAGGCCCGGCGCAGCCGCTCGGCGAACGCGGCCACCCGGGGGCGGCGGGAGTCGGCGAGCCGCTCGTTCCACGACTCGACGTGGTGTACGGCGGGCGGGAGCAGCCAGGGCAGCGACGAACCGACCACCAGGTGGTCGTACCGGCCGTGGGCCCGGTCGACGAACCAGGCCCACTCCTCGGGCGAGAGCATCGACCGCCGGGACCGGTCCAGCACCCGGCCGCACCGGTTGTCCAGCATCACCAGCCGGGTCCGGCCGATGTCGAGGCCGTAGCTCCACTGGTAGCGCCCGACCCGTACCGGCCCGCCGAGCGGGTCGCCACCGGCCACGCCCCCCGTGGTGTGGCCGGCGGCCTCGGACACGTGCGCGTCCACCTGCTCGCCGAACTCCCGCAGGACCGAGGTGGCATCCTCGGCGGCGATGACCTTGGCGTAGACGGGGTCGGCCGCGACCTCGTCCGGGTCGAGGTTGCCGAGGTGCTGGTAGACCCAGTAGGAGGCGATCCCACTGGCGATCCGCTCGTTCCACCAGGGCTCTTCGCGTACCTCGGCCCGCCAGCGCGCCGAGGTGTTCCAGTCGTCGATGATCTCGTGGTCGTCGAACATCATCACGCTCGGCACGGTCGCCAGCAGCCAGCGGATCTCCGGGTCGCGCCAGGACTCCAGGTAGAGCTTGGTGTACTCGTCGAAGCTGACCACCTGGTCGGCCGGGGCGCCGTGCGGCCGGTGCCGGCGGCGGCTGAGCAGCTTGCGGACCGTAGGCGAGGTCTGGTCCGCGTACACCTGGTCGCCGAGGAGCACCATCAGGTCGGGCAGGTCGGCCGCCGCGTCCCCGCTGGCCATCAACCGCCGGGCGTACGCGTCGAGGGCGTCCGGCGGCAGTCGGCGGGCGGTCGCGTGCTGGGTGGTCTCCCGGCACGAGCCGAAGATCAGGTGCACCGGGTCGGTCTCGTCGTCGCCCCGGGTACGGATCAGGCTCGGCGGGTACTTCGACTCGGGCTGCGGCCAGACCAGCTCGTCGTCGAGCCACACCTCGTACGGTTCGGCGCTGCCCGGCGTCAGCCCCTCCACGACCACCAGCGCGTAGTGGTGGTCGAAGGCGGTGAACGTGGCGGCCGTACCGCTGGCGCCGGACGCGGTCCGGACCCGGGCGACGGCGGGTGAGCTCGTCTCCACCCAGACGGTGGCGCGGGTGCCGACCACGCGGCGCAGCAGCGGGCCGATCAGCAACCGACTTTCGGGCATCGTTGGACCTCCGAGGGGTGGGTGAACCCATCCTTGCTACCCGGCGGGTCCCACCGCCATCCGGGTTTCGCCGGAGGGTACCGGTGATCTCCGTCGCGCCCATCGGGAGCGGCGGCTGGGCCGGCCGAGCCGGCATCTGTCAGGATTCCCGCATGGAGTACCTCGTTCTCGCGCTGATCCTGCTAGGTGTGCTGCTGCTCGGCACCGTCGGCCTGGTGGTGCCGCGGCTGCGTCGGCGGCCCGAGCCGCCGCTGCCGCCCGAGACGAGCGTGTCTACCCGCCCCACCGGCGTGATCACCCCGGAGGCACCGGAAGTCACGGAAGGGCAGGTCACCGACACGGCGACCGCGCCACCGGCACCGGTGGCGCCGCCGGCCGAACCGGCACCGACGCTGGAACGCCCGGAACCGACCGCCGGCCGGCTGGTCCGGCTGCGGACCCGGCTGTCCCGCTCGCAGAACGTCTTCGGCAAGGGACTGCTCACCCTGCTCAGCCGGGACCACCTCGACGAGGAGGTCTGGGAGGAGATCGAGGACGCGCTGATCACCGCCGACGTCGGCGTGGACGCCACCCGGGAGATCGTCGACCGGTTGCGCGAGCGGACCGCGGTGCTCGGCACCCGTACGGCGCGTGACCTGCGCACCCTGCTCGCGGTCGAACTGGTCAACGCGCTCGATCCGGGGATGGACCGGGCACTGCGGGCCACCGCGCACGACGGCACCCCCGGTGTGGTGCTGGTGGTCGGGGTCAACGGCGCCGGCAAGACCACCACCTGCGGCAAGATCGCCCGGGTGCTGGTCGCGGACGGTCGTACGGTGCTGCTCGGTGCCGCGGACACGTTCCGGGCCGCCGCCGCGGAACAGCTCACCACCTGGGGCGGCCGGGTGGGTGCCGAGGTGGTCCGGGGGCCGGAGGGAGCCGATCCGGCGAGTGTGGCGTTCGACGCGGTCCGCCGGGGTATCGAACTCGGGGTGGACACCGTACTGATCGACACCGCGGGGCGGTTGCAGAACAAGGTCGGCCTGATGGACGAGCTGGGCAAGGTCAAGCGGGTGGTGGAGAAGCACGGCCCGGTCGACGAGACGCTGCTCGTACTGGACGCCACCACGGGGCAGAACGGGCTGGAGCAGGCCCGGGTGTTCATGGAGGTGGTCGACGTGACCGGGGTGGTGCTGACCAAGCTCGACGGCACCGCCAAGGGCGGGATCGTGATCGCCGTACAGCGCAAGCTCGGCCTGCCGGTCAAGCTGGTCGGCCTGGGCGAGGGCCCGGACGATCTGGCCCCGTTCGACCCCGCGCAGTTCGTCGACGCGCTCATCGGCGCCGATCCGCTGGGCGCCGAGGCGTAACCTCGGTGGCCTACCGTGAACCGCCGCCGCGCATCGGGAGACCGTACGTGACTTCGCAGGAAATTCCACTGCACGGCGGGAACGTGAGCACCGTCGTACGGGTCGGTGACACCGTCCGGCGCAACGCCGGGCCGTGGACGCCCTCGGTGCACGCGCTGCTGCGGCACCTGGAGTACGTCGGGTTCACCGGCTCGCCCCGCGCGCTCGGGATGGACGAGCGCAACCGGGAGGTGCTGTCCTACCTGGAGGGGGAGTGCGGGGAGTACCCGCTCGCCCCGCACTGGGTGACCGACGAGGCGCTGGTCACCGTCGCCACGATGCTCCGGATGTTCCACGACGCGCAGTACGGCTTCGCCCCGGTCACCGGCGCGGTCTGGCGGTCGTTCGGGCCGCCGCCGCCGGACACCGAGGTGATCTGCCACCACGACGCCGCCCCGCACAACGTGATCTGGCGCCCGGACGGGACCCTCGCGCTGATCGACTTCGACCTGGCCTCACCGGGTGCCCGGATCTACGACGTGGCGTACGCGGCCTGGACCTGGGTGCCGCTCTTCTCCGACCGGGACTCGTACACGCTGGGGTGGAAGCGGCCGAACCGGCCCCGCCGGCTGCGGTTGTTCGCGGACGCGTACGGTCTGATCCCACGGGACCGGCACCGGTTGGTGCGGACCATCCGTAAGCGGATCGTCGACCATGTCGAGGGGATCCGTCGGATGGCGGCGGCGGGCGAGCCGGCGTTCGTACGGATAGTGCACAAGGGCCATCTGCGGCGTCCGATGCGCGATCTCCGCCTGCTGGATTACGAACGGCACACCCTGGAGTACGCGCTCCGTTGACCCGTGTCGCTTTCCGTATACCTCCGGCGCGCCTTTCGGCTGATATGCCCCCACCCGTTCTATCGACTGTGAGACTTTCTTCACACGTACGAAACAACTGGTCACGGCCCGGAAACGCGGTGGAGACCCTGGGTGAAACAGCCGGCCGGGAAGCTTCCGCCCAACCGGCGCACGGGCGGCGCTGCCCCTGGGTCGGTGGAAGTTTCGGCTCGGGCAGCAAGGGCAGCGGGACAGTGCCCGGCACGAATCGGAGCTTTCGAGGGGAGGAAACTCACTTATAGGAGGCCAGCGTGCCTGAAGCACCGACGATCGACGGCGCCAACACTACGTGGCTGCTGGTTTCGACGGCGCTCGTGCTGCTCATGACACCCGGACTGGCGCTGTTCTACGGCGGCCTGAACCGGTCCAAGGGCGTACTTAACATGATGATGATGAGCTTCTCGGCTATCGGGCTCATCTCGATTCTGTGGTGGTTCTACGGATTCAGCGTCGCCTTCGGGGCCGACGTGAACGGGCTCTGGGGCGATCCCGGTGCCTACCTCGGTACCAAGACGTTCCTCGCGGAGACCGACCTCTGGGGCGCGACCGCGGAGAACCCCAGCGGCATCGGCGTCCCGCTCTACGTGTTCATGGCCTTCCAGATGGTCTTCGCGGTGATCACCGTCGCGCTGATCAGCGGCGCCATCTCCGACCGGGCCAAGTTCGGCGGCTGGCTGCTCTTCGCCTTCGGCTGGGCGACCCTGGTCTACTTCCCGGTGGCGCACTGGGTGTGGGGCGGCGGTTTCATCGGCGCCAAGATCCACGCGCTCGACTTCGCCGGTGGTACGGCAGTGCACATCAACGCCGGTGCGGCTGCGCTCGCCGTGGCTCTGGTGCTCGGCAAGCGGCTCGGCTGGCCCAAGGAGGGCATGAAGCCGCACAACATCCCGCTGGTGGCGCTCGGTGCCGGGCTGCTCTGGTTCGGCTGGTTCGGCTTCAACGCCGGCTCCGAACTGACCGTGGACTCGGTCGCAGGTCTGGCCTTCATCAACACCCAGCTCGCCACCGCCGCGGCGGTGCTCGGCTGGATCGTGGTCGAGTGGATCAAGGATGGCAAGCCGACCATGGTCGGTGCCTCCTCCGGTGCCATCGCCGGCCTGGTCGCGATCACCCCGGCCTGTGGTTTCATCGCTCCCTGGGCATCCGTGCTGCTCGGCATCGTCGCCGGTGTGGTCTGCGCCCTCGCGGTCGGCCTGAAGTACAAGCTCGGCTTCGACGACTCGCTCGACGTGGTCGGCGTGCACTTCGTCGGTGGCTGGATCGGGTCGCTCTGGCTCGGCCTGTTCGCCACCAACTCGGTCAACGCCGCGATCAGCGATGTGGTGGGCGGCTCCGACGGTCTCTTCTACGGCGGCGGCGCGACCCAGCTCGGTCGGCAGGCTCTCGCCGGCCTGGTCGTCACGGTATGGTCGTTCGCCATCGCCTGGGTGCTGGCCTTCGTGATCGAGAAGACCATCGGCTTCCGGGTCAAGTCCGAGGCCGAGGTCGACGGGATCGACATCGCGGAGCACGCTGAGGCCGGCTACGACCTCTCCACCGGTGGCGGTAGCGGCGGTGGCGGTGCGTTCGCCATGGCCGGGATCGGCACTCCCGGTAGCACCACGGCCGAGCCGGCCGCTCCGGTCAGCGAAAAGGTCGCCGGTTAACGTTCCTGTGATGGAGGGGTTGGACATGAAGCTGGTGACCGCGGTCATCAAGCCGTACCAGCTGGACGCGGTGAAGGAGGCCCTGCACGCCCTCGGCGTGGCCGGCCTGACCGTCAGCGAGGTCCAGGGGTACGGACGGCAGAAGGGCCACACCGAGGTGTACCGGGGTGCCGAGTACACCGTGGAGTTCCTGCCGAAGATCCGGGTCGAGGTGCTGACCGACGAGATCGACGTCGAGAAGGTCGTCGACGCGGTGGTCACGGCGGCCCGTACGGGCAAGATCGGTGACGGCAAGGTCTGGGTCACGGCCGTGGAGGATGTCGTCCGCGTCCGGACCGGTGAGCGCGGCCTCGACGCGCTCTGAGCATATGGCGATGACCAGGGGAACACCGCCGGCAGTCGGACTGACCGACGACGGAACACCGCTGCTCACCGCCGGGATCGGCGCCGCCGCACGCGAACAGCGTGCGGCGGCGCTCGACGCCTGGTTGGTGACACTGATGCCGGCAGTACCGGCCGGGGTGGCGCTGGTCGCGGTCGGCGGTCTCGGCCGCCGGCAGTTGTCCCCGTACAGCGATCTCGACCTGGTGCTGGTGCACGACGGCGTGCCCGGCATGGACGAGATCGCCGCCGCGCTCTGGTACCCGATCTGGGACGCCCGGCTCGGCCTGGACCACTCGGTCCGCACCATCCCCGAGGCGCTCTCCGTGGCGCACGACGACGTCAAGGTCGCCCTCGGGCTCCTCGACGCCCGGCACGTCGCCGGTGACGAGGCACTCAGCAACAAGCTCATCGCCGCCGCCGGTGACCAGTGGCGGCGTACCGCCGTGCGGCAGTTGCCGGTGCTGCACCAGGTGACCGCCGCCCGCTGGAAGGCGCACGGCGAACTCGCCTTCCTGCTCGAAGGCGACCTCAAGGAGGCCGCCGGCGGGTTGCGCGACGTGGGCCTGCTGCGCGCCATCGCGTACGCCGGGATCAGCGACGCCCTCCGACCGGCCGTACGCGCCGCCCATCTGCGGCTGCTCGACACCCGCGACGCACTGCACGTGTCCCGGGGCCGGCGGGTCGACCGCCTCGTCGCGCAGGAACGGGCCGCCGTCGCCACCCTGCTCGGGCTCGACGACGGCGACGCGGTGCTGCGCCGGGTGGCCGGCGACGCCCGTACGATCAGCCACGCCCTCGCCGACGCGTTCCGGTCCGCCGACCGGCTCCGCAGCGGACGGCTGCGCGGCCCCGACAACCGGGGCGCCGACGGCCGGCTCCTGCGCCGCCCGGTCGCCCGTGACGTGGTCGAACACGACGGCGAACTGGTCCTCGCCCGGACCGCGATCGGCGCCCGCCCCGATCCCAGCCTGTCGCTGCGGGTCGCCGCCGCCGCGGCCAGCACCGGGCTGCCGATCGCCCGCGCCACCTGCGAGTGGCTTGCCGCGTACTGCCCGCCGCTGCCGACCCCGTGGCCGGCGGCGGCCCGGGCCGCCCTGATCACCCTCCTCGGCGCCGGCCCCGGCCTGGTGCCCACCTGGGAAACCTGCGACCGGTACGGGCTGATCGACGGCTGGTTGCCGGAATGGCCCCGGCTGCGCAGCCTGCCCCAGCACAACCCGGTGCACCTGTTCACCCTCGACCGGCACCTGGTCCAGGCCGCCGCCGAGGCGACCGCGTACGCCCGCGAGGTGGAACGGCCCGACCTGCTGCTGCTCGCCGCGTTCCTGCACGACGTCGGCAAGGGCCTGCCCGGTGACCACAGCACCGTCGGTGCCCCGATCGCCGCCTCGATCGCCGCCCGGATCGGCCTCCCGCCGGCCGAGGTCGACCTGATCGAGAAGCTGGTCCGGCTGCACCTGCTGCTCCCCGAGGTGGCCACCCGGCGGGACCTGCGCGACCCGGTGACGATCTCCGGCGTGGCCGAAGCGGTCGGCGACAGCCACACCCTCAGCCTCCTGCACGGGCTCGCCCGCGCCGACGCCCAGGCCACCGGCCCGGCCGCCTGGTCGGACTGGAAGTCCCGGCTGATCGCCGAACTGGTCGGCAGGGTGCACACCGCTCTGGACACCGGTGAGCTGCCCGACCCCCCGACGCCGGATCCGGCGCTGCTGGAGGGGCCGCTGCCGGCCGTACACCTGGACGGGGCGCGGGTGGCGGTGGCCGCCGCCGACCGGCGCGGCCTGCTCGCCGCGGTCGCCGGTTGCCTGGCCCTGCACCGGCTCGAAGTGCTCTCCGCCGACGCGAGCACGGTCGCCGACCGGGGGCTGGTCGAGTTCCAGGTCCAGCCCCGGTACGGCACCCCACCCGACCCGATCGCGCTCAGCGCCGACCTGCGCCGCGCGGTCACCGGCGACGTGTCGGTGATCCAACGCCTTCGCGGCCGGGCCCTGGCCAGCAGGGGCGGCGGCGCGGCCCCGAAGGTGGTCTGGCACCGGGCGGCGGCCACCGACGCGGTGGTGCTCGAACTGCGCGCCGCCGACTCCGGTGGCCTGCTCTACCGGGTGACGAGCGCCCTGGACGAGGCCGGCGCCCTCGTCCGCGCCGCCAGGATCTCCACCCTGGGCGGCGACGTGGTCGACGCCTTCTACCTGGTCGGCGACTACTCCGACGAATCAGAACGTGACCGCGTCGAAGCCGCCGTCCTCGCCGCCGTCACCCCTTGACGCCCCCCGGCGCCTCTGTAGAGAAAGAGGGCTTATTCGCGCCCCGACAGCCCCTCTTTCTCTACAAGAGGCGCGCTTCGGGTGAGGTGGGGCGGCGGTGATCGGCGGCCGGTGGCAGCGACGCGGCGGCCGGGGTGCCGGGCGGCTACCCTAGCGTTGGCCGGAAGTGTCGCTGCCGGTCCGAGTCCTGCTCGCGGAAACTAGACAAACGGGATGTTGCGCCGTGTTTGACACCTTGAGTGACCGCCTCTCCGGGATCTTCACCAAGCTCCGTGGAAAGGGTCGGCTCACCGACGCCGACATCGACGCCACCGCCCGGGAGATCCGGCTGGCGTTGCTGGAGGCCGACGTCGCGCTGCCCGTCGTCAAGTCCTTCATCGCGAACCTGAAGGAACGGGCCCGGGGCGCCGAGGTCTCCCAGGCGCTCAACCCCGCCCAGCAGGTCATCAAGATCGTGCACGAGGAGCTGGTCGCGGTCCTCGGCGGCGAGGGCCGGCGGCTCCAGTTCGCCAAGAACCCGCCGACCGTGATCATGCTCGCCGGTCTCCAGGGTTCCGGTAAGACCACCCTTGCCGGCAAGCTCGCCCGCTGGCTCAAGGCACAGGGCCACCAGCCGATGCTGGTCGCCGCCGACCTCCAGCGTCCGAACGCGGTCGGCCAGTTGCAGGTGCTCGGCGGTCGGGCCGGCGTCGAGGTCTACGCCCCCGAGCCGGGCAACGGTGTCGGTGACCCGGTCCAGGTGGCCAAGGCGTCGATCGAGTACGCCAAGCGGGCCGCCCGCGACATCGTCATCGTCGACACCGCCGGCCGGCTCGGCATCGACGCCGAGATGATGGCCCAGGCCGCCTCGATCCGGGACGCGGTCGACCCGGACGAGGTCATCTTCGTGATCGACGCAATGGTGGGTCAGGACGCCGTACGGACCGCCGAGGCGTTCCGCGACGGGGTCGGCATCACCGGCGTTGTCCTCTCCAAGCTCGACGGTGACGCCCGCGGTGGTGCGGCGCTGTCCGTACGCGAGGTCACCGGGCAGCCGATCCTGTTCGCCTCCACCGGTGAGAAGCTGGAGGACTTCGACGTCTTCCACCCGGACCGGATGGCGAGCCGGATCCTCGGCATGGGCGACATGCTCACTCTGATCGAGCAGGCCGAGCAGGCCTTCGACTCCGATCAGAAGGAGAAGATGACCGCCAAGCTGATGGGCGGTGAGCAGTTCACCCTGGAGGACTTCCTCGACCAGCTCATCGCCGTACGGCGGATGGGTCCGATCGCCAACGTGCTGGCCATGATGCCCGGCATGGGACAGATGAAGGACCAGCTCGCCGACCTGGACGACAGCCACTTCGACCGGGTCACCGCGATCATCCGGGGCATGACGCCCGGCGAGCGGACCAACCCGAAGATCATCAACGGCTCCCGCCGGCTCCGCATCGCCAACGGCTCCGGGGTCACCGTGATGGACGTCAACCAGCTGCTCAACCGCTTCACCGAAGCGCAGAAGATGATGAAGCAGATGGGCGGCATGATGGGCCTGCCCGGTGGCCGGCGCAAGGCGACCAAGTCGCCGAAGAACAAGCGCAAGGGCACCAAGGGCGGCAACCGCCCCCGCGTCGGCGGTCCCGCCGGTGGCTTCCCCGGTGGCGGGATGCCCGGCATGCCGCAACTCCCGCCGGGCCTGGACCCGGGTGCCGGGCAGGGCCTGCCGCCCGGCTTCAAGCTGCCGAAACTCGACTTCAACAAGCTCACCAAGCGGCCCGACGACAACAAGTGAGCCAGCTTGACCCGGTTTCACTGCACGTACGCGGGGTCCTGCTCCCCGACGACGAGGTACGTGATCTGTGGCTGGTTGGTGACCGGGTCACGTACGAGCCGGTGGCCGGGGCGCAGACGATCAACGACGGCGGGTTCGTGCTGCCCGGACTCGTGGACGCGCACTGCCACATCGGCATCGCCCCGAGCGGGCGGCCGATCACCGGGCTGGACGAGGCTCGGGCGCTCGCCGTACCGGACCGGGAGGCGGGGGTCCTGGCGATCCGGGACGCGGGTTCGCCGTACCCGTACCCGGAGTTGGACGACGAGCCGGGACTGCCGCGACTGGCCCGCGCGGGCCGGCACATCGCCCCGCCGAAGCGCTACCTGCGCGACATCGGGGTCGAGGTGCCGGCGAGCGAGTTGCGGGCGGCCGTGGCCGAACAGGCGGCGGCCGGCAACGGCTGGGTCAAGCTGGTCGGCGACTGGATCGACCGGGACGCCGGCGACCTGGCGCCGACCTGGGACGAAGCCACCCTGACCGACGCGGTCCGGGCCGCGCACGAAGCCGGGGTACGCGCCGCGGTGCACACCTTCTCCGAGTCCGCCGTCGACATCATGGTCCGGGCCGGGGTGGACTCGGTCGAGCACGGCACCGGGCTCGGCGTGGACCTGGTCGACGAGATGGCCCGCCGGGGCACCGCACTCGTCCCCACGATGATCAACATCGACACCTTCGGTGGCATCGCCGAACGTGCCGCCGAACGCTTCCCCGGCTACGCCAAACACATGCTCGCCCTGCGCGACGGCTTCCCCGACGTGGTCCGGGCCGCGTACGAGGCCGGCGTGCCGATCTTCGTCGGTACGGACGCCGGTGGTGGGATCAACCACGGCCTCGCCGCCGAGGAGATGCTGCTGCTGCACGAGCGGGCCGGCATGTCCACCCTGGACGTCCTCGCCGCGGGCTCCTGGGGAGCCAGAGCGTGGCTTGGCTTCCCCGGCCTGGTCGAAGGCGGCCTCGCCGACCTCGTCGTCTACGACACCGACCCCCGCACCGACCTGCGGGTGCTCCGCACCCCGAGCCGCATAGTCCTACGCGGCCAAGTCGTCCGCTGACGCATCGCCCCTTGATCCACGCGCGCCGAGGTGTCTCGCGTGATCCACGCGCTGACCGTCTCGTTTGAGCACGCGCGCTGAGGTGTCTCGCTTGATCCACGCGCGCTGAGCTGTTCTCGGGGCGCCCTGGGCAACAGCTCAGCGCGCGTGGATCAAGGGAAGCTGGTCCGCCGACCGGTGGTTGAACACCTGCGCGGTGGGAGAAGCGGTAGGTTGCCGGTGTGCTTGCTCTTTCCCTGGAGGAAATCGCCGCAGCCATAGGTGGCGTCGTCCATGATGCCGATGATCCAGCCGTGACCGTTGTGGCTCCCGTGGTGTTCGACTCGCGACAGGTGGAGCGGGGCGGCCTGTTCGTCGCGCTGCCCGGCGAGCGGGTGGACGGGCACGACTTCGCCGCTGCTGCCACCGAGGCGGGCGCGGCGGGCGTGCTGGCGTCGCGTCCGGTTGGCGTGCCGGCAATCGTGGTCGAGGACGTGGTGACCGCTTATGGCCGGCTGGCGCGGGCACTGGTCGATCGTCTCGGCAATGCGACGGTGATCGGTGTGACGGGGTCGGTCGGCAAGACTTCGACCAAGGACATCCTGGGTCAGGTGCTGGCGGGGTTCGGGGACACCGTCACCAACCGTGCCTCGAACAACAATGAGCTGGGCCTGCCGTACACGGTTACCAGGGCGACGGCCGACACTCGATATCTCGTGCTGGAGATGGGCGCCAGGGGAATCGGTCACATCAGGTATCTGACCTCGATCGCTCCGCCCAGGGTAGGCGTGGTGACCAAGATCGGATTCGCCCACGTGGGCGAGTTCGGCTCGGTCGACAACATCGTGACCGCCAAGGGCGAGCTGGTCGAAGCACTGCCCGACGATGGACTGGCGGTACTCAACGCGGATGACCCGAAGGTGCTGGGGATGGCCGCCAGGACCAGGGCGAGGGTGTTGACCTTCGGCCTCGATGACAACGCCGACGTGCGAGCCGAGGATGTCACTTCCGATGACCTTGGCCGCCCCGTGTTCCGGCTCGTCTTCGGTGCCGACCGGGCTGAGGTGCGGCTGCGGCTGTATGGGACGCATCAGGTGGCGAATGCGCTCGCTGCGGCGGCCGTCGCGATCGGACTGGGTCACCCCGTCGGTGCTGTAGCGGAGGGGCTGTCACAGGCGGAGGCGCTGTCGCCGGGGCGGATGCAGGTGACCGTACGGCCGGACGGGATCACGGTCATCAACGACGCCTACAACGCGAGCCCGGACGCGATGCGGGCGGCGCTGCTGGCGCTGGCCGACATGAGCGCCCGCGATGGCCGTCGCGCAGTCGCGGTGCTCGGCGAGATGGCCGAACTGGGGGATCAAGCGACGCAGACCCATCGGGAGATCGGGGAACGGGTCGCGGGCATCGGGGCTGCCTGGCTGGTGGCAATCGGTGGCGACGGTGCGGACCAGTATGCGGCCGGCGCGTCCACCGGGAGCACGGTCGTGGATCGGGTGCCGGATGCCTCAGCGGCGCTCGGGAAGCTGCGCGTCGGACTCCGGCCGGGCGATGTGGTGCTGGTGAAGGCGGCAAACGCCGCCGGACTCCAGGCGCTCGCGCACCAGTTGACGGAGTCCGACGGCGTGCCGGTGGTCTAGTGGGGGGCTAGACCGTCTGTGATGGCGCTTTTCGGGCGGCGAGTTGGTCGATGATGACCTTCCCGTAGGTCGTGACGACCCGGTGCCCATGGTCAGCACCACGTCACCCGGCTTGGCCATCTGGTTCACGATCCATGCGACGTGCTTCGAGCCCATGGGCAGGGTGTAGCGGTCGTCGTCCAACCGGGTAGCGATCTGTGCCGCGTCGGCGGTGGGCCCTGTGGTCGGAAGGGTCCCGTGTACGTCGAGCAGCATGACGTGATCCGCACGCTCATTCAGGATTTCACCGATGACAGCGCCGAAGGCAGCCACGCGGGAGTGTCCGGAGGGCTGGAACGCGACGAGAACCTGACCGACGGTCAGGGTCCGGGCGGCACAGAGGTCGGCCAATATTTCATTCGGGTGGTCGGCGTAGCTGTCGATCACCGTTACCCCGGCAACCGTCCCGAGGTTCTCGAACCGACGCCGGACTCCGGTGAACGTGGATACCGCCTGGGACGCGGCGACCGGTCCGACGCCGAGGACGTTCGTACAGGCGAGCGCTGCGATGGCGTTATGGACGTGGTGCGGGGCCGGCGTCGACAGCGCCAGCGCGACCTCCTGGCCACTGGGTAGTACCACCTCCGCGCGGAGGTTCCATCCGCTACCGGCCACGCTTGTCAGCCGGTAGTCGGCTGTGCCGCTTCGGCCGTAGCTCAGCACCCGCAGGTCTGCCCGGTACGCCGCGATGCGCGCGGCGACCTCTGCGGCCCCCTCATCGTCGGCGTTGACGATGAGGACACCACCTTTCACGATCCGCTCCGCGAACGCGACGTAGGAATCGACCAGTTCGGCGTGGGTGGCGAAGTTTTCGGGGTGATCGTCGGTCACGTTGGTGATCACGGCGATGGCCGGCGGCAGGAAGAGGAAGGAGCGGTCCGACTCGTCCGCCTCCACGACCATCAGGTCCGATTTGCCGAGCCGGGCGCCCGAGCCTGGGGCATCCAGGTCGGCGCCGATGAGGTAGGTGGGGTCCTCGCCGAGTTGGCGTAGGGCGGTGGCAAGTACGCCCGCGGTGGTGGACTTCCCGTGCGATCCGGATACCGCGATAAGCCTGCGCCGGGTGCACAGGGCCTCGATGGCCTGCGCGCGGTGGATCACAGGGATGCCTGCGCTGCGGGCGGCGTGCACCTCGTCGGCGCCCTGGCCGACGGTGGTGTAGACGACGCAGGACGCGCCCTCGATGTAACTCCGGTGGTGGCCGGGGTACGTGATCACGCCAGCCGTGCGCAGCATTTCCAGGGTAGGCGAGTCGGCGATGTCGCTGCCGGTCACGCGCCGGCCGGACTCCGCAAGCAGCCGGGCCAGCCCGGACATCGCGCACCCGCCAACTCCCACGAAATGGGGTCGGTCGAGGCTGAATGGCCCGGTGTAGGCCGTGGCAACGGGGTTGCCGGTGACAGTGTCGGTCATGGTGCCGTTCTCCTTGTCATAGGCGGTCAACAACCTGATCTCGTAGAGCTGGCCCGCGTAGCCAGGCAGTTGGACAATGTGCCCGATTGATTCCGGTGACCTGGCAGTCGGCTCTCGCGGTTCTGACAACCAAGTTGAGCGATCGAGGTGTGCGGAGGAAAGATCCCTGGATGGGGAGGGATGGGGATCCTTCGACAGGGGGAGGATCCCCATCCCTCCCCCTGTGTTCGGTCCAAGAATTCGATTACTCTGTGACCGGACCTCGCTGAATTGTGTGTGGCGCGGCACGGTTGCCGTCGACACCGGGACCCGAGACAGGTATCGGAGGACGGATCGTGTCGAACGATCTTCTCCGTTTGGCACGGGAGCAGGTGCCGTCATCTGTCCACCCTGGTAAGCCGACCTCGCGGAAAGAGCTCGCGGATCTCGTCAACAATTTGCTGTACGGCCACAGATCGGCGCACAGCGGCTTCGATGCGAACTACGTCGGCAAGCTGGAGCGAGGTGAGATCCGATGGCCACAGGAGGAATACCGGAAGGCGCTTCGGGTGGTCCTCAATGTCAGGGACGACGTCGATCTGGGTTTCTGTGCGGCTAAGGCTCGTAGTGGCCATGCCCCGGGGGAGTCAGTCAACGTTGGCGGCAGGGAGAAGGGAGCCGTTGCATGGCAGACGCCGGGCGCACACGTCCTTCAACATCGGGGCTTGGTCCCTCAGTCCGGACCCCGCTCGAAAGATTCGTTCCAGTTCGGTGATCCGCTAGCGCCTGCCCCGGTGTCGCTGCTGGCGCCCGGGCGGGGACCCGCTGCGACAGCGCCATTGCGACAGCCGTTCACACTGTGGGCACCCGAGGGCCGATTCTTTCCAGGGTTAGCACTTGAGGCATACGTGCACCCTGCCGTCATCCGTGGGCAGATCATGGTCACGGTTCCGGACGGATACGGTGACGATCCGATCCTCAACCGGCCAGGGCGAGCACTGGTGGTCGGCAGCACGGAGAGCAGGGACGGCAACCGACTGTTCGGGATGGATTCTCGGCACGTTCGCCGGCGGCTGCGCGGCGCAATGCCCGGGGCGCGATTAGCAATTCCCCACGCTTACGTCCTTGACGAGCTCACCTCCGCCGTCCTGTGGGCTGTGACAAACCTTGACGCAGCACTGCTCGCCGACGACGATCTGCTAGAAGAATCACGTCGTGACCTGCCCGGATATGAGCCTATGGTGCGGTCGGCGGCAAGCCGGGATCTCGCCGCTGACCTCACGCCCGCCGCGCAGATCTGGCTCGGTTCCGCGTTCTGTGCCGGCCACATTCGCCGCCACTACCCGACGTTGACTGACGTACCCGTGTTCTGGACCCAGGAGAGCAACGGGGAGGAGGCCAGCACCTGGTTGCTGTTCGGCCACAAACTCGAATACCTGCGGGCGACGGCCGAACGATTCATCGGCGCGGGACCCGTACGCATCTTCTGCATCCCGCGTTCAGCGCTCGACGGGTCACCCACGGGCGAACGGATCTTGTTGCTGCTGGCGGTGGCCCTCATAGAGTCATACGGCATCAAGGTCGTCGTCACCGACGAGCCGGAGTACGCCGGCACAGCCGGATTTGTCTCCGACCGTCGTCGCGCGATCGTTGCGACCTGGGTGCGGGCCGATGGCATCTGGCACGTTGACGTCACCAGTGATCGGTCAACACTGCGGGAGTACACCGACGCCGCCAACGGGGCCATAATCCACTCGGTTATCGCCGGGCCCGCGTCCCATGAGAGGCTCCGCGCACTTGCCGACTACCTGGGGTTGGACTGGTTACCCCTGGTCCGTCGCTGCCGCGAGCTTGCTGATCATGGCCTCGCGGGGATCGCCCAACCGCGAAGCCGCCACCTTTCGACGGCCGGCATCGACCGTAGCTGTCGATACGTCGCCGGTGTCGACCTCGACGCCTACTAGGCTCAGCCACCACCACAACCGATTGCGTCGAGGAGATCTTGCGTGGCCGCGACACCTGCCGATGACGTGCCGCGAGTTGTCGTGTTCGGCCTTGGCGGCACCATCGCTATGACCACCGGGGCTGCCGGTGGCGTTGTGCCTGCCCTGTCAGCCGATCAACTCGTCGCTGCGGTACCTGGCCTGGGGGACACCGGCATCGACGTGAAGGTGGTCAACTTCCGCAACCGCCCAGGTGCATCGTTGACCTTCGAGGATCTGACGGAACTCGCTTCCCAGGTGCGGGGACATTTCGACCTCGGGGTGGCCGGGGCGGTGATCACGCAGGGCACGGACACGATCGAGGAGACCGCCTACCTGCTCGACCTGCTCCATGACCAGCCGCAGCCCGTGGTGGTAACCGGGGCTATGCGCAACCCCACCCTTGCCGGCGCGGATGGCGCGGGCAACCTCCTTGCCGCCATCGTCGTGGCGGCCAGCGCGCAGGCCCGACACCTCGGCTCCGTAGTGGTTCTCGCCGACGAAATCCACGCGGCGGCCCGCGTGCGCAAGACCCACTCGACCAGCGCCGCTACCTTCGCCTCTCCCGACGGAGGGCCACTGGGGTACCTCATCGAGGGCATTCCCAGGATTCTCAACCGCGTACGACGCCACGTCTTGCAGGGCCCGTTCGAGCCTGGCCCCCGCCAGCGGCGAATCGGTCTACACACGGCGACTATCGGTGACGACGGCCAGATTCTTACGGCGCTCGCCGACCAGGTTGATGGCCTCATCGTGGCGGGCTTCGGGGTGGGCCATGTCCCGGAGGCGTGGGTGCTCCCACTGACGGACCTGTCCGCTCGGATTCCCGTGGTCCTTGCCTCCCGCACCGGCGCCGGCCCTGTCCTTTCCAGCACCTATGGATTCCCCGGCTCCGAGCGCGACCTGTTGAGCCGAGGTCTCATCTCTGCCGGGCTGCTCGACCCGTACAAGGCACGCATCCTGCTGCACCTGTGTCTCGCCAGGGGTGCCGACCGCGCCCAGGTCGCGGCGGCCTTCCAGGCTGCTGGCGGATTGGGTGACCCCGCAGAGTGGTCGTGGCCGGCACCCGCTCGGGCCACGGTGACGGCAGCGGATCTCTGAAGGGGCACACGGATGCGCAGTCATGAGGTGACCGCCGGACGTACGTTGGTGGTTGTCATGGACCACGGCGAGGACTTCTACACAGCTCTTGCCGACGCGTGCCAGGTCCACGGTATTCGTCAGGGATACATTCCCATGTTCATCGGCGGTATGAGTAGCGTCGAGATCGTCGGGACCTGTGAGCGCCTCGAAGATCCCCAAGCTCCTGTCTGGTCCAAGGTCCACTTGACGAACGTCGAGGCGCTTGGCGCCGGCACGCTCGCCTACGACGATACGACCGATACCGTTTTGCCTCATATCCACGTCAGCGTCGGGTTGAAGGCCCAAAGTGCGGTTGGGCACACCAGTCACCTGCTTGCTGCCACGGTTCAGTTCGTCACGGAGTTGGTCATCATCGAGGTCACGCAGCCGGCGATGAGCCGTCCACGACAGCCGCACCTCTACGACGTGCCGCTTCTTCGGATCGACTCCATCCCCGGAGTGTGAGTCCTCTGGGGCAGGTCGTCCGCTGACGCGTCTTGCCCTTGATCGACGCGTACTGAGCTGGCTCGCTTGATCCGTGCACGCTGAGCTGTTCTCGGGGCGCCCTGGGCAACGGCTCAGCGCGTGGATCAAGGTTCGCGGGCTGGAGCCTGGCGCGACCGCCGCCCTCGTGACCAGACTTCGTCAACCGAATGAGTGGTGCCCACGCGCTGTGGCGAATTCCTGCCCCCATGGGGGCAGCACGTCGCCACAGCCCTGCCGATCAGTCGCCCAACCCGCGAGTACCACCCACCCCTCCCTCCCCCAACCCCAAACCCGGGCGATCTTGCAGTTGTGGTGCCGCGAATCGTGGCCTTGGTCGGATTTGTGAACGACCACAACTGCAAGATCGTCGCGCTCCTCGCTGTGGGGCGGCGTCGGGGGGTGGGGGTGGGGTGGGGGGTGCCGGGGGGCGCATAGGATACGTGGTCATGGCACGCGTGCTCACTCCCCGTGCGGAGGATTTCCCCCGCTGGTACCAGGACCTGATCGCCAAAGCGCAGCTCGCCGACAACGGCCCGGTGCGTGGCACGATGGTCATCCGACCAGCGGGCTACGCCATCTGGGAGCGTATGCAGGCCGAGATGGACAACCGGATCAAGGCGGCAGGGGCGGAGAACGCCTACTTCCCGCTGTTCATCCCGGAGTCCTACCTCAAGCGTGAGGCCGAGCACGTCGAGGGCTTCTCCCCGGAGCTGGCCGTGGTCACCCACGGTGGCGGCAAGCCGCTGGCCGAGCCGATCGTGGTACGCCCCACCAGCGAGACCGTGATCGGCGAGTTCATGGCCAAGTGGGTCGACTCGTACCGGGACCTGCCGCTGCTGCTCAACCAGTGGGCGAACGTGGTGCGGTGGGAACTGCGCCCCCGGATCTTCCTGCGTACGAGCGAGTTCCTGTGGCAGGAGGGGCACACCGCGCACGTCGACGAGGCGGACGCGCGGGCCTACGCCCGCCGGATCCTGCACGAGGTGTACGAGGACATGATGGTCAACGTACTGGCCATCCCGGTGGTGGTCGGGCGCAAGACCGCGCGTGAGCGGTTCGCCGGTGCGACCAGCACGTACACGCTCGAAGGCATGATGGGCGACGGCAAGGCGCTGCAACTCGGCACCAGCCACGAGCTCGGGCAGAACTTCGCCAAGGCGTTCGACATCACCTACTCCGCCGCGACCGGCGGCATGCAGCACGCGTGGACCACCTCCTGGGGCACCTCGACCCGGATGCTCGGCGGCCTGATCATGACCCACGGTGACGACAACGGGCTCCGGGTGCCGCCCCGGCTCGCCCCGATCCAGGCGTACGTGATGGTGGTCAAGGCCGGCGACGGGGTCAGCGAGGCGGCGGCGAAGCTCCGCGACGCGTTGCGCGACGCCGGGGTCCGGGTCGCACTGGACGAGCGGGTCGACACCCCGTTCGGCCGCCGGGCCGTCGACGCCGAGCTCAAGGGCTATCCGGTACGGGTCGAGGTCGGCCCCCGCGACCTGGCCGCCGGAAACGCGGTCGTGGTCCGGCGTACGGACGGGTCGAAGACCCCGGTCCCGGTCGCCGACGCGGTCTCGGCGGTGCTCGCCGCGCTCGACGCCGACCAGAAGGCCCTGCACGACGAGGCCCTCGAACTGCGCAGGTCCCGCACCTTCGAGGTGAGCACGCTGGCCGAGGCGATCGAGGCGGCGGCCACCGGCTGGGCCCGGGTGCCGTGGTCGGCGGTCGGTGTCGAGGGCGAGGCCGAGGCGAACGGGCAGGGTGTCACCGTACGCTGCCTGGTTCGTGCCGACGGCTCGGTGCCGGACTCGGAGGACGAGCCCGACCTGGTCGCCATCCTGGCCCGCTCCTACTGAGGCCCGCTGATCCTGCGGTGTCCGCCAGTGCCCGCGACGACCTGCTGACCGGGACGTCCGCGTCCCGGTTCGCCCCCGGCCGGCTGATCATGCACCGCAACGTGCGTCGGGGGCGGATCGGTTGGGTCCGGTCGGCCCGGGTGGTCAGCGACGACGAGCGCGGTCTGCTGGTCTGGATCGCGCGTGGTGCGCCGGTCGCGCACGAGGTCGCCGACGACGGCCGGGGTATGCGGGCGATGCCGTTCGCCGAGTGGCTGAGCCGTTCCTACCGGCTCGCCACCGGCGTCTGGGCGGGTCCGCCGCTGCTGAAGTTCCTGCCGACCGGTGCCGACCACTCGGTCTGGTTGTTCCGCGACGCCGAGGACCGGTTCGCCCACTGGTACGTCAACCTCGAAGAGCACGGTGTGCGCTGGGACGACGGCGAGGTGGCCGGGGTGGACGTGGTCGACCAGGACCTCGACATCGTGGTCGACCCGGACCTGACCTGGCGCTGGAAGGACGAGGAGGAGTTCGTCGAGCGCCTCGCCTTCCCCGACGGCTACTGGGTGCCGGACGAGGCGGCGGTACGGGCCGAGGGGCAGCGGGTGGTACGGATGATCGAGGCCGGCGAGTTCCCGTTCGACGGAACCTGGCGCGACTTCGTACCCGATCCGGGGTGGACGGTGCCGGCGTCGCTGCCGCCGGGTTGGGATCGGCCCCCGGTGCGCTGAGCGCCCGGCGGGATCTGGGACGGCTCCCGCGGTTCCGCGCCGAACCGACCGGCGAGTCCGGACAAAATGGCACTACCAAGAGTGTCGCCCTCCTGACAGAAGCCGTAAAACCGCAGGTCAGGGCCCTAGGCTCCGGGCAAGTCGTTCCCCTGGTGGGAGGTCCCCGTGGCCGACCAGATCACCTCCTGGGCAGACCTGCAGGCACGCGCGGCCGAGATCCTCGCCCGGGTCAACGCCGACCCCCGGTTGGGCCGCGCCGCCGCGGCCAACCCGCTGCTCGCCATCGAGCGGCTGGACTACAGCATCGACCCCGAGATCAGGCCCGCCCTCGCCGACCAGCTCAGGTTGGGCCCCGGCGCCGCCGGCCGCCTCGCCGACCTGCGTCGGGAGGTTGCCGGACTGGCCGGCCGGGCGGTCGACCCGGACGACGCCGAGGACGTACGGCGGCTCCTCGTCGAACTCGGCATCGTCGCCGTGGCACCGGGACCGGTGCTGGACACCAGACCGCCGCGCTGGCGACCCGGTGGCGCCGGCCCGGACCCGCTCCGGCGTCTGCGCGACCAGCATCCGGTGCTGCCGCCGCTGCTCGACTACCGGCGGATCTCGGCCGCCCGGCCCCGGTTCGCATCCGAACGGATCTTCGTCGCGCTGCTCGACGGCGAGCGGACACCGCCGGTGACCGTCGTGGCCGCACGGTTGCGGCGGGGCACCCCACCGACCGCCGACCTGTAGCGCGAAGGGAGGACCATGGCCGACACCCACGGGTTCGACGTCGTGATCGCGGCGACGCCATCGGTCCTGCGCAAGGCGCTGCGCGGGGCCTGGCAGTCCGCCGGGTGCGGCGACACCGGCACGGTCCCCGCGTACGTGCCGATCCCGGCCGGGCTCGACCTCGGCGGCCGGACCACCTCGGGCGGGCAACTGGAGATCCCGCAGCAGCACCTCGACGCCGAACTGGTGCCCGAGATCGACGGCTGCCGGCTCGTCTTCGGCGCGATCGTCCAGGTGACCCTCGCCGACCCGCCGGTTCCGTCCGCCCGGTTGCTCGACCTGACCGCCACCGTACGGGTCGAGGCGCCGATCGAGCCGCTGCCGGGTTCCCTCGACGTCGGGATCCGGTTCGACGGGCTGCCCCGTACGGCGGTCGACGTGATGGTCACCGGTGATCCGGTCGGCGGCAAACTCGACCAGCTCCTCGCCGAGTACCTGCACCTCGCGTACGGCAACGGGGAACTGGGCGGGACGGTCCACCCCGGTGTGCCGACCATCCCGCACGAGCGGGACGAGTCCGGGCAGGCGCTCTCCGTCGGCGGCAACAACTACACCGTCGACACCCACCTGGAGTTCTACGACGACCAGGGGCAGCCCGGCTACCGGATCGAGGTGACCCGACCCGACCCCGGACACGTGCTGATCAGCCTCCCGGCCTACCTGCGGATGGTCGACCTCATCGGAGACGGGCCGGCGCCCGAACTGGCCGACCCGATGGGGATCGAGGCACGGGTGGAGATCCTCGCCGAGCTGGAGGCACCGCCGGGGGTGTACACGGTCCGGTTCGACACGGCGGTGGTGACCGTCGGACCGATCGCCCCCGCGCCGGGGCTGGAGGGCACGAACTACACCGTGAACAACGGCAGCCTGTTCGGACTCCTCGAAAACACCCTCCGTACCCGGCTCGGCCGGCAGGGCGCGGACCTGGTCCAGGGCTTCGGGCCGCGTACGGTGCCGGTGCCGACCGCCGGGCAGCTCGCCGCGCTGATCGGCGACCTGTTCCACACCGACCTGGCCGCCCGCGGTCACCTGGCGCTCTGGACCCCACAGGCCGGCGGCGAACGGTTCGAGGCGCGGGACGTCGCCACCCGGGCGCGTTCCGACTCGCTCGTCATCGCGGTCAACGCCGCCCCCGGAGCGGACATCGGGGCGATCGGCCCACTGGTCCCGGCCGGCCGGGAGTTCGCGATCGCCCTGGCCGGACCGGTCGTCCGGGCCGGGATCGAGGCCGCCCGCGCCGGCAACGGCTGGGCCGCAGCGGACCTGCCCCGCCGGGTCGACCGGGACGGCAGCCGCGCCGACGTACGCGAACTCGACGTCGAGCTGGTCGACGGGGCGATCCGGATGACCGGTGCGCTGACCGTGGTCGACGCGGTCCTCGGCAGCATCGACGTGGACGCCACCTTCCGGGCCGACGCGGGCCTGCGCTGGCATCCCGACGGGGTGCTCGACGCGGACGGGATCCAGGCGATGGAGTACCAGGTGGTCGGTGACCCCGACATCGACCCGGCGGAGTCGACCGCGTTCTGGCTGGTGGCGCTCATCCTCGCGGTGGTGAGCTGGGGGGCGGGCAGCATCCTGGTCGGGATCGTCATCGTGGTGGTGGCCGCCGTGGTCAGCGGTGTCGCCGCCAGCATCGGCAGTTCGACCAGGGCCGACCCGGTCACCGGTGTGCTCCGGGGACTCACCGGTTGGCCTCCCGAACTCGCCCGGATCGGCCGGGTCCGGGCCGTCTTCCACGACCCGATCACGATCGCCGCCGACGGGCTGGTCCTCGCCGGGACCCTGGAGGTGCTCGGCCCCCACCCGCAGACCCCGGTGCTCGCCGCCCGCAGCGGCGGCTCGTACACCGGGACCGCCGGATCCGCGCTGACCCTGACCGCCGGGCACACCGCCCCGGCCGCCGGGTACACCTGGTCGCCCGGCGACGGCAGCCCGGCGACGACGACCCGCGACCTCACCCACACCTACTCCGCCTGCGGTGTCTACCTGGCCGAACACTCCCTCACGATCACCGAACCCGGCGGCGCGACCAGCCGGAGCTTCGCCCTGGTGTACGTGGCGAACGTGCCGCCGATCGTCGATGCCGGCCCCGACCTGGTGGTCGACGAGGGTGAACTCGTCACGCTCGTGGGCCGGTTCTCCGACCCGGACTGGACCGACTCGCACGAAACCACCTGGAACTTCGGTGACGCGTCCGGGACCGAGCCGGGCACGGTGGTCCAGACGAGCAGACCGCCCCGGTCGGAGGGGACCAGCACCGTACGGCACGCCTGGTCCGACAACGGGGTCTACGAGGTGACCCTGCGGGTCCGGGACCGCAACGGGGGCATGGCCACCGACTCCCGGCTGGTGACCGTACGGAACGTGCCGCCGACCGTGGACGCCGGGCCGGACCTGTTCACGTACCCGAGTACGGTCCTCACCCTCACCGCCACGTTCAGCGATCCGGGGTGGTGTGACACCCACACCGCGACCTGGGCGTTCGGTGACTGCGCCACCCCGATCCCGGCGGTGGTGACCGAGGTCCACCGGTCCCCGGCGAGTAGGGGGAACGCGGTCGCCGCGCACCGGTACCCGGACCGGGGCACCTTCCTGGCCCGCTGCACGGTTGCCGACGACGACGGCGGTACGGGCAGCGACGAGGTGGTGATCCGGGCGGTCGACGTGGTCAACCGGCACTTCGAGGACGGGTTCACCCAGCGCGGCACCGGGGCGGTGGCGATCGGCTGGGAGCCGTACCTGTGCGCGTCGGCGGCGACCGACACCGCGCCCCGGCACACCGCGAGCAACGTCGTCGTCCACGGTGGACGTCGTGCCCAGGGACTCCAGGCCGCCGCCCGTGAACGGGTCGGGGTGTTTCAGCGGATCGGCGCCAACCCGGACTGGTTGTACCAGCTCACCGCCTGGTACGACCTGGACCAGGCCCGGCCGGGTACGGCCCGGCTCGGCGTCGACCCGGCCGGTGGCCACGACCCGGGCGCCGACACCATCGTGTGGAGCGACGGTACGGCGTCCGAGCGGTGGAGCCCGCTGACCGTACGGGTCACCGCCCGTTCCGCCGCGATCACGGTTTTCCTGGAGGCGTACCGGCCGGACGGGCGGGATCCGGCTCCGGGTGTGGAGCGGGTCTGGTTCGACGACGTGGAGCTGCTCGCCGCGCAGCCGTACTGCCCGCCGGCCCCGCCGCCGCCGACCGAGGTCACGCTCGACTTCGGTGACCGGGAACGGGGCACCCAGTTCCCGCCGGAGTGGACCGAGCAGGGCTTCGGCCTGCGTACACCAGACGGTGGTGGTCGGTCGGTCGTGCCGTTGGACCCCCCGGCCACCGGTACGGCGCTGCGCCTCGGTCTCGGCCTGGTGCTCCGGCTGCCGCGTCCGGCGGAGCGGGTCACGCTCACCCTGCTCAACGCCGGTGGCCGCCCGCTGTCGCTGACCGCGGTCGACGCGGCCGGCAACATCCGGGACCGGGCGCAGGTGCCCCCGGCCAGTCCGGCGCTGCCGGGAGTCGCGGTACTGACCGGACCGGGCATCGTCGCGGTCCGGGTCGACGGTCGCGGGGTGGAGGCGTTCCTGGTCCGCTGCCGGGTGGTGCTCGAAACACCCGTACCGCCCGGTCCCCGCCCGCCGGCCGGCGGCGCCGGCACCCCGGCGGCAACGGGTCCGATCGGAAGGGGCTGGCGTGGTTGAGTCGAGGAAGGTGATGACGGTGGTCGGTGCGGCGACGGTGGACGACCGGTGGCTGACCAGTGCGCGTACCCGTACCGCCCTGGCCGACCTGGACCGGCGGATGAAGGACGCGGTGGCGTCGCGGGATCCGGGCCTGTGGACGATGGCCACCGCCCTGCTCGACCGGGGCGGCAAACGGATCCGGCCGGCGTTGCTGCTGGTGGCGGGGGAGTTCGGCACCTTCCGGCCGGACCGGTTACTGGACGCCGCCGCCGCCCTGGAACTGCTCCACCTGGCCACGCTCTACCACGACGACGTGCTCGACCGGGCCGTGACCCGCCGGCACGGGCCGAGCGTGAACGCCCAGTGGGGTGACTCGAGCGCCCTGGTCACCGGCACCTTCCTGGTGGCGCGGGCGAGCGCGCTGATCGCCACCTTCGACGACGGCTACGGCCGGGAGACCGCGCGGGCGCTGGTGGAACTCTGCACCGGTCAGCTCCGGGAGACCGAGAACGCCTTCCACACCGGCCTGACCGAGGCCGAGTACCTGGAGATCATCGCCGGTAAGACCGCCACCCTGTTCGAACTTCCGTGCCGGCTGGGTGCCCGGCTGGCGGGTGCCCCGGACCGGATCGTCACCGCCCTGTCCCGCTACGGCCACGACCTGGGCGTCGCGTTCCAACTCGCCGACGACGCCCTGGACGTCTGGGGCAGCGCCGAGCGGCTGGGCAAGTACCCGCTCGGCGACGTCCGGGAGGGTGTCTACACGCTGTCCGTACTCCGGTTGCTGGCCCGTGGCACACCGGCCGCGCTACGGGTACGGGAACTGCTCGGTGTGCTCGAACCGGGTGCCGCCCAACTGGCCGAGGTACGCAACCTGGTGCTCCGCTCCGGGGTGGTGGACCAGGTCCTCGGTGAGGCCCGCGAACTCGCCGCCCGTGCCCGGAGCCACCTCGCCGGGCTGCCCGCAGGACCGGCCCGGGAGTCGCTGTGGCGGCTGGCCGACCATGCCATCGCCCGGGCCGGTTGAGATGGCCGGGGAGATCGGCCCGGCCCGGCTCGACGCGGTGGTCGTCGGCGCCGGACCGGCCGGGTCGGCGACCGCGTACCACCTGGCCAGGCGGGGCCGGCGGGTACTGCTGGTCGACCGGCGCGGCTTCCCCCGGGAGAAGAGCTGCGGGGACGGGCTGACCCGGGCCGCGGTGCGGCTGCTGGCCGACATGGGGGTGCTGGCGGAACTGGACGGGGCGGCCAGGGTGGTCGGGGTCCGGGTCCGGATGCGGGGCCGGGGCAGCCGGGACTTCCGGTACGACGGGGACGGGCCGCTCGCGTACGGGATGGTGGTTCCCCGGCTGGAACTCGACGCGAAGCTCTGCCACTCGGCGGTCCGGGCCGGCGCCACGCTCTGGCCCGACGCCCGCGCGACCTACCTGCTGGGCGAGCCGGGTGCCGTACGCGGGGTGGAGATCGAACGGGAGGGGCGGCGGATGGCGGTCCGGGCTCCGGTGGTGGTCGCCGCCGACGGGGCAAACTCCGGGCTGGGCCGGCAGGCCGGACTCCGTACGGGCGCGGCGGACCAGACCGGTTTCGCCGCCCGTGGTTATTTCACCGGTGTGGTCGGACTCGACCCGCTGCTGGAGATCCATATGCCGCTGTTCGACGTGACCGAACGGCACCTGCTGCCCTCGTACGGCTGGGTCTTCCCGGTCGGCGGCGGGGTGGTGAACGTCGGGGTCGGCCTGTTCGACCCGTCCCACCGGGACAGTGTCCGCAGCCTCTACGACCGGTTCGTGACCGACCTGATCGCGACCGACCCCCGGTTCCGGCGGGCCCGTCCGGTGGGCCGGATGAGCGGGGCGCCGCTGCGGCTCGACTTCGACCCGGCCCGTTGCGGGGTGCCGGGGCTGCTGCTGGTCGGCGACGCCGCCGGGCTGGTGAGCCCGTTCACGGGCGAGGGGATCAGCTTCGCGCTGGAGTCCGGGACGCTGGCCGCCGCCAAGATCGACGCGGCGCTGCACGAGTCCGCCGACGCACCGGTCGACCCCACCCCGTACGCCCGCGAGCTGGGCGCCCGGCACGCCGGTTACTTCGAGTCCGGCCGCCACGCGGCACGCCGTTACCTGCTCACCTGGCGGATGCTGGAGTCGACCTTCGACGACGACCGGCCGATCTTCACCCTGTGCCGGTGGTTGGCGCTGCATCCCGACGGCGTCCGTGCCGAACAGGTCCTCAGGCCGCTCCCACCGCTCGATCCCGGCCTGGGCCGAGCACTGCGGCGGGACCTTACCGCCGTGGCCGAGCTGCTGGCCGGTTGCGTACGCGAGGACTGGCCGATGTTCGTCCGGCTGCTCGCGGTCGACCGGGACCCGGCGGCGGTCTCGATCCGCCCGGCGGTGCTCCTGCTCGCCGCCGCGTACGTCGGCGGCCGTCGCAGCCCGGTCAGCCACGCGCTGGCGGCGGCGGTGGATCTCGGCCTGCTCGCCGGCCTGGCGATGGACGGTGCCGGCGCCCCGCCCGCCCGGCCTTCCCCCGGCCTCCCGAAACCCCGTGGCGCCCCGTCCCGCGACTCCGGCCCGTGGGTGCCGTCGCCCCGTGCCGCCCCGAGCGCCGGTGACCCGGCCGGTGGTCGGGACGGCGGCCCGGCCCCGGTGCCGTGGGGGAGCCGGTTCGCGATCCTGCTCGCCGACTACCTGCTCGCCCGCGCGTACGAGTTGGCCGCCCAGGGCGGGGCGGCGGTGGTGACGGAGTTCGCCGACGCGCTGACCGCGAACTGCGAGGGCCGGGCCCGGGAACTCCGTACCGCCGACGCCGCCCCACCGGGCGGAACACCTATCCCCGGTACGACCGCCCACCGGTCACCGCCCGGTCCGTCGCCCGGTCTGTCTTCCGGGGCGTTGCCCGGTCTGCGGCCCGGGACGTCTACCGGGACGGGGGTGGGAGCGGTGGCCGGGGTCGACTGGTCGGCGCGGGTGGAGCTGCTCACCGCCCGGATGGCCACCACGTTCGAGCTGCCCTGCCGGTTGGGCGGGCGGCTCGGCGGTGCCGGTCCGCCGGTGGTCGACGCGCTGGCCCGCTACGGGCGGCACCTGGGGGTGAGCTACGCACTGGCCGACGAACTGCGGGCGGCCGGTGGGCAGCGACGGCCGGCGGGTGGCGAACCGGGGCCGGCGGGTGGCGAGCTTCGGGGGAGCCTCGGGGGACCGCGCGGCGTCGCGGTGCCGTCGTCGGAGGGCTCCCTGGCCGAGCTGACCGAGCTGGCCCGGCTGGTCGACGAGCACGCCCGGCAGGCCCGCCGGGCGCTCGACCGGGTGCCCGACGGGCCCGCCCGCGACCTGCTGCACCGGCTGGCCGAGGGGCCGGTGGTCCGGCACGGGTGGTACTCCGGGATGATCGGGGACGACGCGGACGGGGAGGCGTCGTGAGAGCGACGAACCGGACAATCATGGCGAATGGCCAGGTTGACCGGGTCCGAGGTGAGATATCCGTACCGGGTCTGGCACAATGGGTCGCTGGTATCCGGCACGCGTTCGGCGCCCTCTAACCCGGGCGTGTTGCCAGTCCACCGAGTTGTCTCCGGCCCAAACCCCACTGTGCCGGTTGGCGCTCACCCGCCCACCGCCCTTCCGGGCTGGTGAGAATCGCAACAGGAGCGAACAGACTGTGGCCGTAAAGATCCGGCTCCTGCGGATGGGTAAGATCCGCAACCCGCAATACCGCATCGTCGTCGCCGACTCGCGTACCAAGCGGGACGGTCGCGCCATCGAGTTCGTCGGCATCTACCAGCCGAAGGAACACCCGTCGATCATCCAGGTCAAGTCGGAGCGGGTCCAGTACTGGCTGTCCGTCGGCGCGCAGCCGAGCGAGGCTGTCCAGCGTCTGCTGGAGAAGACCGGCGACTGGCAGCAGTTCAAGGGCCTCCCGGCGCCCCCGCCGCTGCTGATGAAGGACGCCCCGGCCGACCGGCTCGCGATCTACGAGGCCGAGTCCAAGGCCGCCGCCGGCGTTGCCGACGCGCCGGCTGCCAAGCCGGCCAAGAAGGCCGCCAAGGCCGCTCCGGCCGAGGCTGCGCCCGCCGCCGAGGCCGCTCCGGCCGCGGAGCCGGCGAAGACCGAGGAGCAGACTGGTGCCGCCTCCGGCGAGCAGGCCTGACGTGGCTATCCGGCCGGCACTGGAGCACCTGGTCAAGGGCATTGTCGACCACCCGGACGACGTTCGCGTCCGGCTGGTCGACTCGCGCCGGGGCAAGCGGCTTGAGGTACGGGTGCACCCCGAGGACCTCGGCACTGTGATCGGCCGGTCCGGGCGTACCGCCAAGGCGCTGCGCCAGGTCATCGGCTCGATCGGTGGCCGTGGGGTCCGGGTCGACATCGTCGACTCGTACTGATGCTCCTGATCGTTGGCCGGATCGGGCGGCCGCACGGTGTCCACGGTGAGGTCACCGTGGAGGTGCGGACCGACGAACCCGAGGCACGGTTCGCTGTCGGGTCGGTGTTTCGCGCCGACCCGACGGCACCTGCCAACGCACCCGTCCCCGTCGGCCCGGCACCGGTGACCGACCAGGGCGAGCCGGTACGGGTGCCGGAGTCGCTGACCGTCGAGACGGTCCGCTGGCACCAGGGCCGTCCCCTGGTCCTCTTCGAGGGCTTCTACGACCGGGATCTCGCCGAGGTGCTGCGCGGCACCCTGCTCTGGGTGGACAGCGCCGACGTGCCCCCGCCGAGCGACCCGGACGAGTTCAACGACCACCAGTTGGTCGGCCTCGCCGCGGTCAGCCCGACCGGTGAACCGCTCGGCGAGGTGACCCGGATCGACCACGCACCCGCCGCCGACCTGCTGGTACTCCGCCGACCCGAGGGCGGGGTCGCGCTGGTGCCGTTCGTCAAGGCGATCGTGCCCGAGGTGGACCTGGCCGCCGGCCGGGTAGTGGTCGACGCTCCCGCTGGCCTCTTCGACCTCTGACCGGTCGGTCTTCCGAGTTCCGACCGGTTGGTCCCCCGAGCTGAGTGTGAGTGGCATGCGCGTCGACGTGGTTTCCATCTTCCCCGAGTACTTCTCGCCCCTGGATCTCTCCCTGATCGGCAAGGCGCGGGCGGGTGGGGTGCTCGAACTGGGCGTACACGATCTGCGCACCTGGACGCACGACGTGCACCGGACCGTCGACGACACACCGTACGGCGGCGGTCCGGGCATGGTCATGCGGCCGGAGCCGTGGGGTGAGGCGCTCGACGCCCTGGTCCCGGCCGGTGACACGCCCCCGCCGCGACTGCTGGTGCCGAGCCCGGCCGGGGTGCCGTTCACCCAGGCGCTCGCCCACGAGCTGGCCGCCGAACCGCATCTGATCTTCGCCTGTGGCCGGTACGAGGGCATCGACCAACGGGTGCTGGCACACGCCGAGACCCGGATGCCGGTCACCGAGATCTCGCTCGGCGACTACGTGCTCTTCGGCGGCGAGGTGGCGGTGATCGTGATGCTGGAGGCGATCACCCGGTTGCTGCCCGGCGTCCTCGGCAACGCGAACTCCCTGGACGAGGAGTCGCACGCGCACGGGCTGCTGGAGGCGCCGGTCTACACCAAGCCGCCGAGCTGGCGGGAGCAGGACGTACCGGAGATTCTGCGCTCCGGTGACCACGGCCGGATCGCCCGCTGGCGGCGCGACGAGGCCCTGCTCCGTACGGCCGACCGCCGACCGGACCTGCTGGCCGTACTGCCGCCCGAGCAACTGGACAAACGTGACGTGGCCACCCTGCGCGGAGCCGGATTTCAGGTGCCGCCCGCCGATATGGCAAAGTAGGGGGGTTGCCGTGGTCACCCGCGCCGCGGGCGGCTACGAGGATCTCCGGTTCGTGCGGGGATCAGTATCACCCAATCCGCGCGCCGACCCCGGTGCGCCGTGAGCCTTACGAGGATGCAGCGATGAACACCCTGGACGCCCTTGACGCCCAGTCGCAGCGGACCGACACCCCAGCCTTCCGCGCCGGTGACACCGTCAAGGTGCACGCCCGAGTCATCGAGGGCAACCGTTCCCGCGTCCAGATCTTCCAGGGCGTGGTCATCCGTCGCCAGGGCGGTGGCCTGCAGGAGACCTTCTCCGTCCGCAAGGTCAGCTTCGGTGTCGGCGTGGAGCGGACCTACCCGATCAACAGCCCGGCGCTCGACCGGATCGAGGTCGTGACCCGCGGTGACGTCCGCCGGGCCAAGCTCTACTACCTCCGTGAGCTTCGCGGCAAGAAGGCGAAGATCAAGGAGAAGCGCGAGAAGCAGTCCAGCTGACCCGGTCCGGCATCGCCCCCGGTCGTGGGGGCGTGCCGTCCTGGCCGGCGGGGACTACGCTGGCCGGCACGGGCAGAAGCGCAACGTCCGACCGCGACGGTTGTCGTGGGTCGGGACGCGTCCGCACTACCGCCCGGGGCCGACTTCGGCTCGACCGGGCGGTAGTGCTGTATCTCGGGACCGGGGAGTTGCGTGGTACGTAGCGTGGATGAACAGGACGACGTCGAGCCCTGGCGCCGACGGGTCCGCCGTGCCCGCAAGCAGATGCCGCTCTGGCAGGAATTGCCGCTGCTCCTCGTGGTCGCCTTCTGCCTTGCCGTACTGATCCGCAGTTTCCTGCTCCAGGCGTTCTTCATCCCCTCCGGGTCCATGGAGGACACCCTGCTGATCGGCGATCGGGTGCTGGTCAACAAGGTCGTCTACGACATGCGTGACCCGGTCCGGGGCGAGGTTGTCGTGTTCCGGGGGACCGACCGCTGGGCGCCACAGCAGAGCGACGAACCCGAGCCGGGTTTTGTCGGCAAGCTGGGACGGACCGTCGGCGACCTGGTCGGGGTGAGCCGCCCCGGTGAGAAGGACTTCATCAAGCGGGTGGTCGGGGTTCCCGGCGACCGGGTGAAGTGCTGTGACGAGCAGGGCCGGGTGACCGTCAACGACGTCCCGCTCGACGAGACCTACGTGTTGCAGGACTCGCCCCTGGACATCCCGCCCGACCCCCGGGAGTGCCGCTCCCGACGGTTCGACGAGGTGGTGGTCCCGGCGGGCCAGCTCTTCGTGATGGGTGACCACCGGCTCGTCTCCCAGGACGCCCGGTGCCAGGGCCCGGTGCCGATCGACAACGTGATCGGCCGGGCCTTCGTGGTCGTCTGGCCGTACGCCCGCTGGGACTCGCTGTCGGTGCCGGAGACCTTCGAGAAGCTGCCGGAGGTCGTCGCCGCGCCGGCCGGAACGCGTACCCCGGTCACATCGGACGGCGGTGCCGGACTTGCGGTCGTGCTGCCGATTCTGGGGCCGTTGTTCATTTCCGCGAGTTCCCGGCGTTGGCTCCCAGCTCGGCATCGTAGGCTCCACCCGTGATTGACGAGCAGACCGACAAGCCGAAGCCGCGTAATTCCTTCTGGCGGGAACTTCCGATCCTGCTGGGCGTGGCCGTGCTGGTCGCGGTCCTGGTCCGGGCATTCGTGCTGCAGACCTTCTACATCCCCTCACCGTCGATGCAGCACACCCTGGACATCAACGACCGGGTGCTCGTCAACAAGCTGGTCTACGACTTCCGCGAGCCGCACCGGGGCGAGGTCCTGGTCTTCCGGGCGCCGTTCGAGTGGAGCAACAACCCCGACGGCGAGGACTTCATCAAGCGGGTCATCGGCGTCGGCGGCGACCACATCGTCTGCTGCGACCCGCAGGACCGGCTGATGATCAACGGGCACTCGCTGGACGAGCCGTACATCTTCACCGAGAACGGGGTCCGGGACCCGGCCGCCGACGAGGAGTTCGACATCACCGTGCCGAAGGGGCGGCTCTGGGTGATGGGCGACCACCGGTCGGCCTCCGGCGACTCGCTGGAGCACTGGGAGCAGTCCAAGGCCGGCAACCCCGACGGGGACATCAACCTGGCCACCATCCCCGTGGACTCCGTGGTCGGGCGGGCCTTTACCGTCTTCTGGCCGCTGGACCGGGCCAAGTGGCTGTCGGTGCCGGACTCGTACGACGGGGTCCCCAATTCGTAACACCCGACCGTGCGGTCCCCGATCCGTCGTCTTCCGCCCCGGCCGCCCGTATTCGGGCGGACCGGGCGCGTCTAGGCTGAGCCGGTGACCGTCTTCACCCCTCGCCGGGCAGCCAGGGTGCTGCTGCTCGACGGCGCCGACCGGGTGCTGCTGTTCCGGGGCTGGGATCCGGCGCGGCCGGACCACCGTTACTGGTTCACCCCCGGTGGCGGTCTGGACCCCGGTGAGTCCCCGGCCGACGGCGCGGTCCGCGAGCTGGCCGAGGAGACCGGGTTGCGGCTGAGCGTGGACCAGGTCGGCGAGCCGGTCTGGCAGGAGGTCACCGAGTTCCCGTTCGGCGGCCGGTGGTACCGCCAGGAACAGGAGTTCTTCCTGGTCCGGGTGCCGGCCGAGCTGGCCTTCGAGGTGGACACGGCCGGTTTCGACCAGATCGAGCGGGACAGCATCGACGAACACCGGTGGTGGTCGGTGGCCGAGCTCGAGGCCACCGCCGACCGGTTCTATCCGACCGAGCTGCCCGCCCTGCTGGGCCGCCTGCTGGGCGGTGAGCGGTAGTGCTGACCCCGCCGCGCACCGTGGTCCGCCGCGAGGGCGGCCTGTACGCGCTGGAGCGCGCCCTGCAGCGGCGGGGCTTCCGTCACGTCGCCGGGGCGGACGAGGCCGGCAGGGGCGCCTGTGCGGGCCCGCTGGTGGCCGCCGCGGCTGTACTGCCCGAGGGGCGGCGCGGCGAGATCGACGAGCTGGCCGACTCGAAGCTGCTCACCCCGGCCGCCCGCGAACGCGTCTACCGGGCCGTGGTCGACCAGGCCCTGGCGTACGCCGTGGTGGTCATCCCGGCCGACGAGGTCGACGCGCGCGGGCTGCACGTCTGCAACCTGGCGGCGATGCGCCGGGCGCTGGCGTCGCTGTCCACCCGACCGGAGTACGTCCTCACCGACGGGTTCGGGGTGGACGGCCTCGGTGTGCCGGGGCTCGCCGTGTGGAAGGGTGACCAGGTCGCGGCCTGTGTCGCCGCCGCGAGCGTGCTGGCCAAGGTCACCCGGGACCGGATCATGGTGGAGCTGGACGGCCGGTATCCCGGATACGGGTTCGCCGAGCACAAGGGCTACATCACGCCGGAGCACACGGCCGCGCTGGAGCGTCACGGCCCGTGCGAGGAGCATCGCTTCTCGTACGTGAACGTGGCGTCGATCTCGGGTCGGGCCGGGCGCCCACCACGGTCCCGGCGCCCGGTGCGGGTGGGTGGGGATGAGTCGAGGAAGCGGACGACCCCGCCAGGGGGTACCGTCGGCGTGGCGTTGGGGGAGCAGCCTCGGCCGCCAGCGTCGGTGGGGGAAGATGTGGCCATGGAAGGCGGAGTGCGATGAGCGCGGAAGATCTCGAGAAGTACGAGACCGAGATGGAACTGCAGCTCTACCGGGAGTACCGCGATATCGTCCGCCAGTTCTCCTACGTGGTCGAGACCGAGCGCCGGTTCTATCTTGCCAATCAGGTCGACCTGCACGTGCGGAACTCGGACGGCGAGGTCTACTTCGAGGTGGAGATGCACGACGCGTGGGTCTGGGACATGTACCGACCTGCGCGCTTCGTGAAGAATGTCCGGGTCATGACGTTCAAGGACGTAAACGTCGAAGAGCTGGAAAAGCCGGAGATCTCCCTTCCAGCGGATTCCGGCTTCGGCAACTGAGCTGACTGAGCTGAGCACGGCAGCGAGCTGACGGCGGGGGCCGGTCGCAGGGCGGGCCGACCCCCGAACCGCTCACTCGTCGAGGACGACGACGACCTCGACCCGCTGCACCAGGTTGTTGGCGAACCCGCCCCGATTCCACGGCTGCTCCACCGGCTGCGTACGCCCCGAGGCGTCGGTAGCCCGAGCGCTCAGGGTGTACCGGCCGGGGGCGGCGTCCCAGTCGTACCGCCAGCGGACCCAGGCCCAGCGGGTGCTCCCCGTACCGGTGGCGGGCGCCTCCAGGGTGGCCGGGGACCAGGTGAGGCCGCCGTCGACGGTCACCTCGACGCTCGTCACCGGGGCGTGGCCGGACCAGGCCCGACCGGTCAGCGGGACCGTACCGGGGCGCAGCGCGCGGGACCGGGACATGAAGTCGGGGAAGCCGGGCGGCTGGACCAACGCCCTCGGCTCGATCCAGGACACCGGCACGCCCGGATCGTCGGCGTCCTGGTGTACCCGGTAGGCGACCGCGTTCTGGTACCCGTCGAACTCCCGGTCGAGCACTTCGATCCGGTGCAGCCACTTCACGTGTGCCATGCCGTACCACCCCGGCACGATCAGGCGCAGCGGGGAGCCGTGCTGCGGCAGCAGCGGGGCACCGTTCATCTCGTACGCCAGCAGCACGTCCTCGCGCAGAGCCTCGGGCACCGGGAGGGAGCGCTGGTAGTCCTGCTCCACCCCGCGCTCCACGCCGTGATCGGCGCCGGTGAAGAGTACGTCCACCGCGTCCGCCGCCAGCCCGGCCTCACGCAGCAGCGGTGCCAGCGGGGTGCCGGTCCACTCCGAGGTGCCGACCGCCTCGACCAGCCAGGGTTGGCTCACCGGGCGGGGCTCCAGCAGTGCGCGCCCGTTGCCGGCGCACTCCATCGTGACCCGGTGGGTCACCCGGGGGCGGCGCTTCAGTTCGGCCAGGTCGAGGATCAGGGGCTGGTCCACCAGACCGTCGATGGTGAGCGTGTGGGTCTCCGGACTGGTGTCCGGAATGTCATAGTGGGTGAGCAGGTAGTGCAGACCGACCGGTGTCACGTCGTACCGCAGCGCCTCCAGCGGGAGCCCGTGGTTGCGGGCGGCCAGTTGCAGTTCCTCGGCGCTGATCCCCTCGCCCGGCTCAGCCAGCCGTGGTGGGCCGCTCACCTCGTTCACCCTGGTCATCAGTAGGCCTTCCCGGTCCGGGGCCCGCGTTTGTGGGCGGGCGCACCGGACCAAGACTAGGTTCCGTCGGGTCTGACTCAGCAGGGGCGGTCATCCGTACGTGTCCCGGGTGCCGGGTCAGAGCATCCAGCGGTTGCGCTGGACAAAGGGCAGGCGGGCCCAGATCCGCCCGAGGCCCCAGGTGTGACCGGCGTACGCGGCGGCGAGGACAACCAGGACCACGGCGTAGATCAGGTGGTAGTCGGTGATCGGGTTGGTCGACCCCGACGGCTCACCGGCGCTGGTGAACCTGGCGAGGGGGAACTCGGCCAGCCACATCATCGCCATGATCAGCGCGCCGGAGCCGGCGGCCACCCGCAGACCGATCCCGGCGATCAGGGCGATGCCGACGGCCGCCATCCCGGCCATGAACAGCGTGTCGGCCCACCAGGTCCCGGCGATCGAGTGGGCGATCGACTGGATCGGCCCGACCTCGACGTTGGAGAGGAAGCCCTTGGTGGGCGAGCCACCGTTGATCCAGGCCCGCTCGGTGGGGGTCGAGTACGCCAGGCCGAAGGTCTTGTCCAGGAACGCCCACAGGAAGACGAACCCGGTGCTGATCCGGAGCACCGCCAAGGCGCGGGCGGCGGTGGTGGTGAGCATGTGGCCCGGCGAGAGGGCCTGTTCCAGGGCGTGCGCCGGGATCGCCGCCGAAGCCTTGCCGCCGCTGTTGATGGTGGTCATCGTTGCCTCCGCTGCTAGGAGCTCTTTTTGACACCCTCACCATCTCCCGCGCCGCCACCCCACCGCGCGGGCCGGAACACCCCACTGCGGCAGGACCAAAGTCCCGACCTTCGATCGACCCTCCACCGTGGTTGGTGACACATAGCAGATCAACCCGCTCGGCGGGCGTTTTCCACAGCCGGTCCGGTTGTCCACAGGTCCGGCCCGTACCCGTTGCGCCGGTCGGGGTCGCCGGGCACGCTGCCGGCCATGAGGACGTACCGTCGCCCCGCCCTGGCCCTGCTGGTGCTGTCGCTGGCAGCAACGCTGGTGACGGCCGTACCGCCGGTCCCGTCGGCGGCGGAAGGGGTGCCGGTCGGGTCGGCCTGGCGGTGGCCGCTGGCCGGCGTACCCCGGGTGGTCCGGCGGTTCGACCCGCCGCCGCTGCCGTGGCAGTCCGGGCATCGTGGGGTGGACCTCGAGGGAAACGCGGGCTCGCCGGTCCGCGCGGCCGGTGCCGGCGTGGTGCTCTTCGCCGGACGGGTCGCCGGCACGCCACTGGTGAGCATCACCCACGCCGACGGCCTGCGGACCACCTACCAACCGGTCGAGCCGTCGGTGCAGACCGGTGACCGGCTCGCCGCCTCGGATCCGCTCGGCACCCTGCTTCCCGGCCACCCCGGCTGTCCCGCACCGGCCTGCCTGCACTGGGGCCTGCGCCGGGGCGAGCAGTACCTCGACCCGCTCGCCCTGCTCGGCCTGGCCCGGGTCCGGCTGCTGCCGGTGCTCGACCGCCGCCCGAGGGCCGGACCGAGGGCTCGCCGGCTCAGCGCGCGGCGGCGAGCAGACCGGGCAGGGCCTCGGCGAGACGGTCGTACTCCTCGGCCCGGTTGTAGACCTGGGCGCTGAGCCGCAACCACCCCCGACCGTTCCACGGAGCGAGGAAAACATCGGTGGCGAGGGTGTCCGCGACCAGCTGCCGCAGGGCGATCGCATCGGGCAGGGTGGCGCCGACACCGTCCGGCAACGGAACCAGACGCATGGACATCGTCGGTCCGCCGGGGTCCGGCAGGACGGCCGGTCCCAGACCGAGCGCCGCACCCACAACCCGCTGCCCGTACGCGGCCAGCCCGGCGTTGTACGCCCTGACCCGGTCCACACCGAGGCTCCGCAGGGCGAACACACCCACCGGGGCGGCCAACCAGGCGGAGTAGTCCAGCGTCGCCTGGTACTCGACGTTGAGCGGGAACCCGTTCTCCTGCTCCCAGGAGACGACCAGCGGTTCGATCCGTGCCCGCCACCGTGGGGACACCACCAACGCGGCGGTGCCGCGTGGGGCGTACGCCCACTTGTGCAGGTTGCCGACCCAGAAGTCGGCCCCGATCCGGTCCACCTCCACCGGGAGCATGCCGGGCACGTGCGCGGCGTCGACCAGCACCGGGATGCCGAGTTCGCGGGCCACCGAGACGATCGCGGCGACCGGGAAGAGACGGGCGGTGGGCGAGGTGATCTGGTCCACGATCAGCAGCTTGGTCCGCCCCGGCCGCAGACCCGACCGGATGATCTCGACGAGTTCCTCGTCCGTCGCGGCCAGCGGCACGGTCAGGGTTCGGGCCACCGCGCCCGTACGCCGGCACTCCCGCTCGACCGACCAGGCGACCGCGCCGTACCCGTGGTCGGTGCTGACCACCTCGTCACCCGGCTCCAGACCCAGCGACTGCAACACCACCGCGACCCCGGTGGTGGCGTTGCCGACCAGTGCCGTGCCCTCCGGGTAGGCGCCGAGGAAGGTGGCCAGGTACCGGCGGGCGTGGGCGATCCTGTCGGTCAGCCCACGGGTGTAGAACCGCTGCGGGTTCGACTCGGTCTCGTCGCGCAACCGCTGCTGGGCGCGCTGGACCACGATCGGCACGGTGCCGAAGGAGCCATGGTTGAGGTGGGTGATCGCGGGGTCGAGCGAGAAGAGCAGGCGGGCCCCGGGAATCGGTTCGGGCGGCAGTGACGCTGCGTCGCTCACGTGATCATCCTAGTCTTCGCCCCAGTGGTCGCCACCAATACAGAGAATGCGTGGTTATCCGCGCGCCGATAGCGACTCATTCTCTGTATCAGTGGCTGAGCTTGCGTGCGGGGTCAGGCGCGGGGGTGGGCTTGGCGGTAGGCGGCGCGGAGGCGTTCGGCGGAGACGTGGGTGTAGATCTGGGTGCTGGACAGGGAGGCGTGTCCCAGCATCTCCTGTACGGCACGCAGGTCGGCGCCGCCTTCGAGCAGGTGGGTGGCGGCGGAGTGGCGCAGCCCGTGCGGGCTGGTACGGGGCAGCCCGGCCGCCGTCGCGTAGTTGGCGACCAGCCGACGGGCGATTGTCGGCAGGAGCCGCGCGCCCCGTTGCCCGAGCAGCAGGGCGTCCCCGCTCTCCGGCCCGGCCAGCGCCGGACGCCCCAGCCGGAGCCAGCCGTCGAGCGCCTGCTGCGCCGGTACGCCGTACGGGACCGAACGTTCCTTGTTGCCCTTGCCGAGCACCCGTACGACCCGTCGGGCGTGGTCGACGTCGCCGAGGTCCAGCCCGCACAGTTCGCTGACGCGTACCCCGGTGCCGTAGAGCAGTTCGAGCACGGCCCGGTCCCGCAGCAGCACCGGGGACGCCTCGTCACCGGGGGCCAGGACGAGCGTGGTCGCCTGGTCGGCCCGGAGCACGCTCGGCAGCTCCCGGTGCGCCTTCGGGCTGGCCAGCGCCGCACCGACATCGGTGGCGATCCTGCCGGTACGGTGCGCCCACCCGCTGAACGTACGCGCCGACGCGGCCCGCCGCGCCAGTGTCGTACGGGCGGCACCGAGGGTACGGACCTTCGCCAGCCAACTCCGCAGGGCGGCGAGATCCAGGTCGGCGGGGGTACCGCCGCCGAGCCGGACGGCGTGGTCGAGTAGCGAGACGATGTCCGCCACGTAGGCCCGGACGGTGTGGGTGGACCGGTTCTCCACCTTGGACAGGTGCCGGGCGAAGTCGTCCACCGCGTCACGCATCGGCCGCGGCAGACGCTCGTGCGTCGCTCGGGTACTGCGGGTCTCACGGCTCATCACCCGTGACCGTCGGCCGTACGCCCACCGGAGTCAAGCCGGCTCGCCGGGAACCTTCGGGATGGGGTGGGCCGGACCAGAGTTCCTCCGGTCCGGCCCACCGGGAAGCGGATCCGTCAGGCGGTCGGGTTCTGGGCCTGTTCCTTGGCGCCCTGGACCCGGCTGATCAGGTCGTGCACCGGCTTGGTGCCGCTGCCGACCATGACACCGGTGACGATCGCGTCGACCCAGACCGGCAGCCCGTTCCACTCCGGGCCGGCGACCGCGTGCAGGACGTAGAAACCGCCGGCGCTGGAGGCCACCGTGGCCAGCGCGGTCGCGATGCCCCAGGCGACGATGGTCCGGTTGCCCCTGGCCCGTTCGACCCGCGCCTTCGCCTGTGCCACCGCGACCAGGTCGGCGTGGGTCGGGTTGCTGGTCCGGTTCGCCAGCGCCACGATCGTCTGTTCGAGCGCGGCCTCGGTACGCCGACCCGGGAACCACCGGGAGAACGGCTCCAGCACCCGCTCGACGGCGGCGGCGAAGACGAGCAACGTACCGAAGACCGCGGTGGTGTCCGGGGGTTGGATGATGGCGGCGGCCCCGCCGCTGGACCAGATCTGCCACGCGCCGTAACCACCGGCACCGATGGTCGCGAACGCCGCGAGTACGGCACCGAACCCGGCCTGCTGGGACGTGGCCGAGGCGGCCTCCGCTGCGGGCGCCTCGCCGTTGCCGCCGGCCGGCTGACCCGGATCAGGGGTGCCGGTGGCGGCCGATGCGTCGCCGTTGGCCGGCGTGGACGTGGTGGTGTCGGCCTGGGCGGCGGCAACGCGTCCGACCGCCGTCACCACCAATTGCCCGGCGTTGTCCAGAACGGACGCGCGTCGTACCAGAGCCATGAAAAACCCTCCGTTTGGGCGACTTTGCGCTGAGCCGTGCGGAAGGCTACGCCCCATCGATGTCGCGGATGTCACGGGGAGTGGGAGCGCTGCCGCCCCGACCGGCATCCCGTCGGTCCACTTGCGACTCTGCGGCGGCGGCCGAGTAGCGGTCGGCGAGCGTACGCAGGTGGTCGCGGAGTTCGGGCGGGTCGAGCACGGTGAAGGGGACGTCGAGGTGGCCGAGGAATCCGGCGAGGTCGTGCAGGAGGTCGGAGCCGGTCTCCAGCAGGCAGTTCCGCTCGTCGACCACGGTCAGGAGTCCGGCCTCCGGGGGCATCCGTTCGGCGATGACCTCGGCGGGGACGTGCAGGCGTACCCGGGCCCGGTATTTCCAGGCCAGTGAGCGCAGGCCGCGCATGACGTGGTCGGCGGCCCCGCCTTCGGGGGGTTCCCGAGGGGTGAAGCGCGGCCCGTTCGGCAGCCTGGGGCTGATGCGGTCGGCGCGGAACGTACGCCAGTCCTGCCGGTCGGTGTCCCAGGCCACGAGGTACCAGCGGCGTCCGGTGTAGACGAGTCGGTGGGGTTCGGCCCGGCGGGTGCTGGTCTGGCCGTCTCGGTCTAGGTAGTCGAAGCGCAGCAGCTCGTGGTCGCGTACGGCACCGGCGATGACGGTGAGGGTGTCGACGTCCACCGTCGGCCCGCCACCCGCCGCGGATTCGGTGGCCGAGCGCAGCGCGTCGATCCGGTGACGCAGCCGGGTCGGGAGGGTCTGTTCGAGCTTGGTCAGGGCCCGCAGCGAGGGGTCCTCGATCCCGGCGACCGTGCCACCCGCGGCGGCGCGCAGCCCGACGGCAACCGCGATGGCCTCGTCGTCGTCCAGTAGCAGCGGCGGCAGTGCGGTGCCGGCACCGAGTTGGTAGCCGCCGGTGACGCCGGTCGAGGAGTGCACCTGGTAGCCGAGCTGGCGCAGCCGCTCGACGTCGTTGCGGACGGTCCGGGTGGTGACATCCAGCCGGGTCGCCAGATCCGCACCTGACCAGGTACGCCGGGTCTGCAACAGGGTCAGCAACCGCAGGAGCCGGACCGAGGTTTCCAACATTCCCGAAGTCTGTCAGGCATTGAGGAACGGGAGGTTCCGCAATGGCCGGTAGCGTCCGGTGTAGCGCCACGAAAACGCACTGACCAGCGAAAACGATCAACTCTGGAGGATTCGTCATGAGCGGCACCCCGATCCTGCGCGGCATGGCCACCGTCACCTACTTCGCCGACGACCTGGACGCGGCAACCCGGTGGTACGCCGAACTGCTCGGCATCGAGCCGTACTTCGAGTTCCCCGGTCCGGACGGCAAGCCCGGATACCGGGAGTTCCGGCTTGGCGACTACCAGCACGAGCTGGGCCT